>NZ_CP173356.1:4822500-4825000 GCF_044998965.1 Mesorhizobium maamorense
CCTCCAGCCGAGAAAAAACCGCCTCGGCCGGGATTCCTTTAGCTGGATCCTGCTGGAGCTCGGCCAGGCGCCCCGGAATTTCCACGCGCAGCCATCTTTCCCGCTCCGCCTCGAAATCCTCGAGCATGCGCAGGCCGGCGCGGACAACCTCGCTGGCATTGTTGTAGCGACCTGATTCGAGCTGTTTCCTGATGAAGCGCTCATAGTGGTCGTTCAGAGCGTAGTTGGGCATGACAACCTCCCGGAAAGAGACATGGGATCACGGCACGGATTTAGCAATAGATGTCAGATATTAGCAATTTCGACCGAGGTCGACCAACCTGCATTTTGGTCCGATTGTCTCGCAGACAGGTTCGGATCGCTTGATTCGGCATAACCGAGATATCGCCTCAGTCGGGCCGTCGCGATCGGGGATCGCGCCTGCAGCCGATAGGTGGGATCTGCTCCTCGCGATCCCTCCGGGACAGCTGGCGCTGAAGCCGGCTGAGATGAAATCCTGCCGGCTGAATCCATTTTGCATTTTCGTGGCTGGCCTCGGCTCTGGGAAGCCCAATTTTCCGCCGCGCGAGCTGAGAGCTCGTCTTGGCCCCGAGGCATGGAACGACCGAGGCTTGGCCCTGAACGTTTGGCTTGGCTTGGCTTGGCTTGGCTTGGCTTGGCTTGGCTTGGCTTGGATTTCTTTTTGACCTTGGGCGTCGGCTTTGGGTGTTTGCGGGCCCGTGATGAGGGTTCAAATCAGCCGGGCACGATCAGCCGGATACAAGAACAGCCCGGGGTGAGAGCCGGGCTGTTTTGATTTGGTTGCGGGGACAGGATTTGAACCTGTGACCTTCAGGTTATGAGCCTGACGAGCTACCGGGCTGCTCCACCCCGCGCCACCTATGAGCAAGCGTGAGCTTGCTTCGACCTCTGGAAGCAGGTGTTTTCTGCTTCGATCTCTGGAAGCAGGTGTTTTCTGCTTCGATCTCTGGAAGCAGGTGTTTCTGCTTCGATGTTTGGAAGCGGGCGATTGCCTGCTTCGCGCCGCCAAATTGAAAGGGCCGCTTACGCGGCCCGTTGTCCCGTTGGCGGGCCTGTTCGTGAAGAGAAGATTTCACATCCATCCGATGGATGTGAGCTTAACGTGCGTTTGGCAGACCTGGCAGCGACCTACTCTCCCGCGTCTTGAGACGAAGTACCATCAGCGCTGGAGCGTTTCACGGCCGAGTTCGGAATGGGATCGGGTGCAGCCGCTCCGCCATAACCACCAGGTCGGCAAAACGCACGTTATTCGAGAAGCTGGGTTAGGGATTGGGCAGAAGGCAATAGTGAATAGGGGATGCCTATTCGCTATTGGCTCGTTGCTCTTCACCTGCCTTTTTGTGCCTTTGCGACATCCACAGTTTGCTTTCGGGCGAAGCCCGCAAGCGCGACTGCGCGTCGCCGGTCGTCCGGCGCCCTCGCGGAGCATAGGCCCGTAAGGGCCGCTCATGCGTGAGCGCTGGCCAGACCATCGTGTTTCACGATGGGCATAAGGAATGAGAACGATCAAGCCGATCGAACTATTAGTACCGGTAAGCTTCAAGCGTTGCCGCTCTTCCACACCCGGCCTATCAACGTGGTCGTCTTCCACGGTTCTCAGGGAATACTCGTTTTAAGGTGGGTTTCCCGCTTAGATGCCTTCAGCGGTTATCCCGTCCGGATATAGCTACCCTGCTATGCGGCTGGCGCCACAACAGGTCCACCAGAGATCCGTCCATCCCGGTCCTCTCGTACTAGGGACAGATCCTTTCAATATTCCTACACCCACGGCAGATAGGGACCGAACTGTCTCACGACGTTCTGAACCCAACTCACGTACCGCTTTAAATGGCGAACAGCCATACCCTTGGGACCTGCTCCAGCCCCAGGATGCGATGAGTCGACATCGAGGTGCCAAACAACCCCGTCGATATGGACTCTTGGGGGTCATCAGCCTGTTATCCCCGGCGTACCTTTTATCCGTTGAGCGATGGCCCTTCCACGCGGGACCACCGGATCACTATGACCGACTTTCGTCTCTGCTCGACTTGTCAGTCTCGCAGTCAGGCAGGCTTATGCCATTGCACTCAGCGAACGATTTCCGACCGTTCTGAGCCCACCATCGCGCGCCTCCGTTACTCTTTAGGAGGCGACCGCCCCAGTCAAACTACCCACCATACATTGTCCCGGACCCGGATAACGGGCCGCGGTTAGACATCCATAGTGATAAGGGTGGTATTTCAAGGGTGGCTCCACCTGAGCTGGCGCCCAGGCTTCAAAGCCTACCACCTATCCTACACATGCCACTACGAATGCCAATGTAAAGCTATAGTAAAGGTGCACGGGGTCTTTCCGTCTAACCGCAGGAACCCCGCATCTTCACGGGGAATTCAATTTCACTGAGTCTATGCTGGAGACAGCGGGGAAGTCGTTACGCCATTCGTGCAGGTCGGAACTTACCCGACAAGGAATTTCGCTACCTTAGGACCGTTATAGTTAC
>NZ_CP173356.1:4830000-6633211 GCF_044998965.1 Mesorhizobium maamorense
CGCCGCTTATCGCGGACGGCCGCAGTGGCCCACCCGACCGGCGCGAGGTTTCCGCGCGCTGGCTGTCGGGGACATTCTTGACCGGCGTGACCTCAAGCGTGCTGATGGGCGTGGCGCTGTTCGCCGCCCTCGACGGGCGCCAGCAACTGGCGACGCCACCCGAGATCGCCGAACTGATCGGCCTTGCCGGCAATGGCGATTCGGGCGAGATGGCCAAGACCACCAGGCTGGTGGCGCCGCGCCAGATCGCCAAGGCCAAGGACCGTCGACGCATGGAAGTGTCGATGGTCACCAAGGTCGGCGACCGCGATGTCATCCACACCATGCCTTTCGTGCAGATCAAGATGGCGCTGGCGGCCGGCCATACCACCAACCGGCCCTACCCGCCCTTCGATCCGATGCAGGTGTTCGGCGACGACGGTGACGACGCATCGGCGCAACCGGCGACGGCCGCCGCTACGCCGGGCCAGATCTACGGCACCAAGGTCGAAAGCGAAATGAGCCTGAAGACCGTCGACTTCCCCATTGAAACAGCTTCCTTCGATGAAAAGAGCGACCTTTCCGCCGATGAGGTGGAAAAGGTAGTGCGCGAGGCCGGCACCGATCTCAGCGACGGCGCCGTCCAGGTCGCTTCGCTCCACTATGTCGACCCGCAGCGATTTGGCGAGGCCTTTGCCGAGAGCATGGCCGGCTCCTACGACGTCAGGATCGTGCCGGAGAACGTTTCGGTCGCGCCACGTGCCAACGCCGATGACCAGGCACCGGCCTTCGCCGAGGAAATCATCCCTTTCACCAAGGATCTCGCCATCACGGAAGCCTTCGCAGATTCGGGCTATACGGGCGAGGACGCCGCCGGCATGGCCGAGGCGATCACCAAGCTCTTGAACGCCCCGGCGCTCAAGGCTGGAACCGTGCTGCGTGTTGGTCTCGAGGTCCGTGGCGACGCCGCCAAGGTCGTGCGCACCAGCGTCTACGATCGGACCCAGCATATCGTCACCATCGCGCTCGACGATCGCGGCCAGTATGTGCCGGCGCAGGAACCGGAGCCCAATCCGGAGTTGCTCACGGCGTTCGATGATTCGTCGGCGCCAGTGGTGGTGCGCGGCAACCTGCCCAACGTCTATGACGGCATCTACCGCGCCGCCTATTCCTACGGCATGTCCAAGGCCATGACGCAGCGGCTCATCAAGCTGTTGGCTTCCGATGTCGACTTCCAGTCCCGCCTCAATCCGGCCGACCGTCTCGAAGTGCTGTTCTCGCAGCCCGACGGCGACGACCAGACCTCGGACAATTCCGAACTGCTTTACGTCTCGGCGACCTTCGGCGGGCAGACGCGCAATTTCTACCGCTTCCAGATGCAGGACGGCAGCACGGATTATTTCGACGAGGACGGCTCGAGCGCCCAGCAGTTCCTGCTGCGCAATCCGTTGCCGGCCGGAAAGTTCCGCTCCGGCTTTGGCGCGCGCAGGCACCCGATCCTCGGCTATGTCCGCATGCATACCGGCGTCGACTGGGCAGCCCCCATCGGCACGCCGATCATCGCCGCGGGCAATGGCGTCATCGAGAAGGTCGGCTGGGCCGGCGGCTATGGCAAGCAGATCATCATTCGCCATGCCAACGGCTATGAGACCTCCTACAATCACCAGAGCGCTTTTGCCAAAGGCATCGAACCGGGCGTTCACGTCCGCCAAGGCCAGACCATCGGCTATCTCGGCCAGACCGGCCTCGCCACCGGCCCGCATCTTCACTACGAGCTGATCGTCAATGGCACCAAGGTCGATCCGATGCGCGTCCGCCTGCCGGTCGGCAAGGTGTTGAAGGGCGAGGACCTTGTTGCCTTCAAGCGTGAACGCGAGCGCATCGACGACCTGCTGAAGCAGGAAGACAGTGATTCGCTGAAGGTCGCGAGCGCCAAGATCGAAGGATAGTTCCTTCGATCCACCCGTCAGTCGCGAGGGTTTTCGGCGGGCCGGCGCCATGGCAATGATTCGCCTGAAATCGTCATCCAGGCGATGACAGCCGAAAGCAGGCAAAGCAGCGCCGTTACAAAGGAAACAGCCGAGAATGCGGCGTCGCTGGCGGCAAGCCGTGCGGCGTCGACAGCCGGGGCCAGTCCGGTCGTCGCCGGTTCACCGAACCCCGGCACGCCGGGCAAGGCGCTGCCATCCAGGGCCTTCGCGTAGACCCAGGCGGCAAGCGACCCCATAGCCGCAACCGCAATCAGGCCGCCTATGCGCGAGACGGCATTGTTGATACCGGAGGCCGCGCCCGTATCCTTGTCTTCCACCGCCGTCATGATCGCGGTCGACAGCGGCGACACCACCAGCGCCATGCCGAACCCCATCAGCGCCATCAGCGGAAATGTTCCGGTCCAGAAATTGTGGATACCGGCATGCGTCAACAAGCCAAGCCCGGCGAAGGCGAAGGCAACCACCAGACTGCCGCTGGCGATCGGAAAACGCGGTCCGATCCGGTCGGACCACTGGCCGACAGGCCCAGACAGCAGTGCGATCAATGCAGACAGCGGCAGGAAGATGAAGCCGACCTCGGCCGTGCTCAGCCCCCAGCCGGCGATCAAAAGCATGGGCAGGTAGAAAAGATTGGCCGACAGCGCGAAATAGAGGAAGAAGGTCGCGAGATTGGCGCCGGCGAAGGCGCCGATGCGAAACAGATTGAGATCGATCATCGGCTCGCGCTGCCGGCGCTCGTAGAAAATGAAGACGAAAAGCAGGACCACGCCGGCAACGATTGCCGAACCCGACATGAATCCGGCAGCCTCCGCGTTCATCGCCGTCAGCCCGTAGGCCAGCAACCCGAAGGCCAGTGTCGCCAGCGCCGCGCCGCCAAGATCGAGGCTGCGCTTTTCGGTCGGCCGATCCGCCGGGATCTTGGCGAGCAGCAGGTAGATCGAAACCAGCCCAAGCGGCAGGTTGATGGCAAATATCGCACGCCAGATTCCATTGCCGAGGGTCGACAGCACGAAACCGCCCAGCACCGGACCGAGTGCCGTGGTCAGCGCCGAAGCGGCGGCCCAGATGCCGATTGCGCGGCCGCGCTCCTTTTTCGGATAGGCCTTGGCAATGATGGCAAGGCTGCCCGGCACCATGATCGCCGCGCCGACGCCCTGGATTGCGCGAAACGCGATCAGCACCGCCGGATTGGGCGCCAGCGCGCAGGCCAATGAAGCGGCGATGAACAGCGCGATGCCGGCGACGAAGGCGCGGCGCAGGCCGAAGCGGTCGCCCGCAGCACCGCCGGCAAGGATGAGCGCCGAAAGCGTCAGCGCATAGGCATTGGATATCCACTGCGCTTGCGCCAGGCTGGCGCCGAGATCGACGCGGATTGCCGGCGTGGCGATGGCAAGGATCGAACCGTCGATGAAACCAAGCGCTGAAGCCAGGATCGCGGCGATCAGCACATAGCGCCGCTGCGACTGCGGGCAGAATGTACCGTTGGCGGTCGGCGGCGGGACGGCAGCGGCTTTGCTCGGTGAATGCATGCAACCTGCATAAACCCGCGGCGCGCCTACAACAACCAGCCAGCGGTCCCGGTCGTTGAAACCAGCTGCGCAGCCACCTGGCCGCATGGGCAGGTGCCGGCCCACGAAGGTGCAAACAAGCGCCGGCATGCTAAGCTTTCACGCGGCATCGGACGGGAGCCGATCAGACTGGGGAGAAAATCGATGAAGCGACCGCTCGAACCATCCCAGTCCGGGCTCCACCGCGTTGTTGGCCTGACCGACGGCGTCTTCGCCATCGCGCTGACCCTGATCGTTCTGGAGATTCGTGTGCCGACGCACGAGGCGATCCATTCCGAAGGCGATCTCATCGACGCTGTTCTGGCCTTGGCGCCGCGCTTCCTGACCTATGCGCTTTCCTTCCTGACGCTGACCATCTTCTGGTTCGGCCAGCAGGCGCAGCATGGGTTGATCACCAGATCCGACAGGCGGCTGGCAACGCTCAATTTGTGTTTTCTCGCCTTTATCGCCCTGCTGCCGTTCTCGACCGATCTTCTGGCCGACTTCCTCGAATTCAGAACCGCGGTCGCCATCTATTGGCTCAATCTGCTGATGCTCGGCGTCACCCTGATCGCCAGCTGGCGCTATGCGGAGAAAAATGGCTTTCTGGCGGATGACGTCGACCTCGAAACGAAACGCACGGTCTACCTTCGCATCGTCAAGGCGCAGCTTCTGTGGGCGGTCGGCGCCCTGCTCTGTCTGGTCACCCCGCTGCTCAGCGTCGGCTTCATTCTCATGGTGCAGCTGATTTATGCCGCGACACCGAGTGCGAAATTGTTGCGCAGGATAATCGGGTAGAGCAATTCCACGAAAAACGTGGCGGTTTCCCGGGAAAAGCGCGCAGCGCTGGAGCGGCTCGGAAGTCCATCGAACACTGAACCGCTCTAACCAGCGACGAACGCCGCATCGTCTCAGTCGACGAATTCCACCGTCACGCCGGGCGAAACCAGCTTGGCCAGTTCGCGGGCATCCCAATTGGTTAGTCGCACGCAACCATGGCTTTCGGTCTTGCCGATCTTCGAGGGATCCGGCGTGCCATGGATGCCGTAGGTCGGCTTGTCCAACGCGATCCACACCGAGCCGACAGGGCCATTCGGGCCGGGCGGAATGGTCAGGACCTTATTGTTCTCGCCCTGTTTGAAATTGATGTTGGGGTTGTAAGTGTAGTTCGGATCGAGCGCGACACGGGACACGGCATGAATACCGGACGGCGACGGCGTGTCGGACGAGCCGATGGTGGCGGGATAGGCCGCGATCAGCTTGCCCGCCGTATCATAGGCAAAGACCTCTTTCTTGCCCTTGTCGGCGACGATGCGAGCCACCGGCGACGACACCAGTCTGCCGAAATTGGCAACCTTGATGATCGTTCCGGGACGGTTGAAATTGGCCTCCGGGTTGAGCGCCTTGAGATAGTTCTCGTCCATGTGGAAGCGCTCGGCAAGCGCTTCCGTGACGGACGTATAGCCCATGCGGTCGAGCTGCGCCTTCTGGCTGTAATCTTCCGGGATCGACGCAACATAGGGACCGGCCGCATCCTCCGGCGTGATCGTGTAGTTGGCCAAGGCATCGCCGCCCGATTGTGCAAGGGCCGCCTGGATGCCGACGGCGTCGGTCGATCGCAGATTGCTGCCGGTGATCTGGTTGTAGGCAGCCAGCGCCTTGTCGACATTCGAACCGAAGCGCCCGTCGATGACGCCAGGCGAAGCGCCGCCGCGATCAAGCAGCACCTGCAGAGCCGCGACATCCTGGCGTGCTCCGAGCGAAAGCGACGGGTCGACCACAGTCTTACCGCCTGCTTTCGGCGGTAATCCCGCCTCGTCTGCAGGCGCCGGCTGCGCGGCGGGAGCCGTGGGCTGAACCGGCTCTATCGAGGCCTCGTTCAGCGGCTGGCGCTTGATGGAGGGCGGCGTTGCCGGCTGGGGCGCTCCCGGATAGTTGTCGTCGTAGACGCCGTCGCCGCCGGGGGCCGGCGGGTAGGCCTCGACGGAATTGTCGCCATAGGGATCATATTCCTGGACGGGCGGCGCGATGACCCGGCCTTCGTCTTCCATCTGCCTGCGGCGGAAGCGTGCCATGTCTTCCGGATCGTCGAGATAGTAGCGGTCGTCGTCGGCGGGAACGCGGCCGAGTTCGCGCAGCCGTGTCTCGCGGCGCAGCGCGCGTCGGTCGAGCCTGGTCTGCGGCGGTTGGATGGCGACGACCTTGCCCGTGTCCGCATCGACGATGACGCGGTTCCCCCTGGCGTCGTAATAGATGTCGAGATTGCCGTCCTGGGCCAGCAGGATGCCGCCGTCAGCGGGGCGGACGACCCGCGGCGAAGCGTCCTCAGTCGGCGCGGCGAACGCGCTTGAAAACGCCAGTCCGGCCGCAAGTGCCGAAAGGGTGAAGATCGTCCGCAACATGGTGGGCAAACTCTCCGGTCCGTAATTGTCGTCGCAGGCGGCTTTCGCGCGTAGCGAATCCTTCGCCAGCGAACCACCGCCCGACCATAAGGTTCCAATATGAACCGGGCATGAAGATGGCGGTTTTCCGGCGCCTCGACGAATATCAGCTAAATGCATATCGTCCAAAAGCGGCCCGGTTTGGGGCGAACGACATGCATAGAACCAAGAGCTAAAGCGCGTCGCCTGAATCCGTCGAACGTGACGCGCTTTAGCCTCAGGCAAGTCCCAGTTCCTTTCGCGCCTGCTTCGTCAACTTCAGGGCGACAAGACGATGGCTCTCGCGCAGGTAATCCTTCAGCGCGCCATCATCCATGCTCTGGCTTGTCTGGCGCTGGATCCATTTCATGCCGCGCGAGGCAAGATAGGGTGCGGGCCGCAAGCCCGGCTGCTCCTTCAGCACATCATAGGCAATGTCGGAGCATTTGAAGGTGATGAAAGGATCGCGACCCTCGCTCCAGCCGCCGATGGCAAAGACCTTGGCGCCGACCTTCCAGACATGGGCGCCGCCCCACTGGACGACATGCGATGTGGCGGGCAGCGAGGCGCAGAAGCCGTTATAGTCGTCCAGCGTCATGCGTGCTCCTGCCGAAAGACGCGGAAAAGCCGCGCGCCCGGCCTGGGCGCGCGGCGTTCAATCAGGCTGCCGCTTCGGTCGCGACGACCGTCGGCTTCGAACGGAAATTCAGCCGGTCGGAGCCGGCAGTCACCTTGACCGTCGAGCCGTCGAGAATCTCGCCGAGCAGGATCTTCTCAGCCAGCGGATCCTGCAAGTCTTTCTGCATCACCCGCTTTAACGGCCGCGCGCCATAGGCAGGGTCGTAACCCTTGGATGCCAGCCAGTCGATCGCCTCCTGGTCCAGCGACAGCGTGATCTTGCGGTCGACCAGCAGGTTTTCCAGCCGCTTGAGCTGGATTTCGACGATGCGGCCCATATCCTGCCGGCGCAGCCGATGGAACAGGATCACCTCGTCGACGCGGTTGAGGAACTCCGGCCGGAACGACGCCTTGACGACGTTCATCACTTCGTCGCGAACCTGGTCGACATCCTGGTCCTCGCGGAGATTGACCAGGTATTCGGCGCCGAGGTTCGACGTCATGATGATCAGCGTGTTGCGGAAGTCGACCGTGCGGCCCTGCCCATCGGTGAGCCGGCCGTCGTCGAGCACCTGCAGGAGCACGTTGAACACGTCGGGATGCGCTTTCTCGATCTCGTCGAACAGCACGACCTGATAGGGCCGGCGCCGCACCGCTTCCGTTAGCGCGCCGCCTTCCTCATAACCGACATAGCCGGGAGGCGCGCCGATCAATCGGGCAACCGAATGCTTCTCCATGAACTCCGACATGTCGATGCGCACCATCGCGCTCTCGTCGTCGAACAGGAAGTTCGCCAGCGCCTTGGTCAGTTCGGTCTTGCCAACGCCGGTCGGGCCGAGGAACATGAACGAGCCGATCGGCCGGTTCGGATCCTGCAGGCCGGCGCGAGCGCGCCGCACTGCCTTGGAAACAGCTTGCACCGCCTCGCCCTGGCCGACGACGCGCTTGCCGATCTCGTCTTCCATGCGCAACAGCTTGTCGCGCTCGCCTTCCAGCATCTTGTCGACCGGAATTCCGGTCCAGCGCGAGACGATGTGGGCGACATGATCGGGCGTGACCACTTCCTCGACCATGCCAGCCTTGCCGTCCTGGGCCTCGGCTTCCTTCAGCTTCTTTTCCAGTTCCGGGATCTTGCCATAGGCAAGCTCGCCGGCGCGCTGGAACTCGCCCTTGCGCTGGGCGATGGCCAGTTCGTTGCGCGCCTCGTCAAGCTGCTTCTTGAGATCGGCGGCGAGCCCGAGCTTCTGCTTCTCTGCCTGCCATTTCGAGGTCATCTCGGTCGATTCCTCCTCAAGGCTGGCGAGGTCCTTCTCGAGCCGGGCAAGCCTGTCCTTCGAAGCCTCGTCCTTCTCGACCTTCAGCGCTTCGCGCTCGATCTTGAGTTGCATGATGCGGCGGTCGATCTCGTCCAGCGCTTCGGGCTTGGAATCGACCTGCATGCGAAGCCTCGAAGCGGCTTCGTCGACGAGGTCGATCGCCTTGTCCGGCAAGAACCGGTCGGCGATGTAGCGGTTGGACAGCGTCGCCGCCGCGACCAGCGCCGAATCGGAAATGCGCACCTTGTGGTGCTGTTCGTATTTCTCCTTCAGGCCGCGCAGGATCGAGACCGTGTCCTCCACCGTCGGCTCCTCGACGAAGACCGGCTGGAAGCGGCGGGCGAGTGCGGCATCCTTCTCCACATGCTTGCGGTATTCGTCGAGCGTGGTGGCGCCGACGCAGTGCAGTTCGCCGCGCGCCAGCGCCGGCTTCAGAAGGTTGGACGCATCCATGGCGCCGTCCGCCTTGCCGGCGCCGACCAGGGTGTGCATTTCGTCGATGAACAGGATGATGCCACCAGCAGCGGCAGTGACCTCGGAAAGCACGGCCTTCAGCCGCTCCTCGAACTCACCGCGATATTTGGCGCCGGCGATCAGCGCGCCCATGTCGAGCGCCATCAGCTGCTTGTCCTTCAGCGATTCCGGCACGTCGCCATTGACGATGCGCAGCGCCAGGCCTTCGGCGATCGCCGTCTTGCCGACGCCCGGCTCGCCGATCAGCACCGGATTATTCTTGGTGCGGCGCGACAGCACCTGGATGGTGCGGCGGATCTCGTCGTCGCGGCCGATGACCGGATCGAGCTTGCCGGCGCGGGCATCGGCGGTGAGATCGCGCGCGTATTTCTTCAGCGCGTCATAGCCCTGTTCGGCATTCGCCGAATCGGCGGTGCGGCCCTTGCGGACATCGTTGATCACCTGGTTGAGCGCCTGCGCGGTAACGCCGGCCTTGGCCAGTATGTCTGATGTCTTGGCCGATTTCTCGACCGCCAGCGCGGTCAGCAGCCTTTCGACCGTGACGAAGCTGTCGCCGGCCTTCTTGGCCAGTTCCTCGGCCGTCGAAAACACCTTGGCCAACGGCTGTGCCAGATAGAGCTGGCCGTTGCCGCCCTCCACCTTGGGCATCGCTTCGAGTGCCGTCTCGATGCCGAGCTTGACGTCGCGGACGCTGCCGCCGGCGCGCTCGATGAGCGACGCAGCCAGACCCTCGTCGTCATCGACGAGCACTTTCAGGATATGTTCGGGGGTGAATTGCTGGTGGTTGCGCGAGAGCGCCATGGTTTGCGCGGATTGGATGAAGCCGCGCACGCGCTCCGAGTATTTCTCGAGATTCATACCTGTCTCCTTCCATCACCGGCCCGCTTTGCGGCACCGGATCAGTTTGCGGTGACGGACCCGCCCGTGAGAGCCGGATCCAGTTGAGGCTGATATGGTGCGCAACCCGCGAACCCTCAAGACGTCTCGATGGCTGCGAAAGCATAATATTCCACGGCCGCGCAAAACGAAAACGGCGGAGATTTCTCTCCGCCGTTCAATGCATGGAAGCGTCGCCGCTCAGTTGTCGATGTCGGCGACCGCGGTGTCGGCGTTGCCATTGTCCGTCGGCGCCGCGACCACCTCGCCAGCGTCGGCATTGTCGTTGCCGCTGGTGATCTGGTCGGCATTGCCGCGCGGGCGGCGCGGACGCCTCGGACGACGGCTGGGACTAGTCTCCGCGGCCGTCTCATTGAGTTCGGCCTGGGCTGCGAGCCCGGCCGGCGACAGGTTCTCGAACAGCGGCGCCGCCTGCTCGACCGGCGCGGCGGATTCGGCTGACGTGACGGCCTCGGCCTGTTCGGCCGTCTCGTTGCGCTGCTGCTGGGCACCCTGCTCGGCGGACGAACCATAATCGCCGCGCTGGCTGTTCTGGCCATAGCCGCCATTGGGGCGGCGGTCGCGATGGCGTCCGCCATTGTTGTCGCGGCCGCCACTGTTGCGCCCGCCATTATTATCACGATCGCGATTATCACGATCGCGGCCGTTTTCCCGGTTCAGCGCGACTTCGGCCGGCATGCCTTCGATAACCGGCTGCGGACCCGCGCCGTGGTTGATCACCGGAACCGGCGCATCCGCAACGTTGTTGCCGGCGTTGCCGACATTGTCGAACTCGTCGCGATCCTCATCGCCATCATCGTCGAATTCGTCGCGATTCTGCTGGACGTTCTGGATCGGCATCTGCGCCTGCGCGGCGGCAATGATGCGATTATAGTGCTCGGCGTGCTGGAGATAGTTCTCCGCCATCACCCGGTCGCCGGAGCTTTGCGCATCACGGGCAAGGGTGGCGTACTTTTCAGCGATCTGCTGAGCAGACCCACGGATCTTCACGTCCGGGCCGTTGCTCTCGTAGTTGCGCGTCAGGGGATTTGGCCCCTTGCGGTTGTTGTTATTGTTGTTGTTGCCGCCGCCGCCATTGTTGTTGCGACCGCGCATGCGCCTGTTCTGCTGTTGTGGCCTCATTCGACTCTCTTCATATTGAAATTTTCGAAAACTCTTCACGAACGGTGGCGCTCATGCAGCCAGCCGTTTCGTTTCTTCACCGGCGTTCGCCCGCATCAATTGCGTTGGCGCCACGTGCCATCCTGTTCCGGTTACATCACTTGCCGGACGATTCCCGCACGAAGCTTGGGCGTGGTTTGCGCAAGAAGGCAGCTATTTCCAAGGAAAACCGAATCGCTAAGAGCACTGCCTGCTTCGTCTCATCCGGTTAACGCGACCCTAGCCGCATTCCCCGGCATTGCCAAGCGGTTTTTTTCGCACTGCGTCAAGGCTTTCCCCGTTGAAAGACAAGAACCCTGTCGTTTCCGCCGAGGTCGCCGAACGCACCAGCGACCGCATAGCCGGACGAGCGAAATATAGCGGTGACCTCGATGTGCTGTGTGTAGCCGATCTCGACCGCAATCCTGCTTCCGGCTTCTAGAAACTTAGCCGCCTCAGCGGCGATGACCCTGTAAGGGGCCAACCCATCCGCGCCGCCATCCAGGGCCAGGCGCGGGTCGAAATCCCGGACTTCATCCTGCAGATTTCCGATGTCCTCCGATCGTATATAGGGAGGGTTTGCGACAATTACATGGTATCGACCAGAAACTTTTTCGAACCAGTCGGACAGCAGCGCCGTGAACCGGTCGCCAAGCCCCAATTGCGCGGCATTGCGCGTTGCCGTCCTCAACGCCCCTTCCGAGAAGTCGACCCCGGTGGCAATCGCTGCCGGCACGGCGCTGAGCAGCGCCAGCGCGATGGCTCCGCTGCCGGTTCCCAGATCGAGGATGCGGCACTCGCCCTCGCGCATGACGGTTGCCCTGACAAAGGGCAGTATGGCCTCGACCAGCGTTTCGGTGTCGGGCCGCGGCTCCAGCGTTTCCGGCGACAGCGACAGCCGCAACCCGTAGAACTCCCGATAGCCCAGGATGCGGTGCACGGGCTCGCCGCCCGCGCGGCGCCTCAAGGCGCGGTCGATCTGGACAAGAGCGGCGGCATCGACCGCATGTTCGGGATCGGCAATGGCCTGCGTGCGAGTCGTACCTGAAAAGTGCTCCACGATCAGTCTTGCATCGAGCGCCGGATTATCGACCGCCGCCAAGCGCGCTCTCGCTTCCCGCAGCAGCGGCCCCAGCGCCTGGGGCAAAGGATCAGCCATCGAGGCCGATATCGGCGAGCAGCTTCGACTGGTGGTCGGCGATCAGCGCGTCGATGACTTCGTCGAGTTCGCCCATCATCACCCGGTCGAGCTTGTAGAGCGTCAGGTTGATGCGATGATCGGTGACGCGGCCTTGCGGAAAATTGTAGGTGCGGATGCGCTCTGAGCGGTCGCCGGAGCCGACCTGAGACTTGCGCGATTCCGAGCGCTCCTCGTCGGCCTTGCTGCGTTCCAGGTCGTAGAGCCGGGCCCGCAGGATCTGCATGGCCTTGGCCCGGTTCTGGTGCTGCGATTTCTCCGCCTGCACCACCATGATGCCGGTCGGCAAATGGGTGATGCGCACCGCCGAATCGGTGGTGTTGACGTGCTGGCCGCCCGAGCCCGACGCGCGCATCGTGTCGATGCGGATGTCTTCGGCCCGGATGTCGATGTCGACTTCCTCCGCCTCCGGCAGCACGGCCACCGTGGCCGCCGAGGTGTGAATGCGTCCGCTGGCCTCGGTCGCGGGCACGCGCTGCACCCGGTGGACGCCGGACTCGAATTTCAGATGCGCGAAAACCCCCTTGCCGGAAACCGTGGCGATGATTTCCTTATAGCCGCCGGCATCGCCCTCGCTGGCCGATACCGTCTCGAACCGCCAGCCACGCGAAGCGGCATAGCGCTCATACATGCGAAACAGGTCGCCGGCGAACAATGCTGCCTCGTCGCCGCCGGTGCCGGCGCGGATTTCCAGGATGGCGTTCTTGTCATCGGCCGCATCCCTGGGCAAGAGCAGGATCTGGATGTCCTTCTGCAACGCCTCAATGCGCTCATCGACGCCTGGCAGGTCGGCCTCGGCGAGCGCTCGCATCTCGGCATCGGTGCCCTTGTCGGCGAGCATCGCCTCGAGATCGGCCTGCTCCTGCTCGGCCGCACGCAAGGCTCTGACTTTGGCCACCATCTCCTGGAGCTCGGCATATTCCGATGCCATCTTCACATAGGCATCCGGCGCCGGGCCGGCCGACATCTGCGCTTCGAGCATCTCGAAACGCTTGACGACTTGATCCATGCGGTCGCGGGGAAGGGAGATCATTGTAAAGGTGCTATAACGGAATTGAGCGGTCGTCGGCAAAGGCCTGCAGCAGCGCCCGCATCGGCAGCCCCTGGACCGGCGCCATCAGATTGTCGTCAAAGAACGCTTTCAACGCCTCCAGCGGCAATTCGGTCAGCATCGCCTTGACCGGACCGATCGAAGCGGGCGACATCGAGATAGAACGGAAACCGAGGCCGACCAGCGCCATTGCCGAGATCGGCTTGCCGGCGAGTTCGCCGCAGAGTGTGACGGGCGTGTGGTTGCGGGCGCCGGCATCGGCGATGGTCTTGAGCACCCGCAGGAACGGCGTCGACAACGTGTCGAAGCGGTCGGAAAGCTGCGTATTGCCGCGGTCGACCGCCATCACGAACTGGAACAGGTCGTTCGAGCCGACCGAGACGAAGTCGACCGCCTTCATCAACTCGTCAAGCTGGAACAGGAGGGATGGCACCTCCAGCATTGCCCCGAGCTTGAGGCTGGTCGGCAAATGATGGGCGAAGCGCGACAGATGCCGCACCTCGCGGTCGATGATTTCGCGCGCCTGGGCGATCTCGCCGAGCTCGGTGACCATCGGCAGCATCAGCTTGAGCTCCCGCCCGCCGCAGGCTTTCAGCAGGGCGCGGATCTGGGTGCGCAGCAATCCCGGACGGTCCAGCGTCAGGCGGATCGCCCGCCAGCCGAGCGCCGGGTTCTCTTCCTGGATGGCGCCTTTGAAATAGGGCAGCACCTTGTCGCCGCCGATGTCGATGGTGCGGAAGGTCACCGGCTTGCCGCGCGCGGCATCGAGCACGTCGCGGTAGAGCCGCTCCTGCGCCTCGGCACGGGGAAAGGTCGAGGCGACCATGAACTGCAATTCGGTGCGGAACAGGCCGATCCCGGCGGCACCCGACTCGGCCAGTTGCGGCAGGTCGACGGCAAGCCCGGCATTCATCAAAAGGTCGACCGCAACGCCATCCTTGGTCACCGACGGCTTCTTGCGCAGTTCGCGGTAGACTTCCTGCCGGCGCGCACGGAACCGCACCTTTTCGGCATAGGCGGCTTCGAGATCCGACTGCGGACGAAGATGGATCGCGCCTTCCTCGCCGTCGACGATGATGGCATCGCCGTTTTCCGCCATGGAAACGGCGCCCTTCATCTGCCCGGCGACGGGAATACCCATGGCGCGCGCGACGATGACGACGTGGCTGGTGGCGGCGCCATCCTCGAGCACCAGTCCGCGCAATTTGTCCCGGGGGTAGTCGAGCAGTTCGGCGGCGCCCATCGAGCGGGCGACGATGATGGCATCCTTCGGCAGCGAGGCCGCGACATCATCAGGCCCGCGTCCCATCAGCTGGCGCAGAAGCCGGTTGGCGAGATCATCGAAATCGCTCATCCGCTCGCGCAGATAAGGATCGGTCATATGCAGCATACGGGCGCGCATGTCGCTCTGTACCTTTTCGACCGCAGCTTCCGCCGTAAGGCCGTTGCGGATCGCCTCTTCCAGCCGCCGGACCCAGCCGCGGTCGTTGGCGAACATGCGGTAGGCTTCCAGCACCTGGCGATGCTCGCCCTCGAAGGCGACGTCGCGGCGCTCGAGCATGTCGTCGATGGAAAGCCTGAGCGAGCCGAGCGATGCCTCGAGCCGGCGGACTTCCTCTTCGCTGTCCTCGTTGAACAGGTTGGTGACGACGATGCGCGGCTCATGCAGCACGACATGGCCGAGCCCAACGCCCTCGTTGAAGGACAGGCCGGTGAAGCTGACCGGGCGGCGCAGGTCGAGCTCGAGGCCGGGCCGCGTCAGCCGCGCCAGATCGCCGGTGGCGATCATCTCGGCGATGACCATCGCGGTGGTTTCCAGCGCCTCGACCTCATCGTCGCGGTAATGGCGCATGGTTTTGTTCTGTACCACCAGCACGCCCAGCGTGCGCCCTGCCCTGAGCACCGGCACGCCGAGGAAGGAATTGTAGATCTCTTCCCCGGTTTCCGGCAGGTAGGCGAAGGCCGGATGTTCCTGCGCATTGGACAGGTTGAGCGGCCGCGCGCTGGCGGCGATCGTGCCGACCAGGCCTTGCCCCAGCCTGAGCTGCGCCAGGTGCACTGCGTTGGGGTTCAGGCCTTCGGTGGCGTAGAGTTCGAGCACGGAATCGGCGCGCAGCACATAGAGCGAGCACACTTCGGCGACCATGTTGGAGGCGATGTCGCGCACGATGCGGTCGAGCCGCTCCTGCGGCTCCAGCGGCTCCTGCATGAGCTCGCGGAGCCGCTTCAGCAGAACGCGCGGGCCACTGGCCGGGTCACGCATCGCGGCTTCTTCTCCAATAGGCTTCCTGCCGGCGCAGTTTCGGCCGCCGCCGGCACGCACGCAACAACTGATTCAGTCTGCTACTGCTTATCCAGACCGTAGACGGAATGCAAAGTGCGAACCGCGAGTTCCGTGTAAGGACCGTCGATCAGTATCGAAATCTTGATCTCGGAGGTGGTGATGGCGCGGATGTTGATCGCCTTGTCGGCCAGCGCCTTGAAGGCGGTGGCGGCAACGCCGGCATGGCTTCTCATGCCGATGCCGATCACCGAGACCTTCGACATGCCGGCTTCCGACTGCACGACGTCGTAGCCGACATCGGCCTTCAGCCGGTCGAGCACGGCCAGCGCTTTGTCGACGTCTCCGGAGGGCACCGTGAAGGTCATGTCGGTAAGCTTGCCGTCCTCGGAAATGTTCTGGACGATCATGTCTACGTTGATGTTGGCCTCGGCCAGCGGCCCGAAGATGCCGGCGGCAACGCCCGGCCGGTCGCCGACACGGCGCAGCGAAATCTGCGCCTCGTCCTTGGCATAGGCAATTCCGGTGACGACCTGCTGTTCCACGATCTCTTCCTCGTCGCAAATAAGCGTTCCGGGCGGATTGAGCAAATCCCCCATTCCGGGCGCGTCGGGATCGTCGAAGGACGACCGCACGAAGGTACGCACCCTGTGCACCATGGCAAGCTCGACCGATCGCACCTGCAGAACCTTGGCGCCGAGTGAGGCCATTTCAAGCATTTCCTCGAACGATATCTTGGCCAGCCGCCGCGCCTTGGGCTCGATGCGCGGATCGGTGGTGTAGACGCCGTCGACGTCGGTATAGATGTCGCAGCGGTCGGCTTTGACGGCGGCCGCGATCGCCACCGCGCTGGTGTCGGAGCCGCCACGACCAAGCGTTGCGATGCGGTTGTCCGGTCCGATGCCCTGGAAACCTGCGATGACGGCCACCTGGCCCTCGCCGAAGCGCTTGACCAGGAAAGCGCCGTCGATGTCGAGGATGCGTGCCGCGCCATGCGCGTTGTCGGTCTTGATAGGGATCTGCCAGCCCTGCCAGGAGCGGGCGTGCACGCCCATGTTCTGCAAGGTGATCGCCAGGAGGCCTGCCGTCACCTGCTCGCCGGACGCAACCACGGCATCATATTCGCGCGCGTCGTGCATCGGCGAGGCCTCGCGCGTCCAGCCGACCAGTTCGTTGGTCTTGCCGGCCATCGCCGAGACCACAACCGCCACCTCGTGACCGGCATCGACCTCGCGTTTGACGTGACGCGCCACATTGCGGATGCGGGCGATGTCGGCGACGGAGGTTCCGCCGAATTTCATCACGATGCGCGCCATGGAAGCGAAATGCCTTTGACTGAAGCCGGCTCTGGGCCGAAAAACCGAGGAAAGCGCCCGGCTGGCGCCGGCCGCTGAATGCGCGGCCTCCTTAGCCAAAACATCCAGGCTTCGCAAGCGACGGCTCATAAGAAGAGCGCCGGGCGCGGACTGAACGGTAACTTCATTTTGCGCAGGGCCCAACCGGCAAGGCCCACACGGCGACGGGCGTCAGCCCAGGCGCACGATGCTTTTCCACAAATTTGGATAGTCGAGCACGAAGCCGAGTGGAGAGACCTCCAGAACCGCCTCATAGCCGAAAGCCGGCGCGGCATAGGCGTAGCGGGCCGCGTCGAGGCGCCGGTAGGCCTGGTCGAGCCGCGTCATTCTGAGCTCGGGAAAGGCCAGATAGGCGGCCGGCGCGGGCGTCGCTTCGCCGACGGCGAGCGCGAACCGGCGGATCGCCAGGAGGTTCGAAGCCGGCGTGAAGCCGAGGTCGACGTTCATCAGGCCGGCCACCTCCAGCTGCGGCTCGCCATCCAGCGCCCAGGAGCCGTCGGCGCGGCGTTCGATCCCCAGGGAAAGCTCTTGCGGGCCGAGAAAGCCCTCGACCCGTGCCGAGCGCGTGTGCCAGCCGGCATCGCAATCCACCTCGTAGGCGATGCAACACGGCTTGTCGTCTTGCAGGAAGACGGCCTGTCCCTTCAGGCCGTGCCCATCGGGCCGCTGCGAGAGCATGCAGGAATCGTGACCTTCAAGGTCGAGCCTGCGCCAAAGGATCGATGCGGTCTGAATCACGGCCATCTCCTTTTCTCAAAACGATTTTCCTTTTTTCGTACGCCGCCGCTTTTTTGTTTCGGCCGAGGTACTCCTTGAGCTGACACGTCCTGACAGGGCGCCGCCGGCAATAGAGGGCGCTTGTCGGCAGTGCCGGCCCGCGCACTGTCAGCAGGCGAAAATGCAGCCTTGACTTTCCCTCCCCCACGCCCGACTTGCTAGCCTCCGAGGAGACCAATCTATGCCAGAGCCCCGACGATCGACGATCGATGCCGGAGAAGTGGAGCGCTTTTCCGCCCTTGCCGCCGAATGGTGGAATCCAAACGGCAAGTTCCGGCCGCTGCACAAGTTCAACCCCATCCGGCTTGCCTATATACGCGACCAGGTGGCAACGCGCTTCGGCCGCGATCCGCGCGCGGCACGGCCATTCGAGGGCCTGCGCTTTCTCGACATCGGTTGCGGCGGCGGCCTGCTGTGCGAGCCGATGGCGCGGCTTGGCGCCGAAGTGGTCGGCGCCGATGCTTCCGCCACCAATATCGAAGTGGCCAAATTGCACGCCGCCGAAGTCGGCGTGACGATCGACTACCGCGCCACCACGGCCGAGGACCTGGCCGACGCCGGCGAAAAATTCGACGTTATCCTCAATATGGAAGTGGTCGAGCATGTCGCCGACATCGACCTGTTCGTCGGCAAATGCGGCGAGATGGTCAAGCCCGGCGGCATCATGTTCGTGGCCACGATCAACCGCACGCTGAAGGCGTTAGGGCTGGCCATCATAGGCGCCGAATATGTGCTGCGCTGGCTGCCGCGCGGCACTCATCAGTTTGGCAAGCTGGTGCGCCCGGAAGAGCTGGAAAAGGCGCTCGGCGGCGCCGGTCTGACCGTCATCGACCGCACCGGCGTCGTCTACCACCCGCTCGCCGACCGCTGGCAGCGGTCGAAAGACATGGACGTCAACTACATGGTGCTGGCGGAAAAGGGCACGGTCTGAACCGGCTCACGCCGCCTGACTCTGCGCCCTCACGCTGGTCCGGCTTTGCGCCTTGGTGGTGATGAACACGCCTGCCGTGATGATGACAGCGCCTGCCCAGGTCAGCAGCTGATAGTGTTCGCCGAGGAAGATCGTGCCCGCGAACAGCCCGACGGCCGCCGCCACATAGCCGATCTGGCTGAGATAGACCGGGCCGCCCACCGCCTGCAGCCGGAAGAAGAAGGCAAACATTGCCGAAGCCGACGCCATCTGCGCGACGCCCACAAGCGGTACCGCGCCCAGCGGAACAAACGCTTGCCAGCCGAAAAGCGTCAGGATGCCGAGGAGAAGCAAGGTCGCCGACGCCAGATGGCTGCCCACGGCAAGCTCGATCGGGCCGGTTCCTTCGGGCCAGTCGACGGTGCGGTAGATGTTGCCCGCGGCAAGGCTGACCGGGATCAGCAATCCGATCATTACCCAGAAATAATCGGCCGGTTGGCCAGCTTCGCCGCGTGTGAGCGCGACCATGACCGCACCGACGAAGCCGACGGCGATGCCGATCACGCCGAGCAGGTTGGGGCGCCGCACGCCGAGCAAGATCGAGAACACAAGCGTGATCACCGGCGACAGCGTGAACATGATGCCCGTGTATCCTGCGCCGAGATGCGGGATGGCCGAAAACATCAAGAGGTTTGGAAAGGCATAGGACACCGCCGCCGTGACGAAGAAATAGCGCAGCTTGCGCGCCGTCAGCTTGATGCGCTCGCCACGCAGCAGGAGAGCCAGCAACAGCACGCCGCCGGCGCCGAGCGAAATGACGAAGGCCCAGACCATGGCCGGAACGCCGGCGGCGGTCGCAAGCTTGCCGAACGGCAGCGTGAGGCCAAGCAGGCCGCCCGTCACGACCAACAGGCCAAGCGCCGAATCCCAGAGAAATTTCATCTGATGGTCCTCGTCATCGTCGCCGGCACTTGGCCGCCACTTCATTTTCCGATAAGATAACGAAAAGATTCTTAACGTCAAGATACATGGCAGAATAGATGGACAGGGCGGCAAAGGCGATCGAACAATGGAACAGGGAGCGGCCGGACCTTGACGTCTCGCCGATGGGCGTGATCGGGCGGTTGAATGAAGCATCCTCGCTGATTGCCCGCGAGCGCCTCGCGCCGTTGTTTGCGCGCTATGGATTGCAGGCCGGCGAATTCGACGTGCTGGCGACGTTGCGCCGCTCGGGCGCGCCCTACGCGCTGACCCCGACCGCCCTTTACGAGGCGACGATGGTGACCTCGGGCGCCATGACCAACCGGCTCGACCGGCTCGAAACCTCAGGGTTGATCGTGCGCGGTCCGCACCCCAATGACCGGCGCGGCATCGTCGTGCGGTTGACTGAAAAAGGTCTCGCTTTGATCGACGAGGCCGTTACGGCCCACGTCGCCAACGAGCACGAGATTCTTTCCGGCCTGACGCAAGCCGAACGGGAAACGCTTTCGCGCCTGCTTGAAAAATTGATCGGCAGCGTAAGCTGACCGCTCAGTTCCGATCCTCCGGAAACACCGGGATCGGCATGAACTCGACGCCGTCCTCGGCCAGACTCTTGGCCTCCTCCAGCGTCGCCTCGCCATAGATGCCGCGCGGGTCGGTCTCGCCGAAATGGATCTTGCGCGCTTCCTCGGCGAATTTGTCGCCGACGTAATCGGCATTCTCGCGAACCTTCTCGGCCATTGCCTTCAGCTGCGCCAGCGCCTGCTTCTGCGCCTCGCCCATGGCGAGCGCTATCGTTTCCTGCTTGCGCGCCGTCGACACGGCCGGCGCCATCAGGGCTTTCTCCACCTTGTGCGAGCCGCAGGTCGGGCAATCGACGAAGCCACGCTTCTTCTGCGTGTCGAAATCGTCATTGCTGCGGAACCAGCCCTCGAACTCGTGATCGTTTTCGCAGATCAGGGAGAAGCGGATCAAGAGGCCGCTCCCCTGAGACGCGATGCCTCGGACAAACCGGCATTGATAGCGAAATCCCGCGCATTTTTCAGATTGGGGATCTTCTTGCGAGCCGCCAGCGACTGCGCCGGGTCGATCTCGGCGACGATCACCGCCGGCTCATCGTGCGCCGCCTCCGCGATGACGCGGCCCCATGGATCGACGATCAGCGAATGGCCATAGGTTTCGCGGCCGTCCTCGTGAAGGCCGCCTTGCGCAGCGGCCACGACATAGGCGCCGTTCTCGATGGCGCGGGCCCTGAGCAGCACGTGCCAATGCGCCTCGCCGGTTTGGCGGGTGAAGGCGGCGGGCACGGAAAGCAGGTCGGCGCCGGCCAGCGCCTCGGCGCGGAACAGTTGCGGAAACCGCAGGTCATAACAGACGGCAAAGCCCAGCTTGGCGCCTTCGATGGCCGTGACGACCGCCTCCGTGCCGGGCTCGTAGGTCGCGGATTCGCGCCAGCTCTCGCCATTGTCGAGATCGACGTCGAACATGTGGATCTTGTCATAGGAGGCGAGCGTGGCGCCGTCCGGGCCGAACAGCAGCGCGCGGTTGGCGAGCTTGCCGTCGGCGCGCAGGATGGCGGTCGAGCCGATATGCAGGTGGACGCCAAGTTCGCGGGCCAGTCGGCGGGCGGTCGCGACGATGATGTCCTTGTCCTCTGAGGTGAAAGACGCGGCCTTCTTGTCACGCACCAGCGCTCCGGTCATTTCCGGTGTCTGGATGTAGCTGGCCCCCTGGCCGGCTGCCTCGCGCACCAGCCGCTCGAGCTCGATTGCGTTGCGCTCTGGCCTCTCGCCCGAACGCATCTGGATCGCGGCCGCCTTGAAAACACCCATCGTCATATCCTCAATTCGTCGAGCCATTGGCGAGCAACTTGTCCAGCCGGCCTTGCGCCTCCAGCTCGTGGAGGTCGTCGCAGCCGCCGACATGCGTGTCGCCGACGAAAATCTGCGGGAAGGTCGTGCGGCCTTGGGCGCGGGAAATCATCTCCTGGCGCAATTCCGGCGAAAACGACGCGTCATGCTCCGTATAGGCGATGCCCTTGCGCTCGAGCAGCCGCTTGGCGGCCGTGCAGTAGCCGCACATCATGCGTGTATAGATGGCGACGTCGACCATGACGAATTTCCACTGTTTGTTGCCGACTTATATAGTCGTGGACTCGTCGGCCCGAAAGTCCCCCGGCAGCACGCGTGCGAAGGTCAGCACGTCGACGGCGCCGGCCCCTGCTTTTTTCAGCGCCTTGCTGGCGGCGCGAACCGTGGCGCCCGTGGTGTAGACGTCGTCGATCAAAAGCACGCGGCGGCCGGCGATCTCGATTTCCGCTTCGGCAGGCACGCGAAAGGCGGCCCGCACGTTCTCCTCGCGGTCCTTGCGCTCCAGCCCGACCTGCTGGCGCGTGAGCTTGACACGCCGCATGGCCGAGGGTGCGAAAGACAGGCCGCTGAGCTCGCAGACCGCCCTCGCCAATTCCGCCGACTGGTTGAACCGCCGCCTGAAGAAGCGGCGCCAGTGCAGCGGCACCGGCACCACCACATCCGCCTCGGCAATGAGGTCGGCGCCCGCGCGCAGCATCCAGCGCGCCATCCACGGCGCCAGGTCGGTGCGATCCTGGTATTTCAGTCCTTGCACCATCTGGCGGGCGACGCCCGAATAGGCGGCGGCCGCCCGCGCCCGCTCGAATGGCGGCGGATCGGCGATCGCCTCGGCCGACAGAAAGCCCTCGCCCATATGGTGGGTAAACGGCGTGCCCATCACCGGGCACCAGGGCCGCTCCAGGAGGCGCAGCTTCGGCCAGCAGGCGCCGCACAGAACGCCGGGCTGCGAGACATGCCTGCGGCAGCCGGCGCAGACAGGCGGGAACAGGATGCGCGCCGGCCAGTTCGCCGCCGACCGTGCAAGGTTCCTGATGTCCAGAGGCTTGATCTTGGGCATGGGATCGGCCACGTGGTGGGTGCTGTGCGCCACTATATCAACTCCATCGGGGAATGGACAAACAAAGGATCTGCCCGTTTGCTGCCGATAATGGACACCTCACTGTGGCTGGCGCACAAGCGGCGCGCGCTCGATCATCCGGTCGGCGGCGCGGACTTCCTGATGCGGCGCAGTGCCGACGATCTTGCCGACCGGCTGGGTGCCGTGGAGCGCAGGTTTAGCAGGGCAGCGGTGCTGTTTTGCCAGACGTCGGCCGCGGCCGACATCCTCGCCGCGAGCGGCAAGGTGGCGAACATCGTCCGTGTCGAGGCGGATGCGGCTTTCCTGGGCGATTCCGCCGGCATGGTCGCGCCGCTGGAAACCGTGCCCTTCGAGCCGCAAAGCCTCGACCTGGCGGTGTCGCTCCTGTCGCTGCAGGCCATGAACGACATTCCCGGTATGCTGGTGCAGATCCGCCGTGCGCTGCGTCCGGACGGGCTTTTCCTCGGCGCCTTCGCCGGCGCCGGCACGCTCGGCGAATTGCGTGAAAGCCTGCTGGCGGCCGAGACCGAGCTTCACGGCGGCGCCAGCCCGCGCGTCATTCCGTTCACCGACGTTCGCGACGCGGGAGCGCTGCTGCAGCGCGCCGGCCTCGCTCTGCCGGTCGCCGATGTCGAGACGGTGACGGTGCGCTATGACAGTCTTTTCAACCTGATGGCCGATTTGCGCGCCATGGGCGAAACCAGCGCGCTTGCCGATCGCAGCCGGCGGCCGGGCACACGCCAGCTGTTCGCCCGCGCCGCGCAAATCTACGCCGAGCGGTTTTCGGATCCCGACGGCCGCATCCGCGCAAGCTTTTCGATGGTCTGGATGTCCGGCTGGGCGCCCCATGCATCGCAGCAAAAGCCGCTCAAGCCGGGTTCGGCCAAGATCTCGCTGAAGACTGTGTTGGAGCAGCCCAAGGGGCAATGACAGTGTCCGCGGACGCGGACAGCCAGATCAGGGTGCGAAAGCGTTGGCAAGCCTGCTGCCATTGTCGCTGAACAGCCAGGTGATCGCGTTGAAGACCTGGCTGATGCCGCCGACGATCGTCAGCGACAGTACGGCGACGATCAAGCCGTATTCGACGGCCGTGGCGCCCTTTTCATCGTTCAGGAAACGCAGCAGCACTGTTTTCATCACGTCGATCCCTCTTGCCGGAACCATACCGCCGACCTGTTAAGAAAGGTTAACGGCACAGGCTTAATAGGCGATGAAACCGCCGCCTCTGAAAATGTCTTGGACCCGATCAGCAGTCGCCGCTGGTCCGGCCGTCGGATCGGATGATGCAGACCGAATCGGGCTGCGGCTGAAGCACGCTGCGGCGCACCGTATAGGTATCGCGACGAGCGATCGAACCAGTGGCAGTCATGTCGAGACCGCTGGCAAAATTCCGAGCCGATTGCGAGCGCGCCTGGCTGTCGAGGAAGGGCGTTGCGATCAGGGCCAGCGCCACCGCGGCCGAACCGAACAGCAGCGTGACGCGCAGCACGCCCATGCCCGCATCCGCGGCGCGAAAACTGCGGTCGGGCCGGATAGAGTCCCATTCCCTTTCAAGGCTCATGCTGTCGCTCCCCAGAAAATCGCCGGCACGGCCGCGACGAGGCAGCCTTGCATCAATTTTTCATGATGAGATAAATCTTCCATTAATGCTGGGTCATGCGGCAATGCTGGCTGTTGCGGCCCCGCAGCTCCGCTCGGCCGCAGGCAGGGGGTTCTGTTTCGCCTACAGAAGGTCGATCAGGAACGGGATCAGCGGAGCGTCGGCCGGCGGCATCGGGTAGTCGCGCATCTGCTTGGGCCGCACCCATTTCAGCGCCTGCCCCTCCTTCGGCTGGGCGATGCCGCGAAAGCGGCGGCAGATGAAGAGCGGCATCAAAAGATGGAAATCGTCGTAGCTATGGCTGGCGAAGGTGAGCGGTGCCAGGCACGGGATGTCGGTCTCGATCGCGATCTCCTCATAGAGTTCGCGGATAAGGCATTGCTCCGGCGTCTCGCCGGGCTCGACCTTGCCGCCGGGAAACTCCCAGAGCCCGGCAAGCTGCTTGCCCTCGGGCCGCTGCGCCAGGAGCACGCGCCCGTCGGCGTCGACCAGGGCGCAGGCGGCGACCAGGAGCAGGCGCTTGCCGGCGATCGTCACATCATTCATGCCCGATTTCACCCATGAACAGGCGGCCGGCGGTAGTGGTAGCGATAGACCTCGTCGAAGCCGAGCGAATGATAGAGCGCCAGCGCCGGCACATTGCCGGCCTCGACCTGCAGCCAGGCTTCCCGCGCGCCGCGCAGCCGCGCCCATTTCAGCGCCGACAGGATCAGGTTGCGGCCGTGGCCCTTGTTGCGTGCCGACTTGTCGGTGGCGACCTCGAACAGGCCGGCGAGATCGCCGTCATGGACGCAGATCAGCGTGGCCAGTGGTTCCGCTCCAGCCTCGAGCGCGAACAGCCCGGCCTCGGGCTGGATGGCGCCGATGATCTCCGACAGGCCTGGCCGCAGCGACGCGTCCGAGCCGCTGACCTTGAGCGACGCGCCGATGAAGCGGCTGATGTCCTTCAACGGGATCTGGTCCATGGCGGCATCGAGCTGGGCATCGGCCAGCGGCAGCCGCATCACCAGCGATTCGTCGAACCGGCTCCAACCCTCGCGGTCGAGATGGCTGGCGAGATCCGGACCCGATAGCGGCGACATGCGGAAGGTCAGCGGCCTGCCATAGGCATCGAAACGACGGCTGGCGCGACCGATGCGGTCGGCAATGTGCTGGGTGTCGCCGGGGTCGAGCGGATTGACAGAATTCAGCCGCTTGGCCGGATGCCCGGCCGTCAGCCGCACCACCCAGGTGCCGTCATAATGGACTGCCGCCGCGGGCCAGGCGCGGAACCCGGCCGCCTCATAGCGGCGCACTGTCGCCAGCATGCTGGCCGGATGTTTGGAAACCAAGTCCGTCAGCTCCGGTAGTCGCCATTGATGGCGACGTATTCCTTGGTGAGGTCACAGGTCCACACCGTCGCCTTGCCGCGGCCGATGCCGATATCGGCGCGGATGCGGATGTCGTCGCGCTTCATATACGCCGAGGTCGCTTCCTCCGAATAGGCCGGATCGCGCTCGCCCTCATGCGCCAGCCTGTTGTCGCCGAACCAGATCGACAGGCGGTCGCGGTCAGCCGGCTCGCCGGCCTTGCCGACGGCCATGACGACGCGGCCCCAATTGGCGTCCTCGCCGGCGACCGCCGTCTTGACCAGCGGCGAATTGGCGATCGAGAGCGCGATGCGCTTGGCCGAGCGCGCCGATTTCGCGCCGGTAACGGTGACTTCGACCTGCTTGCGGGCGCCCTCACCATCGCGCACCACTTGCAGCGCCAGCGACTTCAGCACTTTGCCGAGCGCACGGCGGAACGCCCCCAGACGGGCATCCTTGGGATCGGTTACCTCCGGCGCGCCGCGTTTGGCGGCCTTTCCGGTGGCGAAGAGCAGCAGCGTGTCGCTGGTGGAGGTGTCGCTATCGACGGTCACCGCGTTGAAGGTCTTGGCCGTGCCGCGCGACAGCAGATCCTGCAGCACGGGGGCGGCGATCGGCGCATCGGTGGCGACAAAGGACAGCATCGTGGCCATGTCGGGTGCGATCATGCCGGCGCCCTTGGAAATGCCGTTGATGGTGACATCGGTCTCGCCGAGCTTGACGGTCTGCGTCGCCACCTTCGGATAAGTGTCCGTGGTCATGATGGCCTTGGCCGCCTCGGTCCACAGGTCGGGCTTGCCGTTGCTGACCAGACCAGCCAGCAGATGGCTGAACTTGGTTGTTTCAAGCGGCTCGCCGATGACACCGGTCGAGGCCAGGAACACCTCGCCTGGCGTGCAGCCGGCAGCCTTGGCTGCCGCTTCGCCCGTCAGCGCGGTGGAGTCCCGGCCCTTCTTGCCGGTGAAGGCGTTGGCGTTGCCGGAATTGACGACGAGCACCCGGGCCTTGCCCGCGGCAAGGTTCTGCCGGCAGAAATCGACTGGCGCCGAGGGGCATTTCGACTTTGTGAACACGCCGGCGACTGCCGTGCCGGGCTCGAAGACCATGGCCAGGAGATCGGTGCGGTTCTTGTATTTTATCCCCGCTTCGGCAGTGGCGATGCGCACCCCCTCGATCTCAGGCATCTTGGGGTATTTCTTCGGCGCGAGCGGCGAAATCGTCG
The DNA here is from genome assembly GCF_044998965.1 of Mesorhizobium maamorense. Classification (NCBI taxonomy): domain Bacteria; kingdom Pseudomonadati; phylum Pseudomonadota; class Alphaproteobacteria; order Hyphomicrobiales; family Phyllobacteriaceae; genus Mesorhizobium; species Mesorhizobium maamorense. The sequence goes on from NZ_CP173356.1 coordinate 4,856,056, forward strand.
TGGACATGGGACCTCGGACGGGAAAAATCGGCGGAGAAACGCCGGTTTGCCCGATACGGAGCGCCCGCGCAAGGCGTTTTGGTGGCCGCGTGAGAACCGGAATTGGCCCTGACCGGTTCGCAGCCGGCTCCGTCGCAGTTCGTTGGCGCCGCCCTGCCCAGGTTGCGATCTCTCCCAAGGCAGCTTGTGACACTGACCTTGGTATTTCTGGACGCCGTTGTGACTCGGCGCCGGCGCGCGGGCGGAGTTGGTCAGCACCGATGACCGCCTGCACATCGTGCGGGGGACATGGCAGGCAAAATGTCTCTTGCCTCAGCCGCCAAGAACGGGCCGTTTCGTTTCATCGCCGGATCACTTATATTGCCGGCCTAAACCGACGGCGAGGGCGACAGGATGGCCGAAGTGGCGGATACGGCGCGTAAATCCATCGGTGCGCGGCGCAATCCCGACAGCGCGGAAGCCATTCTCGATGCCGCCGAGGCGGTGTTGGTCGAGGCCGGCTATGCCGGCTTCTCGATCGAGGCCGTGGCGCGGCGGGCGCGTGCCGGCAAGCCGACCATCTATCGCTGGTGGCCGAGCAAGGCCTCGCTGCTGCTGGAGGTCTACCAGCGCCAGAAACGCGTCGATGTTCCCGATACGGGAAGACTGGAAGAGGATCTCGTCGGCTTCCTCAAGAACCTGTTCGCGCACTGGCGCGAGACGTCGTCGGGCAGCGTGTTCAGGTCGCTGATCGCCGAGGCGCAGTCGGACGAAACGGCGGCCACGGCCCTTGCCGGCTATACCGGCGGGCGCCGGGCCCACACCGGCCAGATCATCGAGCGCGCCAGGGCAAGGGGCGAGGTCGCGGCCGATGTCGATCCGGCTGTGGCGGCTGACCTGGTGGCTTCCTATGCGTGGCGGCAGCTCCTGACCAACCGGCTCGACGAAGACGAGGCGACGATCCGCAAGGTGGTCCGCTACCTCCTGCGAGGCATAGAAGGGCCCGACGGCTGAACTGACGCAAAAAGGGCGCGGCGCCCTTTGGCCGCCGCGCCCCTTTTTCGAAACCGTTCTGGTTTACTTGGCGCTTTCCAGCGTATCGACGGCCTTCTTCAAATTGGCGTCGGGAATTTCGACCTTGGCATCGGCGCGCAGCGACTTGACCAGCGCGAAATACTTGTCGCGGATGACCGCCTGCTTGGCCTGGTCCTTGACGTCGTCGAAGGCCGGCGGCTGCTTGGTGCGCTTGTCCTCGAGCTTGATCACATGCCAGCCGAACTGCGACTGCACCGGCTGCTCGGTGTATTTGCCGACCTCGAGCGCGAAAGCGGCCTTGTCGAATTCCGGCACCATCTGGCCAGGTCCGAACCAGCCGAGATCGCCGCCACTGGTCTTGCCGCTCGGATCCGAGGTGTGCTCGTTGGCGAGCTTCTGGAAATCGGCGCCGCCGTCGAGTTGCTTGATGATCGCTTCGGCCTCTTCCTTCGTCTTCACGAGGATGTGACGGGCATGCACCTCGTTGACCGGCGGCGTGTTGGCGATCTCCTGGTCGTAGCGGGCGCGGATCTCGGCGTCGGTGACCTTGTCGACGACGCCTTTCTCGACCATCTCGCCATGCAGCGCGCGCTGCTGCAGGAAGGCCATGCGGCGCTGGAAATCGGGATCCTTGTCGAGACCGGTCGAGACGGCCTGGGCGGCCATGACGCGGATCTCGATTGCGGCCGAAAGCGCCGCGGCGCGGCGTTGCTCGGCCGGGAGTTGCGCGAACTGCTGCGACAGCTCGCCTTCGGCAAGCACGAGATCTGCTTCGGTGAGGGGTTGGCCGTTGACGGTGGCAACCACTGTATTCGGATCGACCGGTGCCGCCGGTGCGGCCGGTGCCGCTGGTGGTGCCGGCTGGGCTGGTGCGGTTTCCTGCGCCATCAGCGGCGACAGGCAAAGAGCCGACAGGCCGACGGCCAGGCCGAGGCTGGCGAGCGACGCACGGCGGAACAACAGGGACATTAAGATGACTCCGATGAGGATGTGAAGGACAGGAGGCTTCCAGATCAGCCAGATTGTGGCCGAATTTGGCGCGACCGGCAGGGCCAGCGCGGCGTTGACATCAGTTGAGCCCCCTCTTATCTGTCCAACGACTTTGCGTCCAGAACCGTTTTCCGGGCGCTTTTTGCGTTGCCCGCATACAGGCGGCGCATTCACGTGGATTTGATGGGGCCGGCCGGCGCTCGTCTCAGTTTGAGAATTCTATCGAAAGGACCATTGGATGGTCAGTCTCGGCGGTCTCGCCCGTAAGGTTTTCGGCTCCTCCAACGACCGCAGGGTCAAGTCGACCCGGCCCCGTGTCGAGGCGATCAATGCCATGGAAAACGAGATGCGGGCGCTCTCCGATGCAGAGCTCGCCGGCCGCACGGAAAAGTTCCGCCAGGACATCGCCAACGGCGCCAGCCTCGAGGACCTGCTGATCCCGGCCTTCGCCACCGCCCGCGAGGCGGCGCGCCGCGTGCTCGGCATGCGCCCCTTCGACGTCCAGCTGATCGGCGGCATGGTGCTGCACAATGGCGGCATCGCCGAGATGCGCACCGGTGAGGGCAAGACGCTGGTCGCGACCTTGCCCGTTTATCTCAATGCACTGGCCGGCAATGGCGTCCACGTCGTCACCGTCAACGACTATCTCGCCACCCGCGACTCCGAATGGATGGGCCGCGTCTACAAGTTCCTCGGCCTCTCGGTCGGCGTCATCGTCCATGGCCTGTCCGACGAGGAGCGCCGCGTCGCCTACGCCGCCGACGTCACCTATGCCACCAACAACGAACTCGGCTTCGACTATCTGCGCGACAACATGAAGTACGAGCGCGCCCAGATGGTGCAGCGTGGTCACAACTACGCGATCGTCGACGAAGTCGATTCCATCCTGGTCGATGAAGCGCGCACGCCGCTGATCATTTCCGGTCCGCTCGAGGACCGTTCGGAAATGTACAACACCATCGACACTTTCATCATCCAGCTGCAGCCGCAGGATTATGAGATCGACGAGAAGCAGAAGACCTCCATCTTCACCGAGGAAGGCACCGAGAAGCTCGAGAACCTGCTGCGCGACGCCGGCCTGCTCAAGGGCGAGTCGCTCTATGACGTCGAGAACGTCGCCATCGTCCATCACGTCAACAATGCGCTGAAGGCGCACCGCCTGTTCCAGCGCGACAAGGACTATATCGTGCGCAACGGCGAGATCGTCATCATCGACGAGTTCACCGGCCGCATGATGCCCGGCCGCCGCTATTCGGAAGGCCTGCACCAGGCGCTTGAAGCCAAGGAGCATGTGGCAATCCAGCCGGAGAACCAGACGCTCGCCTCCGTTACCTTCCAGAACTATTTCCGCCTCTATAAGAAGCTTTCCGGCATGACCGGCACCGCGCTGACCGAGGCCGAGGAATTCGGCAACATCTACGGCCTCGAAGTCACCGAGATCCCGACCAACCTGCCGGTCATCCGCAAGGATGAGGACGACGAGGTCTACCGGACGGTCGAGGAGAAATACAAGGCGATCGTCAAGGAGATCCGCGAAGCCAGCGCCAAGGGCCAGCCGACGCTGGTCGGCACCACCTCGATCGAGAAGTCCGAGCAACTGGCCGAGCGGCTGCGCAAGGAAGGTTTTAAGGATTTCGAGGTGCTGAACGCCCGCCATCACGAGCGCGAGGCGGCGATCGTCGCCCAGGCGGGCAAGCCCGGCGCCATCACCATCGCCACCAACATGGCCGGCCGCGGCACCGACATCAAGCTCGGCGGCAATGCCGAGATGCGCATCGCCGAGGAACTGGGCGACATGCCCGAAGGGCCCGAGCGCGAGGCGCGGGAAAAGGAAATCTATGCCGACGTCGAGCGCCTGAAGGAAAAGGCGCTGGCTGCCGGCGGCCTCTACGTGCTCGCCACCGAACGCCACGAGTCACGCCGCATCGACAATCAGCTTCGTGGCCGCTCCGGCCGCCAGGGCGACCCCGGCCGCTCGAAATTCTTCCTGTCGCTGCAGGACGATCTGATGCGCATCTTCGGCTCCGAGCGCATGGACGGCATGTTGCAGAAGCTCGGCCTCAAGGAAGACGAGGCCATCATCCATCCCTGGATCAACAAGGCGCTGGAAAAGGCGCAGAAGAAGGTCGAGGCGCGCAACTTCGACATCCGCAAGAATCTTCTGAAATATGACGATGTTTCCAACGACCAGCGCAAGGTCGTGTTCGAACAGCGCATCGAGCTGATGGACGGCGAAGGCCTGTCGGAGACCATTGCCGAGATGCGCGAAGGCGTTATAGACGAGATCGTCGCCAAGGCCATTCCCGAGAACGCCTATGCCGAGCAGTGGGATGTCGCCGGGTTGAAGGCCGAGGTCGCCGAGTTCCTCAATCTCGACCTGCCGATCGAGGAATGGGCCAAGGAAGAAGGCATCGCCGAGGACGACATTCGCGAGCGCATCACGCAAGCCGCCGACGCCGCCGCCAAGGAGCGCGCCGAGCGCTTCGGGCCCGAGGTGATGACCTATGTCGAGCGCTCCGTGGTGCTGCAGACGCTCGACCATCTGTGGCGCGAGCACATCGTCAATCTCGACCATCTGCGTTCGGTTGTCGGCTTCCGCGGCTACGCCCAGCGCGATCCTTTGCAGGAATACAAGAGCGAGGCGTTCGAGCTGTTCCAGGCGATGCTGGGCAATCTGCGCCAGGCCGTCACCGCGCAGCTGATGCGCGTCGAACTGGTCCGCCAGGCTGCCGAGGCCCCGCCGCCGGAAGCCCCCGACATGTTCGGCACGCATATTGACGGTACCACCGGCGAGAACGATTTCGAAGGCGGCGAAACCGCCCTTCTGGTGCGCCAGGAAAGCAACGCCATCGTCGCCCCCGAAGACCGCGACCCCAACAACCCCGCCACCTGGGGCAAGGTCGGCCGCAACGAAGCGTGCCCCTGCGGCTCCGGCAAGAAATACAAGCACTGCCACGGCGCTTTCGCGTAAGGAAAACCTGCAGGGCTCACATTCCCGGATTTCTGATCCGGGCGCGATTCCTACGTGCTCAGATCAGCCCGGAATCGCGCGCGGCGGCGGTCGCCTCGCCGCGCGAAATGGCCTCCAGCTTGCCCAGCACCGCCGAGACATGATGATCGACGGTCTTCGGTGAGATGGTCAGGTGCTCGGCTATTCTCTTGTTGGAAAAACCGCGTTCGATCAGTTGCAGGACCTGCATCTGGCGCAGCGTCAGGCCAGCTTGATTGGCGCGCGTGCTCTGCCGCGGTCCCCTTGCAATGTTATTGACGCCATTCTGCCGCATGACGGCGCGGACGTGCTGGGCGACCGGCCGGGCACCGAGCCCCTCGAATATATCCAAGGCCAGGCGCAGGGCCGGCTCGTCGCCGCGCAGCAGGGCGAGCGCCTGCTCGAACGGAGCACCCAGCCGGGCCCACAGCGTCGCGGCACCGTGCCAATCGCCGGCGAGCAGCAGGCGATAGGGCTCCGCCATGCCGGTCGTATCGCCAGGGTCGCTTTCAGGCGACAAGAGCAGCCGCCAGACGGCCAGTTCGGCGAACATCGCCCTCGTCGGCGACAGGCTTTCTGCCAGCTCGATCAGGCGAAGCGCCTCACTGGCGTCGCCTTGCCCAAGCCATGCCAGTTCGGCCATCGACGCCGTGTAAGGCACCAGCCGCTGCAGCTCCATTCCCCTGTCCAGGAACCGCTTCATTTCCTCCAGCACCGGCCCAGCCGGATCGCCTCGCCTTATGCGCAGTTTCGCCAGCGCGACTAGGGATGGGTAACGCACCAGGGCTGTCGTTGCAGCATCGTCGATGACGTCGAGAGCCATGGCCGCCGCATCGTCCCAAAGGCCGCGTCGCAAAAGCAGCTGCGCCTGCACGCCCCGCATATAGTCGCGCCAGGTCGCGAGGTCGTTCTCAACGCAATAGGCAATGCCGCGGTCGAGAAAGGATTGCGCGCGCACAAGATCGAGCTGGTTCATTTCGGCGCAGGCGCAATTGGTGAAGCCGCGTGCCGCGTGCTCCTGGAAATTCTGCACGAGCGCGATTTCAAGGCTGCGGGCGAGGTGAAGCCGGCCTTTGGCCAGGTCAAGCCACTGCTCGGCCGAGCCAAGATTGTTGAGCGCGTGGCAGATTATCTCCGGCTTGTTCAACCGTTCGGCCAGAGCGACTGCCTTGCCGCCAAGCAGCAGCGTCTCATCGAGCTTCTCGGCCAGCATCGCCAGCTGTGAGAGATTGGAATAGGCCATGGCAAGCTCCGGACTGGCAGGCGCCTGTTCCAGCAGTTCCACTGCCTGGGCCCCGAACAGGTCCGCCTGTTCGCGGTCACCCACCAAATAGGCGAAGCGCGACAGGCATCTGAGGCTGTCGCCCTCCCTGAGCGTGTCGCCCAGCGCCTGCTGTAGCCGGCGCGCCTGGCTCTGCGCCTCGATGGCCGCATCGATGCGGCCGATCAGATGGCATTCAAACGCATATCCTTCGTAAAGCCTCGCCCGGTCGCTCATCGGCAGGCTGTCGGTATGCCGCAAGGCGACCTCGTAGTAGCCGGCGGCATCGCGATGCGCGCCGACGCGGGAAGCCTCGCGCGCTGCGAGCGGGGCAAGCTCGCGCACCGCCTCCAGATTCTGGGCCTCCACCGCGTGGTGCACAAGCCTTGCGGTAGCCACCTCGGCGTTTTCCTGCAGTGCGGAAAGCGCGCGTTGGTTGAATTCGCGCCGACGGCTCGAGGTCAGCGCCATCTCGATGGCGCGACGGGCGATCTCGTGCCGGAAGGCGTAGCCATCGCCGAGATCGTCGAGCAAGCCATTCGAGACACATTCCGCCAGCTGGCCGGCGCTGGCGACGCCACAGAGGCCGCGCAGCGCCCAGGCATCGGCGCGGCGTGGAAACACAGACACCGCGTCGAGCATCGAGCGCGCTCCCTGCGACAGGCGCTCGGCACGCGCCAGCACGGCGTCGCGGACGCTGGCCGGCGGGATCATCTCGCTTTCGGCAGCCAGCAATTCGGTGACGAAGAAGGCGTTGCCCGCGGTGGCGCGATAGATTGCGCTGCCGTCGCGGTTGGCTGCTTCGGCAAGCGACAACACCGCCGCCTCGCTGAGCAGTGGCACTTCGATGCGCTGGACGTTGCCGGCTGGAATTTCGCCGAGCACCCGGCGCGCACGCATCTGCCCTTCGCTGCGGTCGGTGCGTGCCGTGAACAGCACCAGCATATGCGTGTTGGTGATGCGCCGGCCCAGGAAACGGACGAAATCCAGGGTCGCGTCGTCGGCCCAGTGCATATCCTCGATGACCAGCAAACCCGGCCGAGACCTCGCCTCGAAAACCTCGAGAGCGTCTGAAAACAGGGGCAGCCGCTGACCTTGGCGGTCGTCGATTGCCCGGGGCAGTGCCCACTGCGCGTCCCGGGCCAGATCATAGAGCGGTCCCAGCGGATCGGGAATCGACAGGTCCTCGCAAGCGCTGCGGAATATGGAAACGTGCTGCCCGGCACGGGTTATGAACGCCTCGACGAGTGCCGTCTTGCCGGCGCCGGCCTCGCCCAGCAATGCCGCCACGCGGCCGCGACCGCGCGCGGCCTCCGCGAGCAGTTCCTCCAACTGATCGAGTTGTGCCTGCCGTTCCAGAAGCATCGTCACTGGCCCATAAGTATCGTCGTCCCTCGACCCTTCTCCAAAATACCCCCGCTTCGGTATCCGCAGTGTGGCTCCCAGACCAAACGTCGAAAACATAGGGAATCGTCCCGCGCAATATGGGGAAAGGCTCCGATGTGCGCTTTCGACGATCGTGATTTTTTCTCCAACCGCGCTCATTTCGAGCGTGAATCAGTCACAAAAGGAAGCCACTCCATGCCTCGCTATCTGATCGAACGGACATTCCCCGACGGGCTCAACGTGCCGACGAACGACGTCGGCGCGACGGCGCTCGGCGGCATCATCATGCGCAACGCCGAGAAGGGGGTCACCTGGCTGCACTCCTTCGTGTCGCCCGACAGGAACAAGAGTTTCTGCATCTACGACGCCCCCTCGCCGGAGGCGATCCGCAGCACGGCGCAGAAGAATTCGCTACCGGTGGACAAGATCACGGAGGTGAGGGTCCTGGACCCTTACTTTTATCGCTGACCCTATGGACCAAGGATGGAACAATGAGCGTGAGATCGTCCTGGGCAGCGATGGGTGTCGGCTTTCCGTGCTGTTTCCTCCCGAAACGGCAGCCGCCGTCGTGGCGTTCGACCATGCACCCTCCCGGCGTGGTCTCGCATCGCGGATTGTCTCCGCGCTGCTCGCGCCGTTGCGAAGCCGGCGCAGGCGCCTGCCACCGCAAGACGATTATTTAAGGCGGGACGTCGGCCTGCCGGAGCACGAGATGCGGCGGGACTACTGGGAATATTGGTGGTGGCATCAATGAGACCGCCGCCCGGCTAGAGAGGAACGGATCGGACCCGTCCCGCAACTGACGATCCAACGCGCAGGCAGGGCAGCAGGGCCTTACAGGCCGGTCCTGCCGCCTGCGCGTCACCAACAACCAATGGAGAATAAAATGAACGTCAATTTCTGGCGCCTTGCCGCGCTGTCCATCATGGCGATCACCGCCACTGCCGCATCTGCGGAGAGTGGCAATCGGCTGGCCGCCGAGGTGCGGGCGGCCAACGGCCGCTTCGTGAATGTCGCGGCGGCCACCGCCGAGGGCTATGCGCCGATTCCCTGCGCCAGCGGCATCACCGGCGGCGCGATGGGCATTCACTACGTCAACGGCGCCTATCTTAAGGATGATGCCGTCGACCTCGCCAAGCCGGAGGCCGTGATGTACGAGCCGATGGCCGATGGCAAGCTGAAGCTGGTGGCCGTCGAATATATCACCGCGAAGGGTCCCGCGTCGCTCGAAGGCCAGCTGTTCAACTTCGACAGCGCTCCCAACCGCTACGGCCTCGGCCCCTTCTACGAACTTCATGTCTGGGCCTGGAAGCCGAACCCGACCGGCGCCTTCGCCGACATGAACCCGAATGTCTCATGCGACGCCATGAAAAAGGCCGACTGACGGCACCGCCTGCCGGAACAGTGCCGGCAGGCCTTTTACGCGTCGCGAGGAGAAACCATGCCCGAGATAGCTATCTTCCTGGCAAGGCTGCGCGCCCCACCATGGCGGCTGATGGCCATCCTCGCTTGGCTGGCGCGCGGACGGCGCCTCCGACATGAGCGGCGTCACCTGGAGGCGATGCCCGATTTCATGCTGAAAGACATCGGCATCAGCCGTTCCGAGATCGACTATGTCGCAACTCACGGCGAAGCGCGCCGCTCTTAGGCTTGGCTGGGAGTTGGAACGACAGAGCGCCTGTCTCCCACTTGCGGCATGGAACCCACACCGGTCGTCCTCGCTCGCCCCTCTGCCATTGTGCATGCCTCTCCCACCCACCCTTTCTTAAGGTGTCTCCGCTACACCAAAGCCTGAAAAGAAGCGGAAAACGGAGAACAATCGGGGTGCGCTTTTCCGCGGCCACGACAGCCGGGCGGTTCTTGCCGCAGCGTTTGGCGCTGCGCGTGGAGCCGTTGCTTGGCCGCGTCGACGCCGTGCTGTTCACCGCCGACGAGCGCGGCGAGGCCGGCCGCATGTCGGTCATTGCCTTTTCCATCCGCATCGTCAGCGCCGTCATCGCCTTCGTCAGCCAGGTGTTGATGGCACGCTGGATGGGCTCGTTCGAATACGGCATCTTCGTCCTTGTCTGGGTGACCATGGTCATCGTCGGCAATCTCGCCTGCCTCGGCTTCCACACCTCGGTTATCCGCTTCATTCCCGAATACCGCGAGCGCGGCCTCATCGACGAGTTGCGCGGTATCGTCGTGGCCAGCCGCCTGTTCGTCCTGATCGCTTCGACGGTCATCGCCGGGCTCGGCGCGCTCGGCGTGTGGCTCGCTTCGTCATGGACTGAAAACTACTATGTCCTGCCGTTCATCCTCGGCGTCATCTGCCTGCCGATGATAGCGCTGTCGGATCTGCTGCAAGGCCAGGCCAGGGCGAACAGCTGGGCGCTGTTCGCCCTGGCGCCGACCTATCTGATACGGCCCGTGCTGATCCTGCTGTTCATGGCGCTGATGCTTTTCGCCGGCTACGCGCCCGACGCGAAGACCGCGATCTTCGCCTCGATCGCCGCCACTTACGTCACCACGCTCGCCCAGCTTATCGGCGTCACCCGGCGCATGGAAAAGCAGATTCCGGCCGGGCCGATGAAGGTGCATTTCGCACAATGGTTCATTGTCTCGCTGCCGATCTTCCTGGTCGAAAGCTTCTTTTTCCTGCTCACCAATGCCGACGTGCTGATGGTCGGCGCCTATATGGACCCCAACGACGTCGCCGTCTATTTCGCCACGGTCAAGACACTGGCGCTGGTGCATTTCGTCTACTTCGCCGTCAAGGCAGGCGTCGCTCAGCGCTATGCCCAGTTCACCCATGGCGAGCCGGAAAAGCTCGCCGCCTTCGCCCGCGAGACGGTGTCGTGGACCTTCTGGCCATCGCTCGCCATGGCGCTGCTGGTGCTGGCGCTTGGCAAACCGATGCTGATGCTGTTCGGTCCCGAATTCACATCGGGTTATCCGCTTCTGTTCCTGCTCGTCTTCGGCGTCGTGGCGCGCGCCGCCGTGGGCCCGTGCGAAAGCCTGCTCACCATGAGCGGCAACCAGAATGTCTGCGCCGCCGTCTATGCCATGACGCTGGCCTTCAACATTGGCCTGAACGTGGTGTTGATCCCGCTCTTCGGCCTGTGGGGCGCCGCAATGGCCACCGCCTTCGCCATGATCTTCGAGGCCGGCGCGCTGTCCTTCACGGTCTGGCGCAAGCTCGGCATCGTCATGGCGATCTTCGTGCCAGCCAAAGGAGCCGCGTGATGGCCGCCATCCCCTTGCTCGAGGAAACCAGCGGCGGCCCCGCCGGCGCCATGGTGTCCGGCCTTGCCGGACTGGGGCGCGACACCGACCCGGCCCATATCGAGATCCTCGCCAACAACCGGCCCGAGCGGAAACTGGCCATCTATCCGGCGTCGGCCGGGTTCGACCTCGTCGAGGAGCTGGATTATCTGTGCGCCCGCACCATCGAGCCCAACGTCTTCTTCAACCCGCGTTTCCTCGCGCCCGCAATGCCCCGGCTGGAAGACCGCGAGGTGCGTCTGGCCGTCATCCGTGACGGCGATGAATACCGCAACCGGCTACGCCTTCTGGTGCCGTTCTCGGTGGAGCGGCCGGTGGTGCCGCTCGGGGTTCCGGTCATGCGCACATGGTCGAGCCCGTTCGGCCCGCTCGGCACCCCGCTGGTCGACCGCGACGATCCGGTCGGTGTCCTCGAGGATTTCTTCTCCATGCTGTCGCGCCCGCATCTGAAGCTGCCGAAAGTGTTCGTCCTGCCCGACATCAGGCTCGACGGCGCGGTGGCGAGCCTGGTTGCCACTGTGGCCGAAACGCGTGGCCTGATGTTGGTCACCACCGGTCACGCCCAGCGTCCGCTGCTCGAGAGCGAACGCGACGCCGAGGACTATCTGAAGGCTTCGCTGCGCGCGCACCATTACCGCGAGTTCCGCCGCCTCAAGCGGCGGCTGGGCGACCTCGGCAAGCTTGGACATGTCGTGGCGCGCGGCCCCGACGAGATCCGTCACGCCATCGAGAGCTTCCTGACGCTGGAGGCGGCCGGCTGGAAGGGCCGCGAGCGCACGGCCATGGCGATCGACCGCTACCGCGCCGCCTTCGCCCGCGAGGCCGTGCACAGGCTGGCCGAGCAGGACCTGTGCCGCATCCATTCGCTGACGCTCGACGGCCGCACCATTGCGTGCCTGATCGTCTTCGTCGAAGCCGGCGTTGCCTACACCTGGAAGACGGCCTACGACGAAACTCTGGCCGGCTATTCGCCAGGCACGCTGCTGATGATCGAGGTGACCAGGCAGCATCTCGACGACCCCAACATCATGATGACCGATTCCTGTGCCGTGCCCGACCATCCGGTGATGAGCAGGCTGTGGACCGAGCGCAAGCCGATGGGCACGCTGGTGATCGGCCTGACGCCGGACGCCGACCGTCTCGCCCGCCAGGCGGCCTCGCAACTGCATCTCTACCGGGAGACCCGCAACATGGCCCGCCTGCTGCGCAACCGGATGAAGAGCCTGCTCAAGAGACGATAGACGCGCTCGCATCTTCTGGAGCGCGTGGATGCTTGCTTCAAGCCTGAGCATTTGGTTGCTTCATGGGATAAACAGTCACTGTATTGATAGCGTTTATTCGCCAGCGCCTGCTTGAGCAACAGTCACAATCTTTCAACAAAGCGCGACAAAGGTGATACGATTTTGGGTATAATTCATGTCGCTTGCCGGCGGCGCATCCGTTTTTCTTGAGCGCTTTTCCTCGTGGCGGACATCAGAATTAGCTAATTCATTCGAACATATAAAGGACATTCACGGAACTTAAGTGGTAACATAAGACCTTTGGGACCAAACCCTGGGACTTTGGTCCGCCTTCACGAAATCCGGCAGCGAGCATGAGGCTAATCTTCATTGCTCTTCAGGAACTTGAAACGGCCGACCAGATCTAACTTGAGCCACTCGTCCTCTTTCTTCCACGGCGCTTTCGGCGGTGGCGCGCGGATTGCGAGGAACAGGCGCTGAACGCGAGAAATCCACCTGCCGGAACCAGCGGGTGAGCCGCCATGGGAAAGCTGCCGGCGCCAGAATCCTGGACGCGTAGAACCCCGCCACGGAGCCCTACGGGGACGGTCTTGGGCGAGCGAGCGCCATGTCGAAAGTGTCCGGCAGGTGAGGATGCGCGCCGGTCCGTCTCACCGAAGCCGTGGTCATCGCGTCGACCGGGAGAATAATCGACATGCGAGCATAGTGGTCCGGCCACAGCGGCTTTCCAAACAGGAAGAACACGATCGCGAGAAAACAAATCAGCAGCAGGACGGCGAAGGTGTTCGCGATGATCTCGCCAAGCTGCATGTCTTTCTCCCCGAAGTCGGACACCCGCCGCTTGCAGCAACGGCGGGCGTCCAGGGACCGTCGATGAAGGGACTTTACTCGACGGCTTCCACGCCAATGAGGAACGGCGGCTTATGTTCAGGGTTTAGGACCAATGCGTCGATGCTTCGGACTTCAGTCCCAATTGCGGGTCCGAGGAGAAGGAGACAGTCTGCCTTTCGCACCGGCTAAGCCCTCCACCAAGGTACCTGACAGCCGGGAGCACAGCCCGGCCTGCTCGCCAAGTGCCGAACCTACCGCCAAAAGCAGGCCGGGCTCCTTCTGTCGATAGTCAAGATCGTCGCCCAACGGGGAAAATGACCAGCTACAAGGTGGAGGAAATCCTGGGCGAGAGAATTATCGGCACGCACGAGGTGGCGGCTTCAAGTCCCGCAGGGGCTGCCAGACGGGCAACCGGTCATCCGATGCAACCCCGCATTCCAGGTGCGCTGTTCGTTCGGGTCACCAGATCGGAGGACGGCACGGTCGCCGAATTCAGCTTCGCGGGATTTCCTTGTTGAACCCGGATGTCGTCGGATGGGACGGCACGAGTGGCGTTTCTTGCGACTATGGCCGGTGTCTACGCCGACCCATTGGCGCGGTTCGGCGTTGATGGAACCGCCGGCTCACCCTAACCGTTTGTTTTCACGTGGATTCCGAAGCTCGTCGACGAAACCGTTTTGACCCGACTTGCACCAGAATTGCGCTAGCGTCCCAGCGGCTGTCTGGATGCCGAAACCAATTCGTCTTCGTCCCTGATCCCGGCCATGTAATTCGCGATTATGCGGGATGAAATCGCTTCGCGTTGCTGGGCCGATCGGGCGTCGAGCTTCAGCCTGTCGAACACGCGGCCAAGCAGGGCCACTTCGGAGGAATCGAAGACGCCAGCCTCCTGAGCTTTCTGACGAATCGGCATGAGTTCCTCCCTTTCAGATAAATAAGCAACAACTGATGCAAGGGGCAATCTCAAGGCCTGATATATCCACACCGAGGAACGGTCAGGCGGCCAACATAGGTCCTGAAGCGTGAAAGCGGCTACCGCATTGGACAGGCCGTCCTGCACCCTGCCGAGCCGCTCCCGGATGTCGCTCTTGCGATATCGGCTTTAAGCGGCGCACGACAAACTCGAGCACCATATCCGCAGTGCCGAAACGCCGATCGGGAAATTAGCGGCAGACGCATCGAAGCGGCGACTGAAATGGTGCCCCTAGCCGGGATCGAACCAGCACTCCTTGCGGAACTCGATTTTGAGTCGAGCGCGTCTACCAATTCCGCCATAGGGGCTCAGGCCGGGCGGCCTGGATGGCGCGGACTATACGGTTGGAGGCCTGTTCGTCAACTGGCCTGTTGCCGATAGCCTGCGGAGCCGCGACCAAACCGCCCCTTTCGGTTTCCTGCGGGCACTGCCATTGTGCGGCGCGGAAAATCTTTCTAGACAGGCGTCGTGTCGAAGCGCCTGGCGTCCGGAAGAAGGAACGCGGCGCGCTTCGGGTCTTGGTTTCACGCATGCACCTGTTTCATCCATGCCCCTGTTTCATCCATGCCCCTGTTTCATCCATGCCCCTGGCTTTCTGCCTGCCCTTATGCCGGCCACGCCGTGCATGTGGGCGCCGTGCGGTAGGCATTTACGACATTAGGAGAGCCGATGCTTCGCGGACTGTACGACTGGACCTTGTCGCTGGCGGCGCGCAAATCCGCCGAATGGTGGCTGGCCTTCATCGCCTTCGTCGAGAGTTCCGTGTTCCTGGTGCCGGCCGACGTGCTCTATCTGCCGATGGCACTGTCGCGGCCTGATCGCGCCTATCGCTATGCGCTGATCGCCACCGTCGCCTCCGTGCTGGGCGGCATCGCCGGCTGGTTCATCGGCCACTACGCCTACGACGCGCTGGCGCGGCCCATCCTCGAATTCTACGGCAAGTATGACGAGTTCGAGGCGCTGCGCGTCTCTTCGGGCATCGGCTTCATCATCTTGATGCTGATCACCTCGGGCGCCGCCCATCTGCCGCCGATCAAGGTGGTGACGATCCTTTCGGGGGTCATCGGCGTCAATCTTTTGCTGTTCATCGCGCTGGCAATCGTGGCGCGCGGCGGGCGCTTCCTGCTTCTGGCCTGGCTGCTGCGCCGCTATGGCGAGCCGATCCGCGAGTTCATCGAAAAGCGCCTCGGCCTGATCGCGGGTGCGGCGGCAGCCGCCCTGATTTTGCTCTATATCCTGGTCAAATACGCCTTCTGATTCATGTCGCCCAAACCGCGCGGCGGCGTGGCGACATGGACCACAAGACCGGGCGAGCGGCGAACATAACGGACGAAAGACCCCATGACTGCGACCATGACTGCCAACACCGGACGCCAGCGGACCATGACGGCCCTGTTCCTTGCCGTAGCCATGGCCGCCACTGTCGGCTCCGCGCTCGCCTTCCAGTACATTGGCGGCTACATCCCTTGCCATCTCTGCCTGGAACAGCGCACGCCCTACTATATCGGCGTGCCGCTGATGCTGCTGGCGCTGCTTGCATCGGCGCTGCACGCGCCGGCATGGGTGGTGCGCGGCTTGCTGGCCATCGGCGGCCTGCTGATGCTCTATGGGCTGTATCTCGGCATCTATCACGCCGGCGTGGAGTGGGCCTGGTGGCAGGGCCCGGCCGATTGCACCGCGGGCGGAGGCCCGGTCGACACCGGCGGCAAAGGCGTGCTCGACGCGCTCGACAAATTCGTGCCCCCCTCCTGCGACAAGGCCGCGCTTCGCATTCTCGGCCTGTCGCTCGCCGGCTGGAACGCCATCGCCAGCCTTGTCCTCGCGGCCGTCGCCTTCCGCAGCGCTCTTTCGCGCGACTGAGTAGCGCGAAAGAGCCGACGCGAGATCGTTCAAGAATTCGGCAGGCTGAGTCGCATGGAGTGATTGTCGAGAACCGAAGCGGAGCGGACATTGGTCCGTGAGCATCGGAAGCGCAGACAATCGCTTCAGACGGCCGGCGTTCCGAATTGTCGGACGCTCTCAGGGTTCGAGTTCGACATCCCAGTACAGATAATCCATCCAGCTTTCATGCAGATGGTTGGGCGGGAACAGACGGCCATTATTGTGCAGGTCGTGCACCGTCGGCTGGTAGGGCTTCTGCAACGGCCACATCTTGGCATGCGCCGGCATCATGCCGCCTTTCCTGAGATTGCAGGGGGAACAGGCGGCGACGACATTCTCCCACGTCGTAGCACCCCCGCGGTGGCGGGGATGACGTGATCGAAGGTCAGATCGTCGGGCGTGCCGCAATATTGGCACTGGAAGCGGTCACGCAGGAAGACATTGAAGCGTGTGAAGGCGGGATGCCGCGACGGCTTCACATAGGCCTTCAGGCTGACGACGCTCGGCAGCTTCATCGAGAAGGTCGGCGAGGACACCGCGTGCTCGTATTCGGCGACGATGTTCACCCGTTCGAGGAACACCGCCTTGATGGCGTCCTGCCACGACCAGAGCGACAGGGGGTAATAGCTGAGCGGACGGTAATCCGCATTCAGCACCAGCGCTGGAAGCCCATCCGGAGATACGGCAACCGTCACGTCGTTGGCCTCCTTGGTTCTCTAACCTGAATGGCGCGGATACTGTAAGCCCGACATGACAGGGATGTGAAGCGGATTGTCACGCGTCCGAAGGCACAAAAAAACGAGATTTTGATGCTTTTTCGCGCTTTCAGGCCGGGGGTGCGGCATCCCTGCCCTTCAATTCGCGATAATAGGACCAGAAAAGCCGCGATGCGACACCTCTCCATGGGCTCCATGATTCGGCGAGTTGGATCAGTGTTTTCTCCTGCGGACGCGGGTCGATGCCGAGCGCATGACCGACGGCGGTCTGGAGCGCGACATCGCGCGCCGGGAAGATGTCGGGATGGCCTGCGGCGAACAGCAGATACACCTGCGCCGTCCACGGACCGATACCGGGCACGGCCGTCATGGTCGTGATTGCCTCGCCGGCGTCAAGCGAACACAAATGACGAAGATCGAGGCCGTCCGCCACCGCCTGGGCGGCGGCGAGGAGGCCGCGTTGCTTGGGTCGCGACAGGCCCGCCTCGCGAAACATGTCCTCGCCGGCGGCAAGGATCGCCAGCGGCGTCAACGGGTCGACCAGTTTCGTCAGCCGGCCGAAGATCGCATCGGCGCTGGCGCGCGACACCTGCTGCGAGACGATAATCGAGGCAAGGCTCGAGAATCCTGGTTGGGACAGCCGTAGCGGCACCTCGCCCGCCATGCCGCGGATCTTTTTCCAGCCTTGGGTCGATCGCGCAAAGCGCGTCGAGTCCCCGGGCGATGTCGTCCAATGTGGCGATACGTTGCATGCTTTCTTGTCCCTGAACCGGCCGCACGGTAGCAATTGGCAAAACCGCCGCACAACCCGATTGCCGCTCAAGAGATGACACTCCTGACATTCCGTTTCGCGCCCAGTCCCAATGGCGAACTGCATCTCGGCCATGCCTTTTCGGCGCTGCTCAACCAGAAACTGGCGCGAGCGGTCGGCGGCCGCCTGCTGCTGCGCATCGAGGATATCGATACCACGCGCTGCTCGCCGGAATTCGAGGCGGGCATCTTTGCCGACCTGAAATGGCTCGGTCTTGCCTGGGAACAGCCTGTACGACGGCAATCCGAGCACTTCGCCTGTTATGAGACGGTGCTTGACCGGCTGATCCGGGAGGACCTCGTCTATCCCGCCTTCATGAGCAGAAGCGAAATCCGGGCTTTCATCGCCGACAGCGAAAAGCGCGACTGGCCGCGCGATCCCGATGGCGTGCCGGTCTATCCCGCCGTCGACAAGGCGCGGCCGGCGAAGGAACGCCGGCGCCGCATTGCCGAGGGCGCTCCCTTCGCCTGGCGGCTGGATGTCGATGCGGCGATGGCACGCGTCGGCAAGGATTTGTCATGGAACGAATTTTCAGACGAATCGCTTTCCGCGACGCGCGTCGTCGAGGCCCGCCCGCGCGATTGGGGCGACGTGATCGTGGCGCGCCGCGAAACCCCGACCAGCTATCATCTCGCCGTCGTCGTCGACGATGCGCTGCAGGGCGTCAGCCATGTCGTGCGCGGCCAGGATCTTTATTCCGCCACCGGGGTACAGCGGCTGCTTCAGGAACTGCTTGGCCTGCCGCAGCCAGCCTATTTCCATCACCGGCTGATCCTGGGACCCGACGGGCGCAAGCTGTCGAAAAGCCGGAAGGACACCGGCCTTGCCGTCTTGCGCGAAGCGGGCGTGTCGACTCACGATGTCAGGCGGATGGTCGGTCTCTGACGCAGGCGAAGGCCGAAGAGGCAGTTTGCGGAAAAGGCGGCCGGTTGAATTCCGGTGATGCATGGATCAATCGTTTCGTTTTGCGCGCCGGCTTGAACCGGACTAGAGCTTCGCCACGGCTCAATTCTCATCAAGCGCGGTTCCCGGAAAATGCACAGCGTCAAGCGGCTCATCCCCGCCACTTTCGTCGTCCTGTGGGCGACCGGCTTCATCGGCGCCCGCTATGCCATGCCGTGGGCCGAACCGTTTACGTTCCTGGCTGCGCGCTTCGTCCTGGCGGCGGCGTTGTTCGCCGGCCTGGTGGTCGTGCTTGGCTCCAAGAGAGCCTCCCGCGAAGAGGCATTGCACGCCACCGGGGCCGGCATTCTGATGCATGGCGTCTATCTCGGCGCGGTCTTCTGGGCTATCCACAGGGGCATGCCCGCCGGGCTGTCGGCGCTGATTGTCGGCCTGCAGCCGCTGATCACGGCGGTGCTCGCCGGCAAGTTTCTCGGCGAGGCGATCCTGCCGCGCCATTGGGCCGGCCTCGCGGTCGGCCTGGCCGGCGTCGTCATCGTGCTCTGGCCAAAGCTCGGCGCGCTCGGCGGCGGCGTGACGTCAGCCACGCTGACCGCCTCGCTGGTCTCGGTGCTCGGCATGAGCGCCGGCACGATATGGCAGAAGCGTTTTGCTTCCGGCGGCGACCTCGTCGCCGCGACCATGTGGCAATATGTCGGCGGCGCTTCGGTGATGATCCTGGCTTCACTGGCCTTCGAGACCCACACGGTCGTCATCAACGGCGAATTGATCTTCGCCATGGTCTGGCTGGTGCTGGTGCTGTCGATCGGCGCCATCTTCCTTCTGATGGTGATGATCCGCGACGGCGAGATGTCGAAGGTCGCTTCGCTGTTCTATCTGGTGCCGGCGGTGACGGCCGTCATCGCCTGGGCCTTGTTCGACGAGCAGCTCAACGCGCTTCAGATTGCCGGCATGGCGATCACGACCTTCGGTGTCGGTCTGGCAACGGCGCGGCAGACCAAGGGAAGAATTGTAGAAATGAGGAATTGAGGAATTGAGGAAAATGGTGCCATCTGGCGCTGGGGGCTTCTTCTTCAATTCTCCAATTCTCCAATTCTCCAGTTCTTCAATTCAGCCGGTCATCCCACCCGCGCGCGTGCCTCGAGATAGCGGCTGATTGCTGCGTTGAGTTCGCCGCCGAGAATGAAGATCGCGGACACGATGTAGAGAAAGACCACCGCGATCATGATCGAGGCAAGCCCGGCATAGGTCGTCACATAGGACGAGAAATGGTCGAGATAGGTGGCGAAAATGGTCGAGCCTATCAGCCATGCGGCGAGCGTGAAGACGATGCCGGGGATCAGCGAGACGAAACGGCGCTTGCCGGCCGGCAGCCAGTAATGCACTGAAAACAGACCGCCGACGATGACGGTCGAGGCGATGACGTAGCGCCACAGCGTGATGGTGCCCGTATAGGGTTTTATCCACTCGAAATGCGCCTCGGCCAGCCGCGCCAGCAATGGCGCGAAGACCAGGAGCACGCTGATCGCCAGGAAGCCTGCCGTGGCGATCAGCACGAAGAAGATGCTCTGCACGCGGCGATAGATGATGCCGCGCGTCTCGGTGACGCGATAGGCCCGGTTGAGCGAGGTGCGCAGCGCCTCGATGCCGTTCGAGGCGAAATAGGCGGCCAGCAGCACGCCGTAGGTGAGCAGATCCGATCGTCGCACGGTGAGCACGTTCAGCACCTCTCGCGCGATCGGTTTGGCGATTTGTTCCGGCCAGGTGTCGAAGACCAGGTGCACGGCCGTGTCGGCGAAGGCTTGCGCGCCGAGGAAGCTCGCCAGCGTGGTGGCGAAGATCAGGAACGGAAACAGCGCCATCAGCGAGGTGATTGCCAGATGGCTGGCCATCGCCCAGCCGTCATCGGTGTTGAAATGACCGATCGCGTCGTAGAGCACGCGGCGCAGGGCGACGATATTCCGCAACAAGAACCGCGCTCCCCTTCGATTGTCTCGACGCCGCGAATATGGGAAGGGAATGCGGCAAATGGCAACCCTTGGTCATAAGACGAATCCGTCGGCACGCGCGTTGCGCGTCATCATCGTCACCGGCGCGTCGTCCGGCATAGGCGCTTATTGCGCGCGGGCGCTCAAGGCGGAAGGCTGGCGGGTGTTCGCCACGGCGCGCAAGCCCGAAGACATCGCGGCCCTGGAAAAGGAGGGCATCGAGGCGTTCTATCTGGACTATCGCGAACCTGCCTCCATCGAGGCGGCTGCGGCTTCAGTGCTGGAGCGGACCGGCGGCAGGATCGATGCTCTGTTCAACAATGGCGCCTATGCGCAAGCGGGCGCGGTCGAGGATCTGCCGGTGGCCGCCTTGCGCGAGCAGTTCGAGGCCAATTTCTTCGGCTGGCACGACCTGACCCGCCGGCTCGTGCCGGTGATGCGCCGCCAGGGCGGTGGCCGGATCGTTCATTGCTCGTCGATCCTTGGCCTGGTGCCGGTACGTTTTCGCGGCGCCTATTCGGCATCCAAACACGCTTTGGAGGCGCTGATGCTCTGTCAACGCCAGGAATTGGCCGGCAGCGGCGTGCATGTCTCGCTGATCGAGCCGGGGCCGGTGAAATCGAAGATCGCCAGCAATGGCCTCGCCTGGTTTCTCAGGAATATCGACCATGAGAATTCGGTGCACCGCGCGGACTATGAGGCGCAGTTGGAACGGATGCGCACCGGCGGCAGCCAATCGGCGCTGAAGCCCGGGCCGGAAGTGGTCCACAAGGCGCTTCGCCATGCACTTCTGTCGCGGCGCCCGCGCCCGCACTATGTGGTAACAGTGCCGGCCAAGGTCGGCGCCACGCTCAAACGCATCCTGCCGGCATCGATGCTTTACCGCCTGCTCGCCAAACGCGCCTGAACAAGAAAAGGACTGGAAACGCAAAATGGCATCCGTCTTCAACATCCTTGCCATCCTGGTCATGGTCGCCGTGGTGATCGTGCTGGTCCGGGGCCTGATCAACATGATGCGCGGCGGTTCCGGCATGACCTCCAACAAGCTGATGCAGACGCGCGTCGTGCTGCAGGCCGTGGCGCTGGCGCTGATCCTGCTGGCCGTGTATTTCACCCGCAAATGAGGACACCGGCCGTTCGGGAGGCGACGTGGTCAAGCTCAACAAGATCTACACCCGCACCGGCGACAACGGCACCACCGGGCTCGGCACGGGTGAGCGGCGGCTGAAGTCCGATCTCAGGGTGGACGCCTACGGCACTGTCGACGAAGCCAACGCCTGCATTGGCATGGCTCGTGTTCACACCGCCCCAAGCCACCCGGCGATTGACGCCATGCTTGCCCGCATCCAGAACGATCTCTTCGACCTCGGCGCCGATCTGGCTGTGCCCGACGACGGCAAGCCGCTCGGCTACGAACCGCTGCGCATCATTGCCGCGCAGACCGAGCGCGTCGAACACGACATCGACCTCCTCAACAACGACCTCCAGCCGCTCAAATCCTTCGTGCTGAACGGCGGCACGCCGGCCGCCGCTGCGCTCCATCTCGCCCGCACGGTGGCGCGGCGGGCCGAGCGGCTGATGGTGGCGCTCGCACAGCATCCTGGTGAGCACGTCAACCGCGACGGGCTGAAATACATCAACCGCGTCTCCGATTTCCTGTTCGTCGCCGCCAGGGCGGTCAATGACAATGGAAATGCCGACGTGTTATGGGTTCCTGGCAAGAACCGCTGAACTATGCCAAGGCGGGAGAGGCCAGGCACCTATGTTCATCCCGCTCTACGACACCAACAGGCTGCGGCACATCAGGCTGCAATATGTGACGATCGCCCTGATCCTGGCCAACGCGCTGGTCTATTGCGCCACCGCGCTCGGGGGCGAGAATTTCACCAATGCCGCCGTGCTCGGCCTCGGCTTCATCCCCTCCGTGGTGCATGACACGGCAGAGCTCGACCCGCGCTTTATCGTCATTCCCGAAAGCCTGAGCTATCTCACTTACTCATTCCTGCATGCCGACATTTTCCACCTTGGCGGCAACATGCTGTTTCTGTGGGTGTTCGGCGACAATGTCGAGGACGCGCTCGGCCATATCCGCTATCTCATCTTCTACCTCCTGTGCGCCATCGCCGGAGCCGCCTTCCAGGGCCTCATCGCGTGGGACTCGCAGGTGCCGCTGATCGGCGCCTCCGGCGCCATCGCCGGCGTGGTCGTCGCCTACCTGATCCTCTATCCCAGGGTGAAGGTCTGGGTGCTGGCCTTTGCCCGCATTCCGCTGCGCATCCCGGCCTTCATCCCGCTCCTCCTGTGGGTGCTGTTCCAGATCGTCATGTTCGCCGCCGGTGGCGAGGACCAGATTTCCTGGGCCTGCCACATAGGCGGCATCATCGCCGGCGCCGTGCTGGTGCTCGTGCTGCGCAGCCGCGGCGTGCCGCTTTTTGCGGGCGCGGACGAAGAGGCCGCACCCGCCGACCAGCCCGCCATCGCCGTAGATCCGGCCGTAAACGAGCCGATTGCCGCGCAGCCCGTGCCACGCTGGGGTCGGGGAAGTGCCCCCGGCCCCGACTGAACCGATTGAGTGAATTGCCCGACGCCGTGGCATATTGACGTGCGGGTTCGCCGCAACTACGGAAGCGTTTCCGCCCGCCTTTGGCGGTTGAAGAGCAGAATTTCCATCCGGAATGTCGGCTTTCGACAACTCTGACAGGGTTCACGCTGGTATAGCGCGCCCCAACTATCTCAAGAGAGGTGACAGGAAAATGAAGATCCTTGTGCCCGTGAAGCGGGTTGTGGATGCGAATGTGAAGGTTCGCGTCAAGGCTGACGGTTCGGCGGTGGAATTGGCCAACGTCAAGATGGCGATGAACCCATTCGACGAGATCGCGGTGGAAGAGGCGATCCGGCTCAAGGAAGCCGGCAAGGCCGAAGAGATCATCGTCGTGTCGATCGGCCCGCAGCAGGCGCAGGAGACGCTTCGCACCGCGCTCGCCATGGGCGCCGACCGCGCCATCCTGGTCAAGACCGACGAGCAGACAGAGCCACTGGGCGTCGCCAAGGTACTGAAGGGCGTGGTCGAGGCCGAGCAGCCCGGCCTTGTCATCCTCGGCAAGCAGGCGATCGACGATGATTCCAACCAGACCGGCCAGATGCTCGCAGCCCTTCTCGGCTGGGCGCAGGGCACGTTTGCTTCCAAGGTGGTGCTGGAGGGCGACAAGGCCAGGGTGACGCGCGAGGTCGACGGCGGCCTGCAGACGGTTGAGCTGAAGATGCCGGCGATCGTCACTGCCGACCTTCGCCTCAACCAGCCGCGCTATGCATCGCTGCCCAACATCATGAAGGCCAAGAAGAAGCCGCTCGACGAGAAGAGCCCGGCCGACTACGGCGCTGACGTCAAGCCGCGGCTGAAGGTCATCAAGACCGAAGAGCCGGGCGGCCGCAAGGCGGGCGTCAAGGTCAAGAGCGTCGCCGAGCTCATCGACAAGCTGAAGAACGAAGCCGGCGTGCTCTGAGATCGGAAGGAACAGATAAATGACCATTCTCCTCATCGCCGAACACGACAACGCAACCCTTTCCGACCAGACCGCCAAGGCCCTGTCGGCCGCGCTGCAGATCGGCTTGGACGTGCATGTGCTGGTGGCCGGCAAGAACGCCAAGGGCGCAGCCGACGCCGCCGCCAAGCTGAAGGGCGTGAGCAAGGTGCTGCTGGCCGAAGCCGACGAGCTTGCCGAGCGTCTCGCCGAGCCGACCGCGGCGCTCGTCGTGTCGCTGGCCGGCTCCTATGACACCATCGTCGCGCCGGCAACCTCGTCGGGCAAGAACGTCGCGCCGCGCGTTGCCGCTTTGCTCGACGTGGCGCAGGTCTCCGAGATCATCGAAGTGGTCTCGCCGGACACCTTCAAGCGGCCGATCTATGCCGGCAACGCCATCCAGACGGTACAGTCGACCGATGCCAAGAAGGTCATTACCGTGCGCACCGCCTCCTTCCAGGCGGCGCCCGAGGGCGGTTCGGCCGCTGTCGAAACCGTCAGCGCTGCGGCCAATCCTGGCCTCTCCTCCTTCGTCGAGAACAAGCTATCGGAGACCGATCGTCCGGAACTGACCTCGGCCAAGATCATCATCTCGGGCGGCCGCGCGCTCGGCTCCTCGGAGAAGTTCCAGGAGGTCATCCTGCCGGTCGCCGACAAGCTCGGCGCTGCCGTCGGCGCATCCCGCGCCGCCGTCGATGCCGGTTATGCGCCGAATGACTGGCAGGTCGGCCAGACCGGCAAGGTCGTCGCCCCCGACCTCTACATCGCCGTCGGCATCTCCGGCGCCATCCAGCACCTCGCCGGCATGAAGGATTCGAAGGTCATCGTCGCCATCAACAAGGACGAGGAAGCGCCGATCTTCCAGGTTGCCGACTATGGCCTCGTCGGCGATCTGTTCGTTGTCCTGCCGGAGTTGCAGAAGGCGCTTTGACGCCCTGCCGCAAAGCGTATTAAATTGTGAGGGGTGGGGTAGACGAAGTCGCCCCACCCTTTTAGTTTGCACCGCACAAAAAGCAGGCCGCAAAGGCCTTTTTCGACGGGATCGGTGTAATGAGCAAGATCGAAACGATCGGCATCATCGGCGCGGGCCAGATGGGCGGCGGCATCGCCCATGTCTCCGCACTTTCGGGCTACAAGGTGCTGATCTACGATATATCGCCCGACCGTATCGAGAAGGGCATCGCCACTGTCAGCGGCAACATGGCCCGCCAGGTGGGGTCCGGCAAGCTCGACGAGAAGCTCCGCAACCAGGCGATGGCGCGCATCGCGGCGGCGCCATCCATGGCCGATCTCGCCGGTGCCGACCTGGTCATCGAGGCAGCGACCGAGGACGAGACGGTCAAGCGCAAGATCTACGCCCAGCTTTGTCCGCAGCTCAATCCCGAGGCCATACTGGCGACCAATACCTCGTCGATCTCGATCACGCGGCTAGCCGCGCAGACCGACCGCCCCGAGCGCTTCATCGGCATCCATTTCATGAACCCGGTTCCCCTGATGAAGCTGGTCGAACTGGTGCGCGGCATCGCCACCGAGGACCAGACCTTCGAGGCGGCAAAGACCTATGTGAAGCAGCTCGACAAGACGATCACGGTCTCGGAGGATTTTCCGGCCTTCATCGTCAACCGCATCCTTTTGCCGATGATCAACGAGGCGATCTACACGCTCTATGAGGGCGTCGGCACGGTCGATGCGATCGACACCGCCATGCGGCTCGGCGCCAACCATCCGATGGGGCCGCTGCAGCTGGCCGATTTCATCGGCCTGGACACCTGCCTGTCAATCATGCAGGTGCTGCATGACGGCCTGTCGGATTCGAAGTACCGCCCCTGCCCGTTGCTGGTCAAATATGTCGAGGCCGGCTGGCTCGGCCGCAAGACCGGCCGCGGCTTCTACGATTATCGCGGCGAGCATCCGGTTCCGACACGCTGACCCGCCAGACTGATCACGGCCTGGCCGCACGGGTTTACGACGCGGCGGCCAGGGGCTTGGGCGTCTCGATTTCGACCCTGTCGTCCTTCGCATCGGTCTCCGGCGCCATGGACACGCATCCGCGACCGGCAGCCTTGGCCACGTAGCAGGCGGCGTCTGCCCTGGCGATGATCTCGTCGACCGCGCCGCAATCTGCGTTGATAGGAGCCAGTCCGATGCTGGCGCCGATCGAATGAGGACGGCCTTCCCAGGTGAAGTCGAGGCCCTGTATCGCATCGATGATGGATCGCGCCGCGATTCTGGCCCCGGCAGCCGAGCCCGACTTCAGAATGACCGCGAATTCGTCGCCGCCCAGACGCGCGACCATGTCCTGCGGACCAAGCACGCCACGCACGGCCTCGGCAACGCGCTTGAGCAATGCGTCTCCCGCCGCGTGGCCGCCTGTGTCGTTGACCAGTTTGAAATGATCGAGGTCGATGAACATGAACTGATGTCCGATCCCCTCCTTGCGGGCCTGATCGACCAGTTCTTCCATCGCGCGGATGAAACTCGCGCGGTTGGCAAGGCCGGTCAGCGCATCATGCGCGGCGGCGTGGGCAAGCTGGCGCTGCAGCGCCCGCGCGTCGGTGAAGTCCTGAAAGACGATGACCAGTCCGCAGAATTCGTTGCGTTCGTTCATGATCGGCGACACGACCTGCCGGATGCTGCAGCGCGTCTCGTCGCGCCGGATGAGGACGGCGCGGCTGTTCTGGTCATCGGCTCCCTGGCCGCCGATCGCAGGCCGCGCCACGCCGATCCTGTGGCCGGTCTCCTCGTCGACCGCCCAATAGACATGGCCGAGCGTCTTGCCGAGGGCATCATTGCAGGAGACACCGGTCAGCTTTTCGGCGACAGGATTCATGAAGGTGACGCGGTTGGCGGCATCGGTGCAGATGACGGCATCGCCGATCGACTGGAGCGTCACTTTGAGGCGCTCCTTTTCGTCCGCCAGCATGGCCGCCGACACGGCGAGGCGCTCCTCCGCCTGCTTGCGCCGGGTGATGTCGGTCAGGCTGCCTATCGCCCTGATCAGCCGCCCCTCTTCGTCGCGCTCGATCGCCTTGCCGCGGTCGAGGAACCAGAGCCAGCGGCCATCCTTGTGGCGCATCCTGAATTCGGCCTCGAAGAACGGCGTGCGGCCTTCGAGATGGGCGCGGTCCGCCTCGGCCACTGCTTCGCGGTCGTCGGGATGTATCATCGCCAGCCAGTGATCGGGGTCACCGTCGAGTTCCCCGTCGGCGTAACCCAGCATCTTGACCCAGGTCGAGGAATAGTTAGTGCCGCCCCTGCGCTTGTCGAAGTCCCAGACGCCTTGGCCGGCGCCGGCCAATGCAAAGTTCCAGCGCGTTTCGGCCTCGGCGATCCGCGCCTCGGCCTGCTTGCGCGCATCGATGTCCTCTATCTGCGAGACGAGATACAGCGGCCGGCCGCTATTCCCGTCGCGAATGACGGAGCCGGCCAGCCGGGTCCAGACGGGCGTGCCGTCCTTCTTGAGATAGCGCTTCTCGAAATGAAAGGAATCGATCTTGCCGGCCTTCAGGTCTTCCATCGTCTCCCGCCCGATCTCCAGATCGTCGGCATGCGTAAGCTGGAAGAAGGTCAGCGCCTCGATCTCGTCGCGGCGGTAGTCGAGCATGGCAGCGAAAGCCGGGTTGGCCTCGAGAATGCGCCCGTCGAGGCCAACGATGGCGACGCCGATGGAGGAATCCTCCATGGCACGGCGGAAGCGCTGCTCGCTCTCGGCGATCTGACGACGGTCCTTGCGGATGACGCGCGCGAACATGCCGGCCAGGAGAAGTGCGCCGCCTGCCACACCGACCGACGCCTGCACACATAATTCGAGCGTCTCGGCGCCGGGATCCAGCCGCGACAGCAGGATCGATGCCGTCATCGCCGCTGTCCCGCCCACGAGCAAAGCCAACCCCGCATGTCTGTGCGGCGCCGGCCCGATGATCCTTCGCATTGCCACGATTTGTACCACCCCGTGGGCAATCGCATTTCCCGTGAAAATCCTGACGGATCGATTTTAAGGAAAGGTTGCGTCGGGTATCGGCGATACCGCCGGCCGGCAAACATTTGCCGGCATGATTAAGGATCGGTATGCGCGGGATGCAGCAGCGGGCGTCGCGCTACCAGCGCACGAAAAACCGGCCGCCGAGCGCGCCGAGCAGCGCCAGCGCGGCGATCGCGATCGTATACCAGGTGGCGACGAAAAGCGGCGAATCATCAAAGCAATGCGCGGCATAGAAGGTTGCCGCCAGCCCGCCGGCGAGCAGGCCCGCGGCCGTGCCGGCCAGCACCGGCCGTGTCGGCGCGCCATAGCGCAGCATCCACAGGAAGATGGCAAGCGGGCCGATGCCGATCAGCGGGATGAGCCCCATGCAGACCATCATGTTGGAACCGACGAGACGCCTGCCCCAGTCGGCCTCGGGCACGGCGTAAAGCTCCAGCACCACGGCCACTGCCACGAGCACGGGCGCAGCCGCCATCCAGGCCGCCGCCTTGCCTGTCGATGCTCCCGGTGTCGACAATGCCCTGACGAAGGCGAAGGCGCTGGCGGCGAGCACGATGGTGAACAGGAACTTCGAAAGAAAGCGCATCGTATGTGCGGCAGCCATGAAGTCGGGGCGCGGACCGATCGTCATCATGAAAACCGCGCCCGCGATCACGGCGGCCCCGCCGGCAGCCAACCACCAGGCCGAGCGCAGCGGCATCGCCTTGCTGCGAGCGTCGGCATCAAGCGCCTTGATGAGATCCTCGGTCCTCATGTCATTCCCGCCCAAACCGCCCCTGCCCGAACCGCTTGGCAATGGCTGCAAGTCCGCGATGCAAGGAAACCCGCACCGCTGTTTCGCTGATGCCGAACTTGGCTGCCGTGTCGCCGATCGAGCGCCCCTCCACCGACACGGACGACACCACGGAGCGCTGTGCCGGCGGCAGGCCGTCGAGCGCCCGGTTGATGTCGCGTTCGCTGACGGTTTCCGTTTCCGGCTCGGCGAAGGTTTCGGCGATATCGTCGACATCGATCTCGATGCGCCGTCCGCGCCGCCGGAACGCGTCGATCAACTTGAAGCGCGCGATGGCATAGATCCAGGGCAGCACAGGTGCGTCCTGGCGCCAGGTGTGCCGTTTCACATGAATGGCCAGCAAGGTTTCCTGCACGACATCCTCGGGATCGACCCCGCCTTTGACGATCTTGCGCCTGGCAAAACCGCGAACCAGAGCGGCCGTCCGGTGCAGAAAGTCGGCATAGGCCCTTTCATCTCCCGCGATCGCGGCTCGCATCAGCCGGGAAAGCTCGGCCTCGTCCTTGCCGCTCACAAGAGTTCACTCCCCGATCTTCGCGCCTCGGCGCTGATTTGTTACGTGGCCGGCGAAATAATGTCCAAGGCAAACTACCGGCAAGTCACGAAAGATTGCGGGCGAACGCGAACTTGGGCTCGTCGACGGCGACTGTGTCCTGGACCGTCGGTCGCGCGCGGCCATCACGCGGAATTGTCCGCCTGGCATGGGTCTATGCCGCCAGCGGCCGATTGAAGCAGGCCAAAAATGTTGACTACACCTGTCATGTATCGATAGGTGCTGCGTGCCAGTTCAACGAGATCGAGGACGACGCCCATGAAATACGCTCTTTCCACCCTTGCCGGCGCCGCGGCGGTGGCGGTCAGCCTGATCGCTGGCCAGGCGATGGCTGAGGACACAGGCATCATCGTCTACAATGCCCAGCACGAGAGCCTCGCCAAGGAATGGGCCGACGGCTTCACCAAGGAAACCGGCATCAAGGTCACGCTGCGCAATGGCGGCGACAGCGATTTCTCCAACCAGATCGTCGCGGAGGGCGCCGCCTCGCCCGCCGACGTGTTCCTGACCGAGAATTCGCCGGCCATGGTGCTTGTCGAGAATGCCGGCCTGTTCGCGCCGGTCGACGCCGACACGCTGGCGCAGGTTCCGCAGGATTATCAGGCAGCGAGCGGCAAATGGGTCGGCGTTGCCGCCCGCAGCACCGTCTTTGCCTACAATACCACCAAGCTCAAGGCAGACCAGTTGCCCAAGTCGCTGCTCGACCTTGCCGATCCGAGCTGGAAAGGCCGCTGGGCCGCCTCGCCGTCGGGCGCCGATTTCCAGGCTATCGTCAGCGCGCTGCTGCAGCTCAAGGGCGAAGCCGCGACGGCGGACTGGCTGAAGGCGATGAAGCAGAATTTCACCGCCTATAAGGGCAACAGCACCGTGATGAAGGCGGTCAACGCCGGCGAGATCGAAGGCGGCGTGATCTATCACTACTACTACTTCGGCGATCAGGCCAAGACCGGCGAGAACAGCAAGAACGTAGCGCTGCATTATTTCAAGAACCAGGATCCGGGCGCCTTCGTCTCGACCTCCGGCGGTGGCGTGCTGGCTTCGAGCAAGCATCCCAAGGAAGCCCAGGCTTTCCTGAAGTGGGTGACCGGCAAGGGCGGCCAGGACGTGCTGAAGAACGGAACGTCCTTCGAATACGCGGTCGGCAAGGGCGCAGAGTCCAATCCGAAGCTGGTGCCGCTGGCCGACCTGCAGGCGCCGAAGATCGATGCCGCGACGCTGAACTCCAAGAAGGCCACCGACCTGATGACGACGGCCGGCTTGCTTTAGTTGCCGTTCGTCCTAATAAGGACACCGGCCGTGCTCCCGCGGGAATTCCGCGGGAGCGTTTTGTTTTTTCGAGATGGCATTCGTCGATGACGACACGCTGTATTCCCGACCATGATCGTGGTCTTTCGATTGCCGCCGCCGGGCGGCAAGGGCGCGAAGTCTGAGCCGATGCAGTTCGCGGCCGACATTGCAACTCCGGGCCTGCCGCCGAGGACGCGCCGCAGGGCGCGCCGGCGCGCTGCGTCATGGATCGTTGCCGCCGCTATCTTCGTTTCGCTGCTGGCCCTGCTGCCGCTTGCCTTCATCGTCTGGGTCGCCGTGCAGACCGGTTGGGAAACCGTCTCGGCGCTGGTTTTCCGGCCGCGTGTCGGCGAGCTTCTGGCCAACACCGTCCTGCTTGTCGCGCTCGCCGTGCCGATCGCCATCATCCTGTCGGTGGCGCTGGCCTGGCTGACCGAACGCAGCGACCTGCCCGGCGCCCGGCTGTGGGCCTGGCTATGCGTGGCGCCGCTCGCCATTCCCGCCTTCGTGCACAGCTATGCCTGGATCACCATGGTGCCCGGGCTGCATGGCTTGTGGGCCGGCGTGCTTGTCTCTGTCATAGCGTATTTCCCGTTCCTTTATCTGCCGGTATCGGCGGCCCTGCGCCGGCTCGATCCGGCGCTCGAAGACGCCGCGGCCGCACTCGGCCTTGGTCCCTGGCGTGTGTTCTGGCGCGTCGTGCTGCCGCAGCTCAGGCTTGCCATCTGTGGCGGCGCATTGCTGGTCGGCCTGCACCTGTTGGCCGAATACGGCCTTTACGTCTTCATCCGCTTCGACACCTTCACCACGGCGATCGTCGACCAGTTCCAGTCGACCTTCAACGGGCCGGCCGCGAATATGCTGGCCGGCGTGCTGGTGAGCTGCTGCTTCGTGCTGCTCGGGCTGGAGGTGCTGGTGCGCGGGGAAGAGCGCTATGCCCGCGTCGGTTCGGGCGCCGCGCGCCACCAGCAGCGCGCGCCGCTCGGCCGGGCGACCGTGCCTTGTCTGCTGCTGCTTGCCGCCACCACGCTTCTGGCGCTCGGCGTACCGTTCGTCACCATCGGACGCTGGCTTGCCGCCGGCGGCGCCGAGGTCTGGCGGCTCGACGAGATCGGCCTGGCGCTCGGCCAGACGTTGTTCCTGGCGCTCGCCGGCGCGCTGCTCGCCACCGTCGCCGCCATGCCGATGGCCTGGATCTCGATCCGCGCGCCGGGGCCTCTGCAGCGCTTGCTGGAGGGCTGCAACTACATCGTCGGATCGCTGCCCGGGGTCGTGATCGCACTGGCGCTGGTCACCATCACCGTGCGCATCGCCCTGCCGCTCTATCAGACCCTGTTCACCATCCTGGTTGCCTATGCCTTGATGTTCCTGCCCCGCGCCCTGATCAGCCTGCGGGCGTCGATCGCGCAGGCGCCGGTCGAGCTCGAGCGCGCCGCGTCCAGCCTCGGGCGGTCGCCGCTCCATGCATTGTGGTCGACGACGATCCGCCTGTCGGCGCCGGGTGCCGCCGCCGGCATGGCGCTGGTGGCGCTCGGCATCATGAACGAACTGACCGCGACCCAGATGCTGGCGCCGAACGGCACCCGCACACTGGCGATGGCGTTCTGGTCCTACAGCGGCGAGATCGACTACGCTTCGGCAGCACCTTACGCCTTCATCATGGTGGCGATGTCGCTGCCCCTGACCTGGCTGCTCTATGTCCAGTCAAAACGGATGGCAGGACGATGAGCTTTCTCGAACTCAGGGGCTTGCACAAGCATTACGGCCCGGTCGCGGCGCTTGCCGGCATCGATCTCGACGTCGCCAGCGGCAGCCGCACGGCCATCGTCGGGCCGTCCGGCTGCGGCAAGACCACCTTGCTGCGGCTGATCGCCGGTTTCGAGGCGCCCGACCAGGGCAGCATCGTGCTTGACGGAAAGATGCTGGCCGACAGCGGCGGCGCCGTTCCGGCGCACCGCCGCGGTATCGGCCTGGTTGCACAGGACGGCGCCCTGTTTCCGCACCTGACGATTGGCGACAATATCGGTTTCGGGATGGACCGCCGGCTGGACAAGCGATCCGTGCGCATCGTCGAGCTCGCCTATATAGTGGGGCTGGACAAGGCGATCCTGAAGCGCCGCCCGCACGAACTCTCCGGCGGTCAGCAGCAACGCGTGGCGCTCGCCCGCGCCATGGCGATGAAGCCGCGGCTGATGCTGCTCGACGAACCGTTCTCGGCGCTCGACACCGGCCTGCGCGCCTCCATGCGCAAAGCCGTGGCGGAACTGCTCGAAGCCGCCGGCATCACCACCATCCTGGTGACGCACGATCAGGCCGAGGCGCTGTCCTTCGCCAGCCAGGTCGCTGTGATGCGCGAGGGCCAATTCTCGCAGGTCGGCACGCCGCGCGAACTTTATCTCAAGCCGAAGGACAGGATGATTGCCGAGTTCCTTGGCGACGCCATCATCCTGCCGGCGAAGATAGCGGGTGGTTTCGCCACGTCGCCGCTTGGCCGCATCGCCGTGGATACATCGGACAGCCGCGATGTCGCCCGCATCATGTTGCGGCCGGAGCAGATCGGACTGAAGCGGACATCGCGCGAGGGCATGTCCGGCACGCCGGACATGCTGTTTGGCGAGGTAACGGAATCCGAATTCGCCGGCTCGACCTGCACGGTCGCGGTGCGGTTGCTCAACAGCCCCGACCCGCCGGACGCCGCCGCCATCGGCAGTACGCCGCTGATCCTGCGCAAGTCCGGCATGGACGCGCCGGCGGTCGGTGAGATCGTCCGGCTCACCGTGTCGGGACAGGCGCATGTATTCGCCTGACCGGCCGACGGTTCGCGGCTCGCTAATCGGCATGCAAGATTGCGTCAGTCGACCCTCTTTGCAGCCTGATCGAACCAGTGAAGTTTCTCGGCCTTGGCCACGACGCGCAACTGGTCGCCGGGCTTGGCTGTTGCGCGCGCGGCCACACGCACGACGATGCGGTCGCCTCCTGCCGCACAGTGAAGAAAGCTGTCCGCTCCCACCGGCTCGACCGCCTCCACCATTGTCGGCAGCACGAGCGCGCCGGACGGTGCCTCGGCCGCGAAAGTGACATCGGCATCCTCGGGGCGGAAGCCAAGCGTGACGGCATTCGCAGGCGCAAAGTCGCTCGTCTTGCTGCCGGTCAGCGCCGGACCCGAAAGGGACAGAAGATTCATCGGCGGTGCGCCGATGAAAGAGGCGACGAACGTCGAGGCCGGCTTTTCGTAAATGTCGAGTGGCGCGCCCGCCTGCTCGACCAATCCGCCATTCATGACGACAAGGATGTCGGCCAACGTCATCGCTTCCAACTGGTCATGGGTGACGTAGACCGAGGTGACACCGAGCGAGCGCTGCAAGTTCTTGATTTCGACCCGCATCTGGCCGCGCAGCTTGGCATCGAGATTGGAGAGTGGCTCGTCGAACAGGAAGACTTTCGGATTGCGCACGATGGCGCGGCCCATGGCGACGCGCTGGCGTTGACCGCCTGAAAGCTCGCGCGGGCGCCGGTCAAGCAGCGCTGAAAGCTCCAGCACCTTGGCGGTCGAACGAACCCTGCTGTCGATCTCGTCCTTGGGCGTACCGCGATTGCGTAGCCCGTAAGCCATGTTGTCGTAGACTTTCATATGCGGATAGAGCGCATAGTTTTGGAACACCATGGCGATGTCGCGCTCGGTCGGGCCGATCGTGTTGACGATCTTGCCGTCGATAGCGACCGTGCCGGAAGAAATGGTCTCCAGCCCGGCGATCATCCTCAAAAGCGTGGACTTGCCGCAGCCGGACGGCCCGACCAGCACACAGAGTTCCTTGTCGGGAATGGCAATGGAGACGCCCTTCACGGCTTCGACGCCGCCGGCATATACTTTCTTCACGTCCCTCAGATCGACCGTCGCCATCGGCTTCTCACTTTTCGGTGTCGACCAGTCCGCGCACGAACCAGCGCTGCATCAGCACCACAACCAGGATTGGCGGCAAGATTGCCAGGATCGCCGTGACCATGACCAAATGCCATTGGGTGTCGGCATCGGCGAAGGAGACCATCTTCTTCAGTGCGATGACGATGGTGTTCATATCGTTGCTGTTGGTGACCAGCAGTGGCCACAGATACTGCGTCCAGCCGTAGATGAAAAGAATGACGAACAGCGCCGCGATATTGGTGCGCGACAATGGCAACAGGATATCGAAAAAGAACCGCCATGGACCGGCGCCGTCGACGCGCGCTGCCTCGACCAACTCGCCCGGGATGGTCATGAAGAACTGGCGGAACAACAACGTTGCGGTGGCCGAGGCGATCAGCGGGATGATCAGTCCGGCATAAGTGTCGATCATACCGAGGTCGACCATTACCTTGTAGGTCGGCAGGATGCGCACCTCGACGGGAAGCATCAGGGTGATGAAGATCAGCCAGAAGAAAGTCATGCGCAGCGGAAAACGGAAGAAGACGATCGCATAGGCCGACAGGATCGAGATGAATATCTTTCCGACCGCAACGCCGAGCGCCATGATCGTGGAGTTGAGGAGCAGCCTGCCGACGCCGAGCCCGCCGATGCGGCCGACGCCGCCCAACAGCGCCTCGCCGTAATTGTTCCAGAACTCGCTGCCCGGCCGGAAAGGCAGTGGCGGCCTAAGGATGGTTTGCAGCGTCTGCGTCGAGGCAACGAAAGTGTAGTAGATCGGAAAGGCCACGATCAGTATGCCGAGGATGAGCACGGCATGTGCAAGGAAAATGCGAAACGGGGATTGACCGATCATCGCGCTCCTCAGCCGTAATGAACCTTCCGTTCCACGTAGCGGAACTGGATGGCGGTGAGCGCGATGACGATGACCATCAGGATGACCGACTGCGCCGCCGAATCGCCGAGGATCAGATTGACGAAGCCGTCATTGTAGACCTTGTAGACCAGTGTCTCGGTGGCCTTGCCCGGCCCGCCGCCGGTGACGGCGTGGACGATGCCGAACGTGTCGAACAGCGCATAGACGGTATTGACGACCAAAAGGAAAAACGTCGTCGGCGCCAAAAGCGGGAAGACGATGGTCCAGAAGCGCTTGGTTTCGCCGGCGCCGTCGATCGCCGCCGCCTCGATCAGCGTTTTCGGCACCGCCTGCAGCCCGGCGACGAAGAACAGGAAATTATAGCTGATCTGCTTCCAGGCGGCCGCCGCCACCAGAAGGATCATGGCGTCGGTGCCGTTGAGCAGCGGATCCCAGGCGACGCCTAAACGTCTCAGCAGATAAGACAGCGAGCCGATCGATGGATTGAACAGGAACAGCCACAGCATGCCGGCGATCGCCGGCGCCACTGCGTAGGGCCAGATCATCAGCGTGCGGTAGAGGCCTTTGCCGCGCACCACCTTTTCCGCCATCACGGCAAGGAGCAGCGCCACGCCCATGGCAACGATCACGGTCGCGAGCGAAAACACCACTGTGACCTTGATCGAGTTGAGATAGGCCGGGTCGGCAAGCACCTTGCGGAAATTGGCAAACCAGACGAACCTGCTCCTCAGCCCGAACGGGTCCTGCCTCAGCATCGACTGGTAGAGCGCCTGCCCGGCCGGCCAATAAAAGAACACCAGCGTGATGGCCAGTTGCGGCGCCACCAGGAGGTATGGCAAGACTTTGTTGGGAAAGACGACGCGCGGGGTCAATGCGCCGCTCCGGCGTGGAAAGCCGAGCGGCACTCTACGGCGCTCGCCGCTGCCCTGCCGGGCATCTCCCCCTCTTGGAGGAAGATTGGCAGTTCCTGCGGCGGCTGCCATTCTCCAGCTTTGACAATCGCCGAAAACGGTCGCGACAGCCAGTCTCCCCCCTTCAGGGGGAGATGCCCGGCAGGGCAGAGGGGGCTTCGTAGAGCAAGGACTATAACTCGATAGGTTCGACGCGCCCTAATTCCCCAGCGCTTCCTTGATCGCCGCGTTGCCACGCGTGACCGCATTGTCGAGCGCCTGCTGGGCGCTTTCCTGGCCGGCAAGCATCTTTTCGAACTCCTCGTTCTGGATGTCGCGCACCTGCGGCAAGTTCGGCAACCGCACGCCCTTCGAATTGTCGGTCGGCGCCTTGCCCGTCATCTGCAGGATCGGCGTCTCGCGACCGGGATTCTTGTCGTAGAAGCCGGACTTTTTCGTCGCCTCATAGGCGGCGAGCGTCACCGGCAGGTATCCCGATTTCTGGTGCAGATATTCCTGCACATCGGTTTTGGACAGATAGGCGAAGAAAGCCGCGACGCCTTTGTACTCCTCGTCGGACTTGCCGCCGAAGACCCAAAGGCTGGCGCCGCCCGGCGTCGTGTTCTGCGGCGCGCCCTTGGCGTCGCTGTCATAGGGCAACTGGCCAATGCCGTAGTTCATGCCCGACTTGACGATGTCGCCTAGGCCGCCCGAGGATTCGGTGAAGATGCCGCATTCGCCGGCGAGGAATATCTGCTTGGCTTCGGAGGTGCGCCCGCCATATTTGAAGGTGCCGTCCTTGGCCAGATCGGCGAGCGCCTGGAAATGTTTGACGAAGATCGGCGAGTTGATCTTGAGTTCGACATCACCGCCGGCCAGGCCATTCTGCTGCGTGGCCCACGGCACATCGTTCCACGCCGCGAAGTTCTCCAGGTGTATCCAGGTCAGCCAGGTCGAGGTGTAGCCGCAAGCGGCGGCGCCGCTCGCCTTGATCTTTTTGGCATCCTCCCACACCTCGTTCCAGGTCTTGGGTGGGTTATTCACGTCGAGCCCCGCCTTCTGGAAGATGTCCTTGTTGTAGTAGAGGATCGGCGACGAGGAGTTGTAGGGGAAGGACAGCATGGTGCCGTCCGGCGTCGAATAATAACCGACGATGCCTGGCAGATACTGGCTCTTGTCAAAGTCCATCCCGGCGCCGGTCAGCACCTCGGCCACTGGCTTGATCGCGTCCCGGGCCGCCATCATGACGCCGGTGCCGACATCGAACACCTGGATGATGTCAGGCGACTGGCCGGCGCGATAGGCGGCGATGCCGGCATTCAGCGTTTCGGGATAGGTGCCCTTGAAGACCGGAACAATCTGGTAGTCGCCCTGGCTGGCGTTGAAATCCTTGGAAATCTTGTCGACGACCTCTGCGTTGGCTCCGGTCATGGCGTGCCACCAGCTGATCTGCGTGACGGCGAAGGCGGAGGTTGTGGAAAGCAGGGTCACGGCGACACCGGCCGCGAAGCCAAAGAACTTCATGTTTCGTCTCCCGTTATCATTGCTTGTCATTGGCGAAAGGGGCACTCCCGCAATGGCACTATGTGTCGTTCGCGCGCAGCGGACAACGGTTTTGTTGCGGGCGGGCGCACTTCATTTCCGGCTAAAGTAGCGTTCACTTCCGGATGGAAGTGACCCGGAAAGGATTGCATAGCGGCTTGCTTTTGAATTGATGAACCAGGGATCTGTCTCGAGACGGTCAGCGACCTCACCGACGGACGGTGTCTAACAGCACATGACAACACTGACATGACAACGCTGAAAAAGGCGTCGGTTTAAAGCTCGGTCGATGCGTGGAAAATTCCCGTCCCGCGCTCAGCCCGACGGGTTGAGCGCGGCCTCGACAAGCCGCTTGGCGTCCGGCCCCGACCACTCGGCCGGGCCGTTCATATGGGCGATCAGGCAGCCTTCGCCGTCGATCAGCATGGCGACGGGCAGGCCGAGCGCCAGGCCGCGCGTCTTGAGCTCGTTGAACAGCGCCATCGTCGAATCCCTGTAATAGCCGAGCGCCTCGACGCCGGTGTCCTTGAGGAACTTCTTCGGCTTCACGTCGTCGCCGGCATCGACGTTGACGGCGACGACCTGGAACGCATCGCTGCCTTTCTCCTTCTGCAAGGCGTCCAGCGCCGGCATTTCGGCGCGGCATGGCGCGCACCATGTCGCCCACAGATTGAGCAGCACCGTCTTGCCGGCATGGTCGGCGATGGTCATCGGCTTGCCGTCCGGGCCGTTGAAGGCGAGGCTCTTCATCGATTGCGGCGGATCGGCTGGCAAGAGCGCCGCGACCTCGCCGGTGGCGGCTGCGGCGATCTTCTTGGCGCGTTCGCTCTTGGCGGCGCAGGCGACATCGTCCTTGCTGTCTCCGACGGCGACTTGCGACGCGGCGTTGTTGCCAGACCGGCTCTCGCTGACATATACCGCGACCGCGCCGGCCAGCGCTCCCGCCACCAGGGCGGCGAGGATCAGGCGCGGGGCCGGGAAAAATCTGTTTCCGTCTGCCATGTTCTCAAAACTGCTCCGAGCACGGGTTTTATAGCCATGAGCGACAAGAAGACCAGCAACCAGATGTGGGGCGGACGATTTGCCTCGGGTCCGGCCGCGATCATGGAAGCAATCAACGCATCGATCTCGTTCGACCGCAAACTCTATGCGCAGGACATCAGAGGTTCGATCGCCCATAGCGCGATGCTGGCGCAAACGGGCATTATTTCGGTGGCCGATCAAGCAAAAATCGCTCACGGCCTGAACACGATCCTGAAAGAGATCGAGGCGGGCACGTTTGAATTCTCGACAAGGCTGGAAGACATCCACATGAACGTCGAGGCCCGCCTCGCCGAGCTGATCGGTCCGGCCGCCGGCCGGCTGCACACGGCCCGCTCTCGCAACGACCAGGTTGCAGTGGACCTCCGGCTCTGGGTCAAGGACGAGTGCTTTCGCGTCGCCGAGGCCTTGAAGGGTCTCATCAGTGCGTTGCTGGAGCGGGCCGAGCAGCACGCCGCGACGGTGATGCCGGGCTTCACCCATATGCAGGCGGCGCAGCCGGTGACATTCGGCCACCACTGCATGGCCTATGTCGAGATGTTTTCGCGCGACCTGTCGCGGGTGCGCGACGCCATCGAACGCATGGACGAGAGCCCGCTCGGTGCAGCAGCCCTTGCCGGCACCAGCTTTCCGATCGACCGCCACCAGACCGCCAGTGCGCTCGGCTTCCGCGAGCCCATGCGCAATTCGCTGGACAGCGTCTCGGACCGCGATTTCGCGCTGGAATTCCTGGGACTGGCGGCCATATGCGCCACGCATCTGTCGCGGCTGGCGGAAGAAATCATCATCTGGTCAACGCCGCAATTCGGCTTCATCAGGCTGTCGGACAGCTTCTCCACCGGCTCCTCGATCATGCCGCAGAAGAAGAACCCCGACG
This sequence comes from Mesorhizobium maamorense, assembly GCF_044998965.1. Lineage (NCBI taxonomy): Bacteria > Pseudomonadati > Pseudomonadota > Alphaproteobacteria > Hyphomicrobiales > Phyllobacteriaceae > Mesorhizobium > Mesorhizobium maamorense. The sequence goes on from NZ_CP173356.1 coordinate 4,895,568, forward strand.
CCGCCGAACTGGTGCGCGGCAAGACCGGGCGCGTCACCGGCCATCTGGTCGGCCTGCTGACGGTGATGAAGGGCATGCCTTTGACCTATGGCAAGGACATGCAGGAAGACAAGGAATCGGTGTTCGATGCCGCCGAGACGCTCGACCTGATGCTGGCGGCGATGACCGGCATGGTCTCCGATATGACGGTGAACGCGGCGGCGATGAAGAAGGCTGCCGGCTCCGGCCACGCAACCGCGACCGACCTTGCCGACTGGCTGGTGCGCACGCTCGGCCTGCCGTTCCGGGAAGCGCATCATGTCACGGGACGGGCGGTGGCGCTGGCCGAAGAGAAGAAGCTGAGCCTGGAGAAGCTTGCGCTGGAAGACTTGCAGTCGATCCACCCCGGCATCACGAAGGACATTTTTTCGGTGCTGGCCGTGCAGAACTCTGTGAAGAGCCGCACCTCCTTCGGCGGCACCGCACCGTCGGAAGTCAGGAAGCAGATCCGCTACTGGAAAAAGCGGTTGGCCAAGGCGTGATGCCGGACATTGCGGCCAGCCATATCCCGGATATTGCAACCGCCAATATCCACGATATTGCAACGGCAATATCCAGGGTGCAATGCGCCGAGAACTCGGCTAAAAGCAGCGGCGGAAAAAAGTTTCGGACGGATGGATCGATGACCGGAAGCAGGATTTTGGTGACACTGACGCTGCTTGCGGCGGTTGCCGCCGTTACGGCTTGCGGCAGAAGGTCCGGTCTCGACACGCCTTACGAGGCGGCCGTGCAGGCGCGCAAGGACGCCGAGAAGGCACACCAACCCGTGCCGCCGGAACCGGAAAAACCGGTCGCGGACAAGAAGTTCATTCTCGACCCGCTGCTCTAGAGCCGGTCAGAGCGGTTTAGAGTGCTAAACCCGCTCCTACCCTGCTCCAACTTTTCGGAACCACTCTCGTGAACCATTTCGACTACCGCGACGGCGTGCTTCATGCCGAGGACGTGGCGATATCGGACATCGCCGCAACCGTCGGCACGCCATTCTACTGCTATTCGACGGCCACACTGACCAGGCACTACCACGTCTTCGTCCAGGCATTTGCCGGGCTCGATGCACTGGTCTGCTACGCCATGAAGGCGAATTCCAATCAGGCGGTGCTCAAAACCCTGGCCAGGCTCGGCGCCGGAGCCGACGTGGTGTCGGAAGGCGAGTTGCGGCGCGCGCTGGCAGCCGGCATCCCGGCCAGCAAGATCCTGTTCTCCGGCGTCGGCAAGACCGCGCGTGAGATGGACTTTGCGCTGGCAGCCGGCATCCTGTGCTTCAACGTCGAATCCGAGCCCGAACTCGAACTGCTCTCGTCGCGCGCCGTTGCCCTGGGCAAGGTGGCGCCGGTCTCGCTGCGCATCAATCCGGATGTCGACGCCAGGACGCACAAGAAGATCTCGACAGGCAAAGCCGAGAACAAGTTCGGCATCCCATGGCAGAAGGCGCGTCAGGTCTATGCGCGCGCGGCTGAATTGCCGGGCATCAAGGTCACCGGCATCGACACCCATATCGGCAGCCAGATCACCGAGCTGCAACCCTTCGACGATGCCTTCGCGCTTTTGGTGGAACTGGTCGGCGCGCTGCGCGCCGACGGCCATGCCATCGAGCATGTCGATCTCGGCGGCGGTCTCGGCATTCCCTACCGCGTCGACAACAACCCGCCACCGCTCCCCGACGCCTACGCGCAGATCGTCCGCAAGCACGTCACCAAGCTTGGCTTGAAGGTGATGTTCGAGCCGGGCCGGCTGATCGTTGGCAATGCCGGTATCCTCGTCTCGCAAGTGATCTTCGCCAAAGAAGGCGATGCCAAGAATTTCCTCGTCGTCGACGCCGCCATGAACGACCTGATCCGGCCGACGCTCTACGACGCTTTCCACGACATAAGACCGGTGGTGCTGCCGCCCGCCGACGCGCCGCGCATGACGGTCGATATCGTCGGCCCGGTCTGCGAGACCGGCGACTATCTCGGCCTCGACCGCGACCTGCCAAGGCTCAAGTCCGGCGACCTGGTCGCCATCGCCACCGCCGGCGCCTATGGCGCGGTACAGGCGGGCACCTACAACACCCGCCTACTGGTGCCGGAAGTGCTGGTCGACGGCGATCGTTTCCACGTCGTGCGCCCGCGCCAGACCTATGACGAACTGATCGGGCTGGATTCGATCCCCGACTGGCTTGCATAGAAGCCGCCGAAGGCGGTCCTAGCTATAGCCGGTTCTGGATGAGCGCTCTTGTCTCAGCGATCCTGTCCTCGTCGCGGCGATAGAATGTCCATTGCTTGATGCGCTTGGCCCGTAACAGCCCTGCCTGGGTGAGCACACGCATGTGCTCGCTGAGCGTCGCCTGGGTAATGCCGAGCTTTTCGGCGATCAGTAGCGCACAGACGCCGTCCTCGACCAGATCGCCATCCGCCTGGGCCGGGAAATGCGCGCGCGGATCCTTCAGCCAGTCGAGGATCCGCAGCCTTCGTTCGTTGGCGATCGCCTTGAACACATCAACCTCTTGCATTTAGCCATTTTGCCAAGTTACTAATTGCTGTCAATCCCAAGGAGATGGCCATGACCAACGGCAACACCATAACGCGCGAACGCATCGCGATGATGGAACCGCGCATCCGTCGCTATGTGCGCCACACGCCGGTGCTGCGCGTCGACATGGCCGACTTCGACCGGCCGCCGCTGGCGGTCGATCTCAAACTCGAATGCCTGCAGCATTCCGGTTCGTTCAAGGCGCGCGGCGCGTTCACCAATCTTCTCGAGCGGCAGGTCCCCGGGGCCGGTGTCGTCGCCGCCTCGGGCGGCAATCATGGAGCGGCGGTGGCGTATGCCGCCATGCGTCTCGGCCACAGGGCGACCATCTTCGTTCCGGAGGTGAGCCCGCCGGCCAAGCTGGAGCGCATTCGCAGCTACGGCGCCGAGCTGGTCGTCGGCGGCGCCCGCTATGCCGAGGCGCTGGCCGCCAGCGAACGTTTCGCCGAGCAAACCGGCGCCTTGCAGATCCACGCTTTCAACCAGGAGGAAACGCTTATCGGGCAAGGCACGCTCGGGCTGGAAATCGAGAACGACCTGCCTCAGATCGACACTTTGCTGGTCGCCGTCGGCGGCGGCGGCCTGATCGGCGGCATCGCCGCCTGGTTCGCCGGCCGTATCCGCATCGTCGCCGTCGAACCGGAGGGCGCGCCGACACTCTATCGCGCCCTCGAGGCCGGCCATCCGGTCGATGCGCCGGCCGAGGGCATCGCCGCCGATTCCCTGGCGCCCAAACGCGTCGGCGAGATGATGTTCCCGATCGCCGAGGCCTTCGTGGAACGCTCCATCCTGGTCAGCGACGACGAGATCGTCGTCGCCCAGAAGGCGCTGTGGGACCGGGTGCGGATCATCTCGGAACCCGGTGGCGCCGCGGCTTTCGGCGCCATCCTGTCCGGCCGCTATGCGCCGGCACCCGGCGAACGGGTCGCCGTCCTGGTCTGCGGCGCGAACGCAAATCCGGCGAAATTCTGATCGCCGCGCCTTTCTCTCCTTCACGTTTTCAGGAACTGCCTCGCCTTCGCCGCGTTTGCTGGGTATTCTTCGAGTCGTGAGGTTCGGGCCATCCCGCCCGCTCCCGTGGAAGGGCCGATGACGGAACGACCGATCTTCAGCAGCGATCGCGGTCTTGCCGGGCGCCTGGCGCTCAGCCGGCTGGCGACGCGGGTCTCGATGATGGTCGAACGGGGCTGGCCGCTCCTGCTGCCGCTTCTCGTCGTCGCCAGCCTGTTTCTCAGCATTTCCTGGCTAGGGCTTTTCCCGCGCCTGCCCGATGCGGCGCGCATCGGGTTGGTCGCCGCCTTCGGCGTCGCGACACTGGCCGCGCTCTATCCGCTACGCTTTTTCCACATGCCGGGCGGCGCCGAGATCGACCGCCGCATCGAGGCGGCCAATCACTTGCTGCACCACCCCGTCCAGACCCAGACGGACCGGCCGAGCGGCCGCGAAAGCAGCTTCTCGCAGGCGCTGTGGCGCGAGCACCAGAAGCGCATGGCCGACAGGCTCGACAGCCTCGGCGCCGACGTGCCGCGCACGCGCGTGCCGGAACGCGATCCCTGGGGATTGCGTGCCGTGGCAGCGCTTCTGCTCGTCACCGCCTTCGCTTTTTCCTTCGGACCGACTGGTGGCCGGATAGCCGACGCGTTCAGCGCCCAGGACGCGCATGACGCCGTGCCGCCGCGGATCGATGCATGGGTGACGCCGCCCGCTTATACCGGCAAGCCGCCGATCTTCCTTACGGCAGACGCCAACCAGGCGGCGCCGGCTTTCCACGTTCCCGAAGGCAGTGATGTTTCGCTGCGCGTCACCGGCGGCTCGGGCGAGGAGACGCTTGCCTATGCCGACAAGGATGGCAATGCCCGCGCCATCGATCCCGCCGACCCGCAGGCGGCCGCGGCCAAGCCGGCGGCAAGCCCGGCAGCGCAATCCAAAGTGCGCCAGTTCATCGGCAAGCTGACGAGCGATGGCACGCTGACGCTGAAGTCGGGCGAGGACCAACTCGGCCGTTGGGCCTTCTCGGTGATCCCGGACAAGCCGCCGCAGATCCGTTTCGTCGGCGAGCCGAAGCGCGCTGTCAACGGCGCTTTCGAGCTCAATTACCAGATCGACGACGATTATGGCGCCGCCAACGCCAAGGCCGTGTTCGCGCTCGCCGATCCGCAGGCTCCCGATGCGCGTCCGCTCTACGGTCCGCCTGACATGCCGCTGACGCTGCCGCGCCGCGGCGGCAAGGCGAATGCCGCCAGGACCTCGAAGGACCTGACCGAACACGTCTGGGCTGGCGCCGAGATCAAGCTGACGCTGGTCGCCACCGACGATGCCGGGCATACGGCGAGCAGCGAAACCAAGACGTTGGTGATGCCGGAGCGGCCGTTCTCCAATCCGCTGGCGCGTGCCGTTATCGAGCAGCGCCGCCTGCTGGCGCTCGACGCCAACGCCAAGCCGCGCGTGCTCGACCTGATGGATGCGATCACGCTGCGGCCCGAGGACACGTTCGACAACATGTCCCACTACCTCGCAATCATGAGCGCGCGCAGCCGGTTGAAGATGGCCGACAGCGACGACCAGTTGCGCAACGAGGTCTCCTATCTCTGGGAAATCGCACTCGGCATCGAGGAGGGCAATCTCTCGGCTGCCGAGAAGCGGCTGCGCCAGGCGCAGCAGGCTTTGCAGGACGCTATCAAGAACGGCGCCAGCGACGCGGAGATCGAAAAGGCGATGAAGGAACTGCGCGAGGCGATGAACCAGTTCCTGCAGGAATTCGCCGAGCGCGCCAAGCAGAATCCCAACGCCCCGCAGATGCAGCAGAACGGCCAGGAACTGCGCCAGAGCGACATCGATCGCATGATGGACCAGATCGAGAACCTGGCGAAGTCCGGCGATCGCGACAAGGCGCAGCAATTGCTGTCGCAGCTGCAGGACATGATGAACAACCTCCAGGCAGGCCGCCAGCAGCAGGGTGGCCAGCAGGACAGCCAGATGCGCCAGCAGATGGACAAGCTCGGCGACATCCTGCGGCGCCAGCAGGAGATGATGAACGACACCTTCCGCATGGACCAGATGCAGCGCGGCGAGCGCCAGCGCGGCCAGAACCGCGATGAACAGCTCGGCGAAGGCGGCGAAGATCAGAACAGGCCGGGCGCAGGCGAGAACCGCGATCCGCTCGCCGGGCAAAAGCCGATGACGCCGCAGGAATTCGCCGATGCGCTGAAGCAGTTGCAGGAAGGCCAGGGCCAGCTGAAGAACGACCTCGAACAGTTGAAGAAGGGGCTCGAGGGGATGGGCATGGAGCCCAATGAAGGATTTGGCGAGGCCGGCAAATCCATGGGCAATGCCGAGCAGGCCCTGGGTGATGGTGAAGGTGATCAGGCCGTTGGCCACCAGGGCCGCGCGTTGGAGGCGCTGCGCAAGGGCGCCAAGGACATGATGAAGCAGATGCAGGCCATGCAGGGCGACGAAGGCGGCAGCCAGGAAGGCGGTCGCCAGCAGAACGCCGATCGCGATCCGCTCGGCCGGCCGCGTGCCAGCCAGGGTCCCGATTTCGGCGATTCGGTGAAGGTGCCGGACGAGATCGACGTGCAGCGCGCCCGCCAGATCCTGGAAGCGATCCGCAAGCGGCTCGGCAATGCGCTCAGCCCCGATATCGAGCGCAGCTATCTGGAACGGCTGCTGGAACTGAAATAGGAATCGCCGCCGCGGCATCCGCTGGGAGCGGCTGCAACATCGTGCCCAAACTCGGCACGGTGACGCCCATCCTGCGCATCTTCGACATTGCCAAGGCCCACAAGTTTTACGTCGGCTTCCTCGGCTTCCAGGTGCTGTGGGAGCACCGCTTCGACGACAACGCGCCGCTTTACATGGCGGTCGGCCGTGACGGCTGCATCCTGCATCTGAGCGAACACCATGGCGACGGCGCGCCCGGCATCGCCATGCGCATCAAGGTCGAGGACATCGCCGCCCTGCATCGCGAACTGATCGGCAAAGCATACCGTTTCGCCAGGCCGGGCCTGGAAGAGACGCCGTGGAAGACCCGCGAGGTGTCGGTTGCCGATCCGTTCGGCAACCGGCTGCATTTCTACGAGGATGCGGCCGGCTGAGTCTGCCTGTTGACGAACGCCTCGCGGATCGCCTCTTGCATGCCGTCGATCGCCTCGCCCGACGCATTCGGGTTGCGATGCATCACCACATTCGAGGAATCGATGTCGCCGAAACCGTCGGCGGACGTCAACTCGCGGCAGCCGTCCGGAATGTTGCTGCGCGAAATCGGTGCGATCGCCAGTCCCGAGGTGACGGCAAGCTTCAGGCCGCCGGTCGTGTCGCTGGTGTAGGCGACACGATAGCCGAGCCCGCGCTGCTCGAGCGATTTGATGGCGAAATCCTTGCACCAGCCGGCCCGGTTATAGAGCGCGATCGGCACCGGACGCTCCTCATGCATGTTATGCAGGATCGATGTCACCCACACCGTCGGATCGTTCATCAGCACTTCGCCGCCTGAAGGATCCTGCCATTCGAACACCACGCAAAGATCGAGTTCGCCGGCGGCAAGCGCCGCTATCTGCGCCCCCGAATGGGCATAGCGCACGGTGACCTCGACCTTGGTGTGACGCTTCGAGAATGCGCCGAGCGCGCGCGACAGGATGGCATGGCCATATTCCTCCGGAATGCCGATCCGCACCGGCCCGCCGAGCGGCGCCGCCGCCATCGACGCTGCCGTCTCGTCGAGCAAAGAGACGATGCGGCGGGCATTGACGATCAGCTCGCCGCCGCGCCGCGTCAGCGCCACGCCGCGCGACCCGCGCTCGAACAGGCTATCGCCGATGACGCTTTCGAGCTTCTTCATCTGCATCGAAACGGCTGACTGGGTGCGACCGGCCTGCTCGGCCGCCTTGGTGAAATTGCCCGCTTCGACAATGGCCACGAAGGTGCGCAGGAGATCGCTGTCGAGGGTGGGCCGCATCTCGTCCGCCATAAGGAATTTTGATTGCTGGTATCATTCCAATTCGTTTGCAACATGTCAAACACGGGATGATAGTTGCTTCATCCATTGGATATGTGGCTGAGGATTCGGCCACGGACCAATCAAGAGTCCTCACTCATGCCCGCTGCCCGAAACGGTGGCGGGTTCTTTTTAGCTTGCTGCAAGCTTGCTTGCGTCCTGGTACGGGAGCTTGGGATCCTTATGCGCAATCGGATGGTGCTCGGCATGCTGAGCCTGTGCCTGGGCGTGTTGGTCTTCTCGTTGCAGGACCCGCTGGTCAAGGCGGTGTCGGGCGGCTACCCCGTGACCGAGGTGATGGCCATCCGCGCGGTCGTCGCCCTGCCGATCCTGATCGTGCTCGTCCATGCCGATGTCGGGCTGCGTGCGATCCTGTCGCGGCGGTTCGGCGTGCTGACCATGCGCGCTTTCATTCAGTTCACCTCCTACACCATGTACTACCTCGCCATCGCCGCCTTGCCCCTGGCCGATGCCGTGGCGCTCTATTTCATGGCCCCGCTCTGCATCATGGTGCTGGCCGGGCCCTATCTTGGCGAACGGGTCTCCTGGCAGACGCTGGCGACCGTGTTGATCGGGCTGCTTGGCGTCGTCGTGATGCTGCGCCCGGGTGCGGGACTGTTCGACTGGGCGGCGCTGCTGTCGCTGGGCTCCGCGGTGCTCTACGGCTTCTCGCAACTGATGGCGCGTAAGATCGGCGACACCGAATCCTCGACCGTGATGGCTTTCTACCAGAACGGTGCCTATCTCGCCGGCGCCGCACTGGTCGCAAGCCTGTTCTGGCTTGCCGGCATCAATCATGCCGCCCATCCCAGCCTGGAATTCCTGGTGCGGCCCTGGCTGTGGCCGACGCTGCCGGATTTCCTCAAGATGGCCGCCTGCGGCTTCGTCGCCTCCGCCGGCATGATCTTGCTGTCGCAGGCCTACCGGATGGCGCCGGCCAACCGCGTCGCCACCTTCGAATACACAGGCATCCTGTGGTCGCCGCTGTGGGGTTTTCTGTTCTTCGCCGAAGTGCCGCGGTCGACGACCGTGATCGGCGCTGCCCTTATCATCGGCGCCGGCCTGCTTGCGCTCAACACCGGACGGCGCAAGCTCCCGGTACTCGTCGCTGCCGATCCCGCCTGATCAGGCGAAAACGCTCAGCGCCCGTTCGACGCGTGAACGGATTTCGGCCAGCGTGAACGGCTTCTGCACGACGTCGAGGATGATGCCGTTCAACTCCTCGGCGCGCTCGCGCTGATCGGCATAGCCGGTCATCAGCAGGATCTTCATCGACGGGAAAAATGCCGAAGCTGCAATCGCCATCTCGATGCCGTCCATCTCGGGCATGCGGATGTCGGAGACGACGAGATCATAGGCGCCCTTCGCGGCGCGTATCAGCGCCAGTCCTTGCGCGCCGTCGGCGGCGATGTCGATTGCGTGTCCGGCGCGTTCGAGCGCCCGGGCTGCGAGGGTGCGGACGGACTCATCGTCCTCAACGATCAGAAGCTTTGCCATGGCCGGCATGTTTGGCGAGCAAACGTTGACTTTTTCTGAAGGGCCCGGCGCTCTGGCATGGGTTATTTTCTTGAAGCCGTTAAGGCCTTTTTCAGTATTTGCCGCTGCCTCACGCATCGCCTTTGACGACGCCGACGAACGGCAGTTCGCGAAAGGCGTGCGCGACATCCATGCCGTAGCCGACGACGAAATAGTCGGGGCAGTCGAATCCGACATAATCGGCATTGAGGGTGGTCTGGCGGCGCATGCGCTTGTCGAGCAGCACCGCGATGGCGCAGCTTCTGGCGCCGCGTGACAGCATCAGGTCGCGGGTGAAGCTCAGCGTCTTGCCCGATTCCAGAATGTCGTCGATCAGGAGCACGTCGCGGCCGGCGACCTCGTTGTCGATGTCGCGCAGCACCCTCACCTTGCCGCTTGTGGTGCCAGCGCCGTAGCTGGAGATGAAGATGAACTCGACCTCCGGCGACAGGCCGACATCATGCATGGCGCGGATAAGGTCTGCGGCGAAGATGAACGAGCCCTTCAGCACCGAGATCACCAGAAGATCGTGATAGTCGTGCCCGGCGATCTCCTTGGCGAGTTCGAGATTGCGTCGGGCGATGGCCGACGCCGAAAACAGGACCTCGATGTCCTTGCCGCGCACAACTGGCATTCTTCATCCCTTCAAGATTTTCAAAGGCCTTCGCGCACCGGAAGCGCTGACATCAGCCGTTTGCGGGCCGGCCTCACCTGTCGCACATGCTATTCCGCGAAGGTGACCGACACCGTCCTTACGCCGTTTCTAGGGACGTCGAGCCGGCTGGCAAAGCCGAATCTTTCACTTGGCGCCAATGAGCGGCTGGATGTCCCCAAAGTATAGCGCGTTGTGCGCCCATCATTGCCGGTGACGCGGATCTCGAGCGGCGGCAGCGTCGCCGGACTTGCACCGTCATTGGCGGCCTCGCCGTCGACGAACAGCACGGGGTTCGCCCCGGACGCGTCCACGCGTGACGTCACCCCTGAAATGCTCAACGCCGAGCCCGGTCCGCCCGCGAGGGGCGCCGCCTGGCGCACCAGTGCGTGCCCGCCGGAAACCCAGAAGGCGGCAAAGGCGGCGCCGACACCGGCGATCCAGAAGATCGGACCGCCGCGCGGCGCCGGCGGCCGCACTGGCGGCGGCTCGGGCTTGCGCAGCATGTCCATGCCTTCGAGGGATGGCATGGACATCACGCGCCGCGGTGAAATGGCTTCGGCACGGGGCGCGGCCCGCGGCACCACCACATAGTCGGCATCGACGATATCCGCCGCGCCAGCGCGCAGGATACGCTCCGGCGCGGCATTTGCCGGCGGATCGGTCATGATTTCGCCGGAAACCGGGCGCGCGGTTCGATCCTCAGCCATCATGGCCCCAGCATTGCAGCACGTTCGCTTTTCGTTTCTTTTGCGTAAAGGCAAATGGTTAACGCTTCCCCACCGGAGCCCTTGTGACGAGCCGAAACAGCCCACCAATTAACCGCCGGTTAACCATGCCGGCCGATGGTCTTTTCCCAGAACAGGCCGGCTTGCCGCCGACGGATTCAGATTTCAGGTCAAATCGACCTGAAATCTGAATCCGCCTCCGAATTAGAGTGATAGAGCATGATGTCGCCCGAAAACCGCCTCACACTTTTCGGCATCACGCTCTAGGAATTTCAGGTCGCCGAAAGTGATTCGCTTCGAAAATGTCGGCCTCCGCTATGGCATGGGTCCGGAAATCCTCCGCGACATTTCCCTGCACATACCGGAGCGCTCGTTCCAGTTCCTGAGCGGGCCTTCGGGCGCCGGCAAGACGACGTTGCTGCGGCTTCTCTTCATGTCGCTGAAGCCGACGCGTGGGCTGATCACCATCTTCGGCAAGGACCGCTCGCGCATTTCGCGCGCCGAACTGCCGCATCTCAGGCGCCGCATCGGCGTGGTGTTCCAGGATTTCCGCCTGCTCGACCACATGACCACCTATGAGAATGTCGCGTTGCCCTTGCGCGTGCGCGGGCGCGAGGAAGCGAGCTACCGCACCGACGTCACCGAGCTGTTGAAATGGGTCGGGCTCGGCGAACGCATGCATGTGCTGCCGCCGGTCCTGTCGGGCGGCGAGAAGCAGCGGGCCGCGATCGCGCGCGCCCTGATCGAGCAGCCGGAGATCCTGCTGGCCGACGAGCCGACCGGCAATGTCGATCCGCCGCTGGCGCGACGCCTGCTCAGGCTCTTCATCGAACTCAACCGCCTGGGCACCGCCGTGGTGATCGCGACCCACGATCTCGGCCTGATGGAGCAGGTCGATGCGCGCCGCATGATCCTGGCCGGCGGGAGGCTTGATATCTATGACTGAGCTTTCCGCCGAACACCTCGACGCACAGGCCGACGAAGCGGCCGCGCCAAGGCCGCGCGTCCAGCGCAAGATGGCGCCCATCGTGCCGGCGCAGAACATCGCCGGCCGCGCCCTGGTGCTGGTCATCGCCATCATGACCTTCCTGTCCTGCCTGACCTTCGGCGCGGTTACCCTGGTGCGCGACACCGCCTCGGTCTGGGAAAACCAGATCTCGCGCGAGGCGACGATTCAGATCAAGCCGGTCGACGGCCTCGACATGGAGGCAGCCCTTGCCCAGGCCTCGCAGATCGCCGGCGAATTCCCCGGCGTGAAGGCGACCAGGATCATCGACCGCGACGCCACCGCCAGATTGCTGGAGCCGTGGCTGGGTTCGGGCCTCAACATCGACGAACTGCCGGTGCCGCGGCTGATCATCGTCACCATCGACGAGAGCAACCCGCCCGATTTCGCCGCCATGCGCGCCGCGATCACGCCGAAGCTGCCGAGCGCATCGCTTGACGATCACCGCACCTGGGTGGACCGGCTGGTGGCCATGGCCCGCACCACGGTGACCATCGGTATCGCGGTGCTGGCGCTGATGCTCTCGGCGACGGTGCTGACCGTGGTGTTCGCCACGCGCGGCGCCATGGCCGGCAACGGCCACATAATCGAGGTGCTGCATTTCGTCGGCGCCGAAGCGCGTTTCATCGCCCGCGAGTTCCGTCGCCATTTCCTGATCACCGGCATGAAGGGCGCGGCCGCCGGCGGAGCCGCCGCGGTCGCCGTCTTCATCGTCTTTTCCTGGTGGTCCTCGCGCAACATGGCGACCCCGCAGGCCGACCAGGCGACCGCGCTATTCGGCAATTTCGCCATCGGCTCGGCCGGCTATCTCGGTGTCGTGCTGATGGTGCTGGTCATCGGCGCGCTGACGGCTGCAACCTCGCACGCCACCGTCGTCGCCTATCTCAGCGACATCGACGTCCGCCAGCCTGAAGCATGACGACGTCGAATGACCAGGATCGATCACGCATGAAGAACCGCCGTAACGCAAATTGCGATTTTTACCTACCAAAGGCCGCATTTCGGGATTAACCATGCCATGATGGAGGTGCGGGACTCGACCAGTACCGTTGGACCGATGCCGGCGTTGGCGGCGCGTCCGCATGGACGCGGCCGGGTTTCGGCCGTGCTGCGCGTTTCTTCTTTCGCCCTGCTTGCCCTGGTCGCCCTGTTTGCCGGCGGCTTCGGCTGGTTCGCCAACACCGTCAGCCATCTGACCACCCCTGCCAACCCGGCCAAGGCCGACGCGATCATCGTGTTGACCGGCGGCCAATCGCGCCTCGATGCGGCGATGGAACTGCTGGCGTCCGGCAAGGGCGCGCGGCTTTTGATCAGCGGTGTGCATCCCTCCGCCAGCCGGCGTCAGCTTCAGGCCGCGACCGGCGGTGACATCAGGCTGTTTTCCTGCTGCGTCGACATCGACCGCGCCGCGCTCGACACGATCGGCAATGCCGAGGAAAGCGCCAAATGGGTCGAGAGCCATGCCTATGGCACGGTGATCCTCGTCACCAACAATTACCACATGCCGCGCAGCCTGCTGGAAATGGGCCGGCTGCTGCACAAGGCCAAGCTCGAACCCTATCCGGTGGTCAACAGCAATCTCGACAATGGCGGCTGGCTGACCAAGCCGCGGGCATTGCGCGTGCTGTTCACCGAATACAATAAATATCTGCTGGCATTGGCGCGCGGCATCGTTCCGGTGAAGCCGACGCCGGACGGCATCGCGTTGGCCGAGATCGCCGCCGGCAGCTGAACCTGCTCGTCATTTGGTGATGACGGATCCCGGCGCCTGCCGCAGGCGAGCGACTTCCTGTTCGAGCCGTTCGATCCGCCTGTCGCGTTCGGCCAGCGCCGCCGCCACGTCAGCGGCCTCGAAGCGCTGCGGAATGTGCTGCGGACAATTCGCATCCCAGGTCGCCACGGTGAACAGAATGACCTGTTCGGGCCGTGCCGCATAATCGCGCGGCATCAGCCTCGCCATCAGCTCGGCGTCGCCTTCCACCACGCGCGCGCTGCCCCAGATCTTGACGCGCCGGCGATGGGCATAGTCGATGAGGAACAGGAAGGCCTGCGGATTGTCGGCGAGATTGCCCTGGGTGATGAACTGTCTGTTGCCGGCGAAATCGGCGAAGCCGATCGTCTTTTCATCGAGCACCTTGAGGAAGCCGGCTGGCCCGCCGCGATGCTGGATATAGGGCTGGCCAACACCATTGGCCGTCGACAGGAAGACGCTGGTCTGCATCTCGATGAAGGCCGCAAGGTCCGATGTAATCACCGACTGCCAGCCACCGCGTTCCTCGGCCCGGGAATAGGCCTGGCGAGAGCCCTTGCGGGCCTGGATCGCCTTGACGGTCGGCGTGAAAGCGACGTCGCTGGTAAAAGCATGCGCGTCCATCGGTAGCCTTTCTTACCCGGAGAGGTTAAAGCCCGAGTTCAGACAGCGACGGATGGTCGTCCGGCCGTCGGCCGAGCGGCCAGTGATATTTACGGTCGGCAGCGCCGATCGGCAGGTCGTTGATGCTGGCGATGCGCAGCCGCATCAGCCCATATTCGTCGAATTCCCAGTTCTCATTGCCATAGCTGCGGAACCACGAGCCGCTGTCGTCATGCCACTCATAGGCGAAACGCACCGCGATACGGTTGCCATGGAAAGCCCAGACCTCCTTGATCAGCCGGTAGTCGAGTTCCCGGCTCCATTTGCGCGTCAGGAAAGCCTGGATGGCATCGCGGCCTTGCAGGAACTCGGCGCGATTGCGCCAGCGGCTGTCTACCGTATAGGCAAGCGCGACACGGGCTGGATCGCGCGAGTTCCAGGCATCCTCGGCCATGCGCGCCTTCTGCGCGGCGGTTTCCGCGGTGAATGGCGGCAGCGGCGGACGCTCTTGCGACATGACAATTCCTTTCTTGACCCGGGTCGTCTGCGTCACGGCCAATATGGAGGCTTCCATCAGACAGATGTAGATGCCATATTTGTAATCTATCCTTCCAATTTCCGGAAGAATCGATGGACCGGCTCGAAGCCATGTCGCTTTTTGTCGCCGCGGCGGAGGCCGGCAGCCTGTCTGCCGCCGCGCGCCGTTTTCGCATTCCGCTGGCGACGGTCAGCCGCAAGGTTTCCGACCTGGAACGGCATCTCAAGACCCGCCTTCTGAACCGCTCGACGCGCCGGCTGACGCTGACCGATGCGGGCCAGGCCTATCTTGCCGCCTGCCGCCGCATCTTGGGCGAGGTCGGCGAGGCCGAGCGCATGGCGGCCGGCGAATACAGCGCCCCGACGGGCGAACTGGCCATCACCGCGCCGGTCGTCTTCGGCCGCCTGCATGTGCTGCCGGTCGTGACCGGCTTCCTCGCCGCCTATCCCGACGTAGACATCCGCCTGACGCTGGCCGACCGCATAACCCGGTTGGTCGAGGACCATTTCGACCTCGCCATCCGCATCGGCCGGCTTCCCGACTCCAGTTTTGTCGCCATGCGGATCGGTACGATCCGCCGTGTCGTTTGCGCGAGCCCCGGCTATCTGGCCGAACGCGGCGCCCCGACGGCGCTTGCGGACCTCGGGTCCCACAGCTGCATTACCTTCGAAGGGCCGGGCGCGCTCTCGACATGGAGCTTCACCGTCGGGAAGGCCGAGATGCCGATTCGGGTCCGCTCGCGGCTTCAGGTCAACACCGCCGAAGCTGCGATCGATGCCGCGCTCGCCGGCGTCGGGCTGACGAGGGTGCTGTCCTACCAGGTCGACGCGGCGGTGCGGTCAGGCGCGCTGCGCGTGCTGCTGCGGGAGTTCGAACCGGAACCCTGGCCGGTAAGCCTGGTGCACGCAGGCCACGGCTTGCTGCCGGTCAAGCTGCGCGCATTTCTTGACTTCGCCGCCCCGCGCCTGAAAGAAAGGCTGGCGCGGCTGATGTAGCGCGGCTGGGCCGTGGGCGAAGCCGAAATGTCTTTCGGCGCCGTTCGGGGGCATCTTCGGCCATTTCCTTTTTGCGCCCGCTTGGTGTAACCAACGCACACCTCCTTACCGGGCCTCCCCCAATGCTCCAAGTCCGATCGCTGGCGTTCAACTTCGTCTTCTACGTCAATCTGATCGTCCAGATGATCCTCTGGACTCCCTATTATTTCCTGTCGCCGCGCCATCGCGCCTGGTTCGTGCCGAAGTTCTGGTCGCGCACCTCGATGTGGCTCTACGACAAGATCGCCGGGACCAAGAGCGACATCACCGGGGTGGAAAATCTGCCCGAAGGTTCCTTCATCCTGGCGCCCAAGCACCAGTCCTTCTGGGACGCGATCGCCTTCTTCCCCTATCTCCAGGATCCACTCTACATTCTGAAGCGCGAGCTGACCTGGATTCCGTTCTTCGGCTGGTACATCCTGAAAATGCGCATGATCCCGGTCGACCGCGGCAGCCGCTCCAAGGCGCTGAAGGCGGTGGTTGCGGCGACCAAGGAAGAAATCGCGCGCAACCCGCGGCAGCTCATCATCTATCCCGAAGGCACCCGCCGCGCGCCCGGCGACGAACCCGCCTACAAATACGGCATCGTCGAAATCTATGCGCAGCTCGGCATTCCCGTGGTGCCGGTCGCCCATGTTGCCGGCCTCTATTGGCCGCGCCGCAAGTTCCTGCGCTATCCCGGCACCATCAAGGCGCGCTTCCTGCCGCCGATCCCGCCGGGCCTGGACAAGGAGGAATTCATGCGGCGGCTGATCGGCGAAACCGAAACCGCCTGCGACCAGTTCCTCATCGACGCGTCCCGTGCACCCAATCCGCCCGCCTTGCCGCCGACGGCGGTCAAGCGGCTGCGGGAACTCGGCGCCAAAGCCTGAAGTGCGGCCTTCGGCGCGCCGATGGCGGCTCGCGCAACGTTCAAGCGAACACAGCCAGTGCGGTCGTCAGCACCAGCGTCGCGGCAAAGACCAGATTGATGATGCGCGAAGCCACCGGCCTGCGAAGAAAGCGCGCGAAAGCAGCGCCCGCAAGCAGCCACACGGCATGGATGGCGACGATCATGAATGCGAGAGCGGTCAGCTTCGGCCCGGTGCCGATGGCGCCGGCGCCCGAATCCGCGGACGCGCCGGCGAACACCGCGGCGATGGCCACATAAGCCTTCGGGTTGGCCACCGCCAGCAGGAACCCGCCGGTGAATGTCGGTCGCGCGGCCTCGCCGGCATCCGCCGCCAGGGGCGGCGCGCTGGCAATCTTGAACGCGAGATAGAGGATATAGGCAGCCGACGCCGCGACAAGCAGCGGCGCGAGCCGCGGCATCGCGACAAGCATGGCGCTCACCCCGCTTGTCACGAGCAGAAGCACGGCGATCGTGCCCAGGATGACTCCCAAGGCGTAGCTCAGGGAACGGCGCAGGCCGAACGCCGCGCCGACGGCGGTGACGCTTATCGTCGCCGGTCCCGGGCTGCCCATGACGGCCGTGGCGGCAAGCATCAGCGCAACGAGCTGACGCCACAGATCCGGCTGCGAAAAAAAGCGGGCCTGCCATCCGCGCCTCCTGTCTTGCCAAGCGTCAATGACGGTATGGCAAGGTCGGGGCGACCGTCTTGGACGATCGTGCGCGCTGCTGACGGCTCAGCCGCTCGCCTTGTCGAGCTCGGCCATGTCGTCGGCGCTCAGCTCCAGCGACACCGCCTTGATCAGGCTGTCCATCTGTTCAGGCTTGGTGGCGCTGGCGATAGGCGCGGTGACGCCGGGCCGGGCAATGACCCAGGCAAGCGCCACTTCCGCCTGTTTGGCCGAATGCCTGGCGGACACCGCGTCGAGTGCCGCGAGGATGCGCATACCGCGCGCATTGAGGTAATCTTTCACGCCGCCGCCGCGCGGGCTTTGACCGAGATCGGCCTCGCTGCGGTATTTGCCGCTCAAGAAACCCTTGGCCAGGCTGAAATAGGTGATCACGCCGATGTCCTCCGCCATGCAGAGATCGCGCAGCGGGCCATCGAACGACGAGCGGTCGTAGAGATTGTATTCCGGCTGCAGCACTTCATAGCGCGGCAGGCTGCGCAGGCTTGCCACGTCGAGCGCGGCGCGCAACTGGCCGGCGTCGAGATTCGAGCAGCCGGCATAACGGATCTTGCCCTTGGCGAGGAGCTTTTCATAGGCGCCGAGGGTTTCCTCATAGGGCGTGGTTGGATCCGGCCAGTGCGACAGATAAAGATCGATGAACTCGGTCTGAAGCCGCTTCAGCGATGCATCGACGGCCTTTTCGATGTAAGCGGCGGACAGGTCCTTGTGGCCCTGCCCCATGTCTGAGCCCACTTTGGTGATCACCACGACCTTGTCGCGGTTGCCGCGGTCCTTCATCCATTTGCCGATGATGGTTTCCGATTCACCGCCCTCGTGGCCGGGCACCCAGCGCGAATAGGCGTCCGCTGTGTCGACCGCGTTCAGGCCGGCGCCGACGAAGCGGTCGAGCAGGTCGAACGACGTCTTCTCGTCGGCGGTCCAGCCGAAGACATTGCCGCCCAGAACCAGCGGCGCGATGGAAAGGTCGGTGCGACCGAGACGGCGTTTCTGCAAGGCTGATCTCCGTGTTGGTGGGATTGGGCGGCTATCGCCCGTTGAGAGTCGGAGCCTAACCTAGGTCTCGCCGCATCGAGGTCAAAGACCTCGCCGGATTTTTCCGCAAGCCAGCGCTTCACAAAGGCGCGATCCGCCTGGCCACGTCTTCCAACCAGTGATCGCGGATGCCGAGCGCCCGGAGATGGTCCAGCGTGCTCGACACATAGTCCTCATTGTTGCCGGATTGGCCGACAGCGCCGCGCACCACATCAGCGGCGTGGGCCGCATCGAGCGCACCGGCATACTGCTCATGATTGCGGTCGACGATATAGGCCACGGCCTCGACCGTGCCGCCGCCGTCAAGGCGGACATTGAGCATGCGCTCGAGATAGACATTGGTGACCAGCTCGCGCTCACGCAGATAGGCG
Source organism: Mesorhizobium maamorense (assembly GCF_044998965.1). Lineage (NCBI taxonomy): Bacteria > Pseudomonadati > Pseudomonadota > Alphaproteobacteria > Hyphomicrobiales > Phyllobacteriaceae > Mesorhizobium > Mesorhizobium maamorense. Next base: position 4,913,921 of record NZ_CP173356.1, read on the forward strand.
ATGACCTCGTCCCGCAACTCGCCCGGCACCCGGAAAGCCAGCCCGACGCAGGAACCCCCGCGGTCAAGGCCGAGCACCAGCCCCGGACGTTCCCGCGTGCCGCGATGCACGAAGGAATAGACGCACAGCGCGCGACGATAGCCATGCAGGCGCGCCCGCCTTGTCTCGATATGCGCGAACCCCGGCCGCCATATCAACGAACCATAGCCAAACACCCAAAAATCGCCCATATCGCCGTGCCTGATTGCGTAAGAATGGCAACACCACACCGGAATCGGTGTTTTTTCCGTCCATCTCTGTCTACCTATTGTCGTTGCCAGAATCGACAGCCCGCCCACAGCCCCCATGCGTGAACGAGAACCGCAGCATGACGTCCACTGACGAACGCCAGCCGAAGCATCGCCGCCGCCTGTTCTGGCTTGCAGCGTTTGTCATCGCGCTGTTCGCCATGTACAGCGGCGGCTGGTTCTATCTCGCCGACAGGGTCCGGAGCGAAGCCGACAAGGCGATCGCCACGCTCAACAAGAGTGGCATCGAGGCCGGCTGCGCCAATCTCCAGGTCAGCGGTTATCCCCTGAGCTTCGCCGTCTCCTGCGACAATCTTGCTTATGAGGACGACGCCAAGAACCTTGCCGCCTCTGCCGGCTCCTTCAACGCCGTCGCCCAGATCATCCAGCCGCTGTCGCCGGTCGCGGACCTGCGCGGTCCGCTCAGGACCTCGGTTCCGGGCATGGTGCCGCTGTGGATCGACTGGGATGATCTTAAGGCCAACGTCAAGCTCTCATGGCCGCTGCCGCGACGCATTTCGCTCACGGCCGAGGGCCTGTCCGGCCAGACCGATCCGGCCGACGACACCGATCCGGTGCAACTGTTCAGCGCCGGCAAGGCGGCGGGCCAGCTGCAGCCGAACGGCAGGGATATCGACTATATCGGCAGCTTCGGCGATCTGGAGATCGACCCCGATGCGATCGGGGGCCGCGTCCTGCCGCCGCTCGACGCCAGTGGCGAGGCGACGCTGAAGAACGGCCTGGCCCTGATCGGCACGCAACTGAAAAGCCTGCGCGGCCAGGCCGTCGAGATCCGCAGGCTCGATTTGTCGTCGGGCACGGCGCACGTCACCGTTTCCGGGCCGCTGGCGGTCGACGCCGAGGGCCTGGTCGATGCCGATCTGATGATCAGACTGAAAGACCCGAAAGCCGTGGCCGCCATTCTCGGGGCCGCCATACCCGAACAGAAGAACCAGATCGAACAAGGCTTTGCCGCCCTGGCGCTGCTCGGCAACGAACCGTCGATGCCGCTCAACGTGGTCAAGGGCAAGGCCTCGCTCGGCTTTATCCCGCTGGGCAAGATCAAGCCGGTCGACTAAGCATCCCCAATGGACAGACCGGCAAAACTCCTGAGCGTCGGCGCGCTGACGCTCGACACCATTCTTCGCGTCGAAGCGCTTCCCATCCATCAGGGCAAGTTCATGGCCGCCGATGGCGTCCAGATCGCTTCCGGCATGGCCACGAGTGCCGCCTGCGCCGCACGCCGGCTGGGCGCCGAAGTGTGGCTTTGGGCGAGCGCCGGCGATGATCAGGTCGGCGACCAGCTGATATCGGGCATCGAGGCGGAGGGCGTTGATTGCAGCCTCGTCCGTCGCGTCGCCGGAGCGTCCTCGGCGCTGGCCGCCATCCTCGTCGACGGCCATGGCGAGCGCATCATCGTGCCTTTCTACGATCAGCGTGCCCAGGCCGATCCCGACGGCTTGCCGGTCGCCGATCTCACCGCTTTCGATGCCGTGCTGGCCGATGTGCGCTGGCCGGGTGCGGCAGCGCTGGCGCTCAGCGCCGCGCGCGCTGCCGGCCGCCCTGGGATCCTCGATGCCGACACCACGCCATTGGCAGTGCTGGAGCGGCTGTTGCCGCTCGCCTCGCACATCGTCGCCTCCGAACCGGCGGCGCGCATCGTCTGCGGCCAGGCGCTGGACCCGCAGGCCGCATGCGCCGACCTTGCCTCGTGCACCGACGCTTTCGTCGCGGTAACCGCCGGCGGCGCCGGAACCTGGTGGTACGACAGGCAGGCCGGTTGCGTACGTCACGTCGCTGCGCCAAAGGTCAAGGTGGTGGATACGCTGGCAGCCGGCGACGTCTTTCATGGCGCATTCGCAGCTGGATTGGCGCAAGCCATGCCGATCGAGCAGGCGCTGCGCTTTGCCAGCGCGGCCGCGGCGCTCAAATGTCAGCGCTTCGGCGGCAGGCTGGGCGCGCCGGGCCGGGCCGAGACACTGGCGATGATGGCGGCGACCTGGCCTGAAGGAGCCTAGTTTTTCGCCGGATGCTCGACCGCCTGGCGGCCGAAATCCGGCACGTCGATGTCCTGGCCGGCCTCGATGATCGAGCGGCGCACGGCGCGGGTGCGGGTGAACAGGTCGAACAGCTTGTCGCCGTCGCCCCAGCGGATCGCCCGCTGCAGAAAAGCCAGGTCCTCCGAGAACCGCGCCAGCATTTCCAGGATCGCGTCCTTGTTGTGCAGGCACACATCCCGCCACATGGTCGGATCGGAGGCGGCGAGACGCGTGAAGTCGCGGAAACCGGAAGCGGAATATTTGATGACTTCCGTCTTGGTCACCGATTCCAGGTCATCGGCGGTGCCGACGATGTTGTAGGCGATGATGTGCGGCAAATGCGAGACGATGGCCAGCGTCATGTCGTGATGCTGTGGATCCATCGTGTCGATGTTGGCGCCACAACGGCGCCAGAATTCGGAAAGCCTTTCCAGCGCGTCCGGATCCGTGCCCGGCAGCGGGGTGAAAATGCACCAGCGGTTGTCGAAGAGGTCGGCGAAACCGGCATCGGGGCCTGATTTCTCCGTGCCGGCCAGCGGATGGCCGGGAATGAAATGCACCCCACCGGGTATATGCGGCTGCATCTGCGCGATCACGGAAGCCTTGGTCGAGCCGACATCGGTGACGATGGCGCCCCTCTTCAGCGCCGGCGCGATCTCTTGCGCCACCGCGCCGGACGAGCCGACCGGCACCGAGACGATGACCAGGTCGGCATCGCGGACCGCTTCCTTGGCATCTATGGTGTAGGAGGAGCCCAGCCCAAGCTCTTGCGCCCGCGCCAGCGTCGCGGCGCTGCGCGTCGAGATGGCGACATGGCCGGCCAGGCCCTCGCGGCGGATGACGCGGGCCAGCGACGAGCCGATCAGGCCGATGCCGACCAGCGCGATCTTTTCGAACATCGGTGATGCCATGGCGTTCTAGCTTTTCAGGAATGTCGTGAGTGCCGCGACAACGCCGCGATTGGCCTCCTCGGTGCCGACCGTCATGCGCAGTGCGTTGGGAAAGCCATAGCCCGAAACACGCCGCAGTATGTAGCCGCGCTGGGTGAGATAATCGTCCGCCGCCGCGGCCGAATGCTTGCCGTCGTCGGGAAAATGAATGAGGAGGAAATTGCCGACGCTCGGCGTCACCCGCAACCCGAGCCCGGTCATCTGTTCGCTCAGCCAGGCCAGCCAGGTCTCGTTATGCGCGACGCTACGCTCGATATGGGCGCGGTCGCGGACGGCGGCGATGCCGGCCTCGATCGCGGTCGCATTGACGTTGAAGGGACCGCGTATGCGGTTGATCGCGTCGACGATGTGCATCGGCCCATACATCCATCCGATCCGCGCCCCGCCAAGTCCGATCTTGGAGAAGGTGCGGGTCATGACCACGTTCTGAGAGCTGCCCGCGAGCTCGATGCCGGCCTCATAGTCGTTGCGCCTGACATATTCGGCATAGGCGGCATCGAGCACCAGAAGCACGTTCTTCGGCAGGCCGGCATGCAGGCGGCGCACCTCCTGGAACGGCACGTAAGTGCCGGTTGGATTGTTGGGATTGGCGAGGAACACGATCTTCGTACGTGGCGTGACAGCCGCCAGGATCGCATCGATGTCGGCGCGCTCCTGGGTCTCCTTGACCGCGACAGGCGTCGCACCCGCCGACTGGATGTAGATCTTGTAGACCATGAAGGCGTGTTCGGTGAATATGGCCTCGTCGCCGGGCGCGAGATAAGTCTGCGCCAGCAGGCCGAGGATCTCGTCGGAGCCGTTGGAACAGATGATGTTCTGTGCGTTCAGACCATGCACCTCGGCGATTGCTTCGCGCAGGCGCCGGGCGGTGCCGTCGGGATAGACGTCGAGCTTGGCGGCGACTTCGCGCGCGGCCTCGATTGCCTTCGGCGAGGGGCCGAGCGGGTTCTCGTTCGACGACAGCTTGTGGACCTTGTCCACACCGGCGGGGGCCGAGCTCTTGCCCGGCACATAGGCCTGGATGTCCATGATGCCCGCGCGCGGGGTTGGACGTGCCTTGTCCGAGGTCTGGCTCATATCGCAAAATCCGTCGAGAACGCCTCCATCCTGGAAGCCGCTGCGGAAATACAAGCCATGGCCGGCAATGTCGAGAGGTGGCAGTGGTGCCAGCAGGCGGCATTGACGGCGAGGCAGGTGAGTTCTAGAAGGGCAGCGACAGTTCCGTGGTGATTTGGCCGGTCGGCTTGCAGCCACGTTAAACAATTCGCTAAAGGGCCGTTTGCGCGACGTAACCGGCTTTGCGAAGGCATTGCCGGTTTTTTATTGTCCGCGCCCGGCCGGACGAACGCATCGGCCGCGCTGACATCGGTAGCGATTTCCGTAAAAGGCAAGGGTGCAGCAAGAGAGACGAGATGGCCGCTCAGCGCGCTGGCAGAACCAACAACGAGGCAGACCAACCGTCGAGTCCGGTCGTGCGCTTCGGCGCCGACAAGCCGCTCAAGCTCGACGCCGGCACGCTGCTGTCGCCGTTCCAGATCGCCTACCAGACCTACGGCACGCTGAATGACGCCCGTTCCAACGCCATTCTCGTCTGCCACGCATTGACCGGCGACCAGCATGTGGCCAGCACCAATCCAGTGACCGGCAAGCCGGGTTGGTGGGAAGTGCTGATCGGCCCCGGCAAGATCATCGACACCAACCGTTTCTTCGTCATCTGCTCAAACGTCATCGGCGGCTGCCTCGGTTCCACCGGCCCGGCATCCACCAATCCCGCCACCGGCAAGCCTTATGGGCTCGACCTTCCGGTCATCACCATCCGCGACATGGTGCGTGCCCAGCAGATGCTGATCGATCATTTCGGCATCGAAAAACTGTTTTGCGTGCTCGGCGGGTCGATGGGCGGCATGCAGGTGCTGCAATGGGCGTCGAGCTATCCGGAGCGTGTTTTCTCGGCGCTGCCGATCGCCACCGGCGCGCGGCATTCCTCGCAGAACATCGCTTTCCACGAGGTCGGCCGGCAGGCCGTGATGGCCGACCCCGAGTGGCATGGCGGCAAGTATTTCGACCACGGCAAACGCCCGGAAAAGGGGCTCGCCGTGGCGCGCATGGCCGCCCACATCACCTACCTGTCGGAAGCAGCCTTGCACCGGAAGTTCGGCCGCAACCTGCAGGACCGCGAAGCGCTGACCTTCGGCTTCGACGCCGATTTCCAGATCGAGAGCTATCTGCGTCACCAGGGCATGACTTTCGTCGACCGCTTCGACGCCAATTCCTATCTCTATATGACGCGGTCCATGGACTATTTCGACCTCGCCGCCGACCACGGCGGCAGGCTGGCCGATGCTTTTGCCGGCACCAAGACCCGCTTCTGCCTGGTGTCGTTCACCTCGGATTGGCTGTTCCCGACCGAGGAGAGCCGCTCGATCGTCCATGCGCTGAATGCCGCCGGCGCGTCGGTGTCCTTCGTCGAGATCGAGACCGATCGCGGGCACGACGCCTTCCTGCTCGACGAGCCGGAACTGTTCGCCGCCATCAATGGCTTCATCGGCTCGGCCGCGCGAGCGAGAGGGCTCGGCGCATGACCCCGCAAAATTGCAGACCTGTCCATCAAGGGTCACGCACCACGACAAGGGGCAAGCCATGAGCGTCAACCGCGCCCAGCGCGTCGATCTCGAGGTGATCGCCGGTCTGATCCCGCCGCAATCGCGGGTGCTGGACGTCGGCTCCGGCGACGGCTCGCTGCTCGAGCTTTTGCAGGAAACCAAGCAGATCGACGGCCGCGGACTGGAGCTGTCGCAGCGCGGTGTCAACGAATGCGTGGCGCGCGGCCTTTCCGTCGTTCAGGGCGACGCCGACAAGGATCTCGAATTCTATCCCGACAAGGGTTTTGATTTCGTCGTCCTGTCGCAGACCTTGCAGGCGACCCGCAACCCGAAGCTCGTTCTCGACGAACTGCTCAGGATCGGCGAACACGCCATCGTTTCCTTCCCCAATTTCGGCCACTGGCGGGTGCGCCTGTCGCTGTTCGTCAAGGGCCGCATGCCGGTGACCAAGGACCTGCCCTATTCCTGGTACGACACGCCGAACATCCACTTCTGCACCATCCGCGACTTCGTCAATCTGTGCGAGGAGCTTGGCGCGACCGTGGAAAGGGCGACCGCGCTCGACGCCAACGGCCAGAAGATCGGCCTGTCGATGCCATGGTGGTTCTGGAACTTCTTCGGCCAGCAGGCAGTGTTCTTGTTGAAGCGATAAGGGCCATCCCGGAGGTGGCTATGACACCCCCTTTTCGGGCGAAGTCGAGCTGCAGGCTGGTCTCTGCGACGAAGGTCATCAGCAGGTTGGGACGCATAGCCCGGCGAAGGCTCACCGATCGAGCTCCGGGAAATACGGATCCGACAAGAACCGTCTGTCGCGTTCGCCTTGCAGGCAGTCGATCGGAGCCTCGGCTTCGGCGGGAATGATCCTGGTCTCGTTCTGAACGCCGCTCACTTCGAGGATCAACTTGCGCCGGATCGCCGTCGAGAATTCGGCGGCTGTATAAATCGGCAGCACGAAGGAGCCCGGCCCGCCGGTTACGCACTGGGCGTAATACCGGTCGAGATGGCTGAAGGTGGGCGATGGATTGATCAGGATCGGCAGGCCGTTGATGACGATGCCTCTGGCGTTTGCCGCATCCCGCGTGGCGGTGACGGGCAGCCCGATATTGTTTGGTCCGTCACCGGAAATATCGATGACGCTGCGTTCGCTTTCGAAAGTAGTGCGGTCGAAAAGCCCTGCGCCGAAGGCGAGCGCGCCGGAGATCGACGTGCCGCGGAAGCTGCGGAACGGGCGGGCTGCAATCTTGTCGGCAAAAGCGTTGGCGCTCTCAGCGCCGTCGATGACCTGCCAGCCGATGAGCGCGTCGTCGCGCACAGTGCCGGCCCATTCGAAATAGGTGAGCGCGATGCGACCGGCGTTCCCGGCGCGGACCGCCTTGATGAAGTCGGGATGACGCAGCGCCTCCACATAGCCGGCGCGCTGCAGGGCGAACTCCTTCTCGTCCATCGACAATGAGATATCGACCGCCAGCACCAGTTGGACATCAACGGCCAGACTATCCGGCGCAGGCGCAGTCACGGCGGCCTCGGTGCAGGCCAGGCAGGCAAGCAGGCTGAGAGCATCAAGCATGGCCGGCTCAAGCTATGTTTCCGGTGCGATCTTCCCTCGCGATCACGGCGAAATAAAGCTGCCGCGTGACGTGGCGCGGGCTGGTCCGAATAGATGCCGGAAGTGCTATTTCTTGCGGCGAGGAGCGGCCGGCGGCGGCTCGATCGCGCCTGCCCTTATGCGCGCGGGCTTCAGAGCCGGCACGCCGGACGCCTTCACGATGGTCAGTGCGCGCGGGAAGAATTGATTGTTGTGCTGGCCGCGGCCTATATTGAGGATCGTCGCCCCGCCCAGCCGCTTCTCCAGCATCGACAACACCCGCCGCAGTGTCGGTCCGTCGAAGGCATCGAGAGCCTCATCGATGATCACCCATTTTGGTTGGCGCAGCACGAGGCGGGCAAAGGCCAGCAGGCGCAGTTCGTCGTCGGCCAGTTCATGCTCCCAGCGCGCGCTGCGGCCGAGCGACGACGACAGGTGTTCCAGGCCGATCTCGGCCAGCACGGCTGAGATATCGGCATCGCTTGCCGGCGCAACCCCGTCCACGCGGTCGAGCACTTCGCGCAGCGTGGCGGTTGGGAAGTAAGGCGTGCGCGGCACGAAGATGGGCGTCTCTCCCGCCGGCATGCCGATGCGCCCGCTCCCCCACGGCCACAGGCCGGCAATGGCGCGAAAGAACAGCGTCTTGCCCGCGCCAGGCTCGCCGGTGAGCATGACGCGTTCGCCGGCGTGGATCTCGACATGCTGGTCGGCGAGCCTCGTGCAGCCCTCCGGCGAGGCCACTTCGAGTTTCTCGAAGGTCAGCTTGCCGTTTGCATTCTCGCCGAATTCGATGCGCCTTTCCTGGCCGTGCAGCACATCGGTCTCATCCAGCGCAATGCGGAAATCGGCGACGCGCATCAGCGTCGCGCGCCAATCGGCGATGCTGCCGATATTGTTGATGAACCAACGCAATGAAGAATGGACCTGATTGAAGGCGCCGACCGCCATCATCAGTCCGCCGAAGCTGATATCGCCCGCGAAATAGACCGGCGAAGCGACCAGGATGGGAGCCACCACGGTGATCCAGCCATAGGTGTCCGTCACCCAGGCGAGATTGATCTGGGCGTTATAGATGCGTCGCATGGCGCCGAGCACGGTGCCCAGGTCGGTTTCCAGCCGCCGCCTGGCATCGGGCTCGCTTCGGGCGAGCGCGATGGCATCGATGTTCTCGTTGACGCGCACCATCGAGGAACGCAGCTCCGCCTCGCGTGTGTAGCGGTCGCTGTTGAGGTGGATCAGTGGCCGTCCGACCAGCCAGCTCAGCCAGGAAGCCGTTCCGGCATAGAGGATGGCCGCCCACACCATGTAGCCCGGTATGGCGAGCGATGTCCCGCCGACATGGAAGACGAAGCCCGAGGACAGCTCCCACAACACGCCGACGAAGGAGGCGAGCAGGATTAGGGATTGCAGCAGGCCAACGCCAAGATCCGTCGACAGGTCGGAAAGATGGCTCGCGTCCTGCTGCATGCGCTGGTCGGGATTGACCCCGATGGCGCCTGCATGCGCCAGGCGAAAAGCGCGCGCCGGCCGCATCCATCCATCGATCAGATCGAGCGTCAGCGCCTCGCGCAGCTTCAGCCGGATCGTCTGATTGAGCCAGGTCTGGCCGACATTGAGCACAAGAAGCCCACCGGCAATCGCGGCAAAAATGGCGAGCTGGTGCAGGAAGGCCTGCATGTCGCGGCGTGCAAGCGCATCGTAGAAAGGCTGGTTCCAGCGGTTGAGCAGAACCTGGCCGATCGAGGTCGCGACAATGACGGCAACCATTCCGATGGAGGCCCAGCGTAGCCCTTTGCGGACCGGCGACCCGGCAAGCGCCAGCTTGATGGTTGCCACCTGATCACGCAGGCTCGAAGCTTCGACCGCAGCGATAGGCCGGGCAGAGGCATCATTGTCCGGATAATCGGCCATGAGCTGAAGTCCTTGCGTTCAAAAGCGGTGCTGAAAACCGGATGAAGTGTAGTGACGCCACTGGTCACTCAGCCAGGCTGCGAGCCCGTCAGCGACAGATAGGTCGCGAAATGCCGTCCGGCGCAAGTTTCTGGCATGATCACGAAGGTGTCATTCGCGGACCCGGCGATGTCGTGGCCCCGGTCTCTATTCGCCGGCCGAGCCGCGTTGCTGCATGCGGCGAAAGCACCGGCACGAAAACCCGTCGGGAAGCGCGCTGGGCGGCCGGCACGCCCTGATAGAGCCGCTTCTGCGCCTCGACCACGATGACGCCGGAAAAGATCGGCCACAGCCGCCGGCCGGCGCGCTCCACCATATTGTGGAAGCGCATCATGAAACGCCGCCGCGATGGCGGAAAGAACAGGGCGTCGGACCAGGCGGCGGGCGTGAAATTCGCCTCGCGCAGCAACTCGGTGAGCTGACCGCGCGAGAACGGCCTGCCATTGCCAAACGGCGTGTGCTCGAACCGCGCCCAGACGCCGCGCCGGTTGGGCACGACGATGACCACCCGGCCGGCCGGCGACAGCACGCGCCAGATCTCGTTCAGCGTTTCGCGCGGGTTTTCGACATGCTCGAGCGAATGCACGAGCAGCATGCGGTCGATGCAGGAATCGACCAGCGGCAGTTCCTCGTCGAAAACCAGAGCCGTCGCCGTCGGTCCCGCCGCCGGCCAGACCACGGCGCCCTGCGTCGCCGGCATGAAGGCGAACACCCGCTCGGCGTCGCTGCCGAACCGTTCCAGCCAAGGCAAGGTGTAGCCGAGCCCGACAAGCCGCTCATTGGGCACGGTGGCCCATATCGATGACAAGGCCATGGTGATCGAATGCTCGGCGAAGCGACCGAGCGCTGTCGAATAGAAGGAGCGGAGATCGACGATGTCGGAATGCATGTCAGGGATGTAGCCGCGATATCGGCGGGTTTCAACAAAAGGCCGCGACGTCCCGAGATCCCGGATGTCGAATGACATCCTGACATTAGTCATCTCCGGGATGACATCCGCGCGTCGGCGTCCTATGTCTGCGGCGAAAGATGGAGAGATGCGATGGCGGTCGAAATCGAACAGTTCATGTGCCGCAGCGACAATTTCGGCGTGCTGGTGCATGACCCCAAAAGCGGTCAGACCGCGCTTATCGATGCGCCGGAAGAAGCGGCGATCCTGGCTGCGGTCAAGCGCACCGGCTGGACGCCGACGATGATCCTGACCACGCATCACCATGCCGACCATGTCGAGGCCAATCTGGCGCTGAAGCAGCGCTTCAAGCTGCGCATCGTGGGCCCCGAAGCCGAAAAGGCCAAGATTCCCGGCATTGACGACACTGTCGAGGACGGTTCGATCCTGCATCTCGGCGAGGAGCGCATCGAAGTGATCGCCACCCCCGGCCACACCGCCGGCCACGTCTCCTATCACCTGCCGGCATCGAAAGTGGCGTTCACCGCCGACACGCTGTTCGCGCTCGGCTGCGGGCGGCTGTTCGAATGCAAGCCGCCGGTGATGTATGGATCCCTGAAGAAGCTCGCGGCACTGCCTGCCGCGACCGTGATCTATTGCGGGCACGAATACACGCTCGCCAACGCCCGTTTCGCGCTGAGCGTCGACCGGACCAATTCGGCATTGAAGGAACGCGCGGCAAAAATTGAAGCGCTGCGCGCCGATAACAAGCCGACGCTGCCGACCACGATCGGCGAGGAATTGTCGACCAACCCTTTCCTGCGCTGGCACGATCCGGCAATCCGCAGGCATCTCGGCATGGAGAAGGCGTCGGATGTCGAGGTTTTTGCCGAGATCCGCAAGCGCAAGGATAATTTCTAGGCCAAGCGACACTGGTCGAAACCATGACGAGTTCCGCAGAAATCATCGTCATCCTTGGCATGAAGCCGCATCCGGAAGGCGGCTGGTACACGGAAACCTTTCGCGACGGTGGCGGCGGAGCTCGAGGCCACTCGACGGCGATCTATTTTCTGCTGGAGCAGGGCCAGGTTTCCGCCTGGCATCGCGTCAGGGATGCAGCCGAGGCCTGGCACTTCTACGCCGGCGCGCCGCTGGCGCTGTCGATATGGGAAGAAGGCGGCCCAAAGGCTAACCGGGTGATCGAGCAGGTGCTCGGCATCGAGCTTGCGGCCGGCGAGCGGCCGCAAATCGTCGTGCCGGCGGGCTGGTGGCAATCGGCGCGCAGCCTGGGCGAGTGGACCCTGGTCGGCTGCACCGTGGCGCCGGGCTTCGACTTTGCGGCGTTTGAACTGGCGGAGCCTGGTTGGCGGCCTAAACAGCTCTGACGCAGCCGGAAACCCTTAGCGCAGCAGGAAACCAAGCGTGATCACGAGCTGCGCGGCGTAGTAAAGCACCCAGACCGCCAAACGCATCCAGGCGCGATGTGGCGAAATGGTGGCCGCCAGGAAGCGTTCCGTGGCCAGCAGCGCGTCGGACGCCATGAACAGCACGGCACCGCCGATAACAGCGGCACTGCTCGTCGTCAGCGCCGAAATGCCCATGGCGAGGATGGCCGCGACATAGCCCGCGATCGGCGCTCGCAGGGCCGGGCCGACGCGGCGCCACAGCGCCGCCAGCATGAGAATAACGAATACCGCCATCGCAAGTGCGATTGCCGCGCGCCAAGGTTCGGCCCCCAGCACTCCCATCCCCCCGCCGCTGCGCAGGAACAGCACGACGTAGACGATATGCGCGGCGAGAAAGCTGCCCAGCCCGCCCAGAAACATCTTTTCGCCATCCCGCGACAGGAAGGCGTCGCCGATGGCGCTCAGCGCAAGAGCGGCGACCAGTAGCAGCGGCCCGCCCTGCATCGCCGCCAGCACGGCAAGCATGGCCACGGCGAGCGTTTTTGCCGCCGAACGGGCGAGCGTCGGCGCCATGCCTGATGTGAAGGCGTAGACAACCGCCGCCACCAGCGAAAAGATCAGCGTCGCATTGGCGTTGGCGTCGATGCCGCCTGGAAACGGCATCGTCACGCCCGGGCTCCGCCTTCGGATGCACCGGCTCCGCTTTCGGAAGCAGCGGGCTTGCGCAGGAACAGCGACTTTGCCGCAAGTGCGGCCCCCCCGGTGATGAGCACGCAGGCCGCGACAATGCGCAGCGACGGCTCGGCGACGCCGGCCGCGATCAACACCAGCGTCGACAGGAGCGGCGCGGCATAGCTTGCCGCGCCCAGCACCTGGATGTTGCCGCGCTTGACGCCGACATCCCAGGCATAGAAGGCTGCCCCCACTGGCATCAGGCCGAGCCCGAGCACGGCAAGCCATTGCCCGGCACTCGCGGGCAGCACCGTCTCTTCCAGCGCCAGATGGCAGGCAAGCGACAACAGCGCGGTCGCCGCGCAGAACCAAGTGACGATGCTGGTCGGCACCGAGGGGAAACGCCGCGACAGGAGCGAATAGGACGACCACAGCACGGCGCAGACGGCAGCCATGGCGTAGCCGAAGGCATAGCGCGCGTCGAAGGCGAGGCCGCCGCCCTTGGTGACGATGAGCACGGTGCCGGCTAGGCCGAGCAGCGCGCCCACGATATGGTTCCAGGCCAGCCGCTCGCCCGGCATCAGCGCCGAGCCGAGCACGATCAGCAGCGGCCACAGATAGGCGATCAGGCTCGCCTCCACCGCCGGCGCGTTGCGCAGCGCAGTGAAGTAGAAGAAGTGGTAGCCGAAAAGGCCGGCAATGCCGATCACCCAGACCTGGCGCGGTATCCTCTGGCTTTTATCCGCGGCCGGCATGAAGAGACGCGCGACAAGCCCGACCCCGGTGCCGATCGAGAAGGTGATCGCCGACAAGAGGAACGGCGGCACCTTGCCGGATGCGTCCGTAAGCAACGCGAGCAGCGCCCACATGGCGACGGCCGAAAAGCCGATCAGTGTCGCGCGCCCCATTCTGTCTCCAGTGGCGCGCGTGGCGCCTTATTGTATTGCTTCGAAACGCCTGGCGCTGATGGTCAAGGTGCCGATCTGCGTCCCGACCGTCGCGCGGATCGGCGCATATACCCCGGTTTGGCCAAGCGGCGCAAATGTCACCATGATGCGGCTTTTGTTCTTGAGGTAGTTGAGCGCCTTGCGGCCCTTGCGGTAGCCCGCCACCGGCTCGAAACCCATCCGGCAGGTGACCGTGTCGCCCTTGTAGCCGGGCACCGAGATCGACCCTTTTGAAGCGTAGCTCAGCGTCAGGTTGGCGCGCATCTCGCCGTCATAGAGCCTCACCGTGCGGCCGCAGACCTTGTCGAGGCTGCCGGCATGGATGACGGTCGCTGCCATCGGATCGAGCACCGATGCCAGGTCGCCGGCGCCGAGCGGCACCCAACTCTCGGGATCGCGCTTTTCCGGCGCGGGAACGACCGTCGTCGAGGTGACGTTGCCGTTGGCAAAACGGATATCGATCGCGGAGGCTTTCTTGCCGGAAGTGTAGTCGGCGCGGAACACCTGCGGTACCATCTTCTGCCCCGAAATCGTACCCCTGGACGAGATCGTGCCGCGCGTATCGTCGAACAGCTTGGCCAGACCGGCCGCGGAAACGCTGCCGTCGATCGAGTAGACGCCGTTCTCATAATGGCTTGAAAAGCTTGATTTCGCGATAGAAAGGCCCAGAAACGACACTGTGTATTCGCCCCTGAAGGACTGCGGCGAGGCGGCCGTCGCAGGCGACGGCGAGGCAACGGCCAGCGCGGCGGCAAGGGCATGGGGCAAGCGAAGCATGGCGCGATCGGGTCCTTGATTCAGCCGGAGGCGGACAACTCCGGTCTGGCATGTCCCTATGGAACCGCTTATACGACGAATTCCGGCCTTAGTATGAAATGCCGCTGGGCCAGGCTGGAGCTTGACGCATGGGCGAAATGCAACTATGGAACGCCAACTTTTTCCATAAGGCCGCTTGACCAGAACCGCGCGCCACCCGGCGTGGGCACGAAGGTTTGGCAGGTCCCCGAGAGAACTGAAGGTTAGAACCATGTCCCGCACCTGCGAACTCACTGCCAAGGCAGTCCAGACCGGCAACAATGTGAGCCACGCCAACAACAAGACCAAGCGTCGCTTCCTGCCGAACCTCGTCAATGTGACGCTGATTTCGGAAGCGCTGAACCAGAATGTGCGCCTGCGCATTTCCGCCAACGCGCTGCGTTCGGTCGAGCATCGCGGCGGTCTCGACGCCTTCCTGGCCAAGGCTGACGTCAAGGAGCTGTCGCAGCGCGCGCGCCTCTTGAAGAAGCAGATCGCCAAGAAGCTCGCCGAGCAGGCTGCCGCGTAAACTGTCTTTCAGGCGGGGGACGACCGCCCTGGCCAACCTCTTGTTGGCCTTGAGCATCGGATCGCCGTCCGCAAGGCGGTTTCGGCAATCCGATGCTCGAACAAAGCGAGCGCGATCCGGTTTCGGCATGACGCTCCGCTGGTTCCATTACCCAGGATAAAAAAATGACTTCCTTCTCGCGATACCTGCCCTTCGTGGCCGCCATGGCGCTTGTCGTCGTGGCATCGAATATCCTCGTGCAGTTCCCGATGCAGGGTCGGATCGGCGGCTTGTCGCTGGCCGACCTGCTCACCTGGGGCGCCTTCACCTACCCGTTCTCCTTTCTGGTGACCGACCTTGCCAATCGCCGCTACGGGCCTGCCGTGGCGCGCCGGATCGTCTTTGTCGGCTTCATGACGGCGGTGGTCTGCTCGATCCTCGTGCCGCCCTTCCTGTTCCGCCATGGTTTCATCGAATTCGAGACCGCCGCCGACCGGCTGGTGCGCATCGCGGCGGCGTCCGGCGCGGCTTTCCTCACCGCGCAATTGCTCGACGTGACCGTGTTCAACCGTCTGCGCCGACAGAGCTGGTGGCGGGCGCCGATCGTCGGCACGTTAGTCGGCTCGGTGTTCGACACCGTCGTGTTCTTCAGCGTCGCTTTCTCCGCGGCTTTCGCCTTCGCTGGCCCAAGCGACAGTTTTGCGCTGGAAACGGCGCCGCTGATGGGCGTGCTGCCGGTCGAGGCCATGCGTTGGGTCTCCTGGGCGCTTGGCGACCTCAGCGTGAAGCTGATCATCGCCGTCGTGGCACTGATCCCCTATCGGCTGCTCGCCGCCCGCTGGAGCCAGCCGGCTGTTGCTGCGGTCTAGGCCGTGATTCCCTGGATCCAGCTGGACTCCGCGAAAACCCCGGATGGCGCGCAGGAGCTTCGGCTCAAGCGGCGCGGTTCCGAATTCTCGATCATGCTGGGCACCAACGAGTTGATGAACAGCCGCCTCAGCGGCTCGGAAGAAGCGTTGGCCAGGCTCTCCTGTCAGAGGATCGCCGGCCGCAGACAGCCGAGAATGCTGATCGGCGGCCTTGGCATGGGTTTTACGCTGCGCGCCGCTCTCGCCGAGTTGGGCGAGAATGCCGAAATCACTGTCGCGGAGTTGGTGCCGGCGGTCGTCGCGTGGGCACGAGGGCCGATGGCCGAGCTGTTTGGTGGCTGCCTCGACGATCCGCGCGTCATCGTTCGGGAGGCCGATGTCGGGCAGTTGATAAGACCCCGGCCCGCGGCCTGGGGCGCCATCCTGCTAGATGTCGACAACGGCCCGGACGGCATCGTTCACAAATCCAACGACGCGCTTTACAGCCTGCAAGGCCTGGCGGCAGCGCGCATCGCACTGAAGCCCGGCGGCGTGCTTGCGGTGTGGTCGCAAGGGCCGGACAGCGGCTTCACCCGGCGGCTGGAGCAGGCAGGTTTCGCGGTCGAGGAGGTGAGCACGCGCGCCAACGGCAAGCGCGGCGCGCGCCATGTCATCTGGATCGCCACCAACGGCTCGCGACCCTGAGCGGACGCCGTCATTTGATGAATAGTCGACCCCCACTCCGTCGAGTTGCGCTCGACGGAGTGGGGGAAGGCGTCCGACCAAATCGAAGCCGGCGTTGAATACCTTCAACTTCAGCTTCGCAGTTGGAGCGCCAAATCAGTCCTGGTGCAAAATGAATTCCAGGTAGAGATTGCGCTGCAGGATCGAGTGGTTGTCGTCGGAGATCAGCGACACCATCAGCGCGCCGTCTTCGCGCGTCCAGACGTCGAGCCCTTCCATATTGTCGATCTGGTAGCCCATATCGGCTTCCAGCAGCACCGGACCGTCGGCGACCGCGCCCTTCTCCACGGTCTCGCCATCAATGCGCCGCAGCCGCATCTTGAGACCTCCTGCCATCGTGAAACTGCGCTCTAGCAGCAGAAGGTCGCCATCCGGCAGGAAAGCCCCATCGGTGATGTCGAAATCGCCGTTGCGCTTGACGGTGAAGACGCCCTTGTGCGGACCTTCGATGATGGCGGCATAGATGTTGCCGGCCTTGTCCAAGCTCTTTTCCGACACCACGACCAGGCCGCCTTGGTGGCGGCCATTGGCATTGGCGTGGGTGACGGTCTCGAAGCCTCGGTTCCGGCGCAGCTCCCATGCCGGAACCAGGAAATCCATCTGCCTGAACGGCGCCTTCATATCGTCGGGGCCAATTTTGAACTGGGCGACGCGATGGTTGCGCTCGAAACCCACGGTGGCAATGCCGTCCTTGACGGAAAGCCCCTCGGCATCGACTTCCGATTTCTCGTCGATCGGCTGGCCCGATGCATCGACCATCTGTTCCATGCGGAAGTCCCCGATGCCTGACGGGCGCTTGTCCGCATCATGGGTCACGGTGCCGAAGAACCAGAATCCGGTATCGGCGACGCCGACGAAGTCGCGACCGCCTTTCAGGAAACGGAAGGCCGACAGCGCGCCGAAATCGCGCGACGGCGACGTCATCTCCAGCCCGCCGACGAATTCGAGCGGACCGAATTGCTTGTCGGCACGGCCTATACGGAATTCGGTGATCGGGCGGGCCGAGACCTCGACCGGTTCAACCGAGGTCGCGCCGGCCGAACTGGATGGCACCGGGGCTGCACCGGCAAACAGGGCGATGGCGGCGAAAAGTGCTTGTCGAAATCCGCCGTGCGAAAAGATCATCCGGCGCGCCGCATGCCGCCGCGCCGCGTATCGCGTGCGCTTTCCTCGGCGAACAGCGAAGCCAATTGCTCGGTCATGGCGCCGGCCAGTTCCTCGGCATCGACGATGGTGACGGCGCGCCGGTAGTAGCGCGTGACGTCATGGCCGATGCCGATGGCAAGCAGCTCGACCGGCGAACGCGTCTCGATCAGTTCGATGACAGCGCGCAGATGGCGCTCGAGATAATTGCCTGGATTGACCGACAGCGTCGAATCGTCGACCGGCGCGCCGTCCGAGATCATCATCAGGATCTTGCGCTGCTCCGGCCGGGCGATCAGCCGGTTATGCGCCCACAGCAGCGCCTCGCCGTCGATGTTTTCCTTGAGCAGGCCCTCGCGCATCATCAGTCCGAGATTGCGCCGTGCCCGCCGCCAGGGATGGTCGGCCGACTTGTAGATGATGTGGCGCAGGTCGTTCAGCCGGCCCGGATTCGGCGGCTTGCCGTCCTTCAGCCACTTCTCGCGGGCCTGCCCGCCTTTCCAGGCGCGCGTGGTGAAGCCCAAAATCTCGACCGAAACGCCGCAGCGTTCCAGCGTGCGCGCCAGAATGTCGGCGCAGGTGGCGGCCACGGTGATCGGCCGGCCGCGCATGGACCCCGAATTGTCGAGCACCAGCGTCACCACCGTGTCGCGGAATTTGGTGTCGCGCTCCTGCTTGAAGGACAGCGGCTGCATCGGATCGATGACGACGCGCACCAACCGTGCCGGGTCGAGATAGCCCTCTTCCAGGTCGAAATCCCACGACCGGTTCTGCTGCGCCATCAGGCGGCGCTGCAAACGGTTGGCCAGCCGGCCGACGACGCCGGACAGGTTGGCGAGTTGCTTGTCGAGGAAAGCGCGCAGCCGGTCGAGTTCTTCTTCCTCGCAAAGCTCCTCCGCCCCCACCGTCTCGTCGAAAGCTGACGTGAAGACCTTGTAATCGATCTCCTTCGGCAGGTTGGTGAAAGGGTTGTCATTGCGGCGCGCCTCGCCGGGCGTCTCGGCATCGGCATTGTCATCGTCGGACAAATCGTCGGCAGTGGCGTCGGAGGCTTCGGTCTCGGCCGACTGCTCGTCGTCAGCGGAAGCCTCGGCATCCTCGGACTGCGACTGTTCGGAGCCGGAATCGTCCTCGCCGCCTTCCTCGCTCTGTTCCTCGCCTTGCGGCTGGTTATCGTCATTGTCCTCTGAGTCTTCGGTCTCCTGATCGTCGCCGAGTTCCTCGGCCATTTCCATGGAGGCAAGCATTTCACGCACGACGCGGGCGAAGGCCTGCTGGTCGTCGAGCTTGGACGACAGCCCGTCGAGGTCGGCGCTGGCCTTTTCCTCGACCCAAGGGCGCCAGAGCTCGACCAGCCGCTCGCCGCTCTTGGGGATCGGCCGGCCGGTCAGCTTCTCGCGCACCATCAGCGCCAGCGCCTCCTCGATCGGGGCGTCGGCCTTGTCCTTGACGTCGACGAGATTGGCCTTGGCGTATTTGTCCTCCAGCATCGAGCCTATATTGTCGGCGACCCCTTGCATGGCGCGGCTGCCGATCGCCTCGACGCGCGCCTGCTCGACCGCGTCGTAGATGGCGCGGGCCGCCTTGCCTTCCGGCGCCAGTCTGCTGTGGATGCGCACGTCATGGCAGGCGCGCTTGAGCGCCATGGAATCGCCGAGGCCGCGGGTGATGGCTATGTCGGTCTTGGACGCCTTCTTGGGCAATTCCGGCAGCCGGGCGCGGCTGCCTGCGAGCGCCGGGCGGTCCTTGGCGAAGCCGACTTCCAGCTCCTTGTCGCCGGCGATGGCGCGCATGCAGACGGTGACGGCGCGCTTGAAGCTGTCGGCTTCAGAGCCCGTCTTCGACTTGTTGCGCGTATTGTCGCCCGGACCCGCCATCGAGGCTCTGCTTAGCCCAGCACCACATTGGCGGCGCTCTCCGGCAGATCCTCGCCGAAGGCGCGCTGGTAGAACTCGGCCACCACCGAGCGCTCCAGTTCGTCGCATTTGTTGAGGAAGGTCAGCCGGAACGCCATGCCGATATTGCCGAAGATCTCGGCATTCTCCGCCCAGGTGATGACGGTACGCGGGC
The DNA here is from genome assembly GCF_044998965.1 of Mesorhizobium maamorense. NCBI lineage: Bacteria > Pseudomonadati > Pseudomonadota > Alphaproteobacteria > Hyphomicrobiales > Phyllobacteriaceae > Mesorhizobium > Mesorhizobium maamorense. The sequence goes on from NZ_CP173356.1 coordinate 4,933,357, forward strand.
TCATCACGGTCGACAGATCGCCATTGATGAAGGCCGAGCGCGTCATGTCTGCGACGCGCACCATCTTGTTGACGATGTCCTTGCCCTTGCCGTCGCGATAGTGCTTGGCCTTGGCCAGCACGATATTCACCTCATTGTCGTGCGGCAGGTAGTTCAGCGTGGTGACGATCGACCAGCGGTCCATCTGCGCCTGGTTGATCTGCTGGGTGCCGTGATAGAGGCCGGTGGTGTCGCCCAACCCGACCGTGTTGGCGGTCGAGAACAGCCGGAACGCCGGATGCGGACGGATGACGCGGCTCTGGTCGAGCAGCGTCAGCCGACCAGACGATTCCAGCACGCGCTGGATGACGAACATCACGTCCGGACGGCCGGCGTCGTATTCGTCGAAGCACAGCGCCACATTGTGCTGGTAGGCCCAGGGCAGAATGCCGTCGCGGAATTCGGTGATCTGCAAGCCGTCCTTGACCACGATCGCGTCCTTGCCGACGAGGTCGATGCGGCTGACATGGCTGTCGAGATTGACGCGCACGCAAGGCCAGTTGAGGCGGGCCGCGACCTGCTCGATGTGGGTCGATTTGCCGGTGCCGTGATAGCCCGAGACCATGACGCGCCGGTTGTAGGCGAAGCCGGCGAGGATCGCCATCGTCGTCGCCTTGTCGAAAAGATAGTCGGGATCGATGTCGGGCACATGTTCGCTGGTGACCGAATAAGCCGGCACCACCATCTTGGAGTCGAAGCCGAATTTGTCCTTCACCGACACCGTGGTGTCGGGCAGGTTGGCGATGTCGCGATCGACCTTGTTCATCTCTATCCACGTCTCCACGGGCGAAACGACTGATTTCGCCGGCAATCGATTTTCTCCGGGGGCGGTCTTAGAGCCTTTTCCACCCTTATGAAAGTTGGAAAACGACACGAACCGTTGGGTCGCTCAGCACAAACCCGCCTGCTTGAGCACGCGATAGGCCTGGAGCACATCGCGGAACCGGTCTTCCGAACCTCTGTCGCCGCCATTCGCATCCGGATGGTGACGCTTCACCAGTTCCTTATAGCGCGCCTTGATCTCCTTGCCAGTCGCCTTTGTATCAAGGCCAAGCGTTTCCAGCGCCTTGGCCTCAAGCGGCTTGGCCTTGCGCTCGCGCACCTCCCGGGGATCCTTCGGCCCCTTGAACAGGTCGAACGGGTCGCGCATCCGGTTGTAGTAGCCGGCCCGGCCGGAGCGCATCTGCGCCATATCGGGAGACGAGCGCGTCGAGGCGCCGTTGACGCCCATCTTCCAGGTCGGCCGATGGCCGGTCATCGCCTCCTTCTGGAAACGGGCGACCTCGGTGTCCGGAACGCCGGAAAAATAGTTGAAACCCTTGTTGTACTCGCGCACATGGTCGAAGCAGAAGCGGAAATACTCGCCCTCCTTCATGCGCCCGACCGGAGCGCGATGGGTGCCCGCCTCCTTGCAGCCATCCCACTGGCAGATCGGCGCGTGCGACTTCAGCTCCGCGTCCTTCTCCTGGCGGATGCGGATCTTCTCGAAATATTTGGGATACGGCTTCATCTAACCCATTTATGGGGCGTTCGCAGATGCGAAACAAGAATTGACATTTTCGCGATGATCGCCCTAACCGCTGAATCGCGGCATAAAGCAGGCGGAGGACCGATTTTGTTGAAGCGCGGCATGCAACGAAGTCGGTTCGGCTTCCGCGATCCCGCTGGCGATATGTGGTGAAGGGAGACGGCAATGTCCATACAGGCAACCATGGAAGACAAGTTGAGCAAGGCATTTTCGCCGGAGCGGCTGGTCGTCATCAACGAAAGCCATCTGCACGCCGGCCATCATCATGTGGAATCCGGCCACCAGGCTACGTTCGACGGCACCGGCGAGACGCATTTCCGCGTCCGCATTGTTTCGCAGGATTTTGCCGGCATGAGCCGCATCGAGCGCCACCGCGCGGTCAACGCGCTTTTGGCCGACGAATTGAAGGCTGGCCTGCACGCGCTGGCGATCGAACCGGCGGCTCCCGGCGAAAAGACGCGCTGGTAGGCCGGTCCTCCTCGCTCCTCGCGGTGACGTTCAGAGCTCCGTTTCGATGCCGCAATCACCCAACCGCCGATTTCAGGAATGCCAGTGCCGCCCCGGTCAAGGCGTCGCCATCCTCGCCGAAATCGCGGTTGATCGACATGTGCGTATAGGCGCTGCCGTCGAACAGCGTCACCTTGGTGCCGGTGGCGCGCAAGCGCTCGGCGAACGCCTTGGAGTCCCCGTCCCGGCCCGAAGCGCCTGAGTAGGCGATGAAGGTCGGCGGGTGCTTGCGGCCATCTACATAACTGGCCGGCGACAACGCCGCCCATTGCGCGGGATCGGGGAAGGCCCGCGCATAGGCCCCCGCCATGCCGCCATTCCTGGAAAGCGCGGTGAGGTCATAGGCCCTGGTGTCGTCGAGAAGCAGCGCGGCGACACCCGGTAGACCGCCGCGCATGCCGGTCAGCGCAACGAGGTGGCAACCGGCCGAATGGCCCATGGCCACGATCCGCCTGGCATCGCCGCCATGCCGGGCAATGTTGGCGCGGACATAGGCATAGGCCTTTTCGACATCGTCGGCCTGGGTGGCGACCTCCGCTTCGGGCAGCATGCGATAGTCGATGGAGACCAGGCAAAACCCGTTGGCGAGCAGGAAGGCCGGCTTCGCGTTGACCTGCGAGCGCTTGCCGGAGCGCCAGGCGCCGCCATGGACGAAGAAGACGACCGGCAATCCGCGTGCGCCATCCGGCGCATAGATATCGAGCTTGGCCGGCCCGTAATCGAAGGTTGTCGGCACGGGTTGGCGCTGGCCCCATGCGACCGATGTGCCCAATGGCAACATCGCCGCCGCGGACACCAGAATAAGGCTTCGTCGATCGATCATCGCAATCTCCCGATCGTTGGGCCCGATATGTAGACGAGGAATGCCCGCACGCACCACGAGCATCCCGTTAGACTTGGGAGTGCTCAACGATCTGATTCAACACCGTACCAGCCGCATCAATGCACTCGCTTTGCCGTTCGGTTCACGAAATCGATATTTGCCCTTGACGGTCTCCTCTGGCCATCACCACCTGAGATATCAGACGAGCATTGTAACTGTGTGCTGTCCAAGTTCGATGCAGATACACGCTCTCTCTCCAATGTGGAGGGAACCACAATGCATCCCGGTAGTTGAATGAGATGAGCCGGGCGGCAGCCAGAATGGCTCTGAGGGCAACCATCATGGGTGAGAACCAGTCCGACGTCTTCGATCTGTTTTCGGAGATTTATGCAAACGCGGGCCAGGAGGAAATAAGCCTCCAGCAGTATCTCCTTGCCTGCCGGGAAGACAAGTCAATGTATGCCTCGGCGCCGGAACGGATGGTCGAGGCAATCGGCGAGCCGAACTTGGTCGACACCAGCAAGGACGAGCGGCTCGGCCGCATTTTCTCCAACCGCACGGTCAAGGTGTATCCCACCTTCTCCGATTTCTACGGAATGGAGGATACGATCGAACGCATCGCCGGCTATTTCCGCTATGCGTCGCAGGGGCTCGAGGAGCGTAAGCAGATCCTCTATCTCCTCGGCCCTGTCGGCGGCGGCAAGTCCTCCCTGGCCGAACGGCTGAAGAAACTGATGGAGGAACGCCCGATCTACACGCTCAAGGCCGGCAATCAGATCAGTCCGATTTTCGAGTCGCCGCTCGGCCTGTTCCATCCCGATCGCATGGGCGATCTGCTGGAGGACAAATACGGCATAGCCCGGCGTCGCCTCAACGGCATTATCTCGCCCTGGGCGGCCAAGCGGCTTGATGAATTGTCTGGCGACATTTCCAAATTCAGCGTGGTGAAATTGATGCCCTCGCGGCTGCGCCAGATCGCTATAGCCAAGACGGAGCCTGGCGACGAGAACAATCAGGATGTCTCGGCTCTGGTTGGCAAGGTCGACATCAGGCAATTGGAGGATTTCAGCCAGTCCGATCCGGACGCTTATTCCTACAGCGGCGGGCTGAACCGGACCACGCAAGGCCTGCTCGAATTCGTCGAGATGTTTAAGGCGCCCATCAAGGTCCTGCATCCGCTGCTGACGGCGACCCAGGAAGGCAGCTATAACGGCACCGAGAATTTCGGCGCCTTCCCCTATCAGGGCATCATCGTTGCCCATTCCAACGAATCGGAGTGGCAACAGTTCAAGAACAACAAGAATAATGAGGCCTTTCTCGACCGCATCCTCGTGGTCAAGGTGCCGTATTGCCTGCGGATCACCGAAGAAAGGCATATCTACGAGAAACTGTTGCGCGAGAGCGAGCTGGCCGGCAGCCCCTGCGCACCTGAAGTGCTGGATATTCTCAGCCGGTTCACGGTCTCGACCCGTCTTGCCGAGCACGACAATTCGCCGCTCTACACCAAGATGCGCGCCTATGACGGCGAAAACCTCAAGGAGGTCGACCCCCGGGCCAAGTCGGTTCAGGAATATCGCGACGCCGCCGGCGTCGACGAGGGCATGACCGGCGTAAGCACGCGCTTCGCCTTCAAGATCCTGTCGCAGACATTCAACTACGACACCAACGAGGTCGCGGCGGATCCCGTGCACCTGATGTACATCCTGGAAGAGGCGATCAAGCGCGAGCAGTTCCCAAAGGAGACGGAAGCGAGCTATCTCGAGTTCATCAAGTCGGAACTGGCAACGCGCTATGCCGAGTTCATCGGCCACGAGATCCAGAAGGCCTATCTGGAATCGTACAGCGAGTATGGCCAGAACCTATTCGACCGCTACATCGCCTATGCCGATGCCTGGATCGAAGATCAGGACTACAAGGATCCCGATACGGGCCAGATCCTCAACCGCGAGATATTGGACAAGGAGTTGTCGCAGGTCGAAAAACCGGCCGGCATCGCCAACCCCAAGGATTTCCGCAACGAAGTGGTCAAGTTCACGCTGCGTGCCCGGGCACGCAACCACGGCCGCAACCCGTCATGGACAAGCTACGAAAAGCTGCGCGAGGTCATCGAGAAGCGCATGTTCGGCCAGGTCGAAGATCTTCTGCCGGTGATCAGTTTCGGCTCCAAGCAGGACAGCGTCACGGAAAAGCGGCACAATGAATTCGTGCAGCGCATGGTGCAACGCGGCTACACCGAGCGGCAGGTACGGCGGCTGGTCGACTGGTACATGCGCGTGAACAAGGCGGGCTGAGAAAAGCCCGGATGGTTCCATGCCGATCTTCATCGACCGCCGCCTCAATCCGAAGGACAAGAACCTGGGCAATCGCCAGCGCTTTCTCAGGCGCGCGCGGGAAGAACTCAAGCGGAGCATTCGTGACCAGATAAGGACGGGCCGGATCGCCGATGTGGACAGCGGGCATGCCGTGCCGATGCCCCACAGAGGCACCAGCGAACCGACCTTCAGCGATGCCAGGGACAGCGGCCGGCGCCAGCACATCCTGCCAGGAAACAGAACGTTTATTCCCGGAGATCTGGTGCCCAAACCCGGGCAGGGCGGCGCAGGTTCCTCGTCGCCGGGAAACACGGCATCCGAGGACGACTTTCGCTTCGTGCTTTCGCGCGAGGAAGTTCTCGACCTCTTTTTCGAGGATCTCGAACTGCCGGATCTGGTCAAGCTCAATCTCAAGCAGATACTCGCATTCAAGCCAAGGCGGGCAGGTTTTGCGGCAACAGGATCACCGACCAACATCAATGTCGGGCGCACGATGCGAAACAGCCACGCCCGCCGTATCGCGCTTGGGCGCCCAAAGCAGCCGGAGCTGGATGCGATCCTCCGGCAGCTCGCCAAACTGGAATCGAAGCCGCCAAACGCCGCGACCCGCGAACGCATCTTGACTTTGCGGGAGGAACTCGAGCGGCTGGAGCGCCGCCGAAAGCGTATTGCCTTTGTCGATCCCGTCGACATCCGCTTCAATCGCTTCGACCCGCAGCCGGTGCCGAATGCCAGCGCCGTCATGTTCTGCCTGATGGACGTCTCCGGGTCGATGGGCGAGCGCGAGAAGGATTTGGCCAAGCGCTTCTTCGTTCTGCTGCACCTGTTCCTGACCCGACGCTATGAGCGCACGGAGATCGTCTTCATCCGCCACACGCACGAGGCCCAGGAGGTGGACGAAGAGACATTCTTCTACTGCACGCAAAGCGGAGGCACGGTCGTTTCCACCGCGCTGGAGGAAATGCAACGCATCATAGAACAACGCTATCCGGCCACGGAGTGGAACATCTATGCCGCCCAGGCTTCGGACGGTGACAATTTCGCCACTGACTCGCAGCGCTGCATAGAACTGCTCCATGGCAAGCTCATGCGCCTGTGCCAGTATTTCGCCTATGTGGAGATCATCGACGAACGCGAAAGTCATATTTTCGGCTCGACCGAAAATGGCACCTCGCTCTGGCGCGCCTATAGCGCCGTCGAGCAAAAATGGCCGAACTTCCAGATGAGGCGCATCGCCGCTCCGGCCGATATCTACCCGGTATTTCGCCAGCTTTTCGCCAGGCAGCCGGCTATGGCCAAGAGCGCGTAAGGGGTGCCGGATGGCTGGCCAGGCCAACAAATCGGGGTTGCTTTTCTCCGGATCCGACTGGGATTTCAAAAAGCTGTCGCGGGTCTATGAGGAGATCGAGGCGATTGCGGTCGACCAGCTTCATCTCGACACCTATCCGGTGCAGATGGAGGTCATCTCTTCCGAGCAGATGCTCGACGCCTACTCGTCGGTCGGCATGCCGCTGATGTACCGGCATTGGTCGTTCGGCAAGCATTTCCTCTACAACGAGCTTCTCTATCGCAAAGGCGGTCGCGGGCTGGCCTATGAATTGGTCATCAATTCCAATCCCTGCATCGTCTACCTGATGGAGGAAAACACCATGGCGCTGCAGGCCTTGGTGACTGCCCATGCAGCACTTGGACACAATCACTTCTTCAAGAACAATTACCTTTTCCGCCAATGGACGGATGCCGGAGGGATCCTGAGCTATCTGGACTTTGCCAAGGGCTACATCGCCCGGTGCGAGGAGCGGCACGGCCTGGCTGCCGTGGAAGCCATTCTCGATTCCGCACACGCGCTGATGGAGCAAGGCGTGTTCCGGTATCACCGGCCGCCGAAACTGTCGTCGGAGCAGCAGCGCGAGGGACTTCGCGAGCGCCTCGAATACGAGGAGCGTTCCTACAATGACTTATGGCGCACCCTGCCGCCCGCGCAGGACGCCGACAACTCCGAAGCCGGCGATGAAGGCGTGTCGGAGCGGAAGAAATCGCTCAATCTGCCCGAGGAAAACCTGCTCTATTTCCTTGAGAAGAACAGCCTTGTCCTCGAACCCTGGCAGCGCGAGATCCTCAGGATCGTCCGCGTCATTGCGCAGTATTTTTACCCGCAGCGGCAAACCCAGGTGATGAACGAAGGCTGCGCCACTTTCGTGCACTACACGCTCATGAACATGCTGTTCGACCGTGGCCGGATCACCGAAGGCGCGATGCTCGAAATCCTGCGCAACCACTCGAACGTGATCTTCCAGCCATCCTTCGACGACCAGCGGTTTTCCGGCATCAACCCCTACGCGCTCGGGCTTGACATGATGCAGGACATTCAGCGCATCTCGACCGAGCCGACAGCCGAAGATCGCGACTGGTTCCCGGACATAGCCGGCCGTGGCGACTGGCTTGAGACGCTGCTCGACGCCTGGGCCAACCACCGCGACGAATCCTTCATTCGCCAGTATCTCAGCCCGACCTTGATACGAAAATGGCGGCTCTTCGTCCTGGCCGATGGAGCCGACCAACCGCACTACGAAGTCGCATCGATCCACAACGAGCGGGGCTACAACAACATACGCGCCGCGCTGGCCCACAGCTATGATGTGGGCGCGAGCCGGCCCGACATCCAGGTTGTGGACGTGGACCTGCTCGGCGACCGGCATTTGCGGCTACAGCACAAGGTGAAGAATGGGGTCGTGCTGGAGAATGACAGCCGCGACGCGACCCTTCGCCACATCCGGCATCTCTGGGGCTATGAAGTCAGCCTGGCGGCCGTCGACGCCGACACCGACGCAATGGTCGGCGAACGCTCGACCAAGGACTGTTGAGCATCAGGGATGACGCGGTTGTGCGTGTCTGCGACACGATGGACCGTTCAGCTGTCGCCTGCCGGCCTGATCCTGAGCCTGGCGACGCGGTTCTTGTCGCGTTTCATGACGATGAAACGCTTGCCGTGGAAGGTGAAGGCCTGCTTCTCCTCGGGGATCGACTGCGTCTCATGGATGACCAGGCCGGCGATGGTGGTTGCCTCCTCGTCCGGCAGGTCCCAGTCGAGCGCCCGGTTCAGGTCGCGGATCGGCACGGTTCCGTCGACGACGACGGAACCGTCCGCCTCCTGCTTGACGCCCTGTATGTCGACATCGTGCTCGTCGGCGATCTCGCCGACAATCTCCTCGATGATGTCCTCCAGCGTCACCAGCCCCTCGACCTCGCCATACTCGTCGACGACGACGGCGAAATGCGCCTTGCGGCGCAGGAAGGCGTTGAGCTGTTCCTGCAATGTCGTCGTATCGGGCACGAACCAGGGCTTTGACGCGATCTTCATCACATCGATCCTGGAGAAGTCGTTGCCGACATCGTTGAGGGCGCGCAGCAGGTCCTTGGCGTGCAGCACGCCGACAATGTTGTCGAGCGACCCCTTCCACAAAGGCATGCGGGTGTGCGGGCTCTGGAGGATCTCGCGCACCACGGCTTCCGGCGCATTGTCGGCATTGACCGAGCGCATGTTGGTGCGGTGGACCATGACGTCGGAAACTTCGAGCTCTTCGAGGTCGAACAACCCGCCGACGCGGTCGCGCTCCTCGCGCACCACCTGGCCGTCACGGCGGAAATCGTCGACGGCGCCGCGCAGCTCGTCCCCGCTCGAACGCTGCGGCTCGATGCGCGACAGTTCATAGCCGAAAGCGGCAAGCAGGCGCGTGCGCATGGCGACGGCCAACACGATGAGGACGGCAAGGGCAGCGACGACGATCCAGCCGGCCCCGTTCATTTCGGACGGCTCTCTTGCCTGTCAAGACGGCTCTTTTGCTTGTCCGGACGGCTGCCTTGCCGGCCCGGATGGCCTTCCGTCGCGCTCGGGTGGTTCTCCCTGAGGAACGAGAGCACTTCCGAGGCCGGCACGTCCTTCGCGATGAAGGCCTCTCCGATGCCGCGCGTCAGGATGAAGGTCAGCGCGCCGCGCGACACTTTCTTGTCCTGGGTGATGAAGCCAAGCAGCGCATCGGCGTCGGGCAGTTCGCCCGGAATGTCGGCCATCCGCCACGGCAGTCCCACCGTGTTGAGATGCGCCTCGACGCGCGCCGCGGCGTCAGGACTGGCCAGGTTGAGCCGCGACGAGAAGCGATGCGCCAGCGCCATGCCGATGGCGACCCCCTCGCCATGCACGAGGCGGGCGCCGTCATATCGGGTGGCGGCCTCCAGCGCATGGCCGAAAGTGTGGCCGAGATTGAGCAGCGCGCGGTCGCCGGTCTCGAACTCGTCGCGGGCAACGACATCGGCCTTGGCGCGGCAGGCCTCGGCGATGGCCTCTACCCTCTCCGGTCCGCCGGCGAACACGCTGGCCCAGTTTTTCTCCAGCCAGGCAAAGAATTCGGGCCGGTCGATCAGCCCGTATTTGGCGAGTTCGGCGTAGCCGGCGCGAAATTCGCGGATCGGCAGCGTATCGAGCACTCCGGTATCGGCCAGCACCAGCTTCGGCTGGTGGAAGACGCCGACCAGGTTCTTGCCGCGCGCGCTGTTGATGCCGGTCTTGCCGCCGACCGAGGAATCGACCTGCGCCAGGAGCGAGGTCGGGATCTGCACGAAGTTCATGCCGCGGCGCACGATGCCGGCGGCAAAGCCGGCCAGGTCGCCGATGACGCCGCCGCCGAGGGCGATGACGACATCGCCGCGTTCCAGCTTCGCGGCCAGGACGCCGTCCACCACCGCTTCGAGATGCGCGAAACTCTTGGTTTTCTCGCCGGGCGGCAGCGTGATCACGGCGGGCTCGATGCCGCTCTCGAGCAAGCCGGCCTTCAGCGTATCGAGATGCGCCGCCGCGACGTTTTCGTCGGTCACGACTGCGACGCGTCGGCCCGGCAGGCGGCGCGACATCTCGGCGCCGGCGTGCGACAAAAGCCCCGGCCCGATCAGGATGTCGTAAGCCCGCTCGCCAAGTCCGACCTCGACGGCAACGGCAGCAGCGGCGCTCATGGTTCGACCTCGCCCGCGGGAGTGGTCTGGGCTATATCGAAATGCCGGCACAGCGCCTCCACCACCTCGGCCGCGATGACTTCCTTGCGCTCGTCGCGGGTCGGCACGGTGACGTCCGATGTCGCATAGACCGGATAGCGTTCACTCATCAGCCGCTCGAGCACGCCACGCGGATCGGGGCTCTTCAGCAGCGGCCGGTTCTGTTTCTTGGAGACCCGGTCCATCAAAAGGTCGAGTTCGGCCTTCAGCCATACCGACACGCCATGTGCCGCTATCGCCTCGCGCGTCTGTGCGTTCATGAAGGCGCCGCCGCCGGTCGACAGCACCTGCGGGCCGTTTTCCAGCACGCGCAGGATGACGCGCTGCTCCAGCGCCCGGAACTCCGTTTCGCCATAGCGTTCGAACAGTTCCGGAACGGTCATGCGCGAGACGTTTTCGATCTCCTGGTCGCTGTCGATGAAAGGCAGCGCCAGCACGGTGGCGACCTTGCGGCCGATCGCGGTCTTGCCGGCGCCCATCAGGCCGACAAAGACGATGGAGCGGCCGCCGAGCCTGCCCAGCAGCGCGGCATGGCTCCCGCCCGGAGGATTTGCTGGTAGCGCGTTCATCAGCCTCGAAGCCCTCTTTGCCGGCGTATCGACATGAAAAGCCCGGTTGCGTCAAGCGCACTGAGGCAGGCTGGCCTCCCGCGAGCGAGGAACCGGCTGCATTGGAAGTTGCCGGCGCGCTTCAGCTTCTTGCTTGAATTGGCCGGATTGGCGTCCCATAAGGGCACAGGGTTTGGAAACGCAGAACAAGAAGACGGGCGAAGATTGATGCCGACACTGTTTCGCCTTGTCGTGATAACAGCGATTCTGGCGGGCATCGCCTATGGTACGATGTTCGCGTTGGTGATGTTCGTCGAGCCGAAAAAGGCGGAAATGAGCGTGCGCATCCCTGCGGAAAAGCTGAACCCAAAGAAAAACTGAGCCCGAAGAAAAACTTCAGGAAATGAACAGCGCTGCCCGCATCGAAGCCTTTCTGGAGATGATGAGCGCCGAGCGGGGTGCCGCCGAAAACACGCTTTCCTCCTATCGCCGCGACCTCGATGACGCTTCGCAGGAAATCCCCGGCGGTCTTGCCGGCGCCGGCGCCGAAGACATCCGCGCCTATCTCGACGACATCGCCGCACGCGGCTTCGCCCCGACATCGCAGGCACGCAAATTGTCGGCGATCCGCCAGTTCTTCAAATTCCTCTACGCCGAGGGCCTGCGCGGCGACGACCCGACCGGCACGCTGGACAGCCCGAAAAAAGGCCGCCCGCTGCCGAAGACCATGAGCGAGGCCGACACCGGCCGGCTGATCGACCGCGCCGCGCAGGAGGCCGGCGATGCCGGGCTCGGCGACAGCGACAGGCTGGCGGCGCTGCGCCTGCACGCGCTGGTCGAAGTGCTTTATGCGACGGGCCTGCGTGTTTCGGAACTGGTCGGCTTGCCGGTGACGGTGGCGCAACGCGACGACCGTTTCTTCATGGTGCGCGGCAAGGGCGACAAGGAGCGCATGGTGCCGCTGTCGGCCAAGGCGCGCGCGGCGATGCGAGCCTGGCTCGCCGCCCGGGCCAAGGTGCCCGCTTTCGCTGACAGCCCGTTCCTGTTTCCTGCCGCGTCGGACAGCGGCTACCTCTCGCGCCAGGTCTTCGCTCGCGACCTCAAGGGGCTGGCGGCCCGGGCCGGCATCGCCTCGGCCAAGGTCTCGCCACATGTGCTTCGCCATGCTTTCGCCAGCCATCTCTTGCAGAACGGGGCTGATCTCAGGGCCGTCCAGCAACTGCTTGGCCATGCCGACATATCGACGACACAGATCTATACCCATGTGCTGGAGGAGCGATTGGTGCGGCTGGTCAACGATCATCACCCGCTTGCCGACTAGACCTCATATCGCTATGTGAGGGCGACGTTCCATCGCCCGGAGCCCCGGATTTCAGGGTCCCGCCAGTCTTTGCTTCCGACGTATCGGTCCGCCCAAGCATGTACAACTACCTCGATTTCGAAAAGCCGGTGCAGGATCTGGAACTCAAGATCCTGGAACTGAAGAAGCTTGCCGAGAACGGCGAGGCGGTCGATGTCGCCGACGAGATCAGCAGGCTCGAGAAGCGGTCGCGCGATGCCCTGCGCGATCTCTACAAGGCATTGACCCCATGGCAGAAGGTGCAGGTGGCGCGCCATTCCGACAGGCCGCACTGCGTCGACTACATCAAGGGCCTGTTCAGCGATTTCACGCCGCTCGCCGGCGACCGCAATTTCGGCGAGGACCAGGCGATCGTCGGCGGCTTTGCCCGGTTCCGCGGCGAACCGGTAGCGATCCTCGGCCAGGAGAAGGGCTCCGACACGGCGAGCCGGCTGAAGCACAATTTCGGCTCGGTGCGCCCCGAAGGCTATCGCAAGGCCGTGCGGCTGATGGAGCTTGCCGACCGCTTCAAGATCCCGCTGCTGACATTGGTCGACACGGCCGGCGCCTATCCCGGCGTCGGCGCCGAGGAGCGCGGCCAGGCCGAAGCCATTGCCCGTTCGACCTCGGCCTGCCTTGCGCTCAAGGTGCCATCGATTTCGGTTGTCATCGGTGAAGGCGGTTCGGGCGGCGCCATTGCCATCGCCACCGCCAACCGCGTCTACATGCTGGAACATGCCATCTATTCGGTGATCTCGCCCGAGGGCGCGGCCTCCATCCTGTGGCGCGACACGACGCGCTCCAAGGACGCGGCGACCAACATGAAGATCACCGCCCAAGACCTTCTGGAACTGAAGATCATCGACGCCATCATTCCCGAACCGATCGGCGGCGCCCAGCGCGCACCCGAAACGGTGATTGCCGCGACGGGCGATCTCATCGCCAAGACGATGAAGGATTTTGCCGGCGCCAACATGGATTTTCGCGAGCAGCGCCGCGAGAAGTATCTGGCAATGGGCCGCAGCCTCTGACCACGATTTGGCGGCTCAACCGGGCCGCCGCAAGCCGCCTCCACGGCAACGCTCCACGGCAATGTGGCGGCGATGAGCAATTTCGCCACAAAAATGCCGCCGGATTCGGTTCAATGGAATTGCCGTGAGGGGTGGCCGAGGCTTGCGGTAAGGAATTTTCAAGGTTAACGGGCTTACGGTCCGTCTGTGTTCAGCATGCGGGCTCGGCCGTTTCGAAGCCATTGGCCCGAAAGAGAAGACGTAGCCTTATCCATGTTTGCCAAGCTTGCCCGCACCGGAATTCTCATCACCGCGATAGCCGTCGCCGGCTGCAATGATTCGTCGATGAAGGATTTTGCCCCGGAGGCCAACAAGCCCCTGCCCGACAAGATCCTGGCCGACATGAGGGCCAAGGGCATGGTGCGCACCTCCTCAGTGATGGCGCGCATCTTCAAGGAAGAGGGCAAGCTCGAAATCTGGAAGGCCAAGACCAACGGCCGCTACGACATGGTCGCCAGCTACGATATCTGCAAATGGTCGGGCAAGCTCGGGCCGAAATACACCGAGGGCGACCGCCAGGCGCCGGAAGGTTTTTATACCGTGCGTCCGGCGCAGATGAACCCGCGCTCGAACTACCATCTGTCCTTCAACATCGGCTATCCCAACGCCTATGACCGCGCCAACGGCCGCACCGGCTCCAACCTGATGGTGCACGGCGCCTGCTCGTCTTCGGGCTGCTATTCGATGACCGATGCCCAGATCGAGCAGATCTATGCGTTCGGCCGCGATGCCTTCCAGGGCGGCCAGACCGAGTTCCAGATCCAGGCCTTCCCGTTCCGCATGACCGCCGCCAACATGGCGCGCTACCGCAACGACCCGAATTACGAATTCTGGAAGATGCTGAAGGTCGGCTACGACAATTTCGAGATCACCAAGGTACCGCCGAAAGTCGACGTTTGCGAGAAGCGCTACGTCTTCAACCAGGTGGCTCCCGAAGGCACCACATTCAATCCGACCGGCCCCTGCCCTGCGTCCACGCAGCCGGATTCGCTGAAAAGCGCCTACAGTGCTTATCAGAGCACGTATGAGGCTGCGTTCAACGGCGCCCTCAAGGCAAGCACGCCGGCGCCCAAGCCCACCATCGCCGGCATCAAGGAAGCCAGCATCGTCTCCGACTGGTCCAAGCGCCGTGCGCGCGGCGAGCGCGTGCCGATCGACCCGCCATCGCTCAACTCGGACGGCTCGGTCACCGAGACGGCGCGCATGGGCCGCATCGATTCGCCCGCCGGCCGCAAGATGGCCGCGCTCGATGCCGAAAAGGCCGCGAAGCAAAAAGCCGAGGAGCAGCGGCTGGCCGCGATAGAAGCTGCCAAGCAGGCCAAGGCGCAAGCGCTGGCCGAAAAGGAAGCGGCCAAGACCGCCAAGGAAGCCCCTGTCGCCACCGCGACGATCGAAGCGCCGGCCGAGCCCGCACCGCCGGCCGAAACGCAGGCCGCAAGTGCCGACGAGAGCCGCGTGACGAGGCTGAAGAACAAGCTGCTCGGCATGTTCGGCGGCTGACATTTTTCGCCGTGACCGACGTCACCGTCTACGATCTGAAGGGGCTGAACTGCCCTTTGCCGGTGCTGAAGGCGAAGAAGCGGCTGGCCGGGATGCGGCCCGGCAGCCGGCTCTGGCTGGAAACGACCGATCCGCTCGCGGTTATCGACATTCCGGCGTTCTGCGCCGACTCTGGTCATCATCTCGTAGAGACATCCGCCATATCAGGCGGTCACCGCTTCCTGGTCGAGCGCGGCGAATAGCTGTCGTAAAGGTCAGCGTCCCGCGATCGCCAGGGGATTGTTCTCCAGCGCCGCGCGGTCGGGCGTGTCGATCGAGGGCCGGTTGGTGAAGGCGGCAAACAGTCGCCTTACATAGTCTTCGGGCATGTCGAGCGTGATCAGCACCAGCCGGGTGCCGCGCTGGCCGTCCGGCCAGGACGGCAATCGAGCTGGCGGATGCAGGATTTTCTGCACGCCATGCACCACCAGCGGCCGCGACGGATCTTCCTCGAGTTCGATGACGCCCTTCATGCGCAACAGGCGCTCGCCATGCGTGGAGCGCAAAAGATCGAGGAACATCTCGATGGCCGAGAACGGCACCGGGCCGTCATGCACCAGGGAGTGGGTGCGGATTCGCTGATCGTGCCGGTGCCCGTGGTCGTGGCCGTGCCCCTGGTCATGCCCGTGGTCATGCCCGTCATGATCATGATGATCATGGTCATGCGTCGCCTCCTCGCCGAGCCAGCGCCGCACATCGGCGGATTTGGTCGCCGGGTTGTAGAGGCCGCAGTCGAACAGCGCCGCGACGCTCCTTTTCGCATCGTCGACAGCCAGCAGTTCGGCGCCCGGATTGATCTGCCGCAGCCGCGTCCGCAGCGCTTCCGGTCCATCCGGACCAGCGACCAGGTCGGTTTTGGAGAGCACGATGCGGTCGGCGACGGCGACCTGCTTGACCGCCTCGACATGGGCATCGAGCGTGGCATCGCCGTTGGCCGCGTCGACCAAGGTGATGACGCCGTCGAGCCGGAAAGCCTGGACCAGGGCCGGATGCGCCATGATCGATTGCAGCACCGGCGCCGGATCGGCAAGGCCGGTGGTCTCGACGATGACGCGGGCAAGGCGGGCGATGCGGCCGGTCTGCAGCCGGTCGACCAGATCGGCCAGCGTGTCGACCAGTTCGCCGCGCACCGTGCAGCATAGGCAGCCGTCCGAAAGCTGGATGATGCCGTCGGACGCCTGTTCGACCAGCAGATGATCGATCGCCACTTCGCCATATTCGTTGATGATCACGGCCGTGTCGGCCAGCGCCGGGTCCTTCAGGAGCCGGTTGAGCAGCGTCGTCTTGCCGGCACCGAGAAAACCGGTCAGCACGGAAACAGGGATGGGAAAACCGCTCATTGCCTAGTTCGCAACCTTGACCGGCTGGTCGCCCTGCGCAGCCGAGCCCGCCACCGTCGGGCCGGCGCCGGGCGCCGGTCTGTCCGGACGCCAGGTCGGAATGGGCACGTCGGCATATTCCTCGCCGCCCTGGGCGAGCATGGCCATCGGCGTCGGGCCGGTCGCGCCGCCAAGCCCCACGGCAACCAGTGTCGGCACGTGGTCGAGCTTTTCCTGGTAGGGCGATTTCGGCACGTTCTTGGCGACGACGGGCGGTGCCTCGGACTGCTCAGCCGGCGCCTTCTTCTTGCAGATCTCGTCACGCATGTCGTTGGGCGAGATGGTGTCGCCGTAGGGCGCCAGCGTGGCAATGGTGGCCGAGCCGGCGGCAGGCGTATCGAAACCCTGGTCGAGCAGTTTGGCCGCGGCCTCGGCACGGGTGATCGCCGACTTCTCGCCGAGCACCACCGCCACCAGCGTGCGGCCGTTGCGGGTCGCCGAACCGATCATGTTGAAGCCGGAGGGGCAGACGAAGCCCGTCTTCATGCCGTCGGCCCCGGGATAGCGACCGATCAACAGGTTGTAGTTGGGGATCGCCTTCTTGCCGACCGCAAGCCCCTCGATCGAGAACCACGGCGCATATTGCGGAAACTCGCGGCGGATCGCCGTCACCAGCACGGCCAGGTCGCGCGCTGTGGTGTACTGGTCCGGCGAATAAAGCCCGTTCGGATTGACGAAATGCGTTCCGTTCATGCCGAGCCGGACCGCTTCGGCGTTCATGCGCTCGGCAAAGGCTGCCTGCGATCCCCCGACATTCTCGCCGACGGCCATGGCGATGTCGTTTGCCGACTTGACCAGCATCATCTTCAGCGCATTGTCGAGCCGCATCACCGAGCCTGGCTTGAAGCCCATCTTGCTCGGCGGCTCGGCGGCGGAATGTTTCGTTACCTTGATCGGCGAATCGAGCCGGACCTCGCCGGCCGCTATCGCCCGGAAGGTCACATAGGCCGTCATCAGCTTGCTCAGCGATGCCGGGTACCAGCGCTTGAACGCGTCCTGATGTTCGAGGATCTTGCCGCTGTTCAGGTCGAACAGCACGACCGGGTTGGCCAGCGCCGGCCCGGCCAGCGCCGAGAACGCCACGGCGCCCGCGCAGAATAGTTTGAGGAAATGCCTGTGCCGCATGATCGAATCCGAAATCGCCTCTTGCCGTAGTCGCCCCTGGCTCCGTAAGATTTACGCGATCGCCAGCAAAATGAGTCCGCCCTCAAAAACGGACCGCATTGTTGCGGTGCTATTTACTCTATGTGACGTCAACATGGCAAAGTGCCTGACGATCACAATTGCAAGGCAGCGGACCTGCCCCAACAGCGAGATGGAACTATCATGCCAATCCTGAACCGTGCCGCCGAAATGCAGGACGAGGTTGCCGGCTGGCGACGACATCTGCACCAGACCCCGGAACTGAATTTCGACGTCTTCAAGACAGCCGCCTTCGTCACCGAGAAGCTGAAGGCCTTCGGCTGCGACGATGTGGTGACGGGGCTGGGCAAGACCGGCGTCGTGGGCATCATTCGCGGCCGTCAGGGCGAAGGCGCCACCATCGGCCTGCGCGCCGACATGGACGCGCTGCCGCTTAACGAGATCACCGGCAAGCCCTATGCCTCGACCGTTCCCGGCAAGATGCATGCCTGCGGCCATGACGGCCATACGGCGATGCTTTTGGGTGCGGCGAAATATCTCGCCGAGACGCGCAATTTCGCCGGTTCGGTGGCGGTCATCTTCCAGCCGGCCGAAGAAGGCGGCGGTGGCGGCAACGAGATGGTCAAGGACGGCATGATGGAGCGTTTCGACATCGCGAAAGTGTTCGGCATGCACAACATGCCGGGCCTGCCGGTCGGCCAGTTCGCCATCCGGCCGGGCCCGATCATGGCGGCGACCGCGGAATTCACCATCACCGTGAAGGGCCGCGGCGGCCATGCGGCGATGCCGCACGGCACGATCGACCCGATCGTCATCACCAGCCAGTTGGTCGGCGCCCTGCAGACGATCGCCTCGCGCAGCACCGACCCGGTCGAAGCCGTGGTGGTGTCGGTGACCAAGTTCCATGCCGGCGACGCCTACAACATCATCCCGGAATCGGCGGAGATCGCAGGCACGGTGCGCACCTTGCGCAAGGAAATCGCCAAGAAGTCGGAAGAGCGCATTCGTGCCATCTGCGACGGATTGGCCACGGCGTTCGGCGCCAAGATCGAGGTCGATTACCAGGCGAACTACCCCGTAACCTTCAACCATGCGGAAGAGACGGTTTTTGCCAGCGACGTCGCGGCAAACGTCGCCGGCGACGCTCATGTCCACCGCGGCATCCAGCCGGTGATGGGCGGCGAGGACTTCTCCTACATGCTTGAAGCCAGGCCCGGCGCCTTCATTTTCATTGGCAATGGCGACACCGCCGGCCTTCACAACCCGGCCTATGACTTCAACGACGAAGCCATCCCGCACGGCATGAGCTACTGGGTGAAGCTGGCCGAAACCGCGCTCGCCGCCTGAGGCCTGGCGGCGGCAGGGGCCGGCCGATTGTGTTCGGCCCGCCCCTTGGCGAAACGATCGGAAGCGGCTATGTGTCGGGCCGCGTGGTCCCGTAGCTCAGTAGGATAGAGCGGCAGATTCCTAATCTGTAGGTCACAGGTTCGATTCCTGTCGGGATCACCACGTTTTGCTGCTTAAGCCGGATACTGTCGGACCTGAATCGGACTGAAACCAGAGCCGATCACTGGGGTCGCATCGGTCATCTGTACGGAACCTGCATGCGGATTTCTACCGTTCGAATAACGTCAGAAAAGCGCTTGCAGACGTTCCGACAAATCGGAAATTGGTTGATTGGTTGGAGCCCGGTCGACGGACCGCAGCGGTCCCGTCCGGGATGAGGTTCAGAGCCGTTCCAGCGTCAGCATGCCCGGATCGCCCTTCCAGGCTTTGGAAAGTTCGTCCGCGGCTTTCGTTGCGGCGGCAGTATCGCCTTGGGCTTCCGCCGCCTGCTGCAGCCCGAACAGTGCCCAGGCGCTGCTGCGTGCGCGGTGGAGCGCCGCCACAAACTCCTTCGCCGCGTCCGCCGGCTGACCGTTCTTGAGGAGGGCGGCACCGAGGGACTGCCGCACGGGATAATACCAGTACGGAGGCTCCATGTAGGGGATCGTGTCCTCCGTTTCGACCGCTTTCTTCCAGAAGGCTATCGAGCCGCCGACGTCATTCTCGGCCTGCGCAGCGCGGGCACGTACGACATCTTCGGCCACTTGCAGGACCGACAATGCCGGGATTCCCCAGGCATCGTGCACCGACCAGTCGGTTTCCTGAGCGATCTTGTGGATGGCGTCCGCCTCGACTCGCGCGCCCGAGGCGTCCTTCTTCTCGGCCAGGGCGACGCCGCGCGCATAGTGCCACATCGATGTGATGTAAGGCGGCGCGCCGGCCGGCTCGGCCTTAGCCAGGATCGCATCGGGTTTGGCATATTGCGCCCAGGCGAAATACGGAGCTGCCTTCACCGGCTGCACGATCGGTATTGCCGTGGCCACCTCGTTAGTCAGAAACTTGTCCAGCTTCTCAGCCTCTGCAAGCACCGTCTTCGAGTCACCGAGGAGCTGGGCCGAAACCAATACGAAGTGCACGTTGTGGGAATAGTAGCCGAGCGGATAGACACCGGTAGCGCCGGTTTCGGCGAGATAGGTCTCGTCCACTTTCGAGGCAGCTTCGTTGGACTTCAGCGAATCCGTGTAGCGGCCGACGCGATAGTAGATGTGGCTCGGCATATGGACGATGTGTCCGGCCCCCGGCATCAGCGCTGCTAGCCGGTCCGCGTAGGGCTCGGCGCGCTCCGGACGATCCGAGGCCTCAACAAGATGAATGTAGAGGTGAATCGCCATCGGATTGTCGGGCTTCCTGGCGAGAACGCCTTCCAGCCGCCTCTGGATGTCGGCGGTGCGGCCCTTGGGTTCCTTGCCGCCCGGCTGCCAATAGTCCCAAGGCTGCGTGTCCATGCCGGCCTCTGCGGCCAGCACAGCGAGCTCGAGATCGTCAGGATATTTGTCGGAAAGCGCCGCAGTTGCATCGGCGAAGGCGGCGTTCAGGGTGTTTCGATCGGCCTTGGGATCTTCGGAATACCGCGTGGCGACCGCCTCGATCAGTCCCCGCTCCTTCTCGGTGGCACCGGATGAAAGCGCCTGCGCCTTTCGAAGAGCAGTGATCGCTGGTGCATTTGCCGTGGGATCCATCGGCACGTTGATGTTCGGGCCCAGGACCAGTGCCTCGCCGAGGAAGCACATCGCACAGTCGGGATCGAGGCTTTGTGCCTTGCGGAAGGCGCGTCGCGCCTCCGCGTGATTGAAGTTGGTGGCGAACCGCAGCCCCTGGTCAAAGTATTTTTGGGCATCGGCGCTCTTTGTGCTGATCGGATAGCTCAGGGAGCCCAGGTCATCCCACAATGGCGGCTGGGCCTCCTCGTAGGCCTTCAAGTCTTGCGGGGCCAGTGATTGGCCGGCAGCGGCCAGAGCGACGCAGTGTGTGATGTCGAGTTCCCCCGGCAACGATACTCTTGGCGCCGCAAGCTGCGACTGCAACGGACTGTCCGCGGCGTAAGCAATGGCAGCACCTGTGCCGAAACTCACTAAGGCAATAGCTGTCCATCCTGCACTTGGCAGGCAAGCACGCAGTTTCATCTGAACCTCCTGGCGTTCGGTACGATCGGCAAGCTCCGATCAGCCCTGTCTTTCCAATTCTCGATCGGAGGTGCGGGCGTTGATGATCCGCCTCGCGCCGCCGTTTGGCAATATATTTCCTACTGCTAATGTAATAGCGGACGCGATGTTTTCTGCTCACCTCTTCGGCCCGAAGGCACTAGTCGGACACCAGAGGGATTCAGGCACGCGCCGTTGCAAAAACCAAATATCGTCTGACCGCCCGCCCCGCTTGAGACGTATCGGATCGAGACCGGCGCCTGTTGTTGTGAAGTGCCACGGCCCCGATTCAGCGCAGAGTGCAACCCTTGGACCGTCAGGGCTTCACCCGAACGGGTGACACCGCGACTTCAATGCGTGGAGGACCCTTGGTATCGGGACAAGAGCTTCGCGAGTTCCGCCTGACTTCCGGTGCTTGTTTTCGAGAATATTGCACGGAGCTGGGTTCTGGCGGTTTCACGGCCAATTCCCAGGGCAGAGCTTGCCGCGCCGATACCTCGGCCATCGGCAAGGCGGCAGGCCAGCCGCGTTTCGGCTGCTGTTAGTTGAAAGGCGTGCCTTATCAGTTGCTTGGGTAGCGCCGGTTCGGCCACAAGATCGGTAAAATAGAGGAGCGCGTCTCCGCCGTTAAAGAGGTCATGGACGAACGAGGTCATCGGAATGGCTTCAGCAAGAAGCCATGGCGAACCCTCGCGAGCAATCAAAACGGGCTCCCCGTCGCTCAAGTCGCCGCATTGGCTGACCACGCCTGCGATCAATTTCTGCAAGCGTGAATCACTGGGCCGATCTGCCGCCCGGAGACGACCACCGTGGATAACGAGGCCAGTACCAAGCAGAGCTTCCGCGTGTTTATTGTAGCGGGTGACGCGGCCTCGGCAATTCAGCAACAGCGCTGCGCTTCCCATCCGATCCAGAATGGCCAGGTTCGGTTCGACTGCCGTTTCCCAAACCTTTTCCGCAGCACTGATGATGCGAACCATCGACGGAACGATCGCCAAGAAATCCTCGGCTTCATTCCGGTAGAATGGCCCCTTATGAGCGTCACGAAACATCGAGAGCATCCACCTTCGATCCTTCACCATGAAGTCTATTGCAGCCCACCATTCCCGGTCGCCTGGACGCGCGATTTCTTGGTAATAAGGGAGAACCTCGCGCTCATCACGAGTGGTGATCTCATCCTCGACAACGAAGCTGTCTGTCAGTTTTGCCAACCTCTTGCGCGGTCTACGTTCATGCGGATCGGGAGCACCTTCGATTCTTTCGATCCAAAGGGCGGCGAATTCGGCATGTTCGGTCGAATCGGGTCTGAGCGCGGTCGGCGATCGCTGATCGCTACGAAACGGGTGAGTTGGATCGCAGGTGCGGATAACGCAACTTGTGGCTCCTAGGGAGTGGGCCAGCATTTGAAGCGCTGCGGGCCACTGCCTAAACTCGAACGCGGCGTCGTAGCAAGCCTCGATCGCAGCGGCAATGTTCCGATTGTCGGACATAGGATTTGGCGTCGCGATCCCGGTTTCTCGCCCTTTTCTCCTCATGGCCCGTCGACGGCCCTCCAGCTACAGGCCCCGCAACCGGCTCCGGCCAGGGATGTTTATTTCCCGCGGCCATGCTCGACAGACGGTCAGCTGAGGACCTATCGTCAGACTGACGCATCGAATGAGAGATAGCTACATTAGCATAATAGCCACGCAACTTCACCGATGCTTCTCGACGAAATCTCTGCACGCAGGTGAAAGCCGTTCGATCTGGCTTTCAAGGTCGCATTTACCCATCGGTTTCGTCGGGCAAAACCGTGCGTAGTCGCGGCGACATCCCTTGCCTTCGAAAATTTTGAAAGATCTTACCTGCGTAGGGTTTGTTGCGTTGACTGAACTGGGTATCAGCCCGGTTTCGATCTCCATCGCACCGTCACGACTTGACCCCTTGCTTCCACCCTTGCCCCCACCCTTGCCGCCGCCCCCACCCTTGCCGCCTCCGCCTCCGCCGCCGCTCCCACCCTTGCCGCCTCCGCCCCCGCCTCCGCCTCCTCCGCCGCCACCTCCTCCTCCTCCTCCTCCTCCTCCCCCGCCACCGCCCTTCGCACGCGCGATGCCACCAAAGGCGGCGTATGCGATGCTTGCACCCAAGGCCGAAAGCAATACACGACGAGACGTAAACACTGTTCGATCCTCCTACAATTTCTGTGAAACTTCGGAATTTGATAATCGAAATGCGACACGCACGCGACTTCCACCCGCAAGACGAGAGGGGTCCTTAAGCGATGCTACCGTAGTGTTTAATTGATTTGCGAGTTCCGCTTTAGCTTAACTTCGTCGTCAGCAAAATATCGGATTTCACAATTTTGGCTAAGAGGAATTTCATTGCCCAAATCGAAATCTCAACCTGTCCTGCCTTGAGCGATTTGCTGATATAGAGTGTAGTGCCTCCGCTCCCGACCACAGTTCCTTTGGCGGGCTTGGAAATTGCGGGGCCCCCATCTCACCGATACATTCAGTCTTCAACTTGAGCTTGGGGTTTGCAAGGAAATCAGCAACTACTTTCGACCCGCACGGATCGGAATCAATGACATCGTGTCCGATCCCCCGAAAGACCACCACCTGGCCGAAAGGAAGGGTCTTCGCCGCGTGGTCCGCCCATGCTGTCGGCGTTGCTGGATCATATTCTCCCGACAACAGAAGAGTGGGTATGTCAGTGCGGCGCGGCTGCACCTGCGATGCTGGCCCGTTCTCAAGCATCCAAAGAGGGCATGCCCAGGAGTAGTCGTTCAGCTCAACCCATTTCGACCAGTATTTGTCCTGCTTGCCATTCAGATCGGGGAGATCGCTGTCGGAACAACTTACAGAGAAGTCCATACCTTGGGAGATCTCCAGGTCGTCAGCATCGAAAAGTATCTCCGCCAGGGGTCTGAAATCCTGTTTGTATGTCCTCTCGATCAGCTCCGGCAGGGTCAGGAGCGCATCGCGATCGTATAAAATGCCGAATATAAGCTCGAGGAAATCTGCCCCGGAGACATATGTGTAGCGCGCCTCTTTATCTGTGCTGCGCAAGAGCAAAGGCTGCCGATCCAGCTGTCTTGCAACAAGCTGAACAGCATTGGATATCCCATTCATGCATCTGTTCGCTGCCTCACAGTCTCGCTCTAGCAATTTTAACGATCGGTCGAGATTCGGCCCATCTTCGTTCAGGTAATTGATGTCCAGAGGAACAACTGAATCCAGTATACTCGCCGATACCCCTTCGGGGTGCTGGTTCATCACTTCGAGTGCAAGCCTGGTGCCATACGAGACGCCATAGAGAACCCACTTTTCTATCCCGAGAGCCTTCCGAAGGTCATCAATATCCTCCGCATTCTCCTCAGTGTTGTAGGCATCAAGATCAATGCCCTTTGCGATCAACGCCGTCCTGCATGCAAGAACTTCATCTTTTTTGAGCTTGCTAAAGGTGGTTTCGACCTCAACGCTCGAGAGAATGGCGTTCCAATGATCGGGCTTGAAATATTGAGAACAGTCCAAGGCGGGAGCGGACTTTCCGATACCCCGCTGATCAGCGACGATTACTCGGCGTCCGATCATCCAACTCTGGGCGCCGATGAATTCCCACCATCCATCGATGTCGTCGCTATTGGCAATGTCGGTAGGCTGCCCCGGTCCTCCTGTGAGAAACACCACCGGTTCGTGCCGTTCGCGGTCCGGTTCGAATACGACCACGGACAGGACGACCTCGGTACCGCCCGTCTTCTTTCGATTTTCTGGAACATTCACGGTCCCACACGTCATTGCCCGATCCCGGGGAATTTCGAACCAACAGCTGGTTTTCTTGAACTCACCCGCAGTGAGCTCCCCACCCCCCAGGCAAATGAGGAACGCAACCGACGTGACCACGAGAAGAAAACACCAACCTGGTTTGATGTACGCGCGTCTAAACACGGTAGACATCTCGCCCCTCATTTATAAGTATATGAAAACTGCTCGATTACGGATCGAATATTCTTCGCGTCATCGACAAATCAGGAATAAAACGCCCATAATCACGGCTTCGTTATTTTATTCAAGACGGAGAGTCTTCCCCCCGACATTGCCAAGGAACAATTCCGTGTTTCAGAAAAATGGCAGGAAAAAACCTACCCTGCACGCAGCCTAACGACTCTCTCCATTTCGTGTTCCCAAGCGATATTGGGTTACTCCAACACAAAATTGGAAACAAGCTCGACAAACCGGAGATTATATTAGCGCTTTTGATTGAGCCGTGCGCGAGACAGTTGGTCAGCACTGCGCTTATGTAAGCCGTGTTTTGCGCTACATTGCTCATCCGATTTTGCGCGGGTGCTCGCACCCTCCTCCTTATGGTGGATTCCCATTCTTTAGCATTAACGCATATAAAGACCGCGCTTCTGCACTCACGATGGGAACACAACCATGCGGAATCGAAAGTCACTCCAACTGGCGCTTTTGGCTTGTATATCGCTTTTTCTCACCGACGCCGCTTTAGCGAAAGATGCCTACAAGACACCCTGTAGAGCGGACGCCAAGCGGGTGTGCCACATGGACAACGAAGTTAAGGCGCAAGGCTGCCTTAAACAGCACCTCAGCGAAGTCACGCCGGCTTGCAAGGCCTTCCTCACTAAACAATGAAATGACCACGGATCCTGTTGTTCCGCGTGCTCCAACAGCGGGGTTGCTCGCCGTGGGGTCTCACGCGATGGCACGATGAGCAAGGCGGACACCGTTCGCCCTGCCGGCATTCTGGTCCCGTTCGCTCCAACCGGGCGCCAGTCACGGCCCCGCCAGTTGCGTGGACATGCGAGGATGGCCGGGATTGACGAAAGGTATCAAAGGCCAGCGAGCGGCTGGCTTGTCTGTCTGACAGCCTGCCTCAGCCCACCCTGACCACGAAATGCTTCGTCACCGGCTCGATGATCTTCCAGGTTCCCTTGAAATCGGCTTCCACCACGAAGGCGTCGCCGGGGCCGACTTCGACCGGCGTGCCGCCGTCGGGCGTGATGATGATGCGGCCCGCGATCATGTGCACGAACTCATAGTCGGTGTAGGTGGCGTGATACGTACCGGGCGACGCGCGCCAGGTTCCGGAGATCACCTTGCCGTCCGCGGTCGTGTGCTGGACTGCGGTTTGCATGGTCGGCCGGCCCTCGACCGCGATCCAGCCAGGCAGGTCGCCGGCTTCCGCGTGTTCGACGGTGCCGAATTTCAGGATCGTCTTGTTCGTCATGCCGGGGCTCCGTTTTGCTTCGCTGTCGCACCGTCGGATAGCCGTTACGCGTGGCGTGGGCAATGCCGCCAGGGGGACCAGGGCAACCAATCCGGGTTCACCGGCGCCTTCGCACTGTTTGACGGAGCTCTGAACGAAAAAAACCGCCTGCTCGGCGGGTCCCTGGCGCGACTCAGCACCATAGGCAATTTGTAGCATTAACTGCCTTCACAGTCAATGAAGCTGAGTTCGCGGCCTTGCACCAGGAACCAGGCGCGTCCGCGCCTGGGGTGGGCGATTTGGCAATTCCTGCTGCTCCTCAGTCTGAAATCCTCAGGGCTTGTGGCGCGCCGCGACGAGTTCCGCCTTGCGCCTTGCCGTTTCCATTCCCAGCCCGATGAAGGCGCGCGCGTGCTTGGCCAGCGCCATGTTGTCCGTCCACAGATTACGCCAGATGGCGGTCTTCTTCGACAGGTTCTCGTCGACGATCTCCGAGGAGAAGGATTCGAAGCTGAGATCGTCGGCATAGCCGATCGCCGTCAGCGCATCGAATATCGCGGCGAAGTCGATATTGCCGGTGCCGAGGAAGCCGCGATGGCTCTCGCCGATATGGACATAGCCGATCTTGCCGGCGGCATGGCGGATGGCCAGCCCGACATCGGCCTCCTCGATGTTCATGTGGAAGGTGTCGAGGTGGAGAAAGATGTTGTCGGAGCCGGTGTCCTCGATGAAGGCCAGCCCTTGCGCGGCGGTGTTGAGCAGATTGCTCTCAAAGCGGTTGACGATCTCGAGGTTGAGCGTGACGCCTGCCGCCTTCGCGGTTTCGGCGACCTTGGCCAGCGTCCCGGCGCTGCGGTTCCACTGGTCTCGCGTCGGCGCCTCGGTCTGCAATCCGTGGCTGGTCGAGAGGATACCGGCGACCTTCTGGCCGCCGAGGTCGCGCGTCAGGGCGATGGTGTCGTTGAGGATCCCGACGCCGCGCGCGGCGACCGCCTTGTCGGCGCTCGAAATGTCGCCGTCGACCGGCAGGCCGATGCTGATCGCCACGCCGAGGTCGAGATCGGCGATGCGCTTGGCGAGCCCGCCAATATCGACATTGGCGGGGTCGAGATAGGAGAATTCGATCAGGTCGAAGCCGGCCTCCTTGGTGTTGGCCAGCGTGCGTTCGAGCTCGACCTGCGTCGAGCTCGCCGACCAGACGAAAGAGTGGATTCCGATGCGCGACATGATCGTCTCCGGTTTTGCGACGAAATGAGGAGGACGCGGCAGGTCAGCCCGGCCGCGTCCGCCTTGGACTGATCAGCGGGCCGCGGTCCAGCCCTTGTAGTCCTTCAGATTCTCGGCGGTGATCAGCTTCGGATCGAGCAGCACCACCGGCTCCGCCGGCTTCTTGCCGGCAAGCACGTCGGCGGCCATCGTCAGCGACTGGCCGGCCATCACGTAGGGATCCTGCGAGGCAGAAGCCTTGATCATGGACTTGCCGGATGCCAGTTCCTTCTCGATGTCCGGCGCGCCGTCGACGGCGGTGAAGATGAACTCCGAGCGGTTGAGCTGCTTGGCGGCGAGCTCGGCGCCGATCGCCGTCGGATCGTTGATGGCGAACACCGCGTCGATCTTGTCGAAACGGGTCAGCAGCGACTGGAACACCTTCAGGCCGCCGTCGCGCGAGCCTTCGGCGTTCTGGTCGTCGGACAGGATCTTGATGTCGGGATGCTGGGCAAGCACGTTCTTGCAGCCCTTCACGCGCTCCAGGATCGACGAGGACGCCGGACCGTTGAGGATGACGTAGTTGCCCTTGCCGCCAGTTTGGTCGACCAGATATTGGCAGGCCTCCTCGCCGGCCTTGACATTGTTGGTCATCACGGTGACGTCGGCGCCTGGCGCGGAGACGTCGAAGGCCGCGACCACGATGCCCGCCGCCTGCGCCTTCTTCACCGCGGGCGCGATCGCCTTGGCATCGACGGCGTTGAGCATGATGACGTCGACGCCGGCGGCGATAAAGGAATCGACCTGCGAGACCTGCTTGTTCAAGTCATAGTCGGCCGACACCGACGTCACCTCGACGTTCGGATTGATCTTCTTGGCCGCGTCCTCGATGCCCTTGATGGTGGCGACGAAGAAGGGGTTGCCGAGCAGGCCGACCGAGATGCCGACCTTGTTCAGGTCCTTGGCCGATGCCGGCGCAATGGCGACGGCCGCGAACGCGGCGCCGCAGAGCAGTTTGGCGATGGTCTTCATTACGCTTACTTCCTCCTGATGCCCCGCGCCTCTCACGGTGCGTTACACAAGCCGGTCTTTGATGCCGGCGACAAGGTCACTCACGTTCTTGCCCCTGCCTGGAGCCTGTAGCGGTCGAGGGCGACCGCCACGATGATGACCAATCCCTTGATGATGTACTGCCAGATGTCCGAGACGCCGGCCAGGATGAGCCCGTTGGACAGCACGGCGATGATCAGCCCGCCGATCAGCGTGCCCCAGATCGAGCCGACGCCGCCGACGAAGCTTGTGCCGCCCAGGATGACCGCGGCGATGGCGTCGAGTTCGTAGGACTGGCCGAGCTGCAGGCCGTTGGCGGCATAGAGCCTGGCCGCCGACATGGCGCCGCCGAGACCTGCCAGCAGGCCGGACACGCCATAGACGAAGAGCAGCACCAGCGGCACCTTGATGCCGGTCAGCCGCGCCGCCTCGGCATTGCCGCCCACGGCATAGATCCAGGTGCCGAGCACGGTGCGTTTCAGCACCAGCCACGACACCACCACCACCGTCAGCGCGATGATGACCAGCCAGGGAACGCCGAACAGCGAGCCGTTGCCGATGAAGTCGAACGGCAGGTCGGAGTTGAACACGGTCGTGTCTTCGCCGAGCAGGCGGGCGACGCCGCGCACGGCGGTCAGCGATCCCAGCGTGACGATGAAGGGCGGCAGCCTGATATAGGCGATGAGCAGCCCGTTGATGACCCCGAAGCCGAGACCGACCAGAATGGCCGCCGGCACGCCGAGCAGGCCCCAGTCCGGCACCAGCGACACCAGCACCGCCACCATTGCGGAAGCGGCAAGGATCGAGCCGACCGACAGGTCGATGCCGCCGGTGAGGATGACGAAGGTCATGCCGGCGGCGAGCACGATGTTGATCGACGATTGCTGCGTGACGATCAACAGGTTGGTGCCGGTGAGAAAACGCGGATTGATGAACTGGAAGCCGGCCGCCAGCAACACCAGCACCGGCAGCATGCCGAGCGCGGCCAAAGCCGTGCGCAACCGCCGGCTCCTGACTGCCGCCTGGTCCACTGTCGTCGTCGTGGTCGTTCTGTCGGTCATTCCTTCGGTCCTTCTTGGGCCGCTCCCGTCGCAAGTTCCATGATTGCTTCCTGGCGAAGCGGCTCGCCCCGGGATGCCGTCACCTCGCCTGCTATGGCGCCGTCGCGCATCACCAGAACCCGGTCGGCGACGCCGACTACTTCCGGCAATTCGCTGGAGATCATCAGTATGGCGATGCCCCGGTTGGCGAGATCGTCGATCAGCCGGTAGATTTCCGATTTGGCGCCGACATCGACGCCGCGCGTCGGCTCGTCGAGGATGACGACCTTCGGCTCGGTCTCCAGCAGGCGAGCCAGCAGCACCTTCTGCTGGTTGCCGCCCGACAGCGAACCGGCATTGGCCTGCGCCGAGCGGGTGCGGATCGAGAGATCGGCGACGGCTTTCGCAGCGCGCCTGTCGGCGGCGGCGAAGTCCCGCAAGCCGCCGGCGCGCGCATCCCTGGCCAGCACGCCCATGTTGATGTTGTCGGAAATAGACATGTCGAGGAACAGGCCGAGTTCCTTGCGGTCCTCGGTGAGATAGGCGATGCCGGCATCGAGCGCCTCGCGCGGCGAGCCGATGGCGATCGGCTTGCCGTCGAGCTCCAGCGTGCCGGCGCTGCGCCGGTCGGCGCCGAAGATGAGCCTGGCAAGTTCGGTGCGGCCCGAGCCGACGAGGCCCGCCAGCGCCAGCACCTCGCCGTGATAGAGGTCGAAGGAGCAGTCCTTCAGCAGCCTGCCGTCGGACATGCCGCGCACCGACAGCGCCACGGCGCGCTTTTCGCCCGGCGGGCGGTGATCCTTCTTGTAGAACGCCGAGAGATCGCGGCCGACCATCATCGAAACGAGCCGCGAGGCGCTGAGGTCGGCGCGCTCCAGCGTGCCGACATAGCCGCTGTCGCGCAGCACGCTGACGCGGTCGGCGAGCTGGTAGACCTCTTCCATGCGATGGCTGATGTAGATGATGGCGATGCCTTGCGCCTTCAGCGTCGCGATCACCTCGAACAGCCGCTCGGTCTCGCGCGAGGTCAGCGACGTGGTCGGCTCGTCCATGACGATGATGCGCGCATTGGTCGACAGCGCCCGGGCGATCTCGACCAGCTGGCGCTCGCCGAGTGACAGGCCGGAAACCAGGGCACGCGCCGAAAAGGAAACGCCGAGCCGGCCGATGATCTCGGTCGCGCGCCGGTTGCACTGGTCGCGGTCGACGATGCCGAAACGGCGCGGTTCGTTGCCGAGGAAAATGTTCTGCGCCACGGTCAGATTGGGCGCCAGCGACAGTTCCTGGTAGATCACCGCGACGCCGCTGGCGCGCGCCTTGATCGGATCGCCGGTCGCGGCGGGCATGCCATCGATCAGGATCTCGCCCCCGGGATCGGGACGATAGGCGCCCGAAAGCACCTTCATCAGCGTCGACTTGCCGGCACCGTTCTCGCCCATCAGCGCGTGCAGCTCACCGGCCTGGACGGTAAGCGAAACATCCTGCAGGGCGCGGATCGCGCCGAACGTCTTCGAAATATGGCGCATTTCCAGCACCGGGTGGCGTTCCGCCCCCATGCCGGCTGTCTCCGTCCTGGCCTGCGCGCTCATCGGGCTGCGACCTTGCCGGCGGTCCCGGCGACCAGATCGCGCCAGCCGTCGCGGTAGCCGGCGAGGCTGGTGAAGCGCACTGCTTTCACCGGCTCCGGCGGCTCGGCGGCGAATTCACGCCCGACGCTCTCGAAAGCCAGGGCCGCAGCGCCCGTGGCGCTGCCTTGCAGCGAAGCGCCCTGCATGAAGGCCTGCTCCGGCCGCAGCTGCGCCAGCAGGCTGGCGAGCAGGCCGCCAGTGTTGAGACCGCCGTCGACGATCACGGTGTTGCTGGAATGGATGAGGTCGAGGCAGAGGTCGAGCATCAGCGCGACATAGAGCAGTGCCACGGCCGCACGCTCGCCGGCATCAGGCGTGCGTCCGACCAGCCGGCCCGAACGGCCTGGCATCGGCCCGCCCGGCGCGAAGCTCGGTAATGCCATCATGCCGGCATCGATCGCCCGCTGCACCGCCGCGCCTTCGACCGGGCCTTGCCAGCCGTCGCTGATGGCGGCGAATTCGCGCCCGCCCATGAAGCGGATGGTCGGCACCGGGCCGCCGTCCACATCGACATTGACCAGCATGTCGCGATCGCGGTCGAGCGCCTCGAGCGGACAGTCGGGATTGAGCACGATGACCCAGGTGCCGGTCGAAACCACTGTCACCGAGCCCAGCCCCTGCCGCCGATAGGCATGGAGCGCGGCATTCGAGTCGTGGACGCCGTTGTGGATGGCGAGCGGCCGTGCCGCGCTGCCGAAGTCCTGCTCGCCGATGACAGTTCCCGCACGCGCGAAGGCCGGCATCTGGTGGCGCCACCCCTCGGCGTCGACCAGTGAGGAAAAATCGTGACGACGCGGCGCCCACAGATGCGAATGGCAGCCGAGATAGGACACTTCGCAAACCGGCCTGCCGCCAAGGCGCCAGCTCCAATATTGCGGATAGCCGAGGATCCATTTCGCCGTCGCGAAAGCGTCGGGTGCGGCCTCCTGCAGCCACAGCATGTGGCGGCCGTAGTTGAAACCGAGCGGCAGCCGCGGCGAGAACGTCTCGGCGTAGTCCGGAATGCGGCGATCGATCCGCGCGGCGATTTCGGCCGGCGGCTCCTGCTCATAGTCGAGGATCGGATGCGTCAGCGCCGCGTCGTCCACGAGGGCGAAGGTGCAGCCATGGCCCGACACCATCACCCCTTCCACGCCATGGTTTTCGATCACAGCGGTGACGGCGCCGAGCGCCCAATCGTGGAGGTCGGCCTCATCGAGCACGCTGAAGCCGCCTTGGCGCGTCCATTTCGGCTGGGTCCGGCGCTCGTCGAGAATGCGTCCGTCCTGGCCGAAGACGAACAGCTTCGAATTGGTCTTGCCGAAGTCGAGCACCGCGACCTTCATGCGATGGCTCCCATGGTCGAAGCAAACCGCACCATGACGCCGGCATCCTCCAGCATGCGCGCGTCGGCATCGGAAAGACCGTCGTCGGTGACCAGCGTGCCAATGCGCGACAGGGGCAGCGCAACGTTACGGGCCTGGATCGAAAGCTTGCGGCTGTCGGCCAGCACGACGATCTGGTCGGCGCACTGGCTAAGCTCGACGATCGAGCGCACCAGCAGCGGGTGCGATTCCAGCAAGCCTTCCTGGCCGATGCCTTGCGCGCCGAGAAAGAACTTCGAAGCGTAGAAAGGTGCCGGATGGGTGAGCGAGTGAATGATGCCCGGCTCGCGATGCAGGTCGCCGCCGGCAACGGTCAGGCTGCAATGGCCATGATCGCTCAGATACGCCGCCAGCGGCATCGAGTTGGTGTAGAGCCGGATGCTGCGCTCGGCGAGCTTGACCCCGAGATGGAAACAGGTCGAGCCGCCATGCACGATGACCGCGTCGCCGTCGCGCACCATGGTCGCGGCTAGGTTGGCGATCTGCCGCTTGGCCTCGACCGCGAGGTCGCGATTCTCGTCATAGGGCCGGGCATAGGCGACGCCGGCCTGCGACGTGCCGTCCAGCGCCGAAACACCGCCATAGACCTTGCGCGCCTCGCCCGCCTCGTCGATCCGGTCGATGTCGCGCCGCACCGTCGCGGCCGAAACGCCGAGCCGCTCCTGCAGCTCCCGCACCGAGGCGAAGGGGCGATCACGCAACAGTTCGACGATCTGACGCTGGCGGCCGGAGTCGCTCAACTGTTTTCTCCAAAACGCCGTTCTGTGACGGCAGTTGGTGTAACTTACTCAACATTAGCTCGATTGCAAGCCGCAACTGACGGCATTCGATCACGGTTGACGGAACTCACTCTTATCTGCGATATCAACCCGTCGAATGCCCGACCACCGCATTCGACGGTTGTCGGATTGTTGGAGGAGATGCGTGATGGCGACCCAGGCGGATGCGCAGGAATTGGCGGCGCTGCGGGCGCTTTCGGCCGCCATCGGACAGGATCCGCATCTGACCCAGGCCGCCGGCGGCAACACCTCGCTGAAAGCCGGAGACACGCTGTGGATCAAGGCTTCCGGGACCTGGCTGAAAGACGCGCTCGCCGATGACATCATGGTGCCGGTGGCGATGGCGCCATTGCTCGAGGCGGTTGAACGACGCGACCCCGCCGCCGACCAGCCTCAGGCCTTCGCCATTGGCGCGCTCAACCCGCGCGGGCTGCGTCCCTCGATCGAGACCACGGTGCATGCCTTGATGCCGCAGCGCGTGGTCCTGCATGTCCACTGCGTCGACACCATTTCGCTTGCGGTGCAAGCCGATTGCGAGGTCCTGGCCGCGCGCCGGCTCGCAGGCATCCAATGGGCCTATGTCCCCTACCGGCGGCCGGGCCTGCCGCTGGCCCAGGGCATCTCCGAAAGGCTGCGGCCGGGCATCGATGTCCTGATCCTGGGCAATCACGGTCTCGTCGTCGCGGCCGAGACCGTCACCGGAGCGGAGGCGCTGTTGCGCCGCGTCACCGGGCTTCTGGCAAGGGCGCCGCGCGAAGCGGCCGCGCCCGACATCGCGGCACTGACCGCGCTTGCCGCAAATTCCGGCTACCGCTTGCCCATCGACACCGAGGCGCACGCGGTCGCCATCGATCCCGACAGCCGCCGCATGGCATCGGGCGGCAGCCTCTATCCCGACCATGTCATCTTCCTCGGCAAGGGTTCGGTGGTGGCTGCGCCCGGCGAGGACGTCGCCGCTGTCGTCAGGCGTCGCGGCGCCCAGCCCGCGTCGATCCTGTTCCCCGGCCTCGGCGTCCTGATGCGCGCCAATGCCAGCGCCGGCGCCGACGCCATGCAGCGTTGCCTTGCCGACGTGACGGCGCGGGTCGATGTCACGGCGACGTTGAATTACCTTACCGAGGCGGAGAACGACGAACTCGTCAACTGGGACGCCGAGCAGTACCGCCAGAAACTGAACGCCTCCGGTGGTTGACATGTCGCCCGTCGCCGGCTCGCCTCTCTCGGATCGTCTCGTCATCGGCGTCGATATCGGCACCTCGGGCGCCCGCGCCGTAGCCATGCGTCCGGACTTTTCAATTGCCGGCCAAGCCGCCGTCCGCCTCGACGCATTTGGCCAGGATCCACGCAGTCCGGCGGCCTGGTGGCAAGCGGTCCGGGCAGCGCTGGCGGAGTTGATTGCGGGCATCGACCGAACCGCAGTCCGCGCCATCGCCGTGGATGGCACCTCGGGCACGTTGCTGCCGGTCGACGGTGCCGGACGGCCGCTCGCCGAACCGCTGATGTACAATGACAAGGTCGCCGGCGACGATATACTGGCCGCGATCGCGCGCGAGGCGCCGGCGGGCAGCGCCGCGCACGGCGCGACCTCAGGCCTCGCCAAGGCGCTTCACTTCCAGCATCTGCCGGGCGTGGCGGCGGTGCTGCATCAGGCGGACTGGATCGCCGGACAGTTCTCGGGCCGCTTCGACATCAGCGACGAGAACAACGCCTTGAAAACCGGCTACGATGTCGAGGCCCGCCGTTGGCCGGACTGGATCGCGGCGACCGGAATGCGCATGGATTTGCTGCCTGACGTCGTCGAGCCAGGCGACGTGACCGGCACGCTCACCGCGGCCATGGCGGATCTGTTTGGCTTGGCCCGCGACGTGACCGTCGTTGCCGGCACGACCGATGGCTGCGCCTCTTTCCTGGCGACGGGTGCGGCAGGGGTCGGCGACGGGGTCACGGCGCTTGGATCGTCGCTTACCATCAAGATCCTGTCCGACCGGCCGATCTCGGCGCCGCGATACGGCATCTACAGCCATCGGCTGGGCAATGCCTGGCTGGCCGGCGGGGCCTCGAATTCCGGCGGCAAGGTGCTGGCGCAGCATTTTCCGCTCGCGCGCATCATCGAGCTCAGTGCCATGATCGACCCTGCGACCGAGACCGGCCTCGACTATTATCCGCTCGCCACATCGGGCGAACGCTTCCCGATCGCCGATCCGGCGCTCCCCTCGCGCCTCGTCCCACGCCCGGCGGATGATGCCGACTATCTCAAGGCGATGTTCGAAGGCATGGCCGCGATCGAAGCGCTCGGCTATCGCCGGCTTGGCGAGCTCGGCGCGCCGGCGCTGACTTCGGTGCGCAGCGTCGGCGGCGGCGCGGCAAATCCGGCGTGGAGCGCGATCCGGCAGCGTAAGCTCGGCGTTGCGTTCTTGCCGGCTTTGTCGGACGAGGCCGCTGCCGGAACGGCGCGGCTGGCGTTGAAGGGTGCGAACGAGGCGGGGCTGCTATGAGCGGAAAACTGGCTGAACGCCTCGACGGCATCGGACCGCTGGCGGAGCGCTACCAGGTCTTCCTGGTCGACCAGTTCGGCGTGCTGCATGACGGCTCGGCCCCCTATCCCGGCGCGGTGGCGGCCTTGGCGGCACTGAAGCGCGCCGGAAAGACCGTGGTGCTGGTCTCCAACTCCGGCAGGCGCGCCAAGCCCAACGAGGACCGTTTGCTGAGGCTCGGCTTCGAGGCCGGAAGCTGGGATCATTTCGTTTCCTCCGGCGAGGTGGCGTGGCGATCCTTCCACGAAATGGCGGGGACCGGAGCGTTGCGGCCCGGCACGAACTGCCTGTTGATCAGCCGCGATAATGACCGCACAGCGATCGAGGGCCTGCCTTTTGTGTTGACCGGAGCCGGCGATACCGCCAACCTGGTACTGATCGCGGCCAGCGAGGGCGACCGCTACGACCTGGACCATTATCGCCGCCTGCTGGCGCCGGCGGCGGCGCGAAAGGTGCCATGCTTCTGCACCAATCCCGACAAGATCATGCTGACGGCGGTCGGGCCTCGCTTCGGCGCCGGCGAGATCGCCGATCTCTACGAGAGCCTGGGCGGCAGCGTCACCCGCATCGGCAAGCCCGGCCCGGCGATCTTCGATGCCGCACTGGCGCTGGCCGGCGAGCCCGACCGTGCCAGCGTGGTCTGCGTCGGCGACAGTGTCGAGCATGACATAGCGGGGGAAACGGCTCCGGCATCGCCACGGCGCTGGTCCTGAGCGGGATATTGGCGGACGCTTCGGATCTTATCGCGGTCTTCGACGAGCAGCAGGCCTGGCCGGACTACGTCACGGGGTCCTTCAGCTTCCGTTGACCGCCTCGAGCATGCGCCTTGCGCTCTCCTCGTCGGTGATCAGGATCGTCGGGGCGATCAAGTTCATGGCGCCGAGCAGCGCCGCTGTCTTCTCTTCGCCGCCGGACGTGAGAATGCGGATCGGCGCCTTGCGCAGCCGATCGACCTCCACTGACATCACATGGCTGTTGACGGGATGGTCGACCAAATCGCCATTGCGGTCGAAGAAATGGAACAGAAGGTCGCCAACGGCGCCACGCGCAACCAAGGCCTCGCGGTCCGCCTCCTTAAGAAAGCCGCCGCGAGAGAAGGTGGTGGCCGAAGCGATACCGCCGACGCTCAGCAGAACGGCATCGAGCACGTTGGCCATCTCAAAAACTTCCTGCAGGCCGCAACGCTCGACCAGCGCGATCTTGGTCTCGACGCTGTCGACGACGGCCGGCGTCGGGATCAGGTAGCCGTCGCCCTGGAAGATTTGGGCGAAGCGCCAGGCGAACTCGGCCGGGTTGTAGCGGCGCACGACGCCCACACCGCCCAGCAGCGAAATCACCTTGAAGTCGGTGAGCGATTTGGCGCTGATGAAGGGCAGGCTCGAGAACAGCGTCTGACCCCAGCCGACGCCGACGCGCATGCCGGATTTCATCGTATCGGACAGGAAAATCCCGGTCTTGGCGCTGATCGCCGGGATCGGATCGGCATTGGGCGCGGTCAGCGGCGCCACCAGCGCCTGCTTCAGGCCGAACGTGCGCTCCAGCGCGCGCTCCAGCCGCACGATCTCTGACAACTCGCTTTCGATGGTGATTTTCACCTCGTTGCGGGACCTCGCCTCCGCCAGCATGCGCACGATGGTGACGCGGCCGACGCCGAGCACGTCGGCGATCTCGTTCTGCGTCATCTGCTCGACGAAATACATCCAGGCGGCGCGGATCCTGAGGCGGTCCGTACGGCTCTCGTTGACGACCTGTTCGGGCGCCTCGGCCCCGCCGTTTTCGCTATCGCCCTGCCGTCGCCTGCCCAACTGTCTGTCTCCCCGCTCGGCGATGTAGGAGTCACTCGCCGATTCTCCACGCTGGTTTAATATCGCCTATTGATCTACCAATCGATAGGAACAATGTAGGGTCAGCGGCCGGCTCTCGGCGGCCGAGGCCGGTAGACGTTTTCGAGGCGATTCGCGATGCTCCGACAAATCTCCAAGGATGTCCGCGTCAATTTGAAGGACCGGCTGCGCGACGTCCGCGACATCATTCGCCAGAGCCGCCACGACAGCGACAGCGAGGCCAATCTCGTGCGGGAAGCAACCAGCCATTTGCCGCCGTTCCCGGGCAAAGGCATCGAAGGCCTGCTCGGCCATGCCGCCAGTGCCGTCGACGAAGCCTTGTCGATCGCCGAATCCCTTGTCCCGCATGACCGCCCGACGAAGATCGACGGAACGACTGTGAAAGGCCTTGGCATCTATTTCCCGGCCGGCAACGAGGAACGCCGGTCCAGCGCCGAGCGCGTCTTCCGGCGCGACATGTACTATCTGACCAGGACCGTGCTCGCCGCCCTGAAGATCGACAATGCCCGGATCCACGAGGCGGATTTCGCCGCCGTCCACGCCGCCATGCAAAAACGCCACGCCGGTCTGCTGGCCGCGATACCCGCCAGACCCGGCCCCGCCGCGCTGCCGGCCGTCGCCGCTGCCTGTGCGGCGCTGCTGGTCGAGTGCCTCAACCACCGTCCTGTCCGCTTTGTCGAAGCCGAACCGGATGCAATCGGCGACCGGGCGCTCGACATAGCTTGCCTGGCCCCCGTCGTCCTGGCCTGCGGCCTGGCCACCACGGCCAGCGACGGTGCGCCTGAGCCCGACATGCTGGAGACCGCTGTTCTGGCGGCCGGCATCCGTCACGACCGCATCGTCAAGGCCTGTGCCAAGGCGAGCCCGGTCGATGAATTGACACCTGTCTTCGCCACCTTGCTTGCCCATTTGC
Organism: Mesorhizobium maamorense; assembly: GCF_044998965.1. Taxonomy (NCBI): domain Bacteria; kingdom Pseudomonadati; phylum Pseudomonadota; class Alphaproteobacteria; order Hyphomicrobiales; family Phyllobacteriaceae; genus Mesorhizobium; species Mesorhizobium maamorense. The sequence goes on from NZ_CP173356.1 coordinate 4,971,720, forward strand.
CGTAGCTGCCGGTTCTGGCCGAGACTATCGCCCGAGCGCCATGTCCGCGATGGTCTTCTTGGCGCGCTGGATCGAGGCCGGGCTCATCGAGAGCTCGGTCAGCCCCATCTTGAGAAAGGCCGGGATGAGGTCGGGGCGTCCGGCCGCCTCACCGCACATGCCCACCATGATGCCGGCGGCCACGCCGGCTCTTGCCGTCAACTCGATCGCCGACATGACGGCCGGGTTGGCGACATCATTGAGCTTGGCCACGGTCGGGTTGAGCCGGTCGGCGGCCATGATGTACTGGGTCAGGTCGTTGGTGCCGATCGAGAAGAACGACACCTCTTTCGCCAGCGCCGGCGCGATCAGAACGGCGGCCGGCGTTTCGATCATCACACCAAGATCGAACGCCGCATGCGGCACGCCTTGCGCCTTCAGTTCCGCCGCGCATTCGGCAACCAGGACCCGCGTCTGCCGCACCTCCGATATGTCGGAGACCATCGGCAACATCACCTTGATGTTGCCGTGCACGGCTGCCCTGAGCAGCGCCCGTAGCTGGCGCTTGAAGATGTCGGGCCGGTCGAGGCACATGCGGATGCCGCGCCAGCCGAGGAAGGGATTTTCCTCGTCGGGAAATTCGATGCCGGCGATCGGCTTGTCGCCGCCTATGTCGAGCGTGCGCACGATGACCGGATAGGGGGCGAATGCCTTGGCCAGCGCCGCATAGGTCTCGGCCTGCATGTCCTCGGAGGGCAGATGCATATGACGCATGAACAGAAGCTCGGTGCGGAACAGGCCGACGCCCATGGCGCCGGCTTCCTGCGCTGCCTCGATTTCCTCCAGCGAGCCGATATTGGCGCCGACCTCGATGATCCTGCCGTCCGCGAGCTTTGGCGTCACGGTCTTGAAGACGGCCAGTCCGGCGCGCTCCTTGACCGCCGTCTCGACGCGGGCGGCGAAGTCCGCGCGGGTCGCCGCATCGGGGTCGACGATCACCTGCCCGCCATTGCCGTCCACGGCCACCTCCCGCGCGCTGCGCAGGGCATTGACCTGGTCGCCAAGGCCCAGCACTGCCGGAATGCCGTGCGAACGGGCGATGATGGCAATGTGCGAGGTGGCCCCGCCATGGCCGCACACCACCCCGCCGATGCGCTTCAGCGGCGCCCGCGCCAGGTCCCAGGCGCCTATGTCGTCGGCGATCAGGATGGCGCCTTCGGGGATATTTTCGAGGCTGGCGTCATCCTGGCCGAGCAACGCCAGACAGATCTGTCGTCCGACCGCATGCACGTCGTCGGCGCGCGCGTTGAGATAGTGATCGTCGACCGCGCTGAAATCGGCGGCAATGGTGGAGGCGGCGGTGATGACGGCCGAAACCGCATCGTTTCCGCTTTTGATCGCCTTCTCGGCCTCGCCGGTCAGGCTGTCGTCGGCGGCGATGTCCCGCAGCGCCGCGATGATGCCGCGATCTCCGGCGGACAGGGTGTCCTGCGCCAGCGCCTTGTCCATGCGCGCCTGAACGGCGGCGGCGGCGGCGCGGAACCTGTCGATCTCGCCGGCGATCTCCTCCGCCCGCAGCATGCGGCCCTGTCCAGCGATGTCAGGCGGAAAATGCGCGAAGGCAGGCCCGATGGCGACGCCCTCGCTCGCCGCGACGCCGCGCAAACCGGCCACGCCTGAAACAGCCGGTACGGGTTCGGACGCCGGCACAGTTTCCTCGCCCGTGTTGGCGGCCGGTTGCGGATCGTCATCGTCGAGACCTGCCTTCGGATTCTCGAGATAGCCGATCAGCGCCTCGATCGCCTCGATGGCGTCCGCGCCATTCGCCCGCACGGTGACTTCCTGGTTTTCCTTCACCGCCAGCAGCATCAGCTTGACCGAGCTCTTGGCGCTGACCGCCTTGCCGTCCTTGACCAGCTCGACATCGGATTCGAAACCCTTGGCAAGCTTGACGAAGCGCGTGGCGGGACGGGCGTGCAAACCTTCATGCACTCTGACGATGGTCGAGCGTTCCATGGCAAATACTCTGTTGTGGCGCCGCGCCGACATGGGTCGCGGCGCGAATGCTTCAGGCGGCGATGGTGATGATCGCGTCTGTCTTCAGGGCGGCCACGAGCGCTTGGGTGTCGACCTGCGAAGCGCAGATCTCGCCCGGCCGCTCGGCCTCGGTGGCGCCATTGAACGAGATGACGACATGCCCCATCTCGAGCACCTTGCTCCAGGCGCTGGAGCCGACTGCCGTGATTGTCGCGGAAACAGGTCCAAGGGTGATCGACGCGCCCTTCTGGGGCGCGCCTTCGCTGGGCCCGAGTTCCGTCTTGTGGAGCACGGAAACCTCGGCAAGCTCCGGCGGCGAGCCATCCGCGAACAGGATGAGCACGCCCCCTTCGGCAAGGTCCGCCACTTCAGGCCCGATGGAAGTGACCCGTGTTCTCAGCAGAACCGTCATATGGCGAACCTCATTTCCTTACTTTTCTCGAGGGGGTCACGGACCCCGTGAACCCCTCTATCTCCGTGCTTTGGCGCAATTCCCAGGGAAAGCGCTACGCGCCTTTTCCCGGGAAAGCCGTTTTAGGCTTTCCCGGAATTTGCTTAGAACACGATCAGGCTGACGACCCAGGCGATCAGCACCGAGACCGGGCCCATGATCTGGCGGCTGATGAGAACCGCCGGAACGCCGATTTCGATCGTCTTCGGCTTGGCTTCACCGAGCGCCAGGCCGACCGGGACAAAGTCGCAGCCCACCTGGGTGTTGTAGGCAAACAGCGCCGGCAGCACCATCGCCGGCGAAATCGTGCCGTTGGCGATCTGCGGACCGATGATGGCGACGCCGATGACCTGCGCGATGACCGCACCCGGTCCCAGGATGGGGGACAGGAACGGCAGGCCGCAGATAGCCGAGATGATCAGCAGGCCGACGATGTTGTTGGCGAGCGGTCCCATCGGCTGGGCCAGCACGTCGCCGATGCCGGTGTACAGGATCAGGCCGATGAGCATGGTCACGAAGGCCATGAACGGCAGCACGTTGCGCACCACCTGGTCGATCGTACGGCGGCCGGCATTGAAGAAGATGCCGACCACGCGGCCCATGACGCGGCCGATCGAGCTGATCAGGCCGATCAGCCCGCCTTCGCTCGGCAGCGGCTGTGGTGCCGCGGCCGCGGTGTTGTTGCCTGGACTCATCGATGCTGCTCCCCCCGCAGTGGTGACCGCCTCGGATCCGTCCGCCATCGTGACATTGGCCGGCTTCACGCCCGAAACGTAGATGTCCTCGGTGATGAACTGGGCGAGCGGCCCAGCCTGGCCGACCGGCGTCAGGTTGACGGTCGGGATGCGCTTGCGCGGATAGACGCCGCAGCGTGCGGTGCCGCCGCAGTCGACGACGACGACCGCCATCTCGCTTTCGATCGGCGGCGCCTTGAAGCCGTCGACGGCCGTGGCGCCGGTCATGTCGGCGATGAGCTGTGCCACGGGATGGATGCCGCCTCCGGTGACGGAGACGATCTTGTCGCGCTGTGCGGTCGGCTCGATGACGAGCGGGCCGCCCCAGCCTGTGGAGCCCCGGGAGATCCTTACGGCTTTGTATGTCTTGGCCATGATGTCCTCCCCGCCCTTACAGCTCGATGCCCTGGCGGCGTGCCATGATGGCGGTGATGCGCTCGGTCAGCATGCCCTTGAGCAGGATGACGACGAGGCCGACGATGGCGTACCAGATCGCCACCTTGACGTGATAACCTCCGGCGACGACACCCCGCTTCTCGAGGTCAAGCAACGCGACCAGCATGCCGCCCCAGACGAAGTATTCGCCGGGGTTGATATGCGGGAACAGGCCGAGCGGCGGATGCACGTAGGAGACAGCCGCGTCATAGAAGGCGGGCTTGTGCTTTTCTTCCAGGAACGATCCGAAGGTGTAAGCCATCGGATTGGTGAGGAAGAACACCGCCAGCAGAGGCAGCAGTGTATAGCGGGTCAGCGCGATCCTGCCGGCGCCGCGTGCCAGGCCGTGGACGCGCTCCTCGCCGACCAGTTCGGTGACGGCGTAGAAGGCGGTCATCAGCACCACCAGTGTCGGGATGATGCCGGTGACGAAGCCGGCGAACACTTCGCCGCCTTTCTGGAAGATGCCGATGAAGTATTTGCCGATTGCGGTCAGCCAGCCGAGTTGCTCTTCCTGCTGCACGTTTTTCAGCTGTTCCTTCAGCTGATCGGCGGTGACAGGCGCGCTGTCGGTCTGCGCCTGCGCCAACACCACGAGATGATCGGTGGCATGCTCGACGCCGAGCCTGCCATGCCAGGCAGCATCCGAGACCATGGTGCCTGCAACATGCAGGTTTTGCACGGCCATGTCGGCATGCTGCGCCAATAACGAAAATACAGACATTTCTCCTCCTTATGCCGCCCGCCGGTTGATTCCGGCCGGTGCGCGGCGTCCTCTAGGCCCTTGCTACGTTCAAGCCGGACAAGCCCGGCTTCTTCCCCGGCTCCGACCGTGCTTTGTCGATCTGTTCAATCGCCCGTTTCACGGCCTCGGCCACACCGGGTTCCCCCTCCCCCAAGATCGCAGGGTTGGACCGGAGTTGATCGAGGGGAACACCCTCGAATTGTTGATGTCGTTTGAATTTGGTGAACACCGAGCGCCCGCTCATGACCATCATGCGGCGCACGATCAGGTCCGGCGTCACCACGACGAGCGCGATGGTGCCCTTGGCCAGCCGGCCGCGAAAATTGCCGGCCCCGACGAAGCCATCCTTGTACTGGTCGGTGACGCCCCGGAAGACGTCCGAATAGTGCCGCATCTGCAGCCAGACGCCGAGCGACTGCAGCGCCCACACGATAACCAGCAGAAGCAGTCCCCACTGCCAAATCGCCATTCGGTTCTCCTCCCGAGGCCTTCATTGAACCGCATCTTGGACGGATGCGCGACAACAGCAAAGTGAGAACATTTGTTTCCGGGAATGTCAATATGTATGATATTGACCTCGGTCATGGTCATCCACAGGCCGTCGGCCGATTTCGGCGACGGCACGGTTGTGCTAGCCTGTCGTCAAACGGGATATGTGAAATGGAACTGCCCTTCAGGGATGAACTGGCCCTTATGCCCGACCTTCGCCATCGGTTGCGGCAATTGCGCTGGTTTCGCGCCACGTTTCGCGGCAGCGCCAAGGTGGTGTCCGACACATTCGGCGTGCGTTTTGAAATCGACGAAGCCAGGCTCACAAGGGCTTTTCTCGACTGGGTCGAGATCATGGAGGCGCAGAAGCGTTTCGCCGCGATCGACCGCGCCGACTTCATCGTCTTTGCCGCCGGCCTCGTGCTGCGCGAACTGATACGGCAGGCGCCGGCCAGGGAAGTCTCCGACCTCAGCCATCTCGTCGAGACCGAGCAGAATGCCGGCACGCTGGAAATCGTCCGCTTCTGGCCTGAGGGGTTCCTCTACACCAATTATTGCGTTTCGGTGATTTCGGCGATCTACGAGCAGGAATTCGGCTCAGCGCCCAGCATCGACAAATGCGCCGACGACCTGCGCACGTGGTGGTCCTATCGCGAGAACGTGACCGAGATGCCGGCCTATGCCGTGGCTTTCCTCGACCGCTTCCTTGGCGCCGAACCGAACTGGATCACGCCGGACCGCGCGCAATCGCGGCAGGCCATGCAAAGGGCGCTTGGGTCGGCCCGGGCCAGCGATGCGCTACGCCAGCTTTGACAGATTTTGGCGCCCGACCACCACGCTATTGAACATTTGACTTTTTGCCGGTAGCAAAGTGCAAAACTCCGGGGAGAAGCGCGTGGCGCGATCAAGGCCTATCATTTTCGATTGCGACGGCGTTCTCGTCGACAGCGAACCGCTGGCCGCCAAGGCCTATGAGCGCGTCTATGAAAAGCACGGCATGCCGGGCGTGCACGGCGGCATCATCGCCCAGTGCATCGGCATGAAGCAGTCCGACATCATCGTCAAAATCAGGGAATTGACCGGCCATCAGTTTCCGGCGGCGGCGGACGGCGACATCTGGACCGAGACCAGGATCCTGTTTTCGCAGGAACTGAAGCCGACACCAGGAATCGCCGCGTTTCTGGAGGCGCTTGAGGGCGACCGCTGCGTTGCCTCCTCGTCCTCCGTCGAGCGCATAAACCACAGCCTGGCAGTGACGGCGCTGGCACGGTTCTTCGGCGACGCAATTTACAGCTCCTCGATGGTTAAGAACGGCAAGCCCGCGCCGGACATTTTCCTGTTCGCCGCGGCAAAGATGGGCGCCAATCCGGCGGACTGCATCGTCATCGAGGATTCGCCCTTCGGTATCCAGGGCGCGGTTGCCGCCGGCATGACGGCGATCGGCTACACCGGCGGCGGCCACACCTATCCCGAGCATGGCGCGCGACTGAAGGCGGCCGGCGCCGATTTCGTCTGCACCGACTGGCAAGAGATCAGCCGGCAATTGTCCGGGCTCGGTGTCCCCGCCTAAGAGCTTGTTCTAGCGAGTGGGTAGTCCAAGCCGAACCCATTCGTCGGGCGGGATTACAGATCCGACACGTAGGCCGAACGACAAAACCCTGGTCACATCGCTGTCGACCTCGCAGCGGAAGCCCAGATGGTACCACGTGCCCGTCGCGCGGAAAGCGACATCCGGGGCGTTGAGAATATTGCCGGCCTTCAGCGGCACGCTTGGGATCAAGTCGGGGAAATAAGAGGCGTCCAGCAATTGCTGCTGCAATGCGCTGGCGCAAAGTTTGGCACCACGCTGGGCGCGCGGCACGCCGCCCATCGAGGTCGTGGCCAGCGCATCGCCGGTAGCGTCTTGCGAATAGAGCTTGCGAACGCCCGGAAGCCCGGAATAGCGACGCGACGCGGCACTGGCGACATCAGGGGAAGCTGGGTCTCCCGCGCTCCCCTTGGGGGACTTCGAGACCTTTGAAGAGCCGGGCTTCGGCGCATTTGCGGGTTTGGGCGTCGGCTTTTCAGCCGATATGGGAAGCTCGACCTCAGTGTCGCCGTCATCGGCGGCCAACGGCGGTGCCGCGGCCGTTTGCTTGTCGGCCCCGGGCAACTCTGCCGGCTTCTCGGTAGCCGCCGGCGCGTCAGATTTGGCCTCCGCAGGCTCAGGCGTCACGGGCGGCTTCGACGTCTCCTCCTTGGCAGGCGCTGGCGAACTGTCTTGAGCGCTGGCTCCGTCCAAGGATTTCCTGGGGCCGGCGTCCTTGTCGCCGAACTGAAAGACAGGTCTCAAGGTCTCGATCGGCGGCGTCTTGCGCGGCTGCTTTTCGGGCGTAGGCGGTTCTTTAGGCTTCGTTTCCGGCAGCTTCTCGGCTTTGGGTTCCCTTGGCGTTGCGGGAGCAGGTTTCGGTTTTGGCTGATCGGGCGGAGGCACGAGCGCGACATTTACCGGCTGGTCCTGCTGCGGCTCTTGGGCTGGCCTCGGCAGGTTGTAGAACACCAGCGCTGCGAGGAGCGCATGCAGGATCAGCGATGCGGGCAGCGCCCACAACAGATCCCGACGCCGCTCTCGTGCCTCGTCCTTCATGCTGACCGATGTGGAATGAAATAGCGGCGGCTTCAAGCATCGGCTTTGGATTGACGCAATTTAACCGCTGCACAGCTCGGTGATCTGGAAAACCGTGTCGCTGCGCCGCCGTCGAGGCGTTGGCGCGACTGGACGAGCGGCCGTGCCGTCCTGAATATTCGCGGCAACCCAGTTCTGTGGCCAAAGACTAGCCTTGCCGCTGGGACTGGATCCCGTCCAGAAACCGTCCGTCCAGCCGCGTTTCGCCAAACCAGTTCAGCCGGTTGATGCTGACGAAGCCGGCATCGATCGCCTCGTTCTCGTCGCCCGGCTCACTTGCGTGAGCGCGCCCGCGCGGGACTGCGATGACAGTGCGATCGCCGTCACTCTCCAGGATTTCAGCCTTGCGGCCGATCTTGTCGCGGCCGATGCGCGGCTGCCGAATCCCGGCCGGCAGCGAAGCCGGCAGGTTGATGCTGAGCCAATGGCCATCCGCCGCCCACTCTTCACGCGACCGCCAGAGCGAGGCGATCAACGCGCCGAGCCACTCGTCGTCGACACCGCTGAAGTCCGGATTCTTCACCCGGGAAAAGCCGATCGCCGGAATACCCCAGAATGTCGCCTCGCGCGCAATACCCAGCGTCCCGGAATAGGCAAGGTCCTCGGCGACGTTGCGCCCGTCATTGACGCCCGCTAGAACCAGGTCGGGCTTTTGGCCATCCGCGAACAGCCAGGCCATCGCGCTCACCACGCAGTCGGCCGGAGTGCCGGAACACGAATACCAGCCGGGCTTGACGCGCCGCATGGTCAACGGCCGCGCGATCGTCAGCGATGCGCCCGCGGCGGTGCGCTTGCCGTCGGGTGCCACCACCCACAAATCGTCGCTCAGGCCGCCGGCCGCCTTGACCAGTCGGACAAGGCCCGGCGCCTCGATGCCGTCATCGTTGCAGATCAGGAGTCTCATGTCTCTTTTCCTCGGCGCACCGTTATGCTCTGGCCGGTGCGGCATTGCGGGCGCAGCGACGGAATATGGGCTTTCAGATCGTCGAGGAGTTCGCTCGCGCAGGAATGACCGAGCGCCTCCGGGCGCCCTGCCTTCTCCCAGATATCGACATTGCCCGACAGCGTTGGGTGGGTGGGCATGCGCACCCAGTCCGCCCGGCCGGCTTTGTGCAGCAGATCGCCGGGGGAGCCGGAGGGCAGATGCCCGGTCAGCAACACCGGAAAGCCGGCCCGGTCGGCGCGCGGCAGCAGGCGGGACGAAGGCCCGGCCTCGCCCATGCCGTCATCGGCCAGCAAGGGCAGCGAGGGCAGCGGGTCGGCGTCGGTCCAGTCTGCGGCACTCCCCAGCCGCAAGCGCAGCATCTCGGATACGCCAGGCAGCAGCGCTGAAGCGGCGGCGATCTGCGCTTCGAGCGAAGCACGCATGCCGGCGTGGATGGCGAAGGGCCCCGGCAAGGCCGCGATCAATTCCAGCGACCGCCCCGACAGCGGCGTCGGCAGAAGGCATCCGTTCGAATGTCGCGCCACCCAGCCCGAAATGGCCTCGGCGCGCGCCGCACCCGACACGGGATCGGCGCCATAGGAAGCGTCGAGAACGAGAAGATCGCATTCGGGGATCGCATCCATCACGAAGACATTGCTGTCCGGCACCACGTCGGCCGAATAGACGACGCGGCTCTTGCCATCGTCGACGGCAAACCAGACGCCGCCGACGACATGTCCCGACCTCCCCGTCCTGACCGTGAGATTGCCGCTCTTCAGCAAATCGCCGGGTTCGAAAATCTCGATGCGATCTTCCGGAAAGGGAAATCGCTTGAGATCCCCGGGATCGGCATAGCCGGCGAGCGTGGCCGGAGCCTCGGCGCGGGTTTCGGCCGTCATGAAAATCGGACCGGCATAGCCGCGCGACAAAAGCCAGCTCAGAGCACCGACGTGATCCTCGTGCGCATGCGAGACAAACAACGCGTCGATGTCGGCGATCGACCCGTCAAGTGCCGGATAGTACTCCGCCCCTGTGGCCCCGACCTTGATGCCGATATCGAGCAGGATGCGATCGTTTCCGCTGCGGACGGCAACGCTGGTGCGGCCCTTTTCGCCGAAGCCGCCGGCCAGGTCCAGCTTCATCACGACGCCGCCTCCGCCGGGATTACCCAGCCGGACTTAATGCGCAGGCGCGCCTGGGCTCCGCTCTCCAGCACGACCGGGTCGGGCTGCTCGAAATGCAAGGTAAGATCAGGTCCTGCGGAAGGCGTAAATTCGATGCGCGCCGAGCCACCCTGGTAGATCACCCGCTTGACGAGGCCGTCGAAGCCGGGGCCGTCCGGCGAGACGTCGAGATCGGCCGACCGGCAGCAGATCCTTGCGCCGGCGCGCGGCCGCTCGCCTGCCCGGCAGCGGACGACCAGCTCGGTTCCGAGAACCCGGACCTTGCAATGACCGGCTTCCTCGGCGTTCAGCACGTCGGCCGGAAGCAGAATGCCCTGTGAAATGAAGGAGGCCACCATTTCATTCGCCGGCTCATGATAGAGCTCGCGCGGCGTCGCGAGCTGGACCAGGCGACCGTGATCCATCACCGCGATGCGATCGGCCAGCGCCATGGCCTCGGCCTGATCGTGGGTGATGTAGACGATGGTCGTGCCGGTGCGCTTGTGAAAGGCGGCGAACTCGTCCTCCATCGAGGCCCTGAGATGCACGTCGAGATTGGCGAGTGGCTCGTCGAACAATACCAGCGAGGGCGCGGCGACCAGGCAGCGCGCCAGGGCCACGCGCTGGCGCTGGCCGCCGGAGAGGTTGGCCGGCCTACGGTCTCCTAACCCCTGTAGATTGACCAGGGCCAGCGCGTCGGCAACCTTCTGGCGGGCGACCGCCTTGTCCAGCTTTGCAACCTTGAGCGAATAGCCGATGTTCTCGGCGACCGTCATGTGCGGCCACAATGCGTAGTTCTGGAAGACGATGCCGACCCGCCGCTTCTCTGGTGGAACGCTGCCGCCTGCACCCGACACGACCTCGCTGCCGACGCGGATTTCGCCCGACGTCACCTTCTCGAAGCCGGCGACAAGCCGCAGCAACGTCGTCTTGCCGCAGCCGGAAGGCCCGAGCACGGCAAGGAATTCGCCGTCGCCGACATCGATCGAAACGTCCTTGACCGCATCGAACTCGGCGAAGCTCTTGGTCACATGGTCCAGGGTCAATCGCGCCATGGCAGAACTCCACTCGGAAGATGAGGGGCAAGCAGGTTGGTCACCAGCATCAGCACGAAGGTGACCGCGACCGTGATGACGGACATCGCCGCCGCGTAGTTGGAATCGCCGCCCTGTTCGAACGAGAACATCACCACGCCGATTGTCTCGGAACCCGACGACCACAGCAGCGCCGAGACCGTGAGCTCGCTGAGCGCCGTCATGAAGATCAGCAGGCCGCCGGCGATCGCCGCCGGCGCCACCAAAGGAAAGACGATGGTGCGCATGCGCGTGAACAGGCCGGCGCCCGCCACTTGTGCAGCCTCCTCCAGCGTCCGGTCGATCTGGTGATAGCCGCTGATCGTCGGCCGCAAGGCCAGCACCAGGAAGCGGGCGAGATAGGCGTAGAGAATGATCCAGACCGTGTTGTAAAGCTGTATGCCGGTCAGCGGGATCGGCCGCAGGAACAGCAGCAGCGATGCGATCGCCAGCACCACGCCGGGCAAGGCATAGGGCAGTTCGACCGAAAGATTGAGCAGCCGCACCCAGCGCTGCTTGCCCCAGGCAATGAGATAGCCGATCGGCACGGCGACGAGGACCGCGAAGAAGGCGGCGGCGATAGACAGCCAGAAGCTGTTGAAGAAGGCGCGGCTGGCGGCAGCGTGCTCGAACAGCACGAAGCGGTAATTGTCGAGCGTCGCCGTCTTGGCGCTGAGCGCGATGCCGTAGCCGGGAACCAGCGACGTTAGCACCAGCCCGAACAGCGGCAGGAACAACACCAGTACGACCAGCAGCCACATGCCGGCCTGGACGACCGGACGCCAGCGGCCAAGCTCGTAGGGCTCGGCGGGCAGCGAGGTGGAGCTGATGCGGTAGTCGCGGCGCCGGCTCATGACCTCCTGGGCGACAATGCCGGCCATGGCGATGATGCCGATCAGCACCGACAGGAACGCCGTCTCGCCGAGCACGGCCGGCCCGCCGCCGGCCAGTTTTTGATAGATCAAGGTCGGCAGCACGAGATAATTGGCGGGAATGCCCAGAAAGGCGGGAATGCCGAAATTGCCGACGCAGGACACGAAGGCCAGTGCCGCTGCCGCCATGATCGACGGTGTCATCAGGGGTAGCACGATGGTGACGAGCACGGTGAACCAGCTCGCGCCGCCGGCTCGCGCCGCCTCGACCAGTTCGCGCGGCAGCTTGCGCAGGCCGGCGCGCACCAGCAGGAACACCAGCGGGCCATACTGCACGCCGAGCAGCAGGATGATGCCCGACGTGGAATAGAGCGGGTTTTTGGTGCCCAGCGGCGGTGCGGCGCCGAACAGCTTGAGGAACGGGCTGGCCGGTCCGAACAGTTGCAGCCAGGCAAGCGCCGTGACCTGCGGCGCGATCATCAGCGGCATGACGTAGCAGAGCACCAGCGCGCTTCGGCCACGTATGTCGGTCAGCGTGATGAGCACCGCCACCAGCGTTCCCGACAGCACGGCAAGCACCGTGCCGCCTATGCCGACGACAAGCGTATGCCAAGTGGCGATCCAGGTCGCCGGACTTCTCAGTCCGGCCTCCAGGGCCATCGTTGACACCATGCCGCCGGGTGCCACGATTTCCTTGATCAGGCGCAGCATCGGCAGCAGGGACAGCAGCACGATGACGACGGCTACCGCCGCCGTCAGGACCATTTCCTGGCCCCGGCTTTCCCTGATCGTTGATGGCATGGTTGCTTTCCTGAAATTCGACCAGCGCGCAGTGAGGATGCCGCCGAAGCGGCATCCCGCCGGATCGCCGAGCCTTGTCAGCCGCCGAACAGTTCCGAGAACTTCGCCTTGTCGGCGTCGGTCTTGGCGACGATTGCCTTGGTGTCGAACGACATCACCTTGACCTTGACGCCTTCCGGCAGCCATTCGGGCCGGCCGACCGAGGACCGTGCCGGCAGGTAGCCCATGGAAAGCGCCAGCTTCTGGCCTTCGTCCGAAAGAATGAAGTCGACGAACTTCTTGGCGCCGTCGACATTCTTGGCCGTCTTCATGATCGCGACCGGTTCGGTCACGGCCGGCACGCCTTCCGAGGGGAACACGAATTCCACCGGCGAGCCCTTCTTCTTGGCGTTCATCGCCATGAAGTCGACGAGGATGCCATAGGGCTTCTCGCCTGATGCCACGGACTTCAGCACCGCGCCATTGCCGCGCACGCTGACGGTGTTGTTGGCCTTCAGCTTCTGGAAGAAATCCCAGCCGTAATCGGCATCGCCGACGAAGCCCGAAAGCAGGTAGGCGGCGGCACCTGAATAGAGCGGGCTCGGCATGACGAGACCATCGGCATAGGCCGGCTTGGCGAGATCGGCCCAATGTTCCGGCTTCTCGGCGGCCGCGGTGTTGTAGACGATGCCGGTGGTGATCAGCTTGCTACCGAAATAGGTCTTGTCGGCGTCGTAAGCATCCGGCTCGATGCCGTCGAGCTTTGCCTCGGGATAAGGCAGCAGCCGGCCGTCCTTCTTCAGCAGCTCCATCGAGACCGCATCGGCGATCAACAGCACGTCGGCCTGCGGGCTGCCGGCGGCGAATTCGGCCGCCATCTTGGTGAGAATGTCGCTGGTACCGGAACGATAGATTGCCACGTCGATGCCGGGCTGCGCCTTCTTGAAGGCCTCGACAGTCTTGGCCGCATCGGCTTCCGGCTGGGATGTGTAGAGCGTCAACGTTTCGGCACTTGCCATGCCGGCAAACAAAGTTGCCGCGAGCGCCAGCTGGCTTCCCAGCAGCTTGATGAATAGCGTCTTCATAAGACCTCCTGTCCTGTCTGTGCACGACTGGTCCGGCCCCGGCCGGTTCCCTGTCTCTTCCTCCCTGCACGGCGCATATGACTGGTGGATGACACAGCGCGTGAGATATACAAAATATGTTCATATGTTCGATGTCAATTACAAATGAACAAAACTGTGCAACAATCGACACGCCGGACATCCGGTGCCAGTTGACACGCGGCCGGCCTTTCTCCGAAGAGGCGATGCGGGGCCCAGGCCAAGGCTCATGAGGACGAAAAGCGATGCCCGTGGAAAAACCGAGACCGGCCCGCTCCGGATTGCCGATGGTGTCGTCGGATCTCAACGTCAAGACGGCGTGGCTCTATTATGTGGAGGGCTTCACGCAGGAGCAGATCGCCGAGAAGCTCGACGTCTCCAGGGTGAAGGTCATGCGCACGCTGGCCGCGTGCACGGCCGAGGGCATCGTCGTCACCATGATCAACGCGCCGACCGCCGAACAGGTGGCGCTCGAACGTGCACTCGAGAAGCGCTGGGGCCTCGACGCCGCCGTCGTCATCCCGACGCCTTCGGCGCAAGACCACCTGGAGAAGGCGATCGGCCACGCCGTGGCGGCCTATCTCGGCGAGCAGATGCAGGACGGCATGACGCTGGCAATCGGCGGCGGCGCGACCCTGCATGCCAGTTTGGGCTTTCTCGCCCGCCGGCAGCTGAAGCACGCCTCGGTCGTGGCGCTCGTCGGCAGTCTGCCGCATTCGCAATGGATCAATCCGTCGATCGTCGCCGCCAAGGTCGCCGATGTCTTCGAGGTCGACAGCTACCAGATCACCGCGCCGGTGACGGTCGACGACCCCTCGCTGCGTGACCTGCTCTGGGCGCAGCCGGCGCTGCAGGACGTGCGGCAGCGCGCTGCCGCCGCCGATATCGCGCTGCTTACCGTCGGCGACATGTCGCCGGACGCGACCATCTTCCGCCACGGCATCGTGCCGTCGTCGCTCATCGCGTCGCTGAAAGCGAAGGGCGCGGTCGCCAACATGCTGTGCTATTTCGTCGATGCCTCAGGCAGGCTGGTCGACCACGAAGTCAACGGCCGCGTCATGGCCATCGACCTCGATGTCGTCGGCCAGGTGCCGAATGTCGTGCTGGCCGCCGGCGGAAAACGCAAGGTGGCCGCGATCCTCGCCGCGCTGAAGGCCGTCAGCACCAATGTGCTGATCACCGACAGCGATACGGCGACGGCGCTGCTGGCAAAGGCTGGCTGACGCTGCTTCCAGTGCCGCTTAGATCAGGCCGCGTTCGCGCAAGAAATCCTCGACGCCGACATGGGTCATGGATTCGAATTCGGCGATCGCCTCGGCCACCCGCCTGCGCTGGGCCGCCAGCAGCGTGAACACCTGCTTCATCTCGCCGGAAACGCCGAAGCGGCCCCAGCGCTCCGCGATATGCGCAGGCAAGCCGATGTCGGCGCAGAACGCATCCAGGCTCTCATAGCCGAGACTGGCGACGAGTTGCTTGGTTTCGTCCGCCGACATGCGCGGCTCGAAAGCGTGATCGTGCAGGCGCTGCGCCACCAGCTTGATGTCGGACGGAGACGCGCCCATCACCTTGCCGAACAGGGTCTTGACGTCGGATGGATCGAATGCGGGCATGCGGACCTCCCTTGATCACAGTCCACCTGAAACATGGGCGAAGGGTTCGCGCCTGACAAGTCGATTCTGTGGTGAGCCGGCGCATCATTCGACGCCGGCTCACGTCAACGTGACCTACACCAGCATGCCCATCGGGTTCTCGATCAGCTTCTTGAAGGCGACCAGCAGTTCGGCGCCCAGCGCTCCGTCCACGGCGCGATGGTCGGTCGACAGCGTCACCGACATCACCGTGGCGATTTTGATCTCGCCGTTCTTGACCACCGCCCGCTCCTCGCCGGCGCCCACTGCCAGGATCGTCGCATGCGGCGGGTTGATGACGGCGGCGAAATCCTTGATGCCGAACATGCCAAGGTTCGACACCGCCGTGGTGCCGCCCTGATATTCCTCGGGCTTCAGCTTGCGGCTGCGCGCGCGGCTGGCCAGGTCCTTCATCTCGTTGGAGATCACCGACAGCGTCTTTTCGTCCGCATGCCGAATGATCGGCGTGATCAGGCCGCCGGGGATCGAGACGGCAACGCCGACATCGGCATGCCTGTGCTTGACCATGGCGCTTTCGGTCCACGAGGCATTGGCATCCGGCACCGCTTTCAGGGCCATGGCCATCGCCTTGATCACCATGTCGTTGACCGACAGCTTGTAGGCGGGCGCCTCGCCCTTGTCGGTCTTCTTTACCGGTGCGGCCGCATTGAGCTGCGTGCGCAGCGAAAGCAGCGCATCGAGCTCGCAGTCGAGCGTCAGGTAGAAATGCGGGATGGTGGTCTTGGCCTCGACCAGCCGGCGCGCGATGGTTTTGCGCATATTGTCGTGCGGCACCAGCTCGTAGGAACCTTCCTCGAACAGGCGCAGCACGTCCCCCTCCCCCTTGAAGAGAGGGTGGCCGGCCGCAGGCCGGTCGGGTGGGGTTGCTTCGACGGGGCTCGGCGCAAAAGCGGTGCCTCCTGAGACGACCCCCTCCGTCCGCGTCGCGGACACCTCCCCCTCGAGGTGGGAGGAGAGTACCGCATCGATATCCGCCTTCACGACGCGGCCATGTGGGCCTGTGCCTGGTATGCCGGAGAGATTCAGTCCTGCTTCACGAGCCAATCGACGCGCCAAGGGTGTAGCGCGGGTTTTCCCCTCCCCCTCGAGGGGAGGGTGGCCGGCCAAAGGCCGGTCGGGTGGGGTCGGTTCGACCGGGCTCAGCGCGATGGCGGTGCCTTCTGAGGCAACCCCCTCTGTCGGCTTCGCCGACATCTCCCCCTCGAGGGGGGAGATTGGCGCATAAGTCTCGCCCTCGGCATAGATCCACGCGACCGGTGCGCCGACGGGGATATCGACGCCTTCCTTGCCGGAGACATCGCGCAGGATGCCGCTGGCCGGCGCGTCGATTTCCATCGCCGCCTTGTCGGTCTCGATCTCGAACAGCACGTCGCCCTTCTTGACCCGCGCGCCTTCCTCGGCGAACCAGCGCGAGATCTGTCCGGTCGCCATGTCCATGTCGACCTTGGGAAGAATGACTTCGGTCGGCATTCTCAGCGAACCCCTTTCACGAGGTCGCGGGCGGCGGTGATGATGCCGGGAACCTGCGGCACCGTCGCTTTCTCCAGCTCCGGATTGTACGGGATCGGCGTCTCCGCGCCGCCCAGCCGCACGATCGGCGCGTCGAGATAGTCGAACGCCTCGCTCTCGGCGATCATGGCGCTGACTTCGGCGCCGATGCCCAGCGTCTTGACCGCCTCGTAGACGCACATCAGCCGCGACGTCTTCTTGACGCTGTCGATGACGGTCTGCTTGTCCATCGGCCGGATCGTCCTGAGATCGACGACTTCGACGTCGATGCCTTCCGCTTCCAGCGCGGCCGCGGCGTCGAGCGCCTTCTGCACCATGATCGAGGTGGCGACGATGGTGAGATCGCGCCCTTCGCGGCGGATATCGGCCTTGCCGATCGGCACCGTGTAGTAGCCTTCCGGAACCGGGCCCTTCATCTTGTAGAGCAGCTTGTGTTCGAAGATCATCACCGGATCGGGATCGGCGACGGCAGCCAAAAGCATGCCCTTGGCATCGTGCGGCGTCGCCGGCTGGATGACCTTCAGGCCCGGCACATGGCCGAGCCAGGCCTCGAGGCTCTGGCTGTGCTGCGCGGCGGCACCGGTGCCGGAACCGGCGGGAAAGCGCATCACCACGGGAACGGAAACCTCACCGCCCAGCATGAAGCGCATCTTGGCCGCCTGGTTGACGATCTGCTCCATGGCGAGCGTGGCAAAGTCGGAGAACTGGAACTCGAAGATCGGCCGCATCCCGGTAAGCGCCGCACCCACCGCGACACCCGCGCCGCCCAGTTCCGAGATCGGCGTATCCATCACCCGGTCCGCGCCGTAGCGCTCGACCAGATCGCCGGTCACCTGGAAGGCGCCGCCATAGACGCCGATATCCTCGCCCATCAGGAAGACGCGTTCGTCCATGTCCATGGCGATCGCCATGGCTTCCTGGATCGCCTGGGCGTAGCTCAGTTCACGCACCATCGCGTCCATCACGCCTGCTCCGTATAGACGTAATTTCCGGTCTCGCTGACATCAGGCGAGGGGCTTGCCTTGGCGAACTCGATGCCGTCGGCGATTTCCTTGGCCACCGCGTCGCGAATGGCCTCGATGCCCTTCTCGTCGATGAAGCCGAAGTCGCGCAGTTCGCTTTCGAACAGGGTGATCGGATCGCGGTTCGACATCCAGTCCTCGATCTCCTCCTTGGTGCGATAGCGGTTGCGGTCGCTCTTGGAATGGCCGCGATGGCGGTAGGTCTTGGACTCGATCAGCGTCGGCCCCTCGCCCGCGCGGGCGCGCTCGACGGCCCTGTAGGACGCCTCGGCCACCTCCGAAAAAATGTTGCCGTTGACGATGACGCCGGGCATCGAATAGGCGGCGGCGCGCTCGGCGATGTTCTTGACCGCGGTCGAGCGGGCCGTCGACGTCGACATGCCGTAGCCATTGTTCTCGCATACGAAAATCACCGGCAGCTTCCAGATCGCAGCCATGTTCAGCGCCTCGTGGAAGGCGCCCTCATTGTTGGCGCCGTCGCCGAAGAAGGAGACCACGACCTTGCCGGTCTTCATCATCTTGGAGGAGAGCGCCGCCCCGACGGCGATCGGAATGCCACCGCCGACAATACCGTTGGCGCCCAGATTGCCCTTGGCGACATCGGCGATATGCATCGAACCGCCGCGACCCTTGCAATAGCCCGTGGTCTTGCCGAAGAACTCGGCGAACATGCGCTTGACCTCGGCGCCCTTGGCGATGCAGTGGCCGTGGCCGCGATGCGTCGAGGTGATCTGGTCATCCTCGCCGAGCGGCATGCAGATGCCCATGGCGCTGGCTTCCTGCCCGATCGACAGATGCATGGTGCCGTGGATGAGGCCGCGCGTATAGCTCTCCTCCGCGCCCTCTTCGAAGCGGCGGATGAGGTACATCTTGTAGAGCACCTCTCTGAGCTGCTCGGCGCTGTATTGGCGATAGACGAAGGGCAGGTTGGCGCGGCTGTCCGCGACGGCTTTGCTGGCTGCAGCCATGATCACGCCTCCACGGTTCCGTAGACGAGCTTGTCCTGGCGTGCGCGCAGTTCGGCGATCTTGGAACCCGGGGCCGGGGCGGCATTGGCGTAGGTGATGAGCTCGCCCTTGTTGATCGGCGCCGTCACCGAACCGCCCTGCAGCAGGCCGCAAGGAATGGCCCTGGCGGCATGCGCTTCCGGCGCCGTCATGATCCAGGCGCGGTAGCAATATTCGCCGATCGCGTCGAGCTTCTCGCCCGGCTTCATGTCCTTCTTGGCCACGGCTGCGACTTCGGCCACCGGCTTTGCCAGCGGCACCATGTCGGCCTTGCCGTAGAGCACGACGCGGGCGCAGGTCAGCGGCACTTCGAGCGAGGTCAAATGGTAGGGCCGATGGAAGGTGAAGTACGGCCCCTTGCCCATCTTCAAATCTTCCATGCGCTCCGAAATGCGCGGATGCGACATGTCGGCGACGACGAACACGCCGGGCGCGACGCCCTTGCCGATCGAATAGTCGACGACGCCGACCTTCGACAGCACGCCGCCGTCCTTCTGCGGCACCAGCACCTTGGACAACTCGCCGAGCGTCGCGGCCGGACCATGCATGCCGGCCTTGTCGGGCACCAGCCCGGTGGCGTTGGCGATCGCCGCCATCTCGACCATGGTCTTGGAGCCGTCGACGAACTCGACCAGCATGCGTACGTTCATGTGCCGGCGCTGGGCCTCTTCCTCATAGTCGGGCGGCGTGGCGTCGATGTTGAGCGGATTGTTCTTGCCCTTGCCGGCGGCGACGATCGGATGGCCCATCGCCGAGACGAATTCGATAAGCTCCATGCAGGAAGACGGCTCGTCGCCGGCGCCCAGCGAATAGGTGACGCCGAGCCGGTCGGCCTCGCTCTTGAGATAGGCGCCGATGGTGACGTCGGCCTCGACATTCATCATCACCAGGTGCTTGCCGTGCTCCATGGCGCGCAAGCCGATCTCGGCGCCGACGGCGGGAACGCCGGTGGCGTCGATGACGACGTCGATCAGGTCATTGTTGATGACCAGGCTGGCGTCGTTGGTGACCGCCACCTTGCCGGCCTCCATGGCGGCCGTCATCGCCGAGGCGTTCGACACTTCGTGCGCATGCCCGGTTTCCTGGAAGGCGATGTCCACGGCCTTGCTGGCGGCGGGCAGGTTCAGCTCGGAAATGGCGCCGATCTCGATGCCGGACATATGGGCGACGCGGGTGACGATGTCGGTTCCCATCTCGCCCGAACCGATCAGCCCGATGCGGATTGGCTTGCCCGACTTGGCCCGCACCTCGAGATCACGGGCAAGGCCCGTCAACGAAACATTGGAAGCCATACCGCTCATTCCTCCCGTAATGCTGCTATTCAATCACCTGACGGGTATTGAACATCTGTATTTCTGTCAAGACTAATGTCCAGATTCGTAGCACTTTTGTACCCTTTCCAGCATCACGAGCAAGGTGGGAAAACCGGCAAATCCGACAACCAAACGGCTCGCGACGGTTCGACGCATTCGGGCCCGGAAAAGTTCGGGCTCAAGACGCGCTTGCGCGTCCCGACGCCAAGGGCTGTGCCTCTTGCAGCATCAGCGAGGAACAGAACGCCTCGCCTGGCTCTATTGTGCCGTCCAGCCGCCGTCCATCGGCAAGGTCGTGCCGGTGATCTGCCTGGCTGAATCCGAGCACAGGAACAGCGCCAGGGCGGCAAGGTCCTCGACGGTGACGAATTCCTTTGTCGGCTGTGCGGCCAGAAGCACATCGCGCTTGACCTGTTCCTCGGTCATGCCGCGCGCCTGCATCGTGTCGGGGATCTGCTTCTCGACCAGCGGCGTCCAGACATAGCCGGGCGCGATCGCGTTGACGGTGATGCCGTCCTGCGCGACTTCCAGCGCCACCGTCTTGGTCAG
Source organism: Mesorhizobium maamorense (assembly GCF_044998965.1). NCBI lineage: Bacteria > Pseudomonadati > Pseudomonadota > Alphaproteobacteria > Hyphomicrobiales > Phyllobacteriaceae > Mesorhizobium > Mesorhizobium maamorense. The sequence continues at coordinate 4,992,220 of NZ_CP173356.1, forward strand.
GCCTGATATGCCGTGCTTGGCCGAGACATAGGCGGATTTGAACGGCGAGGCGACGAGCGCATGCGCCGAAGCCGTGTTGATGATGCGGCCCCATTTGCGGCTCTTCATGCCGGGCAGCGCCGCTTTTATCGCGTAGAAGGCCGACACCAGGTTGATGCGGATGATCGCTTCCCATTTGTCGTCCGGGAATTCCTCGATCGGCGCGACATGCTGGATCCCGGCATTGTTGACCAGGATGTCGAGGCTGCCGAACGCCTCTTCCGCCTCATGCACCATGGCGCTGACCGCCGCGCCGTCCATCATGTTGGCGTCGGAGTAGCGGCATTTGACACCGAAATCCTTCTCGATGCCGGCGCGCTCCTGCTCGATCGCCGTGGCGTCGCCCAGGCCGTTGATGGTGAGATTGGCGCCTTCGGCGGCGAAGGCGCGGGCGATAGCCAGGCCGATGCCGCTGGTCGAGCCGGTGACGAGGGCGTTTTTCGAAGACAGGGAAGCCATGGCGATCTCGCGAGAAGTGGGAGGGAAGATGACGATATAATTGTGCGTCGCAGCATGACAATGACAGAGCCTCGCGCAAAGAGAAAAAGCAGCGCCGGCGACCGGCCTGCCTTTTTTTCTGAAAGTGCCTGCCCCGGCTCAGAACACCTGGTGAAAGATGATGAACAGCACGAAGGCCAGCGTGATCGAGCACGGCAGCGTCAGCACCCAGGCCAGCAGCAGGTTGCGCACCGTCGACCATTGCAGGCCCGAGCCATTGGCGGCCATGGTTCCGGCGATGCCGGACGACAGCACATGGGTCGTCGACACCGGCAGGCCGAGCCTGTCGGCCATGCCGATGGTCACCATGGCGACGAGTTCGGCCGCGGCGCCCTAGCCATAGGTCAAATGGCCCTGATGGTCCGTCAGGGTCGCTTGGCCCGGGCAGGACCGACATCGGGCGATCCGGCGATTTCCAGCAGCGACGACACCAGCAATTGCCGCTCGTCTGGGGAAAGCACATCCGCGTCGAACAGATTCATGCTGCGCAGGCCCTCGATGGCGAGATAGCAGACCAGCAGGGACTTGAGATCCGGCGTCTCGCTCTTCAGTCGTTGGAAGAGTTGTCGCTTGAACGTCTTTATCGGCGACATGAAGTCCGGATCCTCGGCGATCGCCGAAAATATCCACGACGCCGATGGCTGCTTGTCCTCGCAATCCTTGGCCGAAAGCCTGATGTAGACGGCGAGCGGATTTGCGCCATTGTCGTTGCTGCTGGCGGTCTCCAGCGCCTGCTCGAACTCGCGCAGATAGCCTTCGACCAGGCCCTGCATCAATTTGGCCTTGGTCGGGAAATTGTAGAGCAGTCCGCCCTTCGATACGCCGGCGCGGCTGGCGACGGCATCCAGGGACAGGCTACCGGGGCCGGATTCCCGTGCGACGTCCGCCGCCGCAGCGAGAATCCTCTCGCGCGAGTTCGTTCGTTGGGCTTTCATGGCGCCTCCCATCGCAAGCTTAGGCCCAATTGACAAGACCGTCCAGACGGTACAGTAAGACCGCGGTCATTTGAAATCGGGGCCCGCAGTCGATATGTGTCCCGATATCCGCGCTTCGCGCCGGATTTCGACTGAGGGGACTTCCTTGTTCAAGCGCATACTCCGTTTCGTTATCATCATTGTTGTGTTGGCCGTGCTCGTCATCGTGGTCGGCGGCATCGTCGGGTTCAATTTCCTGCGTGACAACGGCATCAAGCAGTATTTCGCCACGATGAAGCCGCCAGCGGCAACCGTGTCGACAACTATCGTCAAGCCGTCGAACTGGACGCCGGGCATCGAGGCGATCGGCACGGTCCGCGCCGTGCGCGGTGTCGACCTGACGGTTGAGACCGCCGGCATCGTCAAGGAGATCCCCTTCCATGCCAACGAGAAAGTGGCGGCCAATGCGGTGCTGCTGCAGCTCGACGACGCCGTAGAGCGTGCCGATCTCGCGGCACAGAAGGCGCAGGCGGCGCTCGATCAGACATCGCTGACCCGTGCACTCGAACTGACCAAGCGCGGTGTCGGCTCGGACTCGACCTTGGACACCGCACGTGCGGCCGCGTCCGCCTCGGCATCCCAGGTCAACAGGCTTCAGGCAGTGCTCGACCAGAAGCAGCTGACGGCGCCCTTTGCTGGAACCGTCGGCATCCCGAAGATCGATCTAGGCCAATATCTGGCGCCCGGCACCGCCGTGGTGACGCTGCAGGATCTCGACACGATGCGGGTCGACTTCACGGTTCCCGAACAGCAACTGCCGCTGCTCAAAATCGGGCAGACGGTTCGGCTGGGCCTCAGCGGCGGCGACATGCCTTTTGCCGGGACCATTCGCGGTATCGATCCCAAGATCGACCCGTCCAGCCGGCTGGTGAACATCCGGGCGGAAGTCGCCAATCCCGAAGGCAAGCTGACCCCCGGCCAGTTCGTGCAAGTGCGTGTCGAACTGCCCGAGGAGCAGAATGTGCTGGCGCTGCCGCAGACGGCGCTGACCACCAGCCTCTATGGCGACTACATATTCGTGGTGCACCCGGCAAAGCCCGCCGAGGCGCAGCCGACCAAGCCGGAGACAAACCCCGCCGCGGCGGCGACCGACAAGCCGGCGGACGCCAAGTCCGCGGCCGATGCCAAACCGGCCGAAGCCGCGAAGCCTGCCGCCGATGCGGCAAAACCAGCGGACAAGGCCGCCGCCGATCAGGCCAAGCCGACCGCAGGGGGCGAGCAGCCTGCCCTGGTTCTGTCGCAGGTATTCGTTAAGCCCGGCCGCCGCATCGAGGGCATGGTCGAGATCGTCGAGGGCCTCAAGGCGGGCGATGAGGTTGTCACGGCAGGTCAGAATCGCCTCTTCAACGGCATGTCCGTCAACGTCGACAACACCATCGACCCAACCAAATCGGCGAACAAGCAGGCCGACCAGCAATGAGCGTTTCCGATCTCTTCATTCGCCGGCCCGTCCTCTCCACGGTCCTTGCATGCATGATCCTGCTCCTGGGTTTCCAGGGCATATTCAGCCTGTCGATCCGCCAGTATCCGAAGGTTGACGAAACCGCGATCACCATCACGACGGCCTATCCGGGCGCCAGCGCCGACCTGATCCAGGGCTTCATTTCCGCTCCGATCGCGCGGGCCGTCGCCTCGACCGAGAACATCGATTACGTCACGTCGTCGAGCCGACCGTCCTCCAGCACCGTGACGGTGCAGATGAGGCTCGGCTCCAACCCGGACGTCGCGCTGACCGAAGTGCTGTCCAAGGTCCAGGGCGTGCGCGGCACCTTGCCGGACGCCTCCAAGGATCCCGTCATCGTCAAGGGCACGGGCCAGCAATTCGCGATGATGTACATCTCGATGCAGAACCCGAACATGACCAAGGAGCAGCTGACCGAGTATATCGAACGCGTCATCAGGCCTCGCATGTCGACGGTCGAAGGCGTCGCCGACGTGCAGATCTTCGGTGCCCAGGAATATTCGATGCGCGTCTGGATCGATCCGGTCAGGCTCGCCGCGCGCGGCGTGACGGCATCGGAAGTGCTGACGGCGATCAACAACTCCAACTTCCTGTCGGCGCCCGGCAGCACCGAGAACGAATATGTCGTCTCCTCGATCACCGTGCGCTCGACGCTGCAGACCCCGGAAGCCTTCGCCGAGCTGCCGCTGCGCTCGACCGACGGCAATGTGGTGCGGCTGCGCGATGTCGCCCGCGTCGAACTGGGCGCCGAGAACACCGACACCAGGGTTTCCTTCAACGGCAAGCCAGGCACCTTCCTCGCCATCTTCCCGACCCCGGCTGCCAATCCTCTGACCACGGCGGCGGCGCTCACCAAGCTGGTGCCTCAAATTCAGGAGACGTTGCCGAAAGGCATGACGATCGAGATCGTCTACGACGCGACCGGGCAGATCAGCGCCTCGATCGACGAAGTGTTCAAGACCATCGGCGAGGCTGTTGCCATCGTCGTCGTCGTCATCCTTCTGTTCCTTGGCTCTTTCCGTTCGGTGATGATGCCCATCGTCACCATCCCGCTGTCGCTGATCGGCGTCTGTTTCCTGTTGTTCGCGGTGGGCTATTCGATCAACCTTCTGTCGCTGCTCGCCATGGTTCTGGCGATCGGCCTCGTCGTCGACGACGCCATCGTGGTGGTGGAGAATATCCACCGCCACATGGAAGAGGACCACATGTCGCCGATGCAGGCGGCCTTCAACGGCATGCGCGAGATCGCCACCGCCATCGTTGCCATGACCATGACGCTGGCCGCGGTGTTCGCGCCATTGGCCTTCACCGGCGGCCTGACCGGCGCGCTGTTCCGCGAATTCGCCGTCACGCTCGCGGGCTCGGTGGTGCTGTCGGGCGTGATCGCCATCACCATCACGCCAATGATGTCGGCGCGCCTGCTGAAGTCCGGCACGCCAGGCCGTTTCCAGCGCATTGTCGACGGCACTTTCGCGCGGGTCGAGCACGTCTATGAGCGGGCCGTCACCGGGTCGCTCAACTATCGCCCGCTGACGCTGATCATCGTGCTGGCGCTTGTCGGGGTGACCGGCTTCATGTTCACCAAGACCTCGACCGAACTGGCGCCGGAAGAGGACCAGGGCTTCCTGCTCTCGCTTGTAACGGCGCCGCGTTACGCGACATCCGACTACACCGAGACTTACGTCAACCAGATGCTCGGTCTGGTGAAGGATATTCCCGAAACGCGGGCGCAGTTCTCGGCCGTCGCGTTCGGCGGTACGACGAACAGTGCGTTCGTCGGTTTCGCCTTCAAGGACTGGGCGGAGCGCAAGCGCAACTCGAAGGAGCTGCAGGCCGACATCACAGCCCGTCTCGCCAAGGTGGCGGGCGTCCAGGCCTTCGTCTTTGCGCCACCGACGCTGCCGGGCTCCGGCGGCGGCCTGCCCATCGCCCTGGTGGTGCGATCGACCGGCGACTCCTCGGAAGTGTACGACGTGGCCGAGAAGATCAAGAACAAGGCACAGGCCTCCGGCCGCTTCATCGTCGTGCAGAATTCGATGGCCTATGACGCGCCGCAGGTGACGGTGACCATCGATCGCGACCGCGCCGCGGCGCTGAACCTGCCGATCGCCGATATCGGCCGGACGCTGACGCTGCTGGTCGGCGGCGCCGAAGTGGCGCAGTTCGACCGCGACTCCAACAGCTACGACATCATCCCGCAGGTGCGGAAAGAATTCCGCGACAATCCCGAAAAACTCGGCGAGTACTTCGTGCGCAGCGTAACGGGCGAGATGGTGCCGCTGTCGGCGGTGGTGAAGATCTCGACCAATGCGTCGCCGGCCGCCATCGAGCAGTTCAACCAGCTGAATTCGTCCACGATCTCGGCGCTGCCGCTGCCCGGCGTCACCACGGGCGATGGATTGAAAGTCCTCGAGGACATCGCCAGGGAGAACCTGCCCGACACCTTCTTCATCGACTATTCGGGCCAGTCCAGGCAGGAGAAGGAACAGGGCAATACGATCCTGATCGCTTTCGGTGCGGCCGTCATCGTCATCTATCTGGTGCTGGCGGCGCAGTTCGAAAGCTTCCGTGATCCGCTGATCATCATGATGGCGGTGCCGCTGTCGATCTTCGGCGCCATCGTGCCGCTCAATCTGGGCCTCGGCACACTCAACATCTACACGCAGGTCGGACTGATCACGCTGATCGGCCTGATCACCAAGCACGGCATCCTGCTGGTCGAGTTCGCCAACCAGCAGCGCGAGATCCACGGTATGCGGCGGCGCGACGCCATCATCGCTTCGGCCAAGGTGCGGCTGCGGCCGATCCTGATGACGACGGCGGCGATGGCGCTTGGCGTGGTGCCGCTGATCACGTCCAGCGGCGCCGGCGCCGCGGCCCGTTATTCGATGGGCCTGGTCATCTTCACCGGCATCCTGGTAGGCACCATGTTCACGCTCTTCGTCGTGCCCATGTTCTATACCTTCATTGCCAGCAAGGACTTGCCCCAGCTGGCCGAGAAGCCGGATCCCAAATTGATGCCGGCATTGCCGAGCTGATGGAAACGGCATTGCCGAACTAACAAAAACTAACAAAAAAGAGGCCGGAAACGTCCCGGCCTCTTTTTTGGCTGTGCTCGATTACCGCGGGAAAATGTTCCGGCGGGAGCCCTGAACGGATATGGCTGCTGTGCCGATCCGTTGCCAGCCAGCTACTTGACGATGACGATGCTGGTGTTGGCCGGCCCGAAGGTTTCGACGAGCTGGTAGAAATCGGCGGCATTGTCGGGATGCAGCCGCACGCAACCATGCGAGGCCGGCCGGCCAAGCCGCTTGATGGCATAGGTGGCGTGCACCGCATAGCCGCCGCTGAAGAACACCGAATGCGGCATCGGCGCGTTGTCGTACTTCTTCGAATACCACATTTCATGCATGCGCGTCGGCTTGAACGAGCCGGTCGGCGTCACATGCGCCCTGTCGCCGGTGGAAACCTTCCAGGCGAAGGCCGGGCGGCCGTCGACCGAGACTTCCATGACCTGTTGCGAAAGCGAGACGCGCGCCACGATCTTGTTGGCGGCATGCGCGGTACCCGTGCCGGCGCCGAACAGAAGCGCCGCACCCGTCAGGGCAGCGGCGGTGATGTTGATGAGCTTGGCGGAAATAGCAGTATGCATGATGTCCCTCTCTCTGCCGGGCTGGCCGGCCCCAAATTCGATGAGCGGCTTATCGATGCATCATGTTTCGGAGAGATTTCGTGAAATGCTCGTTTGTGTTTCGAATATGTTTCCTCTGGTTAACGGGCCAAAGTTCCCAAATGGCGGACATTGACGCTGTCACCCTGGACAGGAGTAGGCACATAGGTATCCAGCCCGAAACGAAAGTTCGGATTGGCCAGACTTGAAAGGTTGGAGCCCTATTTCGAAACAGAATCTGCAACAAAGCGCATTTTCGGCGGCATGAAGCGGATACAGGCCGCCGGCAGAGTTGACGTAACGAAAGCAGACGGCAACGACCACGGGAACGAAAACGAACATGCGGTCCTGGTTTCTCGGGATCAGCATCGCAGCAGCAGCCATTAACGGCGCCGGCACGGTTGCCGACGGTTCCATGGCCAGCCTCGCGGCGATGAGTTCGAGTGAGATCTCAACCCTCTATACCGTCCTGTTTTGTGCCACGGTCTGGATTGTTCCAGCCTGCGCATCGTCCGGCTCAAGGCCCACTGGCGGGTTGGCCTTCGGCTGCTGGCATTGCGCGGCCCCTCCGGCAACTTGCTGCTGAGAGGACCGAAGGCCCGCGCCGTGACGGGGGGCTCCGTAGACGGCGCGGGCACTTCGGGAGTTCCTGAAGTATGCCGAGGCGTCACGCGCCCACCCAAGACGGGCGTTGGTCTTCGGAAAACAAGCTGCCGCAACATGATTTACTGGGGATTGACGCAATGAAAACGAAACTTGCAGCTTCGGTGCTTTCGGCACTGCTCTACGCACAGGGCCTGCTCGGCTTTGCCGGGCTCGCCACCGTGCTCTTGAAAGAGCGCGCGCATGCAGGCGAGTTCGCGGCAGGCAGCGACATGCCGCCGGGGCCATCGCTACTGGTGGTGCGCTGAGCGCAGGGCAATCGGGCCCGAGGTGAAAACCGGTTTGGAAATCCGATGCTCAACCAGAGGAATTGCGTGAGCGCCCAGCCGTCAATCGGCGAATTGCGCCGGCGGATCGAAACGGTAGCCGGCGCCGCGTATGGTGATGATGGCTTCCGTATCGAGCTTGCGGCGCAGCCGCACGATGCGCGAATCGATCGAGCGGTCGAAAGCGTCGACATTCTCGGCCGGCGCCGCCGCGATTATGTCGTCGCGCGTCAGCACCTTGCGGGGACTGGCCAGGAACAGCCGAAGCAGCGCCACCTGGCCGGGCGAAAGCTGCTCCTCCGTGCCCGAGCGGTGCATGACGATGGCCGACCTCAAATCGACGGTCGCGTTCTCCAACACGATCAGTTCCTGGGCGGCCCTGCCCCGCCGCGTCAGCAGGCCGCCGACGCGGGCGGCGAGTTCCCTGACATTGAGCGGACTTTCGATGACGTCGGCCGCACCGAGCTCGAGCGCCAGCACCTTGTCGACGAGGTCGCACGGCCGGCAGATCAGGATGAAATCCGGTCCGCCTTCACCGCCCCCGCCTTGGCTGCCATAACGCCTGAGCAGATCACGTCCCTCCGCCTGGCTGAGGCTGTCACCGACGACGACGACGTCGACGCCCTTTCCCGCCAGCATAGATTCCGCTTCCCAGGGCTGGCGCGCCTGACGCACGTCGTGGCCTCGCCGCTCAAGGTGATCGGCGAGTTCGGTCGCCACCACGTCGGCGACGCAGATAAGCCCGATAACGGCGCGTGCAGCCATGTTTTCCAACCATTTCCTGGCAACCCGATATGAGTGCTGGACATCATGTTTATACCCAATCTACTTTCCACCGAAAGTGGGAGCGAGCGCATCGTGCGGGCAAGAATTTTAATTGTCGAGGATGAGCCCGATCTAAGAGAGGCGGTCGCCGAATATCTCGGCGCCGCCGGCTATGACGTGGCGACCGCCGAAACCGCGGCCGCCGCGCGCAGCCTGGTCGAAACGCAATCATTCCACCTCGCCATCCTCGACATCGCCATGCCGGGTGAGGATGGGCTATCGCTCGGCCGCTGGTTGCGCTCGAGACTGCCGATCGGCATCATCTATGCCACCGCCGCCGGCACCGCGCTTGATCGCATCGTCGGACTTGAGCTCGGCGCCGACGACTACATCGTCAAACCCTACGAGCTGCGCGAGGTGCTGGCCAGGGTCCGCAGCGTGCTGCGCCGGGTTCCGCAGCACGCGCCGATGCACGGCCAAAAGGCGAGCGATCCCCGCCGCTCTGTCGCTTTCGGCTCCTTCCAGGCTGATCTCGACGGCAGGCTGGTCACCGGCGCCAACGGCGCGGTGATCGACATGGCCAAGAGCGAGTTCGACGTGCTGGAGGTTTTCCTGACCCGCGCCAACCGGCTGCTGACACGTGCTGCCATTTCCGAAGCGATCGGCCTCACCGAAGATCCGGAATCCTCGCGCGCGGTCGACATTCGCATCATGCGCCTGCGCAAGAAGATAGAAACGGATCCGGCCAGCCCGAAATTCCTGCGTACGGTGCGCGGCGAAGGCTATATCTTCTCGCTGCCGGCCGGCGACGGCCACTAAGTGGGCGCGGGGATTGCTCCCGCGCCTGTGCTGGTCTGTGGACGGACCCGTCGCAATACTTGTCGCCCCAAAAACGCTCTTGGATTTGGGACAAGGCATAAAAGCAAGGATTTGAAACGCGGCGCATGAAATCCGCTTGGCACCGCAACAATGGCTGAAAATGACCGCTGAAGCAGCAGGCACGGACATGCAAGACGGCCGGCAAGGCGCGGCGATGGCGGCCGTGCGCGTGGTGCGGCGGCTGCGCGAGGCCGGCGACTGGCAGCGCGAGATGGAAGCCATACTGGAAACGCTTTGCCGCGCAATGGACTGCCAGCGCGGCATCCTGTTCCGCCTGCGCGAACTGCCCGGTCAGGGATTTGCCCAGTCGGTGGCCGCCTACTGGATCGATCCCGTGCTCGGTGGCGAGTTGGCCTCGCCGACGGTGATCGTGCAGTCGATCATCAACGCCGATCCGCTGCTGGAACGGCTGCAGGAGGATGAACGGCAGGGCAAGATTTTCGCCGGCCATACGCGCGACCTGGACGGCTTCCTGAGAGCCGATTTCGAAAAACAGAGCATTAAATCGTTCCTGTCGGTGTCCGTGTTCGCGCATGGCCACCTATGGGGGACGCTGGCGGTCAATGACTGCATCGAGGAGCGCGAATGGACCGACGAGGAAGAAGCGACGCTGCACATCATCGCGCTGGCCATCGGCGACGCGATCGAACGCTCGCCCTCCGACGCCCACGCCAGCGAGGTCATCCGCCGCACCATGCTGCAAGCCTCGCTCGATGCCATCCTCGTCATCGACGAGACCGGCTCGATCGTCGAATTCAATCCGGCCGCCGAGAAGATGTTCGGCTTCCTGCGCAGCGATATCCTCGGCAAGGACCTGCTCGACACCATCGTGCCGATCTATTACCGTAAGGGCTATGCGTCGGGGGCCGAATACATGTCCGGCCGCGGCGCGCCAATGGTCGGACAGCGGCTCGAGACGGTGACCCAGAACGCCGCCGGCGAGATTTTCCCCATCGAACTGACGGCGACCGAGATGCGAGTCGCCGACCGCCGCCTGATCTTCGGCTCCATCCGCGACCTGCGCGACAAGCTGCGCGCCGAGGAGGAGATCAATCGGCAGCGCGAGAAGTTGCACCAGAACGAGAAGATGGCGGCGATGGGTTCGCTGCTTGCGGGCGTCTCGCATGAGCTCAACAACCCGCTGGCCGTGGTTGTCGCCCAGTCGACGCTGCTGCACGAATTCGCCTCCGATCCGCAGACCAAGGTTCGCGCCGAGAAAGTTCGCGCCGCCGCCGAGCGCTGCGGCCGTATCGTCAAGAGCTTCCTGTCGATGGTCCGGCTGCATCCGACCGAGCGGGCCGAGACGGACCTTAACCAGGTGATCCGCGCGGCGCTCGAGGTGACCGCCTACGGCGCGCGCTCGAGCGGGATCATCATCGACACCGATTTCGCGCCTGGCCCGTTGCTGGCCATGGCCGACGCCGATCACGTCACCCAGGTGGCCGCCAATTTCCTCATCAACAGCCAGCATGCGCTGGCAGGCATAGGCGGCGACCGGCTGATCAAGGTGCGGACCTTCCGCAGCGAGCGCGGCGATCCCGGTTTCTCGGTCGAGGACAATGGGCCTGGCGTACCGGAAGCGATCCGGTCCCGCATCTTCGAATCCTATTTCACCACCAAGCCGGTCGGCGTCGGAACCGGCATCGGCCTGTCGATCTCGAAATCGATCATCGAGCGGCACAATGGCAATGTCTGGTTCGAGGAAGTGCTGCCAAGTGGCGCCCGTTTCGTCGTCCAGCTGCCGGCCATTGTAGCCGGCGTCGCCATCGCCGGCGAGGGCCAGCCGCGATCGAGCGGGCTGCGCCACGCCTTGATCATCGATGACGAGCCCGACGTCGCCGGTTCGCTCTCCGACATACTCGAACTGATGGGCATCAAGTCACGGATCGCGCCCCTCTGGGACACGGCCACAGCCATATTGGCTGGCCACATGCCGCCCGACATCGTCTTTTCGGACCTGCGCATGCCTGGAACAAGCGGCATGACCATCTATCGAGAGTTGCTTGCCGAAAGACCGGAACTGGCGCGGCGTTTCGTGCTGGTCACTGGCGACCTGATCGGCGCCAAGGCCGAAATCGAGGCGCTGCCGCCCTTGCAGCGTCCGCAGATCCTGGAGAAACCGTTCAGCACGCTGGATGTGCGCAGCGTGCTTTCCGCCATTGCCGACCAGGTGGTTTCGAAGGGATAGACCGTACCAACCGGTTAAAAAAAGCCCCCGGCCGACATGCGGCGGGAGCCGAAGGGAGCGCTGGACGCGCTCGGGGAGCGCCGCGGCACGTTCCAAAGCGGAGCCGCTTCGGAACCATGTTTCAGTCGAACTCAGAAAATATTCGGCGTATTGGTCAGCGGCGCGGCATTGGCGATCATCCGGACCGCACGGGCTTTGTGGGCTCCGGACTGCTCGGCTATGGCCCGCAGGCAATCGACGCTCTCGGCGCCCCAGGCCTGACCCTTGCAGGCAAAGTCGACCATCGACATCGGCAGGCGTGCGGTTCTGGTGGTGGTCATTGCGCCGCCGACGACGTTGGCCGGTGGATTGAGCGAAGCAAAGGCCGGGCCGACCGTCGGCGCGAACGCCATGCCGGCGAAGGCGCAAGCAGCCAGCGCCATGAACATCGCCATGGGGTGGTCGCTGGCGCGCTGGCGCAACGCCAGCTTCGGGCGGCGGCCAACGCGCTCCGGAGCCTGGGACCGGCGGTCGTTGCTGGCAATCTGAACTTTCGCATGCATCATCATCCCTTTCGCTGACTTTCTTTTTTGATAAAACGAACTTAGTCGCGCTCTGTATCAGCGGAAAGCTGGCGTGAATCTGATATTGTAACCGCCTTGAAACGGCACCCGCGGCAGCCCCCACCAACTGGGCATCACGCGCCCGCTTGCCGATCTCGGCTCGGCGGATCGGCAAGCGGGCAAGACGCGCGGCGACGCCTTTTGCCTCGGCTTCCGCCGTGGCAGGATTTGCTTCGAAACCCTGCCGGAACCAAGCTTTGAAACCCGGGCTAACGCCCGGATTCTCCGGGGTTTTCGGGGCCAGCCGTCACATCGGATTGGATTGAAATCGGCGCGCCAATTTTCTTTCGAAAATATGCTTGTTTCCACAAGCCATTGCATTTCAATGAAAAATATGATTATATTGAACGGATATTCAATAAAAAGAAGAGACGTTTTATGAACCCGCATCTCCGTGACGTGGCCATTCCCAACGATTGGGACCGGCGGGGACTGCCTGGCTGGAGCTACCATTCCGATGCCCTCCTCGAACTCGAGAAGGAGCACGTTTTCCGCAACCATTGGCAAATCGCCGGACATGTCAGCGACATCCCTGACGCAGGCGACTACCTGGCCATGGACGTCGTCGGCGAACGCGCTCTGATCGTGCGCGGCAAGGACGGCGTCGTGCGCGGTTTCAACAATATGTGCCGCCATCGCGGCAGCCGTGTCGTCGCCGACAGCCAGGGCAACTGCAAGAACGCGCTTGTGTGCCCGTTCCACGGCTGGGTCTACAATCTCGATGGCACGTTGCGCGGCGCTGCCCGCCCGCGTTCCTTTCCCGATCTCGACAAGACCGAGTTCGGCCTGATGCCGCTCGATCTGGAGGTCTGGATGGGCTTCATCTTCATCCGCTTCCGCGCTGGCGGCCCGCAGCCGTCCGTCGCCGAGCTGATGAAGCCGATCGAGCCCGAATTCTCGCACTACAAGGCCGCCGACATGGTGCCCTCCTGGGGCATCTGGACCCAGAAAACTCCGGTCAACTGGAAGTCGGTGCGCGACGTCGACAATGAGGGCTATCACGTCGCCATGGCGCACCCGGCTCTGCAGGACCTCTATGGCGCGACCTATTTCGACGAACCCTTCGTCAACGGCGTGTCGCGCTCCTTCGCCAGCTACAACCCGCATGCCGGCCGTCGCTGGAGCGTAAGGAACTACGTCAAGATCGCGCCGGAGCCGGCGCATCTGCCGGACTATCTGAAGAAGGCCTGGGTCTATTATGGCATCTTCCCCAATGCCGTCCTCTCGGTGATGCCGGAATCGGTGCAGTTCTATCAGGAGTTCCCGCTGTCGACGGGTGAGACCCTGCTGCGCGGCGCCATTTACCGCAATCGCGACGAAAGCCGCGAGCAGGCTGCGGCCCGCTATCTCTCCTTCCGCATCGACCGCGACACCATGTCGGAGGATGTCCAGCTTTCGGTGTGGTCGAACGAATCCATGCTGTCGGAAGCCTTCGAGGGTTTTTACCTCTCCGACCTAGAATACGGAGTGCGCACCCACCACGACCATCTGCGCAGGCAGATCCCCGTGCTTGGGCTCGAAACGGCGCCGGAGGAGAAGGACATGTGGAACTTGAACGACGCGCTGCGGTCGCGTGGATAGGCGACGCCGATAATTGGCGAAACCATCGGTGAGAGCGCTCCTCTCCCCGTCCTATGCGGGGCGAAGAAAGAACGTCATCCCCGCCACACCCCTTCTTTCCTGAGATCATCCATCGTGCGCGAAATGCCCTCGCGCAAAATGCCGACCATGTCGTCGATCTGCTCGCGCGTGATGACCAGCGGCGGCGACATCACGCACATGTTGATCAGCGGCCGCACCAGCAGGCCGAGCTCGTGGCAATGCGCGTCGATGCGTTTGCCGACATCCTTGTCGAGCTGCAGCGGGTCCTTGCTTTCGCGGTCGGCGACACATTCGACGCAGCCCATCAATCCCAGCCCGCGCACCTCGCCGACCAACGGCAATTCTTCCAGCGTCTTCATCTGCGCCTGGAAGTAGGGCGCGACCGCTTGCGTGTGGGCAAGTACGCCCTGCTCCAGAAGGTCGAGATTCCTGAGCGCCACTGCGCAGCCGACCGGATGGGAGGTGTAGGTCAGGCCATGGCCGAACATCGCGTCGGGATGGTTCGACCGGCGCAGTTCCTCCAGCAGCCGTTCCGATATGATGACGCCGCCGAGCGGGAAATAGCCTGACGTCACACCCTTGGCGAAGGTGATCATGTCGGGATCGATGCCGAACACATCGCCGGAGGCGAAGACATGGCCCAGCCGTCCAAAGCCCGTCACCACCTCGTCGGAGACATAGAGGATGTCGTTGTCGCGGCAGATCTCGCGGATGCGCTTGAGGTAGCCGTCCGGCGGCACGATAACGCCGCCGGAGGCCTGCACCGGCTCGCCGACGAAAGCGCCGATCCGGTCAGCACCGACTCGCGCGACGGTGTCGCGGAACTGACCGACGAGGAAGTCGGTGAAATCAGCTATGCTCATGCCCTGCGGACGACGGAACGGATCGGGCGAGGACAGCTTGATCACCAGCTCGTCGGCGCCGTCCATCCAGTCACGGTCGCGCGGGCGGCCATTGAGCGAGGCCGACAGATAGGTCGAGCCGTGATAGGCGCCGCCGCGCGACAGGATCAGCTTCTTCTCCGGCCGGCCCCGCACATTGTTGTAGAACTGCATGAAGCGCAGCGCCGTCTCCACCGCCGAGGAGCCGCCCGTAGTGTAGAAGACGTGGCTGAGATCGCCAGGCGCGTGACCGGCTATGCGACCGGCAAGTTCCGCCGAAGGCGCGTTCATCGTGTACCACGGCGTGTTGTAGGACAGCGCCATCGCCTGGTCGTACATCACCCTGGCGAGTTCCTCGCGCCGATGACCGACATTGACGCACCACATGCCGGCCGGCCCGTCGATCAACCGCTTGCCGGTGCCGTCGGTTATGTAGATGCCGTCGCCTTCGCCGATCAGCGCGCGCGCTTCTGCGCCGACCGAACCGGCATACGGCCAGGGCTGGACGAGATGGCGCCTGGCCAACTCGACGGTATCGGCGGCTCCGGCTCCGGCCATTTCGCTCGCCTTCAGGTCCCTCGCAGCCGCCATTGTCATCTCCACATCATTCGTCGAATTCAGGATTTCGAAATTTGGCCGGCAGTGCCGGAAATTTCGGGCATAATCCGTACTATTTTGAATGTCCGTTCAATCAATATCTCAGAAATAGCGCTTGATTTCAATCCGCGGATGCGGGCATGATGAAAGAAAGCCGGCAAGCTCGGAGCGCGATCAGCAAAACTGGTCACCGGTTTTGCGTTCGATCGCGCTCCAAAACAAAATTGGGAACAAACACCCGGCGCCAGTCCAACGGGATACCGCATGGCGGGACGCTCCAGGCCAGCAACCGAGATCACAGCCGGAGCCCTGCCCCCCGGAGTCTGGCAATGACGGCGGCGGTGGAAGGGTCGCCCCCGTTGCGCATGACGCGGGCCAGACGAAATGCCCTTCTGCAATCCGAACCCGTGCAGGGCTTTGCCCTGATCAGCCCAACCTTTCTCTACGCGCTCATCCTCCTGGTCCTGCCGATCCTGGTGGTCATCGCCCACTCCTTCTGGACGCAGAACTATCTGACCATCGACCGCACCTTCACGCTGGAAAACTACCGCGTCGCCCTGACCGAGCCGATCTATCGCGATCTGTTGTGGCGCTCGCTGTATATCTCGCTGACGGTCAGCTTCTTCACCGTCGTCCTGGCTTATCCGATCGCCTATTTCATTTCCTTCCACGGCGGCCGCCACAAGAGCCTGTGGCTGTTCCTCATCACCATCCCGTTCTGGACCAGCTATCTCTTGCGCGTGATGTCGTGGAAGGTCATTCTCGGCTATAACGGCGTCTTGAACTCCGGGCTGATCGGCCTCGGCATCATCAACGAGCCGTCGACGGCGCTGCTCTACAATTCGAGCGCCGTCATCATCACGCTGACCCACGCCTGGGCGGCCTTCGCCATCCTGCCGATCTTCGTCTCGCTGGAGAAGATCGACCGGACCCTGGTGGAGGCGGCTACGGATCTCGGCGATGGTCCCTTTCGTTCGTTCCTTCGCGTGACTTTGCCGCTGTCGGCGCCAGGCATCATCTCGGCGGCGCTGATCGTGATGATCCCGACGGTCGGCGACTATGTCACCCCCAAGCTCGTCGGCGGCAAGGACGGCGTCATGATCGCCAACGCCATCCAGGCGCAGTTCGGCAAGGCCTCGAACTGGCCGCTGGGCGCCGCCCTTTCCGTCACCACCATGCTGGTCGTGACGTTGATGGCCGGCGCCACGGTGCTGGTCATCCGTGCCGCCCAGAGGCTTGCGCGATGAGCGCGGCGCGACGTCTGCTGCCGGGCGGCTGGCTGTCGGCCTACGCCTTCCTCTATGTCGGCTTCCTTTATCTGCCCGTGATCTTCCTGCCGATCTTTTCGATCAACACGGCGGCCACGCCGAAATTCCCGCTCACCGGCTACACCCTCAAATGGTACGAGGACCTGCCCAACACGCCGGCGCTGCTCGACGCCACCTGGAACAGCCTGATCGTTGGCGTCTCGGCGTCCGTCCTTTCGACGGTTCTCGGCATCCTCGCCGCCCGCTCGATCACTCGCTACCGCTATCCCGGCCGGCGGGCCATCAACGGTCTGATCATGGCGCCGCTCGTGCTGCCGGAAGTCATCGTCGCCATCTCGATGCTGCTGGTGATGCTGCAGCTCGGCTTGAGCCTCTCTCTGTTTACCGTCGTGCTCGGCCATGTCCTGGTCTGCATCCCCTATTCGATGACGGTGCTGACCTCCGGCTTCGAGGGTTTCGATCGCAGCCTCGAGGAGGCCTCGGCCGACCTCGGCGAGAGCGCCTTCGGCACCTTCCGGCGGGTGACGCTGCCGATGGTGGCGCCGGCAATCATCTCCAGCCTGCTGGTCTGCTTCACCATTTCGCTGGACGAGTTCATCATCGCCTTCTTCCTGACCGGTACCGAGGCGACGCTGCCGATCTATATCTGGGGCCAGTTGCGCTTCGCGGCGAAACTGCCGGGCGTGCTCGCGCTCGGCACGCTGCTGCTGGTCGCCTCCTTCCTGCTGATGACCGTCGCCGAAATCCTGCGCCGCCGCGCCGCCAGACGCACCCAGAACGAGGGAGGGCTTTATGCCTGAGCAGGCCCCATCGGCACGAACCCTGTCCGAACGGACGATGATCGAGATCAACCGCGTCACCCGCAGCTACGGCGCCTTCAAGGCGCTCGACGATGCCTCCTTGACCATTCGCGAGGGCGAATTCTTCTCGCTGCTCGGCCCGTCCGGCTGCGGCAAGACCACGCTGTTGCGCATGATCGCCGGCTTCGACAACCCGACGAGCGGTTCGATTTCGGTCGGCGGCCAGCCGATGGAAGGCATTGCGCCCAATCGCCGACCGACCAACATGGTGTTCCAGAGCTATGCGATCTTCCCGCATCTCAATGTCGAGCAGAACGTCGCCTATGGCCTGAAGCGGCTGAAGCTCCAGGGCGGCGAGGAGAAGCGCCGCGTCGTGGAAGCCTTGGCGCAGGTGTCGCTGACCGGTCTCGGCAAGCGTCTCGCCACCGAACTGTCCGGCGGCCAGCGGCAACGCGTCGCGCTTGCCCGCGCGCTGGTGATGCGCCCCAAGGTGCTGCTGCTCGACGAGCCACTGTCGGCGCTCGACAAGAAGCTGCGCGAGCAGATGCAGGTCGAGCTGCGCCGCCTGCAGCAGGCCGTCGGCATCACCTTCGTGCTGGTCACCCACGACCAGTATGAGGCGCTGGCCATGTCCGACCGCATCGCCGTGATGTTCGGCGGCAGGATCGCGCAAGTCGCCTCGCCCAAGGAGATCTACCAGCGGCCGGTCAACCGCCAGGTCGCCGACTTCCTCGGCGGCATGAATTTCGTCAAGGCCGAGATCGTCGAGGAGAACGGCGCCTCGCTGGTCGTCGACACGCTGGGCTTCGGCCGTGTGAAGACCGACAAGCCGAAGGCCTTCGTGCGCAATGGCGGCGGCGCCACGCTCGGCATCCGCCCGGAGCGCCTGCGCGTCCTGTGGGACAATGCGACGGCCAAGTTCGAGGTTGCCGGAAAGGTGGTCGAACGCCACTATTTTGGCGAGATCACCCATTTGATCGTCGAGATCCCCGGCCTGGAAAAGCCGCTGTCGGTAACCGAGACCAACGATTTCGGCGCCGACGATATTCCGGTCGGCACTTCGATTCGCCTCGCCTACGATCCCGAAGCCCTGGTGGCGATGGCGGATTGACGGTCCGCGATGATCTTTCGCGCCGCTATGCGACCGGCAACGATCGCCCCTTCGACATAGCCGGGAAATGACGGCGACAGCTCCGACGATGCGAAATGAACAGGCGGCGCGCCGGCCAGGAGCACAGGTTCGGCATCGGTCGCCGCGACGTCGACGATGAGGTCGCTGTAGCCGCCGCCGCTCCAGCGGTCATGCGTCCAGTCGCGCTGGCTGAAACCCGCGATTTCGGCCGCGTCGGGACCGAGGGCTTCCACCAGTTTCCCGGTCACTTCGGCGCGCAGTGCCGTCTCGCCAAGCTCACCCCAGCGCAAGGCGAGCGGGCCGCCGACGAAGACGACCAGCGCCGCGTGGCCTTCATCCGGACTGGCATCGTAAGCGAACAGCCCCGGCGGGTCGCGCCACATCACCATGCCGCTCAAGCCGCGGCGGCGCCAGAAGGCAGCGGGGTAGCGCACTAGCACCTTGATCACGGCGCCGCTTTCCCAAACGCCGAGCGCCTTCGCCAGGGATTCGGGCAGGGCGGGTGCGAAGCCCAGTTTCGCCGCCATGACCGGCGGCACCGCGACAAGTGCCGCCCGCGCTTCAATGACACCCGCCGCCGAGACGATGCGAACGGCTTGCGGTCCATGCTCGATGCATGAAACGGCCGCGTTGAGCCACAGCCGGTCGCCGAGATCGCTGGCCAGGTCCTCGGCCACCGACTGCATCGTCTCGCGCAGGAAATACTGGAGCTCCGGCACCTCATTGGTGATGCGCCGATCGTTGTCGATCAGGTGCCAGAGCGGCAGTTTCTCCAGCGTCAGGCACCACAGGCCTTCGATCATCGAGCGGAAGGCTGCCTTGGCGGCATCGGCATCGTCTTGCCGGTCGAGCCAGGCGGCAACGGTCAGCCCGGCAATCGAGGGATCGTCCGGCGCGATCGCGTTCATCCGATCGCGGATCGCCATCGAACCAGAATAGGTTCGCTTCGCCTCGGCGGCGGAGATTGGCGGCTGGGCGATAAACGCGCCGTCGACATGGGTTTCGACAAGCGTCTTGCCGCGCGCGTCGACAAGCGCCATCAGCTCCGGCATGTCCTCGCACAGGAACTGCCCGCCACTGTCGATGCGCTCGCCGGAACCGATCTCCATCGACTCGACGCGCCCGCCGACACGGTCGCGCGCTTCGAGCAGCACGAAATCGACGCCGGCCTTTTTCAGCTCGAGCGCGGCCGACAGCCCGGTGAAGCCGGCGCCGATGATGACGACATCGGCTCTTGCGGATCCGCTGTTCAATAGCCGGCCTTGATCTTCTCGAACTCGGCGACCATGCGCTGCTTCAGTGCCGGCGGCACCGGCTGCTGGAACAGCGTCTTGTCGAGGAATTTGTCGAGATTGTCGAAGCCGCGGTCGGCCAGCACCTGGTGATCGACCGCGGCCATGCCGGCACCGTTGCCATGGCCGTAGCCGAAGGTCTTGACCATATAGTCCGACACCCCCGGCGCATTGACCGCGCTGAGGAAATCATAGGCCTGGTCGAGCTTGCCCGGCGCGTCCTTCATCAGCACATAGCCGCACACCCAGGTCGAGATGCCTTCCTTGCTGTCGCGGTTCATGGCGATCGGCAGGCCTTGCCCCTTCAGCGTCACATAGGTCTCGTTCCAGCCCCAGACGAGATCGACCTCATTGCCGATGAAGGCCTGGTTGAGATCGGTGTCGTCGGTCCAATAGAAACGGATGTTCTTGTGCACGTCGCGAAGGAAGGCGGACGCCTCCTGGAACTGAGCATCGGTCATCCCTGTCCAGTCTTTCAGCCCGATGACCAGGCTCGCCAGCGCATAGGCGTCGTCGACATTGTCGCCGATGGTGACGCGGCCCTTGAACTTCGGGTCGGCGAAGATCCTGAGCGATTGCGCCTGCTCCGGCGTCACCTTGTCGGTGCGGTAGAGAAGCGAGGTGTTGCCCCAGTCGAATGGCATGAACCACGCTTTGCCGTCGTCGGTGGTGGCGAGATCCTTCATCGCCATGATGCCGGGATTGAGGTCTTTCCAGCCTGCTATCCTCGACGTGTCGAGCGGCTGCAGCATGCCCGCCTCGCGCCACTTGACCACGCTTTGCGAACAGGGATGCGCGATGTCGGCCTTGAAGCCGGCTCGCATCTTTTCGAAGGCCTCGTCCTCGTCGCCGAAGAAGGCGAAGGTCGGCTCGGCGCCGTATTTGGCGGCATAGGCGGGGTGCAGCAGCGGGTCCTCATAGCCGGACCAGTCGAACACGACGAGGTCGCCGCCACCTTCCGCCCAGGCATAGACGGTGCCGGCGCCGATCACGCAGACGACGGCAAGGGCAAGGCGGCGTAGCATTGGCTTCATGGTGCGAATTCCCCCGTCGCGAAAGGCTGCCGCGAGGTTATGAGAATTCGCCTCTCTTGGCGAGCCCGCCCGCCCACCATCTCCGCAGACGGGCGGGCGGCCGAACCGGCTCAATATCCAGCTTTGATCTTCTCGAACTCGGCGATCATCTTGAGCTTGAGCTGCGACGGCACCGGCGACTGGAACAGCGTCTTGTCGACGAATTTCTGCACGTCGTCATAGCCTTTTTCCTTCAGCACGGCCTGATCGACGCCGGCCATGCCCTTGGCGTTGGCCTGGCCATAGCCCCAGTCCTTGACCAGCACCTTGGCGGTTTCGGGATCGTTGACGGCGTTCAGATAATCATATGCCTTGTCGACATTGCCGGGCGCGTCCTTGAACAGCACATAGCCGCAGACCCAGGTCGAAATGCCTTCGTTAGTGTCCTTCTTGGCCTTGATCGGCACGCCGGCGGCGACCGATTGCACGGTGGCGTCGTTCCATGCCCAGGCAAGATCGACCTCGCCGCCGCTCAAAAGCTGCACCACGTCCGTTGTGTCGGTCCAGTAGGAGCGCACGTTCTTATGCACCTGGCGCAGGAAATCCGACGCCTGTTTGAACTGGTCGTCGGTCATCTTGGTCCAGTCCTTGACGCCGATGGCGAGGCTCGCCAGCGCATAGGCGTCGTCGACATTGTCGCCGATCGACACCCGGCCCTTGAACTTCGGATCCGCGAACGCCTTCAGCGACTGCACGTCCTTTGCGTCGACCTTTTCGGAATTATAGGTGAGCTGGGTGTTGCCCCAGTCCCAGGGCATGAACCAGGCCTTGCCGTCCGCGGTCGTGGCGAGATCCTTCATCGCCATGATTCCGGGATTGAGATCTTTCCAGCCTGTGATCTTCGATGTGTCGAGCGGCCGCAGCAGGCCGGCCTCGCGCCATTTCACCACGCTCTGCGAGCAGGGATGGCCGAGATCGGCCTTGAAACCCGAGCGCACCTTTTCGAACGCCTCGTCCTCGTCGCCAAAGAAGGCGAAGGTCGGCGAATCGCCGTTCTTTTCGACATATTTCGGATGGAAGCTCGGATCCTCATAGCCGGACCAGTCGAACACGACCAGGTCTTTGTCGGCGGCAACCGCCAGGGCTGCGGCCGAGGCCGCCAGCACGCCGGTCAATGCCAGGGTCAATGTCAGGCGTCGGGCCAATGTCAGCCGCTGGATTGATGTCTTCATTGCTGTTCCATCCTCTTTTATTTTATCGATTGCTTCATGCCTTGCGACGGGTGGCGGCTGCTCCCTGGTAATGTTTAGGGAATGCGGCCGACAGGAATTCGTTGGCTGCCTGCAAGGCGCTCTCGCGGGTAGTGTCTTCGGTGCCCATCATCAAGCGCAGCCACAGTCCCTCCAGCATCGCGCTGAGCGCCAGCGCCATGACCTGCGGCTCATAGGCATAGCCGCCGCTTTGCTTGAGCGTCGCGCAAAGCTCGATGAAGATGTTCTGGTAAACGGCATCGCGGGCGCTGCTCAGCGCCTGATAGGTCGGCCGCGACTTGGCCTCGCCCCAGAAGGCGCACCAAGCCGCCAGCTTGCGCTTGTTGCAGATCGAACGGTCGAAATCGGCCGCGACCAGGGTCCGCAACTGGTCGGCGGGATCGTTCCCCGCTTTCTCCAAGGCATTGCGCCAATGCGCCGAGTACTCGTCATACATATGCTGCAAGGTCGCGATCAGCAGTTTTTCCTTGCTCTCGAAATGGAAATTGACGATGCCGCGCGACAGGCCCGCGCCATCGGCGACGTCGGCCATCGTCGTCTCCGAATAGCCGCGCTTGGCCAACGAATCGATCGTCGCCTCGATCAACTGAAGCTGCCTGACCTCCTTGGAAGCCTTACGCCCGCGTTTCTCGGGTTCGCTCGATGCCTCGGCGGACTGCTCTTGGCGTGCTGCAATTTTCATGGGTGCGGTCATGCTCCACATCGCCGGCTAGCCGACCATCTTCGGTTTTTGCCCGCGAAGATGAGTGGGGCGGTGCTCGCCACTGTCAAGCACCTTCTGCATGGCCTCCCAGGTTCGTATGTTCTTGTCGACATAGGCGGCGCCCACTGCCGCCGCGACCGTCGGATAGAGCGGCCCCTTCAGCCTTTCCAGTTCGCCCCGCGCCACCTCGCGGTACCAGGGATTGCGGTCGCGAACCGCGATCTCGGCAAAGCCCGCCTGGCGCATCGCCTGTGCGTAGCGCGCCGGCGAGGCCATCGCGAAGGACAGCCCTTCGGCGGCGACATAGGCCTTCATCTCCGGTGATGGTTCGCCGTCATGCGAGATCATCCAGTTTGATGCCGCAAAGGCGCCGCCGGCCTTGAGCACGCGGAATATCTCCGCAAACAGCGCATCCTTGTCGGCGACATGCAGCAGCGCATCCTTGGAGAAGACGACGTCGAAGGACTGATCCTCGAAAGGCAACCGCCCAGGCGGCGCCTGGATGAAGCTGGCGCGGTCGGCAAGCCCGCGGGAGGCTGCCCGCCGCCTGGCCGTTTCGATCACCGGCCGCTCAACATCGAAGCCGGTGACGTGCGCGGCGCCATGCCGTTCGACCAGATGCAGCGTGATGCCTCCGGACCCGCAGCCGATGTCGAGGATGGTCTTGCCTGCGAGCGAAAGCCCCTCGAGCACGCGGTCGACTTCGTCGGGCCCGCCCGGCGACAGGTAGCCGTCGCCCCACAGCGCCTCGAGGAAGCGGATGGCGGCTCCGTCATACTCCGGCTCGGCCTCGGCCGTTTCGATCATCAACCCTCGATCCCCAATCGACGAATGTCCGTCTCGAACGCCTGCAAAGCCTAGCCCATGTCTGGGAAAACGCAACATCATTTGTTGAACATTCATTCAATATAGCTGGACAAAACGACGACTACCATGCCAAGTTTCGCGCATTGAGGGGACGGATTACGCCAAAATGAACAGCGGATCGCATGGAAAGACTGGGCCAAAATGAAAGCTTGGGATGCGATCGTCATCGGCGGCGGACACAACGGACTGGTCAATGCCTGCTATCTCCAGCGCGCCGGGCTCGACGTGCTGGTGGTGGAGAAGAATCCCTGGGTCGGCGGCGCCGCCACCAGCCGGGAACTGACGCCGGGCTTCCTCTATTCCAACTGTTCCTATGTTTGTTCGCTGTTTCGCCCTGAAATCATGCGCGACCTCGAACTGCCGCGCTTCGGCCTGCAGGTTATTTCCTATGAGGGCGGCGCGGTGTTCACCAGGGATGGCGACTATCTCGCCAATTACCGGGACCATGATGCACACCGGCGCGAATTTGCGCGCTTCTCGAAACGCGATGCCGAAGCCTACGACCGTTATGCGCGCGACGTGACGCGCCAGTGCCGTTTCATCCAGCCGCTGTTGATGCGCACCGCGCCCGACCCGACCAGTCTGCGGCCGCGGGATCTGGGCGAGCTCCTTTATCTGGGCAAGAAATTCGCGGGCCTGTCGGCGGAGGAAATGGCGCTGACGCTGCGCTTCTGGACCATGTCGATCTCAGACTTCCTCGATGAATATTTCGAGACCGATGTCATCAAGGCCAATTTCGCTTTGTCCGGCATCATCGGCACGGCGCTCGGGCCGATGTCGCCCGGCACGGCTTATGTGTTGCTGCACCACTATATGGGCGAGGTCGACGGCTCGGTCGGTGCCTGGGGCTATGCGCGCGGCGGCATGGGCGCGGTGACCAAGGCGCTGGCGGCGTCCTTCAAGGCGTCGGGTGGAACCATTCGCACCGGCGCCGAGGTCGACCATGTTCTGGTGAGCCGCGGCAAGGCCAAGGGTGTGGTGCTGGCGGGCGGTGAGGAGATCCGTGGCAAGCTCGTCGTCTCCAACGCCGACGTGAAGCGAACCTTCCTGAAATTGGTCGAGGAAAAGGAACTGCCCGAGATTTTCCTGCGCCGGGTCAGGAACTTCAAGATCCGAGGTTCGTCCGGCAAGGTCAACATCGCGCTGGACTCGATGCCCGAATTCCCGGCTCTGCCGAAGGATTCGCCGGTCTATCGCGGCGACATGCATTTCACCGATTCGATGGAGCGCATGGAGCGCGCCTATGACGACTGGAAGGCCGGGCGCTGGTCGGCCGATCCTTTCCTCGACATGGTCATCCCGACGACGCTCGACCCGACGATGGCGCCGCCGGGAAAACACTTCATGAGCTGCTTCGTGCAATACGCGCCGCCCAAGGTAAACGGCCATGAATGGTCCGACGCCGATCGCGACGGATTCGCCGAAAGCGTGATCGCGCAGATTGCCGACTACTCGCCCGGCTTTCGCGACCGCATCGTCCACATGGAGGTGCGCACGCCGCGCGAAATCGAGGCCGAGGTCGGGCTCACCGAAGGCAACATCTTCCAGGGCGAACTGACCTTCGACCAGCTTCTGTTCAACCGCCCGGTGCCGGGCTACGCGCAATACCGCTCACCGATCGGCGGGCTTTATATGTGCGGCTCCTCGACCCATCCCGGCGGCGGCGTCATGGGCGCGCCCGGCCGAAATGCCGCGGCCGAGATCCTGTGCGATCTCGCCAAATCGATCTCACATATGAGCCCGGCCCATGACGTCATATGATGCAATCGTCATTGGCGGCGGCCATAATGGCCTCGTCACTGCTGCCACGCTGGCGAAGGCCGGGCGCAAGGTGCTGCTGCTGGAAGCTGGGAACGATCTCGGCGGCGCCGCGCGCACGGAGGAATTCGCGCCGGGTTTTCACGTCTCGTCGATCGCCCATCTGCTGAACAGGCTGCACCCCGACGTGGTGAAGACGCTGGAGCTGGAGAAGCATGGCTTGCGGATCACCCCAGACGACTTCGCGCCGTCGGTTGCGCTGTCGATGGACGGCCCCTCGCTGGTCCTGCACGGCGCCTATGGCGAAATGCTGACCGGTGCTAATTTGTCCGAGCAATCCGCGTGGAAGCAGTTGCGCGCGCAACTGCTGCGCTACGCCGGCATCCTGGAACCCTTCCTCTCGCGTCGTCCGCCCGATCTGGCCGGCATGTCGCTGCTGGAGGCGGCGGCGTTCGGCCAGACCGCTCTGACGCTGAAAAGGCTCGGCAAGGAAGATATGCGCGATTTCCTGCGCGTGCTCTTGATGAACGTCGCCGACCTGCTCGACGAGCAGCTTGCCGACATCAGGCTGAAAGGGCTGCTGTCCTTCGACGCGACGCTCGGCAGCCATCTCGGTCCGCGCTCGCCCACCTCGCTGCTCGGCCTCTATTACCGGCTGGCCGGCGAGGCCGGCGGTGCGGCCGGCGCGCAGATAGTGCCGAAGGGCGGCATGGGCGCGGTGATCGCCGCCATCCGCGCCTCGGCCGAAAAAGCCGGCGTGAACGTCCGCACATCGGCGCCTGTCGCAAGGATCATTGTCGAGAAAGGCCGCGCCGTCGGTGTCGCATTGGACAATGGCGAGGTGCTGCGCGCCAGGACGACCGTCTCCGCGATCAATCCGGCGACGACTTTGCTCGACCTTGTCGGTCCACGCGAACTCGACACCGGCTTCGTGCGCAAGGTGAACAACATCCGCATGAAGGGTGATGTCGCCAAGCTTCACCTGGCGCTCGACAGGCCGCCGCAATTCACAGGTGTCGATGCCGCCGGCCACAGGGGGCGGCTGGTTATCGCCCCCTCGCCCGATCATGTCGAGCGCGCCTTCAATCCATCCAAATACGGCGCGTTCTCGCCCGAACCGGTGATGGAGATCACGCTGGCAAGCCTCGCCGATCCATCGCTCGCGCCCGACGGCGCCTGCGTGCTGTCGGCGGTGGTGCAATACGCGCCCTATGCTCTGAAAGAGGGATGGGGCGCCGGCAAGGCGAAATTCCTGGAGGCAATCATGGCTCAGCTCGAAGCCTACGCGCCAGGCATCGGCAAGACGGTGCGCCACACCGAGCTCTTGACGCCCGCCGACATCGAAACGCGCTACCGCATGCCGGGCGGCCACTGGCACCACGGCGAGTTGCAGGCCGACCAGATGCTGATCTCGCGCCCGGTCTCGGGCTGGTCCGGCTACGACACACCGCTCGACGGGCTGTTTCTCGCCGGTGCCGGTTCACATCCCGGCGGCGGCGTCTCCGGCGCACCTGGATTGAACGCCGCTCGACGCATTATTGCGATGAAGGGGTAAGGCGATGTTTCAGTTGGCGGCAGTCGCGTTCTACGGCGAAGGATCGCCAGCATGAATCAGCAACCATCATCCGCCCGCATCGCCGCCCAATCCCACTTCCGCACGTTGCGTCTCGGCACGCCGTTCCAGCCGCGCATCGATGCTCTGGCCAAGACCCAGGATTGGTACAACTGGGCGGGCTACCGCGCCCCCCATTCGCTGTGGGACGAGGAGCTCGAATATTTCGCCATTCGCAGCCAGTCGGCGCTCTTCGACATCTCGCCGATGACCAAGTACCGCGTCGAGGGACCGGACGCCGAGGCCTTCCTCGACCGCGTCACGCTGCGCGACGTGACCAGGCTGAAGCCGGGCCGCGTCCATTATACCGCGTGGTGCGACGACGAGGGCTTCGTCCTCGATGACGGCACGCTGTTCCGGCTCTCGCCAACGCGGTTCCGGCTGTGCTCGCAGGAGCGGCATTTGCCTTGGCTGCTCGACAGCGCCATCGGGTTCGATGTGACGGTGGAGGAAGAGACCGAAGCCGTCGCGGGCCTGGCACTGCAAGGTCCGACCTCTTTCGCCGTGCTGCGTGATGCCGGTTTTGCCGATGTCGAAAAGCTGAAGGCATTCGACCTCGCCGAATTCCCGCATGATGGCGAAACCGTCACCATCTCGCGCACCGGCTTCACCGGCGATCTCGGCTATGAACTGATCATGCCGGCCGACAAGGCGCTGACCCTGTGGGACCGGCTGATGGCGGCCGGCGAACTGCGCGGCATCCGCGCCATCGGCTATACCGCGCTCAACCGCGCCCGGCTCGAAGCCGGGCTGATCGTCGCCAATGCCGACTTCACGACAGCCGAATACGCCATCCGCGCCGACCGCTTGCGCATGCCCGACGAGATCGGGCTCGGCTTCATGATTGATCTGGAAAAGGCCTATTTCAACGGCCGTCGCGCCATCTTCGAGGCGCGCGCCAAGCGCAAGCTGCAGCATGTGCTGGTCGGGTTGGAGATCGAAGGCAACATCCCGGCCGAACACGCCATCGTGTACCACAAAAAGAGCCAGGAGGTCGGGCTGGTCAGCGCCGCCATGTGGTCGCCGATGGCCAAGCGCAACATCGCCATCGCTTCGCTGGCGCGACCATATGGTGATACTGTCGTCGACGACCTCTGGGTCGAGATCTACGCCATGCGCGAGCTGCAATACCAAAAGCTGATGAAGCGGGCCAAGGTGGTGCCGCGGCCGTTCATCAAGCTCGATCGCCGCACCGCCAATCCGCCGGCGGATTTCTGACCATGGGCGAGGAAGCCGACAAGCAGCAAGAAGAGGCGGCCGAACAGTGGGAGCTGGTCAACACGCCACTCGGCGAAAAATGGTCGGGCCGCACACGCTATGCCGCCGCCATGTTCTTCTACAAGCGCGGCGAGATGAGCGCCGAGACGCTTGAGGTCTACCGTATCTGCGCGCGGCTCGATTCGGAAAACCCGCTGCCGATCATCCGCGACCGCGGCGTCGGCAAGGACTGGCTGAAGCGCATGGGTTTCGGCTGAACTTCCTATCCTATGGTTTTCTCCAGCATGGCCAGCCAGTTTCGGTAGGCGATCTTTTCGATCAGCGCGCGGCCGAAGCCGCGTGCGGCGAGCGCATCGATGAGCTTCGGCAGGCCGGCGGCGTCGCCAATGACGGCCGGGATCATGGCTCCGTCGAAATCGGAGCCGAGGCCAACCCCATCCTCACCCAGCGCCTGCAGCAGGGAATCGATGTGGCGCACCATGATGTCGAGGCCGGTATCGGCATTCATCTTTCCGTCCTCGCGCAGGAAGCCGGTGGCGAAGTTCAGCCCGACCATGCCGCCGGTTTCGCGAATCGCGCCGAGCTGCCAGTCGGTGAGATTGCGTGAGTGGCCGCAGATCGCATGCACGTTGGAATGGGTCGCGACCAGCGGCGCATCGCTGAGCGCGGCGACATCGCGAAAGCCCTTCTCGTTGAGATGCGACAGGTCGATCATGATCCTGAGTTGGTTGCAGGCCTTGACCAGTGCCTTGCCGGCATCGGTCAAGCCGGGACCGGTATCGGGCGAGGACGGAAAGCGGAACGGCACGCCATGGCCGAAAGCGTTCGGGCGGCTCCAGACGATGCCGAGCGAGCGCAAGCCGGCGGCATGCAGCACGTCGAGCATGGTGAGTTCGGGATCGATCGCCTCGACCCCTTCGATATGGAATACCGCAGCGATCGCGTCGCGCGCCATGGCGCCGCGCACATCTGCGGCATTGCGGCAGACGCTCAGCGCTCCGGCCCGTTCCAGTCTGAACAGGATCGAAGCCATCGCGATCGTCGAGGCCAGAGCATCGCTGTGCGGGAGTTCGGGCGGCAAAGGCTCGGCATCGCTGGGCGTCGACGGGACAGCGCCGCGCCGGCCTCTCTCGACAGGCGGCGGGAAGATCGCGAACATGCCGCCGGCAAACCCGCCGGCCCGTGCGCGCGGCAGGTCGATATGGCCGCCCGATTTCCCTTCCATGAACAGCTTTTCGACATCCGGGTCTTTCGACTGATAGAGTCTGAGCAGCGTGTCGTTATGGCCGTCGAAGACGGGAACGAGATCGGTTTCGGTCATGAAGGGATCATTCGGTTCGATGTGTCGCACGCCGCCCGCGATATACCATATCTACTTAGGCAAGATGGGCCGAGCGTGCAAATGCCAAAGCCGTGCTGGCCTATCAGACTGTTTTACTCCCGCGGGTCCCGAATGGTAAAGCGCCGGCTGATCCTACCCCTTCAGCACGTCGGCCCACTCCGGATGGCGGCGAAACTGGGCGTTGGCGAAGGGACAGAGCGGGATGATCTTCTTGCCCGCCGCGCGCGCGTCCTCGACGGCGCGGGTGACGAGCCGAAGCCCGGCACCCTGGCCGCGAAACGCGTCGGGCACTTCGGTGTGGTCGATGATGATCTGGTGCTCGCCGATCCTGGTGAAGGTCATCTCCGCCTCGGCGCCGCCCGGACCACGCAGCACGTAGCGGCCCTTGGAACCACGATCTTCGAGTTCGATCTCCGGCAGTTGGTCAGGCATCACTTACTCCTTGGGCCACGCCGGCAAGGAGCTGCCGCGCCGCCTCGATTTCGTTCGGCCGCACTTCGTGCCCGCCTTCATGCCACTCCACTGTGACATCGGCGCCATCGGCGCGCAAATAGGCTTCGAGCCGCGAAGTCAGGTTCGGCGGACAGATCGGATCCCGCCTGCCGGCGGTCACCAGAATGCGGCGCCCGGCAAGACTGCCGTTCACCTCCGGTTCGAACGGGATCAGCGGGTGCATCAGCACCGCCGCGTCGAACAGGTCAGGGGCTTCGAACAGCAGCGACGCCAAGATGTTGGCGCCGTTGGAGTAGCCGAGAGCGTGTATCGCCGACGGCTTCGCCGCTGCTATCTGCGCCTTGACGAAGCCCGCCATCTTCCGAGTCGCGCGCGCCAGGTCCTGCATGTCATAGACGCCCTCGCCGGTGCGACGGAAAAAGCGCGCAGCGCCTTGTTCAGACACATCGCCGCGAGGCGAGATGATGGTTGCCTGGGGCGCGAGATCGCGCCCCAGCGAGACGAGCTGGCCCTCATCGCCTCCGGTGCCATGGAAGACGAAGAGCAGCGGACCGCCCGGCGAACCGGGCAGCACCTTGTGGATGTAGCTGTCTGTGCTCATGACCCCGCCCCTCAGTCTTCCAGCTTCTGCAGATGCTGTTCGAGATAGGGCCGCAGGTGTTGATGCTGCGCCGGCAGCTTCAAGGCTTCACCGAGATGGGCGGTGTCCTCGTCGCGGTCGAAGCCCGGCTCGTTGGTGGCGACTTCGAACAGAACGCCGCCCGGCGTGCGGAAATAGATCGCCCAGAAGTAATCGCGGTCGATCACTGGCGTCACCTGGTAGCCGGTATCCATCAGCGCCTTGCGCACTTCGAGCTGCCTGGCGCGATCCTCGACGGCGAAAGCGACGTGATGGACCGAGCCCGCGCCGAGATCGGCAAAGGCGGCACCGGGTAGCGATTCGATGTCGACGACGTCGGCGCCATTGCCGTTCCTGATCGCCAGCCGCCTGACATTGCCGGATTTGTCGAGCTCCTCATAGCCCATGAACTTCAAGAGTTCCTCGGTGGCGCCGCCATCCTTCAGGCGCAGCGACACGGAGTGAAAGCCCCGGATCGCCTCGTCGGCGGGAATGCCGCCCTTCGCCCATGGCGCGCGCGTGTCGGCCCTGTCCTCGACGAGCGCGAAACCGTCGCCGTCCGGTCCGGCGAAGGCCAGACGCTTCTCGCCAAAGGTCTCTTCGCGCGACAGGCCGGCGATACCTTCCTCGGCGAAGCGCCTTTCCCAATAGGCGAGCGTGCCTTCCGGCACCGAATAGGCGGTGGTGCCGACTTCGCCGACGCCGTGACGGCCCTTCCCGATATTGGGAAACGGAAAATAGGTCATCACCGAACCCGGCGTGCCGAGCTCGTCGGCATAGTAGAGGTGGTAGACGTCGGGCGCGTCGAAATTGACCGTTTTCTTGACCCGGCGCAGGCCAAGCTTCCCAGTGAAGAACTCATTGTTCTGGCGGGCATCGCTGGCCATCGAGGTGACGTGATGCAAACCCTTGATCTGATCGAGCATGAGTGCTGCTCCCTTGTTCTGTTGCGGCCCCTGCCGCTGTCCTCGCCAATATGAGCATCGGCCTGTTCCCGTCAAAGGCCACAAAGACGGGATGGACTGTACTCTGGAAGTGAACAATCGAAAGCAGTTTGTTCACCGGTCCACGAGCAGCCCGGGCTTGCGCCGGGGCGGGATTTCGGTTCCATGAGCGACGCTCGCACATTAGCCAAGGATTATCGCCAGTGACCGGAAAAAGCAGGCGTCCGAACGTTCTCCTGATCACCTGCGACCAATGGCGCGGCGATTGCCTTTCGGCGGCCGGCCATCCCCTGGTGAAGACGCCGAATGCCGACGCCTTGGCAGCGGAAGGCGTATTGTTCAAGCGGCACTATGGCGGCGCGGCACCCTGCTCGCCGGCCCGTGCCTGCCTCTATACCGGCCTCTACCAGATGAATAACCGGGTTTGCCGCAACGGCACGCCGCTCGATGCCCGTCACGGCAATATAGCGCTTTCGGCGCGCGCGCTGGGCTACGATCCGACGCTGTTCGGCTACACCGACGTATCGCTGGATCCGCGCCGGCTCGCTCCGGCTGATCCGCGGCTGCGAAGCTATGAAGGCGTGCTTCCTGGTTTCACGGTGCGCCAATTGCTGCCAGAGCATCAGAAGCAGTGGCTGTCATGGCTGGGAATGCAGGGCATCGATACCGACGCCGGCTCCCCCGCGATCCATCGACCGGCGAACGGGGCAGGCGACGCCGGCTCCGTGACGACTGCGCCGCCCGTCTATTCGAAGGAGCAGACGCCGACGGCTTTTCTTGCCGGCGAATTCATCCGATGGCTGGGCGAACAGGAGCATGCCGCGCCCTGGTTCGCGCATCTCTCTTTCATCAGCCCACATCCGCCCTTCATCGCGCCTGCACCATACGACGCGATGTACGACCCCGCCGCCGGCCCCGGCTTTCGCCGCGCGGCAGGCTGGCAGAAAGAGGCGGACAGCCATCCCTATCTCGCCTACGATTTCGGCAGGCAGAAAAAGCACAAGTTTCGACCTGGCGCCGCCGGCAGTGTACATGACTGGAGCGAGGATGATTTCCGCCGCATCCGCGCGATCTATTACGGCATGATCTCGGAAGTCGATGCGCAGCTCGGCCGTATCTGGCAGGCGGTCAAGACGGCGGGCGCGTGGGACGACACGGTCATTGTGCTTACCTCCGACCATGCCGAGATGATGGGCGACCATTTCATGCTGGGCAAAGGCGGCTTCTTCGACGCCAGCTATCATATCCCCCTGGTCATCCGCGACTCGCGTCACGGCCGCACCGCAGGCGTGGCCGTCGACCGCTTTACCGAGGCGGTGGACATATTGCCGACCTTGCTCGACCTGCTGGGCGGCGAACCGGCGCCGCACCTCGACGGTCACTCGCTGCGGCCGTTCATCGCCGGCGAGGAGCCGTCGGACTGGCGCGACGCCGCGCATTGGGAATTCGATTTTCGTTCGATCGCGGAAGGCGAAGCCGAACGGCATTTCGGCCTTGCCTCGCGCCAGTGCAATCTCGCCGTGATCCGCACGGAAAAATTCAAATATGTGCATTTCGGCGGCGGCCTGCCGCCATTGCTGTTCGACCTGGAGAAGGATCCCGCCGAGCTCGCCAATCTCGCCGCCGATCCTGCCTATCTCCCGATCAGGCTCGAGTTCGCCGAACGGCTGCTTGCCTGGCGGGCCGAACATCTCGACCAGTCGCTGGCGCTGGCGGAGCTGACCAGGGATGGCGTTGTGGGCTATGTAAGTAGGGCAGTAGGGGAATAGGGAATCCCTACCGCCCTACTGCCCTACTGCCCTACTGCCCTACTGCCCTTGCTATCTCACGATCATCCGCTGCTGCTCGCGGTTCTGCGCATAGCTGCCTTTGTCGTAGGCGGCCTGGGCCTCGAGCTGCTCCTTGGTGAAGGTCGTGTAGAGATATTTGTTGCCGTCCTTGTCGGTCATGAATTTCAGGTTGTCCATGCCGACGGCGACTTCCTTCTCGCCGACGCCGAGGAAACCGCCGACATCCACGATGACCGCGTCGGTCTTGTTGTCGGGCGTCAGCACGACATCGCCGATCTCGCCGACCTTGACGTCGTTGGCGCCATAGACTGTCGTACCCTTGAGATCGTCGCCCCTGACCTCGCCGACAGGCATTTCGGTCAGTTTGGATTTGTCGATCGCTGCGGTCTTCGTCTGGTCGGGAGCGGTCGCATCAGGCGTCGAGGCGGACGGGGCCTGCGCCGTGTTGTCCATCGGAGCCGTATTGGTTGTCGGCGCGACGGCCGGGGTGGACGCGGCAGGTGCGTTGGATGCCGTCGTGACCGGAGCCGGATCATAGGCCTTGCGGTTGAAGTCCGGCAATGCCTGCAGCTCTTCCTTGGTGGTTTGGGCCACCAGCCAGCGGTCGCCGTTTTTCTCGGCCCACTGGGCCTTGCCGAAATCATAGGTGACGTTCTTCTCGCCGATGCCGAGGAAGCCGCCAACGCCGATGACCAGCGATTGCGCCTTGCCTTCCTTGGTCAGGACGATGTCGTTGACGTTGCCGATGTTCTGCGCATCGTCGCCGGTCCCGTTATAGACGCTCTCACCAATGATATTGGTGGCGAGATTGCCATCGGCGCGCTTCACCGGTTCCGCCGGAGCCGCGTTCATGTCGGCTGGCGCCTGGGCGGTATCGCTCGGCGCGGAGGTGGACGGCGCCTGTGCGGCTGTCGATGCGGCCGGTGCCGGAGCATAGGGCTTGGTGTCGAACTCCGCCTGCGCCGTCAACTGGTCCTTGGTCGTCTGGGCGACCAGCCAGCGGTCGCCGTTTTTCTCGGCCCATTGCAGCTTGTCGTAATCGAAGGCGACATTCTTCGTCCCGACGCCCAGAAAGCCCCCGACGCCGATGATTATGGATTTGGCCTGACCGTCGTTGTCGAAGACGATGTCGGTTACTTTGCCGATATTCTCGGCATTGTCGCCGGTGCCGTTATAGACCGATTCACCGATGATGTTGGTGGCGATGCTGCCCTCGGCGTGCATCACAGGAGCGGCGGGTTGCTCCGCGCCAGGCGCAGCCGGTGTCGGCGTTGTCTGCGCATGCGCGCCCGTCGCCACGAACATGGCAAGAGCAGTCGTGGCTAAAAGATTGCGGATCATGATGGTATCTCCTCGTGCCTGATTTCATGCATGCCGCACCGGCCTCCGCCGTCACCGGCGACGGGCCAACGCGGCATTCGCCTGATCACAACGTCGTGACTGCGCCCATTGTTCCGACAAAAGCCAGGACGCATATTTTCCGCACACGTGGCTCGCAACTTGCGTGCTGCAAAGGGAAATTCGCCGCATCATCCCGGAACCTTTTTGCCACTTGCGCCGTTCAGCCGACGGCTGGAGCTTCTCCGGCTTGGAGCTTTTTTGAGACACGGAGGGGACATGCGGTTTGCGGCGGTGCTGAACCGGGACGGTGGCACCTTGCGCACCACCGACCTGAATGCCTTTCGCGATCGCATGCGCGACCTGTTGGAGGCGGCAGGCCACTCCATCGATATCGACGTGGTCGCCGGCAAGGACATCGTGCCGGCATTGGAAGACGCGGCTTCGCGTCGCGGCATCGACGTGGTGCTCGCCGGCGGCGGCGATGGCACGATATCGGCTGCGGCGGCGCGGCTGATGGGCAAGAAAAAGGCGCTGGCCATATTGCCCGCAGGCACCATGAACCTCTTCGCGCGCGGGCTCGGCATCCCGCAGACGCTCGATGCAGCCTTGCGATCCTTCGCCGATGGCGAGGTGATGGCGGTGGACATTGCCACCGCCAATGGCCGGCCTTTCGTGCATCAGTTCTCGATCGGCATGCACGCCAAGATGGTGCAGCTACGCCAGAACATGGAGTTCGGCTCCCGGCTGGGCAAGATGCGGGCATCCGCGAAGGCGGCTTGGCAGACGATCAAGAATCCGCCGGCGATGACGGTCATCCTGACCATTGGCGAGGCCGAGATCACGGCCCGAACCACCGGCGTCGGCGTCACCAATAACCTGTTTGGCGAGGGTCACCTGCCCTTCGCCGACAACCCGGCGGGCGGCGTGCTCGGCATTTATGTCACGGTCGCCCGGCAGCGCGCCGAACTGATCAAGTTCTTCTTCAACGTCGCGCGTGGCAAATGGCGCGACAATGAACATGTCGAGATCCATCAGACGGAGCGGGCTGTGCTGAAGATCCGGTCGGCGGCCAGGAAATACCGCGCCGTCCTTGACGGTGAACTTATCAAGCTCGAGGACGAAATCACTATCGAAATCCATCCGGGCGCCTTGAACGTGCTGGTGCCGCGACACGCCGTGCGGGCAAAGGCGGCCTAATGCAGGGGCGGCCGACGAGAAACAGACGACTAGCCGCTCGGAGCGCTGCCTTGTTCGGTGGTCGGCGATTTCGTGTACTCGCCGTAAATCTCGACGATGCCCCAGACGACAAAGGCCAGGAGAAGTCCCGCAATCAGGATCCGCAAGCCGTGCCAGCCCCAGTGTCCCTGACGCGCTTTGTTTTCAGGAATGGTCTTGGGCATAGCCGGCCTCGATGCGATGTGGACGCGTTGAGCGTCTCTGGCAAAACATCTTCGGGTAACGGTTCCTTGCTACGAAGGTTCCGCGTTTGGCCAAGCCCTTGCCGGCAAGTCGGCAAGGCGAAGTCGGAGGGCTCGCGAAGAGGCGTTGGGGACGCTGGTGAACAAGACGGCGAAATCGGCGTCGAGCCTGCCGGCCGAAGTATTGCACGTCGTCAACGACGCTGGCCGGCTGGCCGTGCTGCACGGCTTGCAGGCGCTGGATACGATGGCTGACGCCGACTTCGACGGCGTCAGCCGCCTTGCCGCGGCCGCCATGCGCGCACCAATCGCGCTGGTTACGCTCGTCGACGTCGAGCGGCAATGGTTCAAGTCGCGTGTCGGCCTGGACGAGATCGAGACCGCAACCGACATCTCCTTCTCCGCCCATGCGATTGCCGCGGGCGGCGAACCGATGGTGGTACCCGACGCTACCTTGGATCCGCGTTTCAAAGCCAACTCACTGGTCACGGGCAAGCATCACATCCGCTTCTTTGCGGGCGCGCCGGTGACCGTCGCCGGCGCCAGGATCGGAACGCTGTGCGTTTTCGACCGCAAGCCCCGTCCCTATCCATCGCGCGTCAGGCTCGACCAGTTGAAGGCGCTGGCCGGCCTCGCCGCCAGCCTGTTCACGCTGAAGGACGCGACGCGCAGCGGCGCCATCGCCGAGGCGGCGCTGGCTCGCGAAGAAAAACGGCGCGCCATAGCGCTCGACGCGGCATCGCTTGCCAGCTGGGCCTGGGACATCCGCACCGACATGATCGATTGCGACGTTCTGCTGCCGGAATTGTTCAATCTGCCGCGATCGAACCGGTTGCGGGCGCGCGACATCCTGATGGCAATAGATCCACGCGACGTCTATCAGACCGAAACCGGCTTCCGCGACGCCTTGGCCGGCGGCGACGACTATTTCGGCGAGTACCGCGTGAAAGGCCTCCATCCGCCGCGCTGGCTGGCGACACGCAGCCGCGTCATCGAGCGCGATGGCGATGGCAGGCCGACGCTCATCTTCGGGGTCAATTACGACATATCGGAGCGCAGGCTTGGCGAGGAACGACAACGGCTGCTGCTGCGCGAACTCAATCATCGCGTCAAGAACACGCTGGCGACCGTTCAGGCGCTGGCGACGCAGACCGTGCGCCACGCCCGCCAGCCGAGCGCGTTCCTGGAGGCCTTCGGCGCCCGGCTCCAGGCACTCGGCATCGCCCATAATCTCCTGTCCGACCGGGAATGGCGCGGCATCGGCATCCGTGAACTCGTCCAGATCGAGGTGAGGCCCTTCGACACCGCCGAGCAGCTGCGCATGACGATCACAGGTCCCGATCTGTTGCTGTCGCCCGACCAGGCCGTGGGGCTGGGCCTGATCCTGCACGAACTGGCCAGCAACGCCCTGCAATGGATCGCTGTCGGCGACGTCCGGCAAGGTCGATCTGAACTGGAAGACGCAAGGCAGAAAAAGCGACCGGCGCCTTGTCCTGACCTGGCGCGAAAGCGGCGGTCCTGCGGTTGCCCCGCCCGAGCGGCATGGTTTCGGCTCGATCCTGATCCGCCGCAGCCTGGCCAAGGTCATCTCCAGCGAAGTGGCGCACGAGTTCCGGCCGGAAGGCGTCTTTGCCGAAATATCCATGCCGCTGGAGGATCTCTCCAAGTGACCGCCCAGCTTTAATCCGGGCCCAGCCTTAATCCAGCTCAGCCTCAATCAGGATCGCCGCCAGCCGGCTCGCCGGGACCTGGTTTCACGTTCTCGCGGTAGATGGCATAGGCCGCCAACGCCACGGCGGGACCGAGAATGGCTCCGAGGCCGCCCTTTCCCTTGAGCAGCGCCGGCAGCGCGGCCAGTGCGGCGGTGACGCCGATTGCCGTCACGTCGGCCTTGCGCCGTTCTGCCCGGCGCCGTGCGCGCGAGCCGGCCGAGAAGCGATAGATCAGCAGGATCAGGCCCGCGATGATCAGAAAGCCGACGCCGAATCCCAACGCCGCCGCGAGCGGACCATAGCGGCCCGCAGCCCAGATATA
Source organism: Mesorhizobium maamorense (assembly GCF_044998965.1). Classification (NCBI taxonomy): domain Bacteria; kingdom Pseudomonadati; phylum Pseudomonadota; class Alphaproteobacteria; order Hyphomicrobiales; family Phyllobacteriaceae; genus Mesorhizobium; species Mesorhizobium maamorense. Next base: position 5,030,181 of record NZ_CP173356.1, read on the forward strand.
GCCGGCCCCGATCAGGAAGCCGAGACCGCACAGCGCCGCGAGCGCAGCAAGCGCATAGACGATTGCAGCCGTGCGCGCGCGGCGCATGGCTGCAACGGTTTCGCCCGAAGCCAGGCCCGAGACAAGGGAAGCCAGCAATCCCATTTGAGCGGGACTAGCGGCGCGCCAGGAGCGCGAACAGGAAGCCGACGCCAGCGGCGATCGCCAATGAAGTCACCGGCTTCTCGCGCACGCTTGCCGCTATCTGCGCCTCTATATCCCTGGTGTTGCTGCGCAGGCTGTCAAAGGCCGCCTCGCCTTGGGCGCGCAGATGCTCGACACCTTCGGCGGCGGCACGGCGGGCGGTGCCGTATCCATGCTCGCCTGTCTTGGCCAACTGCTTCGTGAGCTTGTCGATATCGGCCTTCAACTGCCTGATATCGGCTTCGAGGTCCGAGTTCGCCCGCGCTTCGCTTGCGTTCTTTCCTGCGGCAGCTGCCATCGCTTAACTCCTTGTGATTGCTTTGGTTTCAACGCGCTGCATGTCTCAAGGTTCCGAGCCCCTCGGATAAACGGGCATGATCCCGCAAAGCGGGTGTCGGTTTGCCGAAAAGATCACGCTCAATCCAATGGATAGAGGCCGTCCCGGTTCCATCGATCTGGACCCTAGCTCAAAACGGGGCCTCCTGCATCCGGTCAGATCAGTGGCCGTCGTTCCTCGCCCAGCCCCTCCCAGCCGGCAAGCTGCTTCAACCCTTCATGATCGATGATCTCGCAGCCGCCGTCGCGCCACGCGATCAGCTTGCGATCCATCAGCTTGCGAATCGTCTTGTTGGTATGGACCAACGACAGGCCGAGCGTGTCGGCGATGTGCTGCTGCGTGAACGCGATCCGGGTGAGCCGCCCGCCATTGAGACCAACGGCCTTGGCCCGGCTGCCGATGAAGGCGATGAGATAGGCGGTGCGCTCGATCGCGCTGCGGCGGCCGACGCTGAGCAGGTTCTCATCCAGCATCCGCTCCTCGCGCGACGCGATCCAGGTGATGTCATAGGCCAGGCCCGGATGGTTACGGAAAAGCTCATGCAGGGATTCCCGCTCGAACACGCAAAGCAGCATCGGCGACAAGGCTTCGACGGAATGCTGCATTTCGCCCATTACGCTGCCTTGCAGCCCGATGAGATCTCCAGGGATGGCGTAGTTGAGGATTTGACGGCGGCCATCCGACAACAGCTTGTAGCGGAAAGCCCAGCCCGACAGCACCGTGTAGAGATGGGTGCTGCGGCGTCCTTCCACCAGCACCGTTGCGCCCTTGTCGACCGCGAGCTCGCCTTTCTTCAATTTGTCGATGAAGCCCAGTTCCGATTTCTCGAATTTGCGGAAACCCGGCAGCGGCCGCAGTGGGCAATTCTCGCAATCATACCGGCGGCTGGAGGAAGCAAGGCCGTTCTGGATTGACATTTCGACCGCTCCTCGAGAACCGCGGGCTCAGCCGCTGCGGTTGCATGTCTTTTTTAAATGACAGCGCGTCAAATAGCGATCATGACTCGCTGCGTTTCAAGGAGCCATTGCCTGTGTCGCCTTTGCTTGACGGATTGCGCATTCTTGTCCTGGAGGATGAATTTCTCATCGCCATGGATGTCGAGCAGCTTTGCCGCGATCACGGCGCCGGCGACGTGGTGCTTGTCCGCGACCTCGCCGAGATCGATGGCCGACAGGTTGCCACCCAATTCGATGCGGCGATCGTCGACCTCATGCTGGGCGGCACTCCGACCTTCGACTTTGCATCGCGCCTGCGCGAAACGGGTGTGCCCTTCGTCTTTGCCTCCGGTTATTCGGATGCGGACGAGATCAAGGTTGCCTTTCCAGGGATAAGGCTGGTCAGCAAACCTTATTCGGGCGAAGATCTTGTGGAAGCGGTGGCCCGGGCCTGCGGACGAGTCCCGCCCGCCTGACGTCGCGTCGCGTAAGAGCCAGAACGGACGCGATGGCGATCCTGCCAGCCGTTTCGATGCGACGCTTTTTTAGTGCGCCGCCGTGCCCGTGACCTGTGCTGAGATCGCATCGGGACCGTACTCGTCTTCGCCGGAGATTTTCAGTATCTCCTGCAGGCGCGTGCGGGCTCGGCTGACGCGGCTCTTGATCGTCCCGACCGCGCAACCGCAAATCTCGGCCGCCTCCTCATAGGAGAAGCCCGAGGCGCCGATGAGGATGATGGCCTCGCGCTGGTCTTCGGGCAGTTGCTCGAGCGCACCGCGGAAATCCTTGAGGTCGAGCTGGCCGTGCTGGGCGGGATGCACCGCAAGCCTGGCTGTCATGATGCCGTCGCTGTCCTGCACCTCGCGGCCGCGTTTGCGCATCTGCGAATAGAACTCGTTGCGCAGGATGGTGAAGAGCCATGCCTTCAGGTTGGTACCGGGCTGAAAGCTCTCATGCTTGTCCCAGGCCTTGACCAGCGTTTCCTGCACGAGGTCGTCGGCCTTGTCGGCATTCTGCGTCAGTGACACTGCGAAGGCACGCAAGCTCGGTATTGCCCCAAGCAGATCGGTCTTGAAGCCTTGTGAGACCGTTGCCATGCCTCAGTCCTTTTTCTGTGCGGGCTCGGCCCGCTCCAGTTGGCTGAGCAACTGCGCGAAACGATCCGGCACATCGTCGGAGACCAGCTCGTCGTAATACTGCTTGAGTTTGCGTCCGATTTCGGAATTCGGCCCGAGCGGGTCGCCCACGCCGTTCCGGCGCCTGATTGAGGCGCCAGTCAAGACATCTTTCGTCATTTCCTTCATTTCGCCCTTTAATCCAGCCCCATAAGCCGCTCAACATAACTCAACACAACACAAGCGGCATCCTCGTCTGGTTGCCCATCCCCAATTCAAACGCCGTTCAGGCGTATTAGTTCCCGGGGCCGGAACTTTTTGCGAAAGCCCGCGTTTGTGTCGTTGGGGCTTGCAATGGGGCTTGACCTGCATTTTTAGTCAATCACGTCATCTGAGGGAGACGTCCGTCATGAGTTTATCCGCCACCATCGCTCCGCACCTGCCGTTCCTGCGCCGCTTCTCGCGTGCCGTATCGGGATCGCAGGAGAGCGGCGACGCGCTGGTTGCCGCGATGCTCGAGGCCATCATCGCCGATGTCGACATTTTTCCCGAGGCATCCAGCGACCGAATCGCGCTGTACAAGGTCTTCGCCAAACTGTTCACGTCCGTCGCCATCCGCGTTCCACAAGAACAGGCGCAATCGGCATGGGAACAGCGCGCTGCGGCCAATCTCAATGCGATCGCGCCGCTTCCCCGCCAGGCCTTCCTTCTGGTGGCCGTCGAGGGTTTCAGCGAGGATGAGGCGGCCGAAATTCTTGGCGTCGGCGAACAGGAATTCTCAGAACTGCTTGCCCAGGCGAGCAACGAGATTTCCCGCCAGGTGGCGACCGACGTGCTGATCATCGAGGATGAACCGCTCATCGCCATGGATATAGAGGAGATGGTCGAGAGCCTGGGCCATCGGGTCGTCGGCACCGCCCGCACCCATGCCGAAGCGGTGACGATGTTCGGCAAGACGCGGCCGAAGATGGTGCTCGCGGACATCCAACTCGCCGACGGCAGCTCGGGCATCGAGGCGGTGAACGAGATTCTGTCGTCGACTTCCGTGCCGGTGATCTTCATCACCGCCTTTCCCGAGCGTCTCCTGACCGGCGAGCGGCCCGAACCGGCTTTCCTGGTGACGAAGCCGTTCAACCCGGACATGGTCAAGGCGTTGATCAGCCAGGCTCTGTTCTTCGACCGGCAGGCGAAAGCAGCCGCATAGCCATGCGCAACTGAAGTCGCAAACGCGCGCAAAAGCAGGGCGCGACCAGCCGGAAGGTTCCGCTGGCCGCGCCTTGCTTTTCCGCGCCACGATGGTGCGCGGGGGGATCGTCTTTTTCGGCAAAAAGTGGAACAAACCGCATCCACCCACGTTTTTCTCACATAGTTGGAAGGAGATGGAACCATGCTTTACTGGGCGCTCGTATTTCTCGTCGTGGCAATCATCGCCGGCGCGCTTGGTTTCGGCGGCATTGCCGGTACATCTGCCGGGATAGCGCAGATATTGTTCTTCATCTTTCTCGCTTTCCTCATCATTTCGCTTCTCGCCGGCCTGTTCAGACGGGCCTGAGAGTTATCAGGCGAACACTGGAAGCCGCACCCCTCAAACGGTTTCCAGCCACCGCCGGGTGGTGTCCCACAAGGACGCCGCCCGGCGGACCGTTTTTAGGCGTCTGGTTGCCGTAAAACCTGTCTTGGAACCCATTGGACAGTGAGCCGTTCAGCCTGAGTTGGGTGGACAGGTCGGATGCGTTCCAGGGCTCGAGATACCAAGAAGAACGAGCGGGGCGACGAGGTCATCGCCTTGCATCCCGCCGAAAGCGGCATGCAGCTTGGCCGGGCGCTTCTCCACGCACTGCACAATGCCGGCATTTCCGTCCTCTACCAGGACCGCGACATGAAAACCGTCTGGGCGCGCAACATGCGTGCGCCCTGGGCCGACAGCAGCGAGGGCGACGGCATCCTGCCGCCGGCACAGGCCGACCGCATTGGCGCTGCCAAGCGCAACGTCGTCGCAAGCGGCGATCCGCAGCGCCTCGAGATCGGCGTCCCGATGGAGGACGGCATGCGCTGGTTTCAGGTCTGGATCGACGCCGACCATGGCGAGGCCGGCGACGTGCAAGGTGTCGTCACCACCATGGTCGAGACGACCGAGCAGCGACGCCGCGAACAGACGCTGACGACGCTGTTGCGCGAAGTCACGCACCGCTCGAAGAATTTGCTGGCGATCATCCAGAGCATCGCCACCCAGACGGGGCGCTATTCCGACAGCATCGGCGATTTCCTGACCCGCTTTCGCGGCCGGCTCCAGTCGCTGGCCTCCTCCCAGGATCTGGTAACCTCCTCCAACTGGCGCGGTGCTGCCCTTCGCGAACTCGTCGCCGGTCAGGTTGGCCGCTACGGGACGGACGCGTCGCACAGCCTTCGCTTCCGCGGCGCAAATCCTTACCTCAACCCCAACGCCGCGCTGCATATCGGCCTTGCGATGCATGAACTGGCCGTCAACTCGGTCAGCTATGGCGCCCTGTCGCGGCCGGAGGGCTTCGTCGAAGTGACCGCCGTCCTCGACACCGCCGCCGATGGCGGCATTGCCCTGTCGCTGACCTGGGCCGAAACCATAGGAACCGACAGCAACCAAGAGGGCAAAAAGCGCTTCGGCAGCGTCGCACTGGAACGCGTAGTGCCCTCTTCCCTGAACGGAACGGCGCGCCTCGAGATCGCGGATGGTCGCCTCGAATACTATCTCGTTGTTCCGCACGGCAATTTCGAGACGGAGTAGGCGACCGCCATTTTTTAACCGGCTGTTCACCATAGAAGCAGATGCTGTTTTTGCCAGATACCGATGGAACTGCCGAGCCGACGAGCATGCTTTCGAGGGCTTTGCCGCAGCATAGTGGGGAGGAGCGCCTTGACGGTCGCCGATATCAACAGACTGGAGCAGGCCGCCCGCATTTCGATGGGCGAATTCCAGGATCCCGAGACATCCACGGCATCGCCGGTTGCTCATGGCATCCTGCCCATCGTCGCTTCGGCGTTGGTCGCGGCAATTGTCCTGATCGCCCTGTCCCAGCTGGCCTGATCCCGCCCCCACGTTCGCGCGCGCACATCGCTCCGGTTTTTCGGCGGCCGAGGCATCGGAAAGCTGCGCCCAGAAAAAGACTCTCTTCACCAACAATAAATTGGAGCAGCAAAGGTCGTTTTTTCATGCTAAGTGACGGCTGGAGCTTATTAAAGTGAGGACACGAAGTGAGGAGTGACCCTATGCGGAAAATTCTTATTGCCATGGCTGCCGTGGTCGCCGTCAGCGGCTGTACCTCGACCGAGCAGGATGTCGTCGGCGGTGGCTTGATCGGCGCCGGCGTGGGCGGCTTGGTCGGCGGCGGCAAGGGCGCGCTGATCGGCGCGGCCGTCGGTGCCGGCTCCGGCCTGCTGGTCCGCAACCTGCGCAATGGATACTGCCAGTATCGCGATCATCGGGGTCGCATCTACACGGCTCGCTGCAACTAATTGCGAGCAAGGAGCGGATCGGCGATCTATCGACGCTGAACCGCTCCGAGCAACTTGAATCGCGCGCTGTCGGGCTCATTCGCGAACCCGGCAGCGGTGCGGCAATTTATTGGCCGCCGCGTGAAGCCTGGAGCGATTCCGCCAAAGCCCGATGGCATTCACGCCGGCAGCGGAATCCTGATTTCCACATTCAATCCGTCATCGCGATAATCGCGGTGGATCGTGCCACGCAGCTCACGCGTGACATTGAGGTCGATCAATTTGGTGCCGAAGCCGGTCGTGGCCGGGGCGTCGACCTTCTTCTGCCCGGTTTCCTGCCAGCTCAGAGCCAAGACCCGGTCACGCCCGCGCCCTTCGACCGACCATTCGATCCTGAGGGCGCCGACCGTATTGCCGGCCTCGCCATATTTCAGCGCATTCGTTGCCAGTTCGTGGAAGGTGAGGCCCAGTGCCTGCGTCGTGGTTTCGTCAAGCAGCACCTCCGGCCCGGACAAAAGCTCTTCCGGCAGCTCCTTTCCGAACACTTGGCCAAGCTCGATGCGCAGGAGATCGCCGAGATCCGCCTTCTGCCAGCGCGAGCGCGTCAGCATGTCCTGGGACGCGGCCATTGCCTGTAGCCGGGCCGAGAAAGATGCCGAGAACTCATTGACGTCGCTGGCACGTGACGCGGTCTGGCGCGCGATCGCCAGCACTCGCGTGATCGAATTCTTGATGCGATGCTTCATCTCCTGCAGCATCAAATCCTTTTCGAGCAGGCTCTTTTTCCGTCGTCTCATGCAGCAGCGATGCTGCCTCGTAGGCTCGCTCCTGATAGCGCGCGACAAGCGCGATGGCGCCGGCCAGCAGCAACCCGAACAGGCCGAGCATGACTGGGATGGCCCGCGACGATGGCTGCGAGAAGGCGCTTGTCGGCCTGAACTGCACGGTCCACGGACGGCCCGCCACGCTGATCTTGCGGGTGACCAACAGCCTGTCGCCAAAGCCCGACACGGGCGGCGTCTCCGACCGGAACAGCAGATGATCCGGATCGACGCCGCCATCGTAGATTTCGGTGTTGACCGGCAGCAGCGGCGCGCGGCTGAGCGCGATCTGGAACAACTCCCTGGCCCGGAAGGCCGCGTAGAGAAAGCCTACCGTCGAGGATCGCGATGCGTTTATGGCATCAGGTGCGGTCTCGACGTTGAGCCGCACGAAGACGAGAAAGCCGGTGAAGGTCTGTGCTGCACCCGTGTCCTGGCCGAGTTGCACCAGCCCGCTCGCGTGCTGCTGGTCATCTGCCATTGCCTTCTCGATTGCCGCGCGCCGCACGGGCTCGGTGAACATGTCATAGCCGATGCTGGCCTTATTGGACGGGTCGAGCGGCTCGAACAGCACAACGGGCGTCCGCCATGGCTGCGTGGTGTCCGGATAGATCGCACGCCTGGTGCCCTGGTCATGCAGCATGTCGCGCTCGACCGTCGCCTCGTCGCCTGCTTTCACCAGCCGGAGAAAGCCGATGCCGCGCAGGCCGGCGAAATTGGTATCGACATTGAGGGCATTGAAGAACGCTTTGAACTCGCTCTGCGAGATGTCGCCATTGCGGGCGTCGAACAAGGCTTGCGACGAGCGCAGCAGCGACAGCTGCAGGTCGATCCGGCTCTCGATACGGTTGAGCGCATCGTCCGCGGTCGCGTCGAACTTGATGCGAGCCGCCTCTTGCGTCGCGAAATAGGCGAACCCCGCCATTGTCATGCTGATCAGCGCAACGGCAACGAAAGCGACGATTGGAAAAAGCTTCTTCAACGGATAATGCGGCCTATCAGCATGTGAGCCCTTTATGGGCAAGTCGCCCGGTCAACACAATGGCAAGGCCAAGCCATCCCGCCGGCTGGCATATCACCTGATCGGCAGATCGGTAACGGGCTCAGGCCAGCAGGCTTCAGGCGGCGATCTTCAACGCGCCTGGTCCGGGAATGGCGCCAGGCGGACATTTGCCCAGGATGATCATGCCCAGCACCTCGTCCTGGGTCACATCGGTGGTGCGGGCAGTGCCGACGACCTGGCCGTTTTTCATGACGCACACCCGGTCGGCCAGTTCGAATACGTCGTGAATGTCATGGCTGATCAGGAAGATGCCGATGCCGTCGGACTGGAGCTGCCTGACCAGTTCCCCGACCTGGGCCGTTTCCTGCGGTCCAAGTGCTGCCGTCGGCTCGTCCATGATCAAGATGCGGGCGTTGAACAGGATCGCGCGTGCGATCGCCACCGACTGCCGCTGTCCGCCCGACAGCTTGATCACCGGCTCCTTGAAGCGCTGGAAGCGGGGATTGAGCCTGCCCATCACCTTGCGCGCCTCGGCCTCCATGGCGACATCATCGAGCGTGCCCCAGGCGGTCCTCAGCTCGCGGCCGAGGAACAGGTTGGCGGCGGCGTCGACATTGTCGGCGAGCGCCAGGGTCTGGTAGATCGTCTCGATGCCGTATTTCTTGGCATCGCGCGGGTTGGAGATCGAAGCCTCTTCGCCGTTGACGAAGATTTGGCCCGCGTCACGCTTGTAGGCGCCCGACAGGATCTTGATCAGTGTCGACTTGCCGGCGCCGTTATGGCCGAGCAGGGCCACGACCTCGCCGGGGAAAAGATCGATCGAGGCATCGTCGACGGCGCGAATGCCGCCGAACGCGATTGAGATGTTGCGCATGTCGACCAGCGGGTTGCCGGCGGGAGCGATCCTGTCAGCCATGATTGTCCTCCTCCCTCAAACGCGTTTGCGATACACGGTGTCGAGCCACACCGCGATGACCAGCACGGCGCCGACGACGATGCTCTGCAGCGGCGAGTCGACGCCAAGCAGCACCATGCCGGATTGCAGCGACTGCATCAAAAGCGCGCCCAGCATGGCGCCGATGATTGTTCCCGAACCGCCGGCGAGCGATGTGCCGCCGATGACGGCCGCCGCGATCACCAGCAATTCATCGAGCGTTCCGAGCACGTTGGTGGCCGAGTTCTGCCGGGCTGACGAGATCGCGGCGGCGATCGTGGCCAGCACGCCCATGATCATGAACACTTTCATCGTGATCCAGCGCGTATTGATGCCGGCGAGGTTGGCTGCTTCCGGATTGCCGCCGATGGCAAAGACATAGCGGCCGAAACGGGTGCGTTTGGTGATGAAGGTCATGACCAGCCCGACGGCGATGGCCATCAGCACCGGTATGGCGATGCCGTGGGCGATGAACAGGCCGCCCTCGGGCACGGTTATGTTGTTGGCGGCTGCATATCTGTTCACGATGCCGACTGGCCACGGATAGGAATTGGCCAGCCAAACCGCGCCCATGATGACGGCGCAGGTCACCACGCCGATCAGCGTCTCGGCCCAGATCGGACGCAGCGGGAAACGGAAGCGCTTGCGCTGTACCCGCCCGTTGAACAGCGCAAGCACCACCGCAAGGCAGGCGGCGATACCGACCACCCAGCTCCAGGTCGCGCCGATCGATCCGGCCGGGCCGCCGCCCATCAGCTGGAACGTCGCGTTGAGCGGCGCCACCGTCTGGCCGCTGGTAACCCACCATGCCGCACCGCGCCAGACCAGAAGCCCGCCCAGCGTCACGATAAAGGCCGGCACTTCGAGATAGGCGATGACAAAGCCCTGGAAGGCGCCGATCAACAGACCGAGCACCAGGCCGATGACCAGCGCCAGCACCCAGATCCATGGGTTGCCAAGCTCAAGCCCGACGAAGCGCACTAGGAAATGCACCTGGGCGAAGCCCATGACCATGCCGATCAACCCTTCGGCGGAACCGACGGACAGATCGATATTGCGCATGACGATGACCAGCACCATGCCGCAGGCCATGATGGCGACGGCCGAGGTCTGCACCGACAGGTTCCACAGATTGCGCGGCGTGAGAAAGGTACGGCTGTCGAAATCGAGCGGATTGACGCCGAGACGCAGGCTGGACAAGACATGCAACCCGATCCAGATCAGCAGCAGCGCGCCGATCATGCCGAGCATGCGCGTGTCGATCTCGGTCGCCTTAAGGAACCGGGCGACGGCGCCGAGTTCCGACGCACGCGCGGTGTCGGCCTGCGGGTTGGACGTCGTATCGGTCATGATTTTCTCCCACCGGCCTGCCCGTCCGATGCGGGATGCCGGAAGCCAGCCTAGAAGTTACCCGCCCGGGGCGGAAAAACAAATCTTCTTGAAAAAACGCCGCGGCTTGGCAGCCGCGGCGTTCATCGCATAAAATGGAAGATCAGTTGCAGGCCGCTACGCTGCCCGCCGCGACGCCGGCACAGACCTCGTCTTTCTTGATCCAGCCGGCGTCGATGACGACGTTGAGATTGTCCTTGGTGATCGCAACCGGGGTCAGGAACAGCGATTTGACGGTGTTCCCACCGGGCGTTGTGAAGTCCTTGACGCCGGCGATATCGGTCATCTTCTTGCCGTCGGCCAGCTGCGAGGCGATCTCGGCGGCATTCTTGCCGAGTTCACGCGCGTCCTTCCACACCGACACGGTCTGCGTGCCGAGCGCGATGCGGTTCAGCGCCGCGTGGTCGCCGTCCTGGCCCGAGACCGGAACGGTACCGGCCAGGCCTTGAGCCGTCAGCGCCGCGACGACGCCGCCGGCAGTGCCGTCATTGGCCGCGACCACCGCGTCGACCTTGTTGTCGTTGGCGGTCAGGAACTGCTCCATGTTCTTCTGCGCGTTGGCCGGCAGCCAGCCATCCGTATAGGCTTCGCCGACATTCTTGATCTTGCCGCTGTCGATGGCGTCCTTGAGCACTTCCATGGAGCCCGAGAACAGGAAATCGGCATTCGGATCGGCACCCGAGCCCTTGATGAAGACGTAGTTGCCTTCCGGCTTCACCTTGAACACTTCGCGGGCCTGCATGCGGCCGACTTCCTTGTTGTCGAAGGTCAGATAGAAGACATCCTTGTTCTCGATCAGGCGGTCATAGCCGACGACCGGAATGCCTTCGTCGAGCGCCTTCTGCACCGCCGGGCCGATGGCGGAGGCGTCCTGCGCCAGGATGATCAGCGAATTGGCGCCCTGGGAGATCAGGCTCTCGACGTCGGTGAGCTGCTTGCCGGGATTGGACTGGGCGTCGGCGGAAATATACTTGTCGCCGGCGGCTTCGATCGCCTTCTTCATGGCGGCCTCGTCGGTCTTCCAGCGCTCTTCCTGGAAGTTCGACCAGGAAACGCCGATGACCTTGTCCTTCGCCTGCGCGACCGACGCGAGCGTCAGCGACATGGCGACACCCGCCAGGATGGCGGCTGTGAATCTCTTCATCTTAATCCTCCCTGCGCCGCGTATGGCGCGACCAAACAGGCCCGTAGGCCGGCACAAAGGCTCTATTTTTTCGAGCCTCGAAAAAAACACTGGTCCATCGTCGGAACGCTGTCAACGTCGATTCTGAGGTATTTTGATGTCCTCGTGAATTTTTTTCGAGCTCCGGAATAAATAATGACAGCCAAGGCCGGTTCTGCCAGTATTTGACGGTCGTCGGGATCCTGGGGAGAGAACGCGGCGACGGGGAGGATGCGAGAAACATGTCGGTCGGAATCCGCCACGATGATTTGCGCCGACGCAACCGGGCGATGGTGATCGCGGCCGTGCGCCGTGCCGGGCAGCCCTCGCGCACCGAGATTGCCGCGACCACCGGGCTCAGCCATTCCACCATATCGGCGATCTCCTCCGACCTGATTGGCGAAGGTATCCTGGCGCAGAGCAAGCCGAGCGAGGCCGGTGCGCTGAAACGCGGCCGGCCGCAGGTCGGCCTCAGCCTCAACCCTGAAGCCGCGGCGGTGATGACCGTTGTGCTGTCGCTGAATTTCCTCTCCGTCGCAGTCATCGACTATGCCGGCCAGGTGATATCTGAGGAGCAGCGCCGGCTGGACACGCTGACCCTGTCGCGCGAGGCGCTGATCGGCGAATGCGTGGCCATCGTCAGGCGGCGGTTCGAGGATCCCGACCTCGACGTCGGCAGCATCGCCCGTATCGCGCTGGCGATCCAGGGCATCACCGACACGGATGCGCGCACCATGCTGTGGTCGCCGATCACGCCGCAGACCGACATCGCCTTCGCCGACATACTGGAGGCCGAGTTCGGCATTCCCGCCACCATGGAGAACGATTGCAACATGATGGCGGTGGCGCTGCGCTGGCGCAATCCCCAGCGCTACCGCGACGACTTCATCGCCATACTTTTGTCGCACGGCATCGGCATGGGCCTGGTGCTGAAGGGTGAACTGTTCACCGGCACCCATTCATCCGGGGGCGAGTTCGGCCACATGATCCATCGCCCCGGCGGGGCGCTCTGCCGCTGCGGGCGGCGCGGCTGCGTCGAGGCCTATGCCGGCAACTATGCCATCTGGCGCAACGCGAGGCAGCTTGGCGAGGACACCGAGCCCGTCGACGTCAGCGACGCCGACATGCGCACCCTGGCGGCCTCGGCGCGCGAAAAGGACGGGCCGGAGCGCGAAGCCTACCGCAAGGCCGGCGAGGCGCTGGGTTACGGCCTTGGCAGCCTGTTTGCGCTGATCGATCCGGCGCCGGTCGCCATGGTCGGCGTCAGCGCCGCCGCCTTCGACCTGATCGAGCCGGCTCTGCGCGAGGCCATTGCCCAGACCGCCGGCGGCCAGCACTCGAAATCGATTTCCTTCGACACCGAGCCGAACGAACTGCCGCTGATCCGCGAGGGCTGCGCCATGCGCGCGCTAACCTTCGTCGACCAGGAAATTTTCGCGCCGGGGGCACAGGCGAAATCAGGCATAGGCGAGAACGTTGCGTGACATATCCCTAGTCTTCGCGGATCGCGTACCCCGCGCCCCGAATGGTGCGGATCACGTCAGGCATGCGGCCGTTGTTGACCGCCTTGCGCAGCCGGCCGACATGCACGTCCACGGTGCGCTCGTCGATATAGATCGTTTCGCCCCAGACATTGTCGAGCAGCTGACTGCGCGAGAACACGCGGCCCGGATGTCGCATCATGAATTCGAGCAGGCGGAACTCGGTCGGCCCGAGCCGGATCTCGCTTTTCTTGCGGTAGACCCGGTGCGATTCACGGTCGAGCACGATGTCGCCAACCTTGAGCACGCTGGACAGAACTTCGGGCTTGGCGCGGCGCAGCAGCGCCTTGACGCGTGCCATGAATTCCGGCGTTGAGAACGGCTTGACCAGATAGTCGTCGGCGCCGGTGGAGAGACCGCGCACCCGGTCGCTTTCCTCGCCGCGCGCCGTCAGCATGATGATCGGCAGCCGCTCGGTCTCGGGCCGCATCCGGAGACGGCGGCAGAGCTCGATGCCGGACACCGCCGGCACCATCCAGTCGAGCACAAGAAGGTCAGGGACATTCTCCTGCAAGCGGATCTCGGCTTCGTCGCCGCGCGTCACCACCTCTACCTGATAACCCTCCGATTCCAGATTGTAACGGAGCAGCACACCCAGCGGCTCCTCGTCCTCCACCACCATGATGCGTGGCGCGATCATCGACTGGTCACCCCTGCCGTCAAGCCGCTGGCGCCGACATCGCCGTCTCGTCCTGCTTCGGGCGATTGGCGGGCAATTGCGTGCCGGTCAGCACATAATAGGCATTTTCGGCAATGTTGGTCACGTGATCGCCGATGCGCTCGAGATTCTTGGCGCAGAACAAAAGATGCGTGCAGGCGGTGATGTTGCGCGGATCCTCCATCATGTAGGTCAGCAGCTCGCGGAAGACCGACGTGTATTTGACGTCGATGCGTTCATCGTCGGCGCGCAGCTTCGCAAGTGCCGCGGCATCGCGCGCCGCATACTCCTCGATCACGCCTTGCACCTGGATCAGCACAAGCTGCGCCATGGCGTCGATGGAGTGCGACAGGTCGCGCGGCGTGGCGGCAAGGCCGACGGTGCCGACGCGCTTGGCGATGTTCTTGGCGAGATCGCCGATGCGTTCGAGATCGCCGCCCATGCGGATCGAGCCGACGACATGGCGCAGATCGTCCGCCATGGGCTGCCGCTTGGCGATCAGGGTGATGGCGCGGTCGTCGAGTTCGCGCTGGCGCGCATCCATGATCGCGTCGTCGGAGACGACGCGCTGGGCGAGCGCGTTGTCGGAATTCAGGAGCGCCTTGGTCGCGCCGCCGACCATCGATGAGGCGAGATCGCCCATGTCGCGGATCAGCCTGCTGATCTGTCCGAGATCTTCGTCAAAGGCTGCGACTGTGTGTTCGGCCATGATCTTGGTCCTCGTATGCCTGGGATCAGCCGAAGCGGCCGGTGATATAGTCCTGCGTGCGCTTCTCGCGGGGCGACGTGAAGATCTTCTCGGTGCGGTCGAACTCGACCAGCTCGCCCAGATACATGAAGGCGGTCTGCTTCGACACGCGCGCCGCCTGCTGCATGTTGTGGGTGACGATGACGATCGTATAATCGGCCTGCAACTCGTCGATCAGCTCCTCGATCTTGGCGGTCGACAGCGGATCGAGCGCCGAGGCAGGCTCGTCGAGCAGGATGACCTCCGGCTTCACCGCCACCGTGCGGGCGATGCAGAGGCGCTGCTGCTGGCCGCCCGAAAGGCTGAGGCCGCTGGCGTTGAGCTTGTCCTTGACCTCGCTCCACAGTGCCGCGCGCTTCAGCGCCTGCTCGACACGGCCGTCCATCTCCGCCTTGCTGAGCTTCTCATAGAGCCTGACGCCGAAGGCGATGTTCTCGTAGATCGACATCGGGAACGGCGTCGGCTTCTGGAACACCATGCCGATCTTGGTCCTGAGCAGGTTGAGATCCTGCGAACGGTCGAGGATATTCTGGCCGTCGAGCAGCACCTGGCCCTCGGCGCTCTGCCTCGGGTAAAGCTCGTAGATGCGGTTGAAGACGCGCAGCAGCGTCGACTTCCCGCAGCCCGAAGGCCCGATGAAGGCGGTGACGCTGCGCTCGGGCAGCGACAGGCTGATATCCTTCAGCGCCTTCGACTGGCCATAGTAGAAATTGAGGCCCTTGACCTCGATCTTGGCTTTCTCGACCGCGACTTCGGGCGTATTCAACTCGGTGGACAACATCGGTTTCATCTGTCCTCTCTGCGTCCGGTAAGGCTGCGGGCGAAGATGCTCAGCCCGAGAACCGTAAGGGTGATTATGAGTGCGCCGGTCCACGCCAGCTGCTGCCATTCCTCGTAGGGGCTGAGAGCGAACTGGAAGATGGTGACGGGCAGGCTGGCCATTGGGGCGTTGAGATTGCTCGACCAGAACTGGTTGTTGAGTGCCGTGAAGAGCAGCGGCGCCGTCTCGCCGGAAATGCGGGCGATGGCCAGCAATATGCCGGTGACGATGCCCGACAGCGCCGCACGGTAGGCGACCGAGTGGATGACCACCCAGCGCGGCGCGCCGATCGCGGCGCCGGCCTCGCGCAGGGCGTTCGGCACCAGGTTGAGCATGTCCTCCGTGGTGCGAACGACGACCGGGATGACCAGGATGGCCAGCGCGACGGCACCGGCGATTGCCGAGAAATGTCCCATCGGCCGCACCAGCAGCTCGTAGACGAACAGGCCGACGATGATCGAGGGTGCCGACAGCAGGATGTCGTTGATGAAGCGCACGACGGTGGTGAGGCGCGAGAAGCGGCCATATTCGGCCATGTAGGTCCCAGCGAGGACACCGATCGGCGTGCCGACGATGACGGCGATAACTGTCATCATGATACTGCCGTAGATGGCATTGAGCAGGCCGCCGGCATCGCCGGGCGGCGGTGTCATTTCGGTGAACACAGAGAGCGAAACACCCGACAGGCCCTTATAGAGCAGTGCGCCGAGGATCAGCGCCAGCCAGGCCAAGCCGATGCCCGCCGCCGTGACGCATAGCGTCATCATCACGGCATTCCTGCGCTTGCGTCGATTGTGAAGCGATGTGGCCGTCGACATCGGTCAGGCTCCCGTGCGGCTGTCCATGCGCAGCAGCATGTAGCGCGCAAGGGCAAGGATCAGGAAAGTGATGACGAACAGGATCAGGCCGAGCGCCACCAGCGAAGACGTATAGAGATCGCCGTCGGCTTCGGTGAATTCGTTGGCGATGGTCGCCGAGATCGTCGTGCCGGGCGCGAACAGCGAGGCGCTGATGCGGTGGGCGTTGCCGATGACGAAGGTTACCGCCATGGTTTCGCCGAGCGCGCGGCCGAGGCCGAGCATGACGCCGCCCATGATGCCGACGCGGGTATAGGGGATGACGACGCGGCGCGTGACCTCCCAGGTCGTGCAGCCGATGCCGTAGGCCGATTCCTTCAGCACCGCCGGCACCGTGTCGAAGACATCCTTGGTGATCGAGGTGATGAAGGGCAGGACCATGATGGCAAGGATCAGCGCCGAGGTCAGAAGGCCGATGCCGTAGGGCGGGCCGGCAAACAGGCTGGAGAGTCCCGGCACGTCGTGGAAAAGCTTGATGATGAAGGGCTGCACCGTCGTCTGCAGGAATGGCGCGAACACGAACAGGCCCCAGATGCCGTAGATGATGGAGGGTATGCCGGCAAGCAGCTCGACGGCGATGCCGATGGGGCGCCGGAGTGGCCGCGGGCAGAGTTCGGTAAGGAAGATGGCGATGCCGATGCCGATGGGAACGGCGATCAGGATGGCGATGGCGGCGGTGACGATGGTTCCGTAGATCGGGGCCAGCGCTCCGAAATTCTCGGTGACCGGGTTCCACGATTCGGTCGTCAGGAAGGAGAACCCGAATTTCGACAGCGCTTCCCACGAGCCGGCAAACAGCGAAATCGCCACGCCGCCGAGGATGAGCAGGACGAGGATGGCGGAAAAGCGTGTCGCCGTCCGGAAAATCGTATCGGTGAGCGCGAAGCGTCGGACCGTCGCTTCCCTGGCCCGCATGGCGGCCGACGATGGCATGGCTTCGGAGACGGCGGTCATCTGGCCCTCGCGTTTCAAGGAAGACAGGGAGGGCGCCGTGAAGCGCCCTCCTCGTTCAGCAGGGATTACATGGCGGAATAGAGCGGCTTGCCGTCTTCGCCGACGATGTCCTTGGCCCACATGTCCTCGACGCTCTTGACGACCGCGTCGGGGATCGGAACGTAGTCCAGCGCCCCGGCCATGTCGTCGCCCTTCGCGTAGGACCAGGCGAAGAACTTGAGCGCTTCACCGGTCGCCGCCACGTCGCCGGGCTTCTTGTAGACCAGAATCCAGGTCGCCGACGTCATCGGCCAGGATTCGGCGCCCGGCTGGTTGGCCAGGATGACGCCGTAACCAGGCTGCGAGCTCCAATCGGCATTGGCCGCCGCCGCCGAGAACGCCGCCGCCGTCGGCTCGACCTTCTTGCCGTCCTTGTTGATCATGTCGGCATAGGTCAACTTGTTCTGCTTGGCGTAGGCGTATTCGACATAGCCGATCGAGCCACCGGTCTGCGAGACGTTGTTGGCGACGCCTTCATTGCCCTTGGCGCCGATGCCAACCGGCCATTCGAGCGCGGTGTTGACGCCGACCTTCGACTTCCAGTCGGCGCTGACGTCGGCCAGGTAGTAGCTGAAGTTGAACGTGGTGCCCGAACCGTCGGAGCGATGCACGACGGCGATCGCCTGGTCGGGAAGCTTGACGTCGGGATTGAGCTTGGCGATCGCCGCGTCGTTCCAGTTGGTGATCTTGCCGACGAAGATATCGGCCAGCGTCGGGCCGTCGAGCACCAGTTCGCCCGGCTTGATGCCTTCGAGATTGACGACCGGAACGATGCCGCCCATCACCATCGGGAACTGTGCAAGTCCGGTGGATTCGAGATCCTCGCCCTTCAGCGGCGCATCGGAAGCGCCGAAGGTGACGGTCTTGGCTTTGATCTGCTTGATGCCGCCGCCCGAGCCGATCGACTGGTAGTTGAGACCGATGCCGGTCTCCTTCTTGTAGGCATCGGCCCACTTCGCATAGATCGGGTAAGGGAAGGTGGCGCCGGCACCGGAGATGTCAGCTGCCATTGCCGCGGAAAGGGTGAGGGTGGACGCCGCAGCCATTGCGATCGCAACGGCCGCCGAGCGGATGAAATGTCTCATATGGCCTGCTCCTGTTCGGAAGATGGTCTCTCGGCGCCATTCCTTGCCAGCGCCCGCTGAGGCCAATAGCGTTCGATTATAACAGTCGCATGACAGTTTCGTGTCAGCCCGGTAACGCGTCGCCGGCGCTTGGAAAGGCGATGGCGATTAGCGGCTGCGGCATGGCGCCGGTTTGCCTTCGGGAATCAGGGACTTGCGCTATCCGGCCACCCAAACAGCCATCGGATTCGGCATGGATCGCTGATCTAAGAAAAGCCGGACGGGAGCGCGTTGCTCGAGGCCAGAGGATGTCTTGGCCGGGCCATCGCCAAAAACAGGTCCGTTGGGGTAGATTGACGCTGCTTCATACTGGCGGTCGCTGCTCCCGCCCGTAACTCAAGAGAGAGCGGAAATTCGATGCCGTCATTGTCCCGGCTGGACGCCGGCTTTGATATGGTGCGATCGCACCATAGTCTTGCTCGAAGGGCAGCGGCCGACCCCGACTGATTCTCGCCGCAATCCGGCCGAAGGCGCAAAGTCTATCCCGCGTTGCGCCGGGCCTGGCGACCAGCGCCGACCCAGCGCTCGACCTTTTCGAGCAGGGCCCTGGGGCTGATCGGCTTGGGCAGATAATCATCCATGCCGGCGTCCAGGCAGCGTTCGCGATCGCCCTTGAGCGCATGCGCGGTGACCCCGACGATCGGCACATGCGTGCCGGTTTCCTCTTCCAGCCGGCGGATGGCGGCGGTTGCCTCGAGCCCGTTCATCTCCGGCATCGAGACGTCCATCAGGATCATGCAGGGATTGAGCCTGCCGAATGCGTCCAGCGCCTTGCGGCCATTGCCGACGATCTCGAAACCGTAGCCGGTCTCGCCGAGGATCTGGGTGAAGACCATCTGGTTGACCTCATTGTCCTCGGCCACGAGGATGTCCAGCCGCTGCTCGCCGCCAATCGCGGCGAGCCGGGGCCTGACCGGCGGCGGCTGCAGCAACGCGCGTTGCCCCGACGCAGCCGCTGGCGATGGTTGCGGACCGTTCCCCCCGTCTCCCTCGACAGCAAGCGGCCGGGCGATATCCGTGGCGTGGCGATGCCGCTGGATGGTGGCGACCAGCGTTTCCAGGAGCACCGAGGAGCGTGCGGGCTTGATGAGTTGGGCATCAATGCCGAGATCGCGGTAACTGGTGTTGGCCAGCGACTGGTCGACGGAGGTCAGCATGATGATCGGCGTGTCGGCAAGCCCGGCGGTGTTGCGCACGACACCTGCCATCTCGGCGCCGCTCATCTCGGGCATCTGATAATCGAGCACGACGCAATCGACCGGCACGCCGTAGGCGGCGGCCGCGATCAGCACTTTCAGTCCCTCGGCGCCGCTCTCGGCCGCGCAGGAATCGAAGGTCCATGACGTCATCTGCTCGGTCAGGATGGCGCGGTTGACGGCATTGTCGTCGACGATCAGCACCCGCGCGCCGGTCACGTCCACCGGCATGATGCGCTGCGCGTTCTGTTGTCCGGCCCTGGGCAGCGTGACCGTGAACCAGAAGGTCGACCCCTTGCCTTCGGCGCTTTCCACGCCGATGTCGCCGCCCATCAATTCGACCAGCCGCGAGGTGATCGCGAGCCCGAGCCCAGTGCCCTCATGCCGCCTCGTCGAGGAGGTGTCGACCTGGCTGAATTTCTCGAACACCTGTTTCAGCTTTTCCTCAGGGATGCCGATCCCGGTGTCGGTGACCGAGATCGTCAGCCTGGTTCCGTCCGGCACACTTTCGCCGGTTACGTCGACGAGCACATGGCCTTCTTCGGTGAACTTCACCGCATTGCCGAGCAGGTTGGTGACGATCTGCCGGATGCGGCCGACATCGCCGATGAACAGGCTTTCGAGCCCAGGCTCGATGCGCACGATGAGCTCGAGGTCCTTTTCCTTGGCCCGCGTCGACACCAGCGTCGCCACGTCCTCGATCGCCTCGGCGAGATTGAAGGGGCGGGATCGAGCACCAACTGGCCGGCATCGATCTTGGAGAAATCCAGGATATCGTTGATGATGGTGAGCAGCGCGTTGCCCGATTTGACGATGATGTCGGTGAAGGTCTTCTGCTTCGGATCGAGATCGGATTTGGCCAGGAGTTCGGCCATGCCCAGCACGCCGTTCATCGGGGTGCGAATCTCATGGCTCATATTGGCGAGGAATTCCGACTTGGCGCGGTCGGCAAGTATGGCGCGCTGGCGCGCCTCGCGCAGTTCCGCCTCGCGCAGCTTCAATTCGGTGATGTCGGTGGTCGACCCGATCAGGTAGAGCGACCCGTCGGACGCGATCATCGCGCCCTTGCGGGCGAACTGGTGGCGCACGCTGCCGTCCGGGAGCATCACCGTCTCCTCGACCTCCTGGGTTTCGCCGCTGCGCAGCACCGCGAGGTCGCCATTGACGAAGGCTTCGCCGTCGGGCCCGAAAATTTCGATATCGGTCTTGCCGATCGCGTCCTGCTTGCTGAAGCCGGTGAGATCGCACCAGCCCTTGTTGACGTAGAATTGCCTGAGATCGGAGCGTTTGGCATAGATCGACACCGGCACGTTGTCGATCAGGCTGCGGAACACCTCGTTCTCGCGCATGCTTTCTTCCAGCGCCCGCTCGCGCGCCTTGACCTCGGTGATGTCGGTGCTGGAGCCGACCAGATGCACCGATCCGTCCAGCGCCACCAGCCGGCTCTTGCGCGTCATCAACTGCCGCACCGTGCCGTTGCGATGGGTGACGGGCTCCTCGACCTCCCTGACACTGCCCGTGAGGGCGACCTCGGTGTCGTCCAGGCTGTAGCTCTCTCCATCCCCGTCGCCGAACAGCTGCCGATCGGTGCGGCCGATGACGTCTTCCTTGGCGAGCCCGGTGATCGCGCACCAGGCCTTGTTGACGAACTCGATGCTGAGGTCCTGCGCCTTGATGAAGGCGGCCACGGGCAGTTCGTCCAGCACGTGCCGGAACAGGTCGATCTGCCGCATCGAATCGTGCAGCGCCTTTTCGCGGCTCTTGATCTCGGAGATATCGACACGCACGCCGATGAACGTGCCGTCGTCGGTGCGCATGTCGTAGACCTGGTACCAGCGACCGTCGGGATTGAGACGTTCGAAGGATGAGTATGGCAGGTGGTAGCGGGCGAGGATGCTGTCCAGCCAGCCATCGAGATCGCCATCATAGAGCGCATCGACCTGCGGATCGCCGCTCGAGCGGAAATAGCCGGCCGAATGACCGAGTGCCAGCGCGTCGCGGAAGGTGCGGCCGGGCTGCCACGCCGGCTTCAACGCCGGCAGCGTGTCCTGCATCTTGCGGTTGGCGAAAACGAAATTGTCCTCGCGGTCGTAGATGATCACGGCGGCCGGCAGCGATTCCAGCACGCTGGCCAGGTGTTTGCGGGCGTCCTGCGCCTCGGTCTCACGGCCCTTCATGTCCGAGACGTCGAAGAGGAAGCCGGCCACGTAGTTGCGGCCGCTTGCCATTCTAACGCGGTTCTTCCTGACGACGCGCGAGCGGTTGACGCCGTCGACCTGGAAACTTTCCTCCACCTCGTAAGGCCGCCCGGTCGCCAGCACCTCGCGCTCGCTTTCCTCGAACAGCGCGACCTCGGCGGGCGCGAGAAAATTGCCGCCGGGCTTGCCAAGCATGGTTTGCGGCGTCTGGCCGAACAGGCCCGCAAACGCTTCGTTGACGAAGACGAAGCGCAGATCGTCGTCCTTGACGAAGATCGGATCCTTGACGCCGTTGATCACCGCTTCCGCCAGTCGCGCCTTTTCCAGCGCGTCGGCCAGCTCGGCCTCGCGATCCTTCATGTCGGTGACATCGACATAGGAGATGAGCCGCTTGCCGCCGGCCAGCGGGGCCAGCGACGCAACCAGGGTACGCCCGTCATTGCGCGGCAATTGTCTCGAGCCGGCGACGCCGGCCCTGATCTCGGCCTCGCGCTCGGCGGTATGACGCTGCCAGGCAACGTCGTCGGCGCCGTAGGAATCGGCGGCGCGGCTGGCCTCCATCAACTCGCGGAAGCCCGAGCCGATCCCGGCGCGCTGGGGATCGATTTTCCACAACTCATAGAAGGCCTGGTTGATCACTTCGACACGCAGGTCGGCGTCGAGGACCATGATCCCGATCGGCATCGAATCGACCATCGTGCGAAGGTCGGCAAGGCCTCCCGAAGACGCCTCTTCTTGCTGCTTCTGTTCCAGTTCTTCGAAGGCGGCGGCCAATCCCGTGACATTGCGTCCAATGCCACGGTAGCCCGCAAATTTCCCGTCGTCGTCGAAGCGTGGAAAGCCTGAGGTCAGCACCCAGCGGCAATCGGCGCGACCTCCCTTCAGTTCATAGACGAAGTCACGAAAAGGCCGATGCGCCTGCAGATCTTCCAGATGCATTGCCGCGCTGCGGTTGCCGTTCAGGACCTGCTTCAGGAAATCGAAACGGAACCGGCCGAGCACGGCGGCCGGGTCGATGCCCGTGACCGCCTGGTAATTGTGCGAGAGCCAGGAAAAGCGCAGCTCGGAATCGGTCTCCCAGATCCAGTCCGAGCCCGTCTCGACCAGCTGGCGTAGCATGGCCAAATCCATGCCCGCGGCGAACGAGGCCGCATCGTTCACCGCCATTTCGCCCGACCCACGCTCGCCGCGCACGCCGGCTGTCTCGTTCGCTTCAGCCATGCCGTCCCCACCCCGAATCCAAGGCCGAACCCTCCCTCCGCGGTTCGTCGGCGGAATGTGCCCGAGAGGCATTAACGATCCGCTAACCTTAACGAGCCGTTGCGCACCGGGCCGGCCCTGGCCTGCGCCATTGCGCCCGGTTGTCGGCTGGATCGAAGCCGCGCTATAAACCCGAACAGGGGTGTTGCTGATGTTTGGACGGATTGTGCCTTGCTTGCTGAGCGCGGCGCTGCTTTTCGGCAGCGGCTGTTCGCGCAGCTATGACGGCACCGTCGTCATTCCGCGCCCGCTCGATGCCCGGCGTTTCTGGGACCGGCCGCCGCCCAATGTGGAATACGGGCCGTCCGGAATGGAAAACGGCGCTTTTCCGGCGCCGCCACAACCGCCAACCCGGTTTTCCGAGCGCAGGCCCCCGCCGCGCGCCGCACCGAGACGTCATCTTTCAAGAGTTTCGAGGCCACCTCCGCCGTCCTCCGATGAGGAAAAGCCCCTGGCATGCAGGAATGTCAGCGAACCCGGAAAGAGGGTTCGCATGGTCTGCGACTGATGGGTGCCACCCAAAACTGACCTTGGCTCAGAAACCGGCGCCTACAACCGGGGGCGGATGATCATTCGGCTGGGAAGAAGGCCGGGCCGACTATTCTCACCGGCCGCTTGCCGGCCTCTATCGACTGATGCTGGGCCGCCCCGGAGGCTTCGGCGTCCGCCGCGGGAATTGCCGCGACGCTGCCGAGGTCCGGCTTGGCCGACGGCAAGGGGATGATGGCATTGGTCATGTTTGTGGGCGTTACCGTTCGGGCCCTCAATTCGGCGACCCTGCTGTAGTAGCGTTTTAGGTCACATGCCTTGAAATTGACGTCGTCGCGGTAGCGGAATGCGGTCGGCAGATCGGTGTAGGGCTTGCGCGTGTCGAGAGCGACCATCTTTTCGGTTTCGAGGCTGACGTCGCTGAGCGTATAGAGGTCGACGCCCGGCTCGTCGCAGATGTAGCGGCATTGATCGGCCATATCCTTCACATCGTCGCTGCCGGCGAACTGCGACTTGGGTGCTGGGAAGAAATATCCATCCGAAAGGCGCACGCAGAACAGCATCGCGTTGCCGGCGCCCGTTGCCCTCGCCGCTGGCGCCGCCGCAGACACCGATTGGGTCTTCGCCGCCGCGCGCTTTGCCGCTGGCGCGCAGCCAAGCGCGACAAAGCGTGCCCGCAGCCCCGACATGTCCCGGCCTGAATTGGAGGCCGCAGCGATCTGGCGCTGCACCTCGCTCCTGTTCCTGGCAAGATCGGCGCATGCGTTGAAGAAACCACCGAGGGAATTTTTCGCCGTACACTTGCGCTGCCTCTCGATGCCTTGGATCGCGGCAAGCTGGCGGTGCAACTGGGCGAGCTCGGGGCTCGTGCCGCCGCCACGGCCGGCCGAAGACAACTGATTTTTTATTGCACTGCAACTGTCGGCATAAGAACTGGACATGCCGAGCGCGAGCACGGTCAAGGTGACGAGCGCGATCATCATGGGGGACCAGAAACGGATCATCGGAAGGACGCGGTCATTGTTGCTGAGACCTGGAATGACAACTCTTTCGATTTCGATAAGCTTCCACTAAATGAGTTTCATCTAATCTTTCTAGTCTCCCATGCATTGAGAGACTTGCCTCTAGTTTAATAGAAGAATCCCTGTGAATTCAATATTGCATTTTTATTTCAAGATTGAGACGAACTGCAAAACAATGCAGCCGGACCGACGGCTGGCAGGCCTGCCGGATCACTCCGGCGTTATCGGCATCCGGTCCTGAAACCTTTGCCCGGCCTTTCGCGTTGAAGCGCGAAGGAGAACGCAGATGTCGATCCAGATCACGGTATCGGAACTGACAAGAAATCTTTTTCATTCCCTGGGACTTGACCCGAGGCCCCTGAGCGCCGAGCAAAACCTGCTGCTGGAATGCTATCTGGCCGGGCAAATCCCGGAATCGGCCTGGAACGACTACGTCTTCGAGACACCCGACCTGGCGCGGCACGCTGAGGCGCGGCGTACCAGTCACTGACCGGTGAAGGCGGTGCTGGGCGAGATTGGTTTGGTGGTAGTCGCTACCTGAGCGGCTGGCTGGCAGACGTTTTCCGTCAGGAATTGCGTAAAAAATTGAAGCGGGATCGGCGATCCGAACGCCGAACGGCTCTAGCATTAAGCCGCGGCGCGCCCTGCGCGGAGAGTTGCGGAAAACAGCTATTGGCCGATCTTGGGAGATACGAATTGCAAGGTGAACACGTTGCCGGCAATCCCTTGCGCCAGTTGCGGCGAAAGGCTGAGCGGCGTGCAATCCTTCACCGCGGTCATTGCGGCGTCGATGAACGACTTTCGCGCCTTGTCGTCGCCGGCCACCTTGGCGGCGGTCGGCCGTGGCGGACCAAGCAGCGTGCCGTCGCGCTTGAAGCTGAAGCTCAGCGTGACGATGGAATTTCCGGCATCCACCGGCGGCGTCCAGCATGCCTGGATCGCCGTGCCAACTTCCTCCATCGTGTTGAGCTGGGCGGCAGCCGATGGGCAGGTGGCGCCAATCGCCAATGCGCCGCTAATCAGGAGCATTCCAGCGGTTCTTTTCATTGCAATTCCTCCACCGTCGACCCTTCCGGCCGCCCGCGTGCGATCGTCAGGATTGATGGTAGGGCTGGAGATGGCAAGGGCAATATGCTTTGGCGAAAGCTCTTGCCGAAAGCATTGGAGGCAGCCCCGCCCGCAGCGGCCGGCCAAAAACAAAAGGCCGGCAGTGGGCCGACCTTTGTTTTCACCACAGCGCCAGTACATCCGTGGTCGCGGGTGAATTGTCTCCAATAGACAGATTATAGGTAAACGAAACGTTAATCGAAGCCCGCCATGCCATAGCTCCGAGCCTGGCTTTTGCCAGCGCTCCACGCCGTCATATGCGCGCATATGACGAAGCTCCCGCGGAGGCCCTGAATATTGTTTGATGCTGGAGGGATCATCAACGGCTGAGCCGTCGCCTTCTTGGTACGCCCAAGGGGAATCGAACCCCTGTTCCCGCCGTGAGAGGGCGGTGTCCTGACCGCTAGACGATGGGCGCGTTCAAGAACCGGCGATATAGGCTGGCGGCGGAGAAAAAGCAACTGGGGTCCGCCGGCTTTCCTGGGATCAAGAAAAAGCTGGCTGCTGCTAGCGTTTTGGCTCGATCAGGTCCCATAGATTGCCGTGGAGATCGGCGAAAACCGCCACCGTGCCGTAGGGCTCCAAGCGCGGTGGCTCGCGAAATTCGACGCCCTTCGCCACCATCGCCGCATGATCGCGGGCAAAGTTGTCGGTTTCCAGGAAGAGAAAAACCCGCCCGCCGGTCTGGTTGCCGATGCTCTTCCTTTGTGCCTCGTCGGAGGCCTCGGCCAGAAGCAGCCGCGCGCCGCGCCCGCTGGCCGGCGCGACCGTCACCCAGCGCTTGCCGCCGCCAAGGTCCACATTCTCCAGGAGCACAAAGCCCATTCGCTCGACATACCAGTCGATTGCTTCGTCATAGCTGTCGACGACCAGCGCAACGGTGGCGATATGACGGTTTTCGGCAAAGCCGGTCATTGCGCGCCGGGCTTCATTTGTTGCGGATTGCGAAGCGGCCGATTATGCGCCGCTCGCCCATATCGTAGACGAAGATCGTGCGGCTGCCATCGACAAGTTCGGCGTCGATCGAGACGCGATTGCCGGATAGCGACTGGCTGACCACCCTGGCGCCGACCGGCAGCACGATGTCTCCGCTGAGCGGTTCGCCGGCGGGCACCTGGATGTCGCCGGCCAGCGGCGGGCTCACCGGCACTGCCTTGCGTGATTTGTAGACAATCGCCGCGATCACCACCATAAGGGCCAGCAAGAGCAGGCCGAGATTGATGGCCATGAAGCGGATGAGCCTGCCGCGCACCTTTTCGATCTCGGGGTTGAGCGGCTTTTCCCCGCCTTCAACAACGGCGTCTTCGTCGGCGGCGGGGCGGGCCATGGCAAACATTCCGGAACGATTCTCGATGAGCGCTCATAACGAAGAGGCCCCCGGATTGATAGAGGACCAATTCATGCAGGCAGAACCGATCGTGCTCGTGGCCGGCGCCGATGATGCCGGCCAACGCCTCGATCAGTGGCTGGCAGGCAGGCTCGGCCCGGACATGTCGCGCAGCCGCGTGCAGATGCTGATCAGGCAGGGCGCGGTCTTGGTCGACGGCAAGGCCGTTGTCGAGACCAAGCGCAAGATGTCGCCGGGCGAAACTGTCTCGGTCGCCATGCCGGAGCCGGAACCGGCGGAGCCACAGGGGGAAAACATCGCCCTCGATATCCTCTATGAAGATGACGAACTGATCGTCATCAACAAACCCGCCGGGCTTGTCGTCCATCCCGGCGCCGGCAATTGGACCGGCACGCTGGTCAATGCGCTGATCCATCATTGCGGCGACAGCCTGTCCGGCATCGGCGGCGTGCGCCGGCCGGGCATCGTTCATCGCCTCGACAAGCAAACCAGCGGCGTCATGGTCGTGGCCAAGACCGACCGCGCCCACAAGGCGCTTTCGGAGGCCTTTGCCGATCACGGCCTGACAGGCGATCTCGAGCGCGCCTACCTGGCGCTGGTCTGGGGCATACCGCAGCGGCCGGCCGGAACGGTGGATGCCCCACTCGGCCGCGCCGCCGACCGTGTACGTCGCGCCGTAGTACCCGAAGGACGCGACGATGCCCGCCACGCCGTCACCCATTTTGCGGTGCAGGAGCGCTTCGGCGAAAACCAAAAGGAATTCGCAACCGCAAGTCTGGTTGAATGCCGGCTGGAGACCGGCCGCACCCATCAGATCCGCGTCCACATGGCCCATATCGGTCATCCGGTGCTCGGTGATCCCGATTACGGCCAAGCCTTTCGCACCAAGGCCAACCGGTTGCCCGAACCGCTGAGAAGCCAGGTCAAGGCCTTCTCCCGGCAAGCTTTGCACGCCTGGCTCCTTGAATTTCGCCATCCGACTACCCATCTATCGATGAGGTTCGAGGCACCGATACCGAGGGACATGGAGGAACTCGTCGGCGGCTTTCGCAGTCTCTGAATCCGCCGCCCGGCAAGCTTCAAATCAACCATCAAAAAACCTGACTGGCGTTGTTCACTTCAGCGTGACACACTGTTTCGTGTTGAACAAATGCCTGTCTTTTCTGGTTTTGTTCCTGTATATATCTGATGTCGCGAGCGAGCCTTTGGTGCTCGCGTCACATGCCCGCCGCGTTTCGGGGGCATCACTCCAATAGAGAGGGGGCGCTATCATGGCCCAGTCACTACCCAGTATCGTTTCCGGCGAAGGCGGCCTCAGCCGCTACCTGGAAGAGATCCGCCGCTTTCCGATGCTTCAGCCGCAGGAAGAGTACATGCTCGCCAAGCGTTATGCCGAGCATGAGGACACTTCCGCAGCGCACAAGCTCGTCACCAGCCATTTGCGGCTCGTCGCCAAGATCGCCATGGGCTATCGCGGCTACGGCCTGCCGATTGGCGAAGTGATCTCGGAAGGCAATGTCGGCCTGATGCAGGCCGTCAAGAAATTCGAGCCAGAGCGTGGCTTCCGCCTCGCGACCTACGCCATGTGGTGGATCAAGGCCTCGATCCAGGAATACATCCTGCGCTCGTGGAGCCTGGTCAAGATGGGCACGACCGCCAACCAGAAGCGTCTGTTCTTCAACCTGCGCAAGGTGAAGGGCAAGATCCAGGCGCTTGACGACGGCGACCTCAAGCCCGACCAGATCGCCGAAATCGCCACGAGGCTGAACGTCTCGGAAGCGGAAGTCGTGTCGATGAACCGCCGCCTGTCGGGCGACGCCTCACTCAACGCGCCGATCCGGGCGACGGAAGGCGAGTCCGGCGAATGGCAGGACTGGCTGGTCGACGACCACGAAAGCCAGGAAGAGATGCTGATCGAGCAGGACGAGCTGGAAAACCGGCGCGGCATGCTGTCGGGTGCTCTTGCGGTGCTCAACGAACGCGAACGGCGCATCTTCGAGGCGCGCCGCCTCGCCGATGAGCCGCTGACCCTGGAAGAACTGTCGGCTGAGTTCGACATCAGCCGCGAGCGCGTGCGCCAGATCGAAGTGCGCGCTTTCGAGAAGGTACAGGATGCGGTCAAGGCCGCCGCCAAGCGCCAGACCCAGGCGCTGCGTACCATCGAGGCGCAGCCGGCGGCTTAAAGCCGGCATCGGCAACAAGATAAAAAGGCGGCGTCAGGAGACTGGCGCCGCCTTTTTCGTATACCGCAGCGGGTGGCGTGATTGCTTCAAAGCCCATCCAGCGGAAATTTCAGATACCGTCGGCCATTGGCTTCCGGTTCCGGCAGGCGTCCGCCATTCATGTTGACCTGCAGCGCATGCAGGATCAGCCTCGGCATCGGCAATGTCCGGTCGCGCGCCTCGCGCAGGGCAACGAATTCGGCCTCGCCGCGCGCGGCGGCAAGATGTATGTTCTCGGCTTTCTGCGCGGCAACCGTGCTCTCCCATAACGCCTGGCGCCCGCCGGGCTGATAATCATGGCCGACAAAGACGCGCGTGTCCTCCGGCAGGGCCAGAATGCCCTGGATCGAGTGCCACAGGCGCGCGGCGCTGCCGCCGGGAAAATCCGTCCTTGCCGTGCCGCTGTCGGGCATGAACAGCGTGTCGTGAACAAAGGCTGCATCCCCGATCACATAGGTGATCGACGCCAGCGTGTGCCCGGGCGAGAAAAGCACCCTTGCTGGAAGCGTTCCCACCCGAAAAACCTCGCCGTCGCCGAACAGCCGGTCCCACTGCGAGCCGTCGGCGGGGAAATCCGGCCAGTTATAGATCGCCTTCCACAATTTCTGGACCTCGACGATCCTCTCGCCGATCGCCGTCGGCGCCGCGGTCCTTTGCTTCAGGTACTGCGCGGCCGAGAAATGATCGGCATGCGGATGGGTGTCGAGAATCCATTCGACGCTCAGTCCCTCCGCCCTGACGAAATCCAGCAGCGCATCGGCATTGGCTGTCGAAACTGCGCCGGACTTCTCGTCGAAGTCGAGGACCGGATCGATTATGGCACACCGCTTCGTCACCCGGTCGGCGACGACATACTGGATGGCGCCGGTCGGCTTGTCGTGGAAACCGGTGACCTTAGGCTTTGCCGAACCTATGTCCAATCCGACGTCCCCTCCGTTAGCCAGACAGGAATGATTTTCTCTGCCAGAGCAACATAAGAGCATGCTTGTCTAGCGGAGCCCTGCCGTCAAGCACGCCTTGCCAGAAAAGCGACGGAAGTCGAAAAATGCCGGCCAGGCAACTGGAGCAATTCCAAGCGGTTTCCCGGGAAAAGCGCATAGCGCTTCGCCCAGGGAACTGCGCAAAAACAAAGAGATGGTCTACGCGGAAGGCTGCTTGGTCTTCCTGAGATAGGGCAGGATGGTCTCGTAGGCGCCGAAGCGCTTGATGGCGTCCTCGTTGGAAACGGCCGCGGTGATGATGACGTCCTCGCCCTGTTTCCAGTTCGCCGGCGTCGCCACCTGGTGCTTGGCGGTCAGCTGCATGGAATCGACCGCGCGCAGGATCTCGTCAAAGTTGCGGCCCGTGGTCATCGGATAGGTCAGCACCAGCTTGATCTTCTTGTCGGGCCCGATGACATAGACCGAACGCACGGTGGCATTGTCGGCGGGCGTGCGGCCTTCCGAGGTCTCGCCGGCACCAGCAGGCAGCATGTCGTAAAGCTTGGCGACCTTGAGATCCTTGTCGCCGATCAGCGGATAGTTCACCGAATGGCCGGTCGCCGTTTTGATATCGTCCTGCCATTTGCCGTGGCTTTCGACCGGATCGACCGAAATGCCGATGATCTTGACATTGCGCTTCTTGAACTCGCCCTCGAGTCCCGCCATCGTGCCCAACTCGGTCGTGCAGACGGGAGTGAAATTCTTCGGGTGGCTGAACAGCACCGCCCAGCCGTCACCGATCCACTGGTGAAAGCTGATCGGTCCTTGCGTGGTCTCGGCGGTGAAATCCGGGGCGATATCGTTGATGCGAAGGCTCATGTTGTTTCCCTACCCTTGAAATATTGCCGGCAACGGCTGGCGAGCGCTCAAATCTTTTTAACACCTCGGCGGCAACCCACAAATGCCTAAAGCCACAGGCGCCCGTCGCGCCCGCGAAAAAATTTCTCTTCTTGCCGCCAAGTTCGGCAGGAATTTCCGAGGAGACCGCTTATGCCTTGTTGACGGCCAGCGTCGCCGCAAGATCTTCCATGCGCTGCGCCAGCGCGCCAAGCGCGTTGGTCAGCACGCTGTCGCTCTTGTCGGCCTTGGTCAGCGCCTCGTCGCGGGTCTTGCGCAAGGTCAGCACTTCGCTTTCCATGCCCTTGACGCGCTTCTGCAGCTCCGAGAGTTCATCCATGACCATGATGCCGGCCATGACCGTCAGCCGCTGGTCGCCGATCTCGCCGAATGAATCCTTCAGATGCGAGACGTAGCGGTCGAAACGCTCGGCGAGATCGATCAGATGCTCTTCCTGGCCTTCGTCGCAGGCCATCCGATACTGCTTGCCGTCGATGGAAACCGTGACCTGTGCCATCAGCCTACCTATCCAACACAGCGCGGATGGTTTCCATGGCGGTCACCAGTCGTCGCGACACTTCCTTGTTGGCATCCTCCAGCCGCTCGGCGCGCGCCTCGGAACTGTCGAGCTCCTGCGCCAGCCGCGAGCGGTCGGCATTCATCCGCTGCACCTCGGCCTCGGCTTCCGAATAATCGCGCTCATGCTCGAGCTTGGCCGCGACGGCGTTTTCCAGGCCTTCCATGGCCTTGCCCAGCCTTGCGATGACTTCCTTGAGTGTCGTTTCCCCGGTCATGGCCTCGTCCTGTGCCCTGCCCATCACCGAATCGCTCGCGTTCAGAACGCGTTATCTCTGAAACATTAGGCACCGGGTGAAGGCGACGTCAACAAAGCTCTCGCGACTGTCCCCTGCTAACGCTAATATAGGCCTGCCCGCGGCATCACAAGGCCGGCAAATGCGCACCGGTTTGTTGACTAAAAGTGCGCGCCTGCTATGTGTCGCGCACGCTTTTCAAGGGCTCTCCCAAGGCCCCAAACCCCACCCCGGAGGAACCATGACGTCGCGTGAACAACATGACCGGATGGCCAATGCGATCCGCTTTCTCTCCATGGACGCGGTCGAGAAGGCGAACTCCGGCCATCCCGGCCTGCCCATGGGCTGCGCCGACATTGCCACGGTGCTGTTCACCCGTTTCCTGAAATTCGACGCCAAGGCGCCGCATTGGGCCGACCGCGACCGCTTCATCCTGTCGGCCGGCCATGGCTCGATGCTGCTCTACTCGCTGCTCTACCTGACCGGCTACGAAGACATGACGATCGACCAGATCAAGCACTTCCGCCAGTTGGGCTCGAAAACCGCCGGCCATCCCGAATATGGCCACGCCGCCGGCATCGAAACGACCACCGGCCCGCTCGGCCAGGGCCTTGCCAATTCTGTCGGGTTCGCGCTCGGCGAGCGCATCATGAACGCCGCCTTCGGCAACGACCTCGTCAGCCACTACACCTATGTGCTGGCCGGCGACGGCTGCCTGATGGAAGGTGTCTCCCAGGAGGCAATCGCGCTTGCCGGGCACCTCAAGCTCAACAAGCTGATCGTGTTCTGGGACAACAACAACATCTCGATCGACGGCCCGGTGTCGCTGGCTGACAATACCGACCAGGTCGCGCGCTTCCAGGCTTCCGGTTGGAACGCCAGCCACATCGACGGCACGGATCCGGAAGCCATCGCCTATGCGATCGAAGCCGCCCGCCATTCCGACAAGCCGACGATGATCGCCTGCAAGACGACCATCGGCTTCGGCGCCCCGACCAAGGCCGGCACCAACAAGGCGCACGGCTCGCCCCTCGGCGCCGACGAGATCGCCGGCGCGCGCAAGTTCTTCAACTGGGAGTCACCCCCTTCGAGGTCCCAGCCGACATCCTCGATGCCTGGCGCACCGCCGGCACGGGCGGCGCCGAGGCGCGCGCCGACTGGGAAGGCCGCCTCGCCAAGGCCGACGCCAAGCTTAGGGCAGAGTTCGAGCGCCGCGTTGCCGGCAAGCTGCCGTCCAACTTCGACGCCGTCATTGCCGACTACAAAAAGAAGCTCTCCGCCGACAAGCCGAAGGTCGCCACTCGCAAATCTTCCGAAATGGCGCTGGAAGTCATCAACGGCGCCGTGCCCGAAACCATCGGCGGCTCGGCCGATCTCACCGGCTCCAACAACACCAAGACCAGCCAGACCAAGAACATCACGCCGGACGATTACGGCCAGCGATATGTTCACTACGGCATCCGCGAACACGGCATGGCTGCCGCCATCAACGGGCTGACGCTGCATGGCGGCCTGATCGCCTATGGCGGCACTTTCCTGTGCTTCTCAGACTATGCCCGCCCCTCGATGCGACTGGCCTCGCTGATGGGCATCCGCTCGATCTTCGTCATGACCCATGACTCCATCGGTCTCGGCGAAGACGGCCCGACCCATCAACCGGTCGAGCATGTGGCGGCACTGCGCGCCATCCCCAACCACAACGTGTTCCGTCCGGCGGACGCGGTCGAGACCGCCGAATGCTGGCAGTTGGCCCTTGAATCGGAAAAGACGCCGTCAACGCTGGCGCTGACCCGACAGAACCTGCCGACCGTGCGCACCGAATTCACAGAGAAGAACCTGAGCAGCCAGGGCGCCTATGAGCTCGCCGCCGCCAGCGGCGAAGCCGCGGTGACGATCTTCGCCACGGGTTCGGAAGTCGAGATCGCGCTCGGCGCCCGCGACCTCCTGGAGAAGCACGGCCATCCGACCCGCGTCGTCTCGGTTCCTTGCTTCGAACTGTTCGATAAGCAGAGCGAGGACTACCGCCGCAAGACGATCGGCAATGCGAAGGTGAAGATGGCGATCGAAGCCGGCATCCGCCAGGGCTGGGATCACCTCATCGGCTCCGATGGCATCTTCATCGGCATGACCGGCTTCGGCGCCTCGGGAACGATCGAGCAGCTCTATCCGCATTTCGGCATCACCGCCGAGGCGGCCGCCAAGGCGGCGGAAGCCCGCCTGCATGGCAAGTAAGGCCGTGCTTGTTGCCCAAAAGTGTATCTCGATTTTGGGACAGCGACATGTATGAAACAAGAACGCTCGGCGAAACCGCGTACAGCGGTTCCGCCGGACTGGCCTGACCTAATCGATTTAAATCCACGTCGCCGCGGCTGGATTCTTTCCGCTTCCGCCGCTATGAAGCTGCGGACCAATCGTCTGCCCTCCAGCTCCCAAGGAGAGAAAAATGACCGTCAGAGTTGCCATCAACGGATTCGGCCGCATCGGCCGCAACATCCTGCGCGCCATCCATGAATCCGGCCGCAAGGACATCGACGTCGTCGCCGTCAACGACCTCGGCCCGGTTGAAACCAACGCCCACCTCCTGCGCTACGACAGCGTACACGGCCGCTTCCCGCACGAAGTGTCGGTTTCCGGCGACCAGATCACCGTCGGCAAGGAGACGTTCAAGGTCACCGCGATCAAGGATCCGACCCAGCTGCCGTGGAAGGAGCTCGGCGTCGACATCGCGCTCGAATGCACCGGCATCTTCACCGCCCGCGACAAGGCAGCCGCACACCTGACCGCCGGCGCCAAGCGCGTCCTCGTTTCGGCGCCCGGTGAAGGCGCCGACCTCACCGTCGTCTACGGCATCAATCACGACAAGCTGAACAAGGACCACATCGTCATCTCGAACGCGTCCTGCACCACCAATTGCCTGGCGCCGCTGGCCGCAGTCCTGCACGAGACGGTCGGCATCGAAAAGGGCATGATGACGACGATCCATTCCTACACCGGCGACCAGCCGACGCTGGACACCATGCACAAGGATCTCTACCGCGCCCGCGCCGCGGCACTCTCGCAGATCCCGACCTCGACCGGTGCCGCCAAGGCCATCGGCCTGGTGCTGCCCGAGCTCAAGGGCAAGCTCGACGGCATCTCGATCCGCGTGCCGACGCCGAACGTCTCGCTCGTCGACTTCAAGTTCATCGCCAAGCGCTCGACGTCGGCGCAGGAGATCAACGAGGCGGTGATCGCCGCCTCCAATGGCAAGCTCAAGGGCATCCTGTCGGTTACCCATCATCCGAACGTGTCGATCGACTTCAACCACGACCCGCACTCCTCGATCGTGGCGCTCGACCAGACCAAGGTGATGGACGGCAACTTCGTTTCGGTGCTGTCGTGGTACGACAATGAATGGGGCTTCTCCAATCGCATGGGCGATACCGCGGTCGCCTTCGGCAAGACCATCGCCTGATCGCGGGCCCATCTTCCAGAGACTTGAAACGCCCGGCTTGGTCCGGGCGTTTTTCGTCGGAGTGCTCGGCAAGGCGCCGCTTCGCTCCTGCTAAGCCGAAGGACGACGAACTTGTAGGGCTTCGGCCAAAAAACCGCTCTCCCGCCTTGCGCCGGCCATGCCTTCGCCCCACTCTTCCTTGAATCGAGAGAAGAGGCAGGGGACAAGTCACGGATGGAGCATGCGATCTATCTCGTCACGCTGGTGGGCACCGCGCTTGTCGTCGTCGCCGCGTTTTCGAGCCTGATCGCCTTCCGCTTCGGCGCACCGCTGCTGCTTCTGTTTCTCTGCATCGGGCTCGCCACCGGGACCGATGGCCTCGGCATCGAGTTCGACAACGCCCGCATCGCCTATTTTGCCGGCTCACTGGCGCTGGCGGTGATCCTGTTCGATTCCGGCTTCGGCACGCCGCTCAATGCCTTGCGGCAGGCAGCCGGGCCGGCGCTGTCGCTGGCCACATTCGGCGTGATCCTCACCACCGGCCTGTTCGGCGCCGCCGCCTACTATCTGCTCGATCTCACCTGGCTGGAATCCTTCCTGCTCGGTGCCGCCGTCGCCTCCACCGACGCGGCCGCCGTGTTCTTCCTTTTGCGCGCCGGCGAGATCAATCTGCGCGAGCGCGTGCGCTCCACGCTGGAGGTGGAGTCCGGCACCAACGATCCGATCGCCATCTTCCTGACCATCACCCTGGTCGAGATCATAGCCGCCCATGCCGACCCCGAGGCCAATGTCCTGGTCACCAACCTCGTCCTCGGCTTCCTCATCAACATGGGCCTGGGCGCCATTGTCGGCGTGCTGGGGGCCTCGCCATCGTGCGCCTCGTCGACCGGCTCAATCTCGACCATGGCCTGCTGCCGATCTTCGTGCTGACCCTATCGCTGATGGTCTTCGCCGCCGCTGGCGCCATCGGCGGCTCCGGTTTCCTGGCGGTCTATCTTGCCGGTCTCATCGCGGGTAATTCCGACATCCGCGCCGTCACCATCCTCAAGCGCTTCCAGGACGGCATGTCCTGGCTGGCGCAGATCATCATGTTCCTGATCCTCGGCCTGTTCGCGACGCCCTCGCAATTCCCGGCGATCATGGTGCCGGCGGTGCTGCTTGGCCTGTTCCTGATGTTCGTCGCCCGGCCGATCGCGGTCTGGCTTTGCCTGGTCCCGTTTCGTCTGCCGCGCCCCGAAGTCGCGTTTGTTTCCTGGGTCGGCCTGCGCGGCGCCGTCTCGATCCTGCTTGCCATCACTCCCTTGCTCGGCGGGCTGGAGAATGGCCGCACCATCTTCAACGCCGCCTTCATCATCGTCCTGGTGTCACTCGTCATCCAGGGCTGGACCGTTGGTCCGCTGGCGCGCCGTCTCGGCCTGATCGTGCCGGCGCGGCTCGGACCTCTGGACAAGGTCGAGCTCGAACTGCCGGGCTCGGCCCATCACGAACTCCTCGCCTACCGCGTCGCGCTGGGCAGCCCGGTGGCGCGCGGCGAGCGCATCCCTCGCTGGGCGCGGCCCTCGCTGGTGTTGCGCGATGGACGCTCGATGCGTTTCCAGGACATGGGCAGGCTTGCCGCCGGCGACCAGGTCTACATCTTCGTGCCGGACCGCTATCCACGCCTGCTCGACAAGCTGTTCGCCAGCCGCGCCGTCGTCGACCCCGAGGACGCCGATTTCTTCGGCGCCTTCGCCGTCGATCCGGCGCGTTCCGCTGCCGAACTGGAAGCCGCATACGCGCCGGGCCTGAGCGAGGCGGAACAGAACCTGACCGTCGGCGCTCTGGTCACGGCGCGGCTCGGCGGCCACGTCGAATACGCCGACCGCGTGCTGATCGGCCCGATCGAGCTGATCGTGCGTGACGTCGACGACAAGGGCAGGATCACAGGCCTGGGCCTCTCCTTCGAACCGACCGCGCCCGTGGCGCGGGTACCGGTCTTCCTCAGCGCCGGCGAGATCGCCGACCGGATCAAAGCTTTCGTCCAAACCTGGCGCAAGCCGGTGGAAACACCGATCACCGCCGCACGCGCAGACGAGAAAACCGAGCCGGCGGTCGAAAAGGCAACGACCGAAAGCTGACACGGCGATCCTTTGCGCCGCACCCATCCGCCTGCCGTGACGCTTCGCGACGTCGACGCCTTCGCCTTCGCCTTCGCCTTCGCCTTCGCCTTCGCCTTGAAAATTTCGCGCCCTCCCCAGCCAAGTCTTGCATCGTCGTCGGTGCGGGGTATGGTCCCGGCGATTTCTCAGCGAAAGGAACCAGCATGGCCAGCTTCAAGACACTGGACGATATCGGCAACATCAATGGCAAGCGCGTGCTGGTGCGCGTCGACCTCAACGTTCCCGTCGCTGACGGCAAGGTCACCGACACGACCCGCATCGAACGCATCGCGCCGACCATCGCTGAATTGTCAGGCAAGGGCGCCAAGGTCATCCTGCTCGCCCATTTCGGCCGGCCCAAGGACGGTCCCTCGCCGGAATTCTCGCTGGAGCCGATCGCCAGGGCGACGGCCGAGGTGCTTGGCCGTCCCGTGGGCTTTGCCGGCGACTGCGTCGGCGACACGGCGGGAAGTGCGGTCGCCGCCATGAACAAGGGCGACGTGCTGCTGCTCGAGAACACCCGCTTCTACAAGGCCGAGGAGAAGAACGACCCGGCCTTCACCGAACGGCTCGCCGCCAATGGCGATATCTTCGTCAACGACGCCTTCTCCGCTGCCCACCGGGCGCATTCCTCGACCGAGGGACTGGCGCATCTGTTGCCAGCCTTTGCCGGCCGCACCATGCAAGCCGAACTGGAAGCGCTGGAGAAGGGCCTTGGAAATCCTGTTCGCCCGGTGGTCGCCATCGTCGGCGGCGCCAAGGTCTCGACCAAGATCGACCTGCTGATGAACCTGGTCAAGAAAGTCGACGCGCTGGTCATCGGCGGCGGCATGGCCAACACCTTTCTCGCCGCACGCGGCACCGATGTCGGCAAGTCGCTGTGCGAGCACGACCTCGCCGCTACCGCCAAGCAGATCATGATCGAGGCGGCCGAGGCCGGCTGCGCCATCATCCTGCCCGTCGACGGCGTCGTGGCGAAGGAATTCAAGGGGGCGCGGCCAGCGAAACCGTGGCCATCGCCGACGTGCCTGCGGATGGCATGATCCTCGATGTCGGCGAAAAGACCGTGAGGGCCGTTGCCGACTGGATCGACCGCGCCGCAACCTTGGTCTGGAACGGGCCGCTCGGCGCGTTCGAGATCGAACCCTTCGATCGCGCGACGATGGCGGCAGCCAGGCATGCGGCGGCGCGCACCAAGGCCGGCAAGCTGGTTTCGGTGGCCGGTGGCGGC
The DNA here is from genome assembly GCF_044998965.1 of Mesorhizobium maamorense. Taxonomy (NCBI): domain Bacteria; kingdom Pseudomonadati; phylum Pseudomonadota; class Alphaproteobacteria; order Hyphomicrobiales; family Phyllobacteriaceae; genus Mesorhizobium; species Mesorhizobium maamorense. The sequence goes on from NZ_CP173356.1 coordinate 5,068,542, forward strand.
GATACCGTGGCGGCGCTCAACCAGGCCGGGGTTGCCGACGATTTCACCTATGTCTCGACTGCCGGCGGCGCCTTCCTCGAATGGATGGAAGGCAAGCCGCTGCCGGGCGTCGACGTGCTCAAGCGTTGAGACGATCAACTCGAGGCGAGCGCGCGGCGTTGCCGGGAGTTTCGATCGATTCGAGCTTTCCGGCGTCATTCCTTTGGCGGTAGTGTTCTGTCAGGCGCAGAACAACACCGTCAAGGAGAAGCACGATGAGCGAACGTCTCGAAGACATTGCCGCCGCGATGGTGGCCAACGGCAAGGGCCTGCTGGCCGCCGACGAAAGCTCGGGAACCATCAAGAAGCGCTTCGACGTCATCGGCGTCGAATCGACCGCGGACAGCCGGCGCGACTACCGCGAGATGATGTTCCGCACCAGTGACGCCATGACCAGGTATATTTCCGGCGTCATCCTTTACGACGAGACTATTCGGCAGAAAGCGGCCGATGGCACGCCGCTGGTCGATATCATCAAGGCTTCAGGCGCCATCCCCGGAATCAAGGTCGATGCCGGCGCCAAGCCCCTGGCCGGCTTTCCCGGCGACACGGTCACCGAGGGCCTCGACGGCCTGCGCGAGCGGCTCGCCGACTATTACAAGCTCGGCGCCCGCTTCGCCAAATGGCGTGCCGTGATCGACATCGACAAGGCAAAGGGCGTGCCGTCGGTCACCTCGATCAGCGCGAACACCCATGCGCTCGCCCGCTATGCGGCCCTTTGCCAGGAAGCCGGCATCGTGCCGATCGTCGAGCCGGAAGTGCTGATGGACGGCGCCCACGACATCGACACGTGCTATGAAATCTCGAGGGCGACGCTGACGAAGCTCTACGACGAGCTCTACGCGGCCCGGGTGGTGCTCGAGGGCACGATCCTGAAGCCCAACATGGTGCTGGCGGGCAGGAAGTCGGGCGCGGTGAGCAGCCCTGAAGAGGTCGCGGAAAAGACCATAAAACTGTTCCGTGAGGCCGTGCCGGCGGCGGTGCCGGGCATCGCCTTCCTCTCCGGCGGCCAGGAGGACGAGGAAGCGACCGCCAACCTCAACGCCATCAACGCCATCGGCCCGCATCCGTGGAAGCTGACCTTCTCCTATGGCCGCGCCCTGCAGGCTGCCCCGCAGAAGGCCTGGAGCGGCAAGGCATCCAATGTTGCCGTGGGTCAGGCCGCCTTCACCCACCGTGCCCACATGAACCATCTGGCGGCGCTTGGACAATGGAAGCCGAGCCTGGAGCAGGCTGCCTGACCACGGTTTTCCGTCTCTATCGGACTCGGGCCATGCGCCCGGGTTTTGCTGCGCTCCGCCGGACTTGGGATGAAGCGCCTCCGTCCCTATTTCTCTCCAGCGCAGCCGGCGCGATGTCGGCTCACGCCCGTCCCGAACGTCCTTGGGATGAAGCCAGGGAGAGGTTCATGCATCGCAACAAGGTCGTTTCACGCGAGGATTGGTTCCGGGCACACAAAGCGCATCTGGCGCGCGAGAAGGAATTGACGCGATTTCGCGAGCGCATCGCGGCGGAACGGCGCGAACTGCCCTGGCTGAAGGTGAGAAAGGACTACGTCTTCGAAACCGAGCAGGGTCCAAGATGCCTGGCCGAACTGTTCGCCGGCCGCAGCCAGCTGATCGTCTATCATTTCGTGTTCGGGCCCGGCTCGACCCATCATTGCGAAGGCTGTGCGTTCGTCGCCGACCACATGGACGGTGCCAATCAGCATCTGAGACACCATGACGTGTCACTTGTCGCGGTGTCACGCGCGCCGCTCGCCGAGCTGCTGCCCTACCGAGAGCGCATGGGTTGGAAATTCGACTGGGTCTCGTCCTATGCCTCGGACTTCAACTTCGACATGCAGGTGTCGTTCACCGACAAGCAGATCGCATCCGGTGAAGCGATCTACAATTTCGAGACGCCCGTTCTGAAATCGAAAGACCTGCCGGGCACCACCGTGTTCTACCGGGACGAGACCGGCGACATCTTCCTGACCTTCATGTCGCGCGCCCGCGGCAGCGAACAGCTGATCGGCGCCTATCAATATCTCGACCTTGCGCCGAAAGGCCGCGACGAGACCGGGCCTTATAGAACCTTGATGGACTGGGTGCGGCTGCATGACCAGTATGGAAACAGGTCGCAAGCGGACAGGGCTTAGGCATTCAGATCCCATCGAACATTGGACGCTTGAAGGCGTCCGCCACCGGTGCAAGGATCGTTCACCTCCGGCGCAACATGCGTTAATTGCTGCTCGATGCGACGCTTTCCGGCTCTCCTCACCTGGCTCGCCTTCCCTGTCTATGTCTGGCAAGGGCTTGGCGTACGCCGACGCACCTCGCGCATGCTGCCCGCGCAAGGCCCGGTCATGCATGAGATCGCCGGCGGCCAGCCGGCGGTCTGGCTGCTGGTGCTGGGCGATTCCTCCGCCGCCTCGGTCGGCATCGAAAAATCCGAGAATGGCCTGGCCGCGCAGCTGGCCGTCCTGATCTCGCAGCGAACCGGCCGCGCCGTGCGCTGGCGCGCCGCCGGGTTCAATTCGGCGACGTCGGGGCAGATCCGCGACCACGTCCTGCCCAATCTCTCGGCCGATCCGTGGACGCATATCGTGCTCGCCATTGGCACCAACGACACCAAGAATTTCCACTCCGTGCCCCGCTTCAAGAGGGCGTTCGGCGGTCTGCTCTACGCCCTGCGCGCTAAATGGCCTGAGGCCCGCGTGGTGTGGTCTCCTGTGCTGGAGTTCACGCAAGCGCCAGCCATGCCGCCGCTGCTCGGCAAGATCCTGGAAATTCGCGCCGGTGAGATGAACCGGATGGGCAAACGTCTTTGCCTCGAACGCGGTGCGGTGCCGGCGCCGCGCTTGCCGATCACCAATCCCGAAGCCGGCTTCGCCTCGGACGGATTTCATGCATCGGAAGCCGGTTACCGGGCCTGGGCCGAGCACCTCGTCGGCTGCGTGATCGAAGAGTGATTGCCGCCGGCTCGTGCCGGCCCGATATTCCATCCTGCGCATTCCAGGCTTCCTGGAACTGCGCTACGTCCAATGTCCAAGCACGGCCGTTATCGAAATGGCCGCCATGGCCAGGAGCGCCAGCTTCCAGAAGTCGCTGCGCCGTTTCAGCCCCGGCCAGCCGAGCGGCTTGATCAACTGGATGACCATGATGCCAAGGATGACGAGGGCGAGGAGTTTCGACATGCCGCCTTTGACCAGCATCGCGGTCGGCTGTCAAAGCGCGTCGTTCGTCGCTCGAATAAAATAGGCGCCGCGATCCGGACTGGAACGCGGCGCCAGCCTTTGATCGGGGAACGATCTACTTCAGCGGCTTGAGGCCGGCCTCGATCGAAGCGCGCTTCGATTCCAGGAATGGCGGCAGGGCCAACTTTTCGCCCAGCGTCTCCAGCGGTTCGTCGGCGGTGAACCCCGGCCCGTCAGTGGCGATCTCGAACAGGATGCCATTCGGCTCGCGGAAATAGAGCGAGCGGAAATAATAGCGCTCGACCTCGCCGCTCGACGGCAGACGGAATTCGGCCAGCCGCGCCGTCCATTGATGCAGCGTCTCCTGGTCCGGCGCCCTGAAGGCGACGTGATGAACCGCACCGGCACCTTGCCTTGCCGGCGCCAGTCCCGGCTGCACCAGGACGTGCAATTCCGCCGCCGGCCCACCCTCGCCCATTTCAAAGACCTGAACCTGGCCCTCCGGCGAGGCATAGTCTCGGACCTTGCGCATGTTCATCACTTGCGTCACCACTGCTTCGGTATTGGTGAGGTCGGGAACGCTGATGACGATCGGCCCGAGCCCGCGGATCTGGTGTTCGACCGGCACGCGGCTTTGCGCCCAGGGGCGGCTGTCGCCCTTGCCGTCATCGCTGACGAGGCGCAGACGCTGGCCCTCGGGGTCCTCGAAATCCAGGCTGGCGTAGCCACCGATGTCGGCAATCTCACTCGTGACGATATTTTCGTCAGTCAAGTGTTGCTTCCACCAGGCAAGGCTGTCCTGGCCACCAACCCTGAGGCTGGTCCGCACAATGCTGTGGGTGCCGCGTCGCTCGCGGCCGACCGGCCAGTCGAAGAAAGTAGGGTCGGTGCCCGGCGTCGCTTCGCCATCGGCATAGAAGAGGTGGTAGGCTGAGGTATCGTCCTGGTTCACCGTCTTCTTGACCAGCCGCAAGCCCAGCACCCTTGTATAGAAATGAAGATTTCCACGCGCATTGGCGGTGATGGCGGTCAGATGGTGAATTCCTGTCAGTTGAAGGCTCATGGTCGTCTCCCTGTTTTTGGGGAAGAATTTTCTCCTTCCATATCAGAACTTCGGATCCCTGGCTGGAGACCACGTATCCTGACAGTCCGTCGCCAAAGGCTGAACAATGGATCATGACCAGGCATGCATTAGTGAACGATCTCGGCCTTCTAAACCTGCTTCGGGCCGCGGTCTGATGCAGTGAAAACGATACCTTCACAGGGATAACGCACCGATCGCAACTATTATCCAGGCCCTGCCATCCTCCTGACAGACTGCTGTCAGGAGGGGTGTGCGATACTGTCTTCATTCACAGAGAGGAGACTAGCCATGACCGGTTCCACCATTCTGCGCGGCATGCAGCACTATGTCGGCAAGATTCGTACGATGCGCAACGAGATCCGCACCCAGCGGTTTATCAACTCGCTGCCGGCGGACATTCGCAAGGATATCGGCTGGCCGGACATGTATGCCGAACGTCGCCTTCGCGACAATTGAGACGAATTTTTCGGCAAAGCGGTTGGATGTAGGCGCCCCAACGCCCAGATGATAAGTCCGGCACGCGAGGGACGGAGCGAGCGTATGCCCAAGCAGAAGACAATCGGCCTTCTTTTCATAGACGGCTTCGCCGACTGGGAATATGGCCTGCTGGCGACCTCGGCGGTCGAATGGTTCGGCGCCCGCGCGGTTTCGCTGACACCCGATGGCAGGCCGGTGAGCGGGATCAGCGGTTTCCGGCTGACGCCCGACCGCTCGGCCGGCGCCGATGAAAATGCCGATCTCGATGCCATCGTCGTCATTGGCTCCGACCGATGGGCGGGCGAGGCGCCGCCCGAGGTGGCGGAATTGCTCAGGGACGTTGCGATGCGGGATGGTGTCGTCGGCGGTATCTGCGCCGGAACACTGGCGCTGGCCCGAGCCGGCATGTTCGAGAAGGCGAGGCACACCAGCAATGGCCGTGACTGGATCAATCGCCACATTGCTGGCTATGCTGGCGATCACAATTATCAGGACGTGCCGCATGCCGTGTCCGACGGCAAGATCGTTTCCGCGCCAGGTTCGGCGCCCGGCACCTTCGCGCTGGCCTTCCTGAAGACGCTCTATCCTGAACGAAACGGCGAACTTGCCGAGATGCGGACGCTATTCGCCAGGGAGTATGCTGAACCCTCCTGACAGAATGGTGTCAGGAGCGCCATGCCATAGATGCGAGCGGTGAACAGGACGAGCGATGAAGAGCTGGACCGACAGATTGAACACGCCGGGGGTGAACGGCATCAAACCGGCCCCGCGCACGGTGGCAGATGGAGTCGAAGACCAGACGATGCTGGTGCCGACGGCGCAACAGGTCGACGAATTCATCCGCTCGATTCCCGAAGGCGTCGAGATGGACGTTCGCGTGCTGCGCACGGCGCTTGCCTTTGACCGTGGCGCCGAAGTGACATGCCCGGTCGCGATCGGCTATCATCGGCGTACCGTTGCCGAAGCAGCCATTGAGGATCTCGGGCGCGGCATGACGCTGAGCGATGTCGCGCCCTTCTGGCGCGAGCTCGATGCCAATGACGCCGACAAGGAGGAAATTGTCCTTCGGCGCGGAATTTGTGGCCGCGCAGCGCGAGTGCGAAGGCCTGAAACCATGATGCATGCCGCCGAGTGTTCTGCGGTTTCGGAATAAAGGCATGCGCAAGAACACGATGCATGCAGCCCAAAAGTGGGAACCGGTTTTGGGCGACATGCATAGGAACAACATCGAGGGACCATACGATGCGACGCGCCGACAGGCTCTTCCAGATCGTGCAGCATCTGCGCGGTGGCCGTCTGGTCACCGCGCAGAAGCTTGGCACATGGCTCGAGGTTTCCGAGCGAACCATCTATCGCGACATAGCCGACCTTCAGTCGACCGGAGTGCCGATCGACGGGGAAGCGGGCGTCGGCTACATGATGAGGGAGGGTTTCGACCTTCCACCGCTGATGTTCACGCGTGACGAGATCGTGGCGTTGGTCGCCGGCGCCCGCATGGTGCGTGCCTTTGGCGGTGCGGCCATGGCCCGGGCCGCTGATGAGGCTTTGGTCAAGATCGGCGCTGTGCTGCCCGATGCCGAAAAGGACCGTATCGCCCGCACTGAGATCCACACGCCGATGTGGGTGGTGAGCGACGCCGCGCGCGAAGCGATCGACCTGATCGAGCGCGCCATAGAGAAGCGCCAGGTGCTGACCATCGACTATTCGGACGAAGCTGGCCGCGGCACCGCCCGCGACATCAGGCCCTTGGGCCTTTGGTTCTGGGGCAAGGTGTGGACACTGGTCGCCTGGTGCGAGATGCGCGACGATTTCCGCGCCTTCCGCATCGATCGCATCGCCTCGGTGGTCATCGCAGGCCGCGTCTTCAAGCCGGAGCGCGGCAAGCAGCTCGCCGATTTTTACCGGGCGGTGGAACGCAGCGAGGATTACGGCATGGCGCCGGACCGTGCGGCGCGAAGCTGAGATCTCCAACCCGTAAGTAAAAAAGCCCGCTCGAAGCGGGCTTTTCGGTCGAGTTCGCGAGAATTCTACTCCTCGTCGTTATCCTTGTCCTTCGACTTCAGAGCCGAGAGCTTGGCGAACACGGCGTTGGCGTCGAGTTCGGCATCCTCGTCCTTCGGCTTTTCGGGAGCCGGAACCAGGCGCTCGGTCAGCGCCGCCGGCAGCAGTGTGTCGCCGACCGGCTGCGCCTGCTCGCGGCCGCGCGATGCGCGGTTGACTTCCATGTCAAGATCGATCTGCGAGGCGAGACCGAGCGTCACCGGGTCCATCGGCTGCAGGTTGGCAGAGTTCCAGTGCTTGCGCTCGCGGATCTGCTCGATCGTGGACTTGGTGGTGCCGACGAGGCGCGAGATCTGCGCGTCCTTCAATTCGGGATGGTTGCGCACCAACCAGAGAATGGCGTTAGGTCGGTCCTGACGCTTCGACAGCGGGGTATAGCGCGGACCCTTGCGCTTGGATTCCGGCACCCGCACCTTGGGGTCCGAGAGCTTCAGCCGCTGGTTCGGATCCTTCTCGGCACGCGCGATCTCGTCGCGGGTCAACTGGCCGGTCATGATCGGATCCATGCCCTTGATGCCTTGCGCCGATTCGCCGTCGGCGATCGCCTTGACCTCGAGCGGATGCAGCCCGCAGAACTGTGCTATCTGCTCGAAGGAAAGCGCGGTGTTGTCGACCAGCCAGACAGCGGTCGCCTTTGGCATCAGCAGCGTATTGGCCATTTTAAAAATCCTTCTCGTTCGCCCGCGTTCCCGCGCGGGCGGTGGTTTAGAGCCACCAAAATGGGAAATTCGCAGGTTATATAACCGCTCTCCGGCGGTTCCGCAATGTTTTTGGGAATGCGTGTCGTAAGCAGATGAGTTGTCCGGATTAGGTAGCACGTGAGTTGTCCGGTTTTATCGCCAGCGGATGGAGGCTGGGGATGAAGCGGACGGCATGGCTACAGGACCGGAGAATGCAGAAGTTTCGAGACGTATTGAGCCGCTGGAATGGTGGCGATCTTTCGATGATGGAGGCAGGCGAGTTGCTTGGCATGTCGGAGCGGCAATTCCGACGCTACCGCGACCGGTACGAAGAGGCTGGGGAAGCAGGGTTGCTGGATCGGCGCTTGGGCAAGCTTTCGACGCGTCGGGTGCCGGCGGAAGCGATTGAGGAGATGCTGGAGCTTTACCGTCATCGCTACCTCGGCTGGAATGTGAAGCATTTCCACGAGCACCTGCTGCGCGATCACCATTTCAGCTGGGGTTACACCTTCATCAAGACGCAGCTCCACGCGGCGGGCCTTGTGGAACGGGCCAAGCGGCGCGGTGCTCACCGGCGCAAGCGGGAGAGGAAGCCTTGCGAGGGGATGATGCTGCATCAGGATGGCAGCCGTCATCGATGGCTGGCGGGTGAGCCGATGCTGGACCTGATCGTGACGATGGACGATGCGACGAGCACGATCTATTCGGCCTTCCTGATCGAGGAGGAAGGCACGGCGTCGAGCTTTCAGGGCCTTCTGGAGACATTCGTCGCCAAGGGATTGCCATCGAGCCTCTACAGCGATCGCGGCAGCCACTATTTCGTGACGCTGAAGGCCGGCGAGGCGGTCGACAAAAGCCGGCTGACCCAGGTCGGCCGGGCGCTCGAGCGGCTGGGTATCGAACATATTCCAGCCTATTCCCCTGAAGCGCGAGGCCGCTCGGAGCGGATGTTCTCCACCTTGCAGGATCGGCTGCCGAGGGAGCTGGCGCTGGCCGGAATTGCCGACATCGAGGCCGCCAACCGGTTCATCGCACAGACCTACCTACCAGCTCACAATGCCCGCTTCGCCAGGCCGGCCGCGGTCGAGGACAGCGCCTTTGTCGCCGCAGACCCGCAACAACTGGCCCAGATCCTGTGCATCGAGGAGGAGCGCGTCGTTGCCCGCGACAACACGGTCGCCTTCGCGCGGCTGCGATTGCAGCTGCCGCAGAGCCCGATCCGGCATCACTTCGTCAAAGCCACCGTCAAGGTCAGGCACTACCCGGATGGAACCCTGGCGATCTTTCACGGGCCGCGCCGCATCGCTCGCTACAGCTCTGACGGCGCCGCAATCGAAGACACTTGCCCCATCAGGCAAGCCGCGTGAACCGCTTCGACGCCAAAACAGAAGCGGACAGATCATGTGCTACCAAACCGGACAACTTGATTAGCTACCGACATGTTTTTGGGAATGCGTTTTGGGAACGCGCGTCGATCTGGCAACCACACCGGGGGCGGATCGATCACGGACCGGCACGAAAATGGTGCCGCGAATATGTTTGGGATCCAGAAAGACAAAACCCGCCGGACAAGGTCCGGCGGGTTCGGAACCGGCGACGAGCAAGCGTCTGCGGCGGCTCTGCTTTGCGACCCCGCCTTGCGGCGGGGTGGTTCCTGAAGTCAGATCGCCTGGCGGGCGATCTTCTCGATGTCGGCGCGGTTGATGCCGAGATCGCTGAGCTGGCGCGCGTTGAGGCGGTTCAGTTCGCGCACGGTCTCGTTGTACATACGCCAGTTACGGAAAGCGCGGATCGGGTTCATGTCAGTCCTCCAAATGGGGTGTTCGTTTCGATGATGCTCAAATAGTCATCATCGAGCGGCACTTGAATGGCTGATTTTGCATAGCAATGATGCAAATGCTGCATTGCACCATTAAGCTTTTGTTCAGCTTGCAGGCAGGGGCCGGGTCGCGGGTATGAGCCCGCCTCGGCCAGCCGGGTATCGGCAATGTTGCCGTCAGCCGACGTCGAGCACGATCTTGCCGATATGCTCGCCTTCCTCCATACGCTCATGCGCCCGCCAGGCATCGGCAAGCGGGAAGATCATGTCCATGACGGGCGCGATCCGGCGCGTGCCGAGCAACGGCCACACCTGCGCTTCGAGCGCGGCTGCCAGCGCCGCCTTGAACTCGACGGTGCGCGGCCTCAGTGTCGAACCGGTATGAACAAGCCGCTTGGCCATGATTTTCGAGAAATCGGCGCTCGCCACCGCGCCGCCTTGCAGGGCGATCTGGACGATCCGGCCCTCGACCGCCGCGGCCTCGTAGTTGCGCGCCACATAGTCGCCGCCGACCATGTCGAGGATGACGTCGGCACCCTTGCCGCCCGTCGCTTCCTTGACCGCCGCGACGAAATCCTCCTCGCGGTAGTTGATCGCCCGGTCGGCTCCGAGCTTCAGGCAGGCATCGCATTTCTCCTTGTTGCCGGCCGTGGTGATGACATGGGCACCGAAGGCCGATGCAAGCTGGATCGCCGTTGTGCCGATACCCGAAGAGCCGCCATGAACCAGCAGCGTTTCGCCTTTCTTCAAGCCGCCGCGCTCGAACACATTGTGCCAGACGGTGAAATAGTTTTCCGGCACGGCCGCCGCTTCCGTGTGGGTGAAACCGGCCGGCAGCGGCAGCACGCTGCCGGCATGAACCTTGACATATTCGGCATAGCCGCCGCCGGGGTGAGCGCGCAGACGCGCTCGCCAAGGCGCCAGCGAGAGATTTCGTCGCCGAGCGCGGCCACTTCGCCCGACGCCTCCAGGCCCGGCAGGTCCGACGCACCGGGCGGCGGCGGATAGGCGCCCTTCCGCTGCTGCACGTCGGGCCTGTTGACGCCGGCGGCGCGCACCTTGATCAATATCTCGCCGGGACCGGGCACAGGCACATCGCGCGTCTCCGGTTTCAGCACCCTGGGCCCACCCGGCTCGGAGATCGCGATGGCCATCATCCTTGCCGGAATTTTAGATCCGCTCGCCATGAAATCTCCCGTCTTTCCTCGCCGCATTCTTGCCGGCTGTTTGCATCGACGCCCCTGCCCTATGTATGCTCATTGGCAAATCAGGCAAATGGCCAATCGGTATGGCGGAGGAGGAGCACAAATGGCGATCTTCGACGACGAACCCAAGAAGAAGGCGCGTCCGCACGAGATCGGCCAGGACCTGTCGCTGCTCTCCGTCGGCGAGTTGTCGGAACGGATCGGCATCCTGCGTGACGAGATCGCCCGGTTGGAGGCTGAACTCAAGTCGAAGGACAGCACCAAATCCGCGGCCGAGGCGCTGTTCCGCCGCGGATAAGGCCGAAAAGACCCGCCTCCGAAAAGCCCGAATGCGACTGTCTTCAGACTCTGCGTCTCTCCTCGATTTCAGCCGGATCAAAAAATGCTCGCAGCCTACAGACCGATCCTTTCGCTGCTTCGGGGCACCGCCTTCCTTTTGGCAGCGTCGGGATTGCACGGCTTGCTGTTGCCGCTGCGCGGCCAGGTGGAAGGCTTCTCCACCGCATCGCTTGGCCTGATGGGCACAGCCTGGGCCGGCGGCTTCGTCACCGGCTGCTTCTTTGCACCACGTATCGTGCGCCGTGCCGGCCACGTGCGCGCCTTCGGCGCCTTCGCCGCGTCCGGCGCCATCGTTGCGCTGCTCACCGGACTGGTCATCGACGAATATGTCTGGATCCTGTTGCGCGCCTTCACCGGCTTCACCATGGCCGGCGCCTTCATGGTCATCGAAAGCTGGCTGAACGAAAAGGCCACCAACGAGAATCGCGGCACCGTCTTCGGCCTCTATATGATGGTTACCTATGCCTCGATCATGGGCGGGCAGATGATCGTCGCCGGCGGCGACGTGAAATCGGCCTCACTCTTCATGATCACCGGCATCCTGTTCTGCCTGTCACTCATCCCGACCGCGGTATCGACCGCCTCGCACCCCAAGCCGCTCCAGGACGTCAAGCTCGACGTCAAGGGGCTCTACGCCAACTCGCCGGTTTCGGCCATCGCTTGCGTCCTCATCGGCATCGCCAACGGCGCATGGGGCACGCTTGGCGCCGTCTATGGCGCCCGCATCGGCATCTCCACCGCCGAGATCGCCTTGATGATGAGCCTGGTGGTGGTGGCGGGTGCCGCCATGCAGCTTCCGGCCGGGCGTTTCTCCGACAAGACCGACCGGCGCTTCGTACTGGCGGGTGCCGCTTTCGGCGCTGCGCTGTTCGCGCTCTTGATCTTCCTGTTCGAGCCGCGCTCCGGCGTCTTCGTCATCGTCTTCACCGCCGCTTACGGTGCTTTCGCCTATACGCTCTATTCGATCGCCGTGGCGCATGCCAACGACCACGCCAGTGCCGAGGACTTCGTCAAGGTTTCGGGCGGCCTGCTGCTGCTCTATGGCTTCGGCACCATGATCGGACCCTTGCTGGCGGCCGCCCTGATGGGCTGGATGCGTCCGGAGGGCCTGTTTCTGGCGACCGCCTTCGCGCATCTTTCCCTGGCAGGCTACACGCTGCTGCGCATTAGCCGCCGCGCGCCGGTGCCGATCGAGGACCGCGACGCCTTCAAGACGCAGCCCGCCGACCGTTCGGTGACGCCGGAAGCATTGCGGCTTGACCCAAGAAGAAAAGCAGAAGCAAACGGTTGAGATTCGAAGAACTTTGCCCCACAAATGAGGCATGATGCTTTCCGACGCCTTCATGGCGATCGCCGATCCCAACCGGCGCCATCTCCTGGAAGAACTTCGACGCGGTCCCAAAACCGTTAATCAACTGGCTGCCGGGCTGCCGGTCTCACGTCCGGCCGTATCGCAGCATCTGAAGGTGTTGCTCGATGCCGGCCTTGTCCACGCCAAGGCCGAAGGCACGCGGCGCGTCTATACGGTGAGCAATGCCGGCTTCCTGAAACTCAACATCTGGCTCGACCAATTTTGGGAGACTTGATCGTTCCTGTTCAAACGACCGGTCACGCACCACGATCAGCCATCATTATAGGGGAAGAGCTTGAAATAGGGCTGCGCCTCCTCAATCACCTGGGCGAAGGCCGGCCGCTGCAACAGCCGGTCATGGTAGCGACTCACGGCAGGATATCTGTCGCCGAATGGCTCGACCTTGTTGGCGTAGAACAGGGCCGGCGAGGCCGCGCAATCGGCCATGGTGAAGGCGTCGCCCACAGCCCAGTTCCTCGACGCCATCTCCTGCTCGATGATCGCGTAGGAATTGCGCAACTGGTCGCGCGCCTGTTCGACGCCGAACGGATCGGTCCTACGTTCCGGGCGCAGCCGGTCCCCGACGATCTTCTGCATCGGTTCCTGCACATAGAGATCGTAAAAGCGATCGGCCTGGCGAACCGCGATTGCGAGGTCGATATCGGCGGGGACGAGGTCGACCGGTCCGGGATAGTGCGCGGCCAGATACTCGATGACGAGGGTCGACTCCAGCACGGTGCGGTCGCGCGCATCGTCACGCAAAGCGGGCATCTTGCCCCAGGGCGCTATCTTCAGGAAGGCCGCTCGCGACTGCTCGTCGCCGAGATCGACGATGACGGACGCGAACGGCGTGCCGTTCTCGTAGAGCGCGATCAGCGGCTTCCAGCAAAACGAGGCCAGCGGATGATAGTGAAGCGTCAGGGACATTTTTGCTCACCTGTCTCGGGGTTCACGTCGTCTAGACCGAAATGTTTACTTAACTATTGCCCAAACTTGTGGCGTCAGGACCGCGCTTTGAGTGCCAATCGGCCCGGATATGAGCAACGATGCCGGCGACGATCACACCCCAATCGTCCGGATGCAGTTCGTGGCCGCCGCCTTCAACCCGGAGGAGTTTCGCGCCGGCGACCGCCCCGGCCAGCGCTTCGCCATGCTCGACCGGAAAGATGGGATCGGCCGTACCATGGATGACCAGCAGCGGCGCGTTCATCTCGTGCAGTCGGCCCCTCCATCGGTCACTATCGCCCTTGAGCAGGAAATGATTGGTCGCGCTGAGCAGGCCGGCGGAGCGATCATAGTCCCGCTCGATGAAGGCTTTCATGCGGCCCTCGTCGAAGGGATGTGCTGTGCTGGCGATCGCCTTGGCATCTTTGATCATGAAGTCGATGACCTGGCGGCGATCCGACCAGTCAATGTGCGCGCCTTCAGCCGAATGTTTGATATAGGCATCGCTGGTCTGCGGCAGGTACGAGGTGTCCACCCCCATCGGCGAGCTGCTGATCACGGTCAGCGACGCGACACGGGACGGATGCTTGAGCGCCACGAGCTGCGCGATCATGCCGCCCATCGACATGCCGGCGATATGCGCCTTGTCGAGGCCATGGCTGTCGAGAACGCCGATCGCATCGTCGGCCATGTCGTCGAACGTGTAGGGCGGCTCTCCCGGCGGGTATTTGGTCGAGCGGCCGGTATCTCGATTATCATAGCGGATTACGAACAGTCCCGCGGCGGCGAGTTTCCGGCAAAACGCCTCCGGCCACCACAGCATTGAGGCCATCGCTCCCATGATCAGCAGCAGAGCGGGGTCGGCGGGGTCGCCAAAGGCTTCGGATATGATAGTGGGGCGTCCGGTCTTCGTCATCGCGTGGCCTCCTCATCTGCTTGCATTTTGCAATCGGTTGCACCATAATAAACCGATACAATAATGCAACCGGTTTTGGAGAAATCGAATGAACATCGATCGCCGCTCGGGTTGCCCGATCAATCTTTCGCTGGAAGTGTTCGGCGACCGCTGGAGCCTGATCATCCTTCGCGATATGATTTTTGGCGGCAGGCGCCATTTTCGCGAGTTGCTCAACGGGTCGATGGAAGGCATTGCTTCCAACATACTGGCCGACCGGCTGAAGCGGCTGATGGATCTGGGCATGCTGACCAAGGCCGACGATCCTTCGCACAAGCAGAAGGCGATCTACAGCCTGACCGAAATGGCGATCACCCTGGTGCCGATCCTTGCCCATCTCGGCGCCTGGGGCCGCGTCTGGCTGCCGGTCAGCGAGGAATTGTCGATCCGGGCCGAGCTTCTGGAAAAGGGCGGGCCGCCGCTATGGGAGAAATTCATGGACGAGTTGCGCCATGAGCATCTCGGCACGGCTCTCGATGCAGCGTCCGGCCCCTCTGTACGCGCGACGCTGCAGGCCGCCTATGAGGCCGTGCTCGCCAGCAAGGCTCTCGGCGCCAACCCGGCCGCGTGACCAACTATTTTCCCCGTTGAATGGCCGGCTCTGCTACAAGAGGCCGAAAATCACGTCACGAGATTGGAACAGACTCTTGGTTGAGAACTCTAGGGATACTGCCCGCGCGCGCGCCGATCTGCGCTTCAAGAAGCAGGAGGAAGCGGCCACGGTCCGACAGAAGGCGATGGCCGAGTATGTCGCCGAGAGCGATGCCCGCAAGGTCAAGACCGACAAGCTGCGGGCGCTGCGGCTGGCCAAGGAAGCCGAAGACCTTGCCAACGCGCCGGCAGTGCCCGCCAAGAAGCCCGCCCGCGCCAAGAAGAAGTAGCACGCCGCTCCCGGTTGCTTCGTTGCCGGCCCTGAGCCGGTGGCCGTTGATCGCATTTGGTGGATCGCGGCATAGGCGCGATCCGGATCGGCGCGTTCACCCCGCTTTCCACGAAGCAATTTCAACCGGAACCTGGATTGCCTCGTCCGGCTGGCTGCCGATGATTATCCGTTCAAACAGGAGATCGCCATGACCGCACTGCCGCTCGACAAAGCCCTCGAGATCATCGATGCCGCCTTCACCAAGGGCGCGGAGCTCAAGCTCAGGCCGCTCGGCGTCTCGGTGCTCGACGCCGGCGGCCATCTCGTCGCCTTCCAGCGCCAGGACGGCGCCTCGTTCCTGCGCCCGCAAATGTCGGCCGGCAAGGCCTATGGCGCGCTCGCCATCGGCATGGGCTCGCGCCGCGTCGAGGCCTTCGCCAAGGAGCGCCCGCATCTCATGACCGGCATCTCCGACGTCTCGGGCGGACGCGTGTTGCCAGTCGTGGGCGGCGTGCTGATCCGCGACAAGGCAGGCAGCATCATAGGCGCGGTCGGTATTTCGGGCGACAGCTCGGACAATGACGAAGCCGCCGCCATCGCCGGCATCGAGGCCGCCGGCTTCACCGCCGATCCGGGCTGAGGTTAATTCAGGTTGATATCCCTGCTCGCCGACCGCATCGACACCGAGAAGCCGGCGAGCACGTCGAACAGCGCGATGATCATCAGCGTGAAGAAGACCGAGTGCGCGGCGCCCTTGACCAGCAGGAACTCGACCAGGAAGGCCACGAAGACCAGCGTCGACAACAGATGGTCCATGATCGAGGCGTTCGTAGTGCGCGCCGATTTCACGATCTCGACGAAGAGGAAGATGAGCCCGATCAGCACCATAAGGTCGCCGAGCGTCATCGAGAACACCCCGCCGGACATCATGCCGACGGAAAAGACCTCGCTTGCCCAGGGATCGTCACCGCTGCCGAATATTCCGAGCAGCCCGAGATTGTAGAGGACAAAGGGCACGATCAGCAGCGGGACGGCACCGAACATCTGGCGTCTCCATTTGGGGGCACCCCTTTGTAGAGTGCGCCACCGGCACGCCGTCAAGAATTTTCGCAGCACGCCCCAAACACGCTAGAAGACCGAATGCAACAACGATGTCAGCCGGTTGTCCGGCCGACATCTTAGAAATCGAGCCGCGGGATGCGTGACCGCGCACCCCGCTCGCGATCAGCGCTTGAAGTAGCCGGCGCGCACGGCCGCGCCGATGACGTTGAGGATGATATGGCCGGCCGTCATCGAGGTGATCTCGTTGACGTCGCGCGCCGGCGCGATCTCGACGATATCCATGCCGACCAGCCTTCCTTTGCCGACCAGCCCCTTGATGAGCTCAATCGTCTGCCGGTAGCTGACGCCGCCCGGCTGTGGCCCCTCGACCGCCGGCATCACCGCCGGATCGAGGCCGTCGGCATCGATGGTGAGATAGTAGCGACCGCCGTCGGGAATTCGCTTCAGGAGCGCGGCGGTGCCGATGTCCTGCCATTCATTGGTGGTGATGATGTTGGCGCCATAGGCGCGGGCGGCCTCGACCTCCTCGGTGCGCGCGCTGCCTTGGCCGCGAACGCCGACTTGGAAAATATCCTTGATATGCGTCATTTCTGAGGCCCGGCGGATGGTGCTGGAATAGCCCTCCTTGACCCCGTTGACGTTGTCACGCCAGTCGAGATGGGCATCGAGCTGAACCAGCGTGATCGGACCCTCGCCGTCAAGCGCCCGGAAGATCGGGATCGGAATGCCGTGGTCGCCGCCGATTGTGATCGGCAGTGCGCCCGCGGCGCGGATCTTGCGAATCGCCGCTTCGGCTCTGCCGTAGTGCCCGACATGATCGGCCGCCGCGCCGGGAACGTCGCCGACGTCTACCACCTTGATGTCCTTGCCGTCGAAGACTGGCCCACCGATGTCGAAATCATAGCGGTCGAGCGCCTGGCTGATCCGCTGCGAGGCGCGCCGCACCGCGGTCGGCGCATTGGTCTGGTCGTTGATCAACTCGTCGATCGTGTAGGGATCGCCATAGGGCATGCCGATGATGGCGACATCGGCCTTCAGCGTGTCGAGATCCTCGACCAGCGGAAAGTTCATGAATGTCTGGAAGACATCGCGCGGCGCGGTGGTGAGTTTGGACATGGGGTCTCCTCTGCGTTGAAGCTTTTTTGGATCAGGCGCCACGGCGGGCTGCGAGATGAGGCTGCAGCCTGTGCTCCAGGCTGCGCGAGATCGCTGCCACGAAGGCCGTCAGCCCCCAGTACAGCAATGCGATGGCGGTGAAGATCTCCACCGGCGAGAATGTGCGGCCAATGATGTTCTGGGCCATGTAGGTGAGTTCCGGCACGGTGATCGCCGACAGGATCGCCGATTCCTTGATCAGCGTGATGGTGAGATTGGTGGCCGCGGGCAGGATGTAGCCGAGCACCTGCGGCACCAGGATCTTGCGGAAGATAGTCAGGTAGCGCAGCCCCAGCGCGTAGCCGGCCTCGACCTGGCCGTACGAAATCGACTGGATCGCGCCCCTGATGATCTCGGCCGAATAGGCGCTGGCATAGGCTGACAGCGCGCCGATCGAAACGACCACGGGCGAGAGCCTGACACCGAACATCGGCAAGGCGTAGAACAAAAGGAATATCTGGATCAGGAACGGGATATTGCGGAATATTTCGACATAGGCTGAGACGATCGCCGTCGGCACCCGTCCGCCGCGCAGCCGGATAAGCGCCAGCACGGTGCCGAGCGCGAAGCCGAACGGCAATGCGACAGCGCACATCAGCACCGTGTTGCCGAAGCCGTTGGCGAGGATCTGCCAGTTGTCCGCTATGACGGAAAAATCGAAGCTCATGCGCGTACGCCTTGCGCCTTGCGTTCCAGGCGCTTGGTCAGCACGCTGCATGAGAGCAGCACGACGAAATACAGCACCGCCGCGATGCAGAAGGCCTCGACCGGCCGGTAAGTGACGTTCATGATGTTCTGCGCGGTGCGGGTCAGTTCCACCACCGCGATCACCGACAGGATCGAGGATGCCTTCACCAGCATGGTGAACTCGTTGACCATCGGTGGGATAATGGCGCGGAAGAGCTGCGGCAGGATGACCTTGAACCAGGTCACGGCAGGCTTCAGCCCGAGCGCCTTGGCCGCCTCGTACTGGCCGGCGGGAATGCGCGTCAGCCCGGCGCGCAGGATTTCGGCGACGAAGGCCGCGCTGTTGAAGCTGAGCGCCAGCACGCCGGCCAGGAGCGGCGGCAGGTCGATACCGACGAGGCCCGGCAGCACGTAGTAGACCATGAAGATCTGCACGATCAGCGGCGTGCCTCGGATGAAGCTGGTGTAGACCGCGCCGATCCAGCGGATCACGCGCCAGCGCGACCTGCCACATGCGAGCAGGCCGAAGCCGATCAATGTGCCCACCAGAAACCCCAGCGCCGAGACGCTCAGCGTGATGCCGGCGCCGGCCAGGAATTCCGGCAGGAAGGTCAGCGTCTTTGAAAAATGGAACATTTTTCAGCTCGAATGATCCCTGGACGTCCGGGCCATCCGAGACCGGCGCGTCCAATGACTGGAACCACCGGTCCGGCAGCGCCGGGCGCCTGGTTGGGGGCTTAGAGCGCGCCAGGCGGCAGATAACCCTCGTCTGGCGTCTTCATCTCGAACCCGAACCATTTGAGCTGAAGCTCCTTCAGCTTGCCGCTGTCCTTCAAGTCGCCGATTTTGGCGTTGATGAAGGCGCGCAGATCCTTGTCCTCCGGCCGCACCACCCAGGAGAGATAGGAGAATTCGCCGATCGAGCCGACGACCTTGTAGGTATCGGGAACGTTCTTCATCAGAACGGCCGCCGAAGGCGAGGCGATGACGATGGCGTCGACCTGGCCGGAGGCCAGAGCGACATGGGTCTCGGGGAAGGAGGTGAACAGCTTCATCTCGCCGACACCCTTGCCGCCCTTATCCTTGAGCTCCTTGTCATAGGCCTCGATGATGGGCTGCACGGAGGAGGCGAGTTGCGTGGCCACCACCATGCCGTTGATGTCCTCCGGCTTCTTGATGCGCTCCTCGTCGACGCGCACGACGACGACGTTCTCGAACGAACCGGTTGGCCGCGTGTAGGCGTATTTCGCCGCCCGCTCGGCGTTGATGCCGGTCGAGGTCGCCATCAGGTCGAACTTCTTGGCCAGCAGCCCTGGCAGCAAGCCTTGGAAAGGCAGGTTGAGCTGGTCGAGCTTCACGCCGAGCTGGCTGACCACATAGTCGAGAATGTCCTTGTTATAGCCGACGATCTGGCCGTCGCGGACGAATTCGAACGGCTCGAACGCGGCCTCGGTTCCGACAAGGATGGTGCCGCGCTGCTTGATTTGGTCGACCAGCCCATCGGCATGGGCGGTGGCAGTGAACGGCAGGAGGAGCGGCGCGGCGGCAAGAAGGGTCAGGACGCGGCGGCGCGAAGCGGAAAGAAACTCACCCATTGTTACCCTCTTTTTTCTTCGGTTTTGCTGTGCTGGTAAGCCCGGCCGCTATGCTTGAAGACGCGACCGATCATGTAGCTCTCGGAATCCTTGATCCCGGGAACGTTGGCCAGTTCACTGACGAGGAAATCGTGCAGGCTGGTCGTGGATGGCAAAGTGAGCTGGATGATGATGTCGAACGGCCCGGTCATGGCGTAGACGCTGTCGACGAACGAGTATTCCGATAGTTTTCGAGCAACACTGATGATGTGCTCGCGGTCGACGTCGAGCCCGACAATGGCCGCAATGCCGACATCGCTGCGCAAAGGGCGCACGACCGCCTGGATGCAGATATCGGGATCCTCGAGCACACGGGCCATTTTCCGCCGCACCGTCGCTTCGGTGACGCCGATGCGCTTGGCGATATCCACGCTCGACATCCGCCCATCGACCTTGAGTTGGGAAAGCACGGCCTGCTCGGTATCGTCGAGATCACTTGTGCTGACGAAATCCCACATCGAATTCCCAATCTGTGTCGATTTCCGACTATAAATTCAAAAATCGCATAAGAAACCGTCTATGGCAATCCCACAGATTGCGAAAAACACCAGCGACGCTTCCTCCGGCGATTGCCGCGCATCGGGCTCACGGTTCGATCATTGGGAAAAGTCGTGTCGAGCGAGTCGAAGGCGATGTGCGGTATGCAATCGGCCATGCCTCGAGGATGCACGATGAGGCGGCGTCCGGGCCGATCGGAGATCAAGGCCTGGAGACGCAGCTACGCTGTCGGTCGTCGGTCCCGACAGACGCAAAAAGACCGGCCAGCGGCCGGTCTTTTTAGCTCAAACATCAGGAAAGCTGGTCTCAGCTTTCCTTGGGCGTCAGCACCTGGCGGCCGCGATACATGCCGGTCTTCAGGTCGATATGGTGCGGGCGGCGCATTTCGCCGGAGTTCTTGTCCTCGACATAGGTCGGGGCCTTGAGGGCGTCTGCCGAGCGGCGCATGCCGCGCTTGGACGGAGAGGTTTTTCGTTTTGGAACGGCCATGGATATGCTCCACTACATGGTCAAAAGCCCCGCCCGCCCTCGTGAAAGGGCCGTGTCAGGGGCCGGAATCTGAGAAAGTCGGGTGCCTATACACGCCCGGTGCCGTTTTGGCCAGCGCTGCCCGCGAATTTTTTTATGTCGGCTACTGGAGGCAGCCGACATAAGCGCCGGATCGGCCGGCGCGCCGCTCGATCAGGTTGGCCAGCCTCCTCAGCCCCGGCCCGGGCTTGGCCGGGTTGCGGGCGATCGGATTTGGCAAGCTGACGGCAAGCAGCGCGGCCTGACGGCGCGACAGCTGTTTTGCCGAAATACCGAAATGGTGCCGCGCCGCCGCCTCGATGCCGTATATGCCCGGCCCCCACTCGGCGATGTTGAGGTAGATTTCCATGATGCGCCGCTTCGACATCACCGCGTCGAGATACACGGCCAGCGGCAACTCGACCACTTTACGAACCGTGCCCAGCGGACGAGACCACAAGAACAGGTTCTTCACCGTCTGCATGGTGATGGTCGAGGCGCCGCGCGTCCCCTCGCCGGCCAGCGCGTCGTCGACGACACCCCGCAATTCGCCGAGGTCGACGCCGCGATGGAAACAGAACTGTCCGTCCTCCGACATGATCACCGAATTGGCCAGCACCGGTGCCACGTCGTCGATCGACACCCAGCGGCGGTCATAGCCGGAGAAGGTGGCAAGATCCTTCAGCATCAGCGTCGACACCGGATGCACGAAAGACGGCAGATAGAGAAAGGTCAGCACCGTAGGGATAAGCGCCAGCACGGCAGCCACGACGATACCGCGCCGGACCCAGCGTTTGAGAGCACGACGGTTCACGCCACGGGATCTCGTCGCCATGTCCAGCTTTTCGGTTTCATGATCGACGATCGGTTCCGCCAAGTCGCCCAACCCGTGTCTCTCCCTCCCCCGGCATAATGGCGCTTGTCTTCTTGCGCAACGTCTGAGTGTCGGCTACCGGTCCGGGCCATGACGAATGACGATGAAATGGCGTTCGAAACGGCGCTCGTCGCACGGGCCGCCGCCGTCGAGACGTTGCTGCGGCGATTGCTCGACGACCGCGCGCTCACGGGCGAGATCGCGCGGCCCGGGCGCCTTATGGCGGCGATGCGGCACGGCGTGCTCAACGGCGGCAAGCGCCTGCGCCCCTTTCTGGTGATGGAAAGCGCGGCCCTGTTTTCCGCCGACGGCGAAGCGGCACTGCGCGTGGCGGCCGCACTGGAATGCGTGCACTGCTATTCGCTGATCCATGACGACCTGCCGGCGATGGACGACGACGATCTGCGCCGCGGCCAGCCTACCGTGCACAGGGCCTTCGACGAGGCGACTGCCATCCTCGCCGGCGACGCCCTGCTGACGCTTGCCTTCGACATCCTCGCCGACGAGACTACGGCGCTGCCGGCGGAGCGGCGGGCCGCCCTTGTGCTGGCGCTCGCCCGCGCCGCCGGGGCCGGCGGCATGGTCGGCGGCCAGACGCTGGACCTCGAGGCCGAGCGCATCGCGCCGGACGAGGCCGGGATCATCCGGCTGCAGGCGATGAAGACCGGTGCGCTGATCCGCTTTGCCTGCGAGGCGGGCGCGGTCGTCGCCGGCGTGCCTGCCGGGGATCGCGAAAGACTGGCCGAGTTCGGCTCGGCGATCGGGCTTGCCTTCCAGCTTGCCGACGATCTTCTCGATTTGACCGCGGATGCCGCACAGATGGGCAAGGCGACGGGCAAGGACGCCGCCGCCGGCAAGGCAACGCTGGTGGCGCTGCACGGGGAGGCATGGGCACGCGCCCAGTTGCATGGCCTTGTCCATCAAGCGCATGCGCTGCTCGAACCCTATGGCGAGCAGGCCGGCCTGCTGAAGGCAGCCGCGACCTTCGTGGCGACGCGCAACAATTGAGATCGGGGCAGACCCCGAGGCTTGGCGTGAAGGTTTCTGTTTAACGGGCCAATCGGGAGGATCAGGTTCGATGTCGACCAAATTGTTCGATCTCAGCGGGCGCACCGCCCTCGTAACCGGCTCCTCGCAAGGCATAGGCTTCGCCTTGGCCAAGGGTTTGGCCGAAGCCGGCGCCAGGGTGATCCTCAACGGCCGTGACGAGGCAAGGCTCGCCACCGCGATCAGGCAGATTCCCGGAGCGGAAAAGCTGGCCTTCGATGCTACCGATCATGAAGCGGTTCGCTCGGCGGTCGACGGTTTCGAACTGGACGGCGGAGCGATCGACATTTTGGTGAACAATGCCGGCATGCAATTCCGCGCGCCGCTCGAGGAGTTTCCCGCCGATGCGTTCGAGCGCCTGCTGCAGACCAACGTCGCCAGCGTCTTCCATGTCGGCCAAGCCGTGGCGCGCCATATGATCAGGCGCGGTCGCGGCAAGATCATCAACATCGCCAGCGTGCAGACCGCGCTCGCCCGTCCGGGCATCGCGCCCTACACGGCGACGAAAGGCGCGGTCGGCAACCTGACCAAGGGCATGGCTACGGATTGGGCCAAACATGGCCTGCAATGCAATGCCGTTGCACCCGGCTATTTCGATACGCCGCTCAACGCTGCCCTTGTCGCCGACCCTGCGTTCAGCACCTGGCTGCAAAAGCGCACGCCAGCCGGCCGCTGGGGAAAGGTCGAGGAACTGGTCGGCGCCTGCGTCTTCCTGGCCAGCGATGCCTCCTCTTTCGTAAACGGCCATATTCTCTATGTGGACGGCGGCATCACAGCGTCGATCTGATCCGCCGCGCCGAACAGGCAGGCGCGCCAAATGCTGCCCGATCGATAACCGGTTGACGCGGAGCTGACATCACTCGTGGCAGCATTCCGCTGTTCGAAGATACGCGGCTGCGGTGGCCTCACTCCCGGCCAGAGCGTTTGGGGACCTTGCGTTTCGGGAACAATTGCACCCGTCGCGACGTTCGGGACCAGAAGCAGGAGGCAACCCATGAACGACAACAAGCATCGCAAACAGCCGAGGCCAAGCGATCGCGACTTGCGCAACGATCCCGGCATCGGCGCATCCAAAGGCACCATCAAGGGTGGCGACATTCTTGACGACGACGAGGAACTCGATGGCGAAAATACTTTTCGGGGCGATGTCGAGAACGACACCACCCCGCAAGGCGGTGTGAACCCCGACCAGACCGGCCGGACGAACAAATAGAGGGAGATATCCCATGACCGGCAAGAAGACCCACGAACAGCAGGTGCAAATCATCGAGGAGCGGGTGAACACCAAGAATGCGGACAAGAATTTCAACGCCGAGGACGAACTGAAGCGGTCGAACCAGGAAAGAACGGCTCGCCAGCAGGGCCAGTCGCTCAGGGGCGGCGACGTCGATCTGGTCGATGCCGATGACCGTGAAATGCTTCGCGGCTCGAACCAGGAATCCCGGCATCACAAACGGCCCGCGGATTGAAATAATATCCGAAGCTTGACCGTCCCTTGAAGTGGCCGCGGCCCTTCATCTCGGCGCAGCCGGCAGGCTACATGGGAGGCTCGGCGGGAATCCGAAATTCTCGGTCGCCAGAACGAAATCTTAATGTAAATCAAGCGTAATCCCGACCGTTAAAATAATGCGTATGTGTTGGGGTTGCGCATGCCGGAATATTCTTCCTTCATACGGTCCATCCGGAGCCGTTATCTCTCAGGATTGCTGATCTTCGCGTTGGCTTCGCTGGCGATCATGCTCGCACTTGATCGCGTCAATTCCTTCCGCCACCAGATCGATGCCCTGAGCAGCAATCTTGTCATCTTTACCCGCGATCTGCGCAACGCGACCAGCTTCGCCGAGACGACGGGAACCGCCTGGCGAGCGGAGACGCGCGATGCGCTGACCGCGTCGGCGCGTGGCCATTCGGAACGCCTGACCAGCGAGATTGGGACGCTTGCGGCCCAGATCGCCGCATTGCGTCCACGCCTGTCGACAAAGACGATCAACGAGCTCGAATCCGCTTCGGTCAATGGCGACCTGTTCTGGTCTCCGCGCGACATGATTCGAAACTTCAACCTGATGTCGGTGGCGCAGAAGGTCGATGAGTGGAGCTATCGCGAAATCCGCAACCAGAACGACCTGTTTGCCCAGCCGATGCTGGTCCGCGTCCGCACCGCCATGGACGACGAGCGCCATTTGGCCGATGCCTCCAGTGACCGGCTGCTGCTGTGGGCGAGCGGATTGCTGTTCGCGGTGCTCTCCATCGCCGCTTTCTGGATCTTCCGGCCGATGGAGCAAGCCATCCGCCGCGCCTTCGCCGAATCCGCCGAGTCGCTGTTCAAGGCCGAGGCGGCCGACCGCGCCAAATCGGAATTCCTCGCCAATATGAGCCACGAAATCCGCACGCCGATGAACGGCGTGCTCGGCATGGCCGAGCTGCTGGCCAAGACCGAGCTGACCGCGCGCCAGAAGACCTTCACCGACGTCATCGTCAAATCCGGCAACGCGCTGCTCACCATCATCAACGACATCCTCGATTTCTCCAAGATCAATGCCGGCCAGCTCACGCTCGACCCGGCGCCGTTCCGCCTTGCCGAGGCGGTCGAGGATGTCGCCACGCTCGTCTCCGCCCATGTCGCCGAAAAGAACCTCGAACTGATCGTGCGCGTCGACCCGCGCCTGCCGGCCTACGTCGTCGGCGACGCCGGGCGGTTCCGCCAGATCGTCACCAACCTGCTCGGCAACGCGGTGAAGTTCACCGAGAAGGGCCATGTGCTGATCGACGTCGGCGGCGAAACCGTCAATGATGTCGTCCAGCTCAAGCTGCGCGTCGAGGACACCGGCATCGGCATCCCGGCCGAGAAGTTGCAGAACGTGTTCGAGAAATTCGCCCAGGTCGACGGCTCCTCGACCCGCCGTCACGAGGGCACCGGCCTCGGTCTCGCCATCGCCGCCCGCCTCGTCGACCTGATGGCCGGCAAGATCGGCGTCGAGAGCGAGATCGGCCGCGGCTCCGTATTCTGGTTCGCGTTGCCCCTGCCCGTGCATCGTGCCGGGGCTCGCGACGAGATCGTGCCGGTCGACGTCACCGGCGCGCGCGTTCTGGTCATCGACGACAATCCGGTCAACCGCGAGATCCTGCTCGAACAGCTCAGGAGCTGGAGCTTCGACTGCGCCGCCGCCGAAAGCGGTGCGGTCGGCCTGGCTTTCCTCGACCGCGCCTGCCAGCTGGGGGCCGCCGTCGATTGCATCATCCTCGACTACCAGATGCCCGGTATGAACGGCGCCGATGTCGCGAAAGCCATTGCCGCCGACAGCCGGCTGTCGGCCATACCGGTCGTGCTCCTGACCTCGGTCGACCAGGTCGATTTCGGCAAGATGATCATTGATTTCGGCATTGCCGCGCACCTGACCAAGCCGGCGCGCTCCGCGGTCCTGCTCGGCACCGTCATCTCGGTCGTCCAGAAAGCCCGCTCGCAGGTCGGCAGGGCGCAGTTCGTTCGCGAACCTGTACCGGCGCTGCCGCAGGCGGCGCCGCCCGCCTTTACCGTCATCCGCGGCCCGGCAATGCCGGCCGTCCCCGTGCCGGAACCGACGGTCGCGCCCAACGGTCCGATCGACATCCTCATCGCCGAGGACAACGAGGTGAACCAGTTGGTGTTCGGCCAGATTCTCAACGGGTTGGGCTTGAGCTATCGTATAGCCGGCAACGGCCGCACGGCGGTCGAGATGTACCGCTCGTTGCGCCCGAGGCTGATCCTGATGGACGTCTCCATGCCGGAGATGAACGGTTACGAGGCGACCCGCGCCATCCGGGCGACGGAGGCCTCGGATGGCAGCCACATTCCGATCATCGGCGTCACCGCGCATGCGCTGAAGGGCGACCGCGACAAGTGCATCGAAGCCGGCATGGACGACTATCTGCCGAAGCCGGTTTCACCCGACCGCCTCGGCGCCAAGATAGGCACCTGGCTCAGCGAAACGGTGGTGGCGAAGACGGCATAGCTATACCGTCGACGCCTCGGACGCCGCATCCAGATGATAACGGCGCATCCAGTCGAGGCTTGTCTCGTCGGCAAGCCTTGCGACGCCGGGTCTTATATCCCCAGCATCCGGTGCCTGAACCCCCAAGGCGTCGCAAACGGACGCCAACGTTGCAACCGGATCGCTCGACAGGCGCTCATAGCCGATCCGCAGCGGGATTACCTCTTGCTCCGCGAACCACATGTTCCAGGCAGTGTCATAACCATCGAGCCCGGCAACCTCATCCTTGATCCGCCCGAAATCATATCGAGGTTCTCCGGGAGGTCCCACCCTTTCCAGTTCGGTGCCATCGGGAGCGACATGCCAAAGGCCGGTTTGCTGCGCCTTGACCAGCGATACGGCCTGCGCAAGCTTGTCCTCGCGTGACAGATGTATGTAGAGAACACGGCCAAAAGCCCTCTCGAAACGAGCTTTATCCGAGACAAGCCCCGGGAAAATCCGGTCGAGTATCGCTGAAAGCTCATCCAGATTCTCTCGCATCAGGCGCAGGCCGAAAATGCCGGTCCCACCCTTGCCGGCGGCGATGGCCGCATTGAGATAGGCGGCATTGAATTCGAGTTCGCCCATCGTGTCGCGGCCGGGCAGCCCCCACTCTTCGGCCCATTCGGGCACGTCCTGCCGCCGATAGAACGAATGAGGATCGCCCGCCGCCTTCGTGGAGGCCAGGAGCTTGCACAGCAAAGTGCTTCCGGTCCTGGGCGTGCCGCAGATAACATATGCGTCGACCATCCTGCGGCCCTCATTACTCGTTGAAGGCAGGGCAATGCCGGCCAATCCAGGGTCGCCTATAGCCGCGGCCGTCATTTTTATCGCCCCTTCACCCGCAACGACACACCCGCTATCGGTTGCGCACCACCACGCATGCCCCGCCGACACTTTGCAATTTCTGGCAGATAGCGCCGGCGGCGGCACGGTCGTCGACCCCGATCCTGACCGCGTAGATGCCGCGCCGGCCGATCGGCGTGCGCACCCGGCTGACCACCGGATCATGCCCGGCTAGCAGGGCCGGGAAGCGGCCCCTCACCCTGAGCCACTGGTTGACCGCGGCGCTGCGGCGGAAATTGCCGGCCACTTGGATTCCCCACGGCTTTATGTTGATGGAAGCCATCGTCACCGTGCGCGACATGATCACCGGGAGCTTACGGCAGGCCGCGACGAAATCGGATTTCGCGTCGAGCGGTCGCACGCTTCCGGCATAGGCGCGGTCGGCGAACTTATCGACCGGCTCGCCCATGATGTCGAAGACATAGCTTTCGGTTTCCATCGGCAGGAAGCCGCCCGAGCCCAGCCAGCGCGAGACCCGGTTTTCGCCGGCATTGTAGGCGGCGGCCGCCAGGCCGAGATTGCCATAGCTGGTCTTCATCTCGGCGAGGTATTTCGCCGAGGCCGGGATCGCCTGGTTGATGTCGAAGGAATTGGCGAGCCCGCGCATCTTGGCGGTCCCCGGCATGAACTGGGCGATTCCTTCGGCGCCGACCGGACTGACGGCGTTGGGATCGAACCGACTTTCCTTCCAGATCAGCCGGGCGAAGAAATCCCTGGGCAGGCCGTTCTGGTCGGCATGGGCCTGGATCAGGTTGCAGACCTTGTCGATCAGCCGCTGCTTGGCCGATTGCGGCGGATCGGCCTGGACCAGGGTAGGCCACCCGCACAGCAGGATCAGCGCCACCGGGAGGAAGCGCAGCATTCGACCTACTCTGCCGCGGCCTTGCCGCGACCAAATCGTTGTTCGATATAGTCGGCGACCATCTTTTCGAAATCCTGCGCGATCGAGGGTCCGCGCAGCGCTCGCCGCCTTCTTGCCGTCGACAAAGACGGGCGCTGTCGGCGTCTCGCCGGTGCCGGGCAGCGAAATGCCGATATCGGCATGTTTGGACTCGCCCGGGCCGTTGACGATGCAGCCCATCACGGCGACCTTGAGGTTCTCGACCCCTGGGTATTTCTCACGCCACGCCGGCATGTTTTTCCTGAGATCGGCCTGGATGTTCTGGGCCAGTTCCTGGAACACGGTCGAGGTTGTGCGGCCGCAGCCGGGGCAAGCGGCGACGATCGGCACGAATTGCCTGAAACCCATGGTCTGCAGCAATTCTTGCGACACCTGTACCTCGCGCGTGCGATCGCCATTCGGCTCCGGCGTCAGCGATATGCGGATGGTGTCGCCGATGCCTTGCTGCAACAGTATGCCCATGGCGGCGGATGAGGCGACGATGCCTTTCGAGCCCATGCCGGCCTCAGTGAGGCCGAGATGCAGCGCATGGTCGGAACGGCTGGCGAGCTCGGTGTAGACGGCGATCAGGTCCTGCACGCCGCTGACCTTGGCCGAGAGGATGATCTTGTCGCGGCCAAGGCCGATCTCCTCGGCCATCTCGGCCGAGAGGATCGCCGACTGCACGATCGCCTCGCGCGTCACTTGCTGTGCGGTCAACGGAAAGCCGCGGGCCTGGTTGTCGTCCATCAGCCGGGTCAGGAGTTCCTGGTCGAGCGAACCCCAGTTGACGCCGATGCGCACCGGCTTGTCATGTTTGATCGCCATTTCGACGATTGCCGCGAACTGCCGGTCCTTCTTGTCCTTGAAACCGACATTGCCGGGATTGATGCGGTATTTGGCCAGCGCCTCGGCGCAGGCCGGATGATCGGCCAGGAGCTTGTGGCCAATATAGTGGAAGTCGCCGACAATCGGCACGTTGATACCGAGCCGCGCCAGCCGTTCCCGGATGCGCGGCACGGCGGCGGCGCTTTCATCGCGGTCTACGGTGATGCGCACGATCTCGGAGCCGGCGCGATGCAGCGCCGCCACCTGGGCGACCGTCCGGTCGACATCGGCGGTATCCGTATTGGTCATCGACTGCACGACGACGGGAGCACCGCCGCCAACCACCACGCCGCCCACATCGACGCCAACCGAGGTGCGGCGCGGGAAGGGGAAGGAATAATATCCGGTCATGCCGGCAGCCTTTAATCTCTGGAGCGCCGCGCGTCCACTTGGACGCACAAAAGCACGCTCCGGGCCGATGCGCTGAAGTCCGGGCATGAGGTGGAGGAGCAAAGATGGCTTGTCAATGGCGACAGGTCGCCACTGGCCGCAATCGATGCCGCCGCCGGTTGCTCGGCGCCCGACTTTTATCGCTCGCTTGCGTCGGCCAATCGGCTACCTGGCGATTGGCAGGCCCCATCGCTTTGTCTTTCCCGGAACGAGTCCGTCATTCCGGGAGGAACAAGGAGAAGAGCGACGCGGCGCAGACCCAGAAGCCAAGCCCTGACCTCAGAGCGCCGCGGCAAGGCGGAATTCTGCTCCGCTGCACTCTTCGGTCAGTTACGGTAAAGGGGAGCCGCGACGAGCTTCGCCCCTGCTCGTCCTGGGACTAGGAAGTCGGAAGGCCTCTGTTTGGTACGAATATCTGTGATGGTCGACCTGAAACCGAAGATCAAAACCACCAGTCCGGCGGCAATTGCCGCCGGCAGGAAAGACCCGAATGGTGAGCGGTTATGTCAGTGGGGCATCAATGCGTCGTGGGTTTGGCCCTCAGTTTTTCAATCTCGTCCTTGATTGCCAGCTTGCGTCGCTTGAGATTCACGATTTCGAGGTCGTCCACCGACGGGTGATTCATCGCGTCATCGAGCTCGCGTTCGATGTCGCCGTGTTTCCGCTGCAACTCATCAAGATGGGATGCAAGAGACATGATTGGTTCTCCCTTTCATGATTTCCTCGATTGCAGCCGCCAAAGGCGCGTCCACCGCAGGCTCGCTCTGTGACGGCACAATGACAGTGTGCCACCTTCGCGCAGCGATGTCGAATGATCCGTGGTAGCATTCCACGACAACGTGAAATGTGATATGGGCTGCGCGCCGGTGGCAGAGAGTGCCACCCCCCGCCCAATCAGGCCCAGCTTTGGGCGCCGCAGACGTGCAGACGGTAGAGAATGTCCGATCAGGAACAGGCCGATATTCGCCTCGAATTTTCCCGGCTGAAGCAGGAACACGCCGATTTCGACGCCGCGATCAATGCGATGATCGCCATGAACTGCGACCCGCTGCAGATCCAGCGCATGAAGAAGAAGAAGCTTGCGCTGAAGGATCGGCTGATGAAGCTGGAAGACAAGATCATCCCGGACATCATCGCCTGACTTCAGGTCCAGGCCGCGATCGAAAGCCGCGCCGCGCGTTCGCGCAACAGGGCCAGGAGTTCGCCTGTCTTCTCCTGCGACGTGTCGATGGGCACCACCAGGCACATCGTCGCCTCGACGGTGCCGGGTGCTGAAAACACCGGCGCGGCGAGGCATTTCGTATAGGCGTCGACGAGCCCCGAAGTGATGCAATAGCCGGTGGCTCGCGCCGTCGCTATGTCGGCGATGAAATCGTCCAGCCGCAATCTGCGGCCATCGGGCAGCATAAGGTCGTCTTCCGATATCATGGCTTCGATCCGGGCCTGTTCGAGGCCGGCGAGCAGCAGCCTGCCTGACGCGGTCCAGGGCAGCGGAATCTGCAATCCGGTGGCGGAGCTGATGCGGAACGGCCGGGTGCCCGGGCTCGAGTGGACGATCGTGTAGCGGCCGCTCTGCAGCATGCACAGTTCGGAGGTCTCACCGGTCTCGCGCGACAGGTTGTCGACCTCCTGGCGTCCTCGCCTCAAGAGGTCGTTGCCGCGCACATAATCCATTCCATAGAGATAGAGCTTCTTACCGAAATAGACGCGGTTGCCGTCGCCGGCCATCTCCAGGAGGCCCGCATCGACCAGCGATCGCACCAGTGTGTAGGTGGTCGAACGCGGCGCGTTGACCCCCTTGGCGAGGTCGCCGATACCGATGGCGCGCTGCGTCGAATGAAGGAACTCCAGAATCTCGAGCACCCGGTTGAGGCCCTTCTCCCGAGAGACCGAAATCTTTGCGTCCGCTGAGACCGCCAAGGCGCTGCCATCTTGCATTGTCGGTTCCTGATGTTAGTATCTGTCTTGTACAGGATACACTCGTCCCTTGTAAGAGACAATTTCTGTAACGATCCGGGTGCGCGTTTGCCTGTGCGTAGGGGAACACAACACGAAAGGAGGTCGCTGTGGACGACACATCCAAAAGGCGTGATTTTCTGAAACTGGGCATGGCCGGACTGGCAACGGCCGGCGTCATGAGCGCGGCGGCAACGGTCGACGTCCAGAAGGCGGCGGCGCAGGCTGCGCCCGATAGCCTGCTACGCACCGTGCTGGAGCGCGGCAAATTGATTGTCGGCACCGGAAGCACCAATGCGCCATGGCATTTCGAGAACGATGCCGGCGAACTCGTCGGCATGGACATCACCATGGGGCGCATCCTGGCAAAGGGCTTGTTCGATGACCCGGCCAAGGTCGAGTTCGTCATGCAGGACCCGGCGCAGCGCATTCCGAACGTGACGACGAACAAGGTCGACATCACCATCCAGTTCATGACCATGACCGCGCAGCGCTCGCAGCTGATCAACTTCTCCAGGCCCTACTACGTCGAGGGCGTCGCCTTGCTGACTTTGCCCGGCGCCGAGAACAAGACCTTCGACAAGCTGCTTGCCGCGGGCTCGGCGACGCGCGTTTCCATCCTGCAGAATGTCGACGCCGAATCTTCGGTGCATTTTGCCTTGCCGGAGGCGCAAGTGATGCAGATCGATACACAGGCCAACGTGCTGCAGGCACTGGAATCCAAGCGTGCCGATGCCGCTGCCGTCGACCTCTCCACCGTGCGCTGGCTCGCCTCGCGCAATCCTGACAAATACTTCGATGCCGGCAAGAGCTGGTACTCGATGCTTTATGGCGCAGCGCTCCGGCAAGGCGATCTCGACTGGCTGACCTTCGTCAACCAGACCTTCACCATCGCCATGTTCGGCCATGAAACGGCGCTCTACGACGCGGCGTTCAAGGACTATTTCGGGCAGGAGCCGCCGGCGCGCCATCCCGGCTTCCCGGTTATCTGACGTCATCGGCGGAAAGGCGCCGCCGGCGCCCTTCCGCCCTTTTTCCTGGCGACGCGGCCAGCTTTGCGTCACATCGGGAGCACTGAGGCCGACGCATGGGTTATGCGCTTAATTTCAACCTGATCTGGCGGCATTTCGACAAGCTGTGGGGCGGCCTGCTGCTCAGCCTGGAGCTCGCCGTCATCTCGATCGCCATCGGCATCGTCATCGGCCTGGTCCTGGCGGTCTGGTACGTGTCGGCCGGACGCATGGTGCGCGGCATCATCGCCGCCTACGTCGAATTCATCCGCAACGTGCCGCTGATCCTGCTCGTCTATCTCGTCTTCTACGGCCTGCCGACCGTGGTCGACATCGCCTACAGCGCGCAAACCTCGTTCGTCGCCACGCTGGCGCTCTACAGCGGCGCCTATCTGGTCGAGGTGTTCCGCTCCGGTCTCGAAGCGGTGCCGCGCGGCCAGCTAGACGCCGGCAAGGCGATCGGCCTGACGCCCTGGCAAAGGCTGCTCCATGTGCGCCTGCCGACCATGCTGCGCATCACGCTGCCGGCGCTTTCCAACACTTTCATATCGCTGTTCAAGGACACCTCCGTCGCTTCGGTCATCTCGGTGCCCGAACTGACCTTCGGCGCGCAATGGATCAACTTCAACACCTTCCGCATCGTCGAGGTCTATCTCGTCGTGACGGCGATGTATCTGCTGACCGGCTACGCCCTGCTTTACGCGCTCCGGCTCGTCGAACGCTGGTTCAAGGTGGTGCACTAGCATGCTTGGCCAGATCGCCTACGCCTTGCCTTTCCTAGCTCAGGGTTTTGCGCTGACGCTTTGGGTGTCGCTGCTGGTCGTGACGTTCTCGCTCGTCGCCGGTGTCGTCCTTGGCGTCGGCTTGGTCTATGGCCCGGCGCCGGCGCGCTGGGCGGTGCGCATCTTCAGCGACACTATTCGCGGCATACCGATCCTGGTGCTCATCTTCTTCGTCTACTACGGGATGCCGGCCGTCGGGCTTCACCTGCCGTCCTTCTGGGCTGCCGTGCTGGCGCTGACCTTGTTCAAGACAGCCCAGGTCGTCGAATATCTCCGGGGCGCCGTCGGCTCCATCCCGAAGGGACAATCGGAGGCGGCAATGGCGATCGGCCTGACCTTCCGCCAGCGGCTGGCCCATGTCATCTTTCCGCAAGCGTTCAGGCGTTTCCTGCCGCCCTGGATCAATGGCGTCACCGACGCGGTCAAGGGCAGCGCGCTGGTCTCGCTGCTCGGCATCACCGATCTCATGCAGGCCATCAACCAGGTCATCGGCCGCACCTATGAGGCCATGCCGCTCTACATCCTTGGCGCCCTCATCTACTTCGCCGTCAACTATGCGCTTTCGCTTGCCAGCAGGCGGCTGGAGCGGCGTTTCTCCTTCATCCGGGAATAGCAATGTCCACAAGCTCGAACGATGCCCCGGCCCTTCTCGACATCCGCGATGTGTCCAAATCCTTTGGCGCCGTCCAGGTCCTGCGCTCGGTCAGCCTGCGCGTGGCGCGCGGCGAGGTGGTGACGGTCATCGGGCCCTCGGGCAGCGGCAAGACCACGCTGCTGCGCTGCGTTAACTTCCTGGAGAGCTATGACAGCGGGTCCATCCGCATCGACGGCAAGGAGGTCGGCTTCCGAGAAACCGGAGCCCGCCAGCGCCGCAGCGAACGCGACCTTGCCGCGATACGCGCCGAGACCGGCATGGTGTTCCAGAGCTTCAACCTGTTTCCGCATCTCACCGCCGCCGGCAACATCATGCTCGGCCTCACCAAGGTGCGCGGCAAAAGCACCGTGGAGGCGCGCACGATTGCCGAACACTGGCTCGGCCGCGTCGGTCTTGCCCATAAGGCCGACAGCCTGCCGGCGGAGCTCTCCGGCGGCCAGCAGCAGCGCGTCGGAATTGCGCGCGCCGTGGCCATGGGGCCGAAAATCCTGCTGCTCGACGAGATAACCTCCGCCCTCGATCCGGAACTCGTCGGCGAGGTGCTTGAAGTGGTGCGCAGCCTCGCCGAGGACGGCATGACGATGGTGATGGTCACGCATGAGATGGCCTTTGCCCGCGACGCCTCGAGCCGCATCGTCTTCATGGCCGATGGCGGCGTCGGCGCGGTCGGCCCGCCGAAGGAGATTCTCGCAGCAGACGCCGAGAATGAGCGTCTGCGCAATTTCCTGGCGCGCTTCCGCGCCTCGCATTTCTGACATTGGATGGTTGACACCATCCCAAGGAGTTTTCTTCCATGACGCCTTACACCAGGCTCGCCGAACTCGGCCTCACATTGCCCGAGCCACCGACGCCCATCGCCAACTTCGTTACCCATGCCGAGAGCGGCCGGCTGATTTTCCTGTCCGGCCAGGGACCGCTGCGGGCCGACGGCACGCTCTGCACCGGGAAGGTGGGCGAGGATGTGACGGTGGAGCAGGCTTATCAGCATGCCCGCCTTACCGGCCTCAACCTGCTTGCCGTCATGCATGCTGCCGCCGGCGATCTCGGCCGCGTCGTGCGTGTCGTCAAGCTGCTCGGCTTCGTCAATGCCACGCCGACTTTCAGCGACCACCCCAAAGTGGTGAATGGCTGCTCCGATCTTTTCGCCGACGTTTTCACCACGATCGGCGGGCATGCCCGCTCGGCGATCGGCGTCGGCTCCTTGCCCGGAAACATCACCGTCGAAATCGAAGCGGTCGTCGAGATCGCTGCCTGATCTGTCATCCACGGGATTGCTCACATGAAAACCTATTCCGACACCGGCTCCAACACGACGATCCGCGAACGGCTCGGCCTTCGTCCGATCATCAACGTCTCCGGCACGATGACGGCGCTCGGTGCGTCGATCATTGTGCCTGAAGCGATCAGCGCGATGTCTGAAATGGCATCGCAATGGGTGGAGATGGACGATCTGCAGCGCGCCGCAAGCGCCGTCGTCGCGCGCCTCACCGGCGGCGAGGCCGGCTTCATCACCGCCTGCTGCGCCAGCGGCATCACCATGGCGATCGCCGGCGCGATGACGGGAACCAACCTGCTCGCCATCGAACGCCTGCCGGACGACACCGGCGACCTCAGGTCGGAGGTGATCATCCAGCTTGGCCACATCGTCAACTACGGCGCCTCGATCGACCAGTCGGTCCGAGTTGCCGGCGCCAGGGTGGTGCCCGCCGGCACGGTCAGCGTCACGCAGGACTATCATGTCCGCGACGCGATCAACGAGCGAACGGCGGCAGGCCTCTACGTCGTCGCGCATCACACCGTGCAGTACGGCATGCTGTCGCTGGAGGAATTCTGCGAGATCTGCCACGCCAGGGGCGTGCCGGTGATCGTCGACGCGGCTTCCGAATATGACCTGCGCGGCTTCCTGGCGCGTGGCGCCGACATCGTCATCTACAGCGGCCACAAATTCCTGAGCGGCCCGACCAGCGGCATCGTCACCGGACGCAAGGATCTGGTGCGCGCCGCCTATCTGCAGAACCGCGGCGTCGCCCGCGCCATGAAGGTCGGCAAGGAAAGCATCGCCGGCACCATGGCCGCGCTCGAGGCATGGGAGAAGCGCGACCACGCCGGCATCCGCCGGCGCGAAGAGGCCGCCCTCAACCTTTGGAAGGATGCTCTGCAGGGTATCCCGGGCATTGGCGCGGAGATCATTCCCGACCCGACCTCCAACCCGCTCGACCGCCTGCAGGTCTTCGTGCTGCCGGAAAGCCGCTTCACCGCCGCCGGCCTTGCCTCGGCGCTTGCCGGTGGATCGCCGCCCATCATCGTGCGCAATCACGAGGTCGAACGCGGCCATTTCTTCCTCGACCCCTGCAATCTTCATCCCGGAGAGGCGGAAATCGTCGCCGAACGGCTGCGCGCCCTGTTGACCGCGAAGGACCGGCCCGCCGACGCCATGAAGATTGCTCGCAAGGTCTCTTCCGGCGCCTTGCGCTGGCCGGATTGAGCGCCAAGCGGACCAACGAACCCAAAGCACCGGCTGATCACGTGACTGTGAACAGCCGGATGCGTACGCGGCGGGAATAAATCTCGGCCGCAACGGGTCTCCTCGACATAGGCCGCTACAGGCGTTGAGGAGATCCGCATGTCCGTCATCATGAACACGACAGCGAACATGGGCGCGGCGTCGGCCGCCATGTGCTGGAGCGCATGACCTCAACCGGCCTCTCTCCCGGCTTTCCCATTGCGCTTGACACTGGTGACGCAGATGAATTCACTTTCGCCACGGCAGGCGGCTTTGCCTGTTGCCGAGGGTTTCGCCCGCACGGGCGGGGCGAGACCGCCGGTATTGCTTGAAAGCGCACGGCCTGTTCCTCGTGGAGTATCGGATGGTGCTGCTTTGAGCGAGAAGGCCCGAGCCGAGCGCTTCAGCGAAGTGGTGCTGCCTCATCTCAGTGACGCGCTGGCGCTTGCCCGCTGGTTGACCGGCAATGGCGCCGATGCCGAGGACGTCGTGCAGGACGCCTGCATAAAGGCGCATGCGGGCATATCAGGCTATGCCGGCGGCAATGCCCGCGCCTGGCTGCTGACCATCGTGCGCAACACCGCCTATACCTGGATGTCGCGCAACCGGCCGCGCGGCATGTTGGCCGTCGGTGATCTCGGCGATCTCGACGAGATGGCGGCGGCACACGGCATCAGCGTGCCGGACGAATATGGTCCGGAGGCAAGCCTGATCGCCAAGGCCGACACGGTGGCGCTTGAAACGGCGATAGCAGCCCTGCCGCAGCCGTTTCGCGAGACGCTTGTGCTGCGCGACATCAGCGGCCTCAGCTATCGCGAGATAGCGGCCATGCTCGGCGTGCCGATGGGCACGGTGATGTCCAGGCTGGCCCGCGCGCGGAGCCTGCTTATGTCTGACCTGGGGAGAGCGCCATGACCATGCATGACGATGGACTGCCCAATGATCCGGAAGGCATCAGGCTGATGATCCACGCCCTCGTCGATGGCGAACTTGATGCAGCGGCCGCGCTTGCGGTGGAGCGGCGCATTGCGGCCGATCCGCGGCTTGCCTCGGAGCATGCCCGCATCGTGGCCTTGCGGGGCGCGGTCAGCCGCCTGCCGCGCCCAGATGTCGGCGACGCCTTTCGCGCGCGCATCGCGGCCATTGGCACTGCGGCCACCGCGCAGCCGGCAGGCGAAACGGCCAAGCCGCAGCAGGGCTCGCCGGTGCTCCCGGGGGTGCTTGCCCCGGGCGGGAGAGGCCAGAGGCGAAACGCCGATACGCGGCTGTCGCCAAGTCGAGCGCGCCGCTTCGGTTCGTTCGACTGGCGCGCTCTTGCCGCCTCGATCATGATCAGCGCGGTGCTGGCCAGCGGGGCAACGCAATGGGTGATGGTCAACGGCGCGTCCGACAGCTTCGCCGCGGCGGTCGCCAGCGGCCATCGCCGCAGCCTGCTTGCCGCCAGCCCGATCGATATCGTCTCGTCGGACCGCCACACGGTAAAGCCCTGGCTCGACGCCCGGATCGGCGTGTCGCCGCCGGCACCGGATCTTGCCAAGGACGGTTTTGCGCTGATCGGCGGCCGGGTCGAGGTGATTTCCGGCCGACCGGTGCCGGCACTTGTCTACCGCCACCGCGAGCATCTGATCACGCTGGTCGCCGAACCGCAGCAGGGCGGCAAGGCCAGCGAGCCTGACGATCTTTCCTCGGGCGGCTTTTCGCTGGTGCAGTGGAGCGACGGCGCCTTCTCCTACTGGGCGATCTCCGACATGGAGCGGCCCGAACTCGACGATTTCGTTGCCCGCTTCCGCAAGGCTGCGGCATAGGCTGATTTCCCGGCCGGACCCCGGCAATGCCCCGCATCCTTGCCGCCGCCGCCGAATTCCGCTAAGGCGCGCCTTTGTCGCCGGGAGCAGAAGCTTGGACGATCAACGCGCCGACGTCGCCATTATCATGGGCAGCCAGTCCGACTGGGCGACCATGCGCCATGCCGCCGAGACACTGGAGGCGCTTGGCATCCCGCACAAACGGCTGATCGTCTCGGCGCACCGCACTCCCGACCGGCTCTACGCCTTCGCAAAGGGCGCCAAGGCCGCCGGCTACAAGGTCATCATCGCTGGTGCCGGCGGTGCGGCGCACCTGCCCGGCATGACGGCGGCGATGACACCGCTGCCGGTGTTCGGCGTGCCGGTGGAATCCAAGGCCCTGTCGGGACAGGATTCGCTGCTGTCCATCGTCCAGATGCCGGCCGGCATTCCGGTGGGGACGCTGGCCATCGGCAAGGCCGGTGCGGCCAATGCGGCTCTGTTGGCCGCCGCCGTGCTGGCGCTCAACGACGACAAGCTTGCCGGGCGGCTCGATGCCTGGCGCGCCTCACAGACCGCCAAGGTCGCGGCCGAACCCACGGACACGCAATGAGCCTGCCCGCCGGATCGACCATCGGCATCATCGGCGGCGGCCAGCTTGGCCGCATGCTGGCAATGGCGGCCGCTCGCCTCGGCTACCGCACCGTGGTGCTGGAGCCGCAGCCGGATTGCCCCGCGGCACAGGTCGCCAACCGTCAGGTCACGGCCGCCTACGATGACCCCGCCGCGCTTGCCGAATTGGCCGAGGCAAGTGCCGTCGTCACCTATGAATTCGAGAACGTTCCGGTTGCCGCCGCCGAGGCGCTCGCCGCAAAGGTGCCGGTCTATCCGCCTGCGCGCGCGCTTGATGTGGCGCAGGACCGGGTGACCGAAAAGACATTTCTCAACGGCATCGGCATTGCCACGGCGGATTTCCGCGCGGTCGACAATGACGGGGAGCTGACCGCAGCGCTGAAATCCTTTGGCGGCAGCGGCATATTGAAGACGCGGCGCATGGGCTATGACGGCAAGGGCCAGCGCGTCTTCCGTGACATGCAAGCCGGCGGCTTCGCCGGCACCTGCGAGGCCATGGGCAGCGTGCCGCTGGTCCTCGAGGCCTTCGTTTCCTTTGAGCGCGAAGTCTCCGTCATCGCCGCGCGCGGCATCGATGGCGTCGTCGCCGCCTACGATCCGGCCGAGAACGTCCACCGCAACGGCATTCTCCACACATCGACCGTGCCGGCCGCGATCGCGCCCCGGACAGCCGAGGCGGCCCGGACAGCGGCGGTGAAGATCCTGTCGGCGCTCGACTATGTCGGCGTCATCGGCGTCGAGTTCTTCGTGCTGGCCGATGGCTCGCTGCTGGCCAACGAGATCGCGCCGCGCGTCCACAATTCAGGCCACTGGACGGAAGCCGCCTGCACCGTTTCGCAGTTCGAGCAGCATATCCGCGCCGTGGCCGGCCTGCCGCTCGGCGACCCGCGACACCATTCCGACTGCGTGATGGAGAACCTGATCGGCGACAATATCTCGCGCGTTCCGGAATTGCTGGCGGAGCCCGACCTGATGCTGCATCTCTACGGCAAGGCCGCAGCGCGGCCCGGCCGCAAGATGGGCCATTTCACCCGGATCAGCCGCCGCGCCTGACAGCAATCTCGACGCCGCGAGCTACCGGGCAGGAAAACTCGGCGCATGGCGTTCTCAAGTCACGTGGCGACCACCACATCATACCAGCCGGTGCCGAGCCATTGGCCGATTGCGGATATTTGACGACACCGGGCATTCATCTCCGCTACCGGGCATGCTTGCGGTTGACACGGACAAGGCTCCTCGTTTATGAGCCACCCACAGTTCAAAGGCGCGTCTTCTGGCGCGCCTTAAAATTTCGACCCGGACCGGGTCCACACCGACAGGCAAGACCATGAAGATCAAGAATTCGCTCAAGGCGCTGAAGGCGCGTCATCGCGACAACCGTCTGGTTCGCCGCAAGGGCCGCGTCTACATCATCAACAAGACCGCCCCCCGCTATAAGGCGCGCCAGGGCTGAGCTTCGTCGCGAGGCTTTTGCCTCCGCAGTTGGTGTTTATCGTCGGTCCGCCGGCCGTTCACGCTAAAATCAGTTTGACGTTCCGCCGCCCGGGACTAGATTCGGGCGATGCGGATTCTTTTTGCATTTTTGACGGTCCTTCTTTTTTGCAGCGCCGTCTCGTTGCCGGCTCGGGCCGATGACCGGGCCGCTGTGCAAGCGGCCCCGGAGCCGGCGCCTCCGGATGCCCAGCCAGTGCCGCAAGCCCCGCCTCCCGCAATGAACAGGGAGGCCCGGCTCGACAAGCTGTTTGCCGATCTCAAGCGCGAGCGCAACGAAAAGGCGGCAGAGCGTATCGCCGGCATCATCTGGAGCGAATGGTCCCAGTCGGGCAGCGCCTCGATCGACCTGATGATGCAATGGTCGCAGAAGGCGATCGAGAACCAGAAGTTCGACGTCGCGCTCGATTTCCTCGACCAGGTGGTCACCTTGCAGCCGGCCTATGCCGAGGGCTGGAACCGGCGCGCCACGGTGCATTTCATGATGAAGAACTACGGCAAGTCGATGTCCGACATCGACCATACGCTGCAACTCGAACCCCGCCATTTCGGCGCGCTGTCGGGCCTGGCGCAGATCATGACCGTGACCGGACGCAAGCAATCGGCGCTCGAGGCCTGGCAGAAGGTGCTCGCCATCTACCCGATGCTGCGCAGCGCCCAGGACCAGGTCGGCACGCTTTCGGAAGAGCTCGCCGGCGAAGGCATTTGATATTTTAAGGCAGTAGGGAAATAGGGCAGTAAGGCAGTAGGAAAGAGATCGCCCGGAAATACTTGCCCTACTCCCCTACTCCCCTACTCCCTCTCGTATATCCCACATGAACCTGCTCTATGCCGTCTTCGCCTTCCTTCTGGCGCTCGTCTTTGGCTTTGTCGGCATCACGCGCGTCGGCTCCTGGCTGATCGAGCGCCGCAACCCGGCCGTCGGCGAATTCGTCGACATCGATGGCGCGCGCATCCATTATGTCCACGTTCCTGGCCCCGCCAAGGCCGACCTGCCGCCTGTTGTCTTCATCCACGGCGCCAGCGCCAATCTCAGGGATCAGATGCTGCCGCTCAGGCCGTTGCTCGAAGGGCGCGCCGAATTGCTGTTCTTCGACCGGCCGGGATTCGGTTGGTCGGGACGCGGGCCCGGCAACAACGAGGATCCGTGGTCGCAGGCCGACACCGTCGCCGCGCTGATGGACCATCTCGGCATGAAGCAGGCTATCATCGTCGGCCATTCCTTCGGTGGCGCGGTGACGACCGCCTTCGGCCGCGAGCATGCCGACAAGACGCTCGGGCTGGTATTCCTGGCACCGGCAACCCATCCGTGGCCCGGCGGCGCAACCGCCTGGTACTACGACCTGACCACCATTCCGGTGATCGGCCGGCTGTTCTCCGAAACGCTGAGCTATCCGGCAGGAATGCTGCGGATCGCCGACGCTACGACCTGCGTCTTCTCGCCCAACAAAGTGCCGGACAATTATGTCGCCGAGGCCTCGATCCCGCTGGTGCTGAGACCCTCGGCCTTCCGCGCAAATGCCAGCGATGTCGCCGGCCTCTACCGCTATGCGCTTGCGGCCGCGCCGCGCTACGCCGAGATCAAGGCGCCGACCGTGGTCATCTCGGGCGATCGAGACAAGGTCGTCTACGCCCATATCCATTCGGTCGGCCTCGAGCGCAACATTGCCGGCGCCGAACTGGTCTGGGTGCGCAATCTCGGCCACAAGCCGGACTGGATCGCGTCTGATCTGGTCGTTGGCGCTATCGAGAAGGCCGCCGGCAGGAGCGTGGATCTGGAGGCGATGGCAAGGGCGGTGGAAGCGCGGATCGCCGGCGATGCCTATGGCGCCGGAAAATGCGCCGACCTCAAGGAACCCGAAGCGGAGTTGGCGCCGACCTGATGTGCGTCTTCCGACAACGGTCTTCGAAAAAACGGTATCGGGGCCAGAGCGGCATGTACGTCCTGAAACACGGCATAAAGAAAAATCCCGAAAAATTCTGGGCGCTGCCGGATCGCATCTTCTTCGGTTACGGCGCCTGCCCCATCCTTGCGGGCGTCTTTCTTAGTTATCCTCCCCTGGACGGATTTTACGGCGAGCGGATCATTCCAAGCGGGAACCATTACGGAAACCATATCTATGTGACCAACGGCGTGATCGCCTTCGACTACCATGGCTATTCCAGCCGCGAACGGCTTCTGGAACACCACAAACGAGGATGGGCTTCGCACAGCGCCGACTGGCACTGCACGCTGGAAAAGGTCGATTTCGATCTGCTCGACACTGCCGAACTTAATCGGCGAAAGATGCGGGGACCGGATCAATATCTGCAAGATCCCATACCCGCGCGCGTCGCTTCCTTCAGCGCATTGACCACGCCGCAGCGGCAACAAGAGCTCTCAAGATCGCAACGCGGTGAAGCCCTGGGGCGGGCTTATCGGGTGCCTAAGTCCGAACCGACATAGGCGATGCGCAGCATATTGGTCGAACCGGGCGTCCTTAGCGGCACGCCGGCGGTGATGATGACGCGGTCGCCGGGCTTGCCGAATTCCTCTTCAAGCGCGATGCGGCAGGCGCGATCGACCATGTCGTCGAGATCGGTGGCATCGGGGGAGACGACGCAGTGCGTGCCCCACAGCAGCGACAGCCGCCGCGCCGTGTTGACGATCGGCGACAGGGCCACGATCGGCACCTGCGGGCGCTCGCGCGCGGCGCGCAGGCCCGTGGTGCCGGAAGCCGTGTAGGTGATGATCGCCGACAGTTTCAGCGTCTCGGCGATTTCGCGGGCCGCCAGCGAGATCGCATCGGCGCCGGTTGCTTCAGGCTCGGAACGCTGGGCGTTGATGATGCCTGCATAGGTCGGATCGGTTTCCACCTTGGTGGCGATGCGGTTCATCATCGCCACCGCTTCCACCGGATAGGCGCCCGCGGCCGATTCGGCCGAAAGCATGATGGCGTCGGCGCCTTCGAAGACGGCGATCGAAACGTCGGAGACTTCCGCGCGGGTCGGCACGGGCGCGGTGATCATCGATTCCAGCATCTGCGTGGCGACCACCACCGGCTTGCCGGCGCGGCGCGCTGCGCGCGTGATCTGCTTCTGGATCCCGGGCACGGCTTCCAGCGGCATCTCGACGCCGAGATCGCCGCGCGCGACCATCAGCGCGTCTGAGAGTTCAATGATTTCGGCCAGACGGGCAACCGCCTGCGGCTTCTCGATCTTGGCCATGATCAGCGCCCGGCCGCGTGCGATCTTGCGCGCTTCGGCCAGGTCCTCCGGCCGCTGCACGAAGGACAGCGCTATCCAGTCGACGCCGGTGGCGAGCACCGCGTCGAGATCCCTGCGGTCCTTCTCGGTCAGCGCGCCGACCGGCAGGTCGGTATCGGGCAGGCTGACGCCCTTTCTGTCGGAAATCGTGGTGCCGGCAACGACGGTGCAGACGATCGCCTTGCCATTGGCCTTCACCGCTTTCAGCTCCAGCTTTCCGTCGTCGATCAGCAGCCGGTGGCCGGCCTCGACCGAACTCAGGATTTCGGGATGCGGCAGATAGACCCTGGCCGCGGTGCCGGGCTCGGGATTGTCGTCGAGCGTGAAGGTCTGGCCGACGGTCAGCACCTCCTTGCCGTTGGCGAACTTGCCGACGCGCAGCTTGGGTCCTTGCAGGTCGGCAAGGATGCCGATCGGCCTTCCGACCGTCTCCTCGACGGCGCGGATGCGTCCGACCAGCGTGCGCATCAACTCGTGATCGGTATGGCTCATGTTGATGCGGAACACATCGGCGCCCGCTTCGAACAGCTTCTTCAGCATTTCCTCGGAAGAGGAGGCCGGACCGATGGTGGCTAGGATCTTAACCTTGCGGCTGCGTCTCATTGACTGTTTGTTCCCGGGGCGGCTGGTGCGCCTCCCGTTGCGGGGTCGTCGGTTAGCTGGACCATCCAGCTTGCCTGCTCGCCCGTGTCGTATTCCTGGAATCCGGCGCGCTGGAAGCCCCGGGCGACGCAATCGGTGACGCCGGCGATCTTGAACTCTTTTTCAGCCACGCACA
This sequence comes from Mesorhizobium maamorense, assembly GCF_044998965.1. Taxonomy (NCBI): domain Bacteria; kingdom Pseudomonadati; phylum Pseudomonadota; class Alphaproteobacteria; order Hyphomicrobiales; family Phyllobacteriaceae; genus Mesorhizobium; species Mesorhizobium maamorense. The sequence goes on from NZ_CP173356.1 coordinate 5,112,850, forward strand.
TGTTGATCGGGCCGTCCCAGCGTCCGCCGCGCTCGGCGTCTTCTGCATAAAGATAGTAAAACCTTGATGACAGCGGCCCTTCGATCAGCGTCTTGCAGCTCGATCCTTCGATGTGCCACCAGCCCTCGGTGATCCAGCCGGCCTTGGCACGATAGCCGATGCCGACGCCGACTAGGTTTTGCGTCGCGTTGCAGACGCGGAAATCAGCGCGTGCAGGCGAGGCCGCAACCATTGCGGATAAGCCCACGGCGAGCGTCAGGAGCGGCATGGCGAAGGCGAAGCGCACGCGCCGCCCGCCGGCGGAACTCATCCTGAAACCCCTCAAGAACCACATCAGCATCTCTCTGCGCCCCTTTTCGGAAAAGTCCGGGCGCATGTCAACGCGCCGTTTTGTCCAATTCCAATCGATTTAAGAAGGCTCCCGGCGCGCGATCCGTCGCCCCTTGCCAGATTTCAGCGGAAACCTTGGCCAAACAACGGCATTGCGCCCGCGTCGTCTTCGTGGAAAGACGATAGCATCCTCCCCGGAAGCCAGCGAACAGACCATTTCCCGCCAATGACCCGATCCACAGTTTTCGCGCCTTTCGATGTCGTCGAGGGCGACCGCAAGCGGGGCATGGTGCTGTTGGCCGACCATGCCCGCCGCGACCTGCCTGAAGACTATGGCAGCCTTGGCCTGCCGGCGGCGGCGTTCGACCGCCACATCGCCTATGACATCGGCGTCGAGGCGGTGACGCGCGAACTCGCTGCCTTGCTCGATGTGCCAGCGGTGCTCGCCAATTTTTCGCGGCTGCTGATCGATCCCAATCGTGGTGAGGATGATCCAACGCTGATCCGTCAGCTCTATGACGGCACCGTCGTGACAGGAAACTATCCACTCGCCCCAGAGGAGCGCGAAAGGCGGCTTGACCGCTTCTACCGGCCCTATCACGACGCCGTCGGCGCCACGATCGCCTCGGTCGCGCAGGCTTCCGGCAAGGCACCCTTCATCTTCTCCGTGCATTCCTTCACGCCGGTCATGCAGGGCAGGCAGCGGCCGTGGCATGTCGGCGTGCTGTGGGACCGCGACGACCGCGTGGCGCGGCCGCTGATCGACATGTTGGCCGCTGACAAAAACCTCGTTGTCGGCGACAACGAGCCCTATGACGGCGCGCTGCGGGGCGACACCATGTTCAGGCACGCCATCGTCAACGGCTATGCCCACGCGCTGATCGAAATCCGCCAGGACCTGATCGCGACCGGCGGGGATGCGCTTTCGTGGGCTGAGCGTCTGGCGCCGATCGTTGACGCGATCGATCGCCGTCCCGATATACACCAAGTGAAGATGTTCGGCTCGCGCACCGGGCCGTTATGAGGAGGTTTCGATGACCGAACTCAGCGACGAACAGAAACGCGACTTCGAGGCCGCCGCCTTTCGCCGGCTGGTGGCGCATCTGCGTGAGCGTGGCGACGTGCAGAACATCGATTTGATGAACCTCGCCGGCTTCTGCCGCAACTGCCTGTCGAACTGGTATCGCGAGGCCGCGGAAGCCGAAGGCGTCGATCTCAGCAAGGACCAGTCGCGCGAGATCGTCTACGGCATGCCTTACGCGCAATGGCAGGCGCTGCACCAGACTGAAGCCTCCGACGCCAAGAAGGCCGAATTCGAGGCCAGGCGACCCAGAGACCACTAGGTGGTCTCTCACGTCCTCGATTACCCTAGGCGTTCGTTTGGCCCAAATGCTTCCCGAGCGCAGCGCTTGACTGAAAATTGAATCGATCTAATTTGCCGCGCAAAGCCACTTTCTGACCGGATTCGCCTATGAACGCGTCGAATGCAATGCAGACCGCCATTCGCGGCCGCTGGGCCGTGGCGGCCATCTTCCTCGCCAACGGCTTCCTGACCGGCAGCTGGGCGCCGCAGATCCCGGTGTTCCTGACCCGCCTGGACATTTCCAAGTTCACTCTGGGGCTTTTGATCCTGCTGTTCGGCGCCGGCGCCGTCACCGCCATGACCTGGTGCGGTCACCTGATTTCGAAACACGGCTCGCGCACCGTGCTGCGCTGGTTTGGCCTCTGCGGCAGCCTCGGTCTGCTGGTCGTGGCGCTGGCGCCCAACGTGCCGCTGGCTGCCGTCGCCATGTTCATCTTTGGCGGCTCCATCGGCGGCATGGATGTCGCCATGAACGCCAATGCGGTGGTGGTCGAGCGGCGGCTGTCGCGCGCGATCATGTCCTCCTCGCATGGCTTCTGGAGCCTCGGCGGTTTCGCCGGCGGTGCCCTTGGCGGCTTTGCCATCCAGAATTACGGCCACCTCGCCCACGCCGCGGTGGTGACGGCGCTTGCCTTAGCGGCGATCGCGGCGGCGGTGCCCTATATCGTCGCCGAGGGCAGGCCGCAGGCTGCGGAGCATCATAAATTCACCTTGCCGGGAAACCCGCTGGTCTACCTCGTGGGCCTGATGGCGCTGCTGACGATGGTCTCCGAAGGCGCCGTACTCGACTGGGCAGCACTTTATCTCAGGCAGGAACTCGGCGCCGATCTCGCCATTGCCGGTCTCGCCTACGCCGCCTTTTCCGGTGTCATGGCGATCATGCGTTTCTTCGGCGATGGCGTGCGCAATCGTTTCGGGGCCGTGACGACGTTGCGCGGTTCGGCGATCATCGCTGCCGCCGGCATGCTGATCGCAGGCCTGTCGCCCTCGCCCTGGCTTGCCATCTCGGCCTTCGCTTTGTGCGGCTTCGGCATCGCCAATATGGTGCCGATCATCTTTTCGGCCGGCGGCAACCAGGAAGGCATGTCGTCGGGCACCGGCATGAGCGTGGTCACCACTATGGGCTATTCCGGCATCCTCGTGGCGCCCTCCGCGATCGGCTTTGTCGCCGAGCATTCCAGCTTCGGCCCGATCTTCATCGCCATGTCGGGCCTGCTGATCGTCGTATTGCTGATGGCCGGATTGGCTCACCGCGCCGAATTCGCTCCCGAAGCGGCGCCCGCCGAATAGCGTTTCAGTTCCTCGTGAAGGAAATCCGCCACGCGTCGGATGCGCACGCTGGTGCGCACGTCGCGATGCATGGCCAGCCACACCGGCAGCTTGGGCAGCGGCAGGCCCGGCAGCACCTTCTCCACCAGGGGTCCCGCTCGGCCAGCGGCTCCTGGCCGAGGCCGATGCCGTTTCCCGCCCGCACCGCCTCCCAAAGCACGATCTGGTTGTCGGCCCGGAAACGAAAACTGTTCCGGGTGACCGGTATGCCGAATTGCGTAAAGCCTCGGACCATCTCGTCGCTCCGGTCGAAGCCGATCAGCGCGTGGTCGAGCAGGTCGGCCGGCTCGCGCGGGCGGCCGCACCGGTCGAGATAGGCTAGGGAAGCACAGGCGCAGAGCGCGATATCGCAGACCTTGCGCGCCACCAGCTCGTTCTGCTCCGGCTTGACCATGCGGATGGCGATGTCGGCATCCCGGCGCAGCAGGTTCTCGACCTGGTTTGAAGCGACGATCTCGACCTCGATGCCGGGCTCCTCGATGCCGAGCCGCGCCGTCATGTCCGGCAGCACATAGGCCGCCACCACCTCGCTGGCGGCGATGCGTACAGTGCCTTCGATAGCCTCGACCGAACCCAGCGCCAGCCGTGAAAAAGCGCTCGCCTGCTCGCTCACCGCCTTGCCGCGCTCGAACAGAGTGGCCCCGGCTTCGGTCAGCGCGTAGCCGCTTCGCCCGCGCCGGAACAGGATGACGCCGAGCGCCTGTTCCAGTTCCGAAATGTGGCGGCCAAGCGTCGGCTGGCTTGCCGACAGCTTTCTCGCCGCGGCCGACAGGCTGCCGGTCTCAGCGACCGTGACGAAGCTCTTGATAAGGTTCCAGTCGATATCAGCCATTCAAAAATGAATATCAGAACTGCACACATGGTCAATTTCAATTCATTGATGAGGAAATCATATTCGGCCTGCAAACATCGATACGCACTGCAACAAACCAATCAGGACTAACTCAAATGACCAGGATCGCACTCACCACCGCTGCCCTCCTCATCGCCGCCGGCGCCGCTTTCGCAAGCAGCGACAAGTTCGGCTCGAACAATGCCAGCCAGACGCCTGTCACCAGCACCGACAAGACGATCACCACATCGATCGAGAAGTCGGATGCGATCATCCGGAAGCCGGTCGTCCAGGGCAGCAACCGCGACCTCTTCGGCAAGCGCTGAACAGACGTCGAGATATCCCCAAGGCGGCGGGCTTGTCCCGTCGCTTCAAAGCAGACAGGAGACGAAGAATGACCAAGATTGCAATCCTCGGCGCCAACGGCCGGCTCGGCCGCGTGGTCGCCAAGGCCTTCATCGATGCGGGCTATGATGTCCGCGCCATCACCCGCACCGGCAAGGTGCCGGCTGAGCTTGCAGGCGCGACGGCCGTCGCCGGCGATGCGCTGGACGGCGAGTCTCTGATCCGCGCCACGCAGGGCGTCGACATCATTTTCAACGGTCTGAACCCGATCTACACCGACTGGGGCAAGTGCCTGCCGATGGCCGAGAATGTCATGGCCGCCTGCCGCGCCAACGGCACGCTGCATCTCTTCCCCGGCACCATCTACAATTATGGCTCGCCGATGCCGGCGGTGATCACGGAAGACACGCCGTTCCACCCGACAACCGAGAAAGGGCGGATCCGCTGCGCCATGGAGGCGCTGTTCCGCCGTGAAGCTGAGGCGGGTCGGGTGCGCACGATCATTCTGCGCGCCGGCGATTTCTTCGGCGGCACCGGCAACGGCTCCTGGTTCGACCTCGTCGTGGCCGCCAAGATGAGCAAGGGCATCTACACTGCGCCCGGCCCGGCCGATCTGGTGCATGAATGGGCCTATCTGCCGGATTTCGCTGTCGGTTTCGTCGCACTGGCGCGCAATCTCGACAAGCTCGGCTCTTACGAGGCGCTGAATTTTCCGGGCCATGCCGTCACCGACATCGAGATCAAGACGGCCGCCGAAAAGGCACTCGGACGCAAGCTTAAACTAAGCTTCATGCCGTGGTGGGTGCTGCGCGCCGGAAGCCCGTTCGTGGCGATGTGGCGCGAGATCGTCTCGATGTCCTATCTGCGTTTCGAGGCGCACCGGCTGGCCTCGACGCGACTGAACGAGATCATTGGTGAAATCCCGCACACCCCTCTCGACCAGGCGGTGCACGAAGCCTTGCAGGATATCGGTATCGCCGTCGCGCCGGCCTGGCAAAAAGCAGCGTGATTGCCGAGCGTACCGAAAAGATGAGAACGGCGGGCCCGGCCGCAAATCGTTGCCGGTCAGATCCGGCCCATCAGAAGCAGGATAAGCACCACGACGAGGACGACGCCGACGATGCCCGACGGCCCGTAGCCCCAGGAGCGCGAATGCGGCCATGCCGGCACTGCGCCGATCAGGATCAGGATCAGGATGATGATGAGAATCGTGCTGATCGTCATTTTAGAGCCCTCGCCGTCTGGTTGAATCCGAGGGAACAATGCAAAAGGCCGCCCGGTAGTTCCCGGGCGGCCTTTTGACCTGCCTTGCGAAACCGCTCTATTCGGCGGCCTTCGGGAAGGCGACTGCCGGCTCGGCGTCGCCATCGGCCGCTGGCTCCTGCGGCGAGATCTCTCCCTTGCCGCGTCGCAACAGCCGGCTGAACCACCCTCGCCGCGAGCCGGGCTTGACCTTGGCGCGGGTGAACACCATCAGCATCGACGGCGTCACCACCAGCGTCAGCACGGTGGCGAAGGACAGGCCGAACACGATCGCCGAGGACAGCGAAATCCACCATTGCGTCGAAGGCGCGTTGATCGTCGTCTCATGATGGAAGATTTCGAGGCCGAGGCCGAAGGCGATCGGCAGCACGCCGAGGATAGCCGAAACCGCCGTCAGCACCACGGGGCGAGCACGCTCGCGGCAGGTCTGCAGCACCGCTTCCATCTTGTCCCAGCCCTCCTCGCGCAGCCGGTCATAGGTGTCGATCAGCACGATGTTGTTGTTGACCACCACGCCGGCCAGCGCGATGACGCCGATGCCCGACATGACGATGCCGAACGCCTCGCCTGTCAGAAGCAGGCCCAGGAACACGCCGATCGTCGCCATGACCACGCAGGACAGCACCAGCCAGACGCTGGTGAACTTGTTGAACTGCGCCAGCAGCACCAGGAAGATCAGGAAGATCGCCGCGCCGAAGGCCTTGCTGAGGAAGGCGCTCGCTTCCGCGCTGTCCTCGTTGGAGCCGGCGAGCTTCCAGCGTATCCCGCTGCCGAGATCCATGTCCGAGACCGCCTTGGTCACCTGCTCCTGTACAGCGGCGACCTGCGCGCCGGCGGCGACGTTGGCCTGCACCACCACGGTGCGCGCGCCGTCGATGCGGTTGAGGATGCCGACCGTCGGCTCGGGCTTGCGCACGACGAAGTTCGAGATCGGCACCGACCCTTGCGACGTCTGCACCCTGAGTTCGTCGAGCGTCGACAGCGTGCGCCGGTCTTCCGGCAGGCGCAGGCGGATGTCGACGGCATCGTCGGCGCCCGCCGGCCGGTATTCCGAGAGCTTCAGGCCGTTGGTCACCAGTTGCACCACGGTGCCGACCGAGGTCGGGCTGATGCCGTATTGAGCGGCCTTGGCGCGGTCGACCTCGAGCGCCCAGTCGACGCCGGGCGGCGGCAGGCCGTCCGAAATGTCGATGACGTTGGGCACCTTGGCGATCCGCGCCGCCACCGCGCGCGCCTTGTCGTCGAGCCCCTTGGGATCGGCGGCCGAAAGCCTGATCTGGATCGGCTTGCCGGTCGGCGGGCCGGCCTCCGGCACGCGCACCTCGACATCGACGCCGGGAATGCCGGCCATGACGCCGCGCAGGTCGCTGAGGATCTGGTTGGCGGACTTGCGCTCGCGCCAGTCGACGAATTCGTACTGGATCACGCCGACGACGTCCTCGGGAATGTCCTGGCCGCCGCCTTGAGTCTTGCCGACGCGTGTATAGACCGATTTCACGCCCGGCCAGCCGAGCAGCCTGTTCTCCGCCGTCCTGGTGGCGGCATCCATCTCGGCCAGCGAAAGATTGCCGCGCGCATGCACGTAGAGCAGGCCGTAGTCCGGCTCGACGCTGGGGAAGAACTCGACGCCGGCGCCGTATTTCGAATAGGCGTATCCGACGCCGAACAGCAGCGCCACGGTGAGCACCAGGACGGTGATCGGGAAGCGCACCGCCTGCTTGACGATGGCCATGTACCAGCCGTCGCGGTTGTCGTCCTCGTGATGCTTCGGGGCCTTGGCGAAGATCGCGCCCAGCGTCGGCGCGAACACCAGCGCATAGAGCATCGAGGCCGACAGCGTGACGATCAGCGTGATCGGCATGTATTTCATGAAGTCGCCGATGATGCCGGGCCAGAACAGCAGCGGCGAGAACGCGGCGATGCGCGTCATCGTCGCCGCGATGACCGGGCCGGCCATGCGCTTGGCGGCGAGCGCGAAGGCATCCGCCTTCGGCATGCCTTCGCTCATGCGCCGCTCGGCGAACTCGGTGACGATGATGGCGTCGTCGACCAGCATGCCGACAGCCAGGATGAGGCTGAACAGCACGATCATGTTGATCGTGTAGCCCATCATGGCAAGCAGCAATATGCCGATCAGGAAGGACGATGGTATGGCCAGCCCGATGAGCAGCGAGGCGCGGCCCGACAGCGCGTAGAGAATGACGATGAACACCAGGATCACGGCGATCATGACGTGGTTCTGGAGGTCACCCAAGAGCTGGTTGACGAAGACCGACTTGTCCTGCGTGTAGGTGACATGCATGCCTTCGGGCATCGTCTTGATGAAGGTGTCGGACACCTCCCTGACATGGTTCAGCGTGTCGATCAGGTTGGCGCCGATGCGCTTCTTCACCTCGATGGCGATGGCCGGCTTACCGTCGAGGCGAGTGACCGTCTCGGCGTCCTTGAAGGTCGAGCGTATGGTGGCGATGTCCTTGGCCTGCACCACGGCGTTGGGTGTGGCGACGACCGGCAGGTTGGCCACGTCCTCGGGCGTCTCGATCAGCGACGGCACCTTGACCGCGTATTTGCCTTCCGAGCCTTCGAGATTGCCGGCGGCGACCAGGCTGTTGGAGGCGCCGACGCCTTGCATCAGCTGGTCGAGCTGCAGCCCGTAGGAGGACAGCTTCACCGGATCGATGACCACTTCGACCAGATCGTCGCGCGCGCCCTGCAGCGAGCCTTCCAGCACGCCCGGTACCTCTTCGATACGGTCGCGCAGTTCGCGCGCAGCCGCCGTCAGCACGCGCTCCGGCACGTCGCCCGACAGAGTGACGACGAGGACCGGAAACTCGGAAACGTTGACCTCGTTGACCGTCGGCTCCTCGGCCGCCTGCGGCAGGTCGGCCTTGGCGTCCTGCACCTTGCTGCGCGTGTCCTGGAGCGCCGTGGCCAGATTGGTTTGCGGCTGGAACTCGACAAGCACGTAGCCGCCGCCCTGGAAGGCGGCCGAGCGCATCTCCTTGAGGCCCTTCAGGCTCTTCAGCTTGCTTTCCATCGGCCGCAGGAGAAGGCGTTCCGAATCCTCCGGCGAAATGCCCTGGTAGATCAGGCTGATATACATCATCGGGATCGGAACGTCGGGTTCCGCTTCCTTGGGCGTCGACTGATAGGCGACCCAGCCCGCCGCCAGCAGGAACAGCAGGGCGGATATTGTGAGGCGGGCGTTGTGGATTGCGAGTCTGACGATATCCATGACTTGATGCCTGCTGTTTCTTCGGAAGCGGCGAACTGGCGGGAGGCGCCGGAGATCCCGACGCCGGGCTTTGCGCTACTGCGTACCGGCGGTGGCTTCGCCGATCAGCTTGTTGATGGTCGCCTGGTCGGCCTCGACGGGCTTGACGATATCGCCTTCCTTCACCAGTTCCTGGCCGGCGACAATGATGCGCGCATCTTTCGGAATTCCGCCGAGCACGAGACCGTTCGGCGTGTCGTCCACCAGGTCGATCGGGTAGAAGGCCACCTTGTCGTCGCTGCCGACGGCGCGGATGCCGAGATCACCCTTGTCACCCAGCGTCACCACCGAACGCGGCAGCAGAACCGCGTCGGTCGGCTCGGCGCTGAGCGTGATCTCGGCCGTCATGCCGGCGGGGATGCTGCCATCCGCATTTGGGATCGCCACTTCGACACGGAAGGTGCGGGTCTGGGAGGAGGCGTCGCGGCTGATATACCGCACGGTGCCGGTGACCTTCTGGTCGTTGACCAGGCGCACATTGGCCTCTTCGCCGATCTTGATATAGCGCAGGTCGCGTTCGCTGATTTCGCCGCGGGCGATCACCGGATCGAGCTTGAGGATGGTCGCCACCTCGCCGCCTTGCATGACCGAGCTGCCGAGTTCCACCGGCACCCTGTCGATGACGCCGTCGAACGGCGCCTTGACCTCGTTGCGGTCGAGCTCAGCCTGCGCGGTCTCCAGCATCGATTGCGCCGAGGTCAAATTCGAGCGCGCCGTGTCGAGCTGCAGCTTCGGCAGATTGCCGGTCTTGGCCAGCCGTTCGGCGGCGTCGAGCTCGGCCTTGCGTTGCGCCAGCAACTGCTTGGCGTTGTCGACATTCGAGATTTTCTCTTCGGCCGCCAGCATCAGAACCAGATCGCCCGTCTTGACGTGCTGGCCTTGGCTGACCGGCAGTTTGTCGATGACACCGGCGACGCGCGTTGCTAGCACCGCCCGCTTGTCGGCCTCGGTCAACCCCGAAATGCGGATAGCGCGCGCATAGGTCTTGCGCGGCGGCGTCACCACCGCGACGGTGCGCGGCGCGGCTTTCGGCTCGGCTTGCGCCGTGTTCGGCTTGCCGGCCTCCGGCGTCTTGGCCTTTTTCGGCCTCTGCCGCCCTCTGGGCGTCGGCGGCGGCACTGCCAACGGATGAAAACTCGCCCGTCGCCATCCAGGCGGCGAAACCGATGAGCACAACAATGGCAGCAAGCTTGTGAAACCTGATTTTCGGCATCGTCGTTTTTTCCACTGCGGGGTTTGGCCGGGACTGCGTCCTCCTCGAGGAGCGCGTCGCCGATATGGGTGCGCGCCAGGCCGTGTTCAAATTGCCGTGATCGGCGAAGCGCGCTTCTACATCAAGTTTGCAACGCAATATAGTCGGAAAGTTGCAGCAGCATTGCGAAGCTGGACAGAGTATAGCCGTCGCGAAGCATTTTTTTGCCCAACTAGGGTGCGGCTTTAGCGGGGCTCGTTGGCGACCGATGATCGGCCGTTGAAGGCCCGGTGCCGCCGGGCCTGCGTCTGCTCTCGGAGGCACGACGCCGGCGCGAGGCGATTTTCAACCCCACGCGGGTTTCGAGCACGATGATAACCTCGGCCTGACGGACCATCCCGGCGTGCGACATTTCACGCAACACACTGGAATTGCTTGAAGAACGGACCGTTCAACTCTGATCCAGATCGTCGTTCCCTGGTCAAGCCGGATGCTCCAGGAGCGAGGACGGGTCGCCTCGATGCGTCTGCTCCATCGCGTTCCGCCGTCTAGGCTTGAGACATGATATAGCCTCGAACAAAACGCCTGCTGGTGCTGTTCGTGGCAGTATTCCTCGCCCGCCAGTCACCGTTCCGGATACGGTCGAGGGATGGCGCCCAACAGCGGCGCCCGCACGACACTGGCAGCAGGCGTCAGCATGATGATGCGCGCCTCACACGCGATGGTTGTTGCTGGCGCCGGAAGGAACTTGCTGGCACCGCGCGGCAGATCACGCCCGTGTGACGGATGCGGGTTCAGGCCCGGCGACGCTCCGCTTCGGGGTTCTTGCGCGCGGCCAGGAATTCCTTCACCCGTCGGCCAGGTGCCGGACCCCGCACCGGCTTGAAGCCGTCGTCGAGCTCGCCGGAGAGGTCGAGCGTCGGCCGCTTGCCGACGGCATCGTAGTTCTCCTCCAGCCAGTCGCTGGCGGCGGTGCGGCCAAGATCGCGCAGATAGGCCAGGAATGCCCATTCGGCATTGACCTTCGATGATGCCGACAGGTCCTTGAAGGCCTCATCGGCGTCGATGCGGTGCATGCGGATGTCCCGGTACTCGCCCCGCGGCAGGCGGCCGGCGGCGATCAGTTCCTTGACGAAGGCGATCGAACGGAATTCGCGCAGCAGCCCGGCGTTGAAGGTGATCTCGTCGATGCGGTTCTGGATCTCATTGGCGCTTTTGGGCGTTCCCTCGCGCACGACCGGATTGATCTGCACCAAAAGCACGTCCTCGGTGGCAGCCGTCTTGAAGAACGGATAGAGCGCCGGATTGCCGCCATAACCGCCATCCCAATAGGGCACGCCCTTGATCTCGACGGCGCGGAACAGTTGCGGCAGGCAGGCCGAGGCCATCACTGTGTCGAGGTCGATCTCGCCATCGGAAAACACCCGCAACTGCCCTGTCTCGACATTGGTGGCCGAGATGAACAGTTCCATCGACTTGCAGGCGCGTACATTGTCGAAATCGATCCCCTGCGCGACCACGTCGCGCAGCGGATTGAGGCCGAGCGGGTTGGCGACATAGGGCGAGAACACGCGCGACATGGTGTCGAAGAAGACATAACCCGGCGTGTTCTCGATCGACCAATTGCCCCAGGCGACGTCCCACGGCATGCGCTGCACCGGGCTGAACCGGCCCTTCGCCGCCACCGCATGCCAGAAGTCGTCGAGCTTCTTGCGCGCGCCTTCGACGCCGCCGCGAACGAAGCCGTCGGCCAGCGCCACCGCGTTCATCGCGCCCGCGCTTGTGCCGGACACCGCTGCGATCTCCAGCCGGCCATCCTCCAGAAGCCGGTCGAGCACGCCCCAGGAAAAAGCCCCGTGGGAACCGCCGCCCTGAAGCGCGATGTTGATCTTCTTCTTTTCCTCCGCCTCGCCGTTCTTCGTCATGGCGTTCCTGTCGATCCGGTGCCTGACTTATTGCGCGCGCCCGGGAATCGGGGCGTCACCGTCACGGCAGACCTATGTTGCAGTGCAGCATATAAGGACACACCAAGGCAAGAACACGAGCACGGTCGCGTGATCGCATGAAATTTCGATCATGCGGAAACACCCTCCGCCTTGTGGCGGAGGGCGCGGTGTATCTTCCAAACAGGTTTGATGCTCAGGCGACGAGGTCCGGCATCGGTCCGACATAGCGCGACAGCGGCCGGATCAGCCGTCCCGTCGTCTGCTGCTCGCGCGCATGCGCGACCCAACCGGCGACGCGCCCGGCCGCGAAGACATTGCTGAAGGCTTGGCTGGGAAAACCCGCCGCTTCCAACACCAGCGCGGTGTAGAACTCGACATTGGTCTGCAGCGAGCGCTGCGGCTTGGCAATCCGAAGCACATGGAGCGCCGTCTGTTCGACTGTCTCGGCGAAGGCCAGCCGGCGACCGGTCTCGCCCTCGCCGCCGAGCTGCCGCACCACCGCCTTCAGCACATCGGCGCGCGGATCGCGCACGCGGTAGATGCGGTGGCCGAAGCCCATGATGCGTTCACCACGCGCGATCTCGCCGCGCAGCCAGCCGGCGGCGTCGCCATGCGCCTGGATGGCGTCGAGCATCTCGATGACAGGGCCGGGCGCGCCGCCATGCAGCGGCCCCTTAAGCGCGCCGAGGCCAGCCAGCACCGACGATGTCAGCCCGGCCTGCGTCGAGGCGACGATGCGCGTGGCGAAGGTCGAGGCATTGAGGCCGTGGTCGCAGACGGTCACGAGGTAAGTGTCGAGTGCCCTTGCCAGAGCCGGCGTCGGCACGGAACCGTCGAGCATGCTCAGCATATCGGCGGCATGATCGGCCCTCCCATCCGGCGCGACCGGCTGCTCGCCGCGCCGCAGGCGCAACAGCGCCGGCGTCAGCACGGCGGGCGCCGCGATCAGCCCAAGCGCGTCCGTCAGCGTCTCGCCGTCAGGCAGCAACGCCATGCCGGCACGCATGGCGCTATAGACGTCGAGCGGCGCCAGCAGGGGCAGGCAAGACAAGAGCCGGTCGAACACCTCGACGCGCGCCTGGCCCAGTCTCGCGGCCAGTTCCGCGTCTCCGGGAAGGTCGTAGAAGAAGCCGTCGAGAAGCAGGCGAACGACCTGCGGATAGTTCCATCGCCCGGCCAGTTCCGGCAGGGAGTACCCCCGGATCGTCAAGCGGCCGCCCAGCCCATCCACGTCGGACAGCACCGTTTCCGCCGCCACCACATCATCGAGCCCGTTCGCCATGGCTTTGTCTCTTTGAGCTTTTCCGACACTAAGGATAAGGATGGGCAACACGCGCATCAATCTTGATCAACATAATCAATATGGGACCGACATGTCCGAATGGCTGTCGCGGGACGAGGCACTGGAACGGCTCAAGGTGCGGCCGCAGACGCTCTACGCCTATGTCAGTCGCGGGCGCATCGGCATGCGCCCGGACAGTGCCGATCCACGCCGCAGCCAATATCGCGTCGACGATATCGCGGCCCTGATGATGCGAAGAGAGCGCGGACGCAGCCCATCGGCCATCGCCGAAAGCGCCATCGCCTGGGGCGAACCCTCGCTCGTCACCTCGATCTCGACCGTTTCGCACGGCCACCTTGTCTATCGGGGCCGCGACGCCGTTGCGCTGTCCGAACATGCCACGCTCGAAGAGACCGCCGCCGTGCTGTGGGCCCTGCCTGAGCCGGTGGGTTTCGAGGCTCCGGCCTCGGATCAATCCCAACAACTCGGCCGAGCCCCGGCCTTCATGCAACTTGCCATGCTCGCCGGCCAGGCGCGGCCTTCACTAGGGCGCGGCGCCGCCTCGCTGTGCGCCGACGCCGCGCGCGCGATCGGCGTGCTGGCCGGCGCTCTTGGCGCCTCGGCGGGATCAGATCCGGTGCACATGCGGTTGGCGCGAGGCTGGTCGGTGGATGAAGGCGGGGCGCAGGCTATCCGGCGCGCCCTTGTGCTGCTTGCCGATCACGAACTCAACGCATCGACCTTCGCGGCGCGCGTCGCGGCCTCGACCGGAGCCTCGCCCGCCGCCTGCCTGCTCGCGGGTCTGGCGACACTTTCCGGTCCGCGGCACGGTGGCGCCGGCGAGGCGGTGATGCAACTCGCGGACGATGCGGCGCGGCACGGCGCCGATGCGGCGATCCGGCGCTGGCTCGGCCATGACAGGCCTTTGCCAGCGTTTGGCCATCCGCTCTATCCCGAAGGCGATCCCCGCGCCACGGCGCTTTTGGCGGCCATCGACAACACCGACAGAACATTGCGATCGCTGGAAATCGCCGCCATTGCCGCGACCGGCGCCCGCCCGAACGTCGACTTTGCCCTGGCCGTTCTGACGCGCAGCCTCGACCTGCCGCGCGATGCGCCGTTCCAGCTGTTCGCGCTTGGGCGCAGCGTTGGCTGGGCCGCCCACATGGTCGAACAGGCAATGAGCGGCGGCAGCATCAGGCCGCGCGGTCGCTATGAGGGATTATTGCCGTAGGATCGGAAGAAAAGCGCTGCGCGCTCACGACATGGTGTCGAGCTTGCGCTGCATGGCCGCGATCTGGTCCTTCAACTGCTGCAGATCGTCGGGTTTTTCCGGCGTTTCCTTCCTGGCCGGTTCGGCGGGGGCCGCCGCAGGTGCCGAGCCTGCCGGCGGGAAAGGCGTGAACAGCCGCATGGCATTCTGGAACATTTCCATGTTGCGGCGCGTCTGCTCCTCCAGCGCCTTGATCGGCGTGGCCATCTTCATCATGTCGAGTGGTGACTTGCCGATGGCGCCCTTCATCTGCTCGCGGAAGCGCTCCTGTTCCTTGGAGAAGGCGATCATCGACTGTTCGAGGAAGCTCGGCACGATCATCTGCATCTGGTCGCCGTAGAAGGCGATCAACTGGCGCAGGAACGGGATCGGCAGCATGTTCTGCCCGTCCTTGTTCTCCAATTCGAAGATGATCTGGGTCAGAACCGGATGCGTGATGTCGTCGCCGGTCTTGGCGTCCTGCACCGTGAACTCTTCGCCCTTCTTGACCATTTCGGCCAGGTCCTCGAGCGTCACATAGGTGCTGGTGCCGGTGTTGTAGAGCCGGCGATTGGCATATTTCTTGATGACGATCGGATCGTCTTTCGCAGCCATCTGCATCCTCCCCGGACACCGGCGCGCCTGAGTAAGCCGCCGGTAACGATTGCGCCCGTTCAAAGGATATGCGCAAAAGCGTCACAATTCCAAGCAGTTTGTGCAGTGCGGGATTAATTATCGCTGCATGGCCGGTGAAATATGCTGCGCAGCAGCGGACAGCTTGATGTCGCGGCCATGCGCAGCTTGCTTGCGACGCATGGGTGCCCTGCCGATTTCCGGTTTGACTCGGGGTTGGGAAAGGGCAAGAAAAGTCTTCAATGACAGAACATCAGCTTGAAGTTTGGAGAACAGAATGCCCGCTTCCAATGCCATCGTCGTCGCCAGCGCGGCACGCACACCGGTCGGTTCCTTCAACGGCGCTTTCGCCGCCACCCCGGCTCACGAGCTTGGCGCCGTCGTCGTAAGGGAATTGTTGTCGCGCGCCGCCGTCGAGGCGGCCGAGGTCGACGAGGTCATTCTTGGCCAGGTGCTGACCGCGGCCCAAGGGCAGAACCCTGCCCGCCAGGCTTCGATCCTCGCCGGGCTGCCCAGGGAGACCACCGCCTGGGGCCTCAACCAGGTGTGCGGCTCGGGCCTGCGCGCCATCGCGCTCGGCATGCAGCAGATCGCCACCGGCGATGCCAAGGTGGTTGTCGCCGGCGGCCAGGAATCGATGTCGATGTCGCCGCACGCCCAGCATCTGCGCGCTGGCGTCAAGATGGGCGACTACAAGATGATCGACACCATGATCAAGGATGGACTGTGGGATGCCTTTAATGGTTATCACATGGGCAACACGGCCGAGAACGTCGCCCGCCAGTTCCAGATCACCCGCGAGGACCAGGACCAGTTCGCGCTGGCCTCGCAGAACAAGGCCGAGGCCGCGCAGAAGGCCGGCCGGTTCAAGAACGAGATCGTCGCCTTCACCATCAAGGGCAAGAAGGGCGATACAATTGTCGACCAGGACGAATACATCCGCCATGGCGCGACGCTGGATGCCATGACCAAACTGAAGCCGGCCTTCGACAAGGACGGCACTGTGACCGCCGCCAATGCCTCCGGCATCAACGACGGCGCCGCCGGCGCGCTTTTGATGAGCGAAGCGGAAGCTGCCAGGCGGGGCATCACCCCGCTGGCGCGCATCGTCTCCTGGGCGACCGCGGGCGTTGACCCGGCGATCATGGGCACCGGTCCGATTCCCGCCTCGCGAAAAGCGCTGGAAAAGGCCGGCTGGTCGGTCGGCGATCTCGACCTGATCGAGGCCAACGAGGCTTTCGCCGCGCAGGCCTGCGCGGTCAACAAGGACATGGGCTGGGATCCCTCGATCGTCAACGTCAATGGTGGCGCCATCGCCATCGGTCATCCGATCGGCGCCTCTGGCGCGCGCATTTTCAACACGCTGGTCCACGAGATGCGCCGAAGAGGTGCCAAGAAGGGTCTCTCCACCCTGTGCATCGGCGGCGGCATGGGCGTCGCCATGTGCGTCGAAGCGCTCTAAAAGAGAAGTGAATGGGGAGTAGCGAATAGGGAAGAACGGCGTCGGCGCAATGGGATATCTGATCCCTACTCGTCATTCGCTACTCCCTGTTCACTCTCCCAACCAAAGGGAGGGAGCGCATGACCAAGGTTGCAATCGTCACGGGCGGATCGCGCGGCATCGGCGCGGCAATATCGATGGCGCTGAAGGAAGCCGGCTATTCGGTTGCCGCCAACTACGCCGGCAATGATGAGGCGGCGAGCAAGTTCACGGCCACAACCGGCATCAAGACCTACAAATGGTCGGTCGCCGACTACGACGCCTGCGCCGCCGGCATCAAGCAGGTCGAGGCCGATCTGGGCCCGGTCGCGGTGCTGGTCAACAATGCCGGCATCACGCGCGACGCCATGTTCCACAAGCTGACGCGTGAGCAGTGGAAGGAGGTCATCGACACCAATCTCTCCGGCGTTTTCAACATGACGCATCCGCTGTGGAGCGGCATGCGCGACCGCAAGTTCGGCCGCGTCATCACCATCTCCTCCATCAATGGCCAGAAGGGCCAGGCCGGCCAGGTCAACTACTCCGCGGCCAAGGCCGGCGACATCGGTTTCTCGAAGGCTCTGGCCCAGGAAGGAGCCCGCGCGGGCATCACCGTCAACATCATCTGCCCAGGCTATATCGCCACCGAAATGGTCCGGGCGATCGATGAGAAGGTGCTCAACGAACGCATCATCCCGCTAATCCCGGTCGGGCGCCTCGGCCAGCCGGAGGAGATCGCGCGCTGCGTCGTCTTCCTCGCCTCCGAGGACGCCGGCTTCATCACGGGATCGACCATCACCGCCAATGGCGGCCAGTACTTCGCCTGAGGTCTCGCCGGGCTGCCGGCTTCCCGGTGCCGATTGAAGGAGGGCTCGTTCGCCATCCGCTTCGGATGTCCGTGACGCCGTCCGATGACGGCTGTCGGCCTGCTGTTCCAATCCGGCACGCAAAGGTTAATGGCGGCAGCGGGTATTGTGCAAAAGTGCCTGGATAAGCTGTGCATTGTCGGTGGAAAACCTGTGCGCAACACTATATCTTGTCGTGAACAAACAGGGAAAATCCCGACATCGCCGATTCGTCGCCCTTTCGTTCCATGTTTGGCCGCAATGTTAACGAGAGCAGTTGCAATCGCCTATCAAACTGTTAATTTCTATTAAGAAAGTTCAACAATTTCATAAGCTTGGATGAAGCAAGGCGGGCTGCCACACGGCTTTGCCAGCGAAAGTTAACGGCGGCTCTCGCCTAGCATGAAACGGGCCAATTCCGTGATTCAGCATGTGGTAAGGATCATCAGCCAAAACTCCACATCTAGCCGTGAACAAAACCTGAATCCGGGCGAGTCAGCGATTCGTCGCCGATTCGTTCCAGACTCGTTCCAACCCTTAATCAGCAGCCGAACCGAAGCTCGACGGAGGTGACTTCGAACCGCCAGCGGAACATTCCGCTTTCGCTTCGCGCCTGAAATCCCTATGTGTCGCCTGTCATACGCGCCACCCGAGGCGTGCTCCCGACAATGAGAGGCCAGAAAGCCTTATTTCCGAGCGATGAACATCCATCCGAAACCCACCGAGCCGCTGATCCTATCGGGTCGCGACGTGACTGCCGTGCTTGGGCCGACCAACACAGGCAAGACCCATCTCGCCATCGAGCGCATGGTGGCGCATGAAAGCGGCATCATCGGCCTGCCGCTCAGGCTCTTGGCGCGAGAGGTCTACACCCGCGTCTGCGAAAAGGTCGGTGCTCACAAGGTGGCGCTCATCACCGGCGAGGAGAAGATTCAGCCGCCAGGCGCGAGATATTCGGTCTGTACCGTCGAAGCCATGCCGCGCGAGACCGATGCCGCCTTCGTCGCTATCGACGAGGTGCAGCTTGCCGGTGATCTCGAGCGCGGCCATATCTTCACCGACCGCATCCTGCATCTGCGCGGCCGCCAGGAGACGCTGCTGCTCGGCGCCGCCACCATGCACGGCATCTTGCAGCGCCTGTTGAAAGGCGTCTCGGTGGTGACGCGGCCGCGGCTGTCACATCTGGCCTATGCCGGTTCGAAGAAGCTGACCCGCTTGCCCCGGCGCACAGCGATCGTCGCCTTCTCCGCCGACGAGGTTTATGCCATCGCCGAACTGATCCGCCGCCAGCAGGGCGGTGCGGCCGTCGTGCTTGGCGCGCTCTCGCCCCGCACCCGCAACGCCCAGGTGGCGCTGTTTCAGTCGGGCGACGTCGACTATCTCGTCGCCACCGATGCCATCGGCATGGGCCTTAACCTCGATCTCGACCATGTCGCCTTCGCCCAGAACCGCAAGTTCGACGGCTACCAGTATCGCAACCTGACGGCGGCCGAACTTGGCCAGATCGCCGGGCGCGCCGGCCGGCACCTGCGCGACGGCACCTTTGGCGTCACCGGCCAGGTCGACCCACTGGACGAGGAATTGGTCAAGAAGATCGAAAGCCACGACTTCGACCCGGTGAAAGTTCTGCAATGGCGCACAGCGCGTTTCAATTTCGCCAGCCTCGACGCGCTGAAGCGCTCGATTGAGACCAATGCCCCGGTGGAGGGCCTGACCCGTGCGCTGCCGGCAGTCGATGCGCAGGCGCTCGAGCACCTGTCGCGTGACGAGGATATAAGGGCGCTCGCCACCGACGCAAGGCGCGTCGCGCTGCTGTGGGAGGCCTGCGCGCTCCCCGACTACCGCAAGATAGCGCCGGCCCAGCACGCCGACCTCATTGCGTCGATCTACATGGACCTCGCCAGGCATGGCCATGTCGACGAGAATTACATGGCCGAGCAGGTGCGCCGCGCCGACACCACCGAGGGCGACATCGATACGCTGTCGCATCGCATCGCCCAGATCCGCACCTGGACATTCGTGTCGAACCGGCCCGGCTGGCTGGCCGATCAGGCACACTGGCAGGAAAAGACGCGCGAAATCGAAGACAGATTGTCGGATGCGCTGCATGAGCGGTTGACGAAACGCTTCGTAGACCGCAGGACTTCCGTCCTCATGCGGCGCCTTAGAGAAAATACCATGCCTGAAGCCGAAATAAGCCCAACCGGAACCGTCCTCGTCGAAGGCCACCATGTCGGCGAGTTGCAGGGGTTCCGTTTCACCGCCGATCAGAGCGCTGGCGGCGAAGACGCCAAGGCCGTGCGCGCGGCCGCCCAGAAGGCGCTGGCGGCGGAGTTCGAGGCACGCGCCGAACGCTTCGGCGCATGCGCCAATGGCGACATCGCGCTCGGTTCCGACGGCACGCTGCGCTGGATCGGCGCGCCGATCGGCACTCTGGTTGCCGGTGAAGACGCGCTGAAGCCGCGCCTGGTGCTTTTGGCCGACGAACAGCTGACCGGCCCGGCGCGTGACAAGGTCGCCGCGCGCGCCGAGCGCTTCGTCAATTTCCAGATCGAATCCCTGCTGAAGCCGCTGGTCGATTTAAAGAATGCCGAGCAGATATCGGGTATCGGCCGCGGCATTGCCTTCCAGCTGGTCGAGAATTTCGGCCTTATCAATCGTCGCGACATCGCCGAGGAGATGAAGTCGCTCGACCAGGAAGGCCGCGCGGCATTGCGCCGGCTGGGCGTGCGCTTCGGCGCCTATCATGTCTTCGTGCCGGCGCTGATCAAGCCGGCGCCCGCGGGATTGGTGACGTTGCTGTGGGCGCTGAAAAACGATGGCAAGGACAAGCTCGGCTTCGGCGACGTCGTCCATGCGCTGGCATCGGGCCGCACCTCGGTGGTCATCGATCCGGCTTTCGACAAGGCCTTCTACAAGCTTGCCGGCTACCGAAATCTCGGCCGCCGCGCCGTGCGCATCGACATTCTGGAACGGCTGGCCGACCTGATCCGCCCGGCGACCAACTGGAAGCCCGGCCTCGGCCAGCGTCCGGATGGCGCCTATGATGGCCAGTCTTTCATGGTGACGCCGCCGATGATGTCGATTCTCGGCGCCACGGCCGATGACATGGAAGAAATCCTGAAAGGTCTTGGCTATCGTGCCGAGCCGAAGCCGGCGGCCGAGATCAAGGCACGGCTGGAAGCGCAGGACAATGCCGCCCGGGAAGCCGTGGCGGCCAAGCTGGCAGCGGAAGAGGCCACGCGCGCCGAGCAGGCCAAGGCGGCGGAGGCGGCTGCGACGGACACGCCTGAGGAGACATCAGCGGAAGATCCGGAAACTGCGACTGCCCAGACCGCCGTCGAAATTCCTGCTGAACCCATTGCGGAAGCGGCCGAAACTGTTGCGGAAGAACAACCCGAAGCTCCAGCCGAAGCTACGGAAGAGGTTGCGCCTGTAGCAGAAGCCGTGCCTGAGACTCCTGCCGCCGAAAGCGCCGACGCTCTCACTTCCCCCTCGACGGGGGAGATCGCGGAGCGAGGCGAGGAGGGGGACAGCGCCGACGCTCCCCAACAGGGACCCGCTGCGGAAGCCGAAGAGCCTAAGCCGATCCTGTTGTGGCGGCAGGGCCGCTTCGACCAGCGGCCTCGTCACCGTCACCACGAGAACCGCGCCCGGCCGCGCAACGGCCAGGCGGCGCGCTCCGATGCCCCGGCGGATGCCGCTGTCGGCCAGCCCGGCACCCGGCCCGCCCATGAAGGGCGCCGCGATGGCGCCGGCAAGCCGCGTTTCGATCGCTCGAAGTTCAAGCCCAGGCCGCAAGGCGAAGGCGGGGAACGGCGGGAGGGAAAGCCGCAGGGCGAGCGTTCTGACCGCCGTGAGGGCCGGCCGGGCGGCAGGCCGGAAGGCAAGGGCGGCCCGCAAGGCGGCAAACCCTCGTTTCAGGCAAAACCGCGCGAGGAGCGCCCGGTGCGCTTCGATCCCGACTCTCCCTTCGCCAAGCTCGCCGCTTTGCGCGACCAGCTGAAGAAATAGCCGCACAGGATCCGATGGTCGCCCCGATGGCCACCGACCGCCAGCGTATCGACAAATGGCTGTTCTTCTCGCGCGCGGTGAAATCGCGCTCGCTGGCCGCCAAACTGGTCGTGGCCGGCCGGGTGCGCATCAATCGCGACAAAGCAGCGCAGGCCTCCGACCTGGTCAAGCCTGGCGACGTCCTGACCATCACGCTGGAGCGGCGCATCTTCATCTGGAAGGTGCTCGATGCGGGAAGCCGGCGCGGCCCCGCCGTGGAGGCACGCACGCTCTACGAAGACATGTCGCCGCCTGCCGCACCGACGGGCGAGGCGCTTCCCGACGCGATCCCAGGGCTGCGCGAGGCCGGAAGCGGCCGCCCGACGAAGAAGGAGCGCCGCGAGACCGACCGCTTGCTTGGCGACGACTGACCGCCGGTGCACGGAGGCATGTATGTTCTTCCACACCGCCGACACAACGGTCCGAGCACATGACCGATGCCCGCCATTGCCGACCCGTTGGAATTCCATTCCGGCAATGCGGACATGGCCGGAATGGCCGCCCTTGCAAGCGAGCGCCAAAGGCGTTACCTCACGGAAAAAGCCAACAAAAACGGGACGTCCCGGAGCAGATCGATGACCTATGTCGTGACCGACAATTGCATCAAATGCAAATATATGGACTGCATCGAGGTCTGTCCGGTCGACTGTTTCTACGAGGGCGAGAACATGCTCGTCATCCATCCCGACGAGTGCATTGACTGCGGTGTCTGCGAACCGGAATGCCCCGCCGACGCGATCAAGCCCGATACTGAGTCGGGCCTCGACAAATGGCTGCAGATAAACACCGAATACGCTGAGAAATGGCCTAATATCACCGCCAAGAAGGAGCCGCCGGCCGACGCCAAGGCCTTCGATGGCGAGGCCGGCAAGTTCGAGAAATATTTCTCGGCTGAACCCGGAGAAGGCGACTGACAGCGCTGCCGTTTCAACCGGCATGACGCGGCGTAAGAGGTACGGCCTATTAACCGCCTTGACAGGCGGCGTGAACCTGTGGCCTTCGCTTATGCAGCAAAACCTTGATTCTTCCGACTTTTTGTGTTACATGAGCGAAACATGCCGGTGACACAACGTCGATTTATGGCGCTAACGCCCCAAATCACTGAAAGGTGAAAATCCCATATCGGACCAGAGCGATCTGGGCCAGGCGATCGCAATCGTGCGGTTTGCCGGTCCCGGCTTTTCCGGTGGGTTCATCTGTTGTGCGGCTAATGATCGGTAACCCGATCGCGCGAGTTCAGCCGGCACCGCCGCCGGCCCACAACAAGGAGTTCAGGGCGTAATGGCAACGATCACCCCGCAGAAGAAGTCCACCGCTGCACGTCACGGTTTCAAGACCGGCGAGTACATCGTCTATCCGGCGCATGGTGTCGGCCAGATCGTCTCGATCGACGAGCAGGAAGTGGCCGGGCACAAGCTGGAACTGTTCGTCATCGATTTCCAGAAGGACAAGATGCGCCTCAAGGTGCCGGTCGCCAAGGCAACCTCGATCGGCATGCGCAAGCTGTCGGAAGAGGATTATGTCGAACGCGCACTGAAGGTCGTGCAAGGCCGCGCCCGCGTCAAGCGCACCATGTGGTCGCGTCGCGCGCAGGAATATGATGCCAAGATCAATTCCGGCGACCTGATCTCGATCTCGGAAGTTGTTCGCGACCTCTACCGCGCCGACAACCAGCCGGAGCAGTCCTATTCCGAACGCCAGCTCTACGAAGCCGCGCTCGACCGCATGGCCCGCGAGATCGCCGCTGTCAACCGCATGTCGGAAACCGAAGCCGTGCGTTTGATCGAGGTCAATCTCAACAAGGGCCCTAAGCGCGGCGCCAAGGCCGACAATGAGGAAGCCGAGCAGGAAGAAGCTGCCTGAGGCCTTGCGCCTTTTGAGTTTTTGAAAAACCCGGTCTTGCGCCGGGTTTTTTGTTGCAGGCAATATTTGGAAAGTTGGTGCACGCCCTCGGCGTGCAATCGTCACAGGAACGTTAGGCGGGTCGCTTCCTTCTTGCCTTGGGCGAAACCGGCACGGGCCGCGGGGATGCGGGTCGCCAGATCCATCTGGTTGGTGCCCATTGCGGCGCGGGAATCGACGTCAGGCGTGATCACCACCACCTCGCTGCCCTGCTGGCGCAGGGCTTCGACCTCGCTTGCAAGGTCCGCGCCCGGCGGTCTGCGCAGGCCTCGAACTGGCCTTCCGGTAGCGGCCCGCTCCGTCCGCTGAACGGCGAGAGCACGATCACGTTCGCATAGCCCGAGGCAAGGTCGGCATTGTCGGCGGAGCGCACGCCACCGGAGATGTAGCGGACGCCATTGATGCTGTGCGTTGGCCCCGCACCGGGCAGCGCGGTGCTCGCGGTGGCCGCGTCAACCAGATCGACGCCGGAATCGCGGTCGAACGCAGCCAGTTCACCGGTAAGCGCGTCGACGGCCACCAAGATCATCGGCCTTTCCGGCCATTCATGGCGAGGCAATCTGGCGGCGACCAGCGCGCGCCGCTGTTTGGCCACTTCAGGTCCGAATTTGGCATCGCTCTCCAATCCGAATGCGCCCATCGCCCGTTGCAGATCGGCTGCCGAGGTAGCGGCGGCGGAAATGGAACGCATCCGCTCGAATACACCATCCATCGGCGGCAACGGCGGTTGACGGCTCGGTCCGGCCGGTTGAACCGGCAGCGGGGACAGCACCGCGGCCAGCAGCTTGCCCGGCGATATGCCGCTGCGCACCTGCACTGCCGCATTGGCGCCTGCCGAGGTTCCGATCACCAGATCGGCGGCCTCGGTCAGATCGACACCAGTGTCGGCGAGGCCCGCGATGATGCCGATCAGCCAGGCATTTCCGGCGGCCCCGCCACCACCGAGAACAAGAGCAACGTTGCGAACCATCGGCCCCACTATTGCAGCGCATGGACACGCCCGTCCATCGAAATAGAAACACCGTGCCTGACGGCGGCTCACGAGGATAAATGCCCGGCAGGGAGCAAGCGCAGCGCAGGCCTAGGACGAGAAATTGCCGCCTTCTCCCCCACCCTCCTTCTCCGCCATTTCCTGCTTTAGCGTCGCGATGAACCGTCTTGTCCGTTCGCGCTCCGGATTGCCGAACAGCACCGCCGCGGGGCCCTTTTCGACGACAATGCCGGCCTCGAGGAACACCACCTCGCGAGCGATCTTTGAAGCAAGCCGCAGATCGTGCGTGGCCATCACCATCGTCGTCCCCTCGCTGGCGAGCCGGCCGAGCACGTCGACGACTTCCTGCGCCAGTTCCGGGTCGAGCGCGGAGGTCGGTTCGTCGCACAAAAGCACCTTTGGCGACGGCGCCAGCGCCCGGGCGATCGCTACCCGCTGCTGCTGGCCGCCCGACAGCGTTGCCGGCCAGGCATCGACCTTGTGCGCCATGCCGACCTTTTCCAGCAGCGCGAGCGCCCGTTCGCGCGCCCGCGCCTGTGGCCACTTAAGCACCGTCACCAGCCCTTCCATGACGTTCTCGATCGCGGTGCGATGCGGGAACAGTTGGAAGTTCTGGAACACCATGCCGGTCTGCAGCCGCAGCCGCTGAATGTCCCGGGCCGCCACCTTCGCTCCCGGATGGAACTCCAGCGCCTGATCGCCGATACGCACTGTGCCCGAGGTTGGGATCTCAAGCAGGTTGATGCAGCGCAGCAGCGTACTTTTGCCACCCCCCGAAGGACCGACCAGCGCGGTGACGCTGCCTTCGGCGATGGCAACCGTCACGCCCTTCAGCACGAGATTGTCGCCGAAGCGCTTTTCGATGTTGGCAAGGTCGATCACGAGCGCGCCTCCAGGAACCCGCCATAGCGATTGAGCCGCGCCTCCAGCCGCGTCTGCAAGGCCGACAGCACCGAACTCATCGCCAGATAGAGGATAGCCGCCTCGACATAGAGGATCAGCGGCTCATAGGTGGTGGCGACGATGCGCTGCGCGGCCTGGAACATTTCCGGCACGGTGATGGCGGCGGCCAGCGACGTGTCCTTGACCAGCGAGATGAAGGTGTTGGAGAGCGGCGGCACCGCCACGCGCCCGGCCTGCGGCAAGATGGTGCGGCGCATCGCCTGGCTCCAGGTCATGCCGATCGAATAGGCCGCCTCCCATTGCCCCTTTGGCACCGCGCCTATCGCCGCGCGAACGATTTCCGACGAATAGGCGCCGATATTGAGCGTGAAGCCGATCAACGCCGCGGGAAACGCGTCAAGCAGGATGCCGGCCGAGGGCAGGCCGTAGAAGATCAGGAACAGCTGCACCAGGAGCGGCGTGCCGCGGAATATCCACACGTAGAAGCGCGCCACCGCGACCAGGGGCATTGGCCCGAAGAGCCGGATCAGCGCGGTTCCGAGACCGACGCTCAAGCCAAGCACAAAGGACAGGAGCGTCAGCGGTACGGTGAAGATCAACGCGGCCCATAGCAGCGAAGGCAGCGATTCCAGCATGAGTTGCAGCCAGTGCGGCACGAAAGGCTCCTTCTTGCGACTGCCGTATATCACGCGAAAGGCGGCGGGCCGTCAAAACGGTCCGCCGCCGGGCGATGTCGCGCGGGCCGCCAACGGCCCGGCCGTAAATTACTTCGAAACGTCCTGGCCGAAATACTTGTCTGCGATCTTCTGATAGGTACCGTCGGCCTTGATGTCGGCCAGGGCCTTGTTGATCGCGGCAACCAGTTCCGGATCGCCCTTGCGAACGATGACGCCGGAATAGTCGGCGTTCTCTTCCTGGGCCGCGATCTTCACATTGGCATCCGGCTTGTGCTTCTTGAAGTCGAGGAAGGACAGGCTGTCATTGATGGTTGCGTCGGCGCGGCCGGTCAGAAGCAGCTGGATCGACTGGTCGAACCCGTCGGTGCCGACCAGTTCGGCGCCGTTGGCCTCGGCCAGTTTGCCGAAATTCGAAGTCAGCGACTGCGCCGACTTCTTGCCCTTGAGATCGGCGAAACTCTTGATGTCGGTGTTGTCGCCGCGCACGATCAGCACTGCCTTGGAGGCGATGTAGGGGTCGGAGAAATCGTATTTCGCCTTGCGGGCGTCGGTGATGCCGACTTCGTTGATGACCGCGTCATAGCGGTTGGCATCGAGGCCCGCGATCAGCCCGTCCCATTTGCCCTCGAGGAACTCTACCTTCACGCCGAGCTTGTCGCCGATCGCCTTGGCGATTTCGACATCGAAGCCGACCAGCGCTCCGCCGGCATCATGATAGGTAAAGGGTGCGTAGGTGCCCTCCGTGCCGACCTTGATGACGCCGGCCTGCTTGATCTGGTCGAGATTGGCGCCGGCATAGCCTGCGGTAACAGCCAGAACCTGCAAAGTTCCGGCGACGATGAGCGACTTGAGCCATTTCATTTTTCTGTGATCCCGTCCTGGCCTGATATCCGGCATGGTGTGTGAGCGCTGGAAATTGACAGATGTGAGTTGAAAAAATAAGGAATGAGATTTCAAAAACATCCATTATTCGGAATCGGATTCTACCACTGACGTTTCTGGCGGTGCCTCGACCCCGCCCGGAGTTTTTTCGCGCAGCCTCCACGCCGCGCCGCCGGCGGCGGAACCTTTCCCGCGCATGGCACGTTTTGCGTTCGTTGTAGGGCAGGACGCCGTCATTTCAAGTCGAGCGGCTGCCGGGTTTCGAAATGACATCCGTATCGCCAGAGCCAGGGAGTGCCTCATGATGGAAGACACGGCAGGACGGATCATGGTCCGCGCGGCAATGAGGGCTCCCTATCTCGAACGTGACGAGGAGTTGCGGCTGGCGCTGCGCTGGAAAAAGGACAACGACCAGAACGCGCTGCACAGCATCACCGTGGCGCATATGCGCCTGGTCATTTCCATGGCCTCCAAATTCCGTCATTACGGCCTGCCGCTTGGCGATCTGGTCCAGGAGGGCCATGTCGGCCTGCTCGAGGCCGCGGCCCGTTTCGAGCCGGAGCGCGAAGTGCGGTTTTCGACCTATGCGACCTGGTGGATCCGGGCCTCGATGCAGGACTACATCCTGCGCAACTGGTCGATCGTGCGCGGCGGCACCAGCTCGGCGCAAAAGGCTCTGTTCTTCAACCTGCGGCGCCTGCGCGCCCGGCTGGCGAACGGCGCCGCGGAGCCGCTGTCGAACAGGACGCTGTACCGCGAGGTTTCAGCGGCCCTCGGCGTCTCCGAAGCCGATGTCGCGCTGATGGATTCGCGGCTCTCGGCGCCCGACTCCTCCCTCAATGTCCCGCTTGCCGACGATGGGGGCGCGACCGAGCGGATGGACTTCCTCGTGTCGGACGATCCCTTGCCCGACGAGGTCGTCAGCGACACCATCGATATCGAACGCCGCTCGATATGGCTGAAGGCGGCGCTTGCCGCACTCAACGCGCGTGAGCTGCGCATCATCGAGGAGCGTCGGCTGAGCGACGAGGGCGCGACGCTCGAAGCGCTCGGCGAGACGCTTGGCATTTCCAAGGAACGCGTGCGCCAGATCGAGGCCCGCGCCATGGAAAAGCTGAAAGTGGCGCTGGTGAAGCAGAACCCGGAATTCCTCGCCACCGCCGCCTAAATCCATTCCAGGAAAACTACCTAGAAGTTTCTCGTCCCAAAAACGAGAGAGCGGGTCAGCGCCGACTATCGGCTATTTGTCGGTGACGATCTTGACCTTGTCGCCGGCCGAAACCGCAGCCCCCGGCGACAGCGCGTTGAGCACCCGGAACAGGTCGAGTTTGCGGTCGACGCCGACCATCTGCGCCGAAAGCGAACCCATCGTCTGCCCCGGCTGGACGGTTACCACGCGGATATGCAGCGGCTTGAGTGCCGCCTTTTCGGCGGCACTCAGAATGCGGAACGAGCCGCTGACGGAACGCGCCACGGTGTCGAGCGACGTGCTGGCGGACGGTGCCGCCGTCAGCAGCCGGTAGACTTGGCCGCCGGCGCGGATTACCGCGATATCGAACTGCCAGCCTTCGGCGCCGGCATGCGCCGTCGCTGCCTCGTTGCCGTTGATCGTTTCCTGCCTGACGCTCGCATCGTCGAGACCGGCCACCCAGCCGCTCCTGATATAGTCGGTCAGCGCACGGTTCTTGTCGATCGACACGCCGTCGAAGCGGATCGCGATGTCGCCCGGCCCGGTCGCCGTCACGGCGGCGGCCGAATTGTCGATGATGAAGCCCTCCGGCACCGAGAAGGACACGCCCAGGCCCGGATGCAGAAAGGTCTCGCCGCGCACATAGCCTTCTTCGGGCGTGTCGCCGTAGAGCAGGCCGTCTATCCCGGCGAGGAAGGCGTCGCGATCGCGGGTGCCGACGCCCGGCGGGCCGAACTGGCGGGCATGGCGTTGCGCAAGGTCGATACGCTGCGGCGTATTGGGATGCGTTGCCAGGAAATCGAGGCTGGCGTCGGTGGCGCCGCTGATCGAGCGGAAATCGGTGTAGGCCGACATGGACTGCAAGAAGCGGCCGGCGGCGTAAGGATCGTAGCCGGCTTCGCCGATCGACTTGATGCCGATCGCGTCGGCCTCCAGTTCCTGGTTGCGCGAAAACTGCGCCAGTCTCAGCTTGCCGCGGATCAGCGCCGCCTTGGCGGTCGGGCTGTCGCCGAGCACGTCGGAAACAACCTTGGTGGCGAGCCCCTCCTCGGCCTCGAGCTGCTGGCGCTGCAGGCCGTGGTTGGCGGTGACGTGGCCCATCTCATGCGCGATGACGGCAGCGAGCTCGGCCGAATCATTGGCCAGCGCCAGCAGGCCGCGCGTGACGTAGAGGTAGCCGCCCGGCAGTGCGAAGGCATTGACGTTGGGCGAATTGAGGATGGTGATACGATAGGTCTGGGTCGGGTTGGCCGACACCACCGTCAGGCTGCCTACGACCTTGGCGACCATGCGCTCGAGCTTGGGATCGGAATATTCGCCGCCATAGGTCGCCAGTATGCGTGGATGCTGCGCCTTGGCCAGTTCGGCCAATTTGTTATTGGCCGCGACATTGTCGACCGTGATCGGTTTGTCGGAAGGCTGGAAGCCGGATTCCTGGACTTCCGGAGGTGTGAACATCTGGCAGCTTGCCAGGGCCACGACAAAGCCGGCCAGCGCCAGAAAGCGCGCCAGCATTTTCCCTCTTGGTCTTTCCGTGCCGGTCGGCAGAACGGCTTCCTTTCAGGTCTGGCGCATGCCCGCGAAAATCGGGGCGATCCTCGCAAGGGCTCATGCGCAAATCAAAGCATTACAGCATCCACGCCATACCAACGCGCGGCGGATGCTGCAGGCAAATCACGGCCTGCACCGGACCGGTACAGGGCGGACCTAGCCACACTACCTCTGTCATGGCAAGCAATCGCCCCGTCGCCAGGAGCCGGTTTGAGCGTAAATTATGTCCGCTTCCGGGCAATATCTCGTGATCCAGCCTCCCAGGCGCTTGTGCCAACATAGCGCCGGAAAACTTCAGGACCAGCCCCGGCAAAGAAATCATCCGCCTTGCCCTTGGCGGCAACCATGCCGTTGTCGAGGAACACCACCTCCTCACAAATACGGCGTGCGTCCTGTGGCTGATGCGTGACGAACAGCAGCGTCATGCCCCGCTCGGCATGCACGTCGGCGACAAGATCGAGCATGTCGTCGCGCAAGGCCGGTCCGAGTGAAGCGAAAGGCTCGTCCAGAAGAAGCACCGGGCGGTTGCGAACCAGCACGCGCGTCAATGCGACACGCTGGCGTTCGCCTCCCGAAAGTTCGCGCGGCAGGCGTCTTTCCTTGCCCGCGAGGCCGGTGCGCGCGATCGCCTCCGCGATGTCAGCGCGGTCGGCCTCGGTCAGCCGCAGCGAGGGCGAGCGGCCGAGCCCGACATTCTCTTCGACCGAAAGATGGGCAAAAAGATTGTTTTCCTGGAACACCATCGACACCGGCCGCGCCGAAGGCGGCGCCGCGCCCACATCGGCGCCGCCGATCAGCACGCGGCCAGCCTGCGGCGTCTCGAAGCCCGCCACCAGATTGAGCAGCGTCGACTTGCCCGAGCCGCTCGGCCCCATGATGGCGGTAATTTTCGACGCGGCGAAATCGACATCGAAAACGAGCGGCGCGTCGCCGTAGCTGAACGAGACCGTGTCCAGCCGCACCTCGGCTCCCCTTGTCGCACCATTGGTGGCGCCCGCAGCCATCAGTCTCGTTCTCCCCTTCCCAGCCCGCTCGCCGCCACCACAAGCGCAAGGCAGACCAGACCGAGCAGCAGCGCCAGGCCGGCGGCGTCCTCGGTACGGTAGCTGCCCATGCGCGCCAGGAGAAGGTAGGGCAAGGTCTGCACGGAATCACTGCCGAACAATGCAATGACGCCGAGATCGCCAAGCGACAGCGCCATGGCAAACGCGAAGGCGGTGGCCAGCGGCCGTCGCAGCGAGGGCCAGTCGACCAGCCGCAACCGGGCCCAGCCCGCTATTCCCAGAAGCGCGCAGAGCCGCTCATGGCGCTCGCTCGCCGCATCATAGGCGGGGCGGATGGCACGGATGGCGAAAGGCATCGCCATGACTGCATTGACAGTGACGACCATGACCGGGGCTATGGCAAAGACATCGCCGACATGGCGCAGCAGAAGGAACCAGCCGGCGCCGATGACGATGGGCGGCACGACCAGGACGAAGCCGGCACCGGTGTCGGTGGCGTGTTCGAGCACGGTCCGCGGACCGGAGCGGCGCTTCAGGGCCAGCACGCGGCGCGCCATGGTGAGCGAAAGCGACAGCGCAACCGACAGCAGCGCCGACAGGAAAGCCAGCACGGCGCTGGTCAGCGTCGCCTGCCGCACCGCCGCTTCGCCGGCGAGACGACCGAGGTCGGCGCCGAGGCCTGACATCACCGTCGCCGTCATCGGCCCGGCGACGAACAAAAGGGCCAGCACGACGAGCGCGGCATTCAGCGCGGTCTCGGTCCTGCCGGCCGAGACGTAGCGGCGCGGCGCCACCGGCAGATTGGCGTCACCGGTGGTGTTGGCGCCGAGCCGCGTCAACGCCAGCACCACGACAAAGGTCAGCGCGATCTGCAGCAGCGTCAGCGCCACCGCCCGCGCGGGATCGAAATCGAAACGCAGCGCCTGGTAGATGCCGACCTCCAGCGTCGTCGCGCCGGGGCCACCGCCCAGCGTCAACACGATCGTGAAGGATGTGATGCAGAGCATGAACACCAGGCCGGCGACGCCCGGCAGAGCGGCGCGCAGTGTCGGCCACTCGATCAGCCGGAAAGCCGGTGCGGCACCCATGCCGAGCTGGCTCGCCAGCCGCCATTGGTCGGCTTGGATGGTTTGCAGCGTTTCGAGGAACAGCCGCGTGGCCAGCGGCAGGTTGAAGAAGACATGAGCAACGAGGATGCCGGAGAGGCCATAGATGCCCGGCCAATGGTAACCGCCGACGGCACCAAGAAAGCCGGCGAAATAGCCGGCGCGGCCATAGAGCGCCAGGATGCCGAGCGCCGCCACGATCGCCGGCAGCGCCAACGGCAGGGCGAAGAGCTGGAGGATGAAGCCGCGGCCGGGAAAGCGCGGATGCCGCGACAGCGCGCGAGCCACGAACAGGGCCGGCGCCACCGACAACAGCGTCGAAAGCGCCGCCTGCCACAACGTAAAGCGCACGACGCGCAGGAGATAAGGATCGAAGGCCGCCCAGGCGCCGGAGAAATCGTTCGCGCCTTCGAAGACAAGGCCCGCAAACGCGCCGCCGATCAGCAGCCCGATCGCCGCAAGCGCGAGGATACCGGCGGAGATGCGGGGGTCAGACGCGCGCTGCACGCTGCGCCACCCAAAGGACCTTTAGCGAGCGTCGCGTTCCTTCGCGCCCCCCTCTGTCCTGCCGGACATCTCCCCCACTTGGGGAGAGATTGGCTGCTTCAGCGCTCCACCCTCTCCTGTGACGTCGCCAATTGGCGAAAGCCGTCGTGACGGCCAATCTCCCCCTCGTGGGGGAGATGTCCGGCAGGACAGAGGGGGGCGCTGTAGAGCACTCATCATTCGATCATACGACCAAACTACTTGCTCATCACCGCCAGCCATTCATCCACCCATGCCTTGCGGTTGGCAGCGACCTCCTCGGGACTGAACAGCAAGGTTTTGGTCGGTTTGACCAGTCTGTCGAAGGCCGGATTGAGCGGCTTGTCGGTCTTGCCGGCCGGGAACATCCAGTTGGTCTCGGGGATGGCATCCTGGAATTTCGGCCCGGTCATGAAGGCGATGAACTTTTCCGCCAGCGGATTTTTGGCTCCCGTCGTGGTGATGCCGGCGACCTCGATCTGCAGATACTCGCCCTCCTCGAAGGAAGCGGCCTGGTAGCGCTCGGTGTTCTCGGCAACCATGTGGTAGGCGGGCGAGGTCGTGTAGGACAACACCATCGGCGCCTCGCCCTTGGTGAACAGGCCGTAGGCCTCGCTCCAGCCCGGCGTCACGGTCAAGACCTTCGCCTTGAGCTTGGCCCAGGCCTCCGGCGCCTTGTCGCCATAGACCGACTTCACCCACAACAGCAGGCCGAGGCCCGGCGTCGAGGTGCGAGGATCCTGGATGACGATCTTGTCGTCGGCACTGCCCTCGACCAATTCCTTCAGGCTCTTGGGCGGCGTCTTCAGCTTCTGCGTGTCATAGATGACGGCGAAATAACCATAGTCGTACGGGACAAAGATGTCGTCGTTCCAGCCGCCCGGCACATTGAGCCCGGTCACGGCGCCATGCGGTGCAAACAGGCCAGTGGCCTTGGCATCGGCGGTGAGATTGGTGTCGAGGCCAAGCACGATGTCGGCCTTGGTCGCGGCCCCTTCCAGCTTGACGCGGTTGAGCAGCGCGACGCCGTCGGCAACCGAGACGAAGTCGACATCGCAGCCGCATTCGGCCTCGAATTCCTTCTTCACCACCGGGCCGGGCCCCCAGTCGGCGGTGAAGCTCTCGTAGGTGTAGACGGTGAGTTTGTCCCTGGCCAAGGCTGGCCCCGACAGAACCACGACTACTGCAGAGACAAGGGCGTATAAAAGCGTGCGCATCGGCGCCTCCTTCGTTCGGGTTAAAGGAATTGAGGCGTCGGACTGTCCGAAACGTCTAATCCCTCCGCCGGTACAAACCGGATCAGGTTCAGCGGGTTGGCGAGACTGCCTCTCAGCCGGTCCGCGAAATATCGCGTCCGGCACCCCGTTAGAGCGCCTCGACACATAGGCCCGGCCGGTGAACCGCGCAAGTGGCTGTTTGCCGGCCTTCCGTTTCCGCTGCCGGGCTGGTAAGGGCCACACGATATGAGCACATTCACCATCCTGCTTGGCGGCGACCTCATCCGCACGCCACGGCTCGACCGTCAGGTCGAGGGAACCCGCGTCATCGCCGCCGATGCCGGCATCGGCCATGCAAGCACGCTCGACCTTGTGCCGGAACTGTGGGTCGGCGATTTCGATTCCGTGCCCGCCGGCCTGCCGGATGCGTTGGCCGCCGTGCCGCGCCGAACCTTCCCGGCAGAGAAGGACGCCACCGATGGCGAACTCGCGATATCGGCCGCCCTGGAGTGCGGCGCGACCAGCCTCGTGCTTGCCGGCGCCTTCGGCGGCAAGCGCGCCGACCATGCCTTCCTGCACATGGCGCTCGCCCTGCGGCTGACCGGGGCCGGGACAAAGGTGCTGTTGACCAGCGGCGCGCAGGAAGCCGTGCCCCTGGCGCACGGCACGGCCCGCTTCGACTATACAGACGGCACCCTGTTCTCGATCCTGGGTTTTTCCGAGCTTGCCGGGCTGACCGTCGCCGGCGCGAAATGGCCGCTTGACCGCGTCAAGGTCGCGTTCGGCTCGTCGCTGACCATCTCTAATGAGGTCAAGGGCAGGCTCGAGATCGCGCTGGGAGCGGGGCGCGCGCTGCTGCTCGCCCATCCCTATCCCTTGCCAGAAAGCTGACATGGCGCCGCCTCTTCTCAATCTCGACGGAATAAAACTGACGTTCGGCGGCACGCCCCTGCTCGACGGCGCCGACTTGGCTGCGTCGGCAGGCGACAAGATCGCGCTGGTCGGCCGCAACGGGTCCGGCAAGTCGACGCTGCTCAAGATCGCCGCCGGCCTGATCGAGCCGCAGGACGGCGAGGTGTTCCGCCAGCCATCGGCGACCGTCCGCTATCTGCCGCAAATGCCCGACATGGACGGCTTCGCAACCGTGCGCGCCTATGTCGAGGCCGGCCTCGGTCCCGCCGACGATCCTTATCGCGCCAGCTACCTGATGGAGCACCTCGGCCTCTCGGGCGAGGAGCAGCCGGGCGACCTCTCCGGCGGCGAGGCCAGGCGCGCCGCCCTTGCCCGCGTCATGGCGCCCGAGCCTGATATCCTGCTGCTCGATGAGCCGACCAACCACCTCGATCTCTCGGTGATCGAATGGCTGGAAGAGGAACTCGTCCGCACCTCCTCGGCCCTCATCGTCATCTCGCACGACCGCCGTTTCCTTGAGCGCGTCTCGCGCGCCACCGTGTGGCTCGACCGGGGCCAGACGCGCCGGCTGGATAAGGGCTTCGGCCATTTCGAGGAATGGCGCGACCAGGTGCTTGAGGAAGAAGAGCGCGAACAGCACAAGCTCGGCCGCCAGATCGTGCGCGAGGAACACTGGCTGCGTTATGGCGTGACGGCGCGGCGCAAGCGCAACATGCGCCGCCTGGGCGAATTGCAGACCATGCGCCAGCGTTTTCGCGGCCATCGCGGCGCCGAAGGCACCGCGACCATGGTGGCCAGCGACGCCGCCGAATCCGGCAAGCTGGTGATCGAGGCCAGGAACATCGAGAAGAGCTTTGGCGACCTCACCGTGGTCAAGGGGTTCTCGACCCGCATCCAACGCGGCGACCGCGTCGGCCTCGTCGGGCCGAACGGCGCCGGCAAGACGACGCTTCTGAAGATGCTGACCGGAGAATTGCAGCCGGATGCCGGTTCGGTGCGGCTCGGCACCAATCTGGAGATCGCCACGCTCGACCAGAAGCGCGAGGCGGTCGATCCGCAGGAGACGCTGGCTCAGTATCTCACCGACGGGCGCGGCGAGAACCTTGTCATCAATGGCGAGCAGCGCCACGTCGTCTCCTACATGAAGGACTTCCTGTTCAAGCCGGAGCAGGCACGCACGCCGGTGCGCGAGCTGTCGGGCGGCGAGCGGGCACGGCTGATCCTTGCGCGCGTGCTGGCCCGGCCGGCGAACTTGCTGGTGCTCGATGAGCCGACCAACGATCTCGACATGGAAACGCTGGAGTTGCTGCAGGAACTGGTCGCCGGTTTTGCCGGTACGGTCATCCTGGTCAGCCACGACCGCGATTTCCTCGACCGCACCGTGACCAGCGTGATCGCGCCGGACGGCGGCGGCCGCTGGGTCGAATATGCCGGCGGCTATTCCGACATGCTGGCGCAGCGCGGCGGCACCAGGCTCGACGACCGCAAGGCGCGGGCGAAGGCGGATGCAAGCGAGGCGCCGACGGCGAAGGCGGACAGCCCCACCGCCAAAGCCCCGGCAAAAAAACTCTCGTTCAAGCAGAAATTCGCGCTGGAATCGCTGCCCAAGAAGATCGAGGCGGTGACAGCCTCGATCTCGCGGCTGGAGAACAACATCGCCGATCCGGCCTATTACGAGCGCGATCCGGCCTCGTTCCAGAAGACCATCGCCGCCCTCGACAAGGAGCGCGCGACGCTGGCGGCACTGGAGGAAGAGTGGCTCGAACTGGAGATGTTGCGCGAGGAGATGGAGGGGTGAAGATGGTATGCGCTACGTTATGCGCTTAAAAGAGGGCTGTCTCCGTGCTTCAATCGACGACAAAACCTCAGCGAAAGTCTATCAATACATCCATTGACGCTCAGCTGATCAAAGACGCCAAAGCGTCGGGTATCAATCTCTCGCGCGCCGCCGAGGCGGGTATTGCGAAGGCCATCGCGTCGGAAAAAACGCGTCGGTGGCAAGAGGAGAACTTTGAGGCGATTGTGAGCTCCAACGCCTATGTCGAGCGGAACGGGTTGCCATTGGCCACACGCCCGCTGTTTTGATGGGCCCGTTACGATCTCTATCGGAATGCCGGAGGCAGTGGTTACCTTGTCGATGTTCAGTCCGACCTTCTTGAGAGGCTGAACACGAGAGTCGTCATTCCGTTGATGCCGCCCGACACAGCCCCCGTTCCTGGCCGCCGGCTCTGCCTTGATGGCCACTGAATTGCCGGATGCCGAGGGAAATCTCTCCAAGCACCACGACGACATCGTCGCCGCGCTCGACATGCTGTTCCAAGGCTTCTGACCGGAGCCGACCGTTGCCGTCGGCTCAGCCCGCCGTCTTCGCCTGCCAAGCCTTGATCGCCTCGTCGAACACCTTCTCGCCGGGAATGCCTTTTTCCATCGTCAGCAACGCTCGTCGTCCGGTCTTGTAGACGACCGGCACGTCGATCCAGTCCTGTCCCCGAAGCAAGGTCAGATTGGCGTCCTCGTCGGCCTTGGTATCGTTGAGCGCGACGAGGAAGAAGCCGTCGGCGATCTTGGCCGGAATGCCGATCAGCGGGCTGCCGGCATCCTGCTCGGAACTCTTCATGGCCACGCGCAGGATGTTGTCGACGCCGCCGCCTTCGAAACCGTCGGGTGTCAGGAAGATCATCTCGATGATGTGGCTGGCCGGCAGCGTCTGGTCAGTGTTGCGGCGGATGGTCATGCGCAACTGGATGTCCTTGCCGGGAATGGTCGCCTCGGCGCGGATCGCCGGCTCAGGCGGCAGGTCGCCGCCGGGCGATTCCTGCACCAGCGACCAGACGATGTTGCCCGGCTCGGCCGAACCCTGCGCGGTGCTGGTGCGCTCCTCATAGAAGATCGCCTTCTGGCCGACCGGCAGAGAGGTTTGCGTCGGCGCACCGGCAGGCGAGGGCGGCGTGGCGGCGTTGTCAGCCGGCGCCGCGGGTGCGGTCCCATTGGCGGGTGGCGCCGCCGGCTGCAGCGCCCGGTGCAGGGGGCGTGGTCCCGGCGGGCGCGCCTGCGGCCGGCGTGCCTCCTGCCGGAGCCGACAAGGCCGGGGTGGTCGTGGCTGAAGGCGGCGTCGTCAGCGCCGCGACGGACTCGCCCTCGCCCACGCCGCTCTGTCCGCCGGCCGGGCCAGGATCGACCTCGCTTCCTTGCGGTGTCAGTCTTTGAGTGAACTTCGGTGTCCCTTCGGGCTCGGCACCGCTAGCCGAAGGTGCCGGGGGCGTTGCCGCCGCATCGCTCGCCGGCTTGGCGGGTGTCGATTTGACCGGCTCGGTCGTCGCGACCTTGCTGCCGCCGCCCAGACCCAGCATCTTGCCGAAGGCATCCTTGTTCAGCCAGATGCCATAGCCGCCGCCGGCAATGACCAGCAACGCAACGGCAGCGGCAATCAGCCCGCCATAGCTGCGCTTGCGTTCAGCCGGACGCAAGCGCTGGAAAGTGTCGGCGGCCGCAGCCTCTTCGTCGCTCGCAAAGACATCGGCATGCTCGTCGTCCTGACCCACATCCATGCCAGGCTGAGCCCTGTCGTCGAACTCCGGGGCCGGCTGCACCGGTACGGGCTTTTGCCAGTTCGGCTCGACCTCGGCGGCGGGCGATGCAGGCCTGGAGATGTCGGGCTCCGGAGCGGGGGGCGGCGGCTTGTAGGGTTCAGTCTTCGAGGCAGGCGCTGCCGGCCAGGCCGGCTCCGCCTTTACCGGCTGTTTGGTATGGTTCGACTGGTTCTTGTTGCGATCGATGGAGGAAAATATGTGCTCCAGTTCGGCAAGCGGATCGGTCTCCGGCACGCTTTTGGCATATTCGCGCTCGAGCCTCGATATGGCGTCTTCCAGGCCGCGCTTCTGCCTTTCGGCTTCCGACGGCGAAAGCGGCGGCTCGCGCTCGGCAATCTTCTTTGCAATCGTCGAGCGCGCTTTGTCGTAGACTTTGGCCCGCAGCTCCGGCGTAGGATCGCCAAAATTGTTTATCGTATCCCTCAGAGCAGAAACGAAATCTTTCGCCATGCGTCAGTCGACCTGTATTGTGCTCCGGGCCGGCCTCCGCAAATCAGCCGCAACGCCCGGAAAGGCTTGAGAAACTAGTCTTGAAACGGATCGGTCACAAGTATCGTGTCGTCCCGTTCCGGGCTGGTGGAGAGGAGCGCGACCGGCGCGCCGATCAACTCCTCGATATGGCGGACATATTTGACGGCCTGGGCCGGAAGGTCGTTCCAGCTGCGCGCGCCGGCGGTGGTGCCTTTCCACCCCTCCAGCGTCTCGTAGATTGGCTCGACGCGGGCCTGCGCGCCCTGGCTGGCGGGTAGATAGTCGATCGTCTCGCCGTCGAGGCGGTAGCCGGTACAGACCTTGATCTCGTCCAGCCCGTCAAGCACATCGAGCTTGGTCAGGGCGATGCCCTTGATGCCGTTGACGGCGACGGCCTGGCGCACCAGCACCGCGTCGAACCAGCCGCAGCGGCGCTTGCGGCCGGTGACGACGCCGAATTCATGGCCGCGCGTGCCGAGGAATTCACCGATCTCGTTCTGCTGCTCGGTCGGGAACGGACCTTCGCCTACGCGCGTCGTATAGGCCTTGGTGATGCCAAGCACATAGCCGATGGCGCCCGGGCCCACGCCGGCACCGGCTGCCGCCTGGCCGGCGACGGTGTTGGACGAGGTGACAAACGGATAGGTGCCATGATCGATGTCGAGCAGCGTGCCTTGCGCGCCCTCGAACAGGATGCGCTCGCCGGCCCGGCGCTTGTCGTCGAGCACCTTCCAGACCCGGTCCATGTAGGGCAGGATTTCGCCGGCGACCGAGGTCAGCTCTTGCATGACCGCGTCATGCGTGGCTTCGGCATGGCCAAGGCCGCGACGCAGTGCATTGTGATGCGTCAACAGCCTGTCGACCTTCAAGGGTAGTGTTTCCAAATCCGCCAGATCCATCACCCGCACCGCGCGCCGGCCCACCTTGTCCTCATAGGCGGGGCCGATACCGCGGCGGGTCGTGCCAATCTTGGTCCCGGAATTTGAGGCGGCGTCCTCGCGGAAGCCGTCCAGTTCCCGGTGCAGGGACAGGATAAGCGCTGTGTTTTCGGCTATTTTCAGGCGCTCCGGCGTTACCTCGACTCCTTGCCCCTTGAGCTTCGCCACTTCGGCAACGAATGCGTGCGGATCGAAGACGACGCCATTGCCAATGATGGACAGCTTGCCCTGCCGCACGACGCCCGACGGCAACAGCGACAGCTTGTAGACCTTGCCGTCGACGACCAGCGTGTGGCCGGCATTGTGGCCGCCCTGGAAACGCACCACGACATCGGCGCGCTCCGACAGCCAGTCGACGATCTTGCCCTTGCCTTCGTCACCCCATTGCGAGCCGACGACCACCACATTGGCCATGTTTCTTTTCCTTCGAGGCGCCGCCGCGCGGCTTGGATACGGTTCGAAACGACAGGCCTCTATAACGTCAAGAGCAGGCCGATGCGACCTTTCTTTGCCGCCGAAAATGGACTGAGGCACAACAATTTTCAGCTTTGACATCATTTACTTGTCCAGGCGCGGGCAATAGGCCGGCGGGCACGCCCCATTCACCTCTTCCCGCTGCGACCCGCCATGCACCGAAGCGCCTACATGTTCCTGCTGCTCACCACCTTGCTGTGGGGCGGCAACTCGGTGGCCGGCAAGCTGGCGGTCCATCACGTCTCACCGATGACGCTGGTCTTCCTGCGCTGGGTGCTGGCGGTAGCGATCCTGCTGCCGATCGGCTGGAATGCGCTGAAAAGAGATTGGCCCGTCGTGCGCAGGCACTGGTTCGTGCTCGCCGCACTTGGCGCCAGCGGCTTCACCTTGTTCAACACCATCTTCTATACGGCGCTTAACTACACGACCGCGATCAACGTTTCGATCGAGCAGGCGGCGATGCCTATCCTGATCATCGTAGCCAATTTCATCTTCTTCCGCCTGCGCGTGAACTGGGCGCAGATCGCGGGCGTGGTGCTGACGATCTTCGGCGTCATCCTGACCGCTTGCCACGGCGATCCGCGCCGGCTGCTGACATTGGAACTCAATTTCGGCGACGCCATCATGCTGGTCGCGGTCATCCTCTACAGCGGCTATTCGGTCGGGTTGCGGCTGAAGCCGGCCATGCAATGGCAGAGCCTGATGCTGGCCATGTCGCTCGCCGCGCTCGTCACCTCGCTGCCGTTCTTCCTATGGGAAATCGCGGCCGGCAAGGTCATCGTTCCCGACGCACGCGGCTGGGCGGTGATCGTCTATACTGCGATCGGCGCCTCGGTCGTCTCGCAGATATTCTACATCAGGGGCAATGAGCTGATCGGCGCCAACCGGGCCGGCCTGTTCATCAACCTGGTGCCGATCTTCGGCACTCTGCTTTCGGTGCTGATCGTCGGCGAGACATTCCAGCTCTACCAGGCGTTGGCGCTCGTCCTCGTGCTGGGCGGCATCGCGCTTGCCGAATATAGCGGCCGCAAGGCAGCCATGCCGAGGCGCCAGTAAACTCGCTTCGCGCCCCGATCGTCAGCTTCAAGGAGAGCGTCGGTTCGCCCGGCAATTCGCAGGACTACTGTAATTCCTTGCGCACCGCCGCCACGTCGTCGGACGAGACTGCCGGGGCGGCGTTGCCCCAGCAGACAAGCCCTACACGCTGCCGACGTCGAACTGCAGCCGCTTGGCCGAATCGATCGATTTGTGCGCCCGCACCTGCTCCAGCACTTTTTCCGGGAACGGTGCGTCGAGATAGAGCAGCGCGATGGCATCGCCCCCCGGCCGGTTGCGGCCGAGCTGGAAGTTGGCGATGTTGACGCCGTTCTCGCCGCACACCGTGCCGAGCAGGCCGATAATGCCCGGCGCGTCGGCATTGGTCGTGTAGAGCATGTGCTGGCCGACCTCGGCATCGAGATTGATGCCCTTGATCTGTATGAAGCGCGGCTTGCCGTCGGAAAAACAGGTGCCGGCGATCGAGCGCGTCATATGCTCGGTCTTGACCGTCAGCTTGATATAGCCGTCGAACACGCCCGATTTGTCGCGCTTGACCTCGGCGACGATGATGCCGCGCTCCTTCACCATGATCGGCGCCGACACCATGTTGACGTCGGCTACCTGCGGCCTGATCAGCCCGGCAAGGGCCGCGCTGATCAGCGCGCGCGTATTCATCGTCGCGGTCGAGCCGTCGAACAGGATTTCCACCTCCTTGATCGGGTCCTCGGTGACCTGGCCGACAAAGGCGCCAAGCACTTCGGCGAGCTTGACGAAGGGTTTGAGCCGCGGCGCTTCCTCCGCGGTGATCGACGGCATGTTAATGGCGTTGGAGACGGCGCCCTTGATCAGGTAGTCGGCCATTTGTTCGGCGACCTGCAGCGCGACGTTCTCTTGCGCCTCCGCCGTCGAGGCGCCGAGATGGGGGTGGCCACCACATTCTCCATGCCGAACAATGCGTTCTGTTCGGCCGGCTCGGCCTCGAACACGTCGATGCCGGCGCCGGCCACCTTGCCGCTCTTCAGCGCCGCCACCAGGTCGGCTTCGACGACCAGCCCGCCACGGGCGCAGTTGATGATGCGCACGCCGTCCTTCATTTTGGCGATCGCGGCGGCATCGATGATGTTGCGCGTCTTGTCGGTCAACGGCGTGTGCAGCGTGATGAAGTCCGCGCGGGCGAAGAGCTCGTCCAGTTCAACCTTGTCGACGCCGAGTTCCTCGGCGCGTTTGTCCGACAGGAACGGATCGAAGGCGACGACATGCATCTTCAGGCCGACGCCGCGCGTGGCGACGATCGAGCCGATATTGCCGCAGCCGATGACGCCGAGCGTCTTGCCGGTGATCTCGACGCCCATGAAGCGGTTCTTTTCCCATTTGCCTGCATGCGTCGAGGCGTTGGCTTCCGGGATCTGGCGGGCGAGCGCGAAGATCATCGCTACCGCATGCTCGGCTGTCGTGATCGAATTGCCGAACGGCGTGTTCATCACGATAATGCCCTTGCGGCTGGCCGCCGGTATGTCGACATTGTCGACGCCGATACCGGCCCGGCCGACGACCTTGAGCCTGGTGGCGGCATTGATCAGCTTCTCGGTAACCTTGGTCGCCGAGCGGATGGCGAGGCCGTCATACTGGTCAATCACTTCAAGCAGCTTCTCCTTGTCCTTGCCGAGATCTGGAAGATAGTCGACCTCGATGCCGCGATCCCTAAAGATCTGAACGGCGGTGGTGGAAAGTTTATCCGAGACGAGAACGCGAGGCATGGGATTGGTCCTTGTTGCTTACCCCACCCGCCTTCGCTTCGCTCAGGCATCTTCTCCACGGGGGAGAAGGTCAGGCGCCGATCTTTCTCCCCTTGTGGGAAAAGGTGGCCGCGAAGCGGCCGGATGAGGGCTGTTCCAGAAAATAACTATTGAGTTTCAGGCCGCCGCTTTCAGCGACGCCTTCTGGCCGGCGAAGGCCCAGTCGAG
This sequence comes from Mesorhizobium maamorense, assembly GCF_044998965.1. NCBI lineage: Bacteria > Pseudomonadati > Pseudomonadota > Alphaproteobacteria > Hyphomicrobiales > Phyllobacteriaceae > Mesorhizobium > Mesorhizobium maamorense. The sequence continues at coordinate 5,155,603 of NZ_CP173356.1, forward strand.
CCAGGGCAGCAGAGCTTCGAGATCGGAGGTCTCGACCGTTGCGCCGCACCAGATGCGCAGGCCAGGCGGCGCGTCGCGATAGGAACCGATGTCATAGGCGACACCTTCCTTGTCGAGCGCTGAAACCAGACCCTTGGCGAAGGCCGCCTGTGCGTCGGCGTCGAGTGCAGCGACTTGTCCGTCGGTGAAGGACAGGCAGACGGACGTGTTCGACCGCGTCGCCGGCTCTACGGCGAGATGGCCAAGCCAGGAGGATTTCGCGACGAAACGGTCGAGCACGGCCGCGTTGGCGTCGGCCCTGGCGACCAGCGCATCGAGGCCCCCGATCGATTTCGCCCAGCTGAGCGCGTCGAGATAGTCCTCGACGCACAGCATCGACGGCGTGTTGATGGTTTCGCCCTTGAAGATGCCTTCGATCAATTTGCCGCCCGAGGTCAGGCGGAAGATCTTCGGCAGCGGCCATGCAGGCTTATAGCTCTCCAGCCGCTCGACGGCGCGGGGCGACAGGATCAGCATGCCATGCGCGCCTTCGCCGCCCAGCACCTTCTGCCAGGAGAAGGTCACGACATCGAGTTTCTCGAAGTCGAGCTTCTGCGCGAAGGCGGCCGATGTCGCGTCGCAGATGGTCAGACCCTTGCGATCGGCCGGGATGAAATCGCCGTTCGGCACGCGCACGCCCGAGGTCGTGCCGTTCCAGGTGAAGACCACGTCGCGGTCGAAATCGATCTTGCCGAGATCCGGCAGTTCGCCGTAACCGGCCTCGAGCTTGCGCACATCGGCAAGCTTCAACTGCTTGACCACGTCGGTGATCCAGCCGGAGCCGAAACTCTCCCAGGCGACCATGTCGACGCCGCGCTCGCCCAGCAGCGACCAAAGCGCCATCTCGACGGCGCCTGTGTCGGACGCCGGCACGATGCCGATGCGGTAGTCGGCAGGAACCTGGAGAATTTCGCGCGTCAGCGCGATCGCCTGTTCGAGCTTGGTCTTGCCGATCTTGGCGCGATGGGAACGGCCGAGCGCGGCAGCTTTCAGCGCCTCGACCGACCAGCCGGGACGTTTCGCGCAGGGACCTGAGGAAAAATTGGGGTTTGCCGGACGGAATCCGGGCTTCGTATGCGTCGTCATCGTGGTCTATCCTTCCAGATAGTGGCCCCTCGTTGGGGAGGGGTGGCCCACGGACGGCGATATGCGCTCGGGCTTCGGGCGTCAAGGGGAAAGTTTTTGTCGCGGGCAGGACACTGGCGATCCGCGATCAGGATCTCGTGAGCTTCAAACGCAAACGGCGGACCGAAGAGATCCGCCGCCAGGGTTCATGTATGCCAGCCTACTACCAGAGATCGTAGCGTAGCCCGAGCTTAACCTGATGATTGCTGATTCCCTTGTGGACCGGAAACGAGGTCAGGCTCTCGGCCGTCACATATTCGGCGTCGGGCGCCGAGAAATACTGATAGCCGAGATCGACGGAAACATTCTTCGACACCTGATAGGCAAGGCCGGCATTCAGCGTGTAAGCGAAGGAATACTTGGTCTTGTCGTCACTCAGTCCGAAGTCGTCGGTTGGATCGCCATTGTCGGTGAAATAGCTCGCCGAGAGCTTGTGCGTGCTCCTGACGATGCCGATGCCGGCGCCGAGATAGGGTGTTATGCCGACATAGGTTCCAAGGTCGACATAGCCGTTGAGCATGCCTGAAAAGGCATAATTCTTCAGGGACGCCGACGCCAGGGTCGCCTCTGCCGCGGTCGCTGAATCGTCATAGCCAATGCCGATCTTGTTGCCGGGCAGGTAACCCAGATTGAGATCGGCACGCAGATAATCGTTGAAGTGGTAGCCGAAGCCGATGCTGGCGAAGACCGGGTCTTCCTCGTTGTCGAAGCTCGCCGGCGTGAAGGCGAAATCCTCATTCTTGAAGCTCTTCTCTACCAGGTAGGAGACATCGCCGCGCAGATACCAGCCCGAGCCGACCTCGACCGGCACGTAGTCGGGCGCCTGGTCGACATAGACCGGGGGATCATAGTCGGCGGCCAGCGCAGGCGTCAGCGGCATGATGGCGAATGTGGCAAGCACCGGCGCCATACGCGATGTGAGTTTCATGATCCCCTGCTCCCGATTTCGGCGCCACCAGACGGCAGCCATCGTTTCAGGAAGCATTGTTAACCATAGTGGTTAAGTCGGGGTTAAGGCTAACAGAGCGTTAGCGAATGATTTTCGGGCAGCCAGACAAGCGAAAACCGCCCGGCTGATGCCGGGCGGTTTCGGACCGTTGGATGGTCGGATGTTACTTGGTGTAGATCGGCTCGGGTTCGGGCTGATAGGCCACCGTCGGCGCGGCGCAACCGTTGTTGCCGCCGAACTGGTATCGCAGGCCGCCGCGCACCTCATGCGTGTCGATGCCGCGGTCGAAGCCCGGCCCGGCGCTGCTGATATCCCACTCGAACATGCGGCCGCCCTGGATGTGGCTGTAGCGATAGCCCGCGTCCAGGATCAGCTTGTCGGTCAGACAGTAGGAAGCGCCGGCCATGAGCGCGTATGCAAAGCGCCAGCTTTTCGCACCGGGGTTGAACTCGGTGGTGTTCGGGTCCCTGACATCGTCCCATCTGACATGCGCGCCGCCGATGCCGGCGCCGACATAGGGCGTGATGCCGTGATAGGTGCCGAGATCGACATAGGCGTTGGCCAGCAGCAGCAAGGCGCTCATTTTCGACACTTCAGTCGACGTCGAGAAAGCGTCCGAGGTTCCGCCGTCGAAGTTCGACTTGAACCAGTAATCGGCCGTCAAATCCGTACGAAAATGATCGTTGATCTTGTAGCCGACGCCGGCGCCGAGCGAGAAGCCGCCTTTGAGCTTGCCGAAATCGAAGCTCCTGTCGCCGGGAATGACGTTACAATTACAGGGATCGATGGTGTAGGTCGTGTAATCGATGCCGCGCACTTTCGACTTGTGGTAGTCGAGATCGCCGCGAATGTACCAGCCGCCGACATCGACTGGCTGCTCGTATACCGGCGGCGGCGCCTCTTCGACCACCGGCTCCGGAAGGTCGGCCGCGAACACCGGCCATGCCAGGCCCGCGAACATCGCGGCGAACAGGACCTTTCTTGCTGTATTGAACATGCTTGTCACCCCTAGAAACCCTCGGAACAGCGGTCGCGTCCGAATGAGATTGGCTTTCAGGCGTGGATAATGAATTGCAAAGGTTAAAAGGCATTTAACCCTGTCTATTAACCACGAATCTCGAGCATTTGAGGAATTCGGATGGTTCCACGTGTCTCGAGCCAGTTTCGCAGGCAAACAAAAGCCCGCCGCACGGGCGGGCTTCTAAGCAATCAGAGCGGCGTCGGCCCTCCGAATGCACCTGAGATCAGGCGGCGCTGCGTGTTTCCGAGATGACCTCGACGATGTCGTTGACGACGGCCTCGACCAGCTGCGGGTCGTCGCCCTCGGCCATGACACGGATCAGCGGCTCGGTGCCGGACGGCCGGATGACGAGCCGCCCCGCCTTGCCGAGGCGTTGACGGGCGTCCTCGATCGCAGCCTTGACCGGAGCTTCCTCGAGCGGCTTGCCGCCGGCGATGCGGACGTTCTTGAGGAGTTGCGGCACCGGCTCGAACTTCTTCGACAATTCGCTGACCGGCCGGCCCTGCCGCTTGATGCAGGCCAGCACCTGCAGCGCCGAAACCAGGCCGTCGCCCGTGGTCGAGAAGTCCGACAGCACGATGTGGCCCGACTGCTCGCCGCCGACATTGAGCCCGTGCGCGCGCATATGCTCGACGACATAGCGGTCGCCGACCTTGGTGCGGTGCAATTGCAGCTTCATGTCGCCGAGGAAGCGTTCGAGGCCGAGATTGGACATGACCGTCGAAACGACGCCACCGCCGGCAAGCCGTCCGCTCTGGTGCCAGGACTCGGCGATCATTGCCATGATCTGGTCGCCGTCGACGATCGCGCCGTTCTCGTCAACGATGACGACACGGTCGGCATCGCCGTCGAGCGCGATGCCGATGTCGGCGCGCACCTCGTGCACTTTCTTCTGCAGGCCTGCCGGATGGGTCGAGCCGCATTCCTTGTTGATGTTGAAGCCGTTGGGCTCGACATTGATGGCCACCACTTCGGCGCCCAGCTCCCAAAGCGCCTCGGGGGCAACCTTGTAGGCGGCGCCATTGGCGCAATCGACGACGATCCTCAAACCTGAAAGCGACATCGAACGCGGCAAGGTGCGCTTTGCAAACTCGATGTAGCGGTCATGCACGCCATCGACGCGCTTGGCGCGACCAAGTCCGTCGGAATCGGCGAGTGCCAGTTCGATATCCTTGTCCAGCATGCTCTCGATGCGCTCTTCGATCTCGTCGGAGAGCTTGTAGCCGTCGGGACCGAATAGCTTGATGCCATTGTCGTAATAAGGATTGTGCGAGGCCGAGATCATGACGCCGATATCGGCGCGCAGCGAACGCACCAACATGGCGACCGCCGGCGTCGGGATGGGGCCGAGCAGGAACACGTCCATGCCGGCGGCGCAGAGGCCCGCCACCATGGCGTTCTCGATCATGTAGCCGGAAAGTCTGGTATCCTTGCCGAGCACCACACGGTGACGATGGCTGCCGCGCTGGAAGGACAGGCCGGCCGCCATGCCGACCCTCATCGCGATTTCCGCCGTCATTGGAAACTTGTTGGCGCGCCCGCGAATACCGTCCGTGCCGAAATAATTTCCTGCCATGCTAGTCAGTGTCCCCGGTGGTTCTTGCCCGGTACGTCATGCCATAATTGGCCGGCGCACTACGATCACATTTCGTGATTATCTGTTACCAATCCTTTAGAAAACCCTTGTTGTGCATTGCACACAGACTGGCGCAACCTAGCGTGATGGCGCTGCCTGCCTCGCCACAATATACCATGCCTGTGGACCATTCGACATGGATTTACCCACAAATTCTTGTCTTCCACCCGGCAACAGGCAACGATTTCATCACCTTGCCGGCCGAAGCCGGGTTTCGGCGATGTATACGCCACTTAGCATCTGGCGCAACCGACCGTTGAGCGTTATTGATTTGCTGGGACGTATAATGGGCTGCTGCAACGGAGAAACGCTATGCTCATCCACCGACTTGCCACTTTGACCGGCCTTGCGGTCGCGACGTTATTCCTGGCCGCGCCAGCCAACGCGCTGACGATGGCCGAGTGCAGCACGAAGTATAACGCGGCCAAGGACGCGGGGACGCTTGCCGGCCAGACCTGGAACCAGTTCCGCAAGGCGCAGTGCGGCACTGATGCCGCCGCGACAGCCAAGCCCGACGCCAAGGCAGCGGACACCAAGGCGGCCGATACGAAGCCGGCCAAGGCGACCAAGGCTGCGGCCGCCGCCGACGACGGAGCCAAAGGCCTGACCGCAAAGGAATGCAGCACCAAGTACCAGGCGGCCAAGGCCGCCGGCACGCTCAACGGCATGAAGTGGAACGACTTCCGCAAGAGCGAATGCGCCACCGGCGCGTCCGCTGCCGCCGGCGCATCCGCTGCCGCCGCCACCAAACCGGCGACCACCAAGGCGGCGACCACGGCTGCGGCGACCGACAGCTCGGGCAAGGGCCTGAGCATGGCCGACTGCAGCAGCAAGTACCAGGCTGCCAAGACCGCCAATACGCTCAACGGCATGAAGTGGAACGACTTCCGGAAGGCCGAATGCGGCGCCAGCGCCTCGGACGATGACACCGTCCCGGCTCCAACAGAGGCGACCTACACCAAGGAGCCGGCAAAGCCGACTGTCGCTGCGCCGAAGGGCGTGAGTTTCCCGACCGCAATCTCGCCGAAATTCGCCACCGAAACCCCGGCCAAGGCCCGCATGCATACCTGCCTCCAGCAGTACTATGCCAACAAGGACGCCAACACGCTTGGCGGCTTGAAGTGGATCCAGAAGGGCGGCGGCTTCTACAGCCTGTGCAATGCCAAGCTGAAGAGCTGAGCGACAGCACTATTTGAGGAAAGTAAGGCCCGCGAGCCGCAGGGTTCGCGGGCTTTTTTGCCGGCAGCTTCAGCAGGAATCCCCGCTGACGAGAGGCGCGTTGCCGGCGACGCTGCAAACTCCCCTCGTGGGGGAGATGGCCGGCAGGCCAGAGGGGGGGCACGAAGGATCGTTGCCTGCTCCCGGCCAGGTTGCCTCGCATTCACGAAAAGCTGGGCGAGGGTGGCTCGAGGAATCGTCGAACGGCAAGAGAGATCCTTCCCCGCAGCCCGGAAGGCCTAACTCGATTTGTCGGCGGACGCTGCCCCCGCTGAGCTGCCCGGCATCTTCCACAAAGTGGGAAGATTGGCTGCTGCCACGCCGGCTTCCGCCAATCGCCTAACCAACCTTGCAGGCGCAGGCCACGGAGAAACTCAGCAGCCTGCCCCAAACAAAAACGCCGCGGTCGAACCGCGGCGTTTCTCAATTTGTTCTTGGCCGAGTTCAGCTCGACGGCTGCGGTTCCATGCCGCCCTCGGGCTCGGGACCCTTTTTGCGGCGGCCCGACTTCGGCACGGCCGAACCACGGCTCGGCGGCGTGTCGTCGCCGAGATCGCGCGCGGGCTTCTCGCCGGCGATCAGCTGCTTGATCTCGTCGCCCGACAGCGTCTCGTATTCGAGCAGGCCCTGCGCCAGCGCGATCCATTCCTTCTTCTTCTTGGTCAGCACCGACCTCGCGGTCGAATAGGCCTCGTCGATCAGGCGCCGCACCTCGGCGTCGATGATCTGCGCGGTTTCTTCCGAGATGTTCTGCGTGCGCGCCACCGAATGGCCGAGGAACACTTCCTCCTGGTTGTCGCCATAAGCGACATGGCCGAGCTTGTCGGAAAAGCCCCAGCGCGTGACCATGGCGCGCGCCAGCTTGGTCGCCTGCTCGATATCGGAGGAAGCGCCCGACGTGATGTTCTCCTTGCCGAACTTGAACTCCTCGGCGACGCGGCCGCCCATCATGATGGCAAGCCGTGAGATCATGTACTTGTAGCTCATCGAATAGCGGTCGCCTTCCGGCAACTGCATGACCATGCCGAGCGCGCGGCCGCGCGGAATGATTGTCGCCTTGTGCAGCGGATCGGCCGACGGCACGTTGAGCGCCAGTATGGCGTGACCGGCCTCGTGATAGGCGGTCAACTCCTTCTCGGCCTGGGTCATGGCCGAGGAGCGGCGCTCGGCGCCCATCATGATCTTGTCCTTGGCGTCCTCGAACTCGGCCATGGTCACGAGGCGCTTGTTACGCCGCGCCGCCATCAGGGCGGCCTCGTTGACGAGGTTCATCAGATCGGCGCCGGAGAAGCCCGGCGTGCCGCGGGAGACGACCTTGAGGTCGACATTGGGCGCCAGCGGCACGTTGCGCACATGCACTTTCAGGATCTTCTCGCGTCCGACGATGTCGGGGTTCGGCACCACCACCTGGCGGTCGAAACGGCCGGGCCTCAGCAGCGCCGGGTCGAGCACGTCGGGCCGGTTGGTGGCGGCGATCAGGATGATGCTTTCGTTGGACTCGAAGCCGTCCATCTCGACCAGCAGCTGATTCAGCGTCTGCTCGCGCTCATCATTACCGCCGCCGAGACCCGCGCCGCGGTGACGGCCGACCGCGTCGATTTCGTCGATGAAGATGATGCAGGGCGCGTTCTTCTTGGCCTGGTCGAACATGTCGCGCACGCGGCTGGCGCCGACGCCGACGAACATCTCGACGAAGTCCGAACCCGAAATGGTGAAGAACGGCACGTTTGCCTCGCCGGCGACCGAGCGGGCGAGCAGCGTCTTACCGGTTCCCGGAGGGCCGACCAAGAGCACGCCGCGCGGGATCTTGCCGCCGAGCCGCTGGAATTTCTGCGGATCGCGCAGGAACTCGACGATCTCCTCCAGGTCTTCCTTGGCCTCGTCGACGCCGGCGACGTCCTGGAAGGTGACGCGGCCATGCGCCTCGGTCAGAAGCTTGGCCTTCGACTTGCCGAAGCCCATGGCACGACCGGAGCCGGACTGCATCTGGCGCATGAAGAATATCCATACGCCGAGGATCAGGATCATCGGCAGCCACGAGATCAGGTACCCGAACAGCGAGTTTGAACCGTCGGTCTCCGGCCGCGCATTGATGGTGACGTTCTTGTCCTGCAAGCCGCGAGACCAGCGACGGATCGCCGGGCGAATAGGTCTGGAAGCCGCTCGAATTGTCGGTGTAGGTGCCGGAGATGCGGGCGCCGGCGATGGTCACCGTCTTGACCCGGCCCGCCGCGACATCCTGCAGGAACTGCGAATAAGGTACATCGCTCGAAGCCCCACGTGTCTGCGGCGTCTGGAACAGATTGAAGAGGGCGATGAGCAGGACCGCTATGATCGCCCAGAGCGCGAGGTTGCGATAGTTCGGATTCATCAATTGTCCCGTTGGCGTCCGCGGGCGGACACGCGTCGTGAGAGGAAACTTGAGCCTAACATAGGGAGAGCGCCCCCCCCTTGCCAAGCAGAACAGCACGTGTGGGTTAAGCTTTCGCCCATGACCGACCGGCGCTATGGCCGCTTGAAAGGCAGGGCGGGAGGCAACGGTGCGCCGATCAATTCGGCGACGACCCGCGCCGGCGCCAGGTCGAAGGACGGCAGGAAACGGACAAAGGGGGCGACGACGGCCTGTGCCGTGAACCCCGGCGACGCCTGCCCACCCTGAGGCAGGCCAGGGTTTTCAACGGCTTGCCGCGATGCCGGCTCGCAGGCCAGGGCGGCGCGCACGAGGCTGCGCGGCGTCTCGCCTTCCGCGACTGCCAGACGCTTCGCCGCCGCTGCCCCGAACGGCGCGATCAACAATGCACTGCCGCCGTCGTCCAACGTGATGTTCCGGCGGCCGTCCCAGAGCAGCCCGCCGGTGGCCGCGACTACAGGCGGCAAGCCTCGCGTCTCGCGGCGCAGAAAGATGCCGGCGCGCCTGGAATCGACCACCGTCCGCGACAATGTGGCGCAAAGAAATCCAGCCTTCAGCCTACCGAACAGCGCCTCGCATCGCGCCTGGTCCGGCAGAAACGCAACGCCCCCGCTTATGGCGAGGAGGATGCGCAGCGCATAGACGGCCGCCGGATCGTCGCCGGCCGAAAGCAGGGTCGGATCGAGGCGGACAAGACCCGGCGCCGGCTGGCTGGCGAAGCGCGCGATTAAATCCGCGGCGCGGATGCCAAGCCGGCTGCGCGCCTCGCTCTCGCGCGCCGCCAGCGTCAATGCGTCATCGATGCGCTGCGCACCGTCAGCGCCGGCCAGTGCCGCGCGCATGCGCGGTCGCTCGAAGGCCGCGTCGGCATTGGTCGGATCCTCGGCCCAGCCGACATGCTCGCGCCGCAGGAAGTTGCGCAAAGCCGCGCGCCGAATGCCAAGGAGCGGCCGCACGATCCATTCGTGCCAGTTGTGCAAGGTGACCGGCGCCATGCCGGCAAGGCCGCGGGCGCCCTTGCCTCGGACTAGCCGCATCAGCACCGTCTCGGCCTGGTCGTCCGCCGTATGACCGGTCACGATCAGACCGAGGCCTTCCTCCCGCGCCGCCTCGGCCAGCAGCCGGTAGCGAGCCTCCCGCGCGGCGGCCGGCAGCCCGGTCGACGGCTTGCGTCCGGACCAGGCGACGATGCGGTGCGCGATGGCGTGCGCGGCGCAAAGCCTGGCCACCGCTTCCGCTTCGGCCGCCGCGCCCTGCCGCAAACCGTGGTCGATCGTCACCGCCAGCAGCTTCGCGGACGGCGCGGTTCGGTCGAGATGTCGTTTGAGAAGGAGAAGTAGGGCGGTCGAGTCGCTGCCGCCGGATACGGCCGCAACGGCGCCGCTGGTAAAGTCGATGTGCGAAAAAAGGTCTTTCGAAAGATCAGGCTCGGTGTCGAGCATCAATGCATGTCGCCCGAACACGGCTCCGAGGGCAAGGCAACGGCAGGCAGGAGAAGGGCTAGCACGCCGCCAGGGCCTTTTCCTGCTTCACGCGCTCCTTGAGCGTGTTGGAAATGTCGGGGTAGCGCTTGCCGACCTCGCTGAAGGTGGCGCAGGCCACGTCGTGCTGCTTCAGGCCGACCAGCGACACGCCGAGCTTCAGCAGCATGTCGGGGGCCTTCTTGGCCTTGGGATAGTCCTTGCTGGCGGCGAGGAAGACCTCCGCGGCATCGCGGTATTTCTGCTGGCCAAGCAGCGATTCGCCCAGCCAATAGTGCGCATCCGCCGTTTTCGCGTCACGGGGAAAACGCGCGATGTGGTCGCGAAAACCCTGTTCGGCGGTGCCGTAGTCGCCCGAAAGGATGAACTGGTAGGAGTTGCGGTAGAGCTCCTCGGGATCGTTCGTGGAAGGCAGCGCCGCAACCACCGTGCCGTCGGACTTGCCGCTCTTGGCCGGAGCGCCGGTGGCTGGAGCGACATCCTGCGCCGGTGCGGTCGCCTGCGTGCTGCCGCCGGCATCGACCACATTGCCGTTCTTGTCGACGGTGATGCTGCCGAAGGTCTTTTCGGGCGCTCCCGTTCCGGGGATCACCTTGCCCGGATCACCGTCAGAGGATTCGACGATGACGTCCTCGACGCTCTGGCCGCCGCCAGCCGACTGGCCGGCCGCTGCCCGATTGTCGGCCTCCGCGGGCGGTTGCGTGGCCGGCGCCTCGGCCACGCTGTCATCGCTGTCGGCGGGCGCGGCCTGTGACTTCTTCTGCCCGGCCGGCTGCTGCGCACCCCGCGTACCGCCTTCGAGCTGCTGGAAGCGGAACTCGTTGTCTTCCTGCTGTTTGCGGATCTGCTCCTGCATTTGCAGGATCTGGAAGTTCAGTTCCTCGATCTTGCCGTTCATCTGGCGCAGTTGGTCCTCGAGCCCGGTGGCGCCTGTGCCAGTCGACTGCTGCGCGAACTGAACCTGGTCCGACTTCTTCTTTTCGCTGAAAACGCCAGGCAACTCGATGCTGGGCAGATGGAACGAGAAGCCGCTGTCGGCTGGCTGTCCCGTGCCATCAGTCCCTAAGCCACCCGCCATCGCGGTGACGCCTGAAAGGAGCAGCAGCGCAAGCGTGCCGCTCAGAACTGATCTCAAATGCATATGCCTCTCGCCGTGTCGTTAGCTTGTTCGCGCCTTCCAATCGGTATGGGACCAGCCAAGCGCCCTCGGCTCATAGCAGGACGCGAGACTTCGGCCAAATTTTGTTTGAAGGGACCAAACATGAAAAAGGCGGCCTTTCAGCCGCCTTTCGCAAGCCTGTGTTGCATTTTTGCCGTCGTGTTTTTCGCGCGTCGCTCGACGCGCGAAAAATGTCAGGAACCGGCGCCGCTGAGCGTGGTGACCGCGCGGCGGTTCTGTGACCAGCAGGAGATGTCGTCGCAAACCGCGACCGGCCGTTCCTTGCCGTAGGAAATGGTCTTCAGGCGGTTGGCAGAGACGCCCTTGGAGACCAGGAAGTCGCGCGTGGCGGCGGCGCGGCGGGCACCGAGCGCCAAATTGTATTCGCGCGTGCCGCGTTCGTCGGCATGGCCTTCAACGACGATCGCATACTGCTTGTACTGGTTCAGCCACTGCGCCTGGCGCGACAGCGTCGTCTGGGCGTCGGCGCGGATCGAGGAGGAGTCCGTATCGAAGAAGATGCGGTCGCCGATATTGACGGTGAAGTCCTGCGCCGATCCGGGCGTTGCGGCACCGGCGCCGTTGAGGCCGAGATCGGCGGCGCTGTTGGGCGTCTTCTTCGAAGCGCAACCGGCAATGGCGAGCATCGCCACCAGCGCGATCATGACGGGATTTCTGGTAAGTGCTGCGATACGGCTCATGCCGCCTCTCCTTCGCATTCGAGTGATTTCGTTGATCACCCAGTAACCACGTTTGGGTTAACCGGCATTCAAGAAACACGGTTAAAATTTGGTTTAGGCCGCCCGTCCGCAGTCCTTTGATCCGGGCCACAGTTGGCGCGGACCCTAGGCGGAAATGCGGCTAAAACGCGACAAAGAGGTGGAAATGGAGAATTGAGGAATTGAAGAAATGAGGAAAAGGGTCATTTCAACTTCTTCCTGAGATTCACCAGCATTCCATAGATATGGACATAGGATTGCAGCCATTCATCGTGCTGCGCGTGGGTGATGTAGCCAAGGTCGAACGCATACGAAATCCACGTCTCTACTTCGCTGCATGATCCCATGGCCATCGAAATGAAACGCGCAAATTCGGGCCTGGAATGGGTCTGTTTGGCAAATCCTTCAGCCAGATTGGCACAGATCGCCTTGCTGGATCGCCACATTTGGTCAGCCAACGCGTATTGTTCCATTTTCGGAAAAACAAGCGTGGCCTTGTGGACGTCGAGGGAAACCCCATAAGCGTGCCTATAGACATCCAAATCCTTCGCGCGCTTGATGTAACCCGCTTCTCTCTCCATCCCTCAATTCTTCATTTCTTCATTTCTCCAATTCCTCTCACTCCAGCAGCGGCGACCAGGCCGGATCGGAGGCAAAGTTCGCGGTCGGGATCGACTGCTCGTTGCGGCCGGTGAGATCGACAGAAACCAGTTTCGGGCCGCCGGCGGAATCGCGGAAGAACATCAGCACGCGGCCGTTCGGCGCCCAGGTCGGTCCTTCCTGCTGGAAGCCGGATGACAGGATGCGCTCGCCCGAACCGTCGGTCTTCATAACGCCGATCTGGAATTCGCCGCCGGTCTGCTTGGTGAAGGCGATGAGATCGCCGCGCGGCGACCACACCGGCGTCGAATAGACCCCGTCCCCGAAGGAGATGCGGGTCTGGCCCGAACCGTCGGCGCCCATCACATAGATCTGCGCGCGTCCGCCGCGGTCGGAGGTGAACACCACCTTGCTGCCGTCGGGCGAATAGGAAGGCGAAGTGTCGATGGCGGTCGAGTTGGTGAGCCGGGTCGTCGAGCGGCTCCTGAGGTCCATGGCGAAGATGTTGGAATTGCCGTCGTCGCGCAGCAGGCTCATGATCACCTTCTGGCCATCCGGCGAAAAGCGCGGCGCAAACGTCATGCCCGGAAAATTGCCGACCAGTTCGCGCTGGCCGGTCTCGATCTGCAGGAGATACACCCGCGGCTGGCCGCTCTCATAGGACATGTAGGTGATTTCCTGCCGGTTCGGCGAGAAGCGCGGCGTCAAGACGATCGCCCTGCCGTCCGAGAGATAGCGCACATTGGCGCCGTCCTGGTCCATGATGGCGAGGCGCTTCTTGCGCGCATTCTTGGCGCCGGACTCGTCGATGAAAACGACGCGCGTGTCGAAATAGCCCTTCTCGCCGGTCAGCCGCTCGTAGATGGCGTCGGCGATGATGTGAGCGACGCGTCGTTGATTGGCGTCGTTGGCGAAGAATTGTTCGCCCGACATCTGCTGTCCAGCGAACGTGTCCCACAGCCGATACTGCGCGCGGATGCGCCCGTCGGCCTCCTTGCTGACGCTGCCGGTGACCAGAGCCTGGGCATTGATCACCTTCCAGTCGTCGAAGCGAGGCGCTGCGTCAGGATTGGCGATCTTCTCGATGAAGGCGCTTTTGTCGATCGGTGCGAACAGGCCCGAGCGCTTCAGGTCGGCGGTGACGATGCCGGAAATCTGCGCGCCAAGCCCATCGCCCGACTGGAAATCGGTGATGGCGATCGGCAGCGGCTCGACATTGCCCTTGTTGACGTTGATCTCGACGAGCGCCCACGCAGGCATGACGGCGCCGGCCATCGAGCCCAGCGCTATTGTCGCGACCATCAGGAGCGGCTTGAGGATGAATTTCATGTCTTCTCGCTTCTCTTCACTGATTCTGCAGGGCAGGCCTCAAAGGCCAAGCATTTCCCTCGGATCGAAAGTGACACGGACCTGGGCCCAGATGTCCTGTTTGCCCGCCGGAACCTGAAGGCCGGCCATGTTGCACTTCTGAACCGCACGCACGGCGCTTTCATCGAATTGGCGATTCCCGCTCGATTTCTCGACGGTGGGCCGGCCATCCAGCTTGCCCGAGGGGTCGAGGTTGAACATGACCACGGCGACGAAATTCTCCGAGCCCTCCAGCCCCGCCGGCAATGTCCAGCAACCGCCAAGCTGATCCGACAGGGCGCCCAGTTCTGATCTCGACAGCTTCTGGCCCTGGTCCTTCTCGCCGCCGAGCGAAGCCTGCTGTGTCGAACGCTTGGCGCCGCCGCCGGAGGGCTTCTGCTTGTCCAGCAGGGCCGAGATCTCGTCGGAATTGAACTGCTTGTCCTCCGATTTCGGCTTGGATGAAGCCTCCTTGACCGGTTTGTCGGCGTCCTTGCGCTCCGGCGCCTTGGCGCTTTCGGCCTGTGCCGGCTGCGGCTTCGGCCGCGCCTGAGGCGCAGGCGCGGAGTCCGGCAGTTGGGCATCGTCAGGCTGGTCCTTGGCGATCGCCTGGGCGACCGCGTCCGGCTTCACCTCGGGCGTCGGCTCGATGGCCGCGGTCTTGTCCTGTGGCGGTGCGGGCGTCGGCTCCTTGGCCGGCGCCGGCTTCGGCTCGGTCTGCTTGACCGGCTCGGGCTTGACCTCTTCCTTGGGCTGCGGCGCGGGAGCCACTTCCGTGGCCGGCGTCGGCTTGGGCTTTTCCTGCGGCTTCGGCACGTCCTCGGTCTTCGGCTTTTCGATCGGCGTTGGCGCCGGCGGCGGAGCCGACGTCATGTCGACCGGCTTCGGCTTGGCCTCGGGCGTTATCGGCTTGTCGGTATCGACGCTGTTCTCGCCGACCTTCTGCGCATCCGGCACGATATCGGGACGCTGCGTGGGCAAGGGCGCCGGCTTTTCATGCACCACGGATTTCTTGTCGCCCTGCAGCACCTGGGCAGTGGCTTCGATCGGCACGATGTCGACAGCGACCGACTCGACGTCGGCCGACGGAAGCGCGGCCGGCGCCGACAGCGTGAACAGGCCGAAGCCAATCAGCGCCGCATGCATGATCACCGATGTGGTGAGGCCGGTCCTCATAGTGGGTCTATTGATCCTGTTCCTGCAGTGAAACCAGGCCGATATTCTTGTAGCCGGCGGCCGAAATGCGGGCCATCACCTTCATCGCCGTGCCGTAGTCGGTGGACTTGTCGCCGCGGATGAAGATGCGCTCGTCATAGCCGGTCTTCGAGATCGCCTGCAGCTTCGCCACCAATTCCTCGATCGGGATTTCGGTTTCCTGGAGATAGATCTGGCCGGCGGCATTGATCGAAACGGTGATCGGCTGGGTGTCGGCATTCATCGCCTTGGCCTGGGTATCCGGCAGATCGATCGGCACGCCGACCGTCAAAAGCGGCGCGGCGACCATGAAGATGATCAACAGAACCAGCATCACGTCGACCATCGGCGTAACGTTGATTTCGGCGATGAGGCCATGATGGCGGCCGCGCCGCCTATGGCCGCGTCCGCCGCGTCCAGCCATGCCTACGGACATTCCCATCGGCTTACTCCTCAGGCCTTCGGCGCTACTTTTTCATCGATTTGGCGCGAGAGTATGGCGGAGAACTCGTCGGAGAACCCTTCCATGCGCACCGCGATCTTGCTCGCATCCGATGACAGCTTGTTGTAGGCGATGACGGCCGGAATGGCGGCGAGCAGGCCGATGGCGGTCGCCAGCAGCGCCTCGGCGATGCCGGGCGCGACCACCGACAGGCTGGTGTTCTTGGAGCCGGCGATCGCCTGGAACGACGTCATGATGCCAATGACGGTGCCGAACAGGCCGATGAACGGGGCCGCCGAGCCCGTGGTTGCGAGGAAGCCGAGGCGGCCTTCGAGCTTCTCCATCTCGCGGGTCAGCGCCAGGTCCATCGCCTTATCGATGCGGGTTTGCAAGCCGAGCGGCGTCTTGGCGCCTTTTTCGAAACTCTTCTTCCACTCGCGCATGGCGGCGACGAAGATGGCGCCCATGCCCGATGTCTTGCGGTCGGCCAACGTTCGGTAAAGCTCCTCCAGCGACTGCCCCGACCAGAACACCTGCTCGAACCGGTTCAGCGCCAGCCGCATGCGGGCATAGGATACGAGCTTGTCGACGATAATCGCCCAGGTCCAGACCGAGGCGCAGAGCAGCCCGATCATGACCAGCTTGACCACCCAGCTGGCCTGCATGAACAGCGCCCAAATCGACAATTGCGCGCCCGGTTCGGCGAGTGCGATATTTTCCATCGTAACGTCCTTAAGATTTCCGGGCGAAGCTGGCGGCTGGCCCCTGGCATCCCTTGTGGTCGGTTCGCGCGAAGCTACCGGAACAACCCCAAAACGTGCCTTTCGCGGCCTTTTCGGGGCAAATGTTGGTGAAAGGAAGGCGCTGGATAGCGCCAATCTTCACCAATCTCTTCATGAACCGTTATGGTTAAGGATGGGTTAGTCCACCAGACGCGGCGCATTGCCGCGCTTCAAGCCGGCGCCGGCGATACCAACGACGTCGGCCTTTTAGCCCGCCTTGGGTATGAACGCTGCTATCCACTCCCTGGGGAAGCGGCGTGGCCGGCCATTCTCGCCTATGATCGCCGCCTCCACCCTGGCCTCGACCAGCACCTCGTCGCCGCGCTTGAGCTGCTGGGCCATGAAGATGCGCGCGCCGGAGATTTCCTCGGTCCGGGTGTCGATCGTCAGGATGTCGTCCATGCGGGCCGGGATGCGGAAGTCGATCTCCATGCGACGCACCACCCAGACTATTCTTTCGCCATGCTTGCCATCGGCAAGTTCGGTGTGGTGGACGCCGCTCAGCCTCAGATAGTCGGAGCGGCCGCGCTCGAGGAATTCGAGATAGCGGGCGTGGTAGACGACGCCGGAGAAATCGGTGTCGGCATAGTAGACCCGCGCCATCAGCCGATGGCCGAACGCCGTCAGCGCACCGGAAATCCCCGCCAGCAAGGTCGCGGATTCACCATGATCGTCCATTGCGCTTCCTTTTTCAGTCGCGGCAAGGCACCTGTGCCGCGCGTGACATGGCATCGGATGGCACTGTTGACGGCGATGATCAAGACCTTGGCGGCGGCGCTGTTCGTGGTGATGGCTCTGTTCGTCGTGATGGCTCTGGCCGGGCCGAGCCAGGCCGCGACCTTCTCCATGAAGCGCGGGCTCAATCTCGACCAGTGGGTAACCTGGCCGGGCGAAGACCAATGGGGCAACGCCAAGGCCATCCTGCCCTACCCGGAATGGCGCAAATTTCTCAAGGACGACGATCTCGAGGCTTTGAAGCATGCAGGCTTCGATTTCCTGCGCATGCCGGTCGATCCTTCGCCCTTCCTTTCCGAAAACACGATGGCCTTGCGCGAGGATCTCTATGCCAGCGTGCTGGACTCTGTCCGCATGATCAACCGCGCCGGCCTGAAGGTTGTCGTCGACATGCATCTGATCCCCGCCGGCAGTGGGCGCAAGATCGGCATGGCCGAGGTGATGAACAACCCGGTGACATTCGATGCCTATGTCGAGGTGGTGCGCAAGATGGCGCACACGCTCGCCGGGGAAGATCCGGCGCAAGTGGCCTTCGAACCGATGAACGAACCGATCGTCGACTGCGACGCCGACGGCACCAGCCTGTGGCCGCAACGCCAGCAGAGGTTGTTCGCCGCGGCGCGTTCTTCGGCGACGAGATTGACGCTTGTGCTGACCGGGGCCTGCTATTCCGCGGCGTCGTCGCTGGAAAAAATCGATCCGATGGCGATCCCGGACGACAACGTCATCTGGACCTTCCATTCCTACGATCCGTTCCTGCTTACCCATCAGGGCGCGACCTGGGCCGGCGATTTCATTCCCTATGTGACCGGCCTGCCCTACCCGCTGACCGCGGTGCCGCCGGCTGAGCTCGACGTCACGCTCGACGCCATCCGCGCCAGGATCAAGACCGAGGCACCTTGGGCGCGGCAGGGCGGGCTGCTTGCCTATCTCGACGAGCAGGTAGCCAGCATGGACACCGACGCCAAGCTGCTTGGTCTCATGGACGCCCCGTTCAAGGCCGTCGATGCCTGGGCGAAGGCCAACGGCATCAGGCCGGAAAACGTCACGCTGGGCGAGTTCGGCATGATCCGCCAGGAATACGGCAATCCCTATGTGGTGCCGTCCGGCTATCGTGCCGCCTATGTCAGGGACATGATCGCGCGCGCCGAGGCGCATGGCTTCTCCTGGTCGGTGTGGAGTTACGGCGGCGCTTTCGGCATTGTCGATGCTTTCAACGGCGAAAAGGCCGAACCCGATGTGCTGGACGTAATCCGGTCGCTTCACTGAGCGCCGTTGCTCCACGCCGCCGGGATCGATCAGCAATATCTCCGGTCGCACGCCGCAAAGCGGTTGCGGACGCTTGATCGCCGGCCCGAACGCCGCCGCCGGGGGCCGCTATTCTTCCTGGAACAAATTGATCTGCTGTTGCGCCAGGTCCTTCGGCGCGTCGAGGCCGAGATGGCGCCAGGCATTGGCCGTCAGCACACGGCCGCGCGGCGTGCGCTGGATGAAACCCTGCTGGATGAGATAGGGCTCGATGATGTCCTCGATGGCATCGCGCGGCTCGGACAGGCCGGCGGCGATCGTCTCGATGCCGACCGGCCCGCCGCCGAAATTGCGCGCGATCATCGAAAGATACCGGCGGTCGAGCGCATCGAGGCCGAGCGCGTCGACCTCCAGCCGGGTCAAGGCCTCGTCGGCGATCAAGCGGTTCACATGACCATCGCCGGCGACCGAAGCGAAATCGCGCACGCGCCGCAACAGCCGGCCGGCGATGCGCGGCGTGCCTCGCGCGCGCCGCGCGATCTCCAGCGCGCCGTCATCGCCGAGCGGCATTTGCAGGATGCGTGCGCCGCGCCGCACGATCTGCTCCAGTTCCTCGACCGTGTAGAAGTTGAGCCGCACCGGGATGCCGAAGCGGTCGCGCAGCGGATTGGTGAGCAGGCCGAGCCGCGTGGTGGCGGCGACCAGGGTGAAACGGGCAAGGTCGATCTTGACCGAGCGCGCCGCCGGCCCCTCGCCGATGATCAGGTCGAGCTGGAAATCCTCCATCGCCGGATAGAGGATCTCTTCCACCGCAGGATTCAGCCTGTGGATCTCGTCGATGAACAGGACGTCGCCTTCTTCGAGATTGGTCAAGAGTGCGGCGAGATCGCCGGCTTTGGCGATGACCGGTCCGGAGGTTGAGCGGAAGTTGACGCCGAGCTCGCGCGCCATGATCTGCGCCAGCGTCGTCTTGCCTAGACCTGGCGGCCCGACGAACAGCACATGATCGAGCGCTTCCTTGCGCCCCTTGGCGGCCTCGATGAACACTTTGAGGTTGGCCCGCACCGCCGCCTGGCCGACGAAATCGTCAAGCGTCTGGGGCCGCAAACTCTGGTCGGCATCCTCGCCGCGTTTTTCCGGAGCGATCAGACGGGGGGAAAGGCTCATGCCGCCTTCCTTGCATATGGCCGGGAACCGGACAAGCGTGCGCTCACCGCGCCAGTTCCTTGAGCCCGAAGCGAATCAGCTTCGACGCGTCCGCCTCCTCGCCCGCCGTCTTCAGTGCCGCCGCCACCGCATTGGCGGCGGTGTCGCGGGAATAGCCGAGATTGACTAGGGCCGAGACCGCGTCTGTGATCGGCGCGGCTGCCACGCCTTCGCCGAGCTCCTGCTTCAAGCCGATCGTGCCCGACGCGGCACCGGCATAGGCCGGCGCCTTGTTTTTCAATTCGGTAACGATGCGCTCGGCCACCTTCTTGCCGACGCCCGGCGCCCGGGAAACCATGGCGATGTCGCGCAACGCGATCGCGTTGGCAAGGTCGGCCGGCGCCAGCGTCGACAGGATTGCCAGCGCCACCTTGGCGCCGACGCCCTGCACATTGCTCATCAACAGCCGGAACCATTCGCGCTCCAGCACCGACTGGAAGCCGTAGAGCCGGATCATGTCCTCGCGCACATAGGTCTCGATGAACAGCACCACCACTTCGCCGGGCGAAGGCAGCGCGGCCAGCGTCCGCGCCGAGCAGTAGGCGACGTAGCCGACGCCATGCACGTCGACGAGGCAGTGGTCCTCGTCGATCTCGTCGAGCGTACCCTTGAGCTTGCCGATCATGCCAAATCTTTCATGGAAGATAGGCCCTCATGGGTGCGTTTCAGGAGAAATGATGTCAAGGTCCGGGAAATAACTGCGATAACGCGCGGCGTCGCGCGTCAAAAGACGATGTCCGGCAACGGTCGCATGAGCGCCAATAAAGAAGTCCGGCAAGGTTCGTTCGCGGATTCCACCAGCACGGCGATAACGGGAATGCGTCACACCTGCAAGGAAGGCCGCATCCCAGGGCAGAAACTCGCGATCGATCTCGAGCATGTCGACCGCTTTTCGAAGCGCTGCCTCCGAGGCGATCAGCGGCGCCAGTTCAGACCAGATGATCGTATTGACCACCAAGTCGCCGTCGCGGCGGCATGAGGCGATTGCAGACGCCGACCATTTTGTCAGCGGTCCGGCCGGCCCCCAAACGTCGATCAGGACATTTGTGTCAATCAACGTCGAGATCTTCACGCGGCCCCCTCAGCCACTCCATATACTCGTCGGTCGTCATGCCACCCAGATCCAACGTCCCCTCCATCCGGTCAAGGACATTACTGAACCTGCGCAATTTCTCCTCCTCGGGGAGATTCTCGTTGACGGCCACAAGCCGAGCACCCTCATCGGTGGCCACGAATTCCACCTCGGAGCCCGGGCGGATACCCAGGTGATCCCTTATCTGTTTGGGGATCGTGACTTGGCCTTTGGTGGTGACGCGCATGGTAATACCTCAAAGTATTACCTACGACAGACAAGGGAACAAGTCAAGAACATCGTCAACCGGCAAGTGCCATCCGATAGGCGACGCTTTGCCGGTGATGCGCGTGGCAAATGGCTATGGCGAGCGCGTCGGCGGCATGTTCGGTGTCGAAGGTCGCTTTCGGCAGCAGCACCTTCACCATCATGTGGATCTGCTTCTTGTCGCCATGGCCGACGCCGATCACCGCCTTCTTGACGGCATTGGGTGCATATTCGGCAACGACCAGGCCGGCGCGTGCCGGCACCAGCATGGCGATGCCGCGCGCCTGGCCAAGCTTCAGCGTCGCCACCGCATCCTTGTTGACGAAGGTCTGTTCGACGGCCGCCTCATGCGGCATGGCCGTATGCAGGATTTCAGCCAACCCGTCATGCAGCTGGCACAGCCGCGTCGCCAGCGCCGCCTTGTCTTCGGAACGCACCGTGCCGGACGCGACGAAGCGCAGCGAATTGCCGAGGCTTTCGACAATACCCCAGCCGGTGCGCCTGAGCCCCGGATCGATACCGATGATGCGAATCGCGTCCCTCATCCGGTTACTCTATCTCCCGGAGACAGCGATGCCAGCGAAATGTGAACAAACCGGAAACAGTAACGCGCTGACCGGGAACGTTCCAGAATAGTTCAGTTTCGGGCGAAAGCCGTGTTGAGCAGGCTGATCTGGTCCGAGACGGGATTGGGCCGGCGGCTCATGGGCTGCATGTCGACCACCGCGCCGGCGCCGTAGATCTCCTCGTCCATGCGGCGCACCAGTGCCTGCAGGCGCAGCGACCGGTTGACGAGGTCGAGGAAATCCTTGGGGAGTTCGGCCCAGCCGGCCGCCTCGTCATGGGCGGAGGCGGTGTCGAGGCGCACCTTGGACTTTTCCGATGCGACCTGGTCGCGGGTCATCTCGCCGGAATTCGCGGCGCGCTGCAGAAGCAGCCACGAGGCGACCTGCATCAGCCTGGTGGTCAGCCGCATCGATTCGGCCGCATAGAGCGTGGCCGCCAGCCGCGACAGCTTCTTGGCCTCGGCCCGGCCCTTGCCGTCGAGATACTCCGCCGCCTGTTCGACTAGCCCCATGCCTTCCTGGTAGAGCGGTTTGAAGGAGTGCGAAAAGACCCGACGTTCCGCCAGCTTGACGGTTTTCGCGCTGCCCTTCGAAGGCTCGTTCATCGATACGCCCCTGCACTTGCAACCGGCCGATTCGGCTTACTGCCGATACACCCGGAACCCTACATAACTGAAGCTTGAAAATGCGCCTCGTCCGGGGTGAAGGCAAGCACATGTTTAACAGAAGGTTAACGTGATCCGGTGCGGACCGTGTCGCTGGAAAGCGGACAAAAAAAGAGCCGCGGATAAGGCGGCTCTCAGGAGTTTAACAGGGAGGCGTCAAACAAAGTGGCTCCAACCACTCGGTAAGAATCCAGATCACTGGATGCGCATAGTAAACGCCTGTAAAGCTTAATGAACCCTTAACGGCGCCGATGTTTTTTGAGCGAACCCCGCGCCACTGTGCCGTAACAGCACAGTTCCTGAAGGATGTGCCGAGCCTCGGCTCAGGCCGTTTTCCAAACCGCCGGCAAGGCAATGAAGGCAAACAGCAGCAAGGCCGCGTAGAAACCCATCGAAGACGCC
This sequence comes from Mesorhizobium maamorense, assembly GCF_044998965.1. NCBI lineage: Bacteria > Pseudomonadati > Pseudomonadota > Alphaproteobacteria > Hyphomicrobiales > Phyllobacteriaceae > Mesorhizobium > Mesorhizobium maamorense. The sequence goes on from NZ_CP173356.1 coordinate 5,177,886, forward strand.
GCCACCAGCGGTTCGATCGCGGCATCGCCGCCAAGCAGGAAGTAGAGCCCGATCAAAAGGCCGATGCCGCTGATTGCGGTCAGCCAGAAGTGAACGACGGCAACCGTCTTCTGTCCGACCGCCGGAAACAGGTGATAGAAGAAGGCGAAGACCGCCGACATCAGCCAGCCAGCGACCATCGTATGGGCGTGGGTCGGCATCTGGCCATGGTCCTGGCTGATCGCCATGTACAGGCCGAGCGCCATGCCGCACAGCGCATAGATAACGGCCAGCGTGAAGAAATTCCGTGCTACCCCTTGCATATCTTTCCCCCGAGTTGCCTTTCCCGTGTTCGGGAAAGGGTTGATCGTCAGGCGATTGCTCTCGCCACCGGGCTCCCGGCGCGGGCGCACTAGCATCGGCACTGTTTCTGGACGATGTCGCGCCCCCGGACGCCCCTCATAATAGCAGAAAACCGAATGGCGCGCTCGCAATATCAGTGGCTCCTTACGTTAGCCGGCACTTGAAACAGAACTGGTTTTTTCACGACATCGTTCCGAAACAGGCGCGGCGATAAACGCTTGGCCATCGAAGCGGCAGGCGAGGATTCGCTCCTTCCGCTACATCAGGCGCCGGGGAGAAGCATGGACTGGTATTCGATCGTTAAATTGCTGCACATTCTTTCGGCGACCCTATGGGTCGGCGGCGGTTTCGCGCTGATGGTGCTGGCGACGCTCGCCGATCGGTCGGGAAACATCCAGGGAACGCTGCAGGCAATGCGGGCTACGGGCGAATTGGGAAACCGCTTCTTCGCGCCGATGTCGATGCTGACATTGGCCTTCGGGCTAATCATGTGCTGGTTCTGGGTCGGCTTCTCGCAACTGTGGATCCTGATCGGCCTTGCCGGCTACGCCACCACCTTTTCAATCGGCATGTTCGTCTTCAAGCCGAGCGCCGACCACATGGGCGCGATGATCGCCAGGGATGGCGTGACGCCGGCCGCCCTTGCCTCTGGCCAGCGCATCTTGCGGGCGGCGCGCTTCGACTATGCGGTAATGCTGATCATCATCGCCGACATGGTGCTGAAGCCGACCATCGACGACTTCACGGTCCTTGCCGCCATGGGGCTTGTGTTGGCGGCTGGCGCCACCCTGGCGCTCGGCCGACCAAGGCGCATGGTGCCGAGCGTCGCCTGAGGCAGGCGAAAACGGTCCCGGCTACATCAGGCCGGCGATCCCGTCCCACAGAAGCTTCACCGCGACGACGGCCACCGTCGCATAGGTGAAGGGATAGAAGATCTCCGGACGCATGCGGCGCACCAGCCAGGCGCCGGCGATGGTGGATAGCGGCGCCAGCGGCATCAGCACCGCCGACGCGGTCAGATTGGTGCTGTCGAACTGGCCGAGCGCGAAATAGGGAACGAGCTTCAGCGCGTTGGTGGCGGCAAAGAAGATCGCCGCCGTGCCGGACAACACCTTCGGGTCGAGCCGGATCGGCAGCGCGTAGACCTGAAAGGGCGGGCCGCCGACATGGGCGACGAAGCTGGTGAAGCCGGCGACTGTGCCCCAGAGGGCCGCGGCGACGCGGTTGGGCTGCGCCGCATGGTCGGCGCCGTGGCGGTACTTCAGATAGAGCCAGCGCAGCACGAAAATGATGGCGACGGCGCCGACGATCAGCCGCACGGCCTCCTCGGTGACCAGTGCGGCCGTCAGCCAACCGAGACCGATACCGATCATCGCGCCGGGCATCATGTCGACCAGCATCTTCCTGTTATAGACGCCCCACCATGTCCATACCGAAACGATGTCCATCAGGCATAGGATGGGCAGCAGGATGGCCGCCGCTTGCACCGGCGGCATGGTCAGCGCCATCAGCGGCACGCCGACGAAACCGACCGCGCCGCCAAATCCGCCCTTGGACAGGCCGACCAGAATGACCGCCGGGACGGCGGCCGCATAGAACCACGGATCGGAAAGCAGGCCTGACATGGAGGAGGGACTGGTCTGGAGGGAAAGCGAGTCAACGCCTGAATAGCCCAGATTCCCGAGCGGAGCGACAGCAAATGTGGGCGTCGCCACAGCAAGGCCGGCCCATTCTGCTCTGCCTATCGCCGGGCCGAGACCAGCAGGAACATCGGCCGCTCGAGCTCTTCCGCCAGTTCGGGCTTGGCCGCGATCTGCGCGTCGGTCGGACGGAATTCCTCGACATGCTCGATGGTGAAGCCGCACCGGATCAGCGTGTTGAGCGTGGTGCCGATGGTGCGGTGATGTTTCACAACTCCCTTGGCCAGCCAGTCCGTCTTGCGCGGTCCCTCCACCAGATACCGGTCGACGGGCCATGTCTTGCGGCCTTCGGCATCGACAGACCAGCCGGGATGGGTCGGAGCCATATAGATCGGATGCTCCGTCGAGAAGACGAAATGCCCGCCGGGGACCAGGCACCGGTGCACGGTCTGGAACAGCCGCGCGGCATCGCTGACATAGTGCAGGGCAAGCGAGCTGTAGGCGAGATCGAAAGCCGTCGGCGGCAGGCTGAGTTCATCGAGATCGGCGCGTTCGTAGACGATGCCGGCGTCCGGGCCGGCGGCACGCGCCCGGGCGAGCATCTTTTCCGACAGGTCGAGACCCAGAACCTCCTTGGCCCCGTGTTCAAGAGCCCAGCGGCAGAACCACCCGAAGCCGCAACCGAGATCGGCGATTCGCAAGCCGCTGGCGTCGGGAAGCATCGCGCGCAGCGCCGGCCATTCGGCGGCGCCGTCCAGCCCTTGGATGGACCGGCCGAGCTGGCTGTAGCCTGCGAAGAAATCCGGCTGATCGTAGACATTCTGCGCCATGTTCTTTCCTCGTTGTTCATATGCCTGACTGGCGGAGCCGCCACGCATTTCCACCACCGCCAAGCAGAGTCAAGAAAGGCCGACCGGTCATGCGCCGAGCGGTGGCGGCCGCCGCCGGATCGGCTGCGCCTTGATGATGGCGGTGCTGGTCTCGGCCTTGTCGGCGATGCGATCGAGGATACCGTCGAGGTCGCCGATCGAGCGCACGAACAGCCTGGCGACGAAGCAGTCGTCCCCCGTGACCTTGTCGCATTCGCCGAACTCAGGGATCTCCTCGATCAGCTTCTGGACGATGTGCAGCTTTCCCGGCAGCGGCTTGATGCGCACGATCGCCTGCAATGTATAGCCGAGCGCCAGCGGGTCGATCTCGACGGTGAAAGCCCTGATAACCCCGCGCTCCTCGAGCCGCCTCAGCCGCTCCGAAACGCTCGGCGATGACAGCCCGACCTGGCCGGCCAGCTCCTTCAGTGAAGTCCGCGCATCCTTCACCAGGATTTCGAGGAGACGTCGGTCGAGATCGTCAAGCATTTCACATTCTCAGGATTTCTGGATTTTTGCCTACTTTTAAATAGGTGAAACAACCATGTCACCTTTCTCATTGGGTGGAAAGCCCAGGATCAGCATGAGATTATGCACAAGCAACGATCTGGAGATTTGTCGTGAGCGATACAGCACGTGGGACGATCGAAATGTCCGCCGCAATGGCGATTCTGGGAACGATCGGATGGTTCGTCGTCCTGTCCGGCCAGCCTATCATGGATGTGGTGTTCTGGCGCTGCGCTTTCGGCGCGGTGACGCTGCTCTTCATCTGCGCCGGCCTCGGCCTGCTGCGCAACAGGCCGTCGCTTCGCGTTTTCGCCATCGCGGCCCTCGGCGGCGCAGCTATCGTCGTCAACTGGCTGCTGCTGTTTAGTGCATTCTCGCGCGCGTCGATCTCGATCGCCACCGCTGTCTACAATACCCAGCCTTTCATGCTGGTCGGCTTCGGCGCGCTCTTCTTGGGCGAGCGGCTGACCCTGACGAAATTGACCTGGCTGGCAATCGCCTTCGCCGGCATGGTGCTGATCGTCGAGGCCGCCCCTGACGCCGGCGATATCGGCACCAACTATTTCGCCGGCATCGTCATGGCGCTGGCCGCTGCCTTCTTCTGGGCCGTCGCCGCCATCGTCACCAAGAAGCTCAAGGGCACGCCGCCGCATCTCATCGCGCTCGTCCAGGTCTGCGTCGGCGTGTTGATGCTGGCCCCCTTCGTCAATCTCTCGCATCTTCCGACCGACGCAAGGAGCTGGGCCATGCTGGCGACGCTCGGCATCGTCCACACCGGTCTGATGTACATCCTGATGTACGGCGCCATCCAGAAGCTGCCGACGCACCTGCAGGGGTCGCTGTCCTTCATCTACCCGATCGTTGCGATCCTGGTCGACGTCACGGCATTCGGCCATCGCCTGCATCTCAGCCAACTCGTCGGCGCCGCCGCCATCCTGATCGCGGCCGCCGGCATGAATCTCGGCTGGACATTGTGGAAGCCAAGGCCTGCCGCGGCAGGTGCGCAACCGATCGAGTAACGCCAATCGCCGGCGCTTCGGCGGTCAAAAATAGCGATCCCGCCTGCCCGCCTGTTCAAAGCGGGCACTTTGCTCTATGCCGCAATCCAACCATCTTCGCCCGGCATAGGCGAAACCCGGGATCGAAGACCATGAACGACGCAACGCCCCCCAATCGCTGCCGCATCGTGCTGATCGCGCCATCTGGCGTGCCGGCCGCCCGTATCGTCTCGGCCTTCGAGGGCGGCGACGTCGCCTCGCTCATCCTGCCGCAGAACGACATGGACGAAGCTTCCTTCCAGGCCTTCGCCGCCGAAATCGTACCGGCGGCACAGGCGGCCGGCATCGCGGTCGTCATTGCCGGCGATACGCGCATCGCCGGGCGTGTCCAGGCCGACGGCATTCATGTCGAGGTCTCCAAGGCCGAGCTCGCCGAGACGGTCGAGCATTTCCAGGCAAAAATGATGGTCGGCGCCGGCGGCGCCAAGACACGTGATGACGCGCTCGAACTCGGCGAAGTCAGGCCCGACTATATTTTCTTCGGCCGCTTCGGCTACGACAACAAGCCCGATCCGCATCCGCGCAACCTGGCGCTGGGACAATGGTGGGCGCAGATGATTCAGATCCCCTGCATTGTCATGGCCGGATCGGAGCTCGCTTCGATCGAAACCGTCGCAGATACGGGCGCCGAGTTCGTCGCCCTGTCGAGTGCGGTGTTCGCCGACGGCGTCGATCCCAAGGCGGCGATCGCGCGGGCCAATGCGCTGCTCGACGAAACCGCACCGCGTTTCGAGGACTGACGTGTCTTCGGCAAGGCTTCCCCTTCAGGCCCTGCTTGCTGCGGTCATCATCCAGGCCGCTGCCGCCGAAACGATTCCTTCGCCGCACCCTAAGCCGGATGCCGGCGTGCATACCGACAAGCCGATCGAAAAGCAGTTGCCGCAGCCCGCCACCACCGCCGAGCCAGCGCCATTGCCTTCGGCCGACGCGATCAATCCCGACCGCTTCGGCGCCAAGCCGGCGGATGCGGCCTACGGGGCTTTCCAGCGCGGACTCTACAAGACCGCCTACAACCTCGCGCTGGTGCGGGCGCAAAACGGCGACCCGGCGGCGCAGACGCTGGTGGCCGAGATCCTGTCGCGCGGACTGGGCGTGCCCCTCAATGCGGCCGAAGCGGCGAAATGGTACGCAGCCGCCGCCGAGCAAGGGGTGCCGGAATCGCAGTTCCAATATGCACTGATGCTGCTCGACGGCCGCTACGTCAAAAAGGACGAAAAGGAAGCCTATGCGCTGATGCAGGCCGCCGCCGAAGCGGGCAACCGGCTGGCACAATTCAATTTCGCGCAGATGCTGGTCCAGCAGGACCCCGGCGACGCCGGCATCGCCAAGGCCGTGACCTATTACGAGCGCGCCGCGGCGACCGGCCTCGCCGACGCCCAGTATGCGATGTCACAGATCTATGCCAACGGCGTCGGCGGCAAATCGCGCGACGACGCCCAGGCCCGGCGCCTGCTGGCTCAGGCCGCGCGGCAAAACTATGACACCGCGCAACTCGACCTCGCCACCTGGATGATCGAGGGCCGCGGCGGCGGGCGTGATTTGAAATCCGCCTTCGGCTGGATGAAGCAGGCCGCCGAAGGCGGCAATGTCGCCGCCCAGAACCGCCTGGCGAAACTCTATATGCAAGGCATCGGCACCGAGCCGGACCTCGTGCTTGCCGGCGCCTGGTACATCGTCGCCCGCCGCGCCGGCCTCATCGACCCCGAGATGGACGATTTCCTGCAAGGATTGAGCGACGACCAGACCAAGCAGGCACTGCAGAAGGCAAACCGCCTGCCCTGACGCGATCAGCGGAAATCCAGCGGAAGTCATCGCGCGATGCTCGTCGAGGCAAGTGACCTCGATCTTTCCATGCAGATGGCTATCATGCGGTCGTCGCAGATCCGTCGGCTGGCAAAAGTCTTCGATATCATTACCGAAGCGGTCGCCGCGGTTTCGATGAGAGCGGTTGAGGGTTTATATCGCGGCATCGCTTCTCCAAGGAGGCAATGAAATGGCTTCGCCCGACAAACGATGCACGCATGGCAGCTTCATCCTCGAGGTAACGCCAAGCGCCGAAGGTTGCGAGGAGTGCCTGAAGACCGGTTCCTGGTGGGTGCATCTGCGGCTGTGCCGCACCTGTGGCCATGTCGGCTGCTGCGACAGTTCTCCGAACCGTCACGCCACCGGCCACTACCGGGCGACCGGCCATCCGGTCATCGAGGCCTACGACCCGCCCGAGACGTGGGGCTGGTGCTATGTCGACGAGGTCATGCTCGATTTCTCGCAGGACAAGACGCCGCAACGCGGCACCATCGTGCGCTTCGATTGAGCCGCCGCCACGGGACACCCGATCAGCGCCAGCTTGCCTCTTCGGGCGATTTGTGGTCTTGGAGGCCCGAAATCGCTGTCTTGCGAACATCTCATTCCCGGATCACATCATCATGGCCAAGATCAACGGCAACGAAATCCGTCCCGGCTACGTCATCGAGCACGATGGCGGCCTGTGGGTGGCCGTCAAGACCAACACCGTCAAGCCGGGCAAGGGCGGCGCCTATAACCAGGTCGAATTGAAGAACCTCATCAACGGCACAAAGCTGAACGAGCGCTTCCGTTCGGCAGAGACGGTCGAGCAGATCCGGCTCGATCTCAAGGATTTTTCCTTCCTCTACGAGCAGGGCGACGCCCTGGTGTTCATGGACACCGAGAGCTACGAGCAACTCGAGCTGGCGAAGGACTTCGTCGGAGACCGCGCCGCTTTCCTGCAGGACGGCATGATGGTGACGGTCCAGCTCTACGAGGAAAGGCCTATCGGCATTTCGCTCCCCGACCAGGTAACGCTGACCATCACCGAAGCGGACCCGGTGGTAAGGGGCCAGACGGCGGCCTCTTCCTACAAGCCCGCGGTGCTGGAAAACGGCATTCGCGTGCTGGTGCCGCCCTTCATCGGCGCGGGGGAACGCATCGTCGTCGACACCAATGAAATCACTTATATGCGCCGCGCCGACTGATGCATGTCGCCCAGAGGTGGCCCAGGTTTCGGGTCACCGACATGCATCAGGACAAAGGTTAAAGCGCGGGCAGCAGGAAGAGTTACGATGGCACGCTCAGCCCTTCTCAACGTCATGGTCCAGGCCGCAATGAAGGCCGGCCGCTCGCTGTCGCGCGATTTCGGCGAGGTCCAGAACCTGCAGGTCTCGATGAAGGGACCGGGCGACTATGTCAGCCAGGCCGACCGCAAGGCCGAGGATATTGTCTTTGCCGAACTGTCGAAGGCGCGGCCCGGTTACGGCTTCCTGATGGAAGAGCGCGGCACGATCGCCGGCGATGACAGCCAGCACCGCTGGATCGTCGATCCGCTCGACGGCACCACCAATTTCCTGCACGGCATTCCGCTTTTCGCTGTCTCGATCGCGCTCGAGCGCCAGGGCCAGATCGTGGCCGGCGTGATCTACAATCCGGCCATGGACGAGCTCTATACGACCGAGCGCGGCGGCGGCGCCTTCATGAACGACCGCCGCCTGCGTGTCGCCGGCCGCACCAAGCTCATCGACACCGTCATCGGCTGCGGGGTGCCGCATCTGGGGCGTGGCCAGCATGGCAATTTCCTGATCGAATTACGCAATGTCATGGCCGAGGTTTCCGGCGTCCGGCGCCTGGGTTCGGCCTCGCTCGATCTCGCTTACGTCGCCGCCGGCCGCATGGACGGATTCTGGGAAGTCGGCCTGTCGCCCTGGGACATCGCAGCCGGCCTGTTGCTGATCCGTGAAGCAGGAGGGTTCGCCTCCGACATGGACGGCGGCCAGGACATGCTCGACAACGGTTCGGTCGTCGCCGGCAACGAGATCATCCAGCGCGCCCTCCTGAAGGCCGTGAAAAAGCCGCTCGCTGCCCGCTGAAGCAGGAATAAGCGCGGAGTAATATCAAATCCCCGCCGCGCTGAAGCGCCGCAGTCGCAAAACCGCAAACAAAGCTTGAAATACTGTCCGGCGCTTGCCCAGATAGGGTTGACGCAGGACGATGATGATCAAGACGCCGCCGCAGATCGAGATCCCCTTTGTCGGACGATGGCACTATTCGCGTGCCGAGATGATCGCCGACGGCATCGTCCATGCCGTCGGCATCGTGCTGGCGATCGCGGCCGGTTCGGCGCTGCTGGCGCTGGCCGCCTTTCGGGTCGGACCGGGCGAATACATCGCCGCCGCCTTCTATGTCGTGTCGCTGCTCACCGTGCTCTCGGTGTCGCTGACCTACAATCTATGGCCGGTGACTTCGCCGGTGAAATGGATTTTGCGGCGTTTCGACCACGCTGCGATCTATCTGCTCATCGCCGCCACCTACACGCCCTTTCTCGCGCAGCTCGACGGCTCGGCGCTGGCCGGCTGGATGATCGTCCTGGTCTGGACCGCGGCCATTATCGGCATCGCCATAAAGGTGTTTTTCCCCGGCCGCTTCGACCGGCTGGCGATCGTCTTCTATCTCGCCATCGGCTGGAGCGGCATCGTCCTGGTCGAGCCGCTCGTCGCTACCTTGCCGACGACGGCGATCGTGCTCATCGTCGCCGGCGGCGTCGTCTATTCCTGCGGCGTGATCTTCTTCGCCTGGAAGGGGCTGCGCTTCCACAACGCGCTGTGGCATGGTTTCGTGGTCACCGGCGCAGGCCTGCATCTGGCGGCGATGGTCGATTGCCTGGTCATCAACCGTCTCTGAAACTGCTGGCGGCAATATTGCCAAGCACCATTCAATTTGGTCACAATTCCGTTTAGAGTCGCCGACGACGTGATCGGCGGCAGCGGCATCGGAAACGGGGCACGGATGGCTTTTCTCAGATCCTTCGGCATGGGCAGGCGCTCCGACGTGCTGATCTACGATCCACACAAATTGTCGAGCCCGCAGGTCTTTCTCCTGACCATGGTCATCTTCCTGGCCATCGTCGCCTTCATCGCAGCGATCCTGACACGGCAGATCTCGACCGCCTTCGTCACCAATCCGGGGCTCAACGGCCTGATCATCGGCGTGCTTGCCGTCGGCATCCTTTTGGCCTTCGTCCAGGTCGGGCGGCTGTTTCGCGAAGTGCGCTGGGTCAACTCCTTCCGCGCCGGTTCCGAGATCACCGAACCGGTGCTGCTGGCGCCGATGAAGGCGATGATCGGCCGCTCGTCGAGCATGGCGTTTTCGACCAGCTCGATGCGCACCATGCTCGACTCCATCGCCACGCGGCTCGATGAAAGCCGCGACACCTCGCGCTACCTCGTCGGCCTCCTGGTGTTCCTTGGCCTGCTCGGCACCTTCTGGGGCCTGCTGAACACGATCGGCTCCATCCGCGAGACCATCGAGTCGCTCGATCCCGGCACGGGCGATGCCGCCGCTGTGCTGGATTCGCTGAAGCAAGGGCTGTCGGCGCCGCTCGCCGGCATGGGCACGGCCTTCTCGTCCTCGCTGTTCGGCCTGTCCGGCTCGCTCGTTCTCGGTTTCCTCGACCTGCAGGCCGGCCGCGCGCAGACGCGCTTCTACACCGAACTGGAGAACTGGCTGTCCTCGGTCACCGACCTGTCGTCCGACATCGTCGTCTCCGACGCGGTCCGGACCGAGCCTTCCGATGAAATCCGCCTGCTGTCGGAGCGGCTGCGCAGCATGCAGGAGAATGGCGGCGGCTCCAATCCGCGCGTCGCCACCGCCATGGCCAATCTCGCCGACGGCATTTCCGGCCTGGTCAAGAACATGCGCTCCGAGCAGCAGATCATGCGCGACTGGGTCGAAGCACAGTCGGATGAACAAAAGGCGATGCGCAACACGCTGGAAAAGATCGCCGACGCCCTGAAGAAGACCGGGGTGCACTAGCATGGCGCTCGCCAGGAGCCGGCGCGCCGACCGCCGCATCGACTATTGGCCGGGCTTCGTCGACGCGTTGTCGACGCTGCTTCTGGCCATCATGTTCCTGCTCACCGTCTTCGTGCTGGCGCAGTTCCTGCTCGGCCGTGAAATCTCCGGCAAGGACGCCGTTCTGTCGCGCCTCAATTCGCAGATCAACGAACTGACGCAGCTTCTGGCGCTGGAGCGTTCCACGACACAGGACAAGGAGGATTCGCTCGCCAATCTGCAGGCATCGCTGTCGGCAGCCGAAGCGGAGAAGAGCCGGCTCCAGCAGCTGCTGGCGCAAGGTGCGGGCGCCGGTGATGCGGCCAACCAGCGCGCGGCGGCGCTGACGGGCGAACTCGACAGCCAGCGCCAGATCAGCCAGCAGGCGCTGAGCCAGGTCGAGATCCTCAATCAGCAGATCGCGGCGTTGCGCAAGCAGATCGGCGCGCTCGAGGACGCGCTCAACGTCTCCGAGGCCCGCGACCGGGATTCCAACACCAAGATCGCCGACCTTGGCCGTCGCCTCAACGTGGCGCTGGCGCAGCGCGTGCAGGAACTCAACCGCTACCGCTCCGACTTCTTCGGCCGCCTGCGCGAGATCCTCGCCGACCGCGAGAACATCCGCATCGTCGGCGACCGATTCGTCTTCCAGTCGGAAGTGTTGTTTCCGACCGGCTCGGAGGTGATCAACGATGCCGGCAAGGTCGAGATGAAGAAACTTGCCGACGCCATCATCGAGTTGCAGAAGGAGATCCCGCCGGAGATCAACTGGGTGCTGCGCGTCGATGGCCATACCGACAACAAGCCGTTGTCCGGCACCGGTCGGTATCGCGACAATTGGGAGCTGTCGACGGCGCGCTCCACTTCCGTGGTGAAGTTCCTGATCGAGAACGGCGTGCCGGCCAACCGGCTGGTCGCCGCCGGCTTCGGCGAGTTCCAGCCGCTCGACCCCGCCGACACCGAAGAGGCGCGCAACAAGAACCGCCGGATCGAACTGAAGCTCACCGAACGGTGATCCATCATCACGCGATCTCACGCGAATTTGTTCGCCGGCTCAACTCTAGGGCGCAGTTGTGCACCGGCAAGGCCTGAAAAAGATTATCTTTTTTTAATTACACTTCGCCGCAAAGCGCTCCTAGCGTGCTGCGCAGGGCCGAGAACCGCCGGCGATGCCTCCCATCGCGACGCGACGGAACTGGACGGCCCGCATCGTCCGGAAGCGGAACGGCAGAGCCGTTCTTTTCCGCAGCAAAAGGAGGCGCCGTCATGCGCTCTTCAGCATCTCTCAAGACTGCAACCCTTGCCGCGATTCTTGTCGCCGCCCCGCTTGCCTGCGCCTACGCCGCGGGTCACCACAAGGGCGCGCTCGACGCGACCGACCCAACCGACATGACCGGCCCGCGTGTCGAGGCTCTCATTGAACAGGTTCAAGGCGTGCATCAGGGCATAATCACCGCCAGACAGGCCAACAACATCACCCCGGCCGCGGCGGAGCGCCTGGAGATGCGCACCGCTCGCATAGGTCAGGCGGCCGAGAAGATAGCCTCGTCGGATCACGGCAGGATACCGGCCGCACAATATCATGACCTGCTGCGCCGTCTCGACAATGTCGACCAGCGGCTGAGGGTCGACATCGGTAGCGGCTTCCTGATGGGCGACGGTGCCGACGGCGGGAACTATCCGAACGGCTGAGGCCATTCTGTCGGCAGTTCAAAAGGAAGGGACCACCTGGCGTCTACGGGACCCAATCCCGCAGGCGCCTCTTTTCCTCACCAGCCGAGCCAGACCGCGGCCAGGGCGGCCGCTGCCGGCACGGCCTGCACGAACAGGATCTTGCGACCGACCGTTGCGGCGCCGTACAGGCCGGCAATGGCCACGCAGAGCAGGAAGAAAACCTTGACCTGGAAACCGGCCGTGCCGAGGTAGAGGGCCCAGATCAGGCCGGCGGCGAGAAAGCCGTTATAGAGACCCTGATTGGCGGCAAGCACCTTCGAGGCGCTGGCGAATTCCGGCGTCAGCCGGAATGCCTTGTGCCCGCGCGGCGTATCCCAGAGCACCATCTCCAGATAGACGATATAGACATGGATCAAAGCCACCAGCCCGACCAGGATGTTGCCGATCATCGTATTCCCTCGTGATGTATCGTCGGGCAGCATTTCACGCGTCGGCTCGCCAGCGCAAGGCGCATCTGCCGGACGGCGCGTGAGGGTTGCAAACGCGCAGGCGTTGGTATCTTTTCGCCCCGTCCCCAATCACGGAAGCCGCCATGTCCTTTCAAAAACTCGATGACCTCGGCCACAAGCTCGAAGCCCTGGAGCACGCGCTGGCCATCCTCGGCGCCGATGAAGCGACCCACATGGCCGTCGGCGGCGGCGAGAAGCGCGCCGAGGCCATGGCGGCGCTTGCCGGCATGTACCACACCAGGGCGACCGCGCCGGAAATATCGGACTGGATCGCCGCCGCCGAAGGCGAGGCGCTTGACGATGAACAGCGGGCGGCGCTGGCCGAACTGCGGCGGCAATACACCAACCTGACCTGCCTGCCGGTCGAATTCGTCGAACGCCAGACGACCGCGCGCATGCGCTGCGAGCAGTTGTGGCGCGACCTGCGGGCCAAGAACGACTGGGCGGGCTTCCTGCCGGCGCTTGAAGGCGTGGTGGCGCTGGTGCGCGAAGAGGCGGCCCTGCGCGCCGATATCCTCGGCCTCGCCCCCTACGACGCGCTGATGGAGCAATACGACCCCGGCAACCGCACCGCCGACATCACCCCGGTGTTCGCCGACTTGAAAGCTTTCCTCAAGGGGTTCGTGCCGGAAGCGCTGGCTGCGCAGGAAGCGCGGCTGCGCAAGCATCCGCTGAAGCCGCTTTCGGGAACCTACGCGATCGACAGGCAGCGTGAACTCGGCCTCGCCATGATGGCGGCGGTCGGCTTCGACCTCACGCACGGCTCGCTGTCGGTGTCGCACCATCCGTTCTGCGGCGGTGTGCCGAGCGACGTGCGCATCACCACCCGCTACAAGACGTCCGATTTTCTGTCGGCGCTGATGGGCGTGCTGCACGAGACCGGCCACGCACTCTATGAGCAGAACCTGCCGAAGGAGTGGTCGCACTGGCCGCTCGGCAAGGCGCGCGGCATGGCCGTGCATGAAAGCCAGAGTCTGTTCGTTGAAAAGCAGATCGGGCGCAATCCCGCCTTCTGGCGTTGGGCATTGCCTGTCGTGGAAAAGCATCTCGACGAAGCCTGGTCGCTCGACGACATCCTGCCGCATGTCCACCATGTCGAGCGCGGCCTGATCCGTGTCGATGCCGACGAGGTGACGTATCCGCTGCATGTCATCCTGCGCTATGAACTGGAGCAGGAGCTCGTCTCCGGCAGGCTCGAGGTGGCCGACCTGCTCGAGGCCTGGGACGCCAGGATGCGCGACTACCTCGGCCTCTCAACCATCGACAATCCCGCGGACGGGCCGATGCAGGACGTGCATTGGTCTGCTGCCGCCTTTGGCTACTTTCCCTCCTACACGCTGGGCGCGATGATGGCGGCGCAGCAATGGGCTACGCTGACGCGGGAGCATCCGTCGGCCGATGACGATCTTGCCAAGGGGAATTTCGGTGCCATCAACGATTGGCGCCGCAAGAACATATGGTCGCACGGATCGCGCTGGTCGACGCCCGACCTGCTCGAACGCGCCACCGGTGAAAAGCTCAATGCCGTCTATTTCACCGACCACCTGCGCAAACGGTATGGAGCCGCGTGAGCACGCCCAGCGTCGCCGCTACTCAGCCGCGCCCCTGAAGGCGCTGGCGCCGGTCTCGAACTGCAGCTTGGCCAGCCGGGCATAGATGCCGCCCTTGGTCACCAGGCTCTGATGCGTGCCTTCCTCGACGATGCGGCCGCCATCCATCACCAGGATGCGGTCGGCCTTCAGCACCGTCGCCAGGCGGTGCGCGATGACGATCGTGGTGCGGCCCCGCATCAGCCGCTCCAGCGCCATTTGCACCAGCGTCTCGCTTTCGGCGTCGAGTGCCGAGGTCGCCTCGTCGAGCAACAGGATCGGCGCGTCGCGCAGGATGGCGCGCGCGATCGCCACCCGCTGGCGTTGCCCGCCCGACAGCGTCACGCCGCGCTCGCCGACCTGGCTGTCATAGCCCTTTTCCAGCCTGAGGATGAATTCGTCGGCAAGCGCGTCCTTCGCCGCCGCTTCGATCTCTGACTTGCTGGCGCCCGGCCGGCCGAAGCCGATATTGTCGCGCGCGCTGGCCGCGAAGATGGTGACGTCCTGCGGCACGATGGCGATGCGCTGCCGTATCGAAAGGGGGTCGGCTTCGCGGATGTCGACGCCGTCGATCAGGATCCTGCCGGTCTCCGGATCGTAGAAGCGCAGGATCAGCGAGAACACCGTGCTCTTGCCCGCTCCCGAGGGACCGACGATCGCCACCGTCTCGCCAGGCTTGACCGAGAAGCTCAGGCCGTGGACGGCGGCGCGGTCGGGCCGGGCCGGGTAGGAAAAGGACACGGCCTCGAAGCTGATCGCTCCCTTGCTCGCCACCGGCAGCGGCCTGGGATTGGCAGGCGCCACGATCGCCGGCTCCTCGGCGAGGATTTCGGTCAGCCGTTCGGCGGCACCTGCTGCCTGGGCCAATTCGCCCCAGACCTCCGATAGCGCGCCGAGCGCACCGGCGGCGAATACCGAATAGAGCAGGAACTGGCCTAGCGTGCCCGGCGACAGATTGCCGTCGAGCACGTCGCGCGAGCCGAACCACAGCACCGCCACGACCGAGGAGAAAATCGTGAAGATGGCGAAGAAGGTGAGGAACGAGCGCGCGAAGATCGAGGCGCGCGCGGCCTCGAAGGCGGCCTCGACGGCACCCGAAAAACGCCCGGTGACCAGCGTCTCATTGGTGAAGGCCTGCAATGTGCGCACCGCGCCGATCTGCTCGCTGGCATAGGCGGTGGCATCGGCCAGCGTGTCCTGCGCCTGCCTTGACTTGCGCCGCACCGAGCGGCCGAAGGCGACCAGCGGCAGCACGATGATTGGAATGGCTGCGATGACCAGCCCGGACAGTTTCGGGCTGGTGAAAACCATCATCGCGACCGCGCCGAGGCCAAGGATGACATTGCGCAGCGCCACCGAAGCGGTCGCCCCGACCGCCGATTTGACCTGCGTGGTGTCGGCGGCGAGCCGCGACACGATCTCGCCCGACTGGGCAGTGTCGAAGAAGGCCGGCGACAGTTTCGTCACATGGGCAAAGACATCGCGCCTGATATCGGCGACGACGCGCTCGCCGAGCGTGATGACGAAATAGTAGCGGCCCGCCGATGCCGCCGCCAGCAGCGCGGCCATCGCCACCAGCGCGGCGAAATATTCGGCGATGAAGGAGGAACCGGACGGCGTGAAACCATGATCGATCATGCGCCGTACCGCCAGCGGCAGCGCCAGCGTCGTCACCGCCGCGACGATCAGCGAGATGACGGCGCCCGCCACCAATGTGCGGTAGCGGCCGATGTAGGGAAACAGGCGCCTGAGCGGCTTGAGCGAGCGCCGGCGCTCGTCTGCGCTGCTGGTTTGCGCCATCCTGGTCTTTTCCTCTTGGCCGCCTTCAGCTATGCGCCTCAATATGCGCTTGCCGCGGCCTTGTGATTCAATTCCGGCTGATGTATAGGCTCGCCGACCGTTTTAGAAGCCGTGGCTCCTCAATAGCTGCGGCTTCGAGTTTTAAAAAGGGGCGCATCGACGCAGGCTTTCAGCCCGTCAGCCGCCCGGCAAACCAGGAACCGAGCCATGAAGATCGATATCCATCCCGACTACCACACCATCAAGGTCGTCATGACCGACGGCACCGAGTACATGACCCGTTCGACCTGGGGCAAGGAAGGCGATACGATGAACCTCGACATCGACCCGACCACGCACCCGGCCTGGACCGGCGGCCAGCAGACCCTGCTCGACCGCGGCGGCCGCCTGTCGAAGTTCAAGAAGCGCTTCGAAGGTTTCGGCCTCTAGGCCTCATCAGCTTTTCGCAGACCAGAGAACCCGCCCCGTGGCGGGTTTTTTGTTGGCCAATGCACGTCCCTTCACGCTGGCGCTTGCCCCCACCTCCGCCTTGTCGGTCCCGTGTGGGAGGTCGGACCGAAGGTCGGGGTGGGGGTCGGCGCTGCCCCACCCCGCTGCTTCGCAGCGACCCTCCCCACGAGGGGGCGGGTGAGAGCATCCTATTCCGCAAGCAATTCCCTGAGCGCCATGCGCTTGTAGGCGGCGACCAGCCTGTCGCCCTCCTTCCGCTCGACCGAGATCGCCAGCCGCATGGCGGCCTCGCCCATCTGCCAGACGAGAAACGCCGTCGTCTCCAGCGCGACGGCATCGGCATCGGGCCGCAGGCGTTTGAGCGTCGCAGTGAGAAATTCGGCGTTCGCACGGCTGTCGGCGAGCTCCAGTTCGCGCAGCGCTTTGTCGGCCTGCGTGCCCGACCAGATATCGCGCATCACCGGCTCCGCCAGGAACAGGTGGTAATAAATGTCCACCAGTTCCGAGAACGCCCGCCGAAGGCCCTCGGCGTCGCCGACGTCCTTGAGCGCGGCTGAAATGCAGGCCTGGCTTTCGGCAGTGTAGCGCTCGGCCAGCGCCCAGACGATCGCCCGCTTGTCGGGGAAGAACTGGTAGAGCGAGCCGATCGACACCCCAGCCCGCTCCGCCACCTCGCCCATGCGCATGGCATCGCTGCCTTGCTCCGCAATCAGCGCCGAGGCGGCGGCGAGCATGCGCTCGACCCGTTCACGGCTGCGCTGCTGGCTCGGCGCGCGGCGTGGCGTGGCGACCTGTTCCGGTGGGGACGTGGCGGTTTTTTCCATGGCTCTTCAACAGACGCCGGGCGGCAATGCCACCCAGAAATGACTTGACTCGCAAAATACGAGGGTTTATCACGTTTTGCAAATATGAGGATTTCTCATGTTTTGAAAGAAGCAGACGGGATAATTGATTTGAAGGCGTCGAACAGGTGCCCGGCCACCCCCCAAAACTTTTCTGCCCATTGCGACTGAAACCGCCGCAACCGGCATCTGGAGCAACTGACATGATCCCGAAATTACTTCCCACCCTCATCTTCATCGCCGCTATCGGCTCGGGCGTTGTTGGCGGCGTGTTCTTCGCCTTTTCCAACTTCGTCATGCCGGCAATGGCTCGCCTGCCTGCCGCGGGCGGTATCGCCGCCATGAACTCGATCAACATCACCGTCATCACGCCGATGTTCATGACCGCCTTGTTCGGCACCGGCCTGATCTGCCTTGTCTTGATCGCCGGCGCCATCATCGGCTGGCAGCAGCCAGGCTCCTTCTGGCTGCTGGCCGGCGCAGTCATCTATCTCGTCGGCAACCCGATCGTGACGATGGTTTTCAACGTGCCGCTCAACGACGCGCTGGCCGCCGTCGATCCGGCGAGCAGCAACGGCGCTGCTGTATGGACCACCTATCTCAGGGACTGGGTGATGTGGAACCACGTGCGCGCGATCGCCGCCATCACCGCGCTGGCATCCTTCTGGTTCGCCGCGCGTTGACATGCCTCGGTCTGCCGCGTTCGGCATCGCGGCGACCGAGGCGTGTTTATCGGGAGAAGCGCCGTGAACGACCCGTATTCCACCATGGCCTTGGGCATTGCCGCGGGGATCGGCCTCGGCGCTGTCTGTGGCGCAGCGATGGATGACCCTGCCGTCGGCATCGGCATGGGCATAGCAATCGGCGCGGGGATCGGCGCGATTTTCGGGCAGAGGCGAGGAAAATGACGTCCGGCTTCTGCGGGAAGTCTCAGCTCTTCGCCTTGCGGTCGGCATGACCGAGATCGCGGTCCGGGTCGATGACGTCGCGCACCAGTTGCTTGAGTTTTGCCGCATCCGGAAAGCCGCCGTCACGCTTGCGGTCCCAGACCAGCACCTCGTTGCAGCTTATGGTGAAGACGCCGCCGGTGCCGGGCACCAGCGTCACCTCGCCAAGATCGGTGCCGAATGTCGATAGAAGTTCCTGCGCCATCCAGCCGGCACGCAGCAGCCACTGGCACTGCGTGCAATAGGTGATGCGGATGATGGGCAGCGGTTTTTCGGTCATGTCAGGCTTTGCTCACGCAGCGCTGAGCTTGGCCATGGTCTCCTCGTCGACCTCGAAATTGGCGTAGACGCTTTGAACGTCGTCGTCGTCCTCGAGCGTGGCGACCAGCTTCATCAGCGACTGGGCGCGTTCTTCGTCGACCGGAACATTGTTCTGCGGCTTCCAGATAGGCTTCACCGATTCCGCCTCGCCGAGAGAGGCTTCCAGTGCCTTCGACACCTCGCCGAGGTTTTCGAAGGCGCAATAGATGGTGTGGCCTTCCTCATCCGACTCCACGTCATCGGCGCCGGCTTCGATTGCCGCGTCCATGACCTTGTCGGCGCTGCCGGCCGATGCCGGATAATAGATCTCGCCGACCCGATCCCACATGAACGACACCGAGCCGGTTTCGCCCATCGCCCCACCGGCCTTGGTGAAGGCGGCGCGCACATTCGAAGCCGAGCGGTTGCGATTGTCGGTCAGCGCCTCGACGATCACGGCGACGCCGCCGGGACCGTAGCCCTCGTAACGCACGGCTTCGTAATTTTCGGCGTCGCCCATCGACGCCTTGTTGATGGCGCGCTGGATGTTGTCCTTCGGCATCGACACCGCCTTGGCGTTCTGCACGGCAAGGCGCAGGCGCGGATTCATCGACGGATCGGGGGTCCCGCTCTTGGCCGCGACGGTGATTTCGCGCGCCAGCTTGGAAAACATTTTCGACCGCACCGCGTCCTGACGGCCCTTGCGGTGCATGATGTTCTTGAACTGTGAATGGCCAGCCATGGCACCCCTGTCGTGTTCGGCTAGAGCATCGCGCGGCGAGATGCATGACCCGCCTTCCGCAATGCTCGAATTCAAAATGTCAGAACGTCCCTGCTGCGTCCGAATGGACGTATGGCGCTCTTTGTCGGAATGGCCGGCTTATAGATAAATCGGCTCAATTCGTCCAGCCGCGCCGCGCTTTACCACGCACGGCAAAAGCCGTGACGGCTGTTCACCCCTCCAGATCCGACTTCAGCCGGTCGATGATACTAAGCGCATGGCCTGCGTACTGGCTGATCCAGCGGTCGTGTATCTGCTTGATCGGCAGCGCATTGAGATGGTTCCAGCGCTCGCGCCCCTCGCGCCGCGCCACAATGAGATCGGCCTCTTCCAGCACTTTGAGATGCAGCATGACGGTGCAGCGGTCGATGTCGGAAAACGCCTCGCACAGCATGCCGGTCGTCTTTGGCGCGTCCTTCAGCAGATCCAGCATCTCGCGCCGACGCGGATGCGCCAGCGCCTTGAAAACATTATCGTCTTGCGATCGGCTTGACATGTTATTTTTTTATAACATAAGCTCCTATCAATCAAGGAAGGAACTGTGGATATGTCTCTTGGTTTCAGGGTTTCAGGACGCATCGGCAAACCGGTCGCCGACGTCTTCGACGCGGTCGTCAATCCGAAGAAGCTCAGCTCCTATTTCACCACCATCGGCGGTGCCAGCGCGCCCTTGGTGCCGGGCGCCAATGTCGTGTGGTGGGGCAAGGTGCCGGTCGAAGTAGACGAAATCGTCAGGGACAGCCGCATCGTGCTGCGCTGGGATGCCACCGATGAAGAGGGAAAGCCGGCCTACAAGACCCGCATCGAGATGAATTTCGAGCCGCTCGACGACGGCGGCACCTTCGTCACCATCGCCGAGGCCGGCTGGCACGAGGACGCGGTCGGCCTGAAGAAGTCCTATCTCAATTGCGAGGGCTGGTCGCAGATGCTGGCCTGCATGAAGGCCTATGTCGAACACGGCATCAATTTGCGCGAAGGCTACTACCGCAGCGAGATGAAGGGCGAGCCTGCCAACGAGACCAACATTTGAGCGAAGGGAGGCCTGCCGTGAAAGTAACCCCGTTCCTGATGTTCGAAGGCAAGGCCGAGCAAGCCATGGCCTTCTATTGCGAGACCATTCCGGATAGCCGCGTCCTCGACCTCACGCGCTACGGTGCAGGCGAGGACGGACCCGAAGGGGCAGTCAAGCTGGCTCGCGCATCCATCGGCGGCACGGAGGTCGTGATCTTCAACAGCCCGGTACAGCACGCCTTCACCTTCACGCCGTCGGTCTCGCTCTTCGTCGACTGTTCCACCGAAGAAGAGCTGGAGCGCATCGTCGAGGCCTTGTCCAAAGACGGCACGTTTCTGATGCCGACCGGCAATTACGGTTTCAGCCGCCGTTTCGCCTGGCTGAACGACAGGTTCGGCGTTTCCTGGCAGATCAATCTGCCATAGCAGGACCGGGCCAAGCCGAGATCTGGGACTGTTCACCGGGGATTTCCCGGGCGCGGCCGATCATCTCGCCAAGGTCGGCGTCGAGCGATGCGACGCCATCGAGCCGCTGGGAGAAGGCTTCCGCGGTTTCTGGATCACCAGCCCCGCCAACATCGTTCACATGGTGCGGGAGCCCGACGCCTGGTGAAGGCGTATTCGGCAGAGGAGAACGGTATGGAAATCCGCGAGACACCGACGGCCGAAGCCGCCATGATGATCCGGCGGCCGGTCTCCGACGTTTTCGAGGCCATCGTCAACCCGGAGATCACCACGAAATTCTGGTTCACCCATTCCAGCGGCAGGTTGGACGGCCGCAAGCCGGTTCAATGGGAGTGGCGCATGTATGGCGTCTCGACGACCGTGGTCGTCAGCGAGATCGTCGCCAACGAAAAGATCTCCATGCAATGGGGCGATCCGCCGACCACGGTGATCTGGACCTTCACCGAAATGCCAGGTGACGCGACCTTCCTGGAGGTCCGCAATTTCGGCTTTGCCGGCAACGGCGACGAACAGGCGAAACAGGCGGTCGATTCAACCGGCGGCTTCACGCTCGTTCTGGCCGGCGCCAAGGCCTGGCTCGAACAAGGCCTGACACTAGGCCTGATCGGCGACCGTCACCCGAAGGGCGCGCCGGGGAGTTGAACCGGCTCAGGTTCTACGCTTTTCCTGCTCGATCACGTGATGGCGGAGCACACGATTGATTTCGGTCTGGTAACCACCACCCCCGACATGCTCCTTGAACCACGATAGCACGTCGGCATCGAGTCTGATTGTCATTGGCTGCTTGAGTGGTCTGTAAAGATGTCCACGACGAGCATGAATCCAATTCTCCGCCGGAACTTCTGGGATGTCGGAAGTATTAATTTCGCTGTCAGGCAAACCAGCCAGCTTGGCGAGCTGATTGCGCTGCTCCTGACCAAGGTCCTTCTTGCTCATAGCGCCTCCTTTCATGCGCTGTCGCTTTCCGGGCTCCAACAATCCTAACTCGTCCTTCATCTTCGCGATCAGGATATGTGTGGACAACCAGCATGACCACTACGGCGTCGATCGTCCCGATAGCGTGCCAACGCTGCTCACCATCTTCAAACCCGTCGAGCACGATGAGATAAAGCGGATCATCGAACACCTTCTGCGCGAGATCGAATCCGATGCCGTGCTTGGCAAGGTTGCGCCTGGCTTTTCAGCATCCCATTCGAATCGCAAAGCAGCACCATCGATTATGAAAATGTACGTACAATTCGTAAAAGCCAACCCGAACTCGGCATTGGCCATGCCGCCAGCCTCAATGCCCGCCGCTGGATTTCGCCTTCTTGCGGTTCCGCGCCAGCATGTTGAGGCCTTCGACGAGCGCCGAAAAACCCATAGCCGCGTAGATATAACCCTTGGGCACATGGTAGCCCATGCCGTCGGCGATCAGCGTCATGCCGATCATCAACAGGAAGCCCAGCGCCAGCATGACGATGCTCGGGTTCTTGGCGATGAAGTTCGCCAGCGGCGTAGCCGCCAGCATCATCACCGTAACCGCCACGATGACGGCGATGTACATGATGGCGATCTCGTCGGTCATCCCGACGGCGGTAATGATGGAATCGATGGAGAAGACAAGGTCGAGCAGCAGGATCTGGAAGATGGCGCCGGCAAGGCTCATCTGCACGGTCTCGCCCAGCATCGTGTCCTGGTGGTCGTCGGGGTCGACCGTGTGATGGATTTCCTTGGTCGCCTTCCACACCAGGAACAGGCCACCGGCGATCAGGATCAGGTCCCGCCAGGAAAAGCCATGGCCAAGGGCGGTGAAGACCGGCGCCGTCAGTTGGACGATGATCGAGATGGTGGCGAGCAGCACCAGCCGCATGACCAGCGCCGCCGAGATGCCGAGCCGGCGGGCGCGGGCTCGCTGTGCTTCCGGCAGCTTGTTGGTCAGGATCGAGATGAAGATCAGGTTGTCGATGCCGAGCACGATCTCGAGCACCACCAGGGTCAACAGCGCGACCCAGGCAGTGGGATCGGCCACGAAGGCGAAGTGCGGCGCCAGGAACTCGATAAGCTGCATGGAGGTCGTCCCCTCTACGATCTAGAGCAGTGTCGCCGGCAATTAGGTATTGAGAGCCCCTATATCAATGTCACGTCCAGAAGGACGGCGCCGTTTCCTCGAGCCGCGGTCCGCGGCGAAACGGCGCGATCTTCTCGGTCAGCCCCGTGCGGTCGGAAATATCGACGCCGACGCCGCACAAGGTCGCCGGTCCGGTCGCCGCCTCGAAACGCCCCTTCGGCACTTTCGACAGGAACCGGTTGAGCGGCTCCTCCTTGTCCATGCCCAGCGAGGAATCGTAATCGCCGCACATGCCGGCGTCGGAAATGTAACCGGTGCCGCCATTGAGGATATGGTGATCGGCGGTCGGCTGGTGGGTGTGGGTGCCGACCACGAGGCTGGCGCGACCGTCGACGAAATGCGCGAAGCACATTTTTCGGAGGTCGCCTCGGCGTGGAAGTCGATGACCACGGCATCCGCCTGCTCGCCGAGCGGACAGGCGGCAAGCTCGCGCTCGCCGGCCTGGAAGGGATCGTCGAGCTCGGGATGCATGAACACCCGGCCCATGATGTTGGCGACCAGCACACGCGCGCCGCTCCTGGCGATGTAGACGCCCGAGCCGCGCCCGGGCGTGCCCTTGGGAAAATTGGACGGGCGCAGGAAGCGCTCTTCGCGCGGCGCGAAGGCCAGCGCATCGCGCTGATCCCAGACATGGTTGCCGGTGGTGACGACATCGGCGCCGGCCGCGATGGTCTCGCGGAATATCTCTTCGGTGATGCCGAAGCCGCCGGCCGCGTTCTCGCCGTTGACGATGACGAAATCGAGCTTGAAGTCCGAGATCAGGCCCGGCAATTGCTCCCACACCGCCGTGCGGCCTGTCTTGCCGACCATGTCGCCGAGGAAGAGAAGTCTCATCTACGCCTGATCCCGAAAAGTGGCATGACTTTCGGCAAAGATCATGCATTCCAAAGAACTATCTACAATTCTGGCGCGAACCGGCGCAACCCGCTCTCGGTGAGTATTTCCGGGATGATGACGTCATGGTCCTCATTGGGAACCATCGCCACTTCCTGGCAGTCGAATGCAATGCCGATCAGCCGGGGCGCATGCCCCTTGTCGACAAGCTTGGCGATCGCACGGTCATAATAGCCCGCGCCGTAACCGATGCGGTGGCCGCGCGCGTCGAAGCCGGCGAGCGGCACCAGCATGACGGAGGGGTCAAGAACTTCGGCCTCCTCATGCGGCCCGACGGTCCCAAATCCCATATCGATCATCGGCGCGCCGCGTATCAATTCGCGAAAGACGATGGTCGTCTTGTCGAGGATCGCCGGAAGGCAGAGCCGTGCGCCCTTTTCGCGCAAGGCGAACATCAGCGGCCGGACATCGACTTCCGAGCGCAATGGCCAGAAGCCGGACACGATTTGGCCTGGCTCGATGGCAAGCTGGTCGCGCGCGGTTTCGGCCATATCGAGCGCGACTTCCACCCGCCAGAATTCATCGAGCGCATCGCGGCGGCCAAGTGCTTCCTTGCGCAGCTGTTTTTTCAGGTCTTTTGAGGATGCCATGCGCAGACGCTAGAAAAAGCCAGACCTGAATGGACGTTTTGGGAGCGACGTTTTCCATCGCATGATCCACGAAATACGTGGATGTGGCTAATAAGTGACGATCCACACAACCGGTGGAGAGGTCGATCCCGGGTGCCTACAAAGTAGGTGGGCGCCGTGTGAGAAAACCCACGGGTCTTCCCAGGGACAGCTCCCTAAGGATCGTTAAGGCCCCGGGGAAAAGTGTCTCCTGCCGGGAAGCGCAGACCGTCAGCCCCAATATAGGCCGATGCCCTCCCAAGCGCCAGAGAGTCGGCGCCAGAGAGTTGGCTCTTTCCCTGCCGGCTTCACACTTCGCCGCCGCCAACCTACCCTTGCATGGGCCAAGCCGTCTCCTTACGGTCGTCCGTACTGAACCAAGGAGCAAAAATGCGTTTCGAAGGCACGGCGGCCTACGTCGCCGACAAGGATCTGATGGTGGCGGTCAACGCGGCGATCGCGCTGGAACGACCCCTGCTGGTCAAGGGCGAGCCCGGCACCGGCAAGACGGAGCTTGCCAGGCAAGTGGCGGCGGCACTCGGGCTGGAGCTCATCGAATGGCACGTCAAATCGACGACGCGGGCGCAGCAGGGCCTCTACGAGTACGATGCCGTGTCGCGGCTGCGCGACAGCCAGCTTGGCGACATCAGGTTCAACGATATCAAGAACTACATCAAGCGCGGCAAATTGTGGGAGGCCTTCGCGGCCGGCAAGAAAGTCGTGCTTCTGATCGACGAGATCGACAAGGCCGATATCGAGTTCCCCAACGACCTCTTGCAGGAACTCGACCGGATGGAGTTCTTCGTCTACGAGACCGGCGAGACGATCCGCGCCGAAGTGAGGCCGATCGTCATCATCACCTCCAACAACGAGAAGGAACTGCCCGACGCCTTCCTGCGTCGCTGCTTCTTCCACTACATCCGCTTTCCCGACATCGAGACGCTGCACAGGATCATCGATGTGCATTATCCCGGCATCAAGCAGAACCTGGTGCGGGCGGCGCTCACTCAGTTCTACGAGATCCGCGACGTGCCGGGGCTGAAGAAGAAGCCGTCGACCTCCGAGGCGCTCGACTGGATAAGGCTGCTGGTCGCCGACGACATCGCGCCCGAGGATCTGCGCGCCGACCCGAAGAACGCGCTGCCCAAGCTGCACGGCGCGTTGCTGAAGAACGAGCAGGACGTGCATCTGTTCGAGCGGCTGGCCTTCATGGCGAGGCGGCAAGGGTGAACGAGCGCATCGGCACCCTGAGGCCGAGCCGCACAAGGCATGCTACGAGCGCATCTCGCCAGCACCCTGCGCAGGACGCCCGCTTCGCTGCTGCGGCGCGACATATTTTGGGCCGAAGATAGCAAAGCTGATGACGGCAAGAGCCAGAACGCCGATCCCGCTATAGAGCATGACCCAGCCAAAACCGTTGACCAGGGAGGCATGAACGATGGCGCCCGTCGGGTCGAGGGTCGCAAGCTTGGGCGAGTATTGCGCCAGGCCGTCGAGATTGCCGGCTGCGATCTTCTCCGCCAGGGCGCGCAGTTCGTTCGGGTCGATAGCCGTGCCGAAGGCATTGCGCAGATAAGAAACGATCCCTTGCGTCAGCAGCAGTCCCAGCACCGCGATGTTGATGGCAAGGGTGATCAGCCGCGCACTGATATCGATGCCGGACGCCATGCCGGCACGATCGGGTGACACCGAGCCGGTCGTGGTGTTGGTGGTCGGCGAATTGGTCAGGCCGATGCCGATGCCGGCGATCAGCGTGCCGGGCAGCATGGTCAGCCAGTTGCCCTCGAGCCCGGAACCTATCCACATGGCGATGAAACCGACCCCCAATGTCAACAAGCCGAGCGGGATCGCCACCCGCGCCTGATAGCGTGCCCGCAGGCGCTCGGCGATCGACGGCATCAGCATGAAAGGGAGCGTGTAGACGAGCAGCAACAGCCCGGTCGTGGTGCTGTCGTAACCGAGGACCCCCGAAAAATAGATCGGCAGATAGATGATGAACGGCCAGTAGCTGAAATTCATGCCGATGCCGCCCATGATCGCTCCCGAGAATTGGCGGATGCGGAAAACGGAGAAATCGAACATCGGATAGGGATTGATCTTCTCGGCTACGAGGAACGCGACGAAGGCCAGCACGGCCGCGCTTGCCACGCCGATGCGCGCGCCAGCGCCCAGATCGGCCCCTTGCGTGATCAGATAGGAGAAGCCGAACACCGCGAACGACAGTGTCAGTATGCCGGCCCGGTCAAGCTTCTGCGCGTTGCGATCGCGCGATTCGGTGACACCGGCGCCGATGAAAGCCAAGGCAAGAACGGCAAGCGGCACATGGATGAGGAACACCCATTGCCAACTCGACAGCGTCACAATCAATCCGCCAATGGCGGGGCCGAAGCCAAGGCCGATGCCCGAGACGACGCTCCAGGCGACGAAGGCCTTGCCGCGTTCACTGCCGTCTTGAAACTGGTGGGACAACACCGCCACGCTGCAGGTAAACATCGCTCCGCCCGCCAGGCCCTGAAGAAACCGGGCGATGATCAGCAGCGGAGCGCTCGTTGCGAGACCGCATAGCAGGGAGGCGAGGCCAAAGGCGACGGTGGTGCCCACCATCACGCGTTTGCGGCCGAGACGGTCGGCCAATGTCCCCGTCGCCATCAACACCGTGGTGCAGGCAATGGTGTAGGCATTCATGATCCATTGCAGATCCTTGAAATCAGCGCCAAGCACGGTTTCCAGTTTCGGCAGGATCACCGGGACGCTGGAGATTTCGAGGCCGAACAGCAGCGAGGCGAGGCAGACCCCCGCAAGAGCAACGGTGTTTCGGTCGATTGGAAACGTCATGTCGGTCACTTTCAGTCGGAGCATTCGGAAGTGGCTGCGAGCGTCGCTCTTCACACAGCGGTCGACATGACTTAAATGACCCCCCATCATGAAAAAAGACTATGCGTTTCTATTTCAGAAATGACAAAACGGAATGATTAGAGATGCCCAGTCTTGACGTCGATGCCGTGCGGACCTTCGTCATGGTGGCCGACCTGCAGAGCTTCACGCGTGCGGCTGCCGCGCTGGGCAGCACCCAGGCGACGATCAGCGTCAAGCTGCGTCGGCTGGAAGAGAAGCTCGGCGCGCGTCTGATCGAACGAACGCCGCGCCGCGTGGTCCTCTCGGCAAGGGGAGCGGCTTTTCTCCCGGCGGCGCGTGAATTCCTTGCCGCCCACGAACGAGCCGTCACGGAATTTTCCGACGCGCCGTGTCGGCTTGCTCTCGGCTTTGTCGATCACGTCGCCGGGCCCGAGCTGTCCATATTGATAGCCCAGTTGCATGCCCATGATCCGTCGCTCGCGCTCAACATCAGGATCGATACGAGCTCCATGCTGGAGGAGGCTTTCGATCGCGGTGAGCTCGATGCGGTGATTGTCCATCAGGAAGACGACAGCCGCCGCGGCGAAGCCTTGTCGCGCACCCATTATGGCTGGTTCGCCGCCCCGGCCTTCGAATGGCGGCCGGGAACGCCATTGCGCCTGGCGCTGCTAAGCACCGTATGCAATTGCCCTGACCGCGTGAGAGCTGTCGAGACGCTGGATAAGGCAGGCATTGCCTGGAACGAGGCTTTCGTGGGCGGCGGCGGCGCAGCCGTCAATATCGCGGTGTCGGCCGGCTTCGCCGTCGCTGCGCTCGCCTACCGTGTCGCGCCGCCCGGCCTGGTCGAGGTGGGCCGCAAACTCGGCCTGCCGCCAATTCCCCCTTCCGAGATCGTTTTGCATTCGCACAGCTTGGCGCCAAGGGCACGAGAGGCGCTGCACATGCTCGCGACCGCTTTTCGCGAGTATAATTCGCCGGCGGGATAGGCAAGGGTGTTCCTGATCCCGATTCTGTTGGTATGGATTGGGTTCCAGACCTCAGAGGGAACGAAATGGCCGAGATCACTATCCGCCCGCTCGCAGAATCCGACCACGCCGACTGGCGCAGGCTTTGGACCGCTTACCTTGCTTTCTACGAGACGAAGCTGCCCCAAGAGGTCTACGAGGTCACCTGGAAGCGCCTGTTCACGCAAGGCGAGTTCGAACCGAAGGGCTTTATCGCCGTCCTCGACGGCAAGGCTGTCGGCCTCACCCATTACCTGTACCATCGCTCTTGCTGGTCCGAGAAAAACAACTGCTACTTGCAAGATCTGTTCGCCGACCCCGAAGTGCGCGGCAAGGGGATTGGCGCTGCGCTGATCGAAGCCGTGAAGCAGGAAGCCGGCAAGATCGGCGTCAAGAATGTCTACTGGATGACGCACGAAACCAACACCACGGCGCGCAAGCTCTATGACTATGTCGCGCGCCGCACCGGCTTCATCGAATATGATCTTCTATAGATAGAAAATGTTCATCCCCTTCTTCCTCGAACTGAAGGCAGCGCGCGTTCCCGTTTCGCTCAGGGAATACCTGTTGCTGCTGGAGGGGTTGGAAGCCGGGCTGGTCGACTACGACGTCGAAGGTTTTTACTACCTCGCTCGCGCCGCGCTGGTGAAGGACGAGCGCCATATCGACCGCTTCGACCAGGTGTTCGCGCATGTCTTCAAGGGTGTGGAGGCGCTCAGCGGTCCGAATGCCGTCAACGTCGCTGATATCCCCGAGGAATGGCTGCGCCGGCTGGCCGAAAAGCACCTGACCGAGGAAGAGAAAAAGCTGGTCGCGGCGCTCGGCGGTTTCGAGAAGCTGATGGAGACGCTGAAGCAGCGGCTCGAGGAGCAGAAAGGCCGCCACCAAGGCGGCTCGAAATGGATCGGCACTGGCGGCACCTCGCCTTTCGGCGCCTATGGCTACAATCCCGAAGGCGTGCGCATCGGCCAGCATGAGAGCCGCAACCGCCGGGCCGTGAAGGTCTGGGACAGGCGCGAGTTCAGGAATTTCGACGACGCCGTCGAGCTCGGCACCCGCAACATCAAGATCGCGCTCAAGCGGCTGCGCCGCTGGGTGCGTGAAGGCGCCGAGGAGGAGTTCGACCTGCCCGGCACCATCCACGCCACCGCCGAGCACGGTTATCTCGACGTCAAGACGCGGCCAGAGCGGCGCAACGCGGTGAAGCTTTTGATGTTCTTCGATGTCGGCGGCTCGATGGACGACCACATCAGAAGCGTCGAGGAATTGTTCTCGGCCGCGCGCGCCGAATTCCGCCAGCTCGAATATTTTTATTTCCACAACTGCCTCTACGAGGGCGTGTGGAAGGACAATCGCCGCCGTCATGCCGAGACGATCCCGACCTTCGACCTCCTCCACAAATATGGACCTGACTACAAGGTGATCGTGGTCGGCGATGCCTCGATGAGCCCTTACGAGATCGCGCATCCCGGCGGCTCGGTCGAGCACTGGAATCCGGAGGCGGGCGCCGTCTGGCTCGGCCGTCTGCTGCGGCAGTGGCCGAACGCGGTATGGCTGAACCCCGAGAGCCAGAAGAACTGGGGTTTCACCCATTCGATCGCTATGATCCGCGACATGTTCGGCGGCCGCATGTTTCCGCTGACGCTGGCCGGGTTGGAAGGCGCCACCAGGCAATTGTCGCGCAAGCACTAAGCCGGGACAATGACGGGAGGTTCCATGACCTGTTTCCTCTGCCTGCAATGCGGCGTCCAGTTCGCGCAGAGCGAAGCGCCGCCTCGGCATTGTCCTATCTGCGAGGACGAGCGGCAATATGTGCGCTGGGAAGGCCAGGCCTGGATCACACCGGAAGAGCTCGCCGCCGGGCATCGGCTCGTGATGAAGGATGATGCCGGCGTTCTCGCCTTCGGCATCGAGCCGCGCTTCGCCATCGGTCAGCGGGCGCTGCTGGCGCAGACGCGGCACGGCAACGTTCTGTGGGACTGCATCTCGCTTGTGACCGACGAGGCGGTGGCCGAGATCAAGCGCCGCGGCGGCCTTGCCGCGATCGCCATCTCGCACTGCCACTACTATTCGGTGATGGTCGAATGGAGCGAGGCGTTTGGCGGCGTGCCGATCTATCTCCATGACGACGACCGGCAGTGGATCATGCGGCCGCACCCGTCGATCGTCAGTTGGCAAGGCGAGACACTGGACCTGAACCCGGCGTTGACGCTCATCCGCTGCGGCGGCCACTTTGCTGGCGGCCAGGTGCTGCACTGGAAGCGCGAAGGCGGCAATGCTCTCCTGGCCGGCGATATCTTGCAGGTGACGCCGACCCGCCGCCACGTCAGCTTCATGTACAGCTATCCCAACTACATCCCGCTCGATGCGGCCGCCGTGCGCCGCATCGCGGCCGCGCTGGAGCCCTTCACATTCGATGACATCTACGGCGCGTGGTGGAACCAGAACGTTATCGGTGGCGCGAAAGAGGCGCTGGCGGCCTCCGTTGCGCGCTATCTCACGGCGATCGCGTGAGGATTGCAGACCGCACGCTCGAAAATGCGGGCAAATCTCGTAACAAACGCCTATCTTGTTGCGAATAGACATTGCGATCAACAATGAGCCGTCAAGGCCGAGGAGTTTTCTGCATGGACACCCACACCTATCCTGTCACCCGCACCGACGCCGAATGGCGCGCCCGGCTGACGCCTGAGCAATATGCCGTCATGCGCAACCATGGCACCGAACGCCCGGGCAGCTGTGCGCTGCTTCACGAAAAGCGCGCCGGCACCTTCTTTTGCGTCGGCTGCGACCAGCCGCTGTTCGAATCCAAGCTGAAGTTCGAGAGCGGCACCGGCTGGCCGAGCTTCAACGACCCCGTTCCCGGTTCCATCGAGACCACGACCGACCGCAGCTACGGCATGGTTCGCACGGAATGCCATTGCGCTCGCTGCGGCAGCCATCTCGGCCACGTCTTCGAGGACGGCCCGCCGCCGACCGGGCTGCGCTACTGCATCAACGGCGTGGCGCTGAGATTCGAGCCGGCCTGAGCGGGGCCTCGCCAACGTTCCTGCGAAGGGCGGCCTCGGCCGCCCTTTTCGTGCAGCATTGTCAGACGACAACTGTTGCGATCAGCCAGAGCGCCGAACCCAGCATAGCAAAGGAGGCCTTGGCGCCACCGGTTCGCTCCGCCGTCCGCCAGACGGCCGAAGTCAGGAAGATGTTGTAGGGCACCGGCGCGAAATGCACCGCCAGCACAAGACCGAGCGGCATCTTCACCCCCAGCAGAATGAGCGCCGCCACGGATGATGCGATGTTGATCGCCGTGCCGAGGAGCACCATATCGCGCCAGAACAGCCGGTCGAGCCGCACCTGGCCATCCCAACGCGAGCGGAAGAAAT
Source organism: Mesorhizobium maamorense (assembly GCF_044998965.1). Taxonomy (NCBI): domain Bacteria; kingdom Pseudomonadati; phylum Pseudomonadota; class Alphaproteobacteria; order Hyphomicrobiales; family Phyllobacteriaceae; genus Mesorhizobium; species Mesorhizobium maamorense. The sequence continues at coordinate 5,209,360 of NZ_CP173356.1, forward strand.
CCGCGAGCATCGGCGGCCTATCCCTGTCCCAGAACTTCGGTGACGGCGCACTCGAACCGCGAGCATTCGGTCACCAGCCAGTCCGTCATGGCCGGCCAATTGTCCTCGGCAAAGCAGTTGACCCGCCACTGTGAATTGATGCCGAGGTTTTGTGCGCTCTGCTCCGGCCTGAGCTTCAGCCGTTCCTCGATCGCCGGCTGAAACGGCTTGAGGCGCACCCAGACGTCGGTTGCGCCAAGCTTCTCGTTACGGCCGAAGAAGACGCCGACCACATTCTCGCTGGGCGCCACATACATGGAGAGCACCAGCGCGAATTCCGGCAGCCCGCGCTGCCAGAACCAGGGCCCTCGCCTCGCCAGCCGGGTTCTTTCTTCCGGGTGACGCTCGGCAAACAGCGTCCAGAAGCCGCGTTGGCGGAACTCCGAGGCCCTTCGGCCACCGAAGTCGAACTCACTCATCGCCGACCCCGGACGTCACGAGATGCCTCGCCTTACACCATGCCGAGGGCGGCCTTGTAGAGGTCCAGGATGGACTCCTCCTCCTGGCGCTCGGCCTGGTCCTTCTTGCGCAGCCGGATGATCGCGCGCATCGCCTTGGTGTCGAAGCCGGTGCCCTTAGCCTCGGCGAACACTTCCTTGATGTCGTCGGAAATGGTCTTCTTCTCCTCCTCGAGCCGCTCGATGCGCTCGATGAAGGCACGCAACTGGCCGGCGGCAACAGTCTGGCTGGTCTCTGTGATATCGTCGGCCATGTTTTTCTCCAAAAAAATCGATGCTTCGCCGCGACTCGGCAACCGTGCCGCCGCAAATTTCTGCGGTTCGATGCCCGACCGGGGACGGCGGGTCAAGCGGTTATCGAACAGGCTGGCAGGGCTGCCGACAGAAGCCGACAGTCTGTGGCTCTCTCTTGCGAGCTCTCAACTGAAGGCGATCAGCAGGTCCTTGGCATCGATCTGGTCGCCGGCCTTGACCAGCACCTCGGCGACCGTGCCGTCACGCTCGGCATGCAGCGCCGTTTCCATCTTCATTGCTTCGATGGAAAGCAGCACGTCGCCGGCCTTGACGGCCTGGCCGGCGGCCACAGCGAGCGCCGAGACGACGCCCGGCATCGGCGCTCCGACATGCGCCTCGTTGCCGGGTTCGGCCTTGCGCCTTGCCTTGGCGGCGGACGCGCCATGCGCCCGGTCGGGCACCTTGACGCGGCGCGGCTGGCCGTTGAGTTCGAAGAACACGGTGACCATGCCCTTGTCGTCCACGTCGCCGATCGCTTGGCAGCGCACGACCAGCGTCTTGCCCTTCTCGATGTCCACGAACACCTCGTCTTCGGGCTTCATGCCGTAGAAATAGGTCGGCGTCGGCAGCACGCTGACGGGACCGTAGGTTTCCTGCGCGGCCGCGAAGTCCGAGAAGACCTTCGGATACATCAGCCAGGAAGCGAACTCGTATTCGCTGAGCTTGCGCTCGAGCTTCCGTTCGATCTCCTTGCGGCTGGCCTTGAGGTCTGCCGGCTTGAGCAGCGAGCCCGGCCGCGCCGTGATCGGCCTGTCGCCCTTCAGCACTTTCTTCTGCAGCGCCTGCGGCCAGCCGCCAGGCGACTGGCCGAGATCGCCGCGCAGCATCGAGACGACCGAGTCCGGGAAGGCGATATCCCTCGCCGGGTTCTCGACGTCGGCGACGGTGAGGTCCTGGCTGACCATCATAAGCGCCATGTCGCCGACCACCTTGGACGACGGGGTCACCTTGACGATGTCGCCGAACATCAGATTGACGTCATGATAGGTCTGCGCCACCTCGTGCCAGCGCGTCTCCAGCCCAAGCGAACGCGCCTGTTCCTTGAGGTTCGTGAACTGTCCGCCCGGCATCTCGTGCAGGTAGACTTCGGACGCCGGCCCCTTGAGGTCGCTTTCGAAGGCGGCATACTGGTTGCGCACCGCTTCCCAGTAGAAGGAGATCCTCCGAATCCATTGCGGGTCGAGCCCGGGATCGCGCTCGGTGCCCTTCAGCGCCTCGACGATAGAGCCGAGGCAGGGCTGCGAGGTGTTGCCGGAGAACGCATCCATCGCCGCGTCGATGGCGTCGACGCCGCTCTCTACCGCCGCCAGAACCGTTGCCGCTGAGAGCCCCGATGTATCTGTGTGTGGAAATGGATGGGCAGGTCTGTCGCTTCGCGCAGCGCCTTGAACAGCACGCGCGCGGCGCTCGGCTTCAACAGCCCGGCCATGTCCTTGACCGCTATGATATGGGCGCCGGCCGCCTCGAGCTCTTTCGCCAGCCCGACATAATATTTCAGGTCGTACTTCGCCCGCGTGGGATCGAGAATATCGCCGGTGTAGCAGATCGCGGCCTCGATCAGCTTGCCCTCGGCGCCGACCGCGTCCATGGCGACGCGCATGTTCTCGACCCAGTTCAGGCAGTCGAACACCCGGAACAGGTCGATGCCGCCTGATGCCGCCTGTTTGACGAAGTGCTGCACAACATTGTCGGGATAGTTGGTGTAGCCGACGCCGTTGGCGCCCCGCAGAAGCATCTGCAGCAGGAGGTTGGGCGCCGCCTCGCGTACCAGCGAGAGCCGCTCCCAGGGATCCTCGGTGAGAAAGCGCATGGCGACGTCGAAAGTGGCGCCGCCCCAGCATTCAAGCGAAAGCAACTGCGGCAGGGCACGCGCATAGGTGCCCGTTATGCCGGCGATGTCGTGCGTGCGCACACGCGTCGCCAGCAGGGATTGATGGCCGTCGCGCATCGTCGTGTCGGTGACCAGAACCTCTTTTTGCGTGCGCATCCAGGCGGCGAATTTTTCCGGACCGAGCACGTCAAGCTTCTGCTTGCTGCCGCCGGGCACATTGCCGTTGAGGTAGGGCACCACGGGTGCGGCGGCATCGGCTTTCGGCTGCGGCCGGCCGCGCGTCTCGGGATGGCCGTTGACGCTGACGTCGGCAAGATAGTTGAGCAGCTTCGTGGCGCGGTCCTGGCGCTTGACCTGCTCGAACAGCTCCGGCGTCGTGTCTATGAACTTGGTCGTGTAGGAATTGTCGGCGAAGCTCGGGTGGTTGATGATCGCTTCGAGGAAGGTCAGGTTGGTGGCCACGCCGCGGATGCGGAATTCGCGCAGCGCCCGGTTCATGCGTGCGATTGTCTCGGCCGGCGTCGGCGCCCATGCGGTCACCTTTTCCAGCAACGGGTCATAGAAGCGGGTAATGACCGCGCCCGAATAGGCGGTGCCGCCATCGAGGCGGATACCGAAGCCGGTGGCGCCGCGATAGGCAGTGATGCGGCCATAGTCCGGGATGAAATTGTGCTCGGGATCCTCGGTGGTGATGCGGCACTGCAGCGCGTGGCCGTTCAGCCTGATGTCCTTTTGTGCCGGAACGCCCGATTCCGGCGTGCCGATGGCGAAGCCGTCGAGAATGTGGATCTGCGCCTTGACGATGTCGATGCCCGTCACCTGTTCGGTGACGGTGTGCTCGACCTGGATGCGCGGATTGACCTCGATGAAATAGAACTTGCCGGTGTCGGCGTCCTGCAGGAACTCGACCGTGCCGGCGCCGATATAGCTGGTTTCGCGCGCGATCTTCAGCGCATGGCCGCACAGCTCCTGGCGCAGCTCCTCGCTGAGATAGGGCGCGGGCGCCCGCTCGACGACCTTCTGGTTGCGGCGCTGGATCGAGCAGTCGCGCTCGAACAGATGCACCGCATTGCCACTGGTATCGCCCAGGATCTGCACTTCGACATGGCGGGCGCGCTCGATCAGCTTTTCGAGATAGACCTCGTCCTTGCCGAAGGCGGCTTTCGCCTCGCGCTTGCCCTCGGTGACCTCGCGGGCGAGATCGGCCTCGGCACGGATGGCGCGCATGCCGCGGCCGCCGCCGCCCCACGAAGCCTTCAGCATCAGGGGATAGCCGATCTCCGTGGCAAGTTTCTTGACCGCCTCCATGTCGTCCGGCAACGGATCGGTGGCGGGAATGACAGGCACGCCGACCTCGATGGCCAGATTGCGCGCCGCGACCTTGTTGCCAAGCCGGCGCATCGTCTCCGGCTTGGGCCCGATGAAGGTGATCCCGGCTTCGGCGCAGGCCTCCGCGAATTCGGGGCTTTCCGAAAGCAGCCCGTAACCGGGGTGGATCGCATCGGCGCCCGACAGCCTGGCGACGCGGATCACCTCCTCGATCGAGAGATAGCTTTCGATCGGCCCCATGTCCTTGTTGAGATGCGGCCCGCGCCCGACCTGGTAGCTCTCGTCGGCCTTGAAGCGATGCAACGAATATTTGTCCTCCTCGGCCCAGATCGCCACCGTTTTGAGGCCGAGTTCATTGGCCGCGCGAAACACGCGGATGGCGATTTCGGACCGGTTGGCGACGAGGATCTTCGTGATGGCCAAGGATTGGGCTCCAGCAGCGGAAGGAAGAGCAGAAGCGCCATGATTAGCGTGAAAATGCTGCAGTGCAAACAAAATTTGACGCGCGTTTAAACCGATTTAAACCCGATTCTTCGCCTTGAGCGTGGCCCCAAACGGCTGAACATCAGTGGAAAGCCGCCGCTGTCCTCAAAACGAGGATCTTTGCCAGATAATAAACGCGCGATCGCTGCTTCCGTAAAAGAAAATGCCCGGCGCGAGGCGCCGGGCATTTCCGTGAAGTCAATGCGGACAGGCTTACATCTTCTGGACGTAGGTGTACTTGCCGTCGTCGCCCTTCTTCCACTCGTACATGACGTAGCCGGGCAGCGTCGGGTCACCCTTGGCGTCGTAGGAGAGGTCGCCGAGCACGGTCTTGAACGGACCCTTCTCGTGCAGCGCCTTGGCAACTTCCTGCGGGTCATTGGACTTGGCAGAGGTGGCTGCCTCGGCGATCGCCTGCATGGCCGCGTAGGCGTAGAGCGTGTAGGCCTCCGGCTCGAAGCCCTGCGCGCGGAACTTCTCGACCAGTTCCTTGTTGGCCGGAATCAGGCGAGGGTCCGGGCCGAACGTGTTGAGTGTGCCCGCGACCGCGTCGCCAGCGATCGAAGCCAGTTCGTTCGACACGATGCCGTCGCCGGAAACCAGCGTCGCCTTGAGGCCCTGGTCGGCCGCCTGGCGGATGATCAGGCCGGCTTCAGTGTGCAGGCCGCCCCAGTAGATGATGGAGACGCCGGCTTCCTTCATCTTGGCGATCAGCGCCGAGAAGTCCTTGTCGCCGACATTGACGCCTTCATACATGACTTCCTTCACGCCCTTGGCGTTCATAGCCTTCTTGGTCTCGTCGGCAAGGCCCTGGCCGTAGGTGGTCTTGTCGTGCACGACGGCGATCTTGGCGTCCTTGAAATTAGCCGCCAGATAACCGCCGGCGATGCCGCCCTGCTGGTCATCGCGTCCGCAGGTGCGGAACACGTTCCACAGGCCGCGCTCGGTGAACTGGGGGTTGGTCGCGGCAGGCGTGATCTCGACGATGCCGTTTTCCGCGTAGACTTCCGACGCCGGAATGGAGACGCCCGAGTTGAAGTGGCCGACCACGAACTTGACGCCGTCGCCGACGAACTTGTTGGCGACCGAGATGCCTTGCTTCGGATCGGAGACGTCGTCGCCGACTTCGAGCTTGATCTGCTCGCCGTTGATGCCGCCCGCCGCATTGATGTCGGCGACCGCCTGCTCCGCGCCCTTCTGCAACTGTGCGCCGAAGGCGGCATTCGGACCCGTGATCGGGCCAGCAACGCCGACCATTAGATCAGCCCACGCATTGCCGCTGAACGCGATCAGCGCGGTCAGGGCGACGGCGGACAAAAGTGATTTTTTCATTTAAACGCTCCCATTAACGGAGTGGGCGTGGATGAAGCTTTCATGCGATGCCCACCCTTATCGCAGAAAGCATAGTTTGCCGATTTTCAGGCACTTGTCACGCCGATTCATCCCCGAAACGGCGTTAATGATGAACGTCAACCTTTCGGTTTCCAGCTCAAGATTGAAGCTCTTTCGTAGAGCCAATTATACTGTGTCACCATCTGGTTGGTTCGTGTGTATTGATAGCCTACGAAGCCGAGGATCATCAGCACGATGGTGTCGACGACATAGTAATGGAGCGAGAACATTGTGCCGTTGAACAGCGCGTGATGGATGAAGCGGATGCCAATGCCGAGACCCAGCAGATAGGCGAACAGCTGGATGAAGCTGCGCCAGGTCTGGGCGCTGGCCTTGCCGGTCATCCATGCCGCCCAGCCGCCGAGCAGGCAGGTGACGAAGAAGAACTGCCAGATGGACGGTTCCTCGTAGAGAATGCCTTGCATGGTAAGGACTCCTGAACTCAGTGATGGCCGCCTTCGAGATAGGCGGCGCGCACTTCCGGATTGGCGAGCAGTTCCTTGCCGGTGCCGCTCATGGTCACATTGCCGTTGACCATGACATAGCCGCGCGTCGCCAGCTTCAGCGCGCCGAAGGCGTTCTGCTCGACCAGGAACACGGTCAGCCCCTGCGTGCGGTTCAGCTCGCGAATGGCATCGAAGATCTGTTTGACGATCAGCGGCGCAAGGCCGAGCGACGGCTCGTCGAGAAGAAGCAGCTTCGGCCGCGCCATCAGCGCGCGCCCGATCGACAGCATCTGCTGCTCGCCGCCCGACAGCGTGCCGCCGCGCTGGCCGATGCGCTCCTTCAGGCGCGGGAACAGTGCGAACACCTTCTCGACGTCCTCATCATAGTGCTTGAGGTTGTCTAGGCTGGCGCCCATCTGCAGATTTTCCATCACCGTCATGCGCGGGAAGATGCGGCGGCCTTCCGGCGACTGGGCAATGCGCAAGCGCGCGATCTCGTGCGTCGGCAATTGGGTGATGTCGGCGCCGGCGAAGGTGATGGTGCCCGCGCGGGCGCGCGGCGCTCCAAAAATGGTCATCATCAGCGTCGATTTGCCGGCGCCGTTGGCGCCGATCAGCGCCACGATCTCGCCCTCGTTGACGGTGACGTCGACGCCGTTCAGCGCACGGATGTTGCCGTAATAGGTCTGCACGCCCTTGATATCGAGCAGCGTCTTCCCGGCCATCACTTGCCCCCTCCGCGCTTGGCCCGAACGGGCTTGCCCGCTCCTGTCGCAGGCTTTGCTGCCTGCTTACCGGAAGCATGGCTCGTCGCCACCTTGCCGGCGTCGACGCGGCGCGAGAATTCCGTGTCCTTGCCCTGGCCAAGCAGCCTGGCCTGCTTGACCCATTCTTCGCGGGCGATGCGTCCGTCAAAGGCGAGATACGCTTCGACGGCCTCGACATCGGCCTTCTTCCAGGCGCCGATCTGGTCGAAGTGGAAGATGCCGTGTTCGTTGAGCTTCTTCTCGTTGACCGCGCCGATCCCCTTGATGCGGGTGAGATTGTCGGCCTTGCCGCCGCGGGGCGCCGTGAGGCGGTTCGAGATGCCGGCGGCCTTCGCGGCCGGCGTCGTCTTGGCCCCTGTCTTGATACTCGTCTTGGTGGCCGGCTTCGCCGCCGGCTTGGCCCTCGAAGCAGGTGCTGGCGCGACAGCCTTGGCCGCAACGCTCGCTGCCCGCGCATCGACCTGCGCCGCTTTCGAGGCGCCCTTCGACACCGTGATGCGCTCGCCTTCGCTGTGGCCGACCGTGTCGCTCACCGGGCCGGCGAGATAGGACGACGATGTTCCCGGACCATGCGCGGCATCGGGACCGGTATCGAGTTGCTCGATGACGTCCTCGTCGCCGACTTCGGTCAGCACGGTCTCGACCTCCTCGTCGTCGACGCCGAGATAGGCGGCGATGACGCGCGGATCGGTGCGCACCGACTGCGGATTGCCGTCGGAGATTTTGCGGCCGTATTCCAGCACCACGACGTGGTCGGAGATCTGCATGACCACCGACATGTCGTGCTCGATCAGCAGGATCGAGGTGCCGGTGTTGTTCTTGATGTCCATCAGCAGGTCGTTGAGCGCGGCCGATTCCTTTGGATTGAGACCGGCGGCGGGCTCGTCGAGGCACAAAAGCTCCGGGCCGGTGCACATGGCGCGCGCGATCTCGAGGCGCCGCTGCGCGCCATAGGGCAGGTCGCCGGCCGGATCGTCGGCGCGGTCGACCAGATCGGCTTTCTCAAGCCAGTGCTTGGCAAGTTCGACGGATTCGGCCGAGGCCTTGCGGTAACCGCTGAAGCCGAACAGGCCGAGCACCGTATAGCCCGAAGCCTTCATCAGCTTGTTGTGCTGGGCAACGAGCAGGTTCTCGAGCACCGTCATGCCCGAGAACAGGCGGATGTTCTGGAAGGTGCGCGCCACCTTGGCGCGCGCCGGGATCTCATGGTTGGGCAGCCGTTCGAGCAGGTAGATCGAGCCGTCCTGCCGGGTGAGAGTGATCATGCCTTCCGACGGCTTGTAGAAGCCGGTGATGCAGTTGAACACGGTGGTCTTGCCGGCGCCGTTGGGCCCGATCAGCGCGGTGATCTCGCCGCGCCTGGCGGTGAAGGACAGGTCGCCGATCGCGACCAGGCCGCCGAACTTCATCGACAGGTGTTCGACGTTCAGGATGGCGTCGTTCATGGAGGGGTTCGCGTTCATCAGCCGTGCCCCTCCTTGGTGAAGGAACTGGAGACAGCCCTTCGCACCTTGAGGAAGGCGGTCGGCTCACGGCTGCCGACAAAGCCGCGCGGCTTCCACAGCATGACGATCACCATGGCCATGCCGAACAGCAGCATACGGTAGAGTTCCGGCGTGAAGTCGGGTCCGAAGACCTGCTTGAGGAAGTCGAGTTCGCGCAGCACCTCGGTGCCGCCGATCATGACCAGAGCCGCGACGGCAATGCCGACCAGTGATCCCATGCCGCCAAGCACGACGATGGCCAGGATGATGGCCGATTCCAGGAAGACGAAGGATTCGGGGCTGACGAAGCCTTGCCGGGCGGCGAAGAACGAGCCGGCAAAACCGCCGAACATGGCCCCGGTGGCAAAGGCGGTCAGCTTGGTGGTCGTGGTGTTGATGCCGAGCGAGCGGCAGGCGATCTCGTCCTCGCGCAAGGCTTCCCAGGCGCGGCCGACCGGCATGCGCCTCAGCCTGACCGTGACGAAGGCGGTGAGCAGCGCCAGCCCCAGGATGAGGTAATAGAGGAAGATCTTGTAATAGGCGCTCGATGTGGCGATGTTCAGCACCTTGCCGATGTAGTTCGGATCCGAGACGTTGAAGCTCATCAGGCCGAAGAAGGTGACCTTCGGGATGCCGGAAATGCCGGCCGAGCCATTGGTCACCTCGCGCCAGTTGATGATCACCAGCCGGATGATCTCGCCGAAGGCAAGCGTCACGATGGCTAGGTAGTCGCCGCGCAGGCGCAGCACCGGAAAGCCGAGCAGCACGCCCCAGAAGGCGGCCATGGCGCCTGCGGCCGGCAGGAGGATCCAGAAGGAGAGGCCGTAATGCGTGCCGAGCAGCGCATAGGCATAGGCGCCGACCGCATAGAAGGCGACATAGCCGAGGTCGAGCAGGCCGGCCAGACCGACGACGATGTTCAGCCCCCAGGCCAGCATGACATAGATCAGGATCTGGATACCGAAATTATCGACCCATTTCAGCGACCCTTGCAGCCCGCCGACGAGCGACCACGACATCAGCGACAGCATGCCCACGACAATGATCGGATAGAGCACCAGTGCGGCGATGCCGAGTTTTGTGAAGTTGGCATGGATGAAGCCGCGGAAATAGTAGATCACGCAGGCCAGCGCGTAGATGACCGCAAGGGCGCGCAGGAATTGCAGATAGCCGGCCGGCTCCGCCCCTACCCAGCCGGCGAGAGACCTGCTGAAGACGAACAGCAGCGCCGCGACGATGACGGCCACGATGAAGGCTGGAAAGAGGAAGAAGCGCGACGCCACGCTGGCCGGCAGCAAGCCGGTGGCGACGTCGGCGATCTTCTGGTTGGCCAAAAAGGGCTGGCCGTAGGCGACATAGAGGAAGCGGCCGACGGCGGTGGCGATGACCACTGCGGCGAGCAGGCCCCAGCGCTGCACCAGGATCAGCTCGTTTGAGATGTTCTGGTCGGTCTTGAGCCCGATAAACAGCACGAACAGGCCGAGCGCGATGGCACCGGCATAGAAGGCCTCGCGCAAGGCGCGCTGCATGGGCGTGGCTGCGACGGTGTCGCGCTCGGGAGATACGGTGACGGCCATGATCTCAGACCTTTTCGACTTCTGGCCGGCCGAGAATGCCGGAAGGCAGGAAGATCAGCACGATAGCCAGGATCGAGAAGGCGGCGACATCCTTGTAGTCGATCGAGAAATAGGCCGACCACATGCTCTCGATGAAGCCGATCAAAAGACCGCCCAGCACCGCGCCCGGCAACGAACCGATGCCGCCCAGCACCGCTGCGGTGAATGCCTTCACGCCGGGCACGAAGCCGTCCGAGAAGGCGATGACGCCGTAATACATCAGGAACAGCGTGCCGGCGACGGCGGCAAGTGCCGCGCCCATGATGAAGGTGATCGAGATGGTGCGGTCGACATCGATGCCGAGCAGCGCCGCCATCTTGCGGTCCTGCTCGCAGGCGCGCTGCGCCCGGCCAAGCGAGGTCTTGTTGACCAGGTACCAGAACAACACCAAGAGCAACGCGGTGACGACGACGATGATGATCTGCTTCAGCGACACGCTGATGCCTTCGATGTTGTAGACCTTCGACACCATCGGCGGGATCGGCTTGTTGCGCGGGCCTTGCGTCACCTGCACGAAATTCGACAGCGCGATCGACATGCCGATGGCGGTGATCAGCGGCGCCAACCGGAACGAGCCGCGCAGCGGCCGGTAGGCCACCTTCTCGATCGTCCAGTTGTAGAGGCTGGTCAGCAGCATCGCCACGATCATCATCACCAGCAGCGCGATGACCACGGGAACCGAATAGAACAGGGCACCCAGGATGAGGAAAACGATCAGCGCCGTGAAAGCGCCCACCATGAAGATATCGCCATGAGCAAAGTTGATCATGCCGATAATGCCGTAGACCATCGTGTAGCCGATCGCGATCAGCCCATAGATCGATCCCAGCGTCAGCCCATTGATAAGCTGCTGGACAAAATACTGCATGTGTACATGGCTCCCCTGGAATGTCGCCCATGCAGACGCATTCCTTTTCGTATTTCCCCTAGTCGTAAAGTTTCGAGGCGGGATTGCAACGTCATTTTTTGATCGTCATGCGTGTTTCCGACTGCACGCCGTTCGATTGCCCGTTTTTTCGCACCCGCCCCCTGGACTATCGCGGACCCTATCATTGGCATAACGCAATGTCTTTGACGATTAAGCGTCATCATGCGCTCCATTTCGAAGAAATCGCCGTCAAAATAAGTTGATGAGACGATTCGTTGCGCTCGTGACAGCAATCCTTTTTGTCCTTCCCGACCTTCCGCAGCGTGATGAATCGCCTATTTGACGACGAAGCCGTGCGCGAACGGATCGCGGTCATCGATGAAGATCGTGTTGAGCCCGGTCATGCGCGCCCAGCCGCCGATCGAGGGAATGATCGCCGGCTTGCCTGCGACCGTGACGTCTTTTTCAACCTTGCCCTTGAACAGCGAGCCGATGATCGATTCATGGACGAACGCATCGCCGGCCTTGAGCTTGCCCTTGGCATGGAGCTGCGCCATGCGTGCCGAGGTGCCCGTGCCGCACGGTGAGCGGTCGATCGCCTTGTCGCCGTAGAAGACCGCATTGCGCGCGTCCGCACCCGACACCGTCGGCTCGCCGGTCCACAGCATGTGCGACAGCCGGTTGATGCCCGGATTCTCCGGATGCACGAAAGAGTATTTCTCGTTGAGCCGCTGCCGCACCACCGGGCTCCAGGCGATGAGGTCGCCCGCCGAATGGTCTGCCATGTCGCGATAGTTTTTCTGCGGCTCGACGATGGCGTAGAAATTGCCGCCATAGGCGACGTCGACGACGATCTCGCCGAGCCCGGGGCATTCGACCGTCAGGCCCTCGGCATGGAGGAAGGAGGGCACGTTGGTGATGCGCACCTCTTCGACATATTCGCCGACCTGTTTGTATTCGGCGATGACCAGGCCGGCCGGTGTGTCGAGCCTGAGCACGCCGGGCGTCGTCGGCTTGATCAGCCCGTGCTCGATGGCCATCGTCACCGTGCCGATGGTGCCGTGGCCGCACATTGGCAGGCAGCCCGAGGTCTCGATGAACAGGATGGCGATGTCGCAATCCTCACGCGTCGGCGGGTAGAGGATCGAGCCGGACATGACATCGTGGCCGCGCGGCTCGAACATCAGGCCGGTGCGGATCCAGTCATATTCGGCCAGGAAATGTGCGCGCCGCTCCATCATCGTCGAACCCTGGAGCAGCGGGCCGCCGCCGGCGACCAGCCGCACCGGGTTGCCGCAGGTGTGGCCGTCGATGCAGAAGAAGGATTTCCTGGCCATGACGCTCCTCGAAAAATCAAAACCGTTGTGGACTGAAGGGGGCCACGTCCATCGGCGGAGTCTGCCCCAGGACAAGCTCGCGGATCAACCGTCCCGTCGCAGCAGCCTGGGTCAGGCCAAGATGGCCGTGGCCGAAAGCGTAGACCACCGGCCGGCTTCCCGATGCGCGGCCCACGACAGGCAATGAATCCGGCAGCGAGGGACGAAACCCCATCCATTCGCGTCCGCCCGAAGGATCGAGGCCCGGCAGGAAGTCTTGCGCCTTGCGCAGCAGCGCCTTCGAGCGCGCGTAGTTGGGCGGCCGCTCGATGCCGCCGAGCTCGACTGCGCCGCCGATGCGCAGGCCCGTGTCGAGCGGCGTGATGACGAAGCCTTGGCCGGAGAAAATCAGCATCCGCTTCACCTCGAAGGCGGTCTTTGGCAACGTCGTGTTGTAGCCGCGCTCGGTTTCGAGCGGAATGCGGTCGCCGAGCTGCCGCGCCAGCAGATGCGACCAGGCGCCGGCGGTGACGACCAGTTGCCGGGCTTGCCGCGTCGTGCCGTCGGCCAGCGTCAACGTCGCGCCGTTCCCGTCCGCGGCGACGCCGGCGATGCGGGCCTTCTCGAACCGCGCGCCCTTGGACTGCGCATAGTCCCAGATCGCCTTGCCGAGCAGTTTTGGATCGGCGACCGTCTTCCAGCCCGGCACGAACGTGCCCTTGCCGAAACGCGGCGACAGGCCGGGCTGCAGCTCTGCCAGATCCTCGCCGCCGACATGGCGGAAGCCGATACCGAAGCGCTGGCGCGCCGCCCAGCCGGACAGCGAGGCCTGGAATTCGGCCTCGCTTTCGTAGAGTTCGAGCGAGCCATCCTCGCGCAGCATCCGCCTCGTGCCGGAGCGGTCGAGCAGGCCCATCCATTCGGCCTCGGCGAGCGCCATCATTGCGGCCTGCGCCGCCAGGCCAGCCTCGTAGTGTTTCGCCGAGCCGGCACGCCAGAAGCGGATCAGCCAGGGCAGCAGCTTCGGCAGGTAGGCGGGCGGGATGGCGAGCGGGCCTAGCGGGTCGGCCAGCCATTTCGGCAATTGCCGGAGCATGCCCTTGTGCGCCAGTGGCAGCACGTCGGAAAACGCGAAGGCGGCGGCATTGCCGGAGCTCGTCTCCTCGCAGATGCCGGTGCGGTCGTAGACCGTGACGTTTCGCTCCGCCTCGGCAAGAAACGCCGCCGCGCAGATGCCGATGATGCCGCCGCCGACGATGGCGATATCCACTACTTCCCCCTGTTCACGGGGAGAAGACGCCCGCAGGGCGGGGCGCCGCCGCGCTTCCATCGAATTGGAACTTCCTGTCACCTGGGCGCCGCCTCTCGAAAGAAAGCCTCAGAACGCCGGCAGCGCCGGCCGCACCGCCAGTGCATCCTTGACGATCTTCTCGACCGCCTTGCGTCGCTCGCCCGACAGCGGCTGGCGCGGCATGCGGACGCGGTCGTTGGTTTGAATGGCGAACACCTCGGCAAGCTTGATGTTCTGCACCAGATAGGTCGAGACGTCGAGGTCGAGCAGCGGCCGGAACCAGCGATAGATAGCGAGCGCCTCTTCGCGGCGGCCCTGCTTCATCAGCTGGTAGATCGCCACCGTCTCGCGCGGGAAGGCGGTGACGAGACCGGCCACCCAGCCGATGGCGCCCACCGACAGCGCCTCGAAAGCAAGATTGTCGACGCCGGTGAACAGGTCGTAGCGGCTGCCCAGGCGATTGATGATCTCGGTCGAGCGCCTGATGTCGTCGGAGGATTCCTTGATGGCGACGAAGCGCTTGTCCGACGCTAGTTCCTCCATCTGGTCGACGGTGACATCGACGCGGTAGGCGAGCCGGTTGGAATAGATCATGACCGGCAAGTCGCCGGCCTCCGCGACGGCGCGCAGCGCCGCCACCGTCTCTTCCGCATTGGTATGGTAGATCGGGCTGGGCACCACCATCAGGCCGTTGGCGCCTTCCTTGGCGGCGCGGCGGGCGATGCTGGCGGCCTCGCGTGTCCCGGCCTCGTTCACCGTCAGCAGCACCGGTTTCTTGCCAGCCACCTTCTGCGCGGTTTTCAGCACTTCAATCTTTTCGTCATGGGACAGCATCGGCCCTTCGCCGAGCGATCCGCAGACGATGATGCCGTCGCAGCCGGCCTCGATTTGCAAGCCGAAGCAGCGCTCCATCTCGGCATGGTCGAGGCGGTCGTCCGTGGTGAATTTAGTCGTGACGGCTGGGAAAACTCCGGTCCACATGGTCATCGCTCCTCTGATATATCAGCCGTATATCTATTAAGAAAGCCGCTGTCAACACGGATTTTCCTATGATATATGCAAAATATATCAGGAGACTGCCTTTGATATCCATGCAAATGAGCGCTGCGTTCGAGCCGGCTGCGACCAAGGCCTACCGCATGCTCGAGCATATGATTGTCACGCTCGAACTGGCGCCGGCGAGTTTCGTCACTGAAGGCGGCCTGATCGAGAAGCTGGCGCTCGGCCGTACGCCGGTGCGCGAGGCGATCCAGAGGCTGGCTTGGGAAGGACTGCTCGACGTGCGGCCGCGCGCAGGCATCGCCATCGCGCCGCTGCACCCCGGCGACTGGCTGCGCGTCCTCGACGCGCGCCGCGGCGTCGAGGTGGTGCTGGCCCGCTCCGCGGCGCGCTTCGTCACCCGCGACGCAGCCGACCTCTTCCACGATGCCGCGCTTGCCATGCAGAAGGCTGTCATCTCCGGCAACGTGCTTGCCTTCATCCAGGCCGACAAGACGCTGGACGAGGCGCTGGCGCGGGCTGCCGACAACCCGTTCGCGGCTAGGCTGGCTGCCCCGCTGCAGACCCATAGCCGCCGCTTCTGGTTCCGCTACAAGGCCGATACCGGCCTGGCGGAATCGGCCGAACATCACGTCGCGCTGATCCGCTCGATTGTCGACGGTGACGAGGAAGCCGCCGAAAAGGATGCCAAGCGGCTGATGGCATTGCTGCGCGCCCATGCCGAGGCGGCCGCCACACGTTGAAGCATACCGCCCGACACCGACCTCGGTTCAGGACAGTGCATGCCCAAGACTACGCGTCGCCTGAACCGCTTCGACGCGATGAGGCTCAGGCTCCTGGCAAGGCCGCCTTGATCGTCGGGCTGTCCCAGCCCTCGCCGACGGACAGGATGCAACTCTGGCCCTTGGTGTCGGAGGCGAGGACGGTCCAACTGCCCTGTTCGGAAACGAACACCTCAAGCACCACGTTGGGATTGATCAGGCCACGCCCGGCCTCGCTTTCGTGGAAATTCTCGCCGAGCGCCTTGACGATGTCGGCGCGTGCCGCACATTGGCCGGCTGCATTCGCCGGCCCTATCGATAGCGCCGCCGCGGCGCATAGCAGCATGGACATAAGACGTTGTGCCATCGGACACCTCCTTGCGCCCGACGATGCGATGCTAACGGTCAGCCGTCGGCGCTCTGGTTGCCTGCCATGCCTCCTCCAGGGCAGGATCGTAGCTCTAAGTCCTGGCGCCCTCGCCGGTTCCATCACATTAGCGTTTGCAAAATAACGGCCCGAGCCAGGGGACTCGGGCCGTAGATTTTTGGGTGGTCCTGCCGGCCCGCGCGGCCGCAGCCGAAGGCGAGGACGCGCTATCGGACAAGCGTCCGGCTAGTTCATCGTCGGATGACGAAATCGGCTCCGTCCTTGATGCCGGCCCGCGCGCCCCGCAGCCGAAGGCGAGGACGCGCAAGCAGACAAGCGTCCGGCTAGTTCATCGTCGGGATGACGAACTCGGCCCCGTCCTTGATGCCGGACGGCCAGCGCGAGGTGACCGTCTTGGTCTTGGTGTAGAAGCGGAACGCGTCCGGACCGTGCTGGTTGAGATCGCCGAAGGACGACGCCTTCCAGCCACCGAACGTGTAGTAGGCGATCGGCACCGGGATCGGCACGTTGACGCCGACCATGCCGACCTGCACCCTGGAAGCAAAGTCTCGCGCGGCGTCGCCGTCGCGCGTGTAGATGGCGACGCCATTGCCCATCTCGTGGTCATTGGCGAGCTTGATGGCGTTCTCGTAGGTCGGCGCGCGCACCACCGACAGCACCGGCCCGAAGATCTCTTCCTTGTAGATGCGCATGTCCGACGTGACGTTGTCGAACAGGCAGCCGCCCATATAGTAGCCGTTCTCGTAGCCCTGCATCTTGAAGCCGCGACCGTCGACGACCAGCTTGGCGCCTTCCTTGACGCCGATATCGACATAGCCCTTCACCCGCTCCAGCGCCTGAGCGGTGACCAGCGGGCCAAAATCGGCGGCGGAATCCGTCGAGGGGCCGACCTTCAGGCTTTCGACGCGCGGCACCAGTTTTTCCATCAGCCGGTTGGCGGTGTCGTTGCCGACCGGGACCGCCACCGAGATCGCCATGCAGCGCTCGCCGGCCGAGCCGTAGCCGGCGCCGATCAGTGCATCGACGGTCTGGTCCATGTCGGCGTCGGGCATGATGATCATGTGGTTCTTGGCGCCGCCGAAGCACTGCACGCGCTTGCCTGACGCAGTGCCGCGCGAATAGATGTAATGAGCGATCGGCGTCGAGCCGACGAAGCCGATAGCCTTGATATCGGGGTCGTCAAGGATGGCGTCGACGACTTCCTTGTCGCCGTTGACGACATTGAGGATACCGGCAGGCAGGCCCGCCTCGATGAACAGTTCGGCGATGCGGATCGGCACGCCCGGGTCGCGTTCGGAGGGCTTCAGGATGAAGGCGTTGCCGCAGGCGATCGCCGGCGCGATCTTCCACAGCGGGATCATCGCCGGAAAGTTGAACGGCGTGATGCCGGCGACGACGCCGAGCGGCTGGCGCATCGAATAGACGTCGATGCCGGGGCCGGCACCATCGGTGAATTCGCCCTTCATCATGTGCGGCGCGCCGATGCAGACCTCGACCACTTCGAGGCCGCGCTGGATGTCGCCCCTGGCATCGGCGATGGTCTTGCCGTGCTCGCGCGCCAGGATGTCGGCCAGTTCGTCATAGTCGCGGGCGACCAGTTCAAGGAACTTCATAAGGACGCGCACGCGGCGCTGCGGGTTGGTCGCGGCCCATTTCGGCTGCGCCGCCTTGGCGTTCTCGACCGCCGCGCGCAGTTCCGCCTGCGAGGCCAGCGCCACCGTGCCGCGCACAGAGCCGTCCATCGGCTGCATCACGTCCTGCTTGCGACCGCTGGTGCCGGCGACACGCTTGCCGCCGATGAAATGACCGTATTCGATCATGATGTCTCTCCCTGGGTTTGTGATGGTGCATTGTCCGCCTTTGGCACGCCGATGGCAACGCGAGGGAGAACGCAACCGTTGTGCAGAAAATAGACACCGGTTGACGGGAGAGCATCAATTCTCGCAAATGGGAAGGATCACGAAGACGACGCCCAAGGATTGGCAGGTTGAATTCCTTCACCACAGAACGCGACATTGAAAATTGTCATCCGGACCATCCTCATGAACTGGGATGACGTCCGCATCTTTCTCGCCGTGGCGCGCGCCGGGCAAATCCTTGGCGCGGCGAGGCGGCTCGAACTCAACCACGCCACCGTCTCGCGCCGCATCGCCGCACTTGAAGACGCGCTGCGCACGAAACTCTTTCGCCGGCTGACCACCGGCAGCGAGCTGACGCCCGCCGGCGAGCGCTTCCTCGACATTGCCGAGCGCATGGAGGGCGACATGATCGCCGCCCGCTCGACAATATCGGGCGAAGGCGACGACGTTTCGGGCACGGTGCGGATCGGCGCGCCGGACGGATTTGGCGTCGCGTTCCTCGCCCGGCGCCTCGGCACACTGACCGCGCTGCACCGTGAATTGACGATTCAGCTCGTACCGGTGCCGCGCTCCTTCTCCCTGTCTCGCCGCGAGGCCGACATTGCCATCACCGTCGAGCGGCCGACCGAGGGCCGGCTGGTAGCGGGCAAGCTGGTCGACTACTCGCTCGGCCTGTTTGCCTCGCGTGCCTATGCTGAAGCCCACGGCCTGCCCCAGACCGCTGCCGAGCTGGGACGGCACACATTGATCGGCTATGTGCCGGACCTCATCGTCAGCCCATCGCTCGACTACGCCGCCGAATTCAGCGCGGACTGGCGCACCAGCTTCGCCATTTCCTCCGCGCTCGGGCAGGCCGAAGCGGTGCGGTCGGGCGCCGGCATCGGCATCCTGCACACTTTCGTCGCCCGCTCGATGCCGGAACTGGTGGCCGTCGACGTGGTGGCTCCCATCCGCCGTGCCTACTGGCTGGTCTATCACGAATCGGTCAGGCCGCTGCGCCGCGTCCAGATCGTTGCCTCCTTCATTACAAAGGCGGTGGAGCGGGAGAGAAATCTTTTCGTCTGACGCATGTCGGCCATCGCAGCTTCCTCCACGACACGGAGAACGGCATGATGGTGCTTGACCCCGCCTTCTACGCCAGGATGAAGCCGATTTATGACGAGTATCTCGCCCACTCCAACCCGGTCGCCACCGATGTGACGATCCCGTGGGCCTACCGGCTGCTGTTCGACGAGGGTTGGTGAAACAGGCGTTCTGACGCGATATCCCCCGGCCGCGCCCGCCGATGGCGAGCGGGCGGCGTCTATTTCAGATAGCGCTCCTGCGCCAGCGCGCGGGCGTCGATATCGGGCACTTTGTTCGAGATGATGTCGGCCAGCACCTTGGCCGAGCCGCAGGCCATGGTCCAGCCGAGCGTTCCATGGCCGGTGTTGAGGTAGAGGTTGGAAAGCTCCGTGCGCCCGATCAGCGGCGGCCCGTCCGGCGTCATCGGCCGCAGGCCGCACCAGAACGTCGCCTCCCGCATGGCGCCGGCTCCCGGGAACAGGTCGCCGACCGAGTGTTCGAGCGTGCGCCGTCGCGATTCGTGCAGCCGGAGGTCGAACCCGGAAATCTCGGCCGTGCCGCCGACGCGGATGCGGTCGCCGAGCCTCGTGATCGCGACCTTGTAGGTTTCGTCCATCACCGTCGACACCGGCGCGGCGGCGGCATCCTTGATCGGCACCGTGATCGAATAGCCCTTGACCGGATAGACCGGGATCGGCCGCTTCATCCGGCGCATGAAGTCCGCCGAATAGCTGCCCAGCGCCATCACATAAGCATCGGCGGACAGCCAGCCCTTGCTGGTGCTCATATTGTTGACGCGGTTGCGGCTGCGGATGACGCGCCATATCGTCGTGTCATATTCGAACTTGACCCCGCGTGCCACGCAAAGCTCGGCCAGCCTGTCAGTGAACATCTTGCAGTCGCCGGTCTCGTCGCCCGGCAGTCTCAGGCCGCCGACGAATTTTTCGCGCACCGCGGCCAGCGCCGGTTCCGCCGCGATGCAGCCGTCCTGGTCGAGAATTTCGTAGGGCACGCCATATCTCTTCAGCACCTCGACATCGCCTGATGTGCCGTCGAGCTGCTTTTGCGTGCGAAACAGCTGCAGCGTGCCCTGCGTCCGCTCGTCATAGGCTATGCCGGTCGCCTCGCGCAGCGCCTTCAGCGTGTCGCGGCTGTATTCGGCCAGCGGCACCATGCGCGATTTGTTGACCGCGTAGCGTTCGGCAGTGCAGTTGCGCAGCATCTTGACCAGCCACGTCCACATATGCGGATCGAAGGCCGGCCGCACCACCAGCGGACCATGCTTCATCAGCAGCCATTTGATCGCCTTGAGGGGGATACCGGGCCCGGCCCAAGGCGAGGCATAGCCGGGCGAAATCTCGCCGGCATTGGCGAAGCTGGTTTCCAGTCCCGGCCCTTTCTGGCGGTCGATCACGGTCACCTCGTGGCCAGCCTCGGCGAGATAATAGGCCGTGGTCACCCCGATCACGCCACTGCCCAGCACCATGATTTTCATTCATTCACTCCTTGCCGCGCCGAGCGTCCTCAGGACGCCCGTGGACGCGGCCGTATTTTCGATTTGCGCATGATCCCGAGCGAAAATCGATGTCGATCTTCGAGACCACGCGCCGTTGCCCATTCACGCCGCCGAGGGACCGGGGTCGTCTTCTTCTGTCTGCCGCATTCCGGCCGTCTCGCCAAGAGGCCGCCAATCGGCTGCGGCACTGTAGACGAGCCTGAGCCCGTGCGGTCGGCGCGCGTCAGCCTGGTCTTTCTGCCTGATCGTGCGCCGGGCAGCTTCCGGCTGGTAAAGCACGGCCTTGATCAGGATCGACTCCCGCCTGCCGTCGGCGTGTTCGACCGTTGCCGTCTGGCCTTGCGCCATGCCAAGCATGCAGAGCCCGCGCCTCGTTGCGACCGACAGGCTCGAGCCGACCGGCCCGCGCACCTCGTGCTGCACCAGGGTTCGCGTCTCGGCGGGACCGGCATCGACGCCGAACACCACCCTGCTGTTCAGCGTAACGATGTCGGGGCCGACCGAATCGATCGGCACGACATCGGCGCCTGAAAGCTTGTGTTCGAGCATGCGCACGATCGGATCCGCGAATGCCCGTCGGCGCTCCAGCATGACTTCGAGAACGGCGAAGTCCTTCGTCGTCAGGCAACAATTCGTGCTCGTCATCACCGCCTCGCCATCAAGCTCGTTGCGGGCCGGAAGCCGGCGCATCGACGGCCTCGACGGTCACTGACAGTTCCCGACCGCCACGACCGTTCCAGCAAACCGCCTGCCCAACACTCGCGCCAATGAGCGCGGTTCCCATCGGCGTCAGCACCGAGATGCGGTTCTCGGCTATGTCGGCCTCACCCGGGTAGACCAGCATGATGCGCTGGGCGTCGCCGCTTTCGCCGCGCACGATCACCGTCGAACCCATTCGCACCACACCGGCCGGCATCGCCGCCGCGTTCGTGACGACGGCCCTGTCCATTTCCGAAAGCAGCTCCTCGGCCGTCTCGGGCGCGCGATCGAGCAAAGCCCTGGCCAGGCCCGTCAGCCTGTCATGGTCGGCGTCGCTGATCAGAAGATGGCTGTTTGGACGCAGTTCTTTCGCGTGTTGCATGGCAAACCTCATGGACCGGCGCATCGAGCGGATGCGCGCCTGCCGGCGCGCTGGCGGCGGCGTGGTGAAAGGCCGGCAGCCGCGAAGGGCTGTTCGGCTTGATGGCGATTGTGGATGTGTGGATGCCCCGGTACGGACGGACGCCGGAAGGCGGCCGCGCCGGGGCTACGATCCCGCGATCGGGCAGACCCTGAAGAAGGTTTTGATATAAGCGAGCTTGCTCATGTGCCAAAGCTTGCCGAATGGCGCCCGCTTGTCAAGCGCGGCCAAACCGCTCAACCGCCCAGATAGCGCCGGTGAAAACGCGTTCCGAGGCTGGCCAGGATTTCATACCCGATGGTGCCGGCATGGTCGGCAGCATCGTCGACGCTCTGTGAGGGCCCTAGCAACTCCACCAGGTCGCCCTCTCCGAGCCGGCCGGGCGGCAAGGCGGAAATGTCGAGAATGATCGAGTCCATCGACACGCGCCCGAGGAAAGGCAGGCGCACCGCCTCGAACCATGCGGCCGAAGCGGAGCGGCGCAGCCAGCCGTCCGCATAGCCGAATGAAATCGTCGCCAGGCTGAGCGGGCCCTGCGCATGGTAGCTGTGGCCATAGCCGACGCCAGTGCCCTTTTGGACACTGCGCGTCTGCGCCACCTTGGCCTGCAGCCCGACCACGGGCAGCATCGGGTTGGCTTCGCCAGGCGTCGGGTTGATGCCGTAGAGGGCGGCACCGGGCCGGGCGAGATCGCAATGATAAAGCGGGCCTAAAAAGATGCCGGAGGAGTTGGCGAGCGAGGCCGGCGCCACGGGTAGCATGGCACGCAACCGCGCGAATGCCAGCCTCTGCTGTTCATTGGCCGGGTGGCGCGGTTCATCGGCGCAGGCCAGGTGGCTCATCACATATCTGACGTCGATGCCATCGAAAGCGCCGACATCCCCGACCATCGCCTCGACCTCGGCTGGCGCCATCCCAAGCCGCGACATGCCGCTGTCGACCTGGACGGCAGCCGGGAGCCGGCGCCCGGCGCGGTGTGTCGCTGCGCGCCAGGCTTGCAACTGTGCGCCACTGTTGATGACAGCGCACAAGCCAGCCGCCACCGCTTCCGGCTCGGAACCCGGCGGCAGCCCGTTCAGCACGTAGATGTCCGGTCCGGCCCCCAGCGCCTTGCGCAGCGCGATGCCTTCGGATAGCAGCGCGACGAAGAAGATGTCGCAGCCTTCCTTCATCAGCGCCGATGCCACTTGCGCGGCGCCGAGACCGTAGCCGTCGGCCTTGACCACGCCCGCGCAGCGCACGCCGCCCAGCCGCGCCTTCAGCCGCCGGTAATTTTCGCGGATCGCGCCAAGGTCGATGGTGAGGATGGCCCCGGCAGCAGCCTCGCTTGTGGCGTCGGCTTCCTCGGGCAGCGATCTTTTGGGGGCGTCGTGCATGGCGGCCCTTCTTGTGGCGGATGGACATCAATAAGACGGTCGAACCGGCGCGGCAACCGCTGGCGTTTGAACCGCGGCCTCGGCCCCTCCAGCTATGGCACAAGGTGACGGAACGCCGTCACCACGTCTTCATAGACCTTGCGCTTGAACGGCACGATCAGGTCGGGCAGCTCCTGCATCGGCCGCCACGACCATTTGTCGAATTCGGCGGTGTGGCCGCCGGGCGGCGGATTGATCTGGATCTCGCTGGTATCGCCATGGAAGCGGAAGGCGAACCATCGCTGCGTCTGACCCCGATAGCGCCCCTTGAAGGCGACGCCGACCAGGTTGTCCGGCAGATCATAGTTGATCCAGTCCGGCGCCTCGGCGAGCAGCGAGACGCTGCGCATGCCGGTCTCCTCATAGAGCTCCCGCTCCGCCGCCTGCAGGGCTCCTCGCCTTTGTCGATGCCGCCTTGCGGCATCTGCCAGAGCTGCGTGGTGCCGGCGAATTCGCTGTCCGGCTCGGCTATGCGATGGCCGACCCAGACCAGGCCCTCGGGGTTGAGGATCATCAGCCCGACACAGGGACGGTAGGGCAGCGTCTCGCGGTCGACCTTCTTCGTCTTCGGCATCATTCAGTCTTTCAAGCTGTTTCCCGGTGGCTAGCCCTTTTGCGGATCGATCGCCACCGCTGAAATCGGCACGATCTCGATGCCGCGTTTCTTGGCCTCGGCCGCCCATGACGACACCGTGTCGACCGTCAGGTCGAAAGCGGAGCCGATGCCGACCGCGGTGCCCTTGGCACGGGCGGTCGCCTCCAGGCTGTCCAGTTTCTTCAGGATGGCGCCGCGATCCTGCACGGCGTCGATCGCCGTGTCGCCGGAGACGAAGGGCACGCCGTCCTTCAGCGCCAGATCCGGCGCTAGGCTACGCGCCGACGAGCCGTCGTCGATATAGGCGAGCCCGCGTTTGCCGAGCTCGGCCATGAAGGGTTCCATTGCCGCCGGGTCGGCGGAAAACCGCGCGCCCATATAGTTCATGACACCGGTATAGTTCGTCGTCCGCGACAGTGCCCAGCGCAGGTTCTTCAGGTTCTCTTCCGCGCTCGCCGCCACCGTCAGCGTGTTGCGCCCGGGGTTGACATTGGGATAGTCGAACGGTTCGAGCGGCACCTGCATGACGATCTCGTGGCCGCTCTGCCGGGCGGCCTGCATCCAGCGGCCGATGCTGTTGCCTTGCGGCGCGAACGCCAGCGTCACTTCCGCCGGCAGCTTGGCGATGGCCGCCTGGGTGCCGGTCTGTGAAACCGCGAGCCCGCCGATGACGATCGCCACGCGGGCGCCGCGCGCGCCTGACCACGGCCGCGCGTAGACATCGAAGGGCCGCCGCCCGTCTGCGGCGCGCACCGGCAAGGGGCCGGCATCGCCGGCCTCGATCAGCGCCCTGTCGGGAATATGCGCGATCTTCAGGTTTTGGCCGATGGTCGACGGATCACGGATGACGATTGCCGCCCTGGGCGGACCATCGCCTTCCTCTGTCTGCACATGGATGATCTGCGGGCCCCCAGCCTTGGCCGGCATTTCCGCCTTTGGCGTCGTGACCGGCGCCAAAGCGGACGGCGCAGCGGTCGGCTCCGGCACCACTTTCGGCGTCGAAACCGCGACTTCCTGCGGCTTGCGAAACGGCTTGTCCCTGAGCGCGATCGCGCCGGAGACGCCGACAACGGCCAGCACGACGAACGCAGCCACGAGCGCACCCACGCTGACCTTGCCGGCGGCGCGCGGCGGACGGACAGTCAGTCCGAGCGGTCGTTCGATGTCCTTGCCGATATCAGCCAAGCCCTGTCCCCGTCCGCATGGCTTCGAACATGGAACCTTTCGAAGAGACATGCGCGAATTCTTCAACCCCGGCGCACCCCTGGCGCCCTGTATCGAGGGATTCGCGTTACCCCCGATCAAACTGCCGGAACCTTTCGGTCCCGGCAGCATCGCATTGCTTCCATCGGGCGGCCAGACCCGTTGTTGGCCGCCACCTGTTACTGGTTGAGGACAGCCTTCTGCGGATTGGGCGGGAAGGACGGATCGGTCTTCTGGCCGCGCAGAAGCTGCTCGGCATAGATGAGCTGGAGGTCGTTCTTCGGATCCGGCGGCACATAGGCTGCCGAGCCCGAACCGGTCGAGCTCTCGTCGGCACCCTTGATGTGGCCCTTGAGGTCGGATTCGCCGCGCGTCAGGTCCCTGCCCTGCAGTTCCGGCGGCAGCGGCTGGTCGACCTTGATGTCGGGCGTGATGCCCTTGCCCTGGATCGACTTGCCGGACGGCGTGTAATAGAGCGCCGTCGTCAGCCTGAGCGCGCCGTTCTCGCCAAGCGGGATGATGGTCTGCACCGAACCCTTGCCGAAGGACTGCGTTCCGACCACCGTGGCGCGGCGTAGGTCCTGCAGCGCGCCAGCGACGATTTCGGACGCGCTCGCCGATCCGCCATTGACCAGCACGATCAGCGGCTTGCCGCCGATATCGTCGACCTGCTTGGACTTGGCGTCGAAGCGGGTAACGTCCTTGGGATCGCGGCCGCGCGTCGAAACGATCTCGCCACGGTTGAGGAAGGCGTCCGATACGCTTACCGCCTGATCGAGCAGACCGCCGGGATTGAGGCGCAGATCGAGCACATAGCCCTTGAGCTTGTCGTTCGGCACCTGCTTCTTGATGGTGTCGATGGCATTCTCGAGGTCGTCATAGGTCTTTTCGGTGAAGGAGGTGATCTTCATGTAGCCGATGTCGTTCTCGACCCGGAACTTGACCGCCTTGACCTTGATGATGTCGCGCACCACCGTCAGCTCGATCGGCTTGTCGGCGCCCTGGCGCAGGATGGTGAGCTTGATCGGCGTGTTGACCAGGCCGCGCATCTTGTCGACCGCGTCGTTCAGGGTCAGGCCGCGAACCTCCTCGCCATCGATCTTGGCGATGTAATCGCCTGCCAGCACGCCCGCCTTGGCGGCCGGCGTATCGTCGATCGGCGTAATCACCTTGACCAGATCGTTCTCCATGGTGACCTCGATGCCGAGGCCGCCGAATTCACCCTTGGTCTGCACGCGCATGTCCTGCGCCTGCTCGGCGTTCATGTACGAGGAGTGCGGGTCGAGCGAGGCAAGCATGCCGTTGATGGCGTTCTCGACCAGCGATTTGTCGTCGGGGGGCGTCACATACTGCGCCCGCACGCGCTCGAAGATATCGCCGAAGATCGCCAGTTGCTTGTAGGTCTCCGACCCCGCAGCGTTCGCTGCCGAGCCGGGCGCGCCATAGACCAGGCTCATGGCGGACGCGCCCATCAGCGCACCGGCAAACAGAAGCGACAGTTTCCGCATCATTTCACGTCCTTCCAGAAAAACGGTCCGCCCACCATGGGGCCGGATCGACGGGTTTTCCATCCTTGCGGAACTCGACATAGAGCTCCGGCGTGGCATTTCCATTCTTCGAAGCCGAGGTGCTTGCCACCCGGGCCTCTCCCATCGCACCGACCGGCTCTCCTGCGAGCACTGATTGGCCGGTTGCGACGCTGATTCTGCTCATCCCCGCCAAGACGACATGATAACCGTCGCCGGCATTCAGGATCAAGAGTTGACCGTAGGAGCGAAACGGCCCCGCATAAAGCACATTCCCATCCGCCGGTGCGGTGACGATGGCGCCCGATTGTGTCGCAACCATGTCCCCAAGCATCACCGCGCCGTTACCGTCTTCGGCGCCGAACCGGCGTTTGATGCGGCCGATGACCGGCAGCGCGATCTGTCCTTGCAGCGCCGAGAAGGGTGCCGCAGCGGCAAGCCGGTTGGCCTCGGGAACCGGCAGCGACGCCGTCATATCGCCGCCCGCCTTATCCCTGCCCGCCTTGTCGCCGCCCGCCTTGTCGCCGCCGGCTTGGCCGGCCTCCGCGGCCTTTGCGGCATCCGCGGCCTTGCGGTTGCGTTCGGCCTGGGCTTCGAGCGAGGCGATCAATTCCTTCAGGCTGCTGGCCTTGGCCGCGAGCGCCTCGGAATGCTGTCGCTCGGCCGACAACTGCGCCTGCGTGTCGGCTTCGAGCTTCTGCTTGGCTTCCAGCAGCATGCCGAGCCGCTTCTTTTCCGCAGTCTGCTCGCCGACTGCCGCCGTCAGCCGTGCCCGCTCGGCCTCGATCGAGGCCGTCACTCTTGTCTGCTCCTTGAGGTCGGCCAGGAGCCTGTCGGTCTGCTGGCGCAATTCAGGCACCACGGCGCCAAGCAAGATGGCGCTGCGCACCGACGACAGCGCGTCCTCCGGCTTGACCAGGATCGCCGGCGGCGGGTTCAGCCCCATGCGCTGCAATGCGCCCAGCACCTCCGCCAGCACGTCGCGCCGCGCCATCAGCGAGGCGCGGATCTTCTGCTGCTGGGTCTTCAGCCCCTCCAGCTTGGCGCCGATGTCCTCGATGTCCTGCCCAAGCTTCTGTTCGGTCATCGCCGACTGGATCAGCGCGGCGGTGATCGAGGCGTGGTCCTTCTTGACCGCGGCGATGTCGGCGGCCAGCTTGGCCAGCCGCTCGGACGACAGGCTTATCTCCTTGGAGATCTGTTCGTATTCGGCGCGGCTCTGGTCCGGATCGGGGGCCATGTCGAGCGTGTTCTCGGCCCATGCGGCATTGAGCGAAAGGATGACCACCGCCGCCGCGATGCCGCAGCGCGCGCGCCAGGAGCCCGCTGTCGATGAGCCCGTCGTCGATTTCCAGCCTTCAGCCATGCGGGATGGACTCTATCTGCGGCTTCGTTAACGAACCATCAACCATATTAATGCGCATCGCCCAAAACTGTGCAGCGGTTTCGCACACCGGTGAGCAAAATAGGGAAAGCCGGCCCGAAGCCGTGATCTTGCGCGGCATTGGGGCAGAATTCGGTGCGATGCGACCTTCAGGTTCTGTGATAGGGGTGGCCGGACAGGATCGTCGAGACCCTGTAGAGCTGCTCTGCCAGCATCACCCGCACCAATTGGTGCGGCCATGTCAGCGCACCGAAAGACATCACCAGCTCGGCCTGGGCGCGCAACGACGGATCGTGGCCGTCGGCGCCGCCTATGGCCAGCGCCAGCGCCTTGCGGCCAGCGTCGCGCAACTGGCCGATGCGGCCGGCGAAATCTTCCGAGGACAGGTTCTTGCCGCGCTCGTCGAGCAGGATCAGCGCCGAGCCGGGCTGCAACTGCGCCTGCAGCCTCGCGCCTTCATCCCGCCGGCGTTCATCGGCGTTCTGGGCGCGGCCTTCGGCGATCTCGGCGATGCCGGAGAATTCGAGGCCGACAGCCGGGCCGCTCTTGGAGAAACGCTCGAAATAGCGGTCGGCGAGTTCTCTCTCGGGGCCGCTTTTCATCCGGCCCACGGCATGAACGGTAATCTTCATCCTCGCCTCAGAGGGCCGCCGATGCGTGTCGCCCGCAAATCGTCATTGGGCCTGGAACCACGGCACGCATCCAACCAACCGGCTCAGTGCAAGGTCTCTTCCTCGAGGTCCGGCGCCTGCCACATCTTTTCGAGATTGTAGAATTCGCGGACTTCGGGGCGGAAGACATGGACGATGATGTCGCCTGAATCGATCAGGACCCAGTCGGCGCCGGACAGCCCCTCGACGCGCGCCGTGCCGAGGCCGGCATCCTTCAACGCCTTGAGGAGATGATCGGCAACAGCCGAGACATGACGGTGCGATCGACCCGACGCGACGACCATGTAGTCGCCGAGGCTCGATTTTCCCTGAATGTCGATTGAGACGATGTTTTCGGCCTTGGAGTCTTCCAGACTGGCAAGGACTGTCTTGATGGCGCGGGACACGGCGTCGTTTACGCTGATCCCGGCCGGCGAAGGCACGATGTCGGCCTTCTTCCGCAGTGCTGTTCTCAGTGTATTTCCTTTCGCAGCAAGAACAACCAAATCACCCCTGAAAGCGGGTGACACCGCTTAGATAGGCAGAGTTCCGTTGCAGTTTCAAGACGGAGCCCCGCTTCCATGCGAACTCATTGAGGCTCCGCTTGTTCCGCGCGACACGCAAAAGATCGGAACCCAGGCGTTCCGCAGGGGTTATCGGCTGATTGATCAACCGGAATCCCATTATGCCGATCGACCCGCAAAATGCCCTCCTGACCGTGCAGGCGGGGCTCTCTCAGCTCAGCGCGCTCATTGTCTCCTATTCCCTTTCGGCGGTCGGCGCCGTCATCCTTCTGGTTGTCGGCTACATCGTCGCCGGCTTTGCCGAGCGTTCGATTTTTGCCGGCCTGGGCCACATCCATGGCTTTGACCAGACGCTGCGGCACTTCTTTTCCAAGATCGTCCGCTATGCCATCCTCGTCCTGGTCGTCATCATGGTGCTCGGCCAGTTCGGCGTGCAGACGGCCTCGATCATCGCCGCGATCGGCGCCATCGGCCTGGCCATCGGCCTGGCGCTGCAAGGCACGCTGCAGAACATTGCCGCCGGGATCATGCTTTTGGCATTGCGGCCGTTCCGCATCGGCGAATCCGTCGAAGTCGGGTCCATTGCCGGCTCGATCGAGGAAATCGGCCTTTTCGCCACCAAGCTCCGGAGCGCCGAAGGCGTCTACATCCTGGCGCCCAACTCGACGCTGTGGAACCAGCCGGTGCGCAATTTTTCGCGCAACGGCGTGCGGCGCGGCGACATCACCCTCTCGATCGGCTCCTGGAACGACATCGACCGCGCCCAGAAGACGCTGCTTGCGATCGCCGCCGCCGAGCGCCGCATCAAGCGTGAGCCGGCGCCGACCGCCTTTGTCGCGGCATTGGGCGAAAGCACCGTCTCGATCACCTTGCGTTACTGGACATCATCGGCGGATTTCTTCGCCGCCCAGGCCGATCTCACCAAGCGGGCCAAGCAGGAATTCGACCGCGAACGCATATCGATCCCGCTGCCGCCACCGCAGGCCCCCGCGCCGGAAACCCGCCGGCAATAGTCACTCGCTCCTGTGCCGGTGCTGTTCGTCCGGCGCGAAGGCCAGTTCCACCGGCAGTGGCGCCTGCGCCGTCATCGGCGCGAAGCTGCCGGTTTCGGTTGCCGGCACCGGCCGCGTGGTGAACACGCGCAAAAGCACGAACAGGCAGAAGACGCAGGCGATGACAATAGTCACATAGATGAAGGCCTGCGTGCCGTAGACGGCCGACAGCGCGGTCACGATGCCCGGCACGATGAAGCCGGACAGCGACCAGGCAAACAACAGCGAACTCGACAGCGCCACCATGTCGTCCTTGCCGGCGCGGTCGGCGGCGTGGGCACTGGCCAACGAGTAGATCGATTCCGAGGCGCCGTCCCACATCACATAGATCACCAGCAGCACCGCCAGCGTGCCGCCGTCGAAGCCGAGCGCAAACATCCCTGCCGCCGCAGCGATCGCGGATGCCGCGACCAGCACATAGCGGCGATCGGTACGGTCGGAAATCCAGCCGAGCGGAACCTGCAGGATCAGCGTGCCGAGCGGCATCACCGAAAGCAGCAGCGCCACGTCGGCCTGGCTGTACCCCTTCGCGGTGGCGTGGATCGGCGCGAAGCCGGAAATCGACATGGACAGGCCACCGACCGCCAGCATGCCGGCGACGCCCACCGGCGAAATCCGCCAGGCCCGGCGCAGCGCCACCGATGCCGCCTGTGGCGCCGGCGGCTGGGCCAGCCGGGTCATCCCGACGGGCAGGATGGATAGCGCGGTGAAGGCTATGCCGATCAGCGATGCATCCGCCGTCCTGATGTCGACCAGCGCCAGCGTCGCATAGCCGATGCCGAGCCCGCCGACATAGGCGACGTAGAAGACGGCCATTACCCTGCCGCGTATGGCATTGGCCACGGCATCGTTGAGCCAGCTCTGCGCGACGATGAAAAGCCCGCATATTGCAAAGCCGTAGAGCGCGCGCGCCGCGATCCACAACAGGGGGTGCGGCCCGGCGCCGATTGCGGCATTGGACAGCGCGATCAGCGCCGACAGCACCATGAAGGCGCGGGCATGGCCAACCCTGCGCACCAGCGGTCCGGTCAGGATGCAGCCGGCGAGACCACCCGCCGACAGACCGGTGACGATCAGACCGGCCCAGGTCGGATCGAAGCCTTCCACGCCGAGCCGGACGGGGATGTAGGCGAACATCAGCCCGTTGCCGATGGCGATCAGCGCCATCGACACCACGACGCTGGCAATCGCGATCAGCGGCGTGGGCGTGTCGCCGTGCCTCGGTTCCGTTTCGGTTTGGTTTTTCACGAGAGTGGTCATATCAGCGCAAGATCATCCATTCGATGACGAAAGGCCGCCGCAAAAGCGACATTGCCGGACTTGCCTTCCTCCTTGCGAAGAAAGGGCGCTGTGCGTACCGATCAGCCCTTCGCCTGCTCGCGGATAGCCGTCGACGACAGCGACGAGCGCGGGCCGTGGATGAAGGTCCACGCGGGCGCCTTCATGCGGGCGAGCCTCGGCGCATCGCCTTCGTCGACGCGGGCATAGTCGAAGGTCTTGGCCACGACCGACGACAGGAACGACAGCGTCGCGCCCGGACGGTCGATGACCGCGATCGGGAAGGTCATGACGATTTCGCGCCAGCGCTGCCAGCGATGGAAATCGCGCAAGCTGTCGGCGCCCATGATCCAGACGAAGTCGACGCCGGGATTGCGTGCCTTGACCAGCGCCAGCGCGTCGGCGGTGTAGCGCACATGATGCGCCGCTTCGAAGGCGGTGACCTTGATCTTCGGGTTCTTGGCGATCTTTTCGGACAGGCGCAGCCGCTCGGCCAGCGGTGCCAGCTCGTGCGTGTTCTTCAGCGGATTGCCTGGTGTGACCATCCACCACAACTGATCGAGCGCCAGCCGCCTGAGCGCGATCTCGGCGACCAGCGCGTGGCCGGCATGCGGCGGATTGAACGAGCCGCCGAACAGGCCGACGGCAAGGCCTTTGCCGGCATGCGGCATTTTGAGGTAGCTGGACGGGATAGGTTGCTCAAGCAGGGAAAGCATTCGCTAGGCACCCCCCTCTGTCCTGCCGGACATCTCCCCCGCAAGGGGGAGATTGGCAGTTTCGGTGAAGGCACAAATCTTGGGGCATTGAAGATCGGCGAAACCAAAAATGTCAGCCAATCTCCCCCCCTTGCGGGGGAGATGTCCGGCAGGACAGAGGGGGTGGCTGGGCGCAAGCTTCAGGCCCTTTGGACGAAAAGCGTCAAGACCTCACCTGTCCCGAGCCGCGCACGCGGTATTTGAACGAGGTCAGCTGCTCGACGCCAACGGGCCCGCGCGCGTGCATCTTGCCGGTGGCGATGCCGATCTCGGCGCCCATGCCGAACTCGCCGCCATCGGCGAACTGCGTTGAGGCGTTGTGCAGCAGGATCGCCGAGTCGATCTCGTTGAAGAACCGTTCCACCGCCTGCGCGTCCTCGGCGACGATCGCCTCGGTGTGATGCGAGGAGAAAGTCTCGATATGCTCGATCGCGCCGTCGACACCGTCGACCAGCTTCACCGCGATGACGGCGTCGAGATATTCGGTGACCCAGTCGGCATCGGTCGCCGGCTTGGCGTCGAAGAACAGCTTCAGCACCTCGGCATCGGCATGGATCTCGCAGCCGGCGGCGCGCAAGGCGTCGAGGATCGGCACCAGGTGGGTGGAGGCAACCGCACGGTCGACCAGCAGCGTTTCGGCCGCGCCGCAGACGCCGGTGCGCCGCATCTTGGCGTTGACGGCGATGCCGACCGCCATGTCGAGCTTGGCCGAGCGGTCGATATAGAGATGGCAGATGCCTTCGAGATGCGCGAAGACCGGCACCCGGGCCTCGGTCTGCACCCGCTCGACCAGGCTCTTGCCGCCGCGCGGGATGATGACGTCGAGATTGCCGCCGAGGCCCTTCAGCATTTCGCCGACGGCGACGCGGTCGGTGGTCGGCACAAGCTGGATGGCGTCCTGCGGCAGGCCGGCTGCCTTCAAGCCGTCGACCAGGCAAGCGTGGATCATCGAAGACGAGTTCAGCGAATCCGAGCCGCCGCGCAGGATCACCGGGTTGCCGGCCTTGAGGCAGAGCGCGCCGGCATCCGCCGTGACGTTCGGCCGGCTCTCATAGATGACGCCGATGACGCCGAGCGGCGTGCGCACGCGCTCGATCCTGAGGCCGTTCGGCCGCTCCCAACTGGCGATCACGTCGCCGACGGGATCGCCGAGTTCGGCAATTTCGCGAATGCCGTCGGCCATGGCGCGGATGCGGGCTGGATTGAGCTTCAGCCGGTCCATGGAGGACGCCGACAGGCCGGCTTCATGCCCGTTCGCGATGTCGATGGCATTGGCGTCAAGTATGGCTCGCTCGCGGGCGATGATCGCCTGCGCCATGGCGGCAAGTGCCGCGTTCTTGGCGGCTGTCGTGGCGATGGCCAGCGGTCGTGCGGCGGCGCGGGCACGGCGGCCGAGGTCGGCCATCGTCGCCACTGTATCGTTCCGGGATTTTTCATGCAGCTTCAGCATGGCTCATCCTCCGCTCGTTACTTGGTCGCCCGCGAGGCTGACCACAAGGTCGTCGCGGTGGATCATCGCCGAACGCGCCTCGTAGCCGAGCACGGTCTCGATTTCGGTTGTCTTCAGGCCTGCGATCCTTACGGCATCCGCGGCATCATAGGCAACCAGCCCGCGGGCGATCTCGCGACCCTCGGGCGACAGGATCGCCACCGTATCGCCGCGCGAGAAATTGCCGCTGACCAGCTTCACACCGGCCGGCAGCAGCGACTTGCCCGATGTCAGCGCCCCGACGGCGCCGGCATCGACGGTGAGCCTTCCCGCCGGTTCGAGCTGGCCGGCGATCCAGCTCTTGTAGCCTTTCACCGGGTTGGCGCTCGGCCGGAAGAAGGTGGCGCGCTCGCCGCGCTCGATCGCCATCAGCGGCGAAAGCCGCGTGCCGGCGGTAATGATCATGGCCGTGCCGGCCGCAGTGGCGATCTTACCGGCGTCGAGCTTCGTGCGCATGCCGCCGCGCGACAGTTCGGAAGCCGCGGCACCCGCCATCGCTTCGATCTCAGGCGTGATGCGATCGACCACCGCGACGAATTTGGCCTCCGGGTCACGCGCCGGCGGCGCGGTGTAGAGACCGTCGATATCCGAGAGCAGCACCAAAAGGTCGGCGCCCATCATCGTCGCCACCCGCGCGGCCAGTCGGTCATTGTCGCCATAGCGGATCTCGGAGGTCGCCACGGTGTCGTTCTCGTTGATGACCGGCACCGCCTTCATCTTCAAGAGCGTCGAGATCGTCGCCCGGGCGTTGAGGTAGCGGCGGCGCTCCTCGGTGTCGCCAAGCGTGAGCAGGATCTGGCCCGATTTCAACCCGCCCTTGCCGAGCGCATCCGACCAGGCGCCGGCCAGCGCGATCTGGCCGACGGCTGCGGCCGCCTGGCTCTCCTCGAGCTTCAGCGCCCTTTTTCCCAGGTCAAGAATGGTACGGCCAAGCGCGATGGCGCCCGACGAGACGACCAGGATTTCCGCGCCGCCTTGAGCCAGCACGGCGATATCGTCGGCCAGCGAGGCCAGCCAGTCGCGCTTCAGCCCGGCGGTGCGGTCGACCAGAAGCGCCGAGCCGATCTTGACGGTGATGCGCCGGTATTTCTTCAGCGACTGCACGGTCATGCTATTTTTCCCAGCGCGTGTCGACCGGCGCCGCGATCGCGTCGCGCGCTTCGGCTACCACCGCCATCAGCGCGCGCAGCACCGCTTCGACCCCTTCGCCGGTGACCGCCGACAGAAGCATCGGCGCACGGCCGGCGGCGCGCTTCAGCGACGCGACCTTCTTCTTGCGCTCATCCGCATCAAGCGTGTCGACCTGCGAAAGGGCCAATATCTCGGCCTTGTCGGTCAGGCCGTGGCCATAGGCTTCGAGTTCGGCGCGCACCGTCTTGTAGGCCTTGCCCGGATTTTCTTCCTGCGCCGAGACCAGATGCAGCAGCACGCGCGTGCGCTCGACATGGCCAAGGAAGCGATCGCCGATGCCGACGCCCTCATGCGCGCCTTCGATGAGGCCGGGAATGTCGGCGATGACGAATTCGCGCGCATCGATGCGTGCCACCCCCAGGCCGGGATGCAGCGTGGTGAAGGGATAGTCGGCGATCTTCGGCTTGGCCGCCGTGACGGCGGCGAGAAAGGTCGACTTGCCGGCGTTGGGCAGCCCGACCAGCCCGGCATCGGCGATCAGCTTCAGCCTGAGCCAGATGTTGAGCTCCTCGCCGGGCTGACCCGGATTGGCGCGGCGCGGCGCCTGGTTGGTCGAGGTCTTGAAATGCTGGTTGCCGAAACCGCCATTGCCGCCCTTGGCCAACAGGAAGCGCTGGCCGACCACGGTCAGGTCGCAGATCAGCGTCTCGTTGTCCTCTTCGAACACCTGCGTTCCAGCCGGCACTTTCAGCGTGACGTCGGCGCCTTTGGCGCCGGTCATGTTGCGGCCCATGCCATGGGTGCCGGTCTTGGCCTTGAAATGCTGCTGGTAGCGGTAGTCGATCAGCGTGTTCAGCCCGTCGACCGCTTCCAGCCAGACGTCGCCGCCGCGGCCGCCATCGCCGCCGTCCGGTCCGCCGAACTCGATGAACTTCTCGCGCCGGAACGACACGGAACCCGCGCCCCCGTCGCCGGAGCGGACATAGACCTTGGCTTGATCGAGAAATTTCATCGGACAGCAGTTTCTTTATTGGCCTTGCGGCATTGCTCTAAACCTTGCGCCTTGCTCTAAACCAAGGCGCGGCGAAGGGCGAGGCCGTTTTGTGACAGTGGCCGCGTGGGGTTGGCCGGAGATGTCGGCATGAAGCTTGTAACCTACAACATCCAGTACGGCATCGGCCTCGATGGGCAGTACGATGTCGGGCGTATCGCCGACGTCGTGCGCAGCGCCGATGTCATCGCGCTGCAGGAGGTCACCCGCAACAATCCCAGGAACGGCGGACGCGACATGGTCGCCGAGATCGGCGAAGCGCTGCCCGACTATTTCGCCGTCTATGGCAGCAATTTCGAGGCCAATATCGGCTCGCGCATCGAGAACGGCCGCGCCATCACCACCACCTTCCAACTCGGCAACATGGTGTTGTCGAAGACGCCCATTCATCTGTCGCGCAACCTGCTCCTGCCGCGAAGCCGCAGCTTCGAGATGATGAACTTCCAGCGCGGCGCGCTGGAGGCGCTGATCGAGACGCCGCTTGGTTTCATCCGCTTCTATTCCATCCATCTCGATCACCGCAGCCCGGTCGAGCGCGCCAGCCAGATCCAGTTCCTGCGCCGGCGCCTGTTGAACTATGCGCTCGAAGGCGGCGCGCTGTCCGGCGTCGCCGAGATCGGCCTGCCGGAACTGCCGCATCCCGAGGCCTTCGTCGGCATGGGCGACTTCAACATGCTGGCCGGATCGCCTGAATATGTCGAACTCGCCGGCCGGCCGGACCACGAATTCGGCATGCCGCTGACCGCTGATTTCGCCGTCGACGCCGCCGTGCGCCTCAATGTCGCCGGCGACGATCTCGTCAGCTGGGTCGACCCCAAGGACCCCGGCAATACCGACCGC
This sequence comes from Mesorhizobium maamorense, assembly GCF_044998965.1. Taxonomy (NCBI): domain Bacteria; kingdom Pseudomonadati; phylum Pseudomonadota; class Alphaproteobacteria; order Hyphomicrobiales; family Phyllobacteriaceae; genus Mesorhizobium; species Mesorhizobium maamorense. The sequence continues at coordinate 5,245,575 of NZ_CP173356.1, forward strand.
CACAAGCGTATCGACTATATCTTCACCAGCGCCTCGCTTGCCCGGTCGCTGAAGCGCCTGTGGGTCGACCGAAAGGCTGTTGGCTCGGACCATCTGCCGGTATGGGCCGAACTGGGCTGAGCCCAAATCGATGCACGATTCTTTCCGAACCTTTGACCAGAGGCCCAGCGCCGATGTGTGCTGAGATTCAGGTCAGGCCGAGCCGAAAACGTTGGTTTTCGAGAACCGGAGCGGAGCGTACTTAAAGTACGCGAGCACCGGAAGCGCAGAAAATCAGCGTTTGCAGGCCGGCCTCACCTGAATCTCGGCACACATCAAAAATGCACCCAGTTGCGCAGGCTGGTCCATGTCTTCCGGTCAAGGCGGTAACGCTCGACCGGCACCTGGCCGGCGACGATCGAGTTCAGCATGCCCTGGCCGGCGTACTGGAAGCCGCATTTGTGGATCACCCGGCGCGAGGCCGGATTGATGACCCGCGTCGAGGCATGCAGCACCTGGATGTTTGTCCGCTGGAACGCGAGATCGACCAGGGCGTGCGATGCCTCGGTGGCGAAGCCGCGCTTCCAGTAGGGTTCTCCGATCCAGTAGCCGAGCTCCAGTCCGCGGTCGGTGGTGTTCAATCCGGCGCAGCCGACGAAGGTTTCGGTGCCGGCCAGCGTCAGCGCATAGGCGATGCCGGCGCGGCGCGACTTGGTCATGGCCAGGAAAGCGCGTGCCTCGGCCTCGCCATAGGGATGCGGCATGCGCGCCAGCATCTCGGCGACATGACGGTTGTCGGCGAGCTCGACCAGTTGCGCGATGTCGCTTTCGCGCGGAGCCCGCATCACCAGCCGCTCGGTCACCAGCACCGGGCAATCGATCGCATAACTTTCGTCTTCTGAGTCTTCCGCTTCGGCAACCATGTCAAAGTCCTCCAGGCACAAGAAAAAAGGGAGATGGAAACCCATCTCCCTTGATCCTTTTCCTGGCTTTGCCAAACCTTCTGGCTTCCAGACACCGGTTCCCGAGATGGGCTGCCGGTGTTGTGGTGCGGAACCGGCTACTCCGCTGCTTTGGTAATCGGGTTGACCGATACGTAGGTTCGGCCGTTGGCTTTTTTGTTGAACGTCACGGCGCCGGCTTCGAGCGCGAAAAGCGTATGGTCGGTACCCATGCCGACGTTGACGCCGGGATGCCAGGTGGTGCCGCGTTGACGAATGATGATGTTGCCCGGGATGACGGCTTCGCCGCCGAACTTCTTCACGCCCAGACGCTTGGAATGCGAGTCGCGACCGTTGCGCGACGAGCCGCCAGCTTTCTTGTGTGCCATCTAACTAACTCCGATGCGCCCAGGGGCGCTTGAATGGTCTTATGAACGCGTTCGCGTTCCGTTTCAAGTCCGATCCGGCGACGTTTCGCGCCGGTTCGCCTTACTTCTTCGCCAGTTCCTTGGCCTGCTCGCGCCAGTCCTTGATCTGGTCGGCGCTGAACGGCATGTTCTCGTCGATCTTGGCCACATCCTTCTCGGTCAGCTTGGCGAGCTGCGCGAAGGTGATGATGCCCTGTTCGTTGAGATCCTTGGCGGCGACCGGGCCGATGCCCTTGATCACGGTCAGATCGTCCGGCTCGCCCTTCGGCGCCTTGAACAGCGGCGCTGCCGCGGTCTCGGCCTTTGCCTCTTCCTTCGGGGCGTCCTTCTTGGCCTTGGCTTCCTTCGACGCCGCGTCGGCGGCTACCTCGGCCTTGGCTTCCGCCTTGGCAGCGGCCTTCTTGGCCGGCTTGGCGCCGCCCAGCAGGATCTCGGAGATCCTGACCGTGGTCAGCAACTGGCGATGGCCGATCTTGCGGCGCGAATTCTGGCGGCGGCGCTTCTTGAAAGCGATGACCGTGCGGTTCTTGCCCTGTTCGACGACCTCGGCGGTGACAACCGCGCCGTCGACGAACGGTGCGCCGAACGTGACATTCTCGCCCTCGCCATGCGCGAGCACGTGGCCGATCTCGACGATATCGCCGACATTGGCTTCGACTTTTTCGATCTTCAGGAGATCGTTGGCGGCGACGCGATACTGCTTGCCGCCCGTTTTGATGACTGCGAACATTTTTTGCCTTTCGCTGTTCGGTCGGCCTCGATGAACCGCCTGTGGCGGTTCGGCCGTCTTTTTGTCAGTCTGCGGGTTCAAAAAACAAGCGGCGCGGAAGAACCCTCCACGCCGATTGCGCGCTGTCCCTAACCGAAGGTTTGTTGCGAGTCAAGGCAAACGGCCAGATTCTCAGGGCAACGAATCCGGGCTAACGGGTTCCTTCGGAGCTTCGTCGGCGCGCTGGTGATGGAGCCTTGAACGGAAAAACCCGCCTGTGCGGCGGGTCCCTGGCGCAACTCAGCACCATAACCAGATATCTACCATAGTTGCCTTCACCCCGTCAAGAAAAAATTCCTATTAGGAGGTCGCCGGCACTGCCGGACTGGCGTCGTCAGGTCTCGTTCACCCGAGTTCGAAATCTTGGCCGGATTGCTGGCCGGCGAAGTGGCTGGCATCGTCTACCGCGGTCGGGACCGCGTCGCTCCGGGCCAGCCTCTGACGCAAGCTGACTTTCCGGCGGATTTGGCCTTGTAACCTGCCCGTTCAGCCGTTATCTAGTGCGCCGCGCCGGCAACGGCCGACCATGACCGCGGAGAGGTGGCAGAGTGGTCGAATGCACCGCACTCGAAATGCGGCATGGGTGCAAGCCCATCGGGGGTTCGAATCCCTCCCTCTCCGCCATCCTGCTTCGCTCTTCGAGCTTCGCAGGATCGGTTCAGTCAGCGGGCGGGTTCGAATTTTCTCTCGTCGTCTCCGCCATTTCTGCTTCCTGTACAGCCCGGACATGGGTAACAGTTTGCCCGCTGTAGCCTGGGCGTGACGCGCCAACCGGTTCAGCTCAATTCGGATGATGTCCCGCGATTGCGCCCAGAAAAATTTCCCCGAATTCCCTAAGCTTTGCCGCTCCCACGCCATTCACCTCGGCGAACGCGTCGAGGTCGCGCGGGCGGCGTTCGGCCATGTCGATCAGCGTGCGGTCGGAGAACACGACATAGGCCGGCACCTGCCGCTCCTTGGCCAGCCGCAGCCGCAGCGCCTTGAGCGCGGCCAGCAGCGATGCATCCACGCCCTCGGCGCTGGCGGCGGAGCCTTCCCCGGAACGCTTCCTGCCGCGCGCGAGAGGGTCCCGCGTCTCGACGCGATAATGGAACGCAACCTCGCCGCGCCCGAGGGCGCGGCCGCTTTCGGAAATGGCGAGGCCGCCATGGCCGTCCGGATCCGGCACAAGGAACCCGCCGGCGACCAGTTGCCGGATAAGCGACAGCCAGACCGTTTTCCTATGCGCCGCGCCGGCCCGGAAACTGGTCAGCGTTTGATGGCCTCTCGCCAGTACTTTCTCGGTCTCGTGGCCGAGCAGGATGTCGATGACATGGGCGGCGCCGAAGCGCTCGCCGGTCTGCGCGACTGCCGTCAGGATGATCCGCGCTTCCGCTCCGCCATCGGCGCGCGGCGCCTGGTCGAGGCAGTTGTCGCAATTGCCGCAGGGCGCTGCCTGTTCGCCGAAATAGCCGAGCAGGATCTGCCGGCGGCACTGTACCGCCTCGCAATAGCCGATCAACGTATCGAGCCGGCGATGCCCGCGCCTCTTGTGTTCAGGTGATGATTCTTCGTCGTCGATGAACAGGCGCCGCATGCGGATATCGCCGAGCCCGTAGAGCATATGCGCCTCGGCTGCCCGCCCGTCGCGGCCGGCGCGGCCGATCTCCTGATAGTAGGCTTCGAGGCTGCCCGGCAGGTCGGTGTGGAAGACATAGGCGACGTCGGGCTTGTCGATGCCCATGCCGAAGGCGATGGTCGCCACCATGACGACGCCGGAGAGCGTCATGAAAGCGTTTTGGTTCGCCTCACGCGCCTCCTTGCTCATCCCGGCGTGATAGGCGAGCGCGGTCACGCCGTTCTTCTCGAGAAAAGCCGCCATCTCCTCGGTCTTCTTGCGCGACAGGCAGTAGACGATGCCGCTTTTGCCCGCGTGACGCTCGACGAAGCGCAGCAACTGGCGCTTGCTGTCCTGCTTGGCCTCAAGGGCAAGCTTGATGTTCGGCCGGTCGAAACCCAGCACCACGGTTTCGGCGCGCCCGGCGAACAGACGCGCTTCGATATCGATGCGGGTAGCCTCGTCCGCCGTCGCCGTCAGCGCGATGATCGGCACTTGCGGGAAAATGGAGCGCAGCCGCGACAGATCCTCATATTCGCGCCGGAACGCCGGACCCCATTGCGAGATGCAATGCGCCTCGTCGATGGCGATCAGGCTGACGTCGAGCCTGGCCAGCGCGTCGAGCATCCGCTCCGTCATCAGCCGCTCCGGCGCGAGGTAGAGCAGGCGCGTCTGGCCGGAGGCGACACGGCGCCATGCCGCGACATTGGCCTCGCGCTCGATCGAGGAGTTGATCGTATCGGCTGCCACGCCGGCAAGGCGCAACGCCGCGACCTGATCCTGCATCAGCGCAACCAGCGGCGAGACAACGATGGCAAGGCCGCCCAGGACCAGCGCCGGAACCTGGTAGCAGAGCGATTTGCCCGCACCCGTCGGCATGACGGCCAGCACATGGCGTCCGCCCAGCAGCGCGTCCATGATTTCGGCCTGGCCGGGACGAAAATCGTCGAAGCCGAACACGTCCTTCAGCACGCGTTGCTTGGGGTCTGGTGCATCCGGCGGAACGCTCGCCGTCGATATTGGCATCTCGCAATGGTCCCCGTTTGGCTGAGGCAACGTTCTTAAAGCGAAGATCGCCGGAACGCTATCCGCGGATGCGCGGGGTGGCATGTCCACCGGCCCCAATTCGTGCCTTCCCTTGCGACATCAGCACCCCTGCTGGATTCTCTCACGTGCTGCGATGTAAGCTTGCCCGGGACGACCAGGGAGAGAGCGATGCTGCAGACCAGACAGGATGCTCTCGGCGAACGCTTCAAGCAGCAGCGCGCCGCCTTCGAGGCGCAGCCCTTTCCGGGCCTCGATGTCCGCAAGGATCGCCTCGCCCGGCTGCTGGCGCTCACGGAGAAGCATGAGGCCGACATCTGCGCTGCGATCGATACCGACTTCGGCGGCCGCTCGGCTCATGAGACCCGCCTTGCCGAGCTGTTCGTGGTGCGGGCCGGCATACGCCACGCACTGTCCCACCTGAAAGGCTGGATGCGGGAACGGCGCGTCGCCACCACCTTGCCGTTCCTGCCGGGCAGGAACCGCCTCGTCCCGCAGCCGCTCGGTGTCGTCGGCATCGTATCGCCCTGGAATTATCCTTTCCAGCTCGCCGTCGCGCCGGTCACCGCGGCGCTCGCCGCCGGCAATCGCGTGCTGGTCAAACCATCCGAATTGACGCCCGCCTTTTCAGCGCTGCTGGCGCGCTTGGCCGCCGAGCATTTCGCACCGGACGAACTCGGCGTCATCACCGGCGACGCGGAGGTCGGCAAGGCTTTCGTGTCGATGCCTTTCGATCACCTGCTGTTCACCGGTTCGACGGCAGTCGGCCGCCAGGTCGCACTGGCCGCCGCGGCCAACCTGACCCCGGTTACGTTGGAACTCGGCGGCAAGTCGCCGGCGATCTTCGACCCCTCATGCGACCTCGATGCGGCGGCGGCCAGCGTCGCCTATGGCAAGCTCCTCAATGCCGGGCAGACCTGCATCGCGCCGGACTACCTGCTGGTGCCCAAGGGACAGGCGGAAACGGTCGCCGCCAAGCTCGCAACGGCTATGGCGAAGCTCTACCCCAGCCTCCGCGACAATCCGGACTATACCGCCATCGTCAGCGACCGGCATTATCAGCGCCTGCGGGCCATGATCGCGGAAGCCCGCGACGCCGGCGCCGATGTCACCGAAATCAACCCGGCCGGCGAGGCGTTCGGCGCCACAGGCCGCAAATTGCCGCCGACCCTGGTCAGGAACGCCGATCCCAACCTGCGGCTGATGCGCGAGGAGATTTTCGGGCCGGTGCTGCCGATCCTCGAATATGCCGGGATCGACGACGCCATCGCCCATGTCAACCGGGCCGACCGGCCGCTGGCGCTCTACTGGTTCGGGAGAGACGGCGGCAACCGGCAACGCATCCTGCACGAGACCATCGCCGGCGGCGTCACCATCAACGATTGCATGCTGCATCTGGTGCAGGAGAACCAACCCTTCGGCGGCGTCGGCGCCAGCGGCATGGGCGCCTATCACGGCGAATGGGGCTTTCGCACCTTCAGCAAGGAGAAGCCGGTTTTCCTGCAGTCGCGCTTGAGCGCGGGCAGCCTTCTGCGTCCGCCCTACGGCAAGACCTTCGAACGGCTTTTCGGCCTGCTCAGGCACATGACTTGAGCGCCGTGCACCGCCCGCCGCCGGCGACGCGATCACATGCCGGCGCAATCACATGGTCCGCGCGTTAAGCCAATCTTCACCATGATTCGGCAGGCTCCATCTCCTGCGGCCACGTTTCGAGTACCGCGGCGCGCAAGCGCCCAGGCAACAGACCCGCGCCTCTCCTGAGGCGCGGGTTTTTTCGTTTGGAAAACAGCGCGCCGAAACGAGCGTCCATCGCTCATCGCATGGCCGGCCCTCAGGCGAGGAAATCGGCGCGGTGCGGCGTAAAGCTGTCGACGAGCCGGCCGGCTTCGAGCGCCTTGACGCCATGCACCAGGCCGGACGGCACTATGAAGCTGCCGCCTGTCTCGATGGTTTCGGTCCGGCCGTCGATGGTCACCTCGAAACGGCCCTCGGCGACGTAGCTTGCCTGTACATGCGGATGCGAATGCAGGGCGCCGACGCCGCCCTTGTCGAAGCCGAACTCGACCATCATCAGTTCATCCGTGTGCAGGAGAACGCGCCGCCTGTTGCCGTCGGGCGTCACCGTCCAGGCGCCCGCGCCGGCCTGCGAGAAGATTTTCGTTTCGCTCATCCCAATATCCTCGTCGAGACAGATCCTCACCGAGCCAGCCAGCCGCCGTCCACCGGCACCACCGCGCCATGCATGTAGTCCGACGCCGGCGCCAGCAGGAAGGCCGCCGCGTCGCCAATGTCTTCCGGCCGGCCCCAGCGGCCAGCGGGGATGCGCGCCAGGATCGAGGCGCTGCGGTCGGGATCGGCGCGCAGCGCCTGCGTATTGTTGGTTTCGATATAGCCCGGCGCGATGCCGTTGACGTTGATGCCTTTCGCTGCCCATTCGCAGGCGAGCAGCCGGGTGATGCCGAGCACGCCGTGCTTCGAGGCGGTGTAGGACGCGACGCGGATGCCGCCCTGGAAACTCAGCACCGAGGCGATGTTGACGATCTTGCCCCTGCGTCCGCCGGCAAGGACGCGCCTGGCGAAGCCTTGGCAGAGCAGAAAAGCCGTCTTCAGGTTGAGGTCGAGCACCTCGTCCCAATCGGCTTCCGAGAGATCGACGGCGTCGGCGCGCCGGATGATACCGGCATTGTTGACCAGCCCGTCGAGCGGCCCGCTTTCGTCCCAGACGCGCTCCAGCATCGGACCTGCGGCGGATGTGTCGGCAAGGTCGGCCGCGACCGCCTCGAACCGACCGCCCGCCGCGGCGATCCTTGCGGCCGTCTCATCCATCGAGGAACGGCCGACACCGACGACCGTGCCGCCGGCGCGCGCGATCGAGACGGCAATGCCCTGGCCGATGCCGGTGTTGGCGCCGGTGACGAGGATGCGCCGACCGGTCAGGCTGAAGGCGGAGAAATCGCTCACCGCAGGTCTTCCATCGCAACCGGATCGACATCGGTGTAGTCGACGTTGTCGCCAGCCATCGCCCAGACAAAGGCGTAGTTGGAGGTGCCGGCGCCTGAATGGATAGACCAGCCGGGCGACAGCACGGCCTCCTCGTTGCGCATGACGATGTGTCGGGTCTCGTCCGGCTCGCCCATGAAATGGAAGACGCGCGCCGCCTCCGGCAGGTCGAAATAGAGATAGGCCTCCATGCGCCGGTCGTGCACATGGCACGGCATGGTGTTCCAGATGGAGCCCGGCGCGAGTTGCGTCATCCCGACGACGAGCTGGCAGGTCCTGGCCCCGTCGGCATGGATGAACTGGAAGATCGAGCGTTCATTGCAGGCCTCCTTGCTGCCGAGATCGAGACGCCTGGCGTCACCGATGCGGATCAGCCGACTGGGAAAGGTTTGATGCGCCGGCGCGCTGAGCAGATAAAACTTTGCCGGCGCCGCCTTGTCGACTGAGGCGAATGACACATCCTGCGTGCCCATGCCGAGATAGAGCATGTCGCGCGCCTGCAGCTCATGGAGCTGGCCTCCGGCTTCGATCGTGCCGGCGCCGCCGATATTGACGGCGATCAACTCGCGGCGCTCGAGAAAGCCTTTCGTTCCAGTCGGCTTGATTGCCTCCAGCCGAAGCGGCGCGCCGGCCGGCATCGCGCCGCCCACGATCATGCGGTCGTAATGTGTGTAGGTCAGGCTGACGCGGCCGGGCTGGAACAGGTCTTCGATGTGGAAATTGTGGCGCAACTCGTCGGTCCCCATGGCCGCGGCGGCGGCGGGGTCGATGGCAAAGCGCGATGTATAGTCGGTATGGTTCTGGCTCATTGCTGTCCTGACTTGAGATGGATCATTCGCCGCCGGCCGCCTTGACCGAGTCGGAATAATAGACCTGCCGCGCATGCAGGCGCTCGCGATAGCGCTGCTGGCTGGCCGAGAGGTGCGTGCGCATCGCCTCGCGCGCGGCTTCGGCATCGCCCGATGTGATCGCGTTCAGGATCACCAGATGCTCGCGCTGCAGCCCACGCTGATAGCTGTCGGACTGCACAAGCTCGGTCGACCAGGGCGAGGTCACATCGCACGGAATGGCGCGCCGGCCGAGCACGTCGAGCATCTCGACATAGAACGGGTTATTGGTGGCGCTGGCGATGGCGCGATGGAAGGCGAGATCGGCCGGACCGGTCGGCTCGCTGGCGAGCAACAGCCGCTCGAACTCGAAGAAGGCTTCCTGGATCGCCGCCTCCTGGGCCGCGTTGCGGCGGATGGCGGCAAGCCCGGCCGATTCGATCTCGATGGCGAGCCGCACTTCGAGCACGTTGAGTGCGATCGAATCCTTGCTGCCCATATCGGCCGCGAGCGCCCCGAACATCGTCGAGATGTGCTCTGTGACGAAGACGCCGGCGCCCTGCCGCGGCTCGACCAGGCCGTCGGCGGCGAGCTTGGCCAGGGCTTCGCGGATGACGGTGCGGCTGACGCCGAAGGTTTCGGTCAGCTGGCCCTCGGTCGGCAGTTTGTGGCCGGGCAGGATCTCGCCGGCCTGAAGCTGCCTGCGGATTGCCGCGACGACGGTCTCCGACAGTTTGGGTTTTCTCTCGACCCTGAGGTCGGTTGCGGCGACAGACACGTGGCGATCTCCTAATGGAACAGGCTCGGCAGCCACAATGAGATTTCCGGCACGTAGGTGACAAGCATAAGCACGGCGAAGGCTGCTCCGTAGAATGGCCAGATCGAGCGCATCGCGGTCCAGATCGGGATGCGGCCGATGGCGCAGCTGACGAATAGCACCGCGCCCACCGGCGGCGTGCAAAGGCCTATACCGAGATTGAGGATGAGGATAACGCCGAAATGCACGGGATCGACGCCGTAGGCCATCACAACCGGCAGGAAGATCGGGGTGGTGATGATGATCAGCGGCGACATGTCCATGAAGGTACCGAGGATGAGCAGGACGATGTTGATCAACAGCAGGATGACCAGCTTGTCGCCGGACACGGCCTGCAGGAAAGCGACCAGCGCCGCCGGAACCCTGAGATAGGCGAGCAGCCAGCCGAAGGCTGCGGCGCAGCCGATGATCATCAGCACCATCGCCGTGGTGCGCACCGCGGCGGTCGTAGCGGCAACGAAGTCGCCCCAGCTCATCGAGCGGTAGACCAGCAAGGTCACCAGGAAGGCGTAGACGATGGCGATGCAGGAGCTTTCGGTCGCGGTGAAGATGCCGGACCGTACGCCGCCGAAGATGATGCCGATCAGGATGAGACCTGGGATGGCGGCGAGAAGCAGTTGCAGCGCCCGGCCGAAGCCGGCGAAGGGCTCGGTCGGATAGCCTCGGCGACTTGCCACCCAATAGGCCGTGACCATCAGCGACAGCGCCAGCAGCAGGCCGGGCAGCACGCCGGCCGTGAACAGGTCCGCGATCGAGATGCGGCCGCCGGCCGAGATCGAATAGATGATCATGTTGTGCGACGGCGGAATGAGAAGAGCGATGACGGCGCCGACCGAGGTGATGTTGACGGCGTAGTCGATGCCGTAGCCGCGCGCCTTCATCTGCGGGATCATCAGCCCGCCGACGGCCGAGGCATCGGCCACCGCCGAGCCGGAAATGCCCCCGAACAGGGTCGAGGCGGCTATGTTGACCTGCCCGAGGCCGCCGCGCAGATGGCCGACCAGGGAGCCGGCCAGCGCCACCAGGCGGGCAGCGATCCCGCCGCGCACCATCAGGTCGCCGGCGAAGATGAAGAACGGGATAGCCATCAGCGAAAAGACGCTGACGCCGGAATTGAGCCGCTGGAAGACCACCACCGGCGGCAGGCCGAGGGTGAGGACCGTCGCGAAGCTGGCGACGCCGAGGCAGAAGGCGATCGGCGTGCCGATGAGGAGAAGGAAGACGAACGTGCCGAAGAGGACGGCTAGCGCCATGGATCAGATCTCCTCGCCCGTTGCATAAACGTCGGCATCGACGGGCAGGCCGGCAAAACGTCCGGCCAGCCGCTCCAGCGAAAACAGGCAGACCAGGAACCCGCCCAGAATGACCGGCAGGAAGCTGACCCCGCCCGGCAGCGCAAGCGATGGCATCACCGTGTTCCAGGTGAGCCTGGTCAGCTGCACGCCATAGACGATCATGCCGGCGCCAAAAGCCAGCACCACGAGATCGGAGATGCTGCGCAGCACCGCCTTGGCCGAGGCAGGCAGGACATAGAGCAGCACGTCGAACCCCAGATGCGTGCGTTCGCGCACGCCCACGGCCGCACCCAGGAAGATGAACCAGCCCATCAGCAGCACCGAAAAGGATTCCGTCCAGCTCGGCGAGCGGTTCAGCATATAGCGCGAGAAGACCTGCCAGAAGATGATGATCGTCATCAGCGTCAAGCCCACGCCGCTGATCCAAAGCGCCAGCCGGGCGAGCCCGGAGAGCCACCGTTGCGCACTCAACCAGAACCCTCTCAGGGCCGGCTCGCCCGAAGGCAGCGCGGGGATATCCGCGCTGCCTGGCTTGGTGCCCGCCCTGGTCATTTCTCGGCCTGTATCCGCGCGGCCAGGTCCTTCAGCTCGGGCGTCGACAGGTATTTGTCGTAGACCGGCTTCATCGCATCGATCAGCGGCTGCTTGTCGATCTCGCTGACCTTGACGCCTGCCTTTTCGACGATGTCGCGGGATTTTTTCTCCTGCGCGTCCCACAGTTCGCGCATCTTGACGACGCTGTCCTTGGCCGCCTGGCGCACGATCGCCTGGTCTTCCGGCGACAGCTTGTCCCAGCTTGCTTTCGACATAACGAGCACTTCGGGCACGATCTGGTGCTGGTCCATCGTGTAGTGCTTGGCAACTTCGTAGTGCTTGGCGGATTCGAAGCTCGGCCAGTTGTTTTCGGCGCCGTCGATGACGCCGGTCTGCAGCGCCGAATAGACCTCGCCATAGGCCATCGGCGTGGCGTTGGCGCCAAGTGCGTTGACCATGTCGACGAACACGTCCGACTGGATGACGCGGAACTTCATGCCCTTCAGGTCGGCGATCGAGGCGATGTCCTTCTTGGTGTTGTAGAAGGAGCGCGCGCCGGAATCGTAGAAGGCCAGGCCGACGAGTTGATGCGGCTCGAAAGCCTTCAGGATCTGGTCGCCGACCGGCCCGTCCATGACATGGCGCATGTGTTCGACGGAGCGGAACATATAGGGCAGAGACGGCACGGCGGTCTCCGGCACGATGCCGTTGAACGGCCCCATCGAGACGCGGTCGAGGTCGATGACGCCGGACTGCGTCTGCTCGATCGTGTCCTTCTCCTCGCCGAGTTGGGCCGAATGATAGACCTCGACCGAATAGCGCCCATTGGTGCGCTGCTTGATCAGCTCGCCCATGTATTTAACCGCCTCGACCGTCGGATAGCCGTCCGGATGGGTATCCGACGACCGCAGCACGGTTTGCGCGTTGGCAATGCCGATCAACAGCGAGCCAATGGCGAATGTGGCCGCCGTCAGTTTCGAAAAATGCAACATGACTTCCTCCCTTTTTCAAAAATCAAGGCGCCGGCTTAGAGCCGGCGCATCACCAGCCTGTCATCCCTGCCCAACTTGCCCATTTCGGTCAGCATCCGGTGCGGACGAGCGAGCGTGGACGCGCGTCGGTGCTAAGCAGCAAATCCGCATCTGCCAGTGCAAGGTGATCCTCCCAAGAGGCGCTATCGGTAGGATCGCAGGGAAATAATGTCAACATACAAAAAATGGATTGTTGTATGATGACTTTGGATCGGCAACCGGCCATTGTGCCGGACGGCAGCGGATGTTACGCCGCTGCCGTTTCTTACGGGGCGGCTCCCAAAGCCAATCGGGGACTTCGCACAGCAATGAACAGGCGTCTTTCGAAGGATACGATCGCGACGTTGCCGGCGAGGATCGCCGTGCCGCGTTTTGATCGCGCATCGGTCACGCAAGGCATCGTGCATCTGGGGGTCGGCGCCTTTCATCGCGCCCACCAGGCAGCCTATGTCGACGATTGCCTGAGTGCTGGAGAGACGGATTGGGGCATCGTCGGCGTATCGCTGCGCAGTGCCGACACGCGCGATGCGCTGGCGCCGCAGGACGGGCTCTACACGCTGGCGATCCGCAGCGGGGGCGAGGAAAGGCTTCATATCATCGGCTCCATCGGTGCGATGCTAGTGGCGCCGGAAGATTCCGCCGCCGTGCTGGCCGCGCTGACCGATCCGCGCACCCGCATCGTGACGCTGACCATCACCGAGAAAGCCTATCTGCGGGTCGCCGGCGGCGGGCTCGACGCCGCTCACCCTGATATCGCCCACGATCTGGCGAACCCGCATCTGCCGAAGACCGCGCACGGTTTTCTGGCCGAGGCGCTTGCACGCCGTCGAGCGGCCGGCTTGCAGCCCTTCACCGTGCTCTGCTGCGACAACCTGCCTGCCAACGGCGCGACCTTGCACAGGCTGCTGGTGGAATTCGCCACGCTGCGCGATGCCAGCCTCGGTGAGAAAGGCGCGACCAGGCTTGCCGGCCATATCGCCGACGAGGTCGCGTTTCCCTCCAGCATGGTGGACCGCATCGTGCCGGCCACGACCGATGCCGACCGGGCGCGGATCGCGCTCGAACTCGGCGTCGAGGACGCCTGGCCGGTCATGACCGAGCCGTTCCGTCAGTGGGTGGTCGAAGACAATTTTCCGGCAGGCCGCCCAGCCTGGGAAAAGTTCGGCGTCACCATGGTCGAGGATGTCAGACCCTTCGAGGACATGAAGCTGAGGCTGCTCAATGGCGCGCATTCGGCCATTGCCTATCTCGGCCTGCTCAGCGGACACGCCACCGTCGACCGAGCCTTCGCCGATCCGGCGATCAGGCGCTTTGTCGATGCGCTCTGGGCCGAGGCAACCCCGACGTTGCCCACCGATGCCGGGCTGGACACGGCGAGCTATACGTCAGAGCTTGCCGAGCGTTTCTCCAACACAGCACTTGCCCACCGCACCGCGCAGATCGCCAATGACGGCAGCCAGAAACTGCCGCAGCGCATCATCGCCTCCGCGATCGAGCGCCTCCATTCAGGCGCCGCACCAAGGCATCTCATGCTGGCGGTTGCCGCCTGGATCGCCGCCTGCGAAGCACGCGGCAAATCCCTGCCCGACGGCCATTTCACCGATCCGCTCGACATGCCGATGACGGCGACCCTTGACCGGAATCTGCCCGCTGCCGAAACCGTCGCGGCAGTGTTCGATCTCGCCGGCTTCGCGAGCGGGGCGCCGGAGCGGCCAGGATTGATGGACCTTGCGGCCGTCCATCTCGAGCAGTTGCGCCGTGGCGGACCGGCTCTCGCCTTCGCGGCATCGGGGATTTAAAAACAAAAAAGCGAGGCAAGGCCCCACTTTTCAGTCGACTTTTGGTGCCAGCCTCAAGCCGGCAGGATGGCGCCTTCCAGCGTGGTGAGCTGGCTGAGGAATTGTTCGGCTTTGGTGCGCGACTGGTCGTCCTTGGCGTCGGCGGCGTCTTCCCTGGCTTCCTGGATGCGGCGCGCGAGATCGGCGCGGTCGACATCCTTCACCGCGACAGCCGATTCCGCCAGCAGCGTGCAGCCGGCCGGAACGATGTCGGCGAAACCGCCGAAGACGACGTAACGCTCTTCACCGCCCGATGCGGCCTTCACCGTGACGACGCCCGGCTTGATCGTGGTCATGACCGGTGCGTGATGCGCCATCACGGTCATCTCGCCTTCCGCACCCGGAATGACGACTGCCTCGACCTCTGCGGAAACCAGCAGGCGCTCCGGCGAGACCAGTTCGAACTTGAAAGCTTCTGCCATGTCGATTTAGCGAGTAGGGAATAGTGAGTAGGGAAGTAGGGAGAAAGGGCAATTGCCCCCGGTCACCTGCCTGCCATTCACTACTGACTACTGACTACTCCCTATTTCCCTTGATTAAGCCGCTTCAGCCGCGAGGCGCTGTGCCTTCTCGACCGCTTCCTCGATGCCGCCGACCATGTAGAAGGCGGCTTCCGGCAGGTGGTCGTAGTCACCGTTGCAGAGGCCCTTGAAGCCCTTGATGGTGTCGGCGAGGTCGACCAGCTTGCCCGGCGCGCCGGTGAACACTTCGGCGACGAAGAAGGGTTGCGACAGGAAGCGCTCGATCTTGCGGGCGCGAGCCACCGTCTGCTTGTCCTCTTCCGACAACTCGTCCATGCCCAGGATGGCGATGATGTCCTGCAGCGACTTGTAGCGTTGGAGGATCGACTGCACCTGGCGCGCGACGGCATAATGCTCTTCGCCGACCACCAGCGGGTCGAGCATGCGCGAGGTCGAGTCCAGCGGATCGACGGCCGGATAGATGCCCTTTTCGGCGATCGAGCGGTTGAGCGTCGTCGTCGCGTCGAGGTGGGCGAACGAGGTCGCCGGCGCCGGGTCGGTCAAGTCGTCGGCCGGCACGTAGATGGCCTGCACCGAGGTGATCGAGCCCTTGGTGGTGGTGGTGATGCGTTCCTGCAGGGCGCCCATGTCCGTGGCGAGCGTCGGCTGGTAGCCCACGGCCGACGGGATACGGCCGAGCAGCGCCGACACTTCCGAACCAGCCTGCGTGAAGCGGAAGATGTTGTCGACGAAGAACAGCACGTCCTGGCCCTGGTCGCGGAAATATTCGGCGACCGTCAGGCCGGTCAGGCCGACGCGGGCACGCGCGCCCGGCGGCTCGTTCATCTGGCCATAGACCAACGCCGCCTTGGAGCCTTCGCCGCCGCCCTTCTTGTTGACGCCGGATTCGATGAACTCGTGATAGAGGTCGTTGCCCTCGCGGGTGCGCTCGCCGACGCCGGCGAACACCGAATAGCCGCCATGCGCCTTGGCGATGTTGTTGATCAGTTCCTGGATCAGCACCGTCTTGCCGACGCCGGCGCCGCCGAACAGGCCGATCTTGCCGCCCTTGGCGTAGGGCGCGAGCAGGTCGAGCACCTTGATGCCGGTGATCAGGATCTGTGCTTCCGTCGACTGTTCGATATAGGCCGGGGCCGGCTGGTGGATCGAGCGTAACTCGACCGCGTCGACCGGGCCTGCTTCGTCGACCGGCTCGCCGATGACGTTGATGATGCGGCCGAGCATGCCCGGACCGACCGGCACGGCGATCGGGCCGCCGGTGTCGCGTACTTCCTGGCCGCGCACCAGGCCTTCGGTGGAATCCATGGCGATGCAGCGCACGGTGTTTTCACCCAGATGCTGCGCAACTTCGAGAACCAGGCGGTTGCCGACATTGGTGGTCTCGAGCGCATTCAGGATCGGCGGCAGGTAATCGCCGAACTGCACGTCGACCACGGCGCCGATGACCTGCCGGACCTTGCCGACGATGCCGGTGGCCTTGCTGGCCACGGCCGGGGTTTTTACCGCGGCGGCCCTGGTCGGCGCTGCCGCTTTCTTCGCCGGAGCCGCCTTAGCTGCTGCGGCCGGAGCCTTTGCCGGTGCCGCCTTGGCCGGGGCTGCTGCCTTGGGAGCCGCCGTCTTGGGGGTCGCTGCTTTCGCCATCGTCTTTACCCTTTTCGTCCTTTGTTTCTCGCGCAGTCGGATCGAGGTCGTTGACCCCGGGAAACCGCGCCTAGAGCGCCTCGGCGCCCGAAATGATTTCGATCAGTTCCTTGGTGATCTGCGCCTGGCGCTGGCGGTTATAGGTGATCGACAGCTTGTTGATCATCTCGCCGGCGTTGCGCGTGGCGTTGTCCATCGCGCTCATCTTGGCGCCCATTTCGCCAGCCGCGTTTTCGAGCAGCGCGCGGAAAATCTGCACCGCGATGTTGCGCGGAATGAGCTCGGACAGGATTTCACCCGGCTCGGGTTCGTATTCGTAGACGGCGCTGGCGCCGTCAGCAGCCTCGGCCGGAGCTGACGAAGCAGCGGCCGGAATGATCTGCTGCGCGGTCGGAACCTGGCTGATCACCGACTTGAACTGCGAATAGAACAGCGTGCAGATGTCGAAGCCGCCCTCGTTGAACAGGTGGATGACCTTGCGGGCGATCGTGTCGGCATTGACGAAGCCGAGCGTCTTGACCTCGCGCAGGTCGATCCGGTCGAGGATCATCGACGCATAGTCGCGGCGCAGGATATCGAAACCCTTCTTGCCGACGCAGATGATCTTGACCTGCTTGCCGTCGGCCAGGAGCCTGCGGATGTGGTCACGGGCAAGACGGGCGATCTGCGAATTGAAGCCGCCGCACAGGCCGCGCTCGGCCGTGCAGACAACAAGCAGGTGCACGTCGTCCTTGCCGGTGCCGGTCATCAGCGCCGGGGCATCGCCACCGCCGCCGATCGCCTGGGTGATGTTGGCCAGCACGGAACCCATGCGCTCCGAATAGGGGCGCGCCGCTTCCGCGGCCTCCTGTGCACGGCGCAGCTTCGCCGCGGCGACCATCTGCATCGCCTTGGTGATCTTCTGCGTCGCCTTGACCGAGGCGATACGGTTACGAAGGTCTTTTAATGAAGGCATGCTTCAAACCTGATCCCGTCTTGTCTCATCCGGACTGGCGCTTCGCTCAGGCGAAGGTTTTGGCGAAAGCGTCGATCTCGGCCTTCAGCTTGCCGCGCAGATCGTCCGACAGCGCCTTTTCCTTGCGGATGGCGTCGAGGACGTCCTTGCCAGCCGAACGCATGTGGCTGAGCAGACCATGCTCGAACTTGCCGACCTGGTTGACCGGCAGCTTGTCGAGATAGCCGTTGACGCCGGCGAAGATCACCGCGACCTGCTCTTCCGTCTTCAGCGGCGAGAACTGCGGCTGCTTCAGGAGCTCGGTCAGGCGCGAACCGCGGTTGAGCAGGCGCTGCGTGGCGGCATCGAGATCCGAGCCGAACTGCGCGAAGGCCGCCATTTCGCGGTACTGCGCGAGCTCGCCCTTGATCGAGCCGGCAACCTGCTTCATCGCCTTGATCTGCGCCGAGGAGCCGACGCGCGACACCGACAGGCCGACATTGACGGCTGGACGGATGCCCTGGAAGAACAGGTTGGTTTCGAGGAAGATCTGGCCGTCGGTGATCGAGATCACGTTGGTCGGGATATAGGCCGACACGTCGTTGGCCTGGGTTTCGATGACCGGCAGCGCCGTCAGCGAACCGTTGCCCATGTCGTCATTGAGCTTGGCGGCGCGCTCGAGCAGGCGCGAGTGCAGGTAGAAGACGTCGCCCGGATAGGCTTCGCGGCCCGGCGGGCGGCGCAAGAGCAGCGACATCTGGCGATAGGCGACGGCCTGCTTCGACAGATCGTCGTAGCTGATCAGCGCATGCATGCCGTTGTCGCGGAAATACTCGCCCATGGTGCAGCCGGCGAACGGCGCCAGGAACTGCATCGGCGCCGGATCGGAAGCGGTGGCGGCGACGATGATCGAATATTCGAGCGCACCGCGCTCTTCCAGCACCTTGACGAACTGCGCCACGGTCGAGCGCTTCTGGCCGACGGCGACATAAACGCAGTAGAGCTTTTCCTTCTCGGGGCCGTTGTCGTGCACCGACTTCTGGTTGAGCATCGTGTCGAGGATGATGGCGGTCTTGCCGGTCTGGCGATCGCCGATGACCAGCTCGCGCTGGCCGCGGCCGACCGGGATCAGCGCGTCGATGGCCTTGAGGCCCGTCGACATCGGCTCATGCACCGACTTGCGCGGAATGATGCCGGGCGCCTTGACGTCGACGCGCTTGCGTTCGGTCGCCTTGATCGGGCCCTTGCCGTCGATCGGGTTGCCGAGCGCGTCGACGACGCGGCCGAGCAGGCCCGGACCGACCGGAACGTCGACGATCGCGCCGGTGCGCTTGACGGTGTCGCCTTCCTTGATGTCGCGGTCGGCGCCGAAGATGACGACGCCGACATTGTCGGCTTCGAGATTGAGCGCCATGCCGCGGATGCCGCCGGGGAATTCGACCATCTCGCCGGCCTGGACATTGTCGAGGCCGTAGACGCGGGCGATACCGTCACCGACGGACAGCACCTGTCCGACTTCGGAGACCTCGGCCTCCTTGCCGAAATTCTTGATCTGGTCTTTCAGAATTGCGGAAATTTCCGCGGCGCGGATGTCCATCAGCCGACCTCTTTCAGTGCAAGCTTGAGCGAATTGAGTTTGGTTTTGAGCGACGTATCGATCTGGCGCGAGCCCATCCTGACCACCAGCCCGCCGAGCAGCGACGGATCGACGGTGACGGAGATGGAAACGTCCTTGCCGGCAACGCTCTTCAGCGCCGCCTTGAGTTCAGTCTGCTGGGCAGCGCTCAATTGGTGAGCCGATGTTACCTCGGCGGTCGTCTCGCCACGATGCTCGGCGGCGATCTGGCGGAATGCCCTGATCATGCCGGGCACGGCGAACAGCCGGCGGTTCTTGGCGACGACGCGCAGGAAATTGCCGGTCAGGCCGGTGATCCCGGCCTTGTCGGCGATCGCCGCGATGGCCTTGGCCTGGTCCTCGCTGGAGAACACCGGGCTGTTGATCAGCCGGGTCAAGTCGGCGCTGCCCGCGAGCATCGCCTCGAAACTGTTGAGGTCGGCTTCGACCTTGGCGACGGAATTCGCCTGCGATGCCAGTTCGAACAGCGAACCCGCATAGCGTTCTGCGACACCTGAGATTGGCGATGACGATTGGGCCACGGACCGTCTTTTCTCTTGTCTGACAGGCCGCAGATTGTTGGCGCGAGCGAAAACTCTGGCTAAATCTTTGACCTTACTGCATTTTCTCAAGCACGGAGGCGCGGCTCCCGCTATCCCCGGCCGAAAGTCGATTGCCGTCTAGCACAGGCCTTTTAAGACCGCAATGCGTCGTTCCGCATGGTTTTCAGGCACTATTGTCGCATCCGGGGACGAAGTCCCTGGATTGCCTGCGGATTCAGGGCAGGAAGCCGAAGGCAAAGGCGAGCGGCAACGCCGCCAGCGCCAGTTCCACGACGATGGAAACCCAGTTGAAGGGCGTGTTGGCGCCATCCGACATCATCGACAGCAACCGGCCGAAGGCGGTGAACAGCCAGGAGAAGCCGAGCGCCATGTAGATCAGCGGCTGCGCCAGCAGGATGCAGCACAGGCCGACGCCGAGATAGAAGCCCGACATGCGGCCGCGCCCTTCGGCGATCGCCGCCGCCTTCTCCGGCTTGACCTGCAAGCGCAGGATGCGGAAGGCAAGCCCCGGCGCCAGGAAAAGCACCAAGCCGAGCAGCACGGTGATGACGGCGCTCGACCAGGCCAGCCATTCGCCCTGGCTCACCGGCCACGGAAACGCAAAATCCATAGTGTCCCCTCGTAAATGCCCGCTCCGAAATCGCGGGTATTCTAGCGGAGGAAAAGCCGCGCGCCAGATGGCGGCCGGCACTTTAGGCGAAACGCATCAAGAGAGCGCGAAGGCGACCGCCGCCTCGGCATGGATGCGCGTCGTGTCGAAGACCGGAATGTCGAAATCCTGCTGGCCGATCAGCATGGTGATTTCGGTGCAGCCCATGATCACGCTGTCGACATTTTCATCGCGCCGCAGGCGGTTGATCTCGGCGATATAGGCGGTTTTCGATGGCTCGGCGACGATGCCCTGACAGAGCTCGTCATAGATGATGCGATGGACCATGTCGCGCCCTGCCCGGTCCGGCACGATCGGCTGCAATCCATATGTGTCGGCAAGCCGGCCCTTGTAGAAATCCTGCTCCATGGTGAACCGCGTTGCCAGCAGCGCCGGGCGCCGCATGCCGGCCGCCTTGATCGCGGCCGCGGTGGCGTCGGCGATGTGGATCAGCGGGATCGATACCGAGGCCTGCACCTGGTCGGCGAGCTTGTGCATGGTGTTGGTGCACAAAAGCAGGCCTTCCGCGCCAGCTGACTCGAGCTTGCGCGCGGCATCGACCAGAAGCGCGCCGGCGCCGTCCCAGTCCCCGTGATGCTGCAGCTCGGCGATCTCGGCGAAGTCGAAGGACCACAGCAGCAATTTCGCCGAATGCAGCCCGCCGAGACGCTGCCTCACGAGATCGTTGAGCAGGCGATAATAGATCGCCGTCGATTCCCAGCTCATGCCGCCCAGAAGGCCAAGGGTTTTCAAAACGGTTTCCTTTCCTTGCAGCGACTTATGATACAGTCCAAGGCGATGTTGAGGGCTACTCGATGAAAACAAAATCCAGCAGCAAAGCACGCAGCGAACTGTGCGCCGTGGTCGCTGAAGCCAGCAAAGGCAGCCCGACAACAATCACCAAGCGGGGACGCCCCGTGGCCATAGTGATATCGATCGAGGACGCCCGTCGACTCTATCCTGAAGAGTTTAGGCAACGTCCCGAACTGAAGGACACGACCAGCAATCCGCGCGAACGCTGAGCGACCTTACAAAAAGCTCTGCGGATCGATGTCGACCTGCACCCGGACCGAGCCGCGCTGCTTCGGCCCGTTGGCGAGCATGGTCCGGATAAACCTTTGCATGTCGGCGCGGCGCTCGCCCTGGATCAGCAGGCGGAAACGGTGACGGCCGCCAAGCAGCGACAGCGGCGCTTCGGCCGGCCCGAGCACGAACAGGTCGGATGCCTCGGGCGCGGCACGGCGCAGGCCGCGTGCATGGCCCTCGGCTTCCGCCCGCGTCACCGCGCTGACGATGACGCCGGCCAGCCGGCCGAAGGGTGGCAGAGCCGCCCGCTCGCGCTCGGAAATCTCGCGCTCGTAGAACGCGTCGGCATCGCCGGAGACGATCGCCCGCATCACCGGATGGTCGGGCTGGAAGGTCTGCAGCAGGCCGAGACTCTTCTTGCCGGTGCGCCCGGCGCGGCCGGTCACCTGGCTGAGCAGCTGGAAGGTGCGTTCGGCGGCGCGCGGATCGCCATTGGCAAGGCCGAGATCGGCATCGACGACACCAACCAAGGTCATGTTCGGGAAATTGTGGCCCTTGGCGACGAGTTGCGTGCCGATGACGATATCGGCCTCGCCATTGGCGATGGCTTCCAGCTCCAGCCGCAGCCGCCGCACGCCGCCCATCAGATCCGACGACAAAACGATTGTGCGCGCATCCGGGAAATGGGTGACGACTTCCTCGGCGATGCGCTCGACGCCCGGCCCGCAGGCGACCAGATGATCGAGCGTGCCGCATTCCGGACAGGCTTCCGGACGGCGCTCATTGTGCCCGCAATGGTGGCAGACGAGCTGGCCGCGAAAGCGGTGCTCGACCAGCCAGGCCGAGCAGACCGGGCAACCGAAGCGGTGGCCGCAGACGCGGCACAGCGTCAGCGGCGCATAGCCGCGCCGGTTGAGGAACAAAAGCGATTGTTCCTTCCTCTCCAGCGTCCGTCGCATATGGTCGAGCAGCACCGGCGACAGGAAGCCGCCGCGCGCCGGCGGCGCGCGCCGCATGTCGATCGCTTTCAGGTCGGGAAGTGCCGCCTCGGCGAAGCGGGCGGACAGCACCGCCCTGGCGTAGCGGCCCTGGCTGGCATTGACGCGGCTCTCGACCGATGGCGTCGCCGATGCCAGCACCACGGGGAAGCCACCTATATGGCCGCGCACGACAGCCATGTCGCGGGCATTGTAGAAGACGCGGTCTTCCTGCTTGTAGGCGGGGTCGTGCTCCTCGTCGACGACGATCATGCCAAGCTCCTTGAACGGCAGGAACAGCGCCGAGCGCGCGCCGGCCACGACCCGCACGCCGCCTTCCGCCACCTGCCGCCAGACCCGCTCGCGCATCCTCGGCGGCAGGTCGGAGTGCCATTCGGCGGGCTTGGCGCCAAAGCGCTGCTGGAAGCGTTCGAGGAAAGCATGGGTCAACGCGATTTCGGGCAGCAGGATCAGCACCTGCTTGCCCCGGTCGAGTGCCGCCGCCACCGCCTCGAAATAAACCTCCGTCTTGCCCGAACCGGTGACGCCGTCGAGCAGTGCGACGTTGAAGCCACCGCCCGCGACATTGGCTCGCAGCAGCCGTGCGGCTTCGTTCTGGTCGGGCATCAATTCCGGCGCGGCGTAGGCTGGGTCAGGCTCCGCCACCACGGGCCGCGGCGGGATCATCACCGTTTCGAACACACCTTGCGCCTTCAGCCCCTCGATTACCGTCGACGACACGCCGGCCGCATGGGCAAGGCCGGATCGCGTCCAGGCCAGTCCGCCTTCGGCCGTCTCCAGCACGCGGGCCCGCGCATCCGTCATCCGGTCCGGAACGGCCGCGGTTCGCTGCAATCCCTCGATCCACGGTTCCGGATCGAAGGCCTCCGGCGCCCTCAGCAGCATGCGCGCCACCATGCCCGGCGCCGACAGCGTATACTGCGCCACCCAGTCGACGAAACGGCGCATCGCCCGATCGATCGGCGGGCAATCGAAGACCAGTTCGATCGGGCGCAGCTTTTTCGCGTCTACCGTCTCGACCGCGCCGTCCCAGACGATGCCGGCGACCTGGCGAGGCCCGAGCGGCACGCGCACGATCGAGCCCGGCACCACCCGCATGCCGGCGGGCACGGCATAGGTGTAGGGGCGTTCGGCCGGCATCGGCACCAGCACCGGTGCGGCTGCGACAAAGGGCGAATCTTCGATCATGAGGCGTGACCTTGCCCCGACTTTGCTCTAGATCAAAGGGCAACGCTGAACGTGCCTTCCCAAGCACGACGAAATCGTCAGGAGACCGCCATGAAATTTTTTGCCGACACAGCCGACATCAAGGAAATCCGCGAACTGATCGATCTGGGGCTGCTCGATGGCGTCACCACCAATCCTTCTCTGATTCTCAAATCGGGCGGCAAGATCTCCGAGGTCACCAAGCAAATCTGCGACATCGTCGAAGGTCCGGTTTCGGCCGAGGTCGTAGCCACCGAATACAAGCAGATGATGGCGGAGGCCGAGGTGCTGGCCAAGATCGCGCCGAATGTCGCCATCAAGGTGCCGTTGACGCTGGATGGATTGAAGGCCTGCAAGACGATCCGTACCCAGATGAACCGCATGGTCAATGTCACGCTCTGCTTCTCGGCCAACCAGGCGCTGCTCGCCGCCAAGGCAGGCGCCTCCTTCATCTCGCCCTTCGTCGGCCGCATCGACGATACCGGCTCGGACGGCATGGAAGTGATCCAGGAGATCCGTCAGATCTACGACAATTACGATTTCCAGACCGAGATTCTGACCGCTTCCGTGCGCACCGTGAACCACGTCAAGCAGGCGGCGCTCATCGGCGCCGATATCGTCACCGCGCCGCCCGCGACACTGAAGGCGCTGGTCAACCACCCGCTGACTGACAAAGGCCTTGCCGCCTTCCTCGCCGACTGGGCCAAGACCGGCCAGAAAATCGGCTGAGCGAGCTTACATCCGACACGAAAAAAGGCCGGGCAACCGGCCTTTTTTCGTGCGCTGCGGATCAAGAGGCCGGTCAGTCCGTGCCGTCATCCTCAGCTGCGGTTACCGGCGGGCGCCGGCCCATGATGATCTCGCGCTTGCCGACATGGTTTGGTGCACCGACCAGACCCTCCTTTTCCATGCGCTCGACCAGGGACGCGGCGCGGTTATAGCCGATGCCGAGGCGGCGCTGAATGTAGGACGTCGAACACTTCTTGTCGCGCAACACCACCTTGACCGCCTCGTCATAGCTGGAATCGCCGTCCTCCGCCGCAACGGCGCCCTTGTCGAAGACCGCGCTCTCATCGCCTTCGTCTTCCTCTTCATCCTCGTCGGCCGTCACGGTTTCCAAGTATTCGGGGCGACCCTGCGCCTTCAGATGCGCCACGACGTGCTCGACCTCCACGTCGGAGACGAAGGGGCCGTGCACGCGGGCGATGCGCCCGCCGCCCATCATGTGCAGCATGTCGCCCTGGCCGAGCAGCTGCTCGGCGCCCTGCTCGCCAAGGATGGTGCGGCTGTCGATCTTGGAGGTGACCTGGAAGGAAATCCGCGTCGGAAAATTGGCCTTGATCGTGCCCGTGATGACATCGACCGAGGGGCGCTGCGTCGCCATGATCAGGTGAATGCCGGCCGCGCGCGCCATCTGCGCCAGGCGCTGGATGGCGCCTTCGATCTCCTTGCCGGCGACCATCATCAGGTCGGCCATCTCGTCGACGATGACGACGATGTAAGGCATTGGCGCGAGGTCGATTTCCTGCTGCTCGAAGAGCGGCTCGCCGGTGCCTTTTTCGAAGCCCGCCTGCACGGTCATGACGACCGTCTCGCCGTTTTCGCGGGCTTGGGCGGCGCGTTGATTGTAGCCGTCGATATTGCGCACGCCGAGCCTCGCCATCTTGCGATACCGGTCCTCCATCTCCCGCACGGCCCATTTGAGCGCGGTCACGGCCTTTTTTGGATCCGTGACGACGGGCGTCAGAAGATGCGGGATGCCGTCATAGACAGAGAGTTCGAGCATCTTGGGATCGACCATGATCAGCCGGCATTCCTCCGGCTTCAGCCGGTAGAGCAGCGACAGGATCATCGTGTTGATGGCAACCGACTTGCCGGAACCGGTGGTGCCGGCAACCAGCAAGTGGGGCATCTTCGCCAGCTCGGCGATGACAGGCTCACCGCCGATCGTCTTGCCGAGGCAGAGCGCCAGCTTGCAGCCGGTCTTGCGGAAGCCCTCCGATTCGATCAGCTCGCGGAAATAGACGGTCTCGCGCGCCTCGTTCGGAAGCTCGATGCCGATGACGTTGCGGCCCGGCACGACGGCGACGCGCGCCGAGATCGCCGACATGGAGCGGGCGATGTCATCGGCGAGACCGATGACGCGAGAGGATTTCACACCCGGCGCCGGTTCGAATTCATAGAGCGTGACCACCGGGCCGGGGCGAACATGGATGATCTCGCCGCGCACGCCGAAATCCTCGAGCACGCTTTCCAGAAGATCGGCATTCTGCTCGAGCCGCTCCTGCGACATGTAGAAGCCTTGTCCCTCCGGCGGCTGCTGCAACAATTCTTCTGAGGGGAGTTCGTACGTCTCGCCCGTCGCGGTCGGCACGATCCTGCCGACCAGTGGCGCTCGCGACGATGCGCGCGCAGCCGGAGCCGGGACGGCTTGCTCCAGACTTTGCGTGACCTGGGCCGGAAGGGCGTTGCTCGCGACGGCGGCAATTGCGGCCTTCGCCCGGGCTTGCTGCGGCACACGGTTCGCCGCCGTCTGAACCGCGGCCTGATTGGAGTTGGCCGGACGGACATCCGGCGCGGCGGACGGAGCTGGCGACCCGGGAAGGCATTCGATGACACGGAACAACGCGGTCGGATCGGCCGTTGGCGCGGGGCGGTTGTCGGTCCGCTCGGTGACCACGGGCGCGGTCGTGCGTGCAACCGGAACGGCCCGGGGCGCGGGTGACGGGCCTTCGACCAAATAGGGCGCCATGACCTCGAAAAAGACGTGATCCGACAGATAGGGCCAGCGCACATTTTCGCGGCCTGTCGTCTTGACCGGGGCTGTCGCTGCTTGGGCGGACGCTGCCGGTGCGGATGCCCGCGCCGCCGCAGTCATCCTGTGGCCCGCAGGCGTAGCGGCGGCCCGCGCCTTTTCGCCGGCATGCCCTGGCGGAACGGGGGCCGGGGCCGGTTGCACCACGGCTCTGTTGCCGACGGGCGGCCTGGCGGCGCCCGAAGAAAGGTTTCGGCTTGGTATCGGCGCCGATGAAGACGTCCCAGCCGCGGTGGATTGGCCGTGTGCCTGCGGTGCTGCTGATTCGCTTTGCTCGGCGGCACTCGCCTCGCCCCGCGGACGGCGCGTGCTGGCTTCATAGTCCGGCGTGCGCGTAAACCGCACATTGGGCGCCAGGAAGAAATAGTCTTGCCAGGCAGGGCTTTCGTTGCCGCCGAGATCGACAGGGGATGGGGAAGGGCCGGCTCCTGCTGCTCTTGCCCGCTGGCTGTCCGGCTTGTTGTCCACACCCGTGAAACGCTTCACCCCGGGGTCATCGGGCGACGCTGCCTTCAATGAACTGACCCGAGGAAAACGCTTGGATTCCATGCTCAAGACTCACGCTGAAATGTCTGCTGAGCAATAGAGAGCGAGTGGTTAACAGTTGCTTCCCGTCGGCCCCTCCGGAGCGGCGAAGCGTGACTTCGCAGCGGTGTCGGACGATCGGATCGGTGCGGCCGATCGTCATCCCACGATCGTGCACTCACCCGCGTGCCTCGGCTAAAGGCGAGCGGAGATTCGGCTCCGGGGCGTGGCAAAGGCGGCCCAGGGCACCAGATCGCGATGTTACGAAGAGCGGCGCTAACCAGTCGTCTTGCCGTGCCGTGCCAGATCCTGGGCGATGGACAGTTGCAGCGCGTTGGCAAGCTCGCGCGCGGCGCGGTTCTCGGCATCGATCTGTGCCCGGTACGCGGCGAATTCCTGGCGCGGCCTGTCGAAGGACGAAGTGATCGCCCGCCTGCCGGTCGCGATCACCGCGCCGGTTTTGGCATCGGTCAGCGTGTAGCCGGCGGTCAGCGTCACCGAACCCGCGGTCGGCTCGTCCTGATCGGTTCCGACCTGCACGAGCGCCGAGGATTCAACGGCTTCGGTCACGCCGAGATCGAGCGAGTAGGCCGGCGAGGCCGTTTCGCCGGCGCCGCGCCCAAATCCGAAGATCAGGTTGTTGCGCACCTGCTGGCCGTAACGCGTCCTGACCGGTTTGATGGCGATCGACGCCAGTTCGGCATTCGCGCTCGAGCCGGTCGACAGCGGCGCGCTCGAGTAGAGCGGCCGCACCTGGCAGGCCGAAACGAGCGCAAGCGAGCCGACAAGGCCGGCAAGCGCGGCACGGCGCAGCAAACGGCTCAGCTCTGTCTTTTCCCGATCAGGCAACGACATTGACGATCCTCTGCGGCACGATGATCACCTTGCGCGGAGCCTTGCCTTCGAGCGCCTTCTGCACGAAGTCGAGAGCGAGCACGGCTTTTTCGACCGCACCTTGGTCCGCGTCGCGGGCAATTGTCAAATCCCCGCGCTTCTTGCCGTTGACCTGAACCGGATAGGTGACCTCATTGTCGACGACCAGCGCCGGGTCGAAGATCGGCCACGGCCGTTCGGCGACCAGATCGGCGCCGCCGAGCGCCTCCCAGCATTCCTCGGCCAGATGCGGCATGATCGGCGCGATCAGGTGCACGAGCACCTCCACGGCCTCCCGGCAGGCGCCTTTGAGCGCGGTATCGGCCTTGCCTTCGGCCACGTCATTGAGCGGCGTGGTCAGCACGTTGGCGAGTTCGTAGATGCGGGCGATGGCGCGGTTGAATGCGAGTTTCTCGATGTCTTCGCCGACCGCTTTCAAGATCTTGTGCGTGGCCTTGGAAACCGCCCCGGCTTCACCGCCACCGCCCGCTATGGGTGCGATGCCGGCCAGCGATTCGGCCGCGGTCGAGACCAGGCGCCAGATGCGCTGCATGAAGCGGTGCGCGCCGGCGGCGCCATCGTCGGTCCATTCGACGTCGCGTTCCGGCGGCGAATCCGACAGCATGAACCAGCGCGCGGTGTCGGCGCCGTAGCCGTCGGTGATGTCTTCCGGGCTGACCGTGTTCTTCTTCGACTTCGACATCTTTTCCAGGGAGCCGATCTCCGCCGTCTCGCCCGTGGCGATCTCGATGGCGCGGCGCTTGCCGTCGACGTCCTCCAGCCGCACCTCGGTCGGCGCCAGCCAGCGGCCGTTCGATGCCGATCCCACGCGATAGGTCTCGTGCACCACCATGCCTTGCGTGAACAGGCCCTTGAACGGCTCGGCCAGGTCGAGATGGCCGGTCTCGCGCATGGCCCGGGTGAAGAAGCGCGAATAGAGCAGATGCAGGATCGCGTGCTCGATGCCGCCAATATACTGGTCGACGGCCAGCCACTCGTTCGCCGCCTTCGGGTCGGTCGGCTCGTTCGCCCAGGGCGCGGTGAAGCGGGCAAAATACCAGGACGAATCGACGAACGTGTCCATCGTGTCGGTTTCGCGCCGCGCATCCTTGCCGCATTGCGGGCATTTGACATGCCGCCAGGTCGGGTGGCGGTCCAGCGGGTTGCCTGGGCGGTCGAACTCGACATCGTCGGGCAGCTTCACCGGCAGGTCTGCCTTCGGCACCGGCACCACGCCGCAATCCTCGCAATGGATCATCGGAATCGGGCAGCCCCAGTAGCGCTGGCGCGAAATGCCCCAGTCGCGCAGGCGGAAGTTGACCTTGCGCTCGGCCATCGGCCGGTTGCCGATCGTCTTCTGCTCCAGCAGCTTCGCCACCTCGTCGAACGCCCGCTCCGGCTTCATGCCATCGAGGAAGCGCGAATTGATCATCACGCCGTCGTCGACATAGGCTTCCTCGATGACCTGGAAGGTCTTGGGATCAGCCCCTTCCGGCATCACCACCGGGATCACCGGGAGGCCATATTTGTTGGCGAAGTCGAGGTCGCGCTGGTCGCCGGACGGGCAGCCGAAGATGGCGCCGGTGCCGTAGTCCATCAGCACGAAATTGGCGACGTAGACCGGCAGCGTCCAGTTCTCGTCGAACGGATGCACGACACGGATGCCGGTGTCGAAGCCCTTCTTCTCGGCCGTCTCCAGCGCCGCCACCGAAGTGCCCATATGGCGGACTTCGTCGATGAAGCTCGCCAGCGCCGGATTGGTCTCGGCGGCCATCCTGGCCAGCGGATGGTCGGCGGCGACCGCCATGAAGGAGGCGCCGAAGATGGTGTCGGGCCTCGTCGTATAGACTTCCAGCTCCTGCTCGCCGGCGACGGGAGCCGCCAGCGGCCAGCGGATCAGCAGGCCTTCCGAACGGCCGATCCAATTGTGCTGCATCAGCTTGACCTTCTCGGGCCATTCGTCGAGGCGATCGAGCGAATCCAGGAGATCCTGCGCAAAATCGGTTATCCTGAAGAACCATTGCGTCAGCTCGCGTTGTTCGACCAGCGCGCCCGAGCGCCAGCCGCGCCCGTCGATGACCTGCTCGTTGGCGAGCACCGTCATGTCCTCCGGATCCCAATTGACCTTCGAGGATTTGCGCGTCACCAGGCCTTTCTCGACAAAGTCGAGGAACAGCATCTGCTGGCGGTGGTAGTAGTCGACATCGCAGGTCGCGAATTCGCGCGCCCAGTCCAGCGACAGGCCCATGACCTTGAGCTGTTCGCGCATGGTGGCGATGTTCTGGTAGGTCCATTCCTTGGGATGGACCTTGTTCTGCATCGCCGCGTTCTCGGCCGGCATGCCGAAGGCGTCCCAGCCCATCGGATGCAGCACGTTGAAACCCTTGGCCCGCTTGTAGCGCGCCACCACATCGCCCATCGTGTAGTTGCGCGTATGCCCGATATGGATGCGTCCCGATGGATAGGGGAACATCTCCAGCACGTAGTATTTCGGGCGCGGATCATCGTTGTGCGCCTCGAACAGCTTCCTGTCGGCCCAGGCCTTCTGCCATTTGGGCTCTGACGCGCGCGGATTGTATCGTTCGGTTGCCATGGGACGTTTTTCACTTAAAAAGCATGCGGACTGCGGGCGGCAGCTCGGCAGTCCATTGGATGTGGTCCGGGTGTTCACCATGGTTTGGCAAACCCGTCAACCATATGGGTATCGCGTCTGGAAAAAACGCGGTCAAAACAGCGGGATTTAGACATGGGCGACGCCGTTCAGCAGTTTTTAGCGGTCAAGGCGAAGATCGCCGCCGCCGAGCGCGAAGCCCGGCGCGACGCTGGCGCGGTGACGCTGGTCGCGGTTTCCAAGACCTTTGACGCCGCCGACATCAGGCCCGTCATCGAGGCAGGCCAGCGCGTCTTCGGCGAGAACCGGGTGCAGGAAGCGCAGGGCAAGTGGCCGGCGCTGAAAGAGGCTTTCCCCGATGTCGAACTGCATCTGATCGGCCCGCTGCAATCGAACAAGGCCAGGGAAGCCGTGGCGCTGTTCGACGTCATCGAGACGGTCGATCGTGAGAAGATTTCCGCCGAACTCGCCAAGGAGATGGCCCGGCAAGGCCGGGCACCGAAACTCTACGTCCAGGTCAACACCGGCTCCGAGCCGCAGAAGGCCGGCATCGAGCCGCGCGACGCCATGACCTTCGTCGCCCGCTGCCGCGATGTCCACGGCCTCGCCATCGAAGGCCTGATGTGCATTCCGCCGGCGGACGAGAACCCCGGCCCGCATTTCGCCCTGCTGGAAAAATTGGCGCGGGAGGCAGGCGTCGCCAAACTGTCGATGGGCATGTCCGGCGATTACGAGACGGCTATAGCCTTCGGCGCCACCAGTGTCAGGGTTGGTTCGGCGATCTTCGGCAGCCGATAAACACCGTCCGCCCTGGGGTGGCCCCTGTCATCTGCGAGTTCTAAGCCTGTGATACACAGACGGACTGAACACATCTTGCGAGTTAAGCGAGGAGTAGCCTTCTTGAACTGGCGCCTGCGGGACGCAAGAAACAACCTCTCGAAGCTGGTAAGACAGTCGCGCGAAAAAGGGCCGCAAACCATTACGGTGCGAGGGCAGCCATCTGCCGTGGTGCTAGCGGTTGAGGACTACGAACGGTTGGTTGGCGCAAAGCCCTCTCTTGCGCAATATCTTCTCTCCGGCCCCGTCTGGGATGACGAATTTGTCGAGGAGGTCAATCGCCGCCCGAACACAATGATCCGAGCGGTCCATCTCTGACAAGTTTCTGTCATCGGCAAGAATGGTCCAGTTCTACTGGCTGATTATGCCAGTGCTAGAAACGAAACGTACCGTTCCTATTTGATCTGTGTCATCACAATCTCTGGAGCCTTCGCCATGCGTTACAACCAGCTTGGAAATACGGGGATGTTCGTCTCCGAACTCTGCCTCGGCACTATGACCTTCGGTGCAGCCGGCCAGAATGCCCAATGGGGCCTGATCGCCAGTCTCGACCAGAAAGGCGTCAACGAGATCGTCGGCCGCTCGCTCGCCGCCGGGGTCAATTTCTTCGACACGGCCGATGTCTATTCCTTCGGCGAATCCGAGCGCCTGCTCGGCCAGTCGCTCAGGGACCTCGGTGTTGCCAGGTCGAGCGTGGTCGTCGCCACCAAGGTTCACGGCGCCATGGGCGAAGGCCCGAACCAGCGCGGCTCCTCGCGCGGCCACATCATGGACTCGGTCGATGCCAGCCTGGAACGGCTGCAGCTCGATCATATCGATCTCTATCAGTTGCACGGAACCGACGCGGTGACGCCAATCGACGAAACGTTGCGGGCACTGGACGATCTCGTTGCCAGCGGCAAGGTCCGCTATGTCGGCGTATCCAACTGGCAGGCCTGGCGCATCGCCAAGGCGCTTGGCATAGCCGACCGCAAGGGCTTTGCCCGCTTCGAGACCATCCAGTCCTATTACTCGATCGCCGGTCGTGATCTCGAGCGCGAGATCGTGCCGCTGATCAACGAGGAGAAGCTCGGTCTTATGGTCTGGTCGCCGATGGCCGGCGGACTGCTGTCCGGCAAATACGGCCCTGGTGCGCCCGGCAATGGCGAGGGCCGCCGCGCCTCCTTCAACTTCCCACCGGTCAACGAGGACCGCGCCTGGGCGGCGGTCGCGGTCATGCGCGAGATCGCCAAAAAGCATGACGTCAGCGTCGCTACCGTGGCACTAGGCTATGTCCTGGCCAAGCCCTTCGTGATGAGCGTGATCATCGGCGCCAGCCGCATGGATCAGCTCGAACAGAACCTTGCCGCCCCGAACCTCAAACTTGATACCGATGATCTCGCCAGACTGGACGAGGTGAGCGCGCTGCCGGCCGAATATCCCGGCTGGATGCTGGAGCGGCAGGCCGCCGGCCGGCGTCCGGCGCCGTTCGTGCCGAAGGCCTGATCGCTTTTCTAGCCTGCTTCGAAGCCGCGTGCCTTAGGTACGCGGCTTCTCAGTTAGAGCAATTCCAAGAAAAGTGTGTGCGGTTTTCTGTCCAGAATTGCGTCAAAACAAAGAGTTAGAGCGGTTCGCCGTTTCCATGAAACGGTGAACTGCTCTAGAGGCGAACGGCCTCCGAGAGAAAATCGAGAAAAGCCCGCACCCGCGCAGGCAGATGCTTGCCCTGGCCGACATAGACGGCATGGGTGGCCTCCTCATCGCCTGGGTTGAATTCCTCCAGCAACGGGACGAATGCCCCGGCGTCGATGTCCGGCTGGACATGCCAGCGCGCCAGCCGAGCGATTCCGCCTCCCGCCAGCGCAATCCGCCGCATCGCCTCGCCGTCGGTCAGCGTTGCGTTTCCGACAACCGGGACGATGACCGGCGCACCTGCCGCATCGACAAAAGGCCAGCCGTCTATATGCCGCGCAAAGCCGAAGGCCAGCATATTGTGACGCCCGAGATCGGCCAGCGTGCGCGGCGTCCCACGCGCTTCGACATAGGAGGGTGCCGCGACCAGCACCATCCGGCTCTGCCCCAGTTTGCGCGCTACCAGCCGTGACTCGCGCAAGGGTCCAGCGCGTATCGCCACATCGGCGCGCTCCTCCAAAAGGTCGATCACGCTGTCTGTCAGCACGGCGTCGACGGAAATCTCGGGATAACGCTCCAGAAACCGAGGCAGCAGCGACATCAGCCGGTGGTGGCCGAACGGCACGTAGCTGTTGACCCTCAACCGGCCGCGCGGCGCCGCCCCGGCGGCCGCCTCGTGCTCGGCCGCGTCCATGTCGGCGAGGATGCGCATGCCGCTGTCGTAGAAAGCAGTGCCTTCCGGCGTCAGTTGCAGCTTGCGCGTCGAGCGGGTGACCAGCCGCGCGCCGAGCCTGGCCTCCAGCCGCGCGATCAATTTGCTCACCGCGGACGGGGTCATGCGCAAGGCACGTGCCGCCGCCGAAAAGCTGCCCGCCTCGACGACGCGCACAAACACTTCGATCTCGCCGGAACGGTTGATGTCGGATCTCGCCATCTGTGAATCTATTTCACAGAAAGTATGCCTGGAGCAAGTCTGGTTCACATCGCATGGCCACACGATCTTCCCGGTCGGGGCGCGGCCTGGACAGGGCGCCCGTCACCGCCGAAGTGGAAACATCATGCCTCTCGCTCTCTATGCTCTCGCCGCCGGCGCCTTCGGCATCGGCGTCACCGAATTCGTCATCATGGGCCTGCTCATCGACGTCAGCAAAGATCTCGGCGTCTCGATCTCGGCCGCCGGCCAACTGATTTCCGGCTATGCGCTGGGCGTCGTCATCGGAGCACCTCTGCTGACGATCGCCACCGGCAACTGGCCGCGCAAGACGGTGCTTCTGGCGCTGATGGCGATCTTCACCATTGGCAATCTGGCCTGTGCGCTGGCGCCTGATTATTGGACGTTGATGGGCGCGCGCGTCATCACCGCCTTTGCCCATGGCACCTTCTTCGGCGTCGGCTCGGTGGTCGCCACCGGATTGGTCGCGCCTAACAAGAAGGCGTCGGCGATCGCGCTCATGTTCACCGGCCTGACCATCGCCAACATTCTCGGCGTTCCCTTCGGCACCTGGCTCGGCCAGGCTTTCGGCTGGCGCGCCACCTTCTGGGCGGTGACCGCGGTCGGTCTCGCGGCCTTTGCCGTCATCCTGGCACTGGTGCCGCGCAATCGGACAGCTCCCGAGAAGAGCGACCTGCGCGCCGATCTCGCCGTGCTGCGCCGTACGCCCGTCCTGCTCGGCTTCGCCACCACCGTTCTCGGCTATGCCGGCGTCTTCGCCGTCTTCACCTACATCGCCCCGTTGCTGACCGAGATCAGCGGCTTCCAGGAAGCGGCCGTTTCGCCGATCCTGCTCGTCTTCGGCGGCGGCCTCATCGCCGGCAATATCGCCGGCGGCAAGATCGCCGACCGCTGGCTGGTGCCGGCGGTGCTCGGCAGCCTAGTGGTGCTCGCCCTGGTTCTGGCGACCATGAGCTTTGCTATCCACAGCCAGGTGTTGGCCGTGATCTATGTCGGCCTGCTGGGCGCCGCCGCCTTCGCCACCGTGGCGCCTTTGCAGATGTGGGTGCTGGAAAAGGCCCAAGGTGCTGGCCAGAGCCTCGCCTCGTCCTTCAACATCGCCGCCTTCAACCTCGGCAACGCCGCCGGCGCTTGGCTCGGCAGCGCGGTCATTGCCCAAGGTCTTGGCCTGGGTTCGCTCACCTGGGTCGCCGCGCTGCTGCCGGTCGCGGCACTCGCCGTGGCGGGACTGGCCCTGCGTCTCGATCGCGGCACCGCGCTCGGCGCGCCTGTCTGCGTCCGGTCGTGAAGCTCGCCGGCAAAGCCGGATCGATTCGACTTCTTTCAAAATCACGAGGAGTAAGAAAATGGACTATCGAAATCTTGGCGCATCGGGCCCGAAGGTGCCGGTGCTCTCGTTCGGAGCGGGAACCTTCGGCGGTTCCGGCCCGCTGTTCGGCGCATGGGGCAACAGCGACGCCAGGGAAGCGCGGCGGCTGGTCGACATCTGCCTCGAGGCCGGCGTCAATCTGTTCGACACCGCCGATGTCTATTCGAACGGCGCCTCGGAAGAGGTGCTCGGCGAGGCGATCAAGGGCCGGCGCGATGCCGTGCTGATCTCGACCAAGACCTCGCTGCCTATGGGCGACGGGCCGGCCGACTATGGTTCCTCGCGTTCGCGGCTGATCAAGGCCGTCGACGCCGCGCTGAAGCGGCTCGGCACCGATTACATCGACCTGTTGCAACTGCACGCCTTCGATGCCGGCACGCCGATCGAGGAAGTGCTATCGACGCTGGACGGCCTCGTGCGCGCCGGCAAATTGCGCTATGTCGGGGTCTCCAATTTCTCCGGCTGGCAGGTGATGAAATCGCTCGGGCTGGCCGACAGGCACGGCTATCCGCGCTATGTCGCGCATCAGGTCTACTATTCGCTGGTCGGCCGCGACTATGAATGGGAGCTGATGCCGCTTGGCCTCGACCAGGGCGTCGGCGCGCTGGTCTGGAGCCCGCTCGGCTGGGGCCGCCTGACCGGCAAGATCCGTCGCGGCCAGCCATTGCCCGACAAAAGCCGGCTGCACGACACCGCGAGCTTCGGACCGCCGGTCGAGGACGAGCATCTCTACCGGGTCATGGAGGCCCTCGATGCGGTGGCGCAGGAGACAGGCAGGACCGTGCCGCAGATCGCCATCAACTGGCTGTTGCAGCGCCCGACCGTGTCGTCCGTCATCATCGGCGCCCGCAACGAGGAGCAGTTGCGCCAGAACCTCGGCGCCGTCGGCTGGACGTTGACGCCGGAGCAGATCGGGAAGCTCGATGCGGCAAGCGAGGTCACCGCGCCCTACCCTTATTTTCCCTACCGCCGCCAAGAGGCCTTCGCCCGGCTGAGCCCGCCGGCGGTTTGAGCGTGTCCGACCGCTAGAGCCGAAGATTAGCGGGGCGGCGCCCGCCTCTGTCCTGCCGGACATCTCCCCCACGGGGGGAGATTGGATGTCACCTCGGCTTTCGCCAATTTCCAACGTGAAGGGATGGCGCTGTTAGCAAAGCTGCCGATCTCCCCCACGTGGGGGAGATGTCCGGCAGGACAGAGGGGGGCGCCGTAGAGTGCCGACCTTACGGCCTCGGAGCAGCGGCCCCTAATGCAGCACGAATTCGCCGTCGACCTTGCGCCACTCGTTGGGCGCGATGAGCTTCTGGTGCGTGTAGCTGACCGAATGCAGCGGCCCCTCGAGCTTGGTCTTCCAGAACTCGATGAAGCGGATCAGCACCGGAAACTTCGGCGCGATGTCGTAGTCCTGCCATATGAAGCTCTGCAACAGATGCGGATGGTCTGGGAAATGATAAAGGATATTGGCCGTAGTCAGGCCATAGCCACGCAGCATCAGGTCCATTTCAAGCTGGTCGCGCATTTTTGCTCCCCGGGTTGATTCTCCTTCCTCCCAACAATGGATTGTGCGCGCGGTTGCTTAACCGTCTATTGATTTTTTCTTGATCGAAACCGGCTTTAGCACGCGAAAACATGAAGTTAGCAGCGGTCCGGTGCAAGTGCTGACAGCAGCCGCGGACCCATGTGCGGCATCCCGCCGCGCAAACCCAACGTCTAATGTTGCCGTCATCGCGGAACTGTTAATAATGCGCGCGAATTCGCGGCCGCGTCGCCGCGATCCCGCTGGCGGTTCAAGCCGGCGTTAGTTTCGGGAGGAAAAGCAGGAAATGTCCGAGGTTCATGTCCACCGCGTTCAGCCGGCCTGGAAGAAGAATGCGCTGATCGACAACGACACCTATCTCAAATGGTACGCCGACAGCGTGAAGAATCCGGACAGGTTCTGGAGCAAGCACGGCAAGCGCATCGACTGGTTCAAACCCTTCTCCAAGGTCAGGAACGCCTCCTTCGACGGCAAGGTCTCCATCAAATGGTTCGAGGACGGCCAGACCAATGTTTCCTACAACTGCATCGACCGCCACCTGAAGAAGCGCGGCGACCAGACCGCCATCATCTGGGAAGGCGACAACCCCTACGACGACCGCAAGATCACCTACAATGAGCTCTATGCGCATGTCTGCCGCTTCGCCAACGTGCTGAAGAAGCACGGCGTCAAGAAGGGCGACCGCGTCACCCTCTATATGCCCATGATCCCGGAAGCGGCCTATGCGATGCTCGCCTGCACGCGTATCGGCGCCATCCACTCGGTCGTCTTCGGCGGCTTTTCGCCCGACGCGCTCGCCGGCCGCATCGACGATTGCAAGTCGACCATCGTCATCACCGCTGACGAGGGCCTGCGCGGCGGCAAGCCGATCCCGTTGAAGGAGAACACCGACAAGGCGATCGAGATCGCGGCAAAAGCCGGTACCAGGGTCGAAAAGGTAGTGGTGGTCCGCCGCACCGGCGGCAAGATCGGCTGGGCGCCGGGCCGCGACGTCTGGTACCACGAAGAGGCCGCGACCGTTAAGGCTGAGTGCAAGCCGGAGAAGATGAAGGCGGAGGATCCGCTGTTCATCCTCTATACGTCGGGTTCGACCGGCAAGCCGAAAGGCGTGCTGCACACCACGGCGGGTTATCTCGTCTACGTCTCGATGACGCACCAATATGTCTTCGACTATCATGATGGCGACATCTACTGGTGCACCGCCGATGTCGGCTGGGTCACCGGCCACAGCTACATCGTCTACGGGCCGCTCGCCAACGGCGCCACCACGCTGATGTTCGAGGGCGTGCCCAACTACCCCTCGCAGTCGCGCTTCTGGGAAGTCATCGACAAGCATCAGGTCAACATCTTCTACACCGCGCCGACGGCGCTGCGCGCCCTGATGGGCGCCGGCGACAATCATGTGAAAAAGGCGTCGCGCAAATCGCTGCGCGTGCTGGGGTCGGTCGGCGAACCGATCAATCCGGAGGCCTGGGAGTGGTATTTCAACGTCGTCGGCAACGCCAAGGTGCCGATCGTCGACACCTGGTGGCAGACCGAGACCGGCGGCATCATGATCACGCCGCTGCCGGGCGCCACCGACCTCAAGGCTGGCTCGGCCACGCGGCCCTTCTTCGGTGTCAAGCCGCAACTGGTCGACGGCGAGGGCAAGGTGCTTGAAGGAGCCGCCGACGGCAATCTATGCATCACCGAGTCATGGCCCGGCCAGATGCGCACCGTCTATGGCGATCACGACCGCTTCGTGCAGACCTATTTTTCGACCTACAAGGGCAAGTACTTCACCGGCGACGGCTGCCGCCGCGATGCCGACGGCTATTACTGGATCACCGGCCGGGTCGATGACGTCATCAACGTCTCCGGCCACCGCATGGGCACGGCCGAGGTCGAATCCGCATTGGTCAGCCACGACAAGGTTTCGGAAGCCGCCGTCGTCGGTTATCCCCACGACATCAAGGGCCAGGGCATCTACTGCTACGTCACGCTGATGGCCGGCGAGACGCCGAGCGAGGACTTGCGCAAGGAGCTCCTCGCCCATGTCCGCAAGGAGATCGGCGCCATTGCCACGCCCGACAAGATCCAGTTCGCACCCGGCCTGCCCAAGACCCGCTCGGGCAAGATCATGCGGCGCATCCTGCGCAAGATTGCCGAGGACGATTTCGGCGCCCTTGGCGATACCTCGACGCTCGCCGATCCGGCCGTCGTCGACGACCTCGTCGCCAACCGCCAGAACAAGAAAGGCTGACACCGGCCATGGCCGCGATAGGCAGCGTTGCCGAACTCTGGCGCTATCCGGCGAGTTCGCTCGCCGGCGAACGCCTGGAGACGATCGCGGTCGGCACCGAGAGCATCGAGGGCGACCGCATGTTCGGCCTGGTCGATGCCTCCGACAATGAGATCGCCCGTCCCGATCGCGAGCCGAAGTGGCACAAGGTGCCGCGCATCCGCACCCGGCTGACTGGCGACCGCAGGCTCGAGATCGCGATTCCCGGCGCAGATTGGCTGGCGGCGCCCGGCGCCGAAAGCGACCGTGCCGTTTCCGACTATCTAGGCTTTCCGGCCTCGATCCGTCCGTTCGGCCTGGAGAACGCCCCGCCGGCCTATGCCGGCCCGTTGACCGAGGCGCGCTACCGCAAGGCGCCGATCCATCTGTTGACCACCGCCTCCCTGGCGCGCCTGAAGGCGCTGCATCCGCAAGGCACTCCCGACCCGCGCCGCTTTCGTCCCAACATCGTCATCGACATGGCGTCGGTCGAAGGCACTTTCCCCGAAACCGAATGGATCGGCAGGAAGCTCGCCGTCGGCGACCTGCTGTTGACCATCTCCGAGCCGTGCCGCCGCTGCGGCTTCACCATCATCGCCCAGGACGGTTTCGACGACGATCCGGCGATCCTGCGCAATCTGGTGCGTCATAACGCGCACAATCTCGGCGTCTACTGCACCGTCGACCGCGCCGCCAGCGTCAAGGTCGGCGACGGGATGCGATTCGCCTGAATTACCGGCAGAGGTCCGCCCGAGTCGGCGGCAGGCCGCTCGGGCCCCGCGTCCGCTTGGTGGCGACCGTCTGGAAAATCTGCGCCGAGGCACGATCGAAGGCGATCGAACAGCCGGCCAGGTAAAGCAGCCACAGCCGCGCCTTGGCTTCTCCCACTTCGGCGATGGCCTCGTCGAAGCGCGCATGCAGGCGCTCTGCCCACAGCCGGCAGGTGCGGGCGTAGTGCTCGCGTAGATTCTCGACGTCGTGGACGAGGAAGCCGTGTGCTTCCAGATTGCCGCACGTCATGCCGATCGTGTCGATCTCGCCACCCGGGAAGATGTATTTGATCAGCGCCTTGTATTCCGAGCCCTTGCGCAAGGTCTTCTTCATGCTGCCCTTGCTGCGCCTGGTGATGGCATGATGCAGATAGATGCCGCCCGGCTTGAGCAGGCGATGGACGGTCGAGAAGTAGGCGGCGTGGTTGGCCAGCCCCAGATGCTCGAACATGCCGATCGAGGATATCTTGTCGAAACTTCCGGTGAGCTCGGCATAGGATTTTATCTCGATTGTGATCCGGTCCTCCAGCCCCTCGGCCCGAATGCGTTCGCGGGCGAGTCCGGTCTGGGCCTCCGACAACGAGACGCCATGGCCGACGACGCCATGATGCTTCACCGCATGGATCAGCATCGCGCCCCAGCCGCAGCCGATATCGAGCAGGCGGTCGCCAGGCTTCAGCCGGAGCTTGCGGCAGATATGCTCGAGCTTGTCGGCCTGGGCCTGGTCGATGTCATTGGCGAAATCCTTGAAATACCCGCAGCTGTAGACCATGCGCTCGTCGAGGAAGAGCCGGTAGAAGGCGTTCGATATGTCGTAATGATGCTGGATCGCCTGCTTGTTGGAGCCGCTGACAAAGGGATTTTGCCCGGCGAGGTCGGCGCGTTGCGTCATCTGCCTTCGCGAGAACAGCACGGCCGGCAGGTCGCGCATGATCGCGAGCTTCGGCAGCGCCTTGAACCGCAGCTTGCCTCGTGAAGGCAGCGCGTAGAGGTCAAACAGCGACCCCTCCTCCACATCGACCGCCTTGGAAATCCACATCTCGACCAGCGTCGAGAAATTTGGCCGGCGGGCCAGTTGCCAGACGATGTCCTGGTCGTTGATGGCAAGCACCGGGCCGCCGGCCGGACCGATGCGCTCGCCGGTCCAAAGCCTGACGGCAAAGCCCGGCTTCAGCGCCTGGACGACCGTGCGAACGATGCGTGCTGCTCTTTCGGTAGCGTCCATGCCGTCCCCCACTACATTCGGTAGGCCGATCTTGTCCGCTTGAACCCCTGGCCGCAACCCGATTGCACGAAAGGACGCGGCCAAGCCGGAAAAACGTCTTTTTCCATCTGGCGTCTTGTCTTTTGCTGCAACGCACCCCATCATCAGTGCGTGTTCAACAAACTGAAAGGAGGTGATCCGATGTCGAGTGATTTCGTTTTCCAGAACGTGGCCTCAGCGGATTGCACTTTCGGGAAGCAGTCTTCCCGTTAAGGCGCGAGATGCGCGGCGGGCGACCCATCGGGTTGCCGCCAGGAGCCGCGCCATGGACGGAAACACGGAAGGCCGCCGGCTTCGAAAGAAGCGGCGGCCTTTTTCCTTGTGCGGCTTACTGCGTCAGCGCGACCTTTTCGGTGTTGCGGATGATTTCCTGAAAGGCGGCGTCCAATTCCACCCCGGTCGACACCTCGAAATAGTGTTTTTGAGCGGTGGAGGCATCTTTCGACGAACAGTCCTTCAGCACCGCCTTTGCCTGATCCCGCTCGGTTGCCGACATGTCCTTGTTGTTCAGGTCGAAGCCGATGGTGAAAATTTCGATGCCGTCATTTTTCATGTTGCCGCACAGCGTTTCGGCGTTGCCGCGCGCAAGATTGCCCTGGCTGTTGTAGCGGCCCCCGGCACCGGCGAAGGCGGTATTGAACTGGCCATCGGTCATCAGGATCGCGACCTTGGCGATCTTCTTCGCGTTGACGTCCGAGGCGCCGTTGCCGAGGCCGGCATTCTTGATCGCTGCGCGCC
This sequence comes from Mesorhizobium maamorense, assembly GCF_044998965.1. Classification (NCBI taxonomy): domain Bacteria; kingdom Pseudomonadati; phylum Pseudomonadota; class Alphaproteobacteria; order Hyphomicrobiales; family Phyllobacteriaceae; genus Mesorhizobium; species Mesorhizobium maamorense. The sequence continues at coordinate 5,286,948 of NZ_CP173356.1, forward strand.
ATTGCGGCGACAGCATATAGTAGGTCCACTGAATGGCGATCGCGCCGGCGGTATAACCGTCAGCCTGGAAGTCGTCGATCGAACCAAGCAATGCGCCGGAATCGGCGGTCAGCGGGATCACTTCCGCATCGGGACACTTGTTCATTCCGCCGCCATTGAGATGATCATCCCGGTTGACCAGGGCATAGTACTTCTTGCCGTTCTTATCCATGCGAACAGCATCTGGGCCGTCGGCGCTTAAATCCGCGTCGCCATTTTTGTCCTTGCGCTCCGTGGCGCAATTATCGGGGCGTGGCATCGCCGCGCCGACAATGGAGATGTAGTCGCTGAAGGACGGCAGCAAATTTTTGCCCGTCTTGGCGACGAGAAGCGAACTGCCGGCGACGGGTGGCAGCTCAGAGCTCCCTGGCTTCTCGGCATAGACGTTTTCGGCCAGCTTGCCGGCGTTCACGCCGGATGCGTAAGGCACAATCGCGACGCGGATGCGGGGGTTCTTCGGATCCTGGTTCCGGAGCATCGTCCGAACGGCGTTTTTCGCTGCTGCTTTCAGATCGCCGATCTTGTCGACCTTGCCCCGCTTCGCCATCGAGCCTGTTATGTCGAGCATCATGGCCACCTCGATCTGCTTGTCCGAATAGAGCGCTGTCGTCGAGGCGGGAACGCGCTGCATGTCGCGCGTGCCGAACAGCGGGAAATAGAAGGCGACGTCGGCATGGGCCTCCGCCTGCACCGTCCTGGCGGTCCTGTCGACCGTCAGCCTGTCGAGCACGATCTGGTTGGCCTGCAGGATGCCGGCCGTGCTGTTGGCGTCGAGGAAGGCCTGCACCGATTTGTTGGCATCGGCCTCCTTGATGACGCCGGTCGTCAGGTCCCGCGCCGTCGACGTCACCGCGGCGTCGACCACGCTCTGCAGGCTCGATTTGGCGTTGTAGAGCTGGGTGATGTTGACGGCGAAGCCGACGCCCAGCACCAAGACCGAGGCGGCGAATCCGAACAGGATGGCGAAATTCCCACCGCGATGCCTGGCAAAGTCGCCGGCCGCGTCCACAAGACCCCCGAAAATCCGCATCGTTCTCTCTCCGCTCGCCCCGGCCTCGTCGCCGGGCGGATCGATGCAGGATTCCGGCCGGGCGCGGCCAGCGGCCGCGCACCAGGGACTAGACTCTTGTTTTTACTTCGCTTTCAAGGATGGAAAGGTGAATGGCCGGTAAACGCCAATGCTGCGTTCGCGCGGCATTTACGAAGCGCTTACCAAGATCCTGCATGTCGCGGCACAGGGCGCGCGGCCGTGTCCCGCCGCGGCACAGCCGCACCTGTGCCAGAGCGAGGCAGTAAGGGGATGCATGGAAACCCGGATCAGGCCAGCATCTGCGCGGTGACCGTCCTGTCGATGGCGTGGTAGGGCGGGTTGAACAGATTGTTCTCCTGTTCGTAGGTCCATACCTTGAACAGGCTGAGCCGGTGCGGGCCGAAACTGTGCAGCAACGGCACGTCGGTGGCATCGCGTCCGCGCGCGATGACGATGCGGCCGATCCTCGGAACATTGTGGCGGGGGTCGAACGTGTACCACTTGCCGTCGAGAAACACTTCCATCCAGGCCGAGAAATCCATCGGCGCCGGATCGGCCGGCACGCCGATGTCGCCGAGATAGCCATTCACATAGCGTGCCGGAATGTTCATGCAGCGGCAGAGCGTGATCGCCAGATGGGCGAAGTCTCGGCAGACGCCGACCTGCTCCTCATGCGCCTGCGCCGCGGTGCGGGTCGAGCGGGCATAGCCATAGCCGAAGGACAGCCGGTTGTGGACGTAATCGACGATCGCCTGCACCCTCGCCCAACCGGACGGCAAACGGCCGAAAAGCTCCCAGGCGAGCTGGCTCAGGTGATCGGTCTCGCAATAGCGGCTGCCCAGCAGATAAAACAGCACCTCGTCGGGCAGCTCTGCCACCGGCACCTCGCGTGCCAGCGTGTTGACCTCGTCCGTCTCGCCGCTGTCCTCGACCACGGCATCGTAGAGGATGCGAAAAGTGCCGGCGGGTGCGGTAAAGCGGCGGCACGAATTGCCATGCAAATCGCTGTAGAGCCTGGTCGGAACCGCGGGCGACGTCAGCATGCGCGTCTGCCGCTTGATGTCGGCCTGCCTGTCCCTGTGGATCTCGAGCATTGAAATCACCGGCGTGGCTCCAGCGCATTCAATGGCCATTTCGTAGCCGAGCCGAATCAGCATCGCGTCCCCCTTCGATGGTCGTGGAAAAGCAGCGAAGTTGAAACGCCGGAGGCGGATCGCGGTTCCCTGACTTGCGGAAAAGGGGACTGGCCGAAAAGGTGGCCGCGCGGCTTCCAATGCCGGCGCCGGGACGTTACCATCGGCGCTCCCTCGAAAGACCTCCCCGAAATCAAGGAAAATCATGTACGCAGGCAGAAAATTCGCCGCCTTCCTCTTCGACATGGACGGCACGCTCATCAATTCCATTGCCTCGGCCGAACGGGTGTGGAGCGACTGGGCGCGGCGGCAAGGGCTCGACGTCGCCGCCTTCCTGCCGACGATCCATGGCGTGCGGGCGATCGAGACGATCGCCGGTCTGGCGCTCCCGGGCGTCGATCCGGCGCATGAGGCCGACCTCTTGCTCAAGGCCGAAGCCGCCGATCTGGAGGGCATTGTTCAGATCGCCAGCGCCGCCGCGTTTCTCAACGCGCTCCCGCCGGGGCGCTGGGCGATCGTAACCTCGGCACCGCGCGAACTGGCGCTCTTGCGCATGAAGGCCGCCGGCATCCCCGTCCCTGCCGTGCTGATCGCGGCGGAAGATGTTTCACGCGGCAAGCCGGCGCCCGACTGCTTTCAGCTCGGCGCGACGCGGCTCGGTGTCGATGCGCGCGATTGCCTCGTGTTCGAGGATGCCCCGGCGGGCATCACGGCGGCCGAGGCGGCGGGCGCAGCGGTCATGGTCATAAACGCCACCCACCGGCATCCCCTGGCGACGCGGCATGCCGCGATCGCTGGCTACGACGCCATCGGCGTCACCGTCGACGAGCGCGGCTGGATCGCGCTCCAGCCGCAGCCAGCGGCGGCAGCGGCCTTCTAGGCTCTGGCGACAATCAAACACCCGATTGCCGGCAAATGAGCTGTTTGCTGGGCCGGCATATTAGAAATCGCTGGTCAGGCCCTTGATCTCCCAGTCGCCGTAGCGGCCGGGCTCCTTGCCGCCGCGGCCGCCGACTTCCTTCGGCACCGCGGCTTCCTTGCGGCGGTAGTCCTCGCGCCGCGCCGCGGCCTCTTCAAGCGCGCGGCGGGCGGCGGGCGTCAGCGTCTTCAGCCGCGCTTCGTCATCAGTGGCAGGTGTTTTACTGGTCTCGTCGTTCATGCGATATTCCGGCGGATTGAAACAGGCCGATTGAAACGGGTACCGGCGTTTCCCATCATATAGCGATGAGCCCACGAGGATCGACCCCCTTACATCACGACCAGGACGGGAGCAGACGATGAACACACTTCGCACCGCCATGCTTCTTGCCGCGATGACCGCGCTGTTCATGGGCGTCGGCTTCCTGATCGGCGGCACGGGCGGCATGATGATCGCCTTCCTGATCGCCGCCGCCACCAATCTGTTCAGCTATTGGAACGCCGACAAGATGGTGCTGTCGATGAACCGCGCCGTCGAGGTCGACGAGAAGAACGCGCCCGAATATTACGCCATCGTGCAGGCACTGGCCGAGCAGGCAGGCCTGCCGATGCCCAGGACCTACCTGATCGACAATCCGCAGCCCAACGCCTTCGCCACCGGCCGCAACCCGCAGAACGCGGCTGTCGCCGCTTCCACCGGCCTTTTGCAACGGCTGACGCATGAGGAAGTGGCCGCGGTGATGGCGCACGAGCTCGCCCACGTCCAGCACCGCGACACCTTGACGATGACGATCGTCGCGACCTTCGCCGGCGCCATCTCGATGCTTGGCAATTTCGCCTTCTTCCTCGGCGGCAACCGCGACAACAACAGCCCGTTCGGTTTTGTCGGCGTGCTGGCGGCGATGATCGTGGCGCCCTTTGCGGCGATGATCGTGCAGATGGCGGTCAGCCGCACCCGCGAATACGAGGCCGACCGGCGCGGCGCTGAAATCTGTGGACACCCGCTGTGGCTGGCCTCGGCGCTTGACAAGATCGCCCGGGGCGCCGAACGCATACCCAATCCGGATGCCGAGCGTAACCCGGCGATGGCTCATCTCTTCATCATCAACCCGCTGCACGGCGAGCGCATGGACAGTCTGTTCTCCACCCACCCGAGCACCGAGAACCGCATCGCCGCGCTGCAAGCGATGGCGCAGCGCATGGACGGTGGTGTATCGCGGTCCCCGCAGCGCCAGTCGCCAGTGCCGCCGCAGGCCGACGAGCCGCAATCGGCAGGACCGTGGGGCAAGCCGGCCGCGCCGGAACCCTCGGCAGAGCCCAAATCCAATCCATGGGGTCGCAATCCGACCGGGCCCAAGGGCCCGTGGTCGTGAGCGTGGCGGGCAGAGCACCTCGACGCACAGGTGGTCAGGAAGACAAAAAGGACGGCGAGTTCGTTGCCGGCCTTGCCGCCCGCAAGGCGGCGGCGCGCCTGCTGGCCGCTGTCATCGATGCGAGAACGCCGCTCGACGGCCTGACCGACCATGAAAACGGCCATCCGCAATACAAGGCGCTAGATCTGCGCGATCGCGGTCTTGTGCGCGCCATTCTGGTCACCGCGCTGCGCTATCGCATGACCATTGCCGGGCTGCTGGCGCGGCGTCTGGAAAAACCGCTGCCGGCCAATGCCACCGCGCTGTCGCATATTTTGCATGTGGCGGCCGCGCAGATCCTGTTCCTCGACATTCCAGACAGCGCCGCGGTCGACCTCGCCGTCACCCATGCCAAGTCCGATCCCCGCACATTGCGCTTTGCCGGCCTGGTCAACGGTGTGCTGCGCACGCTCGCGCGGATCAAGGAGGCTGAACTTCCAGAGGCCCTTGCTACCACCGACGAAGCGCCGAAATGGTTTTCCGACCGTTTGAAGGCCGCCTATGGCGTGGACGAGGCCGGACGGATACTCGCCGCCCACCGCCAGGAGGCCCCGGTCGATTTCTCGGTCAAGGCCGATCCGGAGCACTGGGCCGAAAGGCTCGGCGGCATTGCCCTGCCGACCGGCACGATTCGGGTGGAGAAGCTTGCCGGCCCGGTCACCGAACTGCCTGGCTTCGCCGAAGGCGCCTGGTGGGTCCAGGATGCCGCAGCCGGCCTGCCTGCCCGGTTGCTCGGTGATGTCGGCGGGCTTCGCGTCGCCGATCTCTGCGCCGCGCCCGGCGGCAAGACCGCCCAATTGATCGTGGCCGGCGCACGCGTCACCGCGATCGACACCTCGAAGAACCGGCTGGCGCGGCTGGCGCAGAATCTCGAACGCCTCCGCCTGTCGGCGGATATCGTGCAGGCCGACCTCCTCCAGTACGAGCCGGACGAGCTGTTCGACGCCGTCCTCCTCGACGCGCCCTGCTCCTCGACCGGCACGGTGCGGCGGCATCCCGACGTGCCATGGACCAAGACTGTGGCTGATGTCGAGAAGCTCGCCGATCTCCAGCGCCGGCTGCTCGCGCGCGCCGTCACCCTGGTTAAGCCGGGCGGAAGGATCGTCTTTTCGAACTGTTCGCTCGACCCACTCGAAGGCGAGGAGCTTTATCGTGGCTTCCTCGCCGCGACGCCTGGCCTCGTTGCCGACCCGCTTCGCGCCGGCGAGATCATCGGCATCGATCCCTTCCTGACGCAGGAAGGCACGCTGCGCACCACACCTGCCGACCTCGATCTCGGCTCGCCGCAACGTTCCGGTCTCGACGGCTTTTTCGCCGCGCGCATGCGTCGCGCCAGCTAAGGCAAGTCCACGAAAGCTGCGTGACGATTCTCCGTCCGGAATTGCGTGGAACAAGGATCTGGAGCGGAGTATGGATGCCCATCGGGCGCTGAACCGCTCAGGGGTTTAAGCATAGGAAGTTGCTGACTTTTTTGGGGAGCATCCGCGGCCAAGCCAGGCGCAGCGTCACCGCTCGCGGGAATTCGCCTTCGCATGAATCGTTGAATCAGATAAGCTTGCCCTTGGGATAGAGGACGATCAGGAGGGGGTTTTGGCACTTGCTGCCGGCAACACGACGCGTCTGTGGGCGCTTGTCGCGAAGGAGTTTTGGCGCAAAACGCGCCGGCGCCTGCGTGCCGGACCGGTTTATCGCTGGCGCTATTCCGGCCGCACGCCCGAACGGGTGCTGATCGCGCCGCCGGACCTGCGGCTGGCCGACCCGCAGATCGCGCTTGAGATCTACTATGGCCGCTATCCCTTGTCGGGACATATGGTCGAGACCGGCGGCAAGTCGCCCTTCCAGATCAGCGTTCCCAATTACGGCTGGCAGAAGACGCTGCATGGCTTTCGCTGGCTGCGTCACATGCGCGCCGCCGGCACCGAGCTTGCCGCCGCCAATGCGCGTGCGCTGGTGTCCGACTGGATCGCCACGCATGGAAACAACATTTCCGGCATTGCCTGGGAGCCCGGCACGGCCGCCAAGCGCATTATCGCCTGGCTGCAGCATTCCTCGATCGTGCTGCAAGGCGCTGAATTCCCGTTCTACCGCGCCTTCCTGAAATCGCTGGCCGTCCAGATCCGCTACCTCAGGTCGATGGCACGCGAAATGCCTGACGGCAAGGACAGGCTGCGCGCCCGCATCGCCCTCGCCTTCGCCGCCCTGTCGCTGCCGGCGCCCGCATCGGCGCTGCGCGGCGCCACCCGCAATCTCGCCGAGGAACTGGACCGCCAGATCCTTCCTGATGGCGGCCACATCTCGCGCAACCCAATGGCGGTGCTGGAAATCCTCGCCGACCTTTTGCCGCTGCGGCAGACCTACGCCAACCAGGCGGAAGCGCCGCCACAGGCCCTGATCGGCGCCATCGACAGGATGCTGCCGGCGCTGCGCTTCTTTCGCCACCAGGACGGCAGCCTCGCCCGCTTCAACGGCATGGGCGCCACCATCCATGACCGCATCGCCAGCATCCTGCGCCACGACGACACCGCCGGCTCGCCGCTGCTGCATGCACCGCATTCGGGCTATGAGCGGCTGTCCATGGGTGGCGTCACCGTCATCGCCGACACCGGCCTGCCGCCGCCCGTCCACGTCTCCAATGCCGCCCATGCCAGCTGCCTTGCGTTCGAGCTGTCGTCGGGCCGCCAGCATTACATCGTCAATGCCGGCATCGACACCTATGGCGCCGCCGAATTCCGGCCCCTGGCCCGCGCCACCGCCGCGCATTCGACCGCCACCATCAACGACACCTCGTCGGCGCGGTTCAGCCATTCGCTGCGCATCAACGATCTTCTGGGGTCGCCTTTGATCGGCGGCCCGCAGCATGTGCAGTGCAAGCGTATCGACCAGAAGGGCGTTCAAGGCTTCATCGCCCGCCATGACGGCTATATCCAGCGCTTCGGTTTCCTGCACGAGCGCGAGCTGAAACTGTCCTCGAACGGCAATGTGCTGACCGGCAGGGACCGCTTCCAGCGTCCTGGAGGTGCGGCGATCCGCAACAATGGCCGCGATTTCGTCACCGTGCGCTTCCACGTCCATCCCGACATCAACCTTTTGCAGGACGAGCATGACCGCCTGGTGCTGACCGCCGAGCAGGCCGACAGCTGGGTGTTCACCTGCACCGAGATGGTGCCGGAGGTCGAGGAATCGATCTACTTCGCCGGTCTCGGCGGCCCGCGCCGCAGCCGGCAGATCGTGCTTGCCTTCAAGCCGTCCGACATCGCCGAAGTCCACTGGCAGCTCACCCGCACCTCTATCGCCGGCTATCCCGAAAACAACTGACCGCGCCGGCGCTGACCGAGCTTGCGCCTTGATTTCCTGATCTCATATGATACGGCGCGGGCCTGCCCCTCCAGCCGTGAAAGCACGCCCATGGCCGTCGCCGCCAAGAACATTCCCGCTCCCGACCTCGTTCCCGTGCGTCGTGCGCTGCTCTCCGTCTTCGACAAGGCCGGCCTCATCGATCTCGCCAGGGCGCTCGCCGCTTCCGGCGTCGAGCTGGTGTCGACCGGCGGCACGGCAAAAGCGATCGCCGATGCCGGCCTGGCGGTTCGCGACGTCTCCGAGCTCACCGGCTTTCCCGAGATCATGGATGGCCGCGTCAAGACCCTGCACCCGTCGGTGCATGGCGCCCTGCTCGGCGTTCGCGATGATCCCGATCACGCCGCGGCGATGCACAAATATGGCATCGAGCCGATCGACCTGGTCGTCTGCAATCTCTATCCGTTCGAGGAAGTCCGCCGCTCCGGCGCCGACTACGCGGCGATCGTCGAGAACATCGACATTGGCGGCCCGGCGATGATCCGCGCCTCGGCCAAGAACCACGCCTATGTCGCCATCGTCACCGACCCCGGCGACTATGCCTCCGTGCTCAATGCGCTGGAGATGAATATCGGCTCGCTTTCGCTGGATTTCCGCAAGAAGCTCGCGGCCAAGGCTTTTGCCCGCACCGCCAGCTATGACGCGGCAATCTCGGGCTGGTTCGCCGAGGCGCTGGAGATCGAGCACCCGACCTGGCGCGCCTTCGGCGGCAGGCTGGAAACCGTGATGCGCTATGGCGAGAACCCGCACCAGGGCGCCGGCTTCTATGTCAATGGCGACAAGCGGCCGGGCGTGGCCACGGCGCGCCAGCTCCAGGGCAAACAGCTTTCCTACAACAACATCAACGATACCGACGCCGCCTTCGAGCTGGCCGGCGAGTTCGACCCGGCGCGCTCGGCCGCCGTCGCCATCATCAAGCATGCCAACCCGTGCGGCGTCGCCGAGGGTTCGACGCTGAAGGCCGCCTACGCCAGGGCACTGGCCTGCGATCCGGTCTCGGCCTATGGCGGCATTGTCGCTGTGAATCGCATCCTGGACGCCGAGGCGGCCGAAGAGATCGTGAAGACCTTCACCGAGGTCATTATCGCGCCCGGCGCCACCGACGAGGCGGCAGCGATCGTGGCCGCGAAGAAGAACCTGCGCCTGCTGGTCGCGGGCGGCCTGCCGGATCCGCGCGCGATCGGCACAACCGTCAAATCCGTCGCCGGCGGCCTGCTGGTGCAGGGCAGGGACAACGCCGTCGTCGACGACCTCGAGCTGAAGGTGGTGACGAAACGGGCGCCGACGCCGGCCGAACTGGCCGACCTGAAATTCGCCTTCCGCGTCGCCAAGCACGTCAAGTCGAACGCCATCGTCTACGCAAGGGACAGCGCCACGGTAGGCATCGGCGCCGGGCAGATGAGCCGCGTCGATTCCTCGCGCATCGCTGCCCGCAAGGCACTCGACGCTGCGGAAGCGGCGGGCTGGGCCGAGCCGCTGACCAAAGGCTCTGTCGTCGCCTCCGACGCCTTCTTCCCCTTCGCCGACGGCCTGCTGTCGGCCATCGAGGCCGGCGCCACGGCGGTGATCCAGCCCGGCGGCTCGATGCGCGACGACGATGTGGTTGCCGCCGCCGACGAGCATGGCATCGCCATGGTGTTCACGGGCGTGAGACACTTCAGACATTGAGCGCCTCACCCTCCCCCTTGTGGGGAGGGTCGGCGAGCGATGTTTGCGAAGCAAAGCTCGTGAGACGGGGTGGGGCCAGCGCCGTCCCCCACCCCGCTCCGCTTCGCGGATCGACCCTCCCCACAAGGGGGAGGGTAAATCACTCCGCCGCCCGGTCCGCCGGATACGGCGTCCTGATCAGGATCGCCATGCCTATGGCCAGGAACAGGATGATAACCGCCATGCCGAGCCGCGCCGAATCGCTCACCGCCGTGATGGTCGCCACCAGGAACGGCGCCAGGAAACTGGTCGCGCGCCCGGCCAGCGCATAGATGCCGAAATAGCGGCCGGATTCCGACGCCGTAACGCTGCGCGCCATATAGGACCGCGATGACGCCTGCACCGGCCCGAAGGCGAGCCCGATCAGCAATCCATAGAGGATGTAGGCCTTTTCCGCGGCGGTGCCGAACAGGCCCCCGGAATCGGTGGTCGAGAGCTGGATAAGCCCGAGCAGCGTGAAGCCGGGGCCGGTCGAGACGACGCCGATGGTGGCGACCGAAAGCATGACCAGCGCGATCATCACCACCGCCTTGGAGCCGAGCGCGGTGTCGAGCCGCGCAGCGATCCAGCAGCCGAAGATGGCGACGACGTTGAGGATGATGCCGAACATGCCGATCTCGGTGATCGACCACTGGAACATGCCGGCCGCGAAGGTGCCGCCGAGCGCCAGCAGCGCATTGACGCCGTCCTGATAGATCATGCGGGCGACGAGGAAGCGGAAGATGCCGCCGCGCCTGCGCACCTCGACCAAGGTCGACTTCAGCTCCGACAGGCCTTCGCGCACCGCAGGCTTGATCGGGATGCCTTTGATGGCATCGGGAGTGAAGAGGAACATCGGCAGGATGAACAGGAAATACCAGCCGGCCGACAGCGGCCCGGTGGCGCGGGCATCCTCGCCGAGCTTCGGGTCCAGCCCGAACAGCGGGTCGAGGCCGATGATGGTCTTGCCGGTCTCCTGCGATCCGGCCAGGAACAGCACGACGAAGATCAGCGCGATCATACCGCCGAGATAGCCAAGCCCCCAGGCCATGTTGGAGATGCGGCCGATCTCGCTCTTCGGCACCAGGCGCGGCATCATGGAATCGTTGAAGACGGTGGAGAATTCAGCCGCCACCGAGGCCAGCGAGAACAATGCCACGATCAGGAACAGGTTCGAGCCGGGCGCGGCGAGCCACAGCAGCGCCAGGCTGGCGATCTTGATCGCCGCGAAGAAGGCGATCCACGGCTTGCGCGGCCCGGTCTGGTCGGCGATCGAACCGAGGATCGGCGACAGCACGGCGATGACCAGTCCGGCCGCGGCGATGCCGTAGCCCCAGACGGCCTGGCCGGTGGTCGGATCGCTGGCCATGCGCGAAACGAAATAGGGGCCGAAGATGAAGGTGGTGACGACCGTGAAGAAGGGCTGCGCCGCCCAGTCGAACAACATCCACCCCCAGATGCCGCGCCCGGACGCCCGCTGCACTGCTACTTCGGCCATGTCCCCTCCGGTCGCCTTCGTTTCGTTGGGCGGTTCACCCCATGTCTGCATGTTTTCCGCTGGTCATGCAAACGAACACGAGTCGCGCGGCCGTTCTTTGGCTTACCCGCCTTCATTCCGACGAGAGCAAGGGCGCCGACCCTAGCTCCCCCTTGTGGGAGGTCGGACCGAAGGTCCGGGTGGGCGTCCGGCGCCGCCCCTCCCCGCTGCTTCGCAGGGCACCCGCCTGGGACGGGTACGTCAGGCGATGGCTCACATCCCCGTCAGATCGCTCATCAGGCCCGATGCCACCGACAGCCGCGACACGGTGATGTCGCCGCCCTCGGTCAGCGCCTGCAGCCGTTCGCGGGTGCGGCCGATCCTCTCCCCGCCGGCCTCCAGCCACGCCGCCACCGGGTCGGCTGCCCCGGCGTGGTTCACGAGTGCCGCCACCGCGATGCCGCGCCGCGCGGTCCCGATCGTGTCGGTGGCGCGCGACAGGGCGAGCTGGTCGTAATAGTCCGCCGGTGTGATGGAGCGGGCCGCCTCCTCGACGCGCGGAATACGGAAGGCGTCGCTGACCGCGAAGAAGGCCTTCGCCGCGGCGACGATGTCAGCGCCTGCCGTTCGCGCCGTCAGCGCGATGTCGGGGATCAGCTCCGCCACATCGGCCAGCGCCAGTTGCGCTGCCAGCCTGTCCGGCGCCCCGGCCTTGACCAGTCCATGCCGCTTCTCGTCGATCCGTTCGCGCGAATAATCGGGGAGCAGCGAAACGAGTTTCGGCTCCAGCGCCTTGCGAGCCTTCTGCAATTCGGCGATGCGCTGGGCAAGCGGCGCCGTGCCGGCGTCGTTCTTCAAGTACCAGCCGCTGGTCACGTAGATCAGCCGGCTGACCGCCTGGTAGAGATCGAGCTGCATCTGGCCGTCGATCTGATTGTCGAGTGCGTCGATCTCGCGGTAAAGCGCCGGCAAGGCAAAGCCGTCGCGCACCACGGCGAAGGTGCGCACCACGTCGGCGGCGGTGCGCCCCGTTGCTTCCCGCAACCGGTTGACGAAGGAGGGACCGCCGCGGTTGACCAGCTCATTGGCGACGACGCGGGCGATGATCTCGCGGCGCAGGCGATGGCCGTGGATCTCGGCGGCATATTTCTTCGCCATCCGGTCGGGGAAATAACCCATCAGGTCGCGGTCGAAATGCGGCTCGTCAGGCACGTCGCTTGCGACGATGTCGGAAAACAGCACGATCTTGGCATAGGCGAGCAGCACGCCGAGCTCGGCCCTGGTCAGCGGCTCGCCGCGCGCCTCGCGCTCGGCAAGGGCCGCCGGCGAAGGCAACGTCTCGACCGTGCGGTCGAGCAGGCCGCGCGCTTCCAGCGCCGACATGAAGCGGGCCTGGTGGGCGATGTCGGCGAGGCCGCGCTTGCGGGCGATGGAGAGCGCCAGCGTCTGCTGGTAGTTGTTGGACAGGACCAGCTCGCCGACCTCGCCGGTCATCTCGGCGAGAAGCTTGTCGCGCGCCGGGCGGGTCAACGACCCTTTGCGCATGGCGGACGCCAGCGCGATCTTGATATTGACCTCGACGTCGGAACAGTTGACCCCGCCCGAATTGTCGATGGCGTCGGAATTGCAACGCCCGCCATTCATGCCGAATTCGATGCGCGCGCGCTGCGTCACCCCGAGGTTGGCGCCCTCGCCGATCACCTTGGCGCGCACGTCGAGCGCGGTGATGCGGACGGCGTCGTTGGCGCGATCACCGACCTCGGCGTTGGTCTCGGTCGAGGCCCGCAAATACGTGCCGATGCCGCCGAACCACAAGAGGTCGACGGGCGCCTTGAGGATGGCGCTCATGATCTCGACCGGCGTGGCGGTCGTCTTGTTGAGGCCGATAGCAGCAGCAGCAGCGGCCGGCAAGGTGATCGATTTCTGGCCGCGCGAGACGATGACGCCGCCCTCGGAGAGCTTGCTCTTGTCGTAGTCCTGCCAGCTCGAACGGGGAAGAGCGAACATGCGCTGGCGCTCGGCCATCGATGCCGCCATGTCGGGATCGGGATCGATGAAGATGTCGCGATGGTCGAAGGCTGCGATCAGCCTTGTCTTCGGTGACAACAGCATGCCGTTGCCGAACACGTCGCCCGACATGTCGCCCACCCCGACGACGGAGAAGGGCGTGGTCTGGATGTCGCGGTTCATCTCGCGGAAATGCCGCTTGACCGCCTCCCACGCGCCCTTGGCGGTGATGCCCATCTTCTTATGGTCGTACCCGGCCGAACCGCCGCTGGCGAAGGCATCGTCAAGCCAGAAGCCATGGCTTTCACTGATGGCGTTGGCGGTGTCCGAGAAAGTTGCCGTGCCCTTGTCGGCGGCAACGACGAAATAGGGATCGTCCTGGTCGCGCCTGACAACGCCGGCCGGCGGGATGACGCCGTCGAGGCCGATATTGTCGGTGATCGACAAAAGGCTGGATACGAAGTTCTTGTAGGCCGATGTGCCGGCTTCGAAGATGGCGTCGCGGCCGGCGCTCATCGGCAGCTTCTTCGGATAGAACCCGCCCTTGGCGCCGACCGGCACGATGACCGCGTTCTTGACCTGCTGTGCCTTGACCAGGCCGAGCACCTCGGTGCGGTAATCCTGGGCGCGGTCCGACCAGCGCAGGCCGCCGCGCGCCACCGGACCGAAGCGCAGATGCACGCCCTCGACCTCAGAGCCGTAGACGAAGATTTCCCGCCACGGTCGCGGCTCGGGCAATCCGTCGACCGAACGCGAATCGAGTTTGATCGCCAGCGACTGGCCCTTGGCTTTCGTATCGGCAACGAAATGATTGGTGCGCAGCGAGGCTTCGATGAGATTGAGGTAGCGGCGGATGATGGCGTCGTCATCGATGTTGGGAACGTCTTCCAGTGCGTCCCTGATCTTGGCCTTGAGATGCTTTGCCGCCACCACGCCTTCCGTCTCGGCCGTCGGCCCGAGCCGGGCGATGAACAGCGCGTGCAGGCCGCGTGCGATCTCGGGATAGCGGTTGAGGGCCGCGGCGATGAAATCCTGGCTCTGCGGGATTCCGGCCTGCTGCAAATAGCGACCATAGGCGCGCAGGATGGTGATTTCGCCCGACCACAGGCCTGCGGTCTGGGCAAGGCCGTTGTAGCCGTCATTGTCGACGTCGCCGCGCCACACCGACAGGAATGCGTCCTCGAACAGCGCGCCGCCATTGCTGAGGTCGATCGGCTTTCCGTAGCCGTTCTCCAGCTCCATGTCGTGGATGAACACGGTGCCGGGCTGATCACTATCGATCATGCCGGGCTGGCCGCTATTCCCGGCCTTGTCGTCGCCGACCTCGAAGGTGCGCTCGCTGATGACGCGGAAACCGATGTTTTCCAGCACCGGCACGCGCCGCGACAGCGCCACCGGGCTGCCATGGTGATAGATTTTCAGCGCCGCCTGATGCGGCTTCTGCTCGGCATGGCGATAGTAATCGATGGCGATCGGATTGCTGGCGCTGATCTTGGCGATACGCCCGGCATCGACCAGCGCCACACCGGCGCTGAAGGAGTCCCGGTAGCTTTCCGGAAATCGTGCCGCGATCCTCTTCAGCGCCGGGTCGCTGCCGCTGGTTTCCGCCGCCTCGGAAAGGGCATCCTCCCAGGTGCGCACGATGTCGCGGATCGCCGCCTCGATCGTCGCCTGTTCGACCTTCGGCGTCTTGCCGCCGGAGCGGCCGATGATGAAATGCACACGCGCCAGCCCGCCTTCCGGGAAGGCCGGGTAGTAGGCCGACAGCCGGCCTTCGAACACCGTCTTGAGGTAGGTGCCGACCTTCTCGCGCACGACGCTGTCGTAACGGTCGCGCGGCACGAAGACGAGAATGGAGACGAAGCGGTCGAACTGGTCGGCGCGCACCAGTGCCCGCACGCGCGGCCTCTCGACGAGGCCCAGAATGGCCGCGGCATGCTTCCTCAGGATGGGCACCGGCACCTGGAACAGCTCGTCGCGCGGATAGCTCTCCAGCACGTTGATCAGCGCCTTGCCGGAATGGTCGTGCCGGTCGAAACCGGATTTGGCGATGACGGTTTCGGCCTTCGACCTGAGATAGGGGATCTTCATCACCGAGCGCGTGTAGGCGGTCGACGTGAACAGGCCGACAATGCGCAGTTCGCCCGCCAGCGCGCCCTTGGCGGTGTAGGTCTTGATGCCGATATAATCGAGATAGATGCGCCGGTGCACGGAAGACTTGGCATTGGCCTTGGTGACGATCAGCGGCTCCGGCCCATGCAGGAAGGCTCGAATCTCCGGCGTTGTCGTCACCGCTTCGGTGCCGCGCCGCAGCACCAGCACGTCCAGGTCGGACAATATGCCCAGGCCAGGCTTGTCGGCACGCTCCAGCGTGCCGCTTTCCTCGCCGCCGACATATGTGAATTCGCGCATGCCGAGGAAAGTGAAATTGTCGTCGCGCAGCCACTCCAGGAAGGCGATCGCCTCGGCCACGCTCTTCTTGTCCAGGGGTACCGCCGAATAGCGGAATTCCGAGATCGCCTGGTCGAGGCGGGCCAGCATCGGCTTCCAGTCGCTGACGGCTGAATGGACCTGGCCGAGTATCTTGCGCAGCCGCTCTGCCAAGCCGTTCGCCTGCTCCGGGGTCAGCCGGGGAATATGGACATGGATGACGCTCAGCCGGTCGTGGCTGCCGTCGTCCCTGGCGAAATTGCCGTCGCCGAGAATTTCCTCGACGCCGTCCTTGCCATGGCGGACGGTGATGACGGGATGGGTGACCAGGGTCGGCTCGCCGGCACTCTCGGTGATCTCGCCGAGTATGGAATCGAACAGGAAAGGCATATTGTCGTTGACGACGGTGACGATCGTGACGGGTCGGCCCTCGCGAACGACGCCGGAATCGGTGTCGACGGCGACGGCGCACGCGCCCTTCTTGTGACCGGCGACCGCGCGGCCGGCGAGATCCGCGGCGCGTTCGAGGTCGGCCACCTCATAGGCGGCAATGTCTTCCGCCGGCGCGCGGGCGAGCAGGTAGTCGGCGAGCCTGGCTGGCCTTTCCTGCGTCTTCGGCATCGCCGTGGCTTTCTTCTTCGACCTGCTTGCCGATTTCACGCTGGCCATGACGCTTCTTTCCTCCCGTCGTATGCTTTTGCGGACATCTGTAGCAGATGACCGCTATTTGGCGACAAAGGTTTGACGGCGTGCCAAGAATTATCGCAATTCGGCGGCAGCCGGCGACAAACGAGGAGGAATGCCCATGACCGACAAGATCACCGCGCTCGATCTCGCCGCCGCTGAGCTGAGCGATGCGACTAGGACCTATTTCGCCAAATGCGAGGAGAAGCTCGGCCTGGTCCCCAACGTGTTGCGCGCCTATGCCTTCGACGACAAGAAGCTGCGTGCCTTCACCGACATGTACAATGATCTGATGCTGGGTGATTCAGGCCTGTCGAAGCTGGAGCGCGAGATGATCGCGGTCGCTGTCTCCTCCATCAACCATTGCTACTACTGCTTGACGGCGCATGGCGCCGCCGTGCGGCAGCTGTCGGGCGACCCTTCGCTCGGCGAGATGATGGTAATGAATTTCCGCGCCGCCGATCTTTCATCGAAGCAGGTCGCGATGCTGGAATTCGCGGTCAAGCTGACAGAGGAGCCGGCCAAGATCGTCGAAGCCGACCGCGCGGCCCTGCGTATGGCCGGCTTCACCGACCGCGACATCTGGGACATCGCCTCCACGGCCGCCTTCTTCAACATGTCGAACCGGGTGGCGGCGGCAATCGATATGCGCCCGAACCCCGAGTACCACGCGATGGCAAGGTGACGAGCAGGGCCTGACCTTGCCATACATTAGCTATCTCTCATTCTCATTGCTTGTTTGCCGGTTTGGTCCGATGATCGCCGGGCGGCATGACCGCATGCCGGTTCGATGCCGCCGAAAAGGGAGGAGAACATGGCGAAATTTCTCTATGTCTATCACGGCTCCGGCAAGATGCCGACCGAGGAGGCCGAACGCAAAGCGGCGATGGATGCCTGGAACGGCTGGTACGGCAAGCTCGGCTCGGCCGTGGTCGACGGCGGCAATCCGGTCGGCATGTCGAAGACGGTGCTGCCCGACGGCAAGGTCGAGAACAATGGCGGCAGCAACCCGACCGCCGGCTACACGATCGTGGAAGCCAGGGACATCGACGATGCCGTCGCCAAGGCCAGGGATTGCCCGATCCTGATGAACCCGGCCTTCAGCGTCGAGATCGCGCCGATCGTCGAAATGATGTGACGGTCACGAGCGCGCCGCGATCGCCGCGGCTGCACCGGCCATGGTGGTGGCGCTGACGCGGTTGGCAATTCTCATGGCGCGCTTGCTCTTCAGGAGCTTGCGCGCCTGGGCGGCGGCAAGCACCCAGGCAAGGTCGATGATAACAAGCACCACCGCCATGGTCGCCGTCAGCTCGATCCAGCCAACCACCGTCACCGAAGCAAGGTCGATGATGGTCGGCAGCAAGGCCAGGTAGAATATCATGATCTTGGGGTTGCCGAGCGTCACGGCCATGCCGGCGAAGAACAGTTTGCCGGGCGAGTCCTCGCGCGGCATCTCGCCTTCTTTCGCTTCGACAGGCGCGGTCCACATCTTCCAGGCGAGGTAAGCGAGATAGGCGACGCCGACCCATTTGACGATGACGAAAGCGAAATGGAAAGTCTGCGCCACCACCGCCAGCCCGAACACCGCCAGCGACAGCCAGATGCCCTCGCCGATCCACATGGCGAGCAGGAACGGGAACACGTCGCGAAATCCCTTGGCGATGACGCGGGCGACGAGTGCCGCGATCGAAGGACCCGGCGAACCGGCGGCCACGAAGAGCGCGCCGGCGAAGATCAGGAGCGAGGTGAGATGCATGGTGAGGATCTCGGCTTGAAAAACCTTCAATGCCAGACAATAGCGCAAGCGATCGAGTTTCGGTAGCATCAACATGCTTGCCGGCCCGGCATCTCGCGGCTAGATAGATCGCCGCGAAACAATTTCGAGCTTCACTTTGCCTACGTAACCGCCGGTCTCGTCAACTCCCCCGACACAATGCATGGCGCCGCCACAACGGTGCCTTTTTCCATTTCATGTGTTCCTCTGGGCGGCGGTTCGAGACCGGTTTGGCACTGCTGAACCGCTGTCGCATGCGCCGCGACGCCTGATCCCAAGAACCGCAGCCTACCGCCACGCCGCGCCCGCTTGGGCATCTCGACATTGCCGACCTGATGAACTTCCCGACGGGAAGGGCTTATCGGCATGTCTTCTATTCTGCGTATCCGCTGGACGGTCGCGCCTCAAATCGCACCACGTCCCCTGATCACCTGCAATCGCTGCGGCGACATCAAAGCCTATCGCAGCAACGGAAAGTTCCGCGTCAACGCCAACGGCAAGCGCATTGACGTCTGGCTGATCTATCGTTGTATCAACTGCGACAATTCCTGGAATTTCGGCATTTTTGAGCGCCGCAACCGCCGCGACATCGAGCCGGCGCTGCTGCGGGCGCTGGAGAGCAACGATGCAGCACTTGCCCGGCGCCATGCATTCGATGTGACCGCACTGCGCGGCCAGGTGGGGCGTGTCGAGGAGTTTCCCGACGTCGACGTGCACAAGACGGCGCTTGGCGGGACAAGCGAAGCTGCAAGCGTGCTGGAGCTCCGGCTCGGGCTCGAAATGCCGATATCGCTGCGGCTCGATCGTTTGCTCGCCAACGAACTCGGCATCTCACGGTCGCGACTTCAAGCCCTGGAGGAGAAAGGCCTGTTGGTTGTCGATTGCGACGGGGCCAAGGCTTTGCGCAAGCCGGCACGCGACGGGACGACGGTCCGCGTCGATCTGGCCGGCGAACCCGACCGGCAGGCCATCATATCTGCCGCCAGGGGATGAACGGCAGAGGGCGAAGCACCTGGTGCTCCGCCCCTCCCGGATACGATCAGAAAGCAGAAATTACGCGGCGCCGACGGCCTTGGACGATTTCTCGAAGCGCTTGCGCTCGTTGGGATCCAGGTAAAGCTTGCGCAGGCGGATGGTCTTCGGTGTCACCTCGACCAGCTCGTCGTCCTGGATCCAGGCCAGCGCGCGCTCCAACGTCATGCGGATCGGCGGTGTCAGCTTGACCGCCTCGTCCTTGCCGGCGGCGCGGATGTTGGTCAGCTTCTTGCCCTTCAGCACGTTCACTTCCAGGTCGTTGTCGCGGGAGTGGATGCCGATGATCATGCCCTGATAGACCTTGACGCCCGGATCGATGACCATCGGGCCACGATCCTCCAGGTTCCACATGGCGTAGGCGACGGACTCGCCCTGCTCGTTGGAGATCAGCACGCCGTTGGTGCGGCCGGGCAGTTCGCCCTTATAGGGCTCATAGGCATGGAACAGCCGGTTCATCACGGCGGTGCCGCGCGTGTCGGTCAAGAGTTCCGACTGGTAGCCGATCAGGCCGCGCGTCGGCGCGTGGAAGACGAGGCGCTGGCGGTTGCCGCCGGAGGGGCGCAATTCGACCATCTCGGCCTTGCGCTCGGACATTTTCTGCACGACGACGCCGGCATGCTCCTCGTCGACGTCGATGACGACTTCCTCGACCGGCTCCAGCAATTCGCCGTTCTCGCCCTTCTGCATGACCACGCGCGGCCGCGACACGGCGATTTCAAAGCCCTCGCGGCGCATGGTCTCGATCAGCACGGCAAGCTGCAATTCGCCGCGGCCCGACACGAAGAAGGAATCCTTGTCGGGCGATTCCTCGATCTTGAGCGCGACATTGCCCTCGGCTTCGCGCAGCAGGCGGTCGCGGATGACGCGGCTGGTCACCTTGTCGCCTTCCGTGCCGGCCAACGGCGAATCGTTGACGAGGAAAGACATGGTCACGGTCGGCGGATCGATCGGCTGCGCGTGCAGCGGCTCGCTCACGCTCAGGTCGCAGAACGTGTCGGCGACGGTGCCTTTGGACAGGCCGGCAATGGCCACGATGTCGCCCGCCTGCGCTTCCTCGATCGGCTGGCGCTCGAGGCCGCGGAAGGCCAGTATCTTGGAAATGCGGCCGGTTTCGATCTGGGTGCCGTCATGATGCAGCACCTTGACCGCCTGGTTGGCCTTCAGCGTGCCGCTCTCGATGCGGCCGGTGATGATACGGCCGAGGAACGGATTGGCTTCCAGGATAGTGCCGATCATGCGGAACGGGCCGGGATGCACGGTCGGCGCGGGCACATGCTTGAGGACGAGATCGAACAGCGGCGACAGGCCCTGGTCCTTGGGACCTTCCGGATTTTCCGAGACCCAGCCGTCGCGCCCCGAACCATAAAGGATCGGGAAGTCGAGCTGCTCGTCGGTGGCGTCGAGCGCGGCAAACAGGTCGAACACCTCGTTGACCACCTCGACATGGCGGGCGTCCGGCCGGTCGATCTTGTTGATGACGACGATGGGCTTCAAGCCGACCTTTAGCGCCTTGCCGACGACGAACTTGGTCTGCGGCATCGGGCCTTCGGCGGCGTCGACCAGCACGATCGCCGAATCCACCATCGACAGGATGCGCTCGACCTCACCGCCGAAATCGGCGTGGCCGGGGGTGTCGACGATGTTGACGCGGGTGCCCTTCCAGTCGACCGAGGTCGCCTTGGCCAGGATGGTGATGCCGCGTTCCTTTTCGAGGTCGTTGGAATCCATGGCGCGTTCGGCGACGCGCTGATTGTCGCGGAAGGCGCCGGATTGTTTCAGAAGCTGGTCGACAAGGGTGGTCTTTCCATGGTCGACGTGCGCGATGATCGCGATATTGCGGAGGTTCATGATCTGGTCTCGGGAGCGTTGCAGGCAGCAGGCCAAAAGGCGCCGCCTCTTTCGTGTTGCGCGGCTCATACAGGGTTTTTCGCATTTGCGAAAGAGGAAGCGCGACACCAAATAATCATCAAATCTTAAGCATCGCCATGTGAAATGGTTTTGTTAACCAAGGCGGGAACCTTTTGCGGGCCCGGGCAGTTCGAACACCATGACCAACGCAGTCGTCAAATTTCGGCCGATTCTCGCAACTGCGGCTCTCGCCGTGCTGCTGGCTGCCGGCGCCGCTCAATCCGCGGCGACGCTCAAGGAAGCGCGGCCCGCTCTGCCGAGCGATATCCCGAGCGCCGAACAGGTCTTTGCGGATGCGCCCGATGGGGTCGATCCGGTGGTGACGGGGCCGGTCAGCGCGGCCTTCAAGCAAAGGCAGCAAAGCGCCAACTGCGATAGCGCGGTTTGGCCCAACGTTCCGATAGTCTGCTATCCCGACTGATCGGCTGCGCGCCGTTGGCGAAGCTGCCGATCTCCCCTTATTGAAAGATCGCCAATCTGACCGACGGCCCCTCGTCCGAAGGCGCACTACGCCGCCTGCGGCTCCGGGTCGAACGCCGGCCGGCTGGTGTTGATCAGGAGCGAGATACAGGCGGCGGCAATCGCGGTCATGCCGGCGATCAGGAAGGCCAGTTCGTAATTGCCTTGCAGTTCGCGCATGGTGCCGCCGAAGAAGGCGGCGGTTGCCGCGCCCACCTGATGGCCCGCGACGATCCAGCCGAACACGATCGGGCCGCTGCGGTCGCCGAAGGCTTCATTGGCGAGCCGCAGCGTCGGCGGCACGGTGGCGATCCAGTCGAGACCGTAAAGCACGGCGAAGATGATCAGACTGGTCGCCGAAAAGCCGGAATAGGGCAGATAGATCAGCGAAAGGCCGCGGATCGCATAATAGACGCCGAGCAGCTTGCGCGGATCGAAACGGTCGGTGAGCCAGCCCGACAGCGTGGTGCCGATCAGGTCGAAAATGCCCATCATCGACAACAGGCCAGCCGCCTGCACCTCGTTGATGCCCATATCGCCGCAAAATGCGATGAGATGCGTGCCGACCAGCCCGTTGGTGGTGAAACCGCAGACGAAGAAGGTGGCGAACAGGTACCAGAAGACGCGCGTGCCGGCGGCGCGGCGCAGCGTGGTCAGCGTGTGGGTCAGGAAATTGCCTTGTGCCGCCGGCGGTACCGGCGGCACGTCGTCGGCTTCCGCGCCATAGCGCACCATGCCGATCGATGCCGGGCGTTCCGGCACCAGCAGCAGCACCAGCGGCACCAGACAGGCCGTTGCGACGGAGATGGCGGTGACGACCGGCTTCCAGCCGCCTGACTGCGCCAGCGAGGCCAGCAGCGGCAGGAAGACCAGCAGACCGGTGGCGCTGGAGGCCGACATCAAGCCCATGACGAGGCCGCGGTTGGTCTTGAACCAGCGGTTGACGATGGTGGCGCCGAGCACGGTGGCGACCGCGCCGGAGCCGACGCCGGAAAACACGCCCCAGGTGATCAGCAGATGCCATGGCTTGGTCATCAGCAGGCTGAGCGCGGTGGAGGCCGACATCACCACAAGCGCGGCAAGCAGTGTGCGCCGCAGCCCGATCCGCTCCATCAGCGCGGCGGCAAACGGCCCGGTCAGGCCGTAGAGGAAGATGCCAACCGCGGCAGCCAGCGACACCACGTCGCGCCGCCAGCCGAAACTTTCCTCCAGCGGCAGCATCATGACGGCTGGCGCGGAGCGCAGGCCGGCCGCGATCAGCAGGCAGAGAAAGATGACGGCGACCACGACGAAAGCGTAGCGCTGGCCAAATGGACGGGATTGAGCTAGCATGTTACTGACCGGTACGTTGCAGGATGGAAACATGTATACGTACCGATCGGTAACAGTGTCAACCGAGACCGCGAATGCCACCAGACAATAAAATTGAACCGTCCATCAGCAGCGCTCACGCGTCGGCTCCGCCAAAGGCGGCGGAAAAGATACTCGGCGTGGCGCGCGATCTGTTTTACCGGCAAGGCATCAGGGCAATTGGCGTCGATGAGATCGTCAGGCGCGCAGGGGTCACCAAGCCCAGCCTCTATCGCAGCTTTCCCTCCAAGGACGAATTGGCCGCCTCTTATCTGCGCCGATACGACCTCGAATTCTGGGAACGCTTCGACGAGGCGGTGAACGCCCATCCCGGCGATCCGCGCGCGCAAATCCGAGCCTTCCTGACCCGCGTCGGCAAGCGCACGCAGAAGCCTGACTATCGCGGCTGCGGCATGACCAATGCGGCCGTAGAATATCCCGAGCGCGGCCATCCGGCGCGCGTGGTGAGCGAGGACAACAAGCAGGAACTGCGCCGCCGCCTGCGCGCCATGGCCGCCGCGATGAATGCCGCCGACGCCGACACGCTGGGCGACGGTCTGCTGCTTCTGATCGAAGGCGCCTATATCAGCGGCCAGTTGTTCGGCGCCGGTGGCCCGGCGGCGTCGGTGGCGATCAACGCCGATCTGCTGATCGAGGCGAGCTTGAAGAAATAGTGTTTGGCGATAGGCTGCTGCGACCTTCAACGGAGATGTCCGCGATGCGCAGCCTGGTTCTTCCGCTCGTTCTCGCCAGCGTCTGCCAGGCAGCGCATGCCGGCGAGATATCGAGCGCCTACACCGATCTCGACTGGAAGAACGACTGCGTCACCTATGCGCAAGCCGGGGACGGCGATGGCGACTGGGCCGACCTCGCCTGTTCGGGCTATCGTGGATATCCGGTGCTGATCGCCTATGACGATGCGCGCGAATCGCTGTTTTATGGTTTCCCGCCCGGCGGCGACATGACATCGGTCTGGGAAAGTTTCTCCGGCTTCAATTCCTCAGGCGCCAGGATCGAGTGGCGCATCGAGACCGACGGCGACAAGGCGGTGCCGTTCGCGGTCATTCACCGCCGCTCGATCAGCAATCCGGAAGACGAGAAGAAACCCACCGACGTGCTGCTCGTCTCCAAGGTCGCGCAAATGGATGCGCGCGACGGCTGCACGGTCGCACTGGTGCTGGCTACAGGAAATCCTGCCGCCAACGATCAGGCGCGCAAGCTTGCCGACGAGAAAGCACGGTCCTTCGCCTGCGGCAAGGACCGGCGCACCGTCATCGGCGAGGTGCCGGCTTTCGGGCGCGTCGACAATTGAAGGACAAGCGTTCGCCGCTCGCCGACGTGTCAAATGCTTCTGTTTTCACGCGCCCTCGTCATCACCGTTGAGGAAGAGCAATGTCTCGGAGCGCGCGAATCTGCTTGTTGTGGGCTCAGCCGTAGATCTGCTTGTGGACCTGATAAAGCATTTCCGAGCGGTCGGCGCGCATGTCGGCCAGATCGCGGCTGGAGAAGCTGTCGATTTCAGCGACGAGGCGGTTGTAGTTCTTGCGCTTGGCGATGCTGCTGCGGGCGCGGGTCAAGAGGCTGTCGAGGATCATAGCGAGTTTCCTTCTGGGCCGCATTTGGCGGCCGGTTTCTTCCTCCCTTGATCGATACGGAGCATGACATAGGAATGGTGCATCGCAAAAAGAAGATGTTGCAATGCACCATTGCGCTGCGTGCATAGCCGGTTAATGGCGCCTGAACGCCACCCCCGGCGCCGGCGCATTGCCCTTCCCATGATGGGAATGCCTGTTCCTGTCGTTTTGTCTTACAAATTGCGGAAATGTCATCGCCGCCGACCTTGCCATATCGATCTCCTGCTGGCTTGATCGCCGCCGGATTGCCAACGTTACCGGGAGGAAAGAATGGCCGCCGCCGACTACGAAATTCTCGATCCGCGTTTTGCGCGGCTGTTCAACG
The DNA here is from genome assembly GCF_044998965.1 of Mesorhizobium maamorense. NCBI lineage: Bacteria > Pseudomonadati > Pseudomonadota > Alphaproteobacteria > Hyphomicrobiales > Phyllobacteriaceae > Mesorhizobium > Mesorhizobium maamorense. The sequence goes on from NZ_CP173356.1 coordinate 5,311,603, forward strand.
GCAATGCGCAAGTGGATAAGCTCTTCACCGGCTGCCGATGGGCGGAAGGGCCGGCCTGGTTCGCCGCCGGCCGCTATGTCGTCTGGTCCGACATCCCGAACAACCGCATGATGCGTTACGACGAGACCGACGGCAGCGTCAGCGTGTTTCGGCAGCCATGCGGCAATTCCAACGGCAACACCGTCGACCGGCAGGGCCGGCTGGTGACCTGCGAGCATTCGGGGCGCCGCGTCAGCCGCACCGAGTTCGACGGTTCGGTCACCACCATTGCCGCCAAATGGAAGGGCAAGCGGCTGAATTCACCCAATGACGTGGTGGTCAAGTCGGACGGCTCGATCTGGTTCACCGATCCAACCTACGGCATCGACACCGATTACGAGGGCGACAGGGCCGAGAGCGAGATCGGCGCCTGCCATGTCTACCGGGTCGATCCCGGTACCGGCGATGTCGAGGCTGTCATCACCGACATGGTCAGGCCGAACGGGCTGGCTTTCTCGCTCGACGAGAGCAAGCTCTATGTCGTCGACACCGGCCGCACGCATGGCGCGCAGAACCCGGCGCATATGCGGGTATTCAATGTCGGCGAGGGCGGCAAGAAGGTCTCGGGTGAAAAAGTCTTCGCCGACTGCACCGCAGGCCTGTTCGACGGCTTCAGGCTCGACGATGCCGGGCGCATCTGGACCAGCGCCGCCGATGGCATCCATTGCTACGATCCGGACGGAACGCTGATCGGCAAGGTCAAGGGGCCCGAGGTGACGGCCAATTGCGTGTTCGGCGGCGCCAAGCTGAACTGTCTCTACATTGCCGGCACCACCTCGCTCTACATGGTCCGGCTGATGGTGAACGGCGCCAAGACCTACTGAGCTGAATTAAAGGGGAGGACGTCATGCCATTCGTCAACATCCGCATCGTCAAGGAAGTGATCGCCGCCGATCCGGCCGGCAAGAAAGCCGACATCGCCAAAAAAGTCACGGCGGCGATCATGGACGCCACCGGGCTCGGCAATGACGATGTCTGGGTGGTCTTCGAGGAGGTCAACGCCCGCGACTGGTACGTCGGCAAGACCGATGTCGAGACGCTGAGAAAAGGGTAGGCGCTAACGCGCGCGAATGAAATCCGCGAAAGCGGACAACGCATCGCGCATTGCCAACGCGTTCGCCTGCTCCCCCAGGACGGCCTCCACCTCAGCTGGCTTCTTGCCGAGCAGCCCGATCTCCAGCCCGCCGTCATAAAGCGCGAAGGACATGGTGCGCATGATCTCCGCCAATGCGGCGCGGGCATAGAGCGAGCGCGGCGAGGCGTGCACCAGCATGGCCGGCTTGTCGACGGCGGCATCGCGCGACACCAGCCAGTCGAGCGCATTCTTCAGGCCGCCCGGCACGCCATGCGCATATTCCGGGCATGAGATGATGACGCCGTCGGCGGCGGTGACGGCATCGATCAGCCTGGACGCTTCGGACGGCGTCCGCTCACCCTCGTCGTCGGGGTTGAAGATCGGCAGCAGGCCGAGTCCTTCATGGATGGCGACGCGGCAGCCCTCTGGCGCGTTCCACGCCAGTGCCGCGACCAGGCCCGAATTGGTGGAGGCCGCCCGCAGGCTGCCGGAAATGGCAAGGAGGTTCAGCAAGGCGACGCTCGGACGAATCTTCCGCGCACGCTACCACATCGTCTGCTTGTATCCGTCGTCCAGCCAGCGGTCGGTCGCCTCGGCCGAATCGGCGAGCGCCAGTTGGTCGCGCAGGATCTGGCCGAGCGTCGGCAGCGTGGCGCGGTCGTACCAGCTCTCCGGCTTCCAAAGGTCGGAGCGCATGAAGGCCTTGGCGCAATGCATGTAGGCGGCCTTGACGGCGACCACGACGACGCTCTGCGGCTCCTTGCCGTCGACGGCCAGCCGTTCGCGCAAAGCGGCGTCGACGGTGATGCCGGCATCGCCATTGACACGCAGCGTCTCGTTCATGCCGGGAATGAGGAACAGCAGCCCGACCGACGGGTTGAGCAGGATGTTCTCCAGCGTATCCAGCCGGTTGTTGCCGGGCCGGTCGGGGATGGCGATGGTCCTGTCGTCAAGCACGGCGGCGAATCCTGGCTTGTCGCCTTTGGGCGTCACATCGGCATTGCCTTCGCCGTCGGAGGAGCCGATCAGCACGAAGGGGCTCTTGCCGATGAAGGAGCGGCAATGGCCGTCCAGCGCCTTCAATTCTTTGCGGATCGAGCCATCCGTCGGACGCGGCGTCTTGTAGATCGTCCGCAGCTCTTCGCGCGTGGTGACGAATTCCATGGCACTCCCCCCAATTTGCAGGCCTTACTTGCCGGCCTTCTCTTCGCCGCCGGTCTTGTCGTCCAGCGAATGGCGCAGGATCAGCGGCATCTGGCTGAAGGTGAACAGAAGCGTGATCGGCATGATGCCCCAGACCTTGAAGGTAACCCAGGCATCGGTCGAAAAATTCCGCCACACCACCTCGTTGACGAGGGCCAGGAACAGGAAGAACAGACCCCAGCGGAAGGTGAGTTTTCTCCAGCCCTCGGCATCGAGCCTGAAGGCGGAATCGAAGACGTAGCCAAGCAGAGATCTGCCGAAGAACAGCCCGCCGAGCAGCACGCCGCCGAACAGCGTGTTAACGATGGTCGGCTTCATCTTGATGAAAATGTCGTCCTGCAGGTAGAGCGTCAACGCGCCGAAGATGAAGACGACGACGCCTGATACCATTGGCATGATCGGCAGGGTGCGGGTGAGCAGCCACGACGCGACCAGCGCGATCGCAGTGGCGGCCATGAACAGGCCGGTGGCGACGAAGATCGGGCCCCCGAATTCAGCCAGCGCCGGGAATTTCTGCGTCAGCCATTCGCCGCGCGCATTGGCGAAAAAGAACACCAGCAGCGGCCCTAGCTCGAGAACGAGCTTGAGCAGCGGGTTGACGCCTTCCTTCTTCTCTTTCTGCGGGTCGGACGGATCGCGTTCGAGAATGGGTGGGTTCATATCTTCCTTCTTACGCACGATCCGGTTGAAGCAATCTTCCCGGGATCATGCTGTTACGCAACGCCAGCGATCGCCCTGGCGAATTCGCTTGCCGAGAACGGTTCGAGGTCGTCGACCTGTTCGCCGACGCCGATGAAATAGACCGGCAATCTGTGTTTTGCCGCGATCGCCACCAGAATACCGCCACGCGCCGTGCCGTCCAGCTTGGTCATCACCAGGCCGTTGACGCCGGCGATGTTGCGGAAGATCTCCACCTGGTTGAGCGCGTTCTGGCCGGTGGTGGCGTCGACCGTCTGCAGCACGGTGTGCGGGGCTTCCGGATCAAGCTTGCCCAGCACGCGCACGATCTTTTCCAACTCGGCCATCAGCTCGGCCTTGTTTTGCAATCGGCCGGCGGTGTCGATGATCAGCACGTCGGAACCCGCTTCCTTCGCCTTCTCGAAGGCATCGTAGGCGAGGCCGGCGGCATCGGCGCCGAGCTTGGAGGCGATGACCGGCGATTTCGTCCGCTCGCCCCAGATCTTGAGCTGCTCGATGGCGGCGGCTCGGAAGGTGTCGCCGGCGGCCAGCATCACCGACAGGCCGCCATCGGTCAGTTTGGCCGCCAGCTTGCCGATGGTCGTGGTCTTGCCGGTGCCGTTGACGCCGACCACCAGGATGACATGCGGTTTGTGGCTGAGGTCGAGTTCCAGCGGCAGGGCGACGGGGGTCAGCACCTTCTCGACCTCCTGCGCCATCACGGTGCGGACCTCGGCGTCGGAGACATCCTTGCCGTAGCGGCTGGCGGCCAGCGAATCGGTGACGCGCAAGGCCGTCTCCAGCCCGAGATCGGCGCGGATCAGCACGTCCTCCAGATCCTGCAGCGTGTCGTCGTCGAGCTTGCGCTTGGTGAAGACGCCGGCAATGTTGCCCGACAATTCGCGCGAGGAGCGGGCAAGCCCGTCCCGCATGCGCTGGAACCAGGAGCGCCGCGGCGCCGGCTCCGGCGCCTTCTGCGGCTCGGCCTTCTGCTCCACCTTTCTGGCGACCGTTACCTTTCCGGGGGCGGGCGCAGCCTTCGGCGGGACGGGAACTGCCTCAGGTTCCGGCGCGATCTCGGCGCGCACAGGCTGCGGCTCGATCGGCGCAGGCTGGCGAATCGGCGGCGAGATTTCGGCGGCGGTTTCGGCGCTGGGTGCCAGGTTCTCGACAGGTCGGCGCTGCCCCTCACCCTCGCCCTCTTCCCGTGAAGGACGGGGAGAGGGAGGCGTTGGCGTTGCAGCTTCTTCCTTCTCCCCGTCACTATACGGGGAGAAGGTGCCGGCAGGCGGATGAGGGGCGGCGCCGGCCTGTGAAGGCTGCGCGGAAGACGGTGTCGCAGGAATCTCGATTGGCGCCGGCGTCTCGACCGGAACTTCGGCGGGCGTCGGTACTTCGGCGGGTGCCGGTTCCGGCAGCTGCTCCGGGCGCGACGGGACCATTTCCGGCTCGGCGGGCGCTGGTTGCGGTACCTCCTGCGGCCGCGGTTCGGGCGCAGGCTCCGGAATGGCCGGGGGTGTCGGAATTTTCTCAGGGGCCGGCGGCTCCGGGCGCTCTGGCGCCGGTGCCGGTTCCTCCTCCGGCCGCGGCTCCGGCAGGGGTTCCGGCTCGGGCGGAACGATCGGCTCCGGCACCGGCGGAATGGCCGGGGCAGGCTCGGGTGTCGGCTCCTCGGGCGGCGCGGGCTCGACGGGAGGCTGAGCCTGGGTCTCCTCCCGCTTCAGGAATTCCGGAACGGCCTGCTCGGCCGCCGGCTTCAGCGTGTCGAGCTGATCCCATTTGATCGGCGGCAGCGGGGCGGTCTCGTCGACGCGCTCCTCGACGACCTCCTTCTTGCCGAACGAAAATATCTTCTTGAAGAACCCGGCCATCTCTTGCGTTTCTCAGGCGGCGCGGGCGGCAAGCGGGGCCGCGATCAGCCGGGCGCCGTCATGACCGGTGACTGTTGCTTCGACGATCTCGCCCGGCGCGCCGGTGGCGAGCGCGGCGAGCGTAAACCCTTCGGTGCGGCCGAGCCCGTCGCGCTCGATCAGGATCGACTGGCGCGTTCCGGAGAGCGACGACAGATGGCGGCGATATGCCGTCTCGCCGGCGGCGCGCAGGCGGGCTGCCCGCTGCTTGATCACTTCGCGGCGGACCTGCGGCATGCGCGCGGCGGGTGTGCCTTCGCGCGGCGAAAACGGAAAGACGTGCAGGTGGGTCAGCCCGCATTCCTCGACGATCTTTGCCGAATTTTCGAACATCGCCTCCGTCTCGGTCGGGAAGCCGGCGATGATGTCGGCGCCGAAGACGACGTCGGGGCGCAGCTTGCGCACGTCTTCGCAGAAGCGGATCGACTGATCGCGCAGATGCCGACGCTTCATGCGCTTCAAAATCATGTCGTCGCCGGATTGCAGCGACAGATGCAGATGCGGCATCAGCCGCGGCTCGGTGGCGATGGCGTCGAGCAAATCGTCGTCGGCCTCGATGGAATCGATGGAGGAGAGGCGCAGGCGCTTCACGTCCGGCACCTGGCGCAGGATCGTCTTCACCAGCCTGCCGAGTTTCGGCGCACCCGGCAGGTCGGCGCCGAAACTGGTCATGTCGACGCCGGTCAGCACGATCTCGGCATAGCCGTTGCCGGTGAGCCGCTTGACCTGTTCGACCACGGCGCCCATCGGCACCGAGCGTGAATTGCCGCGGCCATAGGGGATGATGCAGAAGGTGCAGCGGTGGTCGCAGCCATTCTGCACCTGCACGAAGGCGCGTGCCCTGCCCTCGATGGCATCGACCATATGGCCGGCGGTCTCGCGTACGGAGAAGATGTCGTTGACGCGCGCCTTCTCGCTGTCGTTGACGCCGAAATCCGGCAGCGCGCGATAGGAATTGGCCTTCAGCTTCTCCTCATTGCCGAGGACGAGATCGACCTCGTCCATGGCCGCGAAATTCTGCGGCTCGGTCTGCGCCGCGCAGCCGGTGACGATGATGCGAGCTTCGGGGTTGTCGCGGCGCGCCTTGCGGATCGCCTGTTTGGCCTGGCGGACCGCTTCGCCGGTGACGGCGCAGGTGTTGAAGATGACGGCGCCGCCAGCCAGCCCACCGAGGCCCGCAGTTTCGGCCTCGCGCCGCATCACCTCGGATTCATAGGTGTTCAGCCGGCAGCCGAAGGTCACCAGTTCGATGCGATTGGGGCCCTTCCCCACATCGCCATCCTTGAAAGGAGCGGGCATCAGGCCGCGCTTTCGGTGTCGCGCGCCCAGGCGCCGTTCGAGGGATCGAAGCTGCCGGAAAACTCCCATTCGGCGGCGCCGGTCAGGATGACATGGTCGTTTTCGAGCCATTCCACATGCAGCGAGCCGCCACCAGGAGCCAGAAGGTTGACGCTGCGTCCGGTGCGCCGGGTGCGGGCCGCTGCCACGACGGCGGCGCAGGATGCCGTGCCGCAAGCCTTGGTCAGGCCGGCGCCGCGTTCCCAGGTGCGGATGATCATGCTGTCGGGCGAGGTCACCTGCGCGATGGTGATGTTGGCGCGCTCGGGGAAGATGGGATGGTTTTCGAGCAGTGGGCCGAAGCGGTCGAGTTCGTAGGACCAGACGTCGCGGTCGACCCAGAAGATGGCATGCGGATTGCCCATGGAGACGACCGAGGGCGAATGCAGCACCGGGGCGTCGATCGGCCCGACCTGCAATTCGATCATGCGGGTGTCGCGGAATTCCTCGGCGAGCGGAATCTCCCGCCAGCCGAAGCGCGGCGTGCCCATGTCGACCGAGATCGAGCCGTCGGCATGTTCCTGCGCGTTGAGGATCCCGGCGACGGTCTCGAAGGTGAATGTCTTTTGTCCGGTCTCGGCCGCCAGCGCCTGGACGACGCAGCGCATGCCGTTGCCGCAGGCCTGCGCGCCCGAGCCGTCCGAATTCAATATGTCGATGAAATAGGCCGTACCCGGCGTCCGCGCCTCATGGATCGCCATGATCTGGTCGAACCGCGTCGAGGCATCGGCGTTGAGCGCGATCGCAGCTGTCGGCGTCACCCGGTCGGCACGGCCGCGCATGTCGGCAACGATGATCTCGTTGCCGATGCCGTTCATCTTGGCGAAGGGGGCGGTGCCTGCCATTTCTTCCGGTCATTCCGTACTGTTTGCCGCTATATGGCGGAAAAGGGCGGGAATTACCAGTGCATCGCGCCTTCAGGTGACGGCGAAGACGCCGAGCACGATCAGCAGGAATATGATCAGCACGATACCGATCAGGATGCGCGCGCCGGTGGCCGCCGCACCCGCTAATGCAGGCATGCCGAGCAGGCTCGCAGCGGCGGCGATAATCAGGAGAATGATGATCCATCTGAGCATGGAAATGCCTCGCAAAGCGATAGAAATCGAAGCCCTTTCAACAAACGCGCCGGTGGCGCTCGGGTTCCGCCTGCCGCGGCAGGCCCCGGTCAGAGCGCCGCTTCCTGCGGCACATCCCAGACCTCGCCCGGCCGCAAGGCGCGAAAACGCTCCGGCGGCAGGCCCTCGGCCTCCAGCGCCTCGTCGAGCTTGCGTGCGGGCTCGTCGATCGGCTCGTCGGTGAGCTGGAACGTGCCCCAATGGCAACCGGCCGCATAGGCGGCGTTGCACAATTTCATGCCTTGCACCGCCTCCTCCGGGTTCTGATGCTGCGAGGCCATGAACCAGCGCGGCTCATAGGCGCCGATCGGCAGGATGGCGAAGCGGAAGCCGCCGTGCTTGTGAGCTATGAGCCGGTAGTTGATGCCATCATGGAAGCCGGTATCGCCCGCGAAATAGATCCGGCCGGCCGGCGTCTCGATGACGAAGCCGGCCCACAGCGCCATGCGCCGGTCGCGTGTGCCGCGCGCCGACCAGTGATGCGCCGGCTCGACATGGACGGCCACGCCATCGCCGATGTCGACCCTGTCGCCCCAGTCATGCGCCGAGAGCCGCATGCCGGGAACCGCCCCGCCAATCAGGACGTCATTGCCGAACGGGGTCACCACCAGCGGGTCGTGCCTGGCCTTGAGCTGCTTCAGCGTCGGGATGTCGAGATGGTCGTAGTGATTGTGACTGATCAGCACGAGATCGATCGGCGGCAGGTCGGCCAGGGCGATGCCCGGCGCGTTGACGCGTTTCGGCCCGACGAAGGAGAACGGCGAGGCCCGCAGCGACCATACCGGATCGGTGAGGATGTTCAGGCCCGCGGTCTGGACCAGCAGCGTGGAATGACCGACCATGGTCACGGTCAGGCCGGCGCCCTCGACACGTGCGGGCGGCTTTGCCTGCGGAAAGGGGCTCGGATTGGTGGCCGGCCATTTCGAGCGTTGGCCATTGAACTGCCATTTCAGCAGATCGGCGAAACGCGCCGGCGGCTGGCCGCCGGGATTGAAGAACAAGGTTCCGTCGAAATGATCGCTGGGCGGGCCGTTATAGTAGCGATTGGCGGCTTTCGGTCTCGCAGCCAATTTGCGGCTCCAGCGAATTTCGTCTTGATAGACATAGCCCTTGTGCCGGCTGGCGCAAGCGTTTGCCGGCCGAATGCCAACGGCCCGGGCGGCCGGCTTGAGTAGGATCGGATTGGGGAGGACGATGCCATGGCGATGAAGCGGACCAGGACACCATGGATGAAGGCCGGGGATTTCGGCCGCTCGCTGGCGCGCGGCATCGGCGTCAACCTGCTGGTGAGCGACATGGCGGCCATGGAAGCCTTCTGCCGCGACGTGCTCGGCGCCGATATCATCTATGCCGACGAGGATTTCGCGGCGATCGAGCTGCTGGGCTCGGTGTTCATGCTGCACGCCGACCATTCCTATCTCGACAATGCCATGACAGGGACGATCGCCGGCGCCGAGACACGCGGCGCCGGCATCGAACTGCGCCTTTACGGCGCCAATCCGGATGCGGTCGAGGCCGCCGCGCGCGATCACGGCCACATCGTGCTGGCCGGAGCGATCGACAAGCCGCACGGCCTGCGCGAGAGCTATGTCGTCGGACCGGACGGCTATATATTCGTGCCGAGCGCTCCGCTGGCCGGATGATAGCGACAAATTTGCAACAATTCTTGGCGCAAACCCTATTTTAACCATATCGGGTTGAAATTTCGCCACCTTCTCCATCTTGGTGGAGGGCGACATTGTGCGGACGGCAGCCCCGCCGGATCCGACGGAGGTTGGAATGACTTTTTCGAAAACAGCCCTGGTGGCCGTATCGCTGGCGGCGCTCGTTGCGAGCGGCTGCTCAACGTCACGGTTTTCCTCGATGGACGACCAGCAGCCGGCGCCGCTGCAGCCAGCACCGTCCGGGCAAGTGACGGCCAACCAGTTGCCGCCTCCGGCCTCTCCCGGCACCACCGATCCCTCGCAATTCCCGACCGCGCCGCAGAACAGCCAGGTCGCCTCCTTGCCGCCGGACGGTTCGGCGCCGGCGGGTGCGCCGGACCTGACCGCGGCCAGTGTCGCCGGCGTATGGAACGCCAGCGTTTCCGGTCAGAGCTGCAAGGTGGCGACGCCGCAGACCAAATTCGGCGCCGGTTTCCGCGCCGGACCGCTGCATTGCCCGGCACCGATCGACGGCATCAAGTCTTGGAACGTCGCCGGCAAGCAGTTGACGCTCTACGACGAGAATGGCGGCACGCTGGCACGGCTCTATTCCTCGGGCGGCTCGAAATTCGACGGCCAGACTTCCAATGGCCTGCCGATCTCGCTTACAAGGTAAGCCAAGCCCCTCGACAACGACGTGACCTATGCATCTGCGTGACGGCCTCCAGACCCATGTGACCGTCAGGCAGCGTTACGATCATCTGGTCGACACCGGTGCCATCGAGCGCGATCCGGCGCAGGAGCGGATCGTCACCGCTCTCGACCGGCTGGTATCAGAGATTTCGGTGAAGCGGCTGGCGCACAAATCGAGCGCGCTTGGCTGGCTCTTCGCCCGAAGGCGCGAGACGCACGAGGCGGTCAAGGGCCTCTACATCCATGGCGGCGTCGGCCGCGGCAAGACCATGTTGATGGACTTGTTCTTCGAGCTGCTGCCGGTGCGGCGCAAGCGCCGCGTGCATTTCAACGACTTCATGGCCGAGGTGCAGGACCGCATCCAGAAGCACCGGCAGGAGCGCAAGGACGGCACGGTGAGGGAAGACGATCCGATTCCGCCGGTGGCGCGGGCGCTTGCCGAACAGGCCTGGGTACTGTGTTTCGACGAGTTCTCGGTCACCGACATCGCCGATGCGATGATCCTGTCCCGGCTGTTTTCGGCGCTGTTCGCCAGCGGCGTGGTGCTGGTGGCGACGTCGAACGTAGCGCCGGAGAACCTCTATCGCGACGGGCTGAACCGTCAGCTTTTCCTGCCCTTCATCGGCATATTGGAACGGCACGCGCAGGTGCTCTCGCTCGATGCCGACAAGGACTATCGGCTGGAAAAGCTTGCCCGTACGCCAGTCTATGTCACGCCCGCCGATGCGGCGGCCGATGAGGCGCTGGACGCGGCTTGGCAAACGATGACGCACGGCGCGCCGACGGCCGAGGCGTCGCTTGCCGTCAAAGGCCGGCAGTTGGCCGTTCCGCGCGCCGCCGGCGACGCGGCGCGTTTTTCCTTCGCCGATCTGTGCGAGAAGCCGCTCGGCGCGCGCGACTATTTGGCCCTTGCCGACCGCTTCTCGACCATCTTTGTCGACCACATTCCGGTGCTGGGTGAAGGCCGGCGCAACGAGGCCAAGCGCTTCATCCTGCTGGTCGACACGCTCTACGACCATCACATCAGGCTGGTGGTAAGCGCGGAAGCGCCGCCGCAGCAACTCTATGTGGCCAAGCGCGGCGTCGAGGTGTTCGAGTTCGAACGCACGGCTTCGCGGCTGATCGAGATGCAGAGCCGCGACTGGCTGGAGGATTGGGCGGAGCGGCGGAAGGCGAAGACGACGCCGGAGGCGCGGCAGGCGCCGGCTACGCCGCCTTCGTCCCAGGGCGGAGCGACGCAAAGCGAAGCGCGCACCCTAGGACGAAGATAGGCCGAACTCCTGTCAGCCTCGCTACAGTTGATAAACATACATGAGGAAGCTCTCTGCTGACTCGTGCGTCTCCTTGCGCGACTCGTAAAGCGCGCGGGCGGCACGGTTGTCCGGCTCGGTGCCGACCCAGGCTTCTTCGCAGCCATTCTCCCTGCCGATCGCAAACATCGCGCCGAGCATCTTTCGCGCGATGCCCTGGCGCTGGAAGGCCGGCGATACGCCGACCTCGTCGATGTAGAGCTCCGTCGCCTTGTCGGGATGACGGTGAATGATGGCGGCGCATTGACCGACGGTCACGCCGTCGGCGAGCGCCACGACCATGAAGTGGCCGGGTTCCCTGAGATAGACTGCCAATCGATCTGGCCTGACCGGTTCGTCGAACACATCGAGGGCGACCCGCATCACAAGGGCGTCATTGCCGGCATCAAGTCTTACGATCTCCATCTTCATCGTGTAGATTTTGCCCAGTCGAGTTTTCAAACTTTTACGTTTACGTAATTCCCAGTCACTCTAACCGATTGAAAACGCTCGCTCCAAAATAATCGTTTGAATTTACGCGGCGCCGGGGCTATTGGGTGCGGCGAAATCTCGCGGGATCCCCGCAGCATTCCGGTCTCTTCCTCGACGCCGTCATCAGATCGTCAGCGATTTGAGCGACATCACGAACAAAGGGAAACTATCCTGACATGGCACGCAAGAAGATAGCGCTTATCGGCTCTGGCATGATCGGCGGCACGCTCGCTCACATGATCGGCCTCAAGGACCTCGGCGACGTGGTTCTGTTCGATATTGCCGAAGGCATCCCGCAGGGCAAGGGGCTCGATATTGCGCAATCGTCGCCGGTCGACGGGTTCGATTCCAGGCTGACCGGCGTCAACGACTATGCCGGGATCGAAGGGGCGGACGTCTGCATCGTCACCGCCGGCGTGCCGCGCAAGCCGGGCATGAGCCGCGACGATCTGCTCGGCATCAACCTCAAGGTCATGGAACAGGTCGGCGCCGGCCTGAAGAAGTACGCGCCGAAGGCCTTCGTCATCTGCATCACCAATCCGCTGGATGCGATGGTCTGGGCGCTGCAGAAGTTTTCCGGCCTGCCCAACACCCATGTCGTGGGCATGGCCGGCGTGCTTGACAGCGCTCGCTTCCGCTATTTCCTGGCCGAGGAGTTCAAGGTCTCGGTCGAGGACGTCACCGCCTTCGTGCTCGGCGGCCATGGCGATTCCATGGTGCCGATGATCCGCTATTCGACGGTTGCAGGCATTCCTCTGCCCGATCTCGTCAAGATGGGCTGGACCTCGAAGGAGAAGCTCGACCAGATCGTGCAGCGCACCCGCGATGGCGGCGCCGAAATCGTCGGCCTGTTGAAGACCGGCTCGGCCTATTATGCGCCGGCCGCATCGGCGATCTCGATGGCCGAAGCCTATCTCAAGGACAAGAAGCGTGTGCTGCCTTGCGCGGCCCACCTTTCCGGCCAGTATGGCGTGAAGAACACCTATGTCGGCGTTCCCGTGGTGATCGGCGCCGGTGGCGTCGAGCGCGTCATCGAGATCGAGCTTTCCAAGCCAGAGCAGAAGATGTTCGATAGCTCGGTAGCGGCGGTGCAGGGCCTGACCGAGGCCTGCGTCAAGATCGCGCCGCAACTCGCCTCGAAGTGAACCCCAGTAGCTGATCCGGAGACGATCCAGATGAACATCCATGAATATCAGGGCAAGGCGCTGCTGAAGGGCTTTGGCGCGCCGGTGGCCCAAGGCGTGCCGGTGTTCAAGGCGGATGAGGCGGAAGCCGCCGCCAAGGCGCTGCCCGGCCCGCTCTATGTGGTGAAGAGCCAGATCCATGCCGGCGGCCGCGGCAAGGGCAAGTTCAAGGAGCTCGGGCCTGACGCCAAGGGCGGCGTGCGGCTGGCCAAGTCGGTCGCCGACGTCGTCGCCAACGCCAACGAGATGCTCGGCCACACGCTGGTGACCAAGCAGACCGGCCCGGCCGGCAAGCAGGTCAACCGGCTCTATATCGAGGATGGCGTCGACATCGAGCGCGAGCTCTATCTGTCTGTTCTGGTCGACCGTTCGGTCGGCCGCATCGCCTTCGTCGTCTCGACCGAAGGCGGCATGGACATCGAGGCGGTCGCCCACGACACGCCGGAAAAGATCATCACCGTCGCCATCGATCCGGAAAAGGGCGTTACCGCGGATGACGTGAAGAAACTCAATGGCGCGCTGAAGCTCGACGGCGATGCTGCCAGGGACGGCGGCACGCTGTTCCCGATCCTCTACAAGGCCTTCGTCGAGAAGGACATGAGCCTGCTCGAGGTCAATCCCCTGATCGTCATGAAGAACGGCCGGCTGCGCGTCCTCGACGCCAAGGTGTCGTTCGACAACAACGCGCTGTTTCGCCATCCGGATGTGCTCGAGCTGCGCGACACCACCGAAGAGGACGAGAAGGAGATCGAGGCGTCGAAATACGACCTCGCCTATGTCGCGCTCGACGGCAATATCGGCTGCATGGTCAATGGCGCCGGCCTCGCCATGGCGACGATGGACATCATCAAGCTCTACGGCGCCGAGCCGGCCAACTTTCTCGATGTCGGCGGCGGCGCGTCGAAAGAAAAGGTGACGGCGGCCTTCAAGATCATCACCAGGGATCCGGCGGTCAAGGGCATCCTGATCAACATCTTCGGCGGCATCATGAAATGCGACATCATCGCCGAGGGCGTCATCGCCGCGGTCAAGGAAGTCGGCCTGAAAGTGCCGCTGGTCGTGCGCCTGGAAGGCACCAATGCCGAACTCGGCAAGAAGATCATCAACGACAGCGGCCTCAACGTCGTGTCAGCCGACGATCTTGACGACGCGGCCAAGAAGATCGTGGCGGCGGTGAAGGGCTGATCAAGTGCCTCCACGCAAGATAAACCTCGTCGAGGCTGCGGATGCGAAGATCGCGGATGTCTTCGATCCGCATATCGCCGGCGATGTCAATGACAGCCAGGCGAAGGTCGCCAAGTTCGGCGCGGTTTTCGACTGGCACGCCCATGACAACGAAGACGAAGCCTTCCTCGTGCTGCGCGGCCGCATCGCCATCGATTTCCGCGACGGTCCGGTCGAGCTCGGCGAAGGCGACTTCATCGTCGTGCCGCGCGGCGTCGAGCACCGGCCGCGTTCGCTGACACCGGAACCGGTGGTGCTGATGTTCGAGCCGGCGACGACGCTCAACACCGGCAACGCCAAGAGCGATCTCACCGTCACCGACCTGAAGCGGCTCTGAACCATGAACGCGGCCTCCTTCTCCTCGCTCTCGCCCGATCACCAGCGCCTGCAGGCGCTGGTCGGCGCGTGGCGTGGCGAGGAAGAGGTCGCGGACACACAATGGGCCGATGGCGGCTCAGCGACTTCGGAAGTACTGGCAGAGGCACAGTTCGGCGGCCTGTTCGTAGTGCAACGCTATCGCCAGCGCCGCGACGGGACGATTTCGTTCGGCGCGCACAGCGTGTTCGGCTTCGACCGGCAAAACAGCCTTGTCACCATGCATCAGTTCGATTCGATGGGCTTTGTGCCGGCCTCGCCGGCCTCCGGCACGTGGGAGGGCAACACACTGACGCTGTTGCGCTCGTCGCCGCGCGGGGCCGCACGCGTGACCTACGCTTTCGACGGCAGCGACAGCTATCGCATGCGACTGCAATTCCAGCCCGTCGGCAGCGACGGCTGGCAAGACATGGTGAGCGGCCTCTACCGGCGCGTCCCGCCTTCCATTTTGGGGGATGGCTGAGCGATGGAGATCCTGGGCAAAGCGGTTGAAGAAAGACACATAATCACACATATATTGGCTGTGTGTTTATGTGGAGACGAGCGATGAAGAACGTCACCCTGGCCATGGACGAGGCTCTGCTCGAGAAGGCGCGAGGCCTTGCCGGACGTCGCAAGACGACGCTCAACGCCCTCATTCGTTCACTGCTTGCGCATGAAGTCGAGCAGGAAGATCGGATTGCCTGGGCCAAGGCGGGAATGAAGCGGCTTATGGACGAGGCCGCGAAACGGAGCGACAGCGCCGACACCCCCTACAAGTGGGATCGAAGGGACGCCTATGCCGACCGGGAAGATCGACTGCTTTCTCGACACGAACGTCCTGATCTACGCGGCTTCGGAGAAGAATCGTGACCCACGTCGCGCGCCAATCGCAGAAGACCTGGTATCGAGCACTGTCTTTGGCGTGTCGGGGCAAACCTTGGCCGAATTCACCGCGGTGGCGCGAGGAAAATCCCTTCTGGGGGATGATCTGCTCGACCAATGGCTGGTCCTCCTCGGCACTTGTCCGCTGGTGCCTGTCGACGAAAGCTATGTTCGCGCAGGACTGGACCTCGCACGCCGCTACGGAATTCACTACTACGACGCCGCGCTTCTTGCCGCGGCCGGATATCTCGGCGCGCCGATTTTCTACACCGAAGATCTCAACCACAACCAGGTTTATGGCTCGGTGCGAGCCGTCAATCCTTTCTTGTAATCGCTGAATTCAGAGGCGTTCTCACCATGTCCATTCTCGTCGACAAGAACACCAAGGTGCTCGTGCAGGGCCTGACCGGCAAGACCGGCACCTTCCACACCGAACAGGCGCTGGCCTATCACAGGACCAAGATGGTCGGCGGCATCCATCCCAAGAAGGGCGGCGAGACCTGGACCGGCGCCAAGGGCGAGAACCTGCCGATCTTCGCCACCGTCGCCGAGGGCAAGGCCAAGACCGGCGCCAACGCTTCCGTCGTCTATGTGCCGCCGGCGGGTGCTGCCGAAGCCATCATCGAGGCCATCGAGGCCGAAATCCCGCTCATCGTCTGCATCACCGAAGGCATTCCCGTCATGGACATGATCAAGGTCAAGGCGCGGCTCGACCGTTCGACGTCGCGGCTGATCGGCCCGAACTGTCCCGGCGTGCTCACCCCCGACGAATGCAAGATCGGCATCATGCCCGGGAACATCTTCCGCAAGGGTTCGGTCGGTGTTGTTTCGCGCTCGGGAACGCTTACCTATGAAGCCGTGTTCCAGACCACCAATGTCGGCCTCGGCCAGACCACCGCCGTCGGCATCGGTGGCGATCCCGTCAAAGGCACCGAATTCATCGACGTGCTCGAAATGTTCCTCGCCGACGACGAGACCAAGTCGATCATCATGATCGGCGAGATCGGCGGCTCGGCCGAGGAAGACGCCGCGCAGTTTCTCAAGGACGAGGCCAAACGCGGCCGCCGCAAGCCGATGGCCGGCTTCATCGCCGGACGCACGGCGCCGGCCGGCCGCACCATGGGCCATGCGGGCGCGGTCATCTCGGGCGGCAAGGGCGGCGCCGAAGACAAGATCGCGGCAATGGAATCGGCCGGGATAAAAGTTTCGCCATCGCCGGCCCGGCTGGGCACGACGCTGGTCGAGGCAATTAAGGGCTAGTGAGTAGTCAATAGTGAGTAGTGAAAAGGGAAGAACGGGTGAGTAGCAGCTGAACGGGAAAGTCTTCATTTTTCCTACTCCTTACTGACTACTCACTATTCCCCTCGAAAGGAGACGGAGCCAGGCTCCGCAGACAAAATGGCACGACAAGATCAGGCCAACGACCAATTTTCGCTCACCTCTTTCCTCTATGGCGGCAATGCCGATTATATCGACGCGCTCTATGCGGCGTATGAGGACGATCCAGCCTCGGTCAATCCCGAATGGCAGGAGTTCTTCGCCGGCCTGAAGGACGATGCCGGGGATGTCCGCAAGAACGCCAAGGGCGCCTCGTGGGCCAAGCCCTCCTGGCCTCTGCAGGCCAATGGCGAGCTGGTATCGGCGCTCGACGGCAATTGGGGCCTGGTCGAAAAGCACATCGAAAAGAAGGTCAAGGAGAAGGCTGCCGCCAACGGTGCCGCCCCTTCCGACGCCGACGTGCACCAGGCGACGCGCGATTCCGTGCGCGCCATCATGATGATCCGCGCCTATCGCATGCGCGGCCATCTGCACGCCAATCTCGACCCGCTCGGCATCGCCACGCTCGAGGACTATAACGAGCTGTCGCCGGAGAATTACGGCTTTACCGAAGCCGACTACGACCGGCCGATCTTCCTCGACAATGTGCTCGGGCTCGAATTCGGCACCATCCGCCAGATGCTCGACATCCTGACCCGCACCTATTGCTCGACGCTGGGCGTCGAGTTCATGCATATCTCCGATCCGGAAGAGAAAGCGTGGATCCAGGCGCGCATCGAGGGCGCCGACAAGGAGATCTCCTTCACCGCGACCGGCAAGAAGGCGATCCTACAGAAGCTGATCGAGGCCGAGGGCTTCGAGCAGTTCGCCGACGTCAAGTTCAAGGGCACCAAGCGCTTCGGCCTCGACGGCGGCGAAGCGCTGATCCCGGCGCTGGAGCAGATCGTCAAGCGCGGCGGTCAGCTCGGGCTGAAGGAGATCGTGCTCGGCATGGCGCACCGCGGCCGCCTCAACGTGCTCTCCCAGGTGATGGCCAAGCCGCATCGCGCCATCTTCCATGAATTCAAGGGCGGCTCGGCCGCACCCGACGAGGTCGAGGGCTCGGGCGACGTCAAATACCATCTTGGCGCCTCGTCGGACCGCGAGTTCGACGGCAACAAGGTGCATCTGTCGCTGACCGCCAATCCCTCGCATCTGGAAATCGTCGACCCGGTGGTGATGGGCAAGGCGCGCGCCAAACAGGATTATCTGTTCGGCCGTGGCCGCGAGGAGATCGTGCCGCTGGAAGAGCGGGCCAAGGTGCTGCCGCTTTTGCTGCATGGCGACGCCGCCTTTGCCGGCCAGGGCGTCATTGCCGAAATCCTCGGCCTGTCGGGCCTGCGCGGCCACCGCGTTGCCGGCACGCTGCATTTCATCATCAACAACCAGATCGGCTTCACCACCAATCCGCGCTTCTCGCGCTCGTCGCCCTACCCGTCCGACGTCGCCAAGATGATCGAGGCGCCGATCTTCCACGTCAACGGCGACGATCCGGAGGCCGTGGTGCACGCCGCCAAGGTAGCGATCGAATTCCGCATGAAGTTCCACAAGCCTGTCGTGGTCGACATGTTCTGCTACCGCCGCTTCGGCCACAATGAGGGCGACGAGCCGGCCTTCACGCAGCCGATCATGTATCGCAACATCCGCACCCACAAGACGACGGTGCAGATCTATGCAGACCGGCTGATCGCCGAAGGGCACATGACGCAGGCCGAGTTCGACAAGCTCAAGGCCGACTGGCGGGAGCATCTGGAATCCGAGTGGGAAGTCGGCCAGCACTACAAGCCCAACAAGGCCGACTGGCTGGACGGCGCCTGGTCGGGCCTGCGCACGGCCGACAACCAGGACGAACAGCGGCGCGGCAAGACCGCGGTGCCGGCCAAGACGCTGAAGGAGATCGGCAAGAAGCTGACCGAGGTGCCGAAGGATTTCGAGGCGCACAAGACGATCATCCGCTTCCTCGAAAACCGCCGCCAGGCCATCGAATCCGGCGAAGGCATCGACTGGTCGACGGCCGAGGCGCTGGCTTTCGGCGCCATTCTGCTCGACGGCAACCCGATCCGCCTCTCCGGGCAGGATTCGGAGCGCGGCACCTTCTCGCAGCGCCATTCCGTGCTCTACGACCAGCGCGACGAGACCCGCTACATCCCGCTCAACAACCTGTCGGCGGCGCAGGCCGGCTATGAGGTCATCAACTCGATGCTGTCCGAAGAAGCCGTGCTCGGCTTCGAATATGGTTACAGCCTGGCCGAGCCGAAGGCGCTGACGCTGTGGGAAGCGCAGTTCGGCGACTTCGCCAATGGCGCCCAGGTGGTGTTCGACCAATTCATATCCAGCGGAGAGCGCAAGTGGCTGAGAATGTCGGGCCTCGTCTGCCTGCTGCCGCATGGCTATGAGGGCCAGGGGCCGGAACATTCGTCTGCCCGGCTTGAGCGCTTCCTGCAGCTCTGTGCCGAAGACAATATGCAAGTGGCCAACTGCACGACGCCTGCCAACTACTTCCACATATTGCGCCGGCAGTTGAAGCGCGACTTCCGCAAGCCGCTGATCCTGATGACGCCGAAGTCACTGCTGCGCCACAGGCGGGCTGTGTCGACGTTGCCGGAAATGTCGGGCGAAAGCTCGTTCCACCGGCTGCTGTGGGACGATGCCCAGCTCTTGCCCAACCAGGCCATCAAGCTGACCAAGGATTCCAAGATCCGCCGTGTCGTGCTGTGCTCGGGCAAGGTCTATTACGACCTCTACGAGGAGCGCGAGAAGCGTGGCATCAACGACATCTATCTGCTGCGCGTCGAACAGCTCTACCCGTTCCCGGCCAAGGCGCTGATCACCGAACTGTCGCGCTTCCGCAATGCCGAAATGGTGTGGTGCCAGGAGGAACCCAAGAACATGGGCGCCTGGTCGTTCATCGACCCGTATCTGGAATGGGTGCTGGCGCATATCGACGCCAAGCACCAGCGGGTGCGCTACACCGGCCGGCCGGCATCCGCCTCGCCGGCGACCGGGCTTATGTCCAAGCACCTCGCCCAGCTCGCCGCCTTGCTCGAAGATGCGCTCGGCGAGTAGGCAGAATTGGGCGAATAGAACAGACAGATAGAAACGGACAAGCACAATGGCTACCGAAATCCGCGTTCCCACTCTCGGCGAATCCGTCACCGAGGCAACCATCGGCAAATGGTTCAAGAAGGTGGGCGATGCCATTGCCGCCGACGAGCCGCTGGTCGAGCTCGAAACCGACAAGGTGACGGTCGAGGTTCCCTCGCCGGGCGCCGGAACCTTGGGCGAGATCGCCGCCAAGGAGGGCGAGACGGTCGGGGTCGGCGCTCTTCTGGGCTCGATTTCGGCCGGTGGCGCCGCCGCACCGGTCACCAAGCCGCAAGCCGTGGCGCAGGCATCGAGCCCCGACGCCGCGCAGACCACCAAACAGGCCGCCGCCGAGACCGCCAAGGTCGCCGGCGACGCCGGTCCGGTCGAGCCGCGCACCATGCCGCCGGCGCCGGCAGCGGCGAAACTGATCGCCGAGAACAATCTGTCGGTCGACCAGCTTTCCGGCTCCGGCAAGCGCGGCCAGGTGCTGAAGGGCGACGTGCTCGACGCCATCTCCAAGGGTGCGCCGTCGCAGCCGGCCGAGACGCCGAAGGCGGCCCCGACCCCGGCAGCGCCGGTTGCTGCCCGTGCGCCGTCCTCAGGCAACGACGCGGCGCGCGAGGAGCGCGTGCGCATGACCAAGCTGCGCCAGACCATCGCGCGCCGGCTCAAGGAAGCGCAGTCGACCGCCGCCATGCTCACCACCTTTAACGAGGTGGACATGTCAGCGGTGATGGCGCTCAGGACCAAGTACAAGGACGTGTTCGAGAAGAAGCACGGCGTGAAGCTCGGCTTCATGGGTTTCTTCACCAAGGCCGTCACGCACGCGCTGAAGGAAATCCCCTCGGTCAACGCCGAGATCGATGCCACCGATATCATCTTCAAGAACTACGCCCATATCGGCGTCGCCGTCGGCACCGAGAAGGGTCTGGTCGTTCCGGTGGTGCGCGATGCCGACCAGATGTCTATCGCCGAGATCGAGAAGGAGATCGGCCGGCTCGGCATCGCCGCGCGCGACGGCAAGCTGTCGGTCGCCGACATGCAGGGGGGCACGTTCACGATTTCCAATGGCGGCGTCTACGGGTCGCTGATGTCCACGCCGATCCTCAACGCGCCGCAGTCGGGTATTCTGGGCATGCACAAGATCCAGGACCGGCCCGTGGTGGTCGGCGGCCAGATCGTGATCCGGCCGATGATGTATCTGGCGCTGAGCTACGATCACCGCATCGTCGACGGCAAGGAAGCGGTGACCTTCCTGGTGCGCGTCAAGGAAAGCCTGGAGGATCCGGAACGGCTGGTGCTTGATCTGTGAGGCGGTCGGATGGCGGCTCGCGGTCGGAGTAGCCAATAATGGCCCTGTTCCCTGGGCCTGCCAGACCGATAGCGCTGGCGGCCGGTATGGCATTCGCCGCTGTCCACGCTAATGCCGCATGCCCGGCCGAACTCGCCGTCTACGGCGATGCCCAGAGCGGCAGTGAGATCAATTTTACGCCGACCGGCACGTCGGCGACCGTCACCAACACGTTCCGCTTGATCCTCGACAACGATGTGGTGCTGAACGGCATCGTCCAATGGAACGAAGGTGTTTCGCGGCCGAACGGGGCGCTGATGTACAAATGCCCGGGAGGCGACGTTACCGGCACCGAGCTTGCCGCCTGCACCTTGTGGAACGGCGTCATCTATACGTCGGATGAAAAGGGCAGCATCGGCCTGTTGCCGGCCGAAGGCGTCGAAGCACCGAAGACGCTGATCCTGCCCGATCTCGGTCCGGTGTTGCATCAATCCACCGCCTATGGCGGCGCCGGGTTTTCGAAAGTGCCGTCGGACGTGTTTGCCTTGAAGGGATGCCAGGAATGAGCGGGACGCAAAAGGTGCTGCTGGTCACCGGTGGCAGCCGCGGCATCGGCGCCGCGATCTGCCGGCTCGGGTCGAAGGCTGGCTATCGCGTAGCGGTCAACTACACCTCCAACCAGACCGCCGCCGAGGCACTGGTCGGCGAAATCAAGGCCGCAGGCGGCGAGGCCTTTGCGGTCAGGGGCGATGTCGGCGTCGAATCCGATATCGTTGCCATGTTTGAAGCCGTCGACCGCGGCTATGGCCGGCTCGATGCTTTCGTCAACAATGCCGGCATCGTCGACGTCAAGGCGCGGGTCGATGAGATGGATGTTTCACGGCTGGAGCGCATGATGCGCATCAATGTCGTTGGGTCGTTCCTCTGCGCCCGCGAAGCGGTGAAGCGGATGTCGAGCCGTCACGGTGGGTCGGGTGGATCCATCGTCAACATCTCGTCGGCTGCGGCAGTTCTGGGCTCGCCGGGCGAATATGTCGACTACGCCGCGTCCAAGGGCGCGATCGACACCTTCACCATGGGGCTCGCCCGCGAGGTGGCGCTGGAAGGCATCCGCGTCAATGCGGTGCGGCCGGGCATCATCGATACCGAAATCCATGCCTCGGGTGGACAGCCGGACCGGATAGAACGGTTCCGCGATATTCTGCCAATGAAAAGAGCCGGCACCGCGGATGAAGTCGCGGGCGCGGTTCTCTACCTGTTGTCCGATGCCGCGTCCTATACGACCGGCGCGATCCTGAATGTCAGCGGCGGCCGCTGAGCGCCCCAAGAAAAAGGGAAACAAACATGGCTTATGACGTCGTAATCATCGGCTCGGGACCGGGCGGCTATGTCTGCGCCATCAAGGCGGCGCAACTCGGGCTGAAGGTCGCGGTGGTCGAGAAGAACCCGACCTTCGGCGGCACCTGCCTCAACATCGGCTGCATTCCGTCCAAGGCGTTGCTGCATGCCTCCGAGATGTTCGCCGAGGCCGGCCACTCCTTCGACACGCTGGGTGTCGAAGTGACACCGAAGCTCAATTTGAAGAAGATGATGGCGCACAAGGACGCCACGGTGACGGCGAACGTCAACGGCGTCGCCTTCCTGTTCAAGAAGAACAAGATCGATAGTTTTCGCGGCATCGGCACGGTGGTCGCGGCGGGCAAGGTGTCGGTGACGAGCGAGGACGGCAAGGTCGAGGAAATCGAGACGAAGAACATCGTCATCGCCACCGGCTCGGATGTCGCCGGCATTCCTGGCGTCACGGTCGACTTCGACGAAAAAGTCATCGTGTCCTCGACCGGCGCGCTGTCGCTGGACAAGGTGCCCGGCCATCTCGTCGTGGTCGGCGGCGGCGTCATCGGGCTCGAGCTCGGCTCGGTCTGGGCGCGGCTCGGCGCCAAGGTCACCGTGGTCGAATTCCTCGACACCATCCTCGGCGGTATGGACGGTGAGGTCTCCAAGCAATTCCAGCGGCTGCTCTCCAAGCAGGGCTTCGAATTCAGGCTCGGCGCCAAGGTCACCGGCGTCGCCAAGGCTAAGAAGGGCGCCAGCGTCACTTTCGAGCCTGTGAAAGGCGGCGCGGCCGAGACGATCGAGGCCGACATGGTGCTGATCGCCACCGGCCGCCGCGCTTTCGCCGACAGCCTGGGCCTGAAGGAAGCGGGCGTCGAGGTCGATGAGCGCGGCCGGGTCAAGACGGACGCGCACCTGAGGACCAACGTACCAGGCATCTATGCCATCGGCGATGTCATCGCCGGGCCGATGCTGGCGCACAAGGCCGAGGATGAGGGCGTAGCGGTCGCCGAGACGATTGCCGGCCAGGCCGGCCATGTGAACTACGACGTCATTCCGAGCGTCGTCTACACCAGCCCGGAGATCGCTTCGGTCGGCAAGACCGAGGAGGAGTTGAAGAAGGCCGGCATCGACTACAAGGTCGGAAAGTTTCCGTTCACCGCCAATGGCCGGGCACGCGCCATGCTGCACACCGACGGCTTCGTCAAGATCCTGGCCGACAAGGCCACCGACCGCGTGCTCGGCGTTCACATCGTCGGCTTCGGCGCCGGCGAGATGATCCACGAGGCGGCGGTGCTGATGGAATTCGGCGGCTCGTCGGAAGATCTCGCCCGCACCTGTCATGCCCATCCGACCATGTCGGAAGCAGTGAAGGAAGCGGCATTGGCGACGTTCTTCAAGCCGATCCATATTTAGAACGATCCAGGAAAACCGTGACACGGTTTTCCCGGGAAAAGCGCGTAGCGCTTTCCCTGAGGGAATTGCCTCCTTGCCTGCCCAAACAGAACGGCCCACCGGAAGGCGGGCCGTTCTTCGTTGAAAGCCGTGGCCCGGATTACTGGGCCGGTGCGGGAGCTGGGGCCGGGGCAGGAGCCGGTGTCGCCGGTGCAGGAGCAGGCGCGGGTGCCGGGGCAGGCGCGGGTGCCGGTTCGGCGGGCTTCATCGGTTCCGCGGGCGCTGGGGCCGGGGCCGGTGTGCTCGCGGCCGGCGGTTCGGTCGCCGGATGCTCACCACTTCTTCCGAAAACATAATACGCGACAATCGCCAGAATAACGACGACCAATGCAATCAGCCAAGGGCTGCCGCCGCCACCTGATCTGGGCGTGTCGTTTGATGGATTCGCCATAAAAGTGTCCTCCGTGGATGAAAATGATCAATCAACAGCCATCAACGCGCAACCGTTGAAGGGGTTTCACGCTAGGGAAGGAAAGCGCCGAAAACGCGGCGCCTGGGTCCTCCGCTGCCCACGCGACTCAATCGACAGCGGTGACAGTATAGCCGGCTTTGCGGAAATCCTCGACCAGGCCCTCGGGACCGGGCAGATGCAGCGCGCCGACGGCGATGAAGGCACTGCCTTTGGCGAGGAATGGTCCGGCATGATCGACCATCGCCTTGTTGCGGCTGGTGATCATGGTCTGCTCGAATGCCGCGTAGCCTGTCGCGTCGCCCGTCTCGCCGGGCAGCACGGCGCGAAACAGCGGCCAGAACATGCCGGTCTCGCCGCGCTGGTAGAGCACGATCATGGTTTCGTTGACGTCGTTCATCCTGTCGCCGAGCTTCAGTGTGTCAACCAGTCCCTTCATGTGGAACGCCATCGGCAGCGAAGCCATGGCGCGCAGCTGGTCGGCGACGGTCTCCAGCCCTTCGACGGATTTTCCGGAGGCCTTGGCATCCTCGGCAAGCTTGACGTCGAGCACCGGCACGCCGCCGGCCTTGCGGGCGAGCTCGCAGGCTGGAAGCGCCACCATGGCCGACAGCATCCACGGCTTCATCTTGGCGACGGTTGCCGGCGGGATGCCGCGTTCGTCGAGCGCCTTGTCGACCGCCGCGGCGTCGTCGGGCGACAGCAGCGACGACAGCGTGGTGCTGTCGGTGAACATCATCAGCTCCGGCTGCTTGAGCAGGGCCGCCATCATCTTCTGCTGGTCGAGCACTTCGGTGGTCTCGATGACGATGGTGCCGGCGCCGTCATAGGCCTTCTGCGCCGCCGGCGGCAGCGCTGTGACACGCGGGTCGGTCATATGCATGGTGCCGAACAGGAAGGACGGCTGTTCGCCCGTCTTCTCCAGCTTCCACAGCAGGCCCTTGCCGTTCGGCGTTGCGGCGGCTTCCGCCTCGATCTTGCGGTAGGTGGACGGGTCGCTTTTCTGCAACGCCGACAGCATGTCGGCGCCGGTGCAGGACGGGATTTCGGCATGCGCCTTGCCCGCCGCGAACAGCAGGACGGCGAGCAGAGACAGGAAAAACAGCACATGGAGCGCCACGAGCAGCTTCAGCGAGAAGAGCGCAGCGCGGTCGGCGATGACGATGACCCGTTTCATGGTCCTTTCCTAAGCTGGAAAAACGGCAAAACGGTTAATCGGGAGAACGAAATTGTCTTCGGTTCAATCAGTTTTGACTATCGCTCGAATTACTGAACGGCTTGCGGTTGGTTGAGCCGCCCACCCCCTCATCATCCCGTGGCGAAGTCCGGAAGCCTCGCGCAACCCCAATACTTCACGCCCTCGGGTGAGCCGATTCATAGATCTCCAACAGCCTCGCCGTATCGACGCCGGTGTAGATCTGCGTGGTCGACAGGCTGGCGTGGCCGAGCAGTTCCTGGATGGTGCGCAGGTCACCGCCACGGCCGAGCAGATGCGTGGCGAAGGAATGGCGCAGGGCGTGCGGCGTTGCGGTGTCCGGCAGGTTGAGCGCGGAGCGCAGCTTGGCCATCTCCCGCTGGACGATGGCCGGGTTGAGCGGGCCGCCGCGCGCGCCGCGAAACAAAAGGCCCTTGAGGTCGAGATGGTAGGGGCACAGCCCGCGGTATTCGGCAACCGCCCTGAGCGCCACCGGCAGCACCGGCACCAGCCGCGTCTTGCCGCCCTTGCCGGTGACGCGCAGCACCGTGTCGGCCTCCGACGCCAGTTCGGCGCCGGCAAGGCCGAGCGCCTCGGAAATGCGCAGGCCCGAGCCGTAGAGCAGCGTCAGCACGGCGGCGTTGCGGGCGGCGACCCAGGGTTCCTCCGCCAATTGACCCTCGACGGAAACGACATGTTTTGCGTCACTGGCCGTCAGCGGTTTCGGCAGTGACTTTGGTTGGCGAGGCGCACGCAGGGCCGCCGCGCCCGCTGCGTTGGCGAGACCACGCCGTTCCAGAAAGCGCAAGAGTGAGCGAATGCCGGCCAGCCCCCGGCCGAGCGTGCGGGCGCCTGCGCCTTCATTGCGGCGGGCGGCGAGAAAGCCGCGCAGGTCGGCCGGGCGCAGATCGGCGATGTCGGCTATGCCGGGCGGGCCGCCATTATGACCCGTCAGGAAATGCAGGAACTGCCTGGTGTCGCGCTCGTAGGCTTCCACCGTCTCGGGCGACAGCCGACGTTCTCGCGCGAGCATCTTGAGCCAGCTTTCGCGCGCCGCCTGGAGGTCGGGCTTTGCCGGGATAAGGAATTCCTGCATGGCGTCGTTCCGGTTCGCCGTCATTTTCCGGCAGCCGGGTTAGGAAGCGGTGAAGAGGCGTCATTGAAATGACAATCCGGTGGGGCTAGGAGTCGACCGGCGGCAAGTCAAAACCGTGGTGATTGGCCAAACGGGGTATCCGCAAATAGAGAGTTGCAGGAACGAAACCCGTGAGCCTTTCTGAACTGCCGTGGGTTTGATCACCGTAACGAATGGATCCTCGGGTCTGCGCAGTCGCTTCGCGCCTGCTCCGCCCGTGGATGACGAAGGTAAAAGCGCGCCATGAGCAAGCCCCAGAACCCCGTCCAGATGGCCGTGATCGGCGCCGCTCACGGCATCAAGGGCGAATTGCGCGTCAAAACCTTTACCGGCGATCCGCTGGCGCTCGCCGATTACGGGCCGCTTTACGCAAGGGACGGCCGCGCCTTCCAGATCATCGACATAAGGCCCGCCAACACCGTGGTCGTGGTGCGCTTCAAGGGTGTCAGCGACCGCAACGCGGCCGAGGCGCTGGCCGGCACGGAGCTGTTCGTCGATCGCTCCATGCTGCCTGATGACGGCGAGGAGGACGAATTCTATCACGCCGACCTGATCGGTCTGGAGGTTTGGGACGATACGGGGACTGTCCTTGGCAAGGTCGTGGCCGTGCACAATTTCGGCGGCGGCGACATCCTCGATGTGACGCTGGCCGGACGCAAAGGCGTGTTGATCCCGTTCACGCAGGCCGCTGTGCCCGAAGTGTCCATCGCCGAGGGTTTTGTGCGCGTCAACCAGGCGGCGGCCGGACTGATCGAGGACGAGGACGGCGAAGCGCCGCGCGAGGAAGGCTTCGACCCGAAGGGCAGGCCGCGCGGCCCGAGGGACGCCGGGGGCAACCGGTGAGCTTCTCCGCCTCCGTGCTTACGCTCTACCCGGAAATGTTTCCGGGTCCGCTTGGCCTGTCACTGGCCGGGCGGGCGCTGGAGGCCGGTACATGGTCGCTGCGGGCAATCCAGATACGCGACTTCGCAACCGACCGCCACCGCACTGTCGACGACACGCCGGCCGGCGGCGGCGCCGGCATGGTGATGCGCGCCGATGTCTTGGCCAGGGCGATCGACCATGCCTCGCCCGAAGGCGATTTGCGGCCACGGCTGCTGATGAGCCCGCGTGGAAAGCCGCTGACGCAGGCGCGCGTGCGCGAACTGGCCGCCGGGACGGGCGCCGTCATCCTGTGCGGCCGCTTCGAAGGCATCGACCAGCGGGTGATCGACGCGCGGAAATTGGAGGAAGTCTCCATCGGCGATTTCATCCTCTCCGGCGGCGAGCCGGCGGCGCTTGTGCTGCTCGACGCGGTCGTGCGGCTGCTGCCCGGCGTCATGGGCAATGCCGTGTCGGGTGAAGAAGAGAGCTTTGAAAACGGCCTGCTCGAACACCCGCACTACACGCGGCCGCAGGATTTCGAGGGCCGGCCTATTCCCGAGGTGCTGACCTCGGGTAACCACGGCAAGATCGCAGCGTGGCGGCGGGCAGAGTCGGAGAAGCTGACTCGAGAACGGCGGCCGGACTTGCTCGGCTCTCCTCAGCCCTTGGCGAAATAGTAGAACGCCAAGAACAGCCCGACCGCGACGACGAAGCCACGCACCACGTTCTGCGGCACGCGCTTGGCGATCCACACGCCGGCATAGCCGCCCAACGCGCCGCCGGGGATCATGATGATCGCTTGCGGCCAGGCGACGACGCCACCCGAGACGAAGACGACGATGGCGACCGCTGCGATGACCATGGCCAGCATGTTTTTCAGCGCGTTCAGGCGGTGGTAGTCGCCGGCCTGGGTCAGGCCGAGCGTCGCCAGCATCATCACGCCCATGCCGGCCCCGAAGAAGCCGCCATAGATGGCGGTGACGAACTGCGCCAGCGAGCCGGCCAATGAGCCCACGGAAGCCTCATGCCCCGGCTTGGGTGCGGGCTTCAGCCACGGCCCGGCGGCGAACAGCGCCGTCGCCGCCAGCAGCAGCCACGGCACCAGGACGCGAAATGACGGATTGTCCAGCGCCAGCAGGATAAGCGCGCCGGCCAGTGCGCCGAGCGCCGATATCAGGCAGAGCAGCAGGGCGCCACGCCAGAAATGGCGGATGTCGTCCCGGTAGGCCAGCGTCGAGGTGATGTAGCCGGGAAATTGCGTCACCGAGGAGGTGGCGTTGGCGACGATCGGCGGCAGGCCGACCAAGGTCATGGCACCGAACGTGATGAAGGTGCCGCCGCCCGCGACCGCATTGGCGGCGCCGGAAAGAAAACCCGCCATGAATAGCAGGACCGCGTCGAAAAAGGACATGAGGATGCCGCCCGAGAACTATGGTTGCCTCGCCTTAGGCAGCTTGAAGGGCCCTTGCAACCCGGCAGTGGACAGATACGATGGTGCACGCGAGCAAAAAAGACGCGGCCAAGACGTGACAAAGCGTCGAAATAGCTGTATGTGCCCGCCGAACCGGGAGAAATCTGCCGGACCCGTCAACAATGGCGGTGTAGTCGCCCCTGCCCGATGTTTTCGAACAAAGGGCATAGCCGAGCGGTCATTGGAACTGCAAGGCGAGCGCCGGGCGCTCTGACTGTCGGAAGAACAAGAAGTGGATTATTGAGATGGATCTCATCCGTCAGCTCGAGGCCGAACAGGCCGCCAAGATCGAAGCCAAGCGCAAGCTTCCCGAATTCCAGCCCGGCGACACCGTGCGCGTCCAGGTCCGCGTGACCGAAGGCACCCGCACCCGCGTCCAGGCCTATGAAGGCGTCGTCATCGCCCGCGCCGGTTCGGGCTTCCAGGAAAATTTCACTGTCCGCAAGATCTCCTACGGCGAAGGCGTCGAGCGCGTCTTCCCGGTGTTTTCGCCAATGGTCGAAGGCGTCGAGATCGTGCGTCGCGGCAAGGTGCGTCGTGCCAAGCTCTATTACCTGCGCGACCGTCGCGGCAAGTCGGCCCGTATTTCGGAGAACACCGGCGTGCGCGCCCGCAAGCTCAATGATGAGGAGCGCGATGCGCTGAACGCCGAGAAGGCGCGCATCGAGGCCGAGAAGGTTGCCGCCGCGCAGGCGCTGGCCGCCGAGACAGCCGCCAAGGAAGCCGCCGAGAAGAAGGCCGCCGACGAGGCCGCGAAGGCTGCGGAAGCCGCCGCCGCCGAATAAGGTTTAGACAGATATTCTTAAAAAAGGCGGCTTCGGCCGCCTTTTTTCGTTTCGGAGCCCGCCTTTTGCCAAATGCGGGCTTCCAAAGCGGGATTGATTTCTATAATACGGTAGACTAAATAATCGTGTACAGTCTAATTTTCGGAGACTTGATATGACCGCACTCTATTCGACCCAGGCTCGTGCCGTCGGCGGCCGCGCCGGCCACGTCCAGACCGATGACGGCCTGCTCAGCCTCGATCTCGCAATGCCGAAGGAGCTTGGCGGCAAGGGTGGCGCCACCAATCCCGAACAGCTTTTCGCCGCCGGCTATGCCGCTTGCTTCGAAAGCGCCATGCGGTTTCTCGCCGGCAAGCAGAAACTGCCGCTGCGCGATGCCTCGGTGACGGCCACTGTCAGCCTCCATCCCAACGGTCAGGGCGGTTTCCTGCTCGGCGTTTCCCTGGCGGCCGAGACGAAAGGTCTTGATCAGGCGGCCGCCGAAGCGCTTGTATCGGCAGCGCACCAGATCTGCCCCTACTCCAACGCAACCAGGGGCAATATCGAGGTGGCGATTTCGGCAAAGGCGACATGACGGCGAAAACCAAAGACACGGCCAACCAGGTCCCGGCGGGTGACGCCGGGACAAGCGCGGTCCCAAGGCTCAGCGACCAGCTCTGCTTCGCGCTCTATTCGGCGAGCGGATTGATGACGAAGCTCTACCGGCCGTTGCTCGATCCGCTTGGCCTGACCTATCCGCAATATCTGGCCATGCTGGCGCTGTGGGAGCGCGCGCCGAGCACGGTGGGCGAGCTCGGCGAGGCGCTGGGCCTCGATTCGGCGACGCTGACGCCGCTGCTCAAGCGGCTCGAGGCCGGCGGCCTGGTTACGCGCCGGCGCGATCCTGCCGACGAGCGCCGCGTGCTGGTCGAGCCGACAGCCAAGGGCCAAGCCTTGCGCGAGCGCGCCAGGGACATCCCCGCCGCCATGCTCTGCAGCATGCCGCTCGACCCAGCCGAGTTGAAGTCGCTGCATGGCACGCTGACCCGCTTCGTCGCCGGGCTGCGCGAGGCCGATGCCGGAGCGCCGCAGCGCGGCTGATCGGCCACGGCAAGGATCGTTCCCCAAAATCCCGGCCGAAAGTGTCTATTTGCGTTTTTCGCCGGCCGTGGCGCAGCGGAGCGTCTTGCATGGCGCTTGCGGAGAGCTAAAGTCGGCGCCGGATTTCCTTTGCAAGCCCGGCCCGTGTCCGGGCGCTTTCACTTCCGGGGAGTGTGTCATGACAAAATCGAAACTGCTGCTGGCCGGCCTGCTTGCCGTCATGCTTGCGCCCGTTGCCGCCTTCGCCCAGGCGCTGCCCGATCTCGGCGGCAAGAAAGTGGTGGTGGTGACGGAAAACGCCTATCCGCCGCTACAGTTCATCGATGCCAAGACCGGAAAACAGATCGGCTGGGAATATGACGCGATGAACGAGATCGCCAAGCGGCTGAATTTCACCGTCGAGTACCAGAACACGTCCTGGGACGCGATGATCCAGGCGGTTTCCGACAACCAGTACAACATCGGCATGACCGGCATCACCATCAAGGACGACCGCAAGCAGAAGGTGGATTTCTCTGACCCCTATATGCGCTCGGAACAGTTCATGTTGGTGCGCGGCGACGAGAGCCGCTTCACCGACGCCAAGACCTTCGGCGCCTTCAAGGACGGGCTGATCGGCGCGCAGGCCGGCACGACGCCCTTCTACACCGCTGTCTACAGCGTGCTGGACGGCAATGAGCAGAACCCGCGCATAAAGCTGTTCGAGACGTTCGGTGCCACCGTGCAGGCGCTGAAGACTGGCGACGTCGATGTGGTGCTCACGGACGGCACTGCGGGCAAGGGCTATGTCGACGCTTCCGAGGGCAAGCTGAAGCTGATCGGCGGCCCGCTCGGCACCGAGGATTTCGGCTTCATCTTTCCCAAGGGCTCCGACCTGGTGAAGCCTGTCAACGCCGCGATCGCCGCGCTCAAGACCGACGGCACGTTCGATGCGCTGAACAAGAAATGGTTTCTTGATTACAAGATGGGGCAGTAGTTCGTCTTGATGCGGGCGGTGCGCGTGCGGGAACTCGCGCTGAGTTTGCGCTTGAACGCCCCCTCTGCCCTGCCGGGCATCTCCCCCTCAAGGGGGGAGATTGGCAGCTTGGCCTTCGTTCCACATGCAGCATCGATGAAGATTGGCGAAGGCCGATGAGACATCTGATCTCCCCCTTGAGGGGGAGATGTCCGGCAGGACAGAGGGGGCGCCTTGGCGCCTGCCTTGCGCACTATGCACCTCGCCGGCCACGCCTGATGGCACCCCCACAGTCCTCCGCCAAACCTGAATTCCCCTGGTGGCTGGCCGCCGCCCTTGTCCTTGCCCTGGCCGCCGCGCTCGCCATCGCCGCCAGCGATCTTTATGCCCAAGTCTTCGCCACTGTTGCCAAGGGCATCGGCGTCACCGTCTTCGTCACCATTGTCGCCTTCGCGCTGGCCTCGATCATCGGCCTCGGCATCGCGCTGATGGGATTGTCGGGTTCGCAGTGGCTGCGGCAGATCGCGCGTTTCTATGTCGAGATCATCCGTGGCGTACCGATCCTGGTGCTTTTGTTCTGGATCGCGTTTGCCGGCGCACCGGCTTTCGTCGCAGCCTGGAACGCGCTGACCGCGCCGCTGCAGAGCACCGGCTATCTCGGCGAGTTGCA
This sequence comes from Mesorhizobium maamorense, assembly GCF_044998965.1. Lineage (NCBI taxonomy): Bacteria > Pseudomonadati > Pseudomonadota > Alphaproteobacteria > Hyphomicrobiales > Phyllobacteriaceae > Mesorhizobium > Mesorhizobium maamorense. The sequence continues at coordinate 5,343,774 of NZ_CP173356.1, forward strand.
GGTGCGCGACGTCTCGCTCTTGTGGCGCGCCGTCATGGCGCTGACCATCGGCTATTCCGCCTTCATCTCCGAAGTGTTCCGGGCCGGCATCCAGGCGGTCGAGAAGGGCCAGATCGAAGCGGCCAAGGCGCTCGGGCTCACGCGGGCGCAACGTTTCCGGCTCATCGTCTTTCCGCAGGCGATCCGTACCATCCTGCCGCCGCTCGGCAATGACTTCGTCGCCCTGGTCAAGGATTCCTCGCTGGTCTCGGTGCTCGGTGTCGCCGACATCACGCAGATGGGCAAGGTCTATGCCGCCGGTTCCTTCCGCTTCTTCGAGACCTATTCGATAACAGCCTACATCTATCTCATCCTGACCGTCGGCTTGTCTTTGGCGCTCCGGGCGCTGGAACGGCGGTTGCGCCGCCAACATCAGGAATAGTGTTTCGGCAAGGACGGCGTTACGCTCCGGTTACGCACTGGAGGAGGAGCATGCCCATGAACGTCGACAAGGCCAATGCTGCGCTGAATTCGGTCTATACGGCCGATACGCCCGAAACCCTGGCGCAGGCCTATGCCGCATGGGCCGCGACCTATGACAGCGAGACCGCCTCGCTCGGTTATCTCCTGCCGTTCCTCATTGCCGCCTGGGTGGCGCGCCATGTGCCTGCGGGCGAAGGGCCGCTGCTCGACGCCGGCTGCGGCACCGGCCTGTCCGGGCCGTCGCTGAAGGCGCTGGGCTACGGCGATATCGCCGGGCTCGACCTGTCGGACGACATGCTGAAGATCGCCGGCAGCCGCAACGCCTATGGCGAGCTGAAGCAGGCAATGCTGGGCGGCCCGCTGCCCTGGCCCGACGGCCATTTCCGCGCCTTCTTCTCGACCGGCGTGTTCACCATCAGCCATGCGCCGGCTTCCGGCCTGCACGAACTGGTGCGCGTCACGAAGAAAGGCGGCCACGCCATCTTCACCGTGCGCGACCAGGTGTTCGAGAGCGGTGGTTTCCAGGCCGTCTTCGACGAGCTGGAACGGACGGGAAAATGGCGGCTGATGGAGCAAAGCCCGTGGTTCCGCTGCTATGCGATTGCCGAGCCGGATGCGCTGGTGAAGACGTTTGTCTTCGAGGTGCTTTGAACCGCGGGTCCGCCAAGCTTGGTGCGCATCCCCCGGAGGCGTGGACGCGAGGACGAGGAACCCAGGTCCCGCGCAGCCACCGCCAATTGCCGAAAAGCCAAAACATTGCTATCTACCCCGCCATGGAAGAGCTTTTTGGCGATCCGGCCTACAAGGGGTTCGTGCTGCAGGACAGAAAACGCCTGCCGTCGCGCTTCTCCGCGCGCGTCTGTGGCGCGCCGACCAGCCGACTTACGCGGGCCGACTGATCAACTCGTTTCGCCTGACATCTCGGCGTCTGCCCTTCCCTTTCTCATATCGACGGATTTACGCACATGAGCGCACCGCGCACCCTTTATGACAAGATTTTCGACGACCACGTCGTCGACCGCCAGGACGACGGCACCTGCCTGCTCTATATCGACCGCCACCTCGTCCATGAGGTGACCAGCCCGCAGGCCTTCGAGGGCCTGCGCATGAGTGGCCGCAAAGTCCGTCATCCCGAAAAGACGCTGGCCGTGGTCGACCACAACGTCTCGACCTCGCCCGAGCGCAAGTTCGGCATCAAGAACGAGGAAAGCCGCATCCAGGTCGAGGCTCTGGCCAAGAACGCCAAGGATTTCGGCGTCGAATATTATTCCGAGAACGACATCCGCCAGGGCATCGTCCACATCATCGGGCCGGAGCAGGGTTTCACCTTGCCCGGCATGACCATCGTCTGCGGCGACAGCCACACCTCCACCCACGGCGCCTTCGGCGCGCTGGCGCACGGCATCGGCACGTCGGAGGTCGAGCACGTGCTGGCGACGCAGACGCTGATCCAGCGTAAGGCCAAGAACATGCTGGTGCGCGTCGACGGCCAGTTGCCGGAAGGCGTCACCGCCAAGGACATTATCCTCGCCATCATCGGGGAGATCGGCACCGCCGGCGGCACCGGCTATGTCATCGAATATGCCGGCGAGGCGATCCGCTCGCTGTCGATGGAAGGCCGCATGACGATCTGCAACATGTCGATCGAGGGCGGCGCGCGCGCCGGCCTGATCGCACCTGACGAGACGACCTTCGCCTATGTCAAGGACAAGCCGCGCGCGCCCAAGGGCGCCGCCTGGGACGCCGCGCTCGCCTACTGGAAGACACTGCAATCCGACGAAGGCGCGCATTTCGACAAGGTGATCGTGCTCGATGCGGCCAAACTGCCGCCGATCGTCTCCTGGGGCTCTTCCCCGGAGGATGTTGTCTCGGTGCAAGGGATTGTGCCGAACCCGGAAGACATCACCGACGAAAACAAGCGCACCTCAAAGCAGCGCGCGCTCGACTATATGGGCCTGACGCCGGGAACGAAGATCACCGACATCGCCCTCGACCGTGTCTTCATCGGCTCCTGCACCAACGGCCGCATCGAGGATCTGCGCGCCGCCGCCAAGGTGGTCGAGGGCCGAAAAGTCAATCCGCGCGTCAACGCCATGATCGTGCCGGGCTCCGGCCTAGTCAAGGAACAGGCCGAGGCCGAAGGGCTGGACAAGATCTTCCTCGCCGCCGGCTTCGACTGGCGCGAGCCGGGTTGCTCGATGTGCCTTGCCATGAACGACGACCGGCTGAAGCCGCATGAGCGCTGCGCCTCGACCTCGAACCGCAATTTCGAGGGCCGGCAAGGCTTCAAGGGGCGCACCCATCTGGTGTCGCCGGCCATGGCTGCGGCGGCGGCGATCGCCGGCCACTTCGTCGATATTCGCGACTGGAAGTAAATCGCGGCTGGTTCGATCGAAACGCAAGGGCCCGGACCGCGATGCGATCCGGGCCTTCTGCTTGAGCGTCCAGAGCATGTTGGAGCTTCACCGGTCGTCGCGGCGGATGATCTCGTGGAACTGCTCGCGGCGCCCCGGTTCTTCGGCGGCGACCACCAGGGCCAGTCCGCGTTCATCGAAGAGTTTGAGCCATTCGTCCCACTCGACCAGCTCATAACCTCCGGCATTGATCGGGCGCTCCGGCTGGTCTTCGTCCTCATAGGCGTGCTGGCCGAACACCAGCCGCAGCATCGCCTGCGTGCCGGCTTCGGGCGACACGTCGACAATGGCCGGAAAGCCGGCGCGTGACGCGGCCCATGAACGGATTGCCTCGTGATCGGTCAGGGTGATTGTATCGGCCATTATCGGTTCCTCTTCTGCGCTGGACAAACGCAGGTCCGGCGCGCCGGTTCCACGTCACGCTCCGCACCCGCGTGACACATATTCGCTTTCGCTTAACCGCTTGTTTGGGCTTGCCCCTAAGGTCTTCCCCGACGTCAAGCGAGGGGAAGTCACGGTCCTTTGGACACCGGCCTGCTGATAGCGTTGCTCAACCCGACGATCGCGCTGGCCCTTGGCGCGGCGTTCCTCGTGCTTTGGTTCTATCAGCGCCACCGTCCCTATCTGGCCGTGCTGGCGGTAAGCTATTCGCTTGCGGCGGCCGGGTTCCTGTTCCAGCATTTCACGCTGCCCGTTGGCCTGGCACCGTCGAAGCTGCTCTCCAACCTATGCTTCTGCGTTGCCGGATCCTGCCTGGCCGGCGCGATCGTGGCGCGGCATGGCCAGCGAGTGCCCTATGCCGGGCTTTGCGTCTTGGCGAGCGGCGGCATGGCCGCCTTTTGCTGGTTCCTGTTCGTCCAGCCGGACCTGACATGGCGGGTCCTCGTCATCAATTTCGCGCTCGGCGGCATCAGCCTGGTGGCGGCCGCCGAATTGCGCAAGGTGCGTGGCAATGGCCCGACGGAAAAGATCCTGTTCGTCCTGGCGTTGCTCGCGGGGCTGAATTTCTTCGTGCGCACGCTTGCCGTCATCGTCGCGCACGGGCCTTTCGCGACTTATGACGAGCTCTATACATCCTCCTATTGGACGACGGCGTTGCTGTCGCACGCGCTGCTGTCGCTGCTGATCGCGCTTTGCCTGTTCTCCGCCGCCGCGCTCGACGTGATGAAGGCGTTGAAGGTCGAAACCTACACAGATCCGCTGTCTCGCCTCCTCAACCGGCGCGGCTTCGAGCAACGGGCGGCACTGCTCTTGCAACGCTGCGCGGCGGCGAAATTGCCGGTGGCCCTTGTGCTGGCCGATCTCGACCACTTCAAGGCGCTCAACGACCTGCATGGGCATGCCGCGGGCGACCGGGTGATCGCCGACTTCGCCGCCAAGCTTCGCGCCGCCGCCGGTGCGCGCGGTGAGGCCGGACGTATCGGCGGCGAGGAATTCGCGGTGCTCCTGCCCTTGACCGACCTTGCCGCCGCGCGGCTGCTCGCAGAGACCGTGCGCGTGGCCTACTCGGCCGGCGGCGTCGACGGACTTCCGCCCGGCACCAAGGTCACCGCCAGTTTCGGCGTGGCGGCGCGCAGCGGCGACGAAGCTCTGGAGCCGTTGATGCGCCGCGCCGACGAGGCCCTCTACAAGGCCAAGAAGAACGGCCGCGACAGCGTGCGCCTGTCCTATGAGCGGCCGGAAACGCTGTTTGTGCCGGAGCCGCTCAAAGCCGGCTGAAGGCGATCGGCCGACGCCTTCATCATCCAGGACCCGCGCCGCACCGCTTCGTTCCTTACTTCGCCCTGAAGGGCGATGGCAAACATCGTTCGGCCAATCTCCGAGGCGTGCGCGAGCCCGCGGTATGACCTCACGTTAACTTCTTTTTCGCCCGTCGATGGTTTGCTGCCGTCAGGGGCTTGGGAAATCATGGGCGGCGCGGACTTCATCCTTGTCATCAATCTATTCGTTGCCGGGCTGCTGGCGGCGGCCTTCATGGCGATCGCCGTCTATGACATCGGACGCGTCTCGGCACGCTGGCTGGCGTTCGGCTATGTGCTGGGCATGGCCTATTTCGTCGTTGAATTCAGCATCCCCGCCTTCGACAATGCGCGGCTGGTGGTCGTCGCAGCCTTCGCCGTTTTCCTTGGCGCCACCATCGCCTTCAACGGCGGGCTTGCGCATAGATACGGCGTGACGCCGCCCTGGTCGGCGATGCTCCTGGTCCTGGCCTTTGCCTCTGTCGCGGTCTATTTCGCCCAGGATCTGCCGCGCCAGTCCCTTGCCAGCAAGATGGCGTACCAACTGCCCTACGCCGTCATGCAGCTAACCGGGTTCGGCATCGTCTGGTCGTCCAGGCAAAGGCGTGACCGGCTCGACCGGATGCTGATGGCGGTGCTGGCGGCCAGCGCCGCGCAGTTCGCCAGCAAGCCATTCATCGCCGATGCGCTTGGCGGCCGCGGCGCCGCCCCGCAATCCTATCTGCAGACCAGCTATGCTCTGGTATCGCAATCGCTCGGCACCGTGTTCGGCGTGGCGCTGGCCTTGCTGGCGCTGGCCATACTGGTGCGCGACGTGCTCGCCGAGGCGACGTCGAAATCGGAAACGGACACGCTGTCGCGGCTCCTCAACCGCGGCGGCTTCGAGCGTCACGCCGAGAGGGCGCTGGGGGAAGCGGCGCGCCGGGGCGTCCCAGTCGCGCTGGTCATCGCCGATCTCGACCACTTCAAGTCCATCAACGACAATTACGGCCATGCCTCGGGCGACCGGGTCATCGAGGCCTTTGCCCGCTTCCTGCGCGAGGCCGCGGCCGGCCACCATGTCGCCGGTCGTATAGGCGGCGAGGAGTTCGCCATCATCCTGCCAGGCACCAACCTTGCCGCCGCGCGGCTGTTCGCCGAAGGCGCGCGCAGCGCCTTCGGGACGCTGCCCATCGACGGGCTCCCCGCCGACAATCGCTGCACGGCAAGCTTCGGCGTCGCCGAGCTTCATGCCGGCGAGCATTTTTCCGATCTGATGCGGCGTGCCGATGAAGCGCTCTATCAGGCCAAGGATGCCGGGCGCGACTGCGTGCGCGTTCCCGCCGGGCCAGCCAGGCCAGAGGCCGTGGCGCTGTTCAGCGGCAGGGGCTGAGCTCGGGCATTTCGCCGTCGGAGAGGCCATACATATAACTGCGCCCCTTCACGAACACCGGCGGCCGATAGCAGTCGCCATAGCCCGACATCTCGTCAGCCCCGTTCTCGTAGATCACCTTGGGCTGGCCGGCGCTGGTATAGTCGGACAGCTGCTTGGCGAGCTTGCCTTCGCCGACGAGGATGCGCTTGTAGCCGGCGGCACTGTCGATGACGAGATTGCCGAAGGAATCGGCGTAGACCCGATCCTGGTGGCGTCCGTCCGCCAGCGCCGGCGCGGCGAAGCCGACGGCCAATACCGCCACTGTGAGCGCCGCAAGGCGCGATCTGCCCGAATTAGAACGCATGGCGTCCTCCATGTTGGAGACAAAGCCTCCTCGAATCGGAAATTAACCTTTTCTTAACCTTTGTTAAGAGGCTGGCGCGGTTCTCACCCATGTCTTGATAAACATGGTTAACGAGGCACATGACGCGATCGTGATCGACGGTCGCGAGGCGCTGGTGATGAAAGCGGGCTCGCGCCGCTGACCTGCACCCGCTGAGCCGAAGCCCGCGCCCGCCACATATATGCTGCACCGCAGCGAGAACGGGCCGGCTTGGCATCGTCGACGCCTAATCGATTGAAGCCCGGACCTGCCTTTTAATCAGACTAAATTACGTTTTCGAAACGGTTTTCTGGCTTTGACGCGGTGCAAAAAGAGCATTAGAAACCGGCTGTCCGAAGTCGCAACCGGAAGCGGCAATGCCGCATTTCCACCTGAGGCTCCAGGAACGCCGAACTGGGGGAGCCATGAGCAAATCACCAGCCACCCGCGAATTCGCCAGACGTGAACGGCCGCTTTCGCCGCACCTCAGCGTGTACCGGCCGCCGATCACCATGACGATGTCGATCATCCATCGCATCACCGGCGGCGCGCTCTATTTCGGCACGCTCCTGGTCGCGATATGGCTGATGGCGGCGGCGAGCTCGCAAGCCACTTTCGATTGGGTGAGCTGGGCCTTCGGAACCTGGCTCGGACGGCTGATCCTGTTCGGCTACACCTGGGCGCTCATGCATCACATGCTGGGCGGCGTGCGCCACCTGATCTGGGATACCGGCGCCGGTCTCGAAAAGCATACCGCCTCCAAGATCGCCTGGGCGACCCTGGCCGGCTCGGTCCTGCTCACGCTGCTGATCTGGATCGCCGGCTATATGGCGCGAGGAGCCTGACCATGAGCACTGGAAAGACCGACATGCGCACGCCGCTGGCGAAAGTCCGCGGCCTGGGGTCCGCCCGCGAAGGCACCGGGCATTTCTGGCGCCAGCGCCTCACGGCAATCGCCAACATCCCGCTGATCCTGTTCTTCACCGGGTTCCTGGTCGCGCTCAACGGCGCCGGTTATGCGGAGGTGCGGGCAGCGCTCGCCAACCCGCTCGTGGCGCTGATGATGGCCCTTGTGCTCATCTCGCCGCTTTATCACATGCGGATCGGCATGCAGGTGATCATCGAGGATTACGTGCATGGCGAAGGCATGAAGCTGGCGCTGATCGCCCTCAACACTTTCTTCACCGTAGCGGTCGGCGTGGCTTCGCTCTTCGCCCTGCTCAAACTGGCATTCGGAGGCTGACGTTTTGGCCAAGGACGCGAAAGAAGCCAATACGGCAGGCTATACCTATGTCGACCACAAATTCGACGTCGTGGTCGTCGGTGCCGGGGGCGCGGGACTGCGCGCTACGCTGGGCATGGCCGAACAGGGCCTGCGCACCGCCTGTATCACCAAGGTTTTCCCGACCCGCTCGCACACGGTGGCGGCGCAGGGCGGCATTGCCGCTTCGCTTTCCAACATGGGCCCGGACTCCTGGCAGTGGCACATGTACGACACCGTCAAGGGTTCGGACTGGCTGGGCGATGTCGACGCCATGGAATATCTGGTGCGTGAAGCGCCGGCCGCCGTCTACGAACTCGAGCACTACGGCGTGCCGTTCTCGCGCACGGAAGAGGGCAAGATCTACCAGCGGCCGTTCGGCGGCCACATGATGAATTACGGCGATGGCCCGCCCGTGCAGCGCACCTGTGCGGCCGCCGACCGCACCGGCCACGCCATCCTGCACACGCTCTACGGCCAGTCGCTGAAGAACAACGCGCAGTTCTTCATCGAGTATTTCGCGCTCGACCTGATCATGGAGCCGGACGGCACATGCACAGGCGTCGTCGCCTGGAATCTCGACGACGGCACCATCCACCGTTTCTCGGCCAAGATGGTTGTGCTGGCGACAGGCGGCTATGGCCGCGCTTATTTCTCGGCGACGTCGGCCCACACCTGCACCGGCGACGGCGGCGGCATGGCCGCGCGGGCGGGGTTCCCCTTACAGGACATGGAGTTCGTGCAGTTCCACCCGACCGGCATCTACGGCGCCGGCTGCCTGATCACGGAAGGCGCGCGCGGCGAGGGCGGCTATCTCGTCAACTCCGAGGGCGAGCGGTTCATGGAGCGCTACGCGCCGTCGGCCAAGGACCTTGCCTCGCGCGATGTCGTCTCGCGCTGCATGACGCTGGAAATCCGCGAAGGCCGCGGCGTCGGCAAGAACAAGGACCATATCTTCCTGCACCTCGATCATCTCGATCCGGCGGTGCTGCACGAGCGGCTGCCCGGCATCTCGGAATCGGCAAAGATCTTCGCCGGCGTCGATCTCACCAAGGAGCCGATTCCGGTGCTGCCGACGGTGCACTACAATATGGGCGGCGTGCCGACCAATTACTGGGGCGAGGTGCTCAACCCGACGATCCTTAATCCCGATCGGGTCTCGCCCGGCTTGATGGCGGTAGGCGAGGCCGGCTGCGCCTCGGTGCACGGCGCCAACCGGCTGGGATCGAACTCGCTGATCGACCTGGTCGTGTTCGGCCGCGCGGCGGCGATCCGTGCCGGCCAGGTCATCGACCGCAAGTCGGCAATCCCGTCGCCCAACCAGGCCTCGGTCGAGAAGATCATGGACCGCTTCGACCGGCTGCGTCACGCCAACGGCTCGACGCCGACGGCGGTTCTGCGCGAAAAGATGCAGCGCGCCATGCAGGAAGACGCGGCGGTGTTCCGCACGCAGGAATCGCTGGAGAACGGTTGCAAGCGCATTTCGCAGATCTGGGGCGAGCTCAAGGACATAAAGGTTTTCGACCGCTCGATGATCTGGAACTCCGACCTGGTGGAGACGCTGGAGCTGGAAAACCTGATGGCCAACGCCATCACCACGGTCTACGGCGCCGAGGCGCGCAAGGAGAGCCGTGGCGCGCACGCGCGGGAGGATTTCTCGGCCCGCGACGACGCCAACTGGCGCAAGCACACGCTCGCCCATCTGAGCGAGACCGGTGAGGTGACGCTCTCCTACCGTCCGGTGCACACCGAACCGCTGCTGGCCGAAAAGGACGGCGGCATCAGTCTCGCCAAGATCGCGCCCAAGGCCAGGGTGTATTGAAATGACGTCCCGCCGCGTCATCCGAAAGGACCTGAGGTAATGGTCGAACTCACGCTCCCCAAGAACTCGAAGATCCAGCAGGGCAAGACCTGGCCGAAGCCGGAAGGCGCGACCAATCTCAGGGAATACCGCATCTACCGCTGGTCGCCGGATGATGACGAGAACCCGCGCATGGACACCTATTTCGTCGACATGGACGATTGCGGGCCGATGGTGCTGGATGCGCTGCTCTGGATCAAGAACAAGATCGACCCGACGCTGACCTTGCGCCGCTCCTGCCGGGAAGGCATCTGCGGCTCCTGCGCCATGAATATCGACGGCTCCAACACGCTCGCCTGCACCAAGGGCTGCGACGACATATCGGGTGCTGTCAAGATCTACCCGCTGCCGCATATGCCCGTCATCAAGGACCTGGTGCCCGATCTCACCAATTTCTACGCCCAGCACGCCTCGATCGAACCGTGGCTGAAGACGGTCTCACCGCAGCCGGCCAAGGAATGGCTGCAGAGCCATGAGGAGCGCGAGAAGCTCGACGGGCTCTACGAATGCATATTATGCGCCTGTTGCTCGACCTCTTGCCCGAGCTATTGGTGGAACGGCGACCGTTATCTCGGCCCGGCAACCTTGCTGCAGGCGTATCGCTGGCTGATCGACAGCCGCGACGAGGCCACGGGCGAGCGGCTCGACAATCTCGAGGACCCCTTCCGGCTCTATCGCTGCCACACCATCATGAACTGCGCGCAGACCTGCCCCAAGGGCTTGAATCCGGCCAAGGCGATCGCGGAAATCAAGAAGATGATGGTGGAGAGAAGGGTTTAGGCGCTCGCTCGCGGCAATCTTGAACGCAGCGATCCTTCGCGCCCCCTTTCTCCGGCAGGACAAAAGGGGCGCTGTCTTGCCAGCTTCAAAAAGGATTGCAATCCAATGACGGACCTCCCCATCCTGTCTCCTCCCGAAGCGCGTGTGCTCGGCTGCCTCATCGAGAAGAAGGAGCTGACGCCGGACGTCTATCCGTTGACCCTCAACGCAGCGCTTGCCGCCGCCAACCAGAAGACGGCGCGCGAGCCCGGCATGGCGCTGGAGCAGACAGAGGTGCACCGGGCGCTAAAGCTGCTCGAGCAGAAGGGGCTGGTGCGGCAGATGTTCGGCTCCCGCGTCGAGCGCTACGAGCACCAGATGGCGCAGCGCTTCTCGCTGACCACGCCGCAGACCGCCTTGGTCGGCCTGCTTTTGCTGCGCGGGCCGCAGACGGCGCATGAATTGTTGGCACGCAGCGAGCGCATGGCAAGGTTTTCATCGATCGAGGATTTGCGCGGTGAACTCGATATGCTGATCGGCCGTCGACCGCCGCTCGTTCAGGAAATCCCGCGCGGTCCAGGCCAACGCGAGGACCGCTATGTGCATCTCCTCGCCGGGCCGGTTGACGTTGCGGCCCTGTCGGCGCAGCGCACTGCATCGGCCGTGCCCGCTTCCGACCTCGAAGCGAGAGTGGAGGCGCTGGAGCAGGAAGTCGCAGCCCTTCGCGCCCGGCTCGACGCGCTGGGCGCCTGAGCGCTCGAGGGTGCCCGGCGCGACCATGCGCGCCGGGATGCCGGGGTCTCAGCCGAGCCTGGCGTCGAGCGATACGTTGATGGCGCCCAGCGCTTTGGAAACAGGGCATTCGGCCTTGGCCTTCTCGGCCAATTCCTTGAACTTCGCGGCGTCGATGCCGGGCACCTTGCCGACAAGGGTGATCGCGCTGCCCGTGATGCCGGTGCCGGGAACCAGCGTCACCACGGCCTTGGCGTCGAGCTCGGCTGCCGGGGTGCCGTTCTCGGCCAGGAAATGCGACAGCTGCATGGCGTAGCAGCCGGCGTGCGCGGCCGCGATCAGCTCTTCCGGATTGGTGCCGGATTTGCCGCTCTCGTCCTCGAAGCGTGCCTTGAACGAATAGGGCGTGCCGTTCAGGGTCCCGCTCTGGCTGTCGAGCGTGCCTTTGCCGTCCTTCAGATTGCCCTTCCAGACGGCGGTTGCGGTGCGGTCCATGAATTCCTCCTTGGTTGTCGTGAACTTGTCCAGGTGAGCTCAGCGTCCGGCCAACTATAACGCGGGCATGCGCGAAGACCACTGCGCTGTTTGGACCACGGCGTGATGACGGTTCATTCCTTTCGAAAAAAAACCGCGTGCAAAAATGTCGGCTTCCATTCGGCCCGGCCGTCCTGCGGGCGACCACGGGATTGTGGCCGGATGGAGGTTCACATGGACAATCTGTTTTTCGCAATATGGAAGACCCCGGGCCGCAAGGCTCAACGACGGCAAGACTTCTGGCTGGAGCCACCGCCGTCCGGTGTCCGCAGGCTGCTGGCGGCTGTCGCCATCATCGCGGTCGCGGCATGCCTTCTCGACCATGCGGCAGCGGTCGAAAGCAAGGCTGACACGCTCGTCACCGCATCCTATGATTCATCGCAGCAAGGGAGCGCGAAATGAAATATGTCTGCCTGGTCTATGGTGAGGAGAAAGACCTCTACGCGCTCACCCCGGAAGGATCGGCCAAGCTCGACGCCGATTCGCTGGCCTATGACCGGTCCTTGGACCAACAAGGCAAGCTCATCGTCGCGCAGGCGCTGCAATCGGTGAAGACCTCGAAGACCGTGCGCCGTCGCAAGGGCAAGCGGCTGGTCACCGACGGCCCGTTCGCCGAAACCAAGGAGCAGTTGCTCGGCTTCGTCATGATCGAGGCGAAGGACCTCCAGGAGGCACTGGACATCGCCGGCGGCATTCCGCTGGCCGAACTCGGCACGATCGAGGTCCGGGCGATCTATGACGTGCCCGGGTCATAGATGGCGCGGCGGGTCAGATCGCCTCGCCCTTCAAAAGGCGCGGCGTGCCGGCTGAAAGCCCCGACGCCTGGCGGATGAAGAATTCCTTCAGCCGCGGCATGCGCTCGACCAGGCCGAGGCCGATATCGCGCACCGCGCGCAGCGGACCGATGTCGTTGGAAAACAGCCGGTTCAGCACATCTGTCGTGACGCCCATCTGCACCGTGTCGAAACGACGCCATTGCTGGTAGCGCTCGAGCACGTCGAGCGCGCCAATATCCTGGCCCAGCCGGTCGGCCTCGACGATCACCTCGGCCAGGGCGGCGACATCCTTGAAGCCGAGATTGAGGCCCTGGCCGGCGATCGGATGGATGCCGTGGGCGGCATCGCCGGCAAGCGCCACGCGCGGCGCGACGAAGGCGCGCGCGATGGTAAGACCCAGCGGCCAGGCGCGCGGCTTGTCGGCGACGCGGATCTCGCCAAGCTTGAGGCCGAAACGCTGTTCCAGCTCATGCTCGAAGAGGAGGTCGTCGCCGGCGACCAGCGTCTGAGCATCTTCCGACCGCTCGACCCAGACGATCGACGAGCGGTTGGAGCCGTCCTCGCCCGGCTTCAGCGGCAGCGTGGCGAAGGGGCCGGCGGGCAGGAAATGCTCTTCGGCACGGCCGTTGTGGGGCCGTTCATGTGCCACGGTGCAGACGATGCCGGACTGGCCGTATTCCCACTTCACCGTCTTGATGCCGGCCATGTCACGCAGCTTCGAATTGACGCCGTCGGCGGCGACCAGCAGCCGCGCCTTCAGCGTCGCGCCGTCGGCCAAATGCACGGTGATGCCTGCACCATTGGTTTCGAACCCTTGCACGGCAACGCCTTCGATGATGTCGACGCCGAGCTGTTCGGCGCTGCGGCGCAAGGCGCCGTTCAGCACCCGGTTGGCCACCATATGTGCGAAGGGCTCGCCCGGCGCCACCTCGCCGTCGAAAGTGAGGAAGACCGGGCGCACAGGATCGGCGGCACGCGAATCGGTGATGATCATCTCGGTGATTGCCTGCGCCTCCGGCGCGATCTCGGCCCAGACGCCGAGCCGCTCGAGCATGCGGCAGGCGGCCGCCGCAATGGCCGAGGCACGCCCGTCCCTCTGCCAGGAGCCGGCGGGTGCGGCATCGACCAGGGCCACGGCAAGCTCCGGTTGCGCCTGTTTCAGCGACACGGCGGCAGCCAGGCCGACATAGCCGGCGCCGGCGACCAGAACATCGAGCCCGGACCTGGTTTTCGCCTCTGCCTTGCCTTCCATGGTCTTCGCTCCTTGCAAGCCAGCCTGCCATCCGCCCTTGACGGCCCGTCCTTCCTGTCGGAAACCCGCCGAGGAAATCTTGAGGCGAGGTCACGACACATGACGGCGGCCATGGACGAGCTTCTGCGCATTCTCGACCTCGAGAGGCTGGAACACAATCTGTATCGTGGTCGCAGCCCCCAGGTGGAGTGGCAGCGCGTGTTCGGCGGCCAGACCATCGCCCAGGCGCTGGTGGCGGCGCAGCGGACCGTCGAGCCCGACCGCTACGTGCATTCGCTGCACGGCTATTTTATGCGGCCGGGCGACATCAAGGTGCCGATCATCTACGAGGTCGACCGCATCCGCGACGGCGGCTCCTTCACCACCCGCCGGGTGCTGGCGATCCAGCACGGGAACGCGATCTTCTCGCTGGAGGCCTCGTTCCAGGTCGATGAGAAGGGGCTGGAGCACCAGTTCGCTTTGCCCGACGACGTGCCGCCGCCGGAAGGGCTGAAGACGCAGCGCCAACTGCTCGAAAAGGCCGACCGGGTGCCGGAAGCGGTGCGACGCTTCTGGGCGCGCGAGCGGCCGCTGGAGCTCAGGCCGGTCAATCTCCAGCACTATGAAAGCCGTGACAAGCTGCCGCCCCGGCAGAATGTCTGGATCCGCCTCGCCGGTCCCGTCCCAGACGACCGCGCGCTGCAATCGGTGTTGCTCGCCTACCTTTCCGACATGACGCTGCTCGACACCTCGACCTTCGCGCATGGGCGCGGGCTGTTCGATCCCGACATCCAGGCGGCCAGCCTCGACCATTCGATGTGGTTCCACCGCCCGCATTCGCTTGACGGCTGGCTGCTCTACGCGCAGGACAGCCCCTCGAGCTCGGGATCGCGCGGATTCAGCCGCGGCACGCTTTATGCCCGCGACGGCACGCTGATCGCCTCGATGGCCCAGGAAGGCTTGATCCGGCTCAAGCGTTGAGCAGTCCTTTCGACCAAAGCCTGCCAAATAGGCGTTTTCAGAAAATTGCTTAATTATTGAGCAGAAGCTGTGCCGCGCCCATCGGCACGGTGCGATTGCGGGCGCGTCAATTCCTTTGTTTACAACCAGTTAACACGCTGCTTCGGCAATTGGCACGGAGCTTGAATCCTCGTCGGCACTCTCCGGCTCCTCGGGATCGGTGAAGGTGTGCAAACGCGGGGGACCGCAACAGCAAAAGGGTGAAACCTTATGAAAATCGTGATGGCAATCATCAAGCCGTTCAAGCTCGACGAGGTACGCGAAGCGCTTACCGCCGTCGGCATCCAGGGCCTGACCGTCACCGAAGTCAAAGGCTACGGGCGTCAGAAGGGGCACACGGAAATCTATCGCGGTGCGGAATACGCGGTCAGTTTCCTGCCGAAGATCAAGATCGAGGTCGCGGTCAGCGCCGACATGGTCGACAAGGCCGTGGAGGCCATCACCGCAGCCGCCAAGACCGGTCAGATCGGCGACGGCAAGATCTTCGTTTTCGGCATCGACCAGGCGGTGCGCATCCGCACCGGCGAAACAGACACCGACGCGCTCTGAAGCGGCGAACACGTATTCCAATGGAGAGTTCAATGAATATTCCTTCCACCTTGAAGAAGACGGGACGCGCCGCCCTTTTTGGCTCGCTCGCTCTCGCAGCGTTGGGCAGCGTCGCCGCCCTCGCGCAGGAAGCGGCTCCGGCCGCGGCTGCCGCTGCCCCGGCCGCTCCCACCCCGGTGCTCGACACCGGCAACACCGCCTGGATGCTGACTTCGACGGCGCTGGTGCTGATGATGACCATCCCCGGCCTGGCACTGTTCTACGGCGGCATGGTGCGCAAGAAGAACGTGCTTGCCACCGTCATGCAGAGCTTCGCCATCACCTGCCTGGTGACGGTGCTGTGGTTCATGTTCGGCTATTCGCTGGCCTTTTCCGACGGCGGCGGCATGAATGCCTATCTCGGCGGCTTCTCGAAATTCTTCCATCACGGCATCACCACCTCGACGCTGTGGGCGCCGGGCGTGGCCAACATCCCTGAATTCGTCTTCTCGATGTTCCAGATGACCTTCGCCATCATCACCCCGGCCCTGATCGCCGGCGCCTTTGCCGAGCGCATGAAGTTCTCGGCCCTGCTGATCTTCATGGCGCTGTGGCTGCTGGTCGTCTATGCGCCGATCGCGCATTGGGTCTGGGGCGGCGGCTTCCTCGGCGCTGCCGGCGTGCTCGACTTCGCCGGCGGCACGGTCGTCCATATCAATGCCGGTGTCGCGGGTCTCGTCTGCGCCCTGGTCCTGGGCAAGCGCGAAGGCTACGGCACCACCAACATGGCGCCGCATAACCTGGTCTATTCCGTGATCGGCGCTTCGCTGCTGTGGGTCGGCTGGTTCGGCTTCAACGCCGGTTCGGAACTCGCCGCCGACGGCCTCGCCGGTGCCGCGATGCTCAACACCCAGGTTGCCACCGCAGCAGCGGCGCTGGCCTGGATGTTCGCCGAATGGATCGTCGCCAAGAAGCCCTCAGTGCTCGGCATCATCTCCGGCGCCGTCGCCGGCCTTGTCGCGGTGACGCCGGCTTCCGGCTTCGTCAACCCGACGGGCGCCTTCATCGTCGGCATCGTCGCCGGCGTCGTCTGCTACATCTCGGCGGTCAAGGTAAAGCACATGTTCGGCTATGACGACTCGCTCGATGCCTTCGGTGTCCATGGCGTCGGCGGCGTGGTCGGCGCATTGCTGACCGGCGTGCTCGCCGACCCGGCAATCAACAGCCTCTCCTCGGGCGCGTCGATCGGCAAGCAGCTCTACGGCATCGTCTTCACCATCCTGTGGACGGCAATCGCCACCTTCGTCATCCTCTACATCGTCAAGGCGCTCGTCGGCCTGCGTCCGTCGACCCAGGAGGAGGTCGAGGGTCTCGACATCAGCCAGCACGGCGAAGTGGTGCCGTAAGGCCTCTTTGCCATGGGACCGGCGGACCTCCTCCCGCCGGTCCCATCTCTTTCGGTAATCACGTACGGAAAACCGCTGCACGTCTTCCGGAACTGTTTTGAAATCCCGTCGTGACGCTCCGCAAGGTGCTCACGCCTTGAGGCCCGGATCGCTCCGGGCCTCTTTTTTGGAGCCCGTTTGGTTGGACGAGCGCAATCACGTTTGCGTGATTGAGATTTTCGAGGAAACATCGGCCGTTTTGGCATCGAACTCCCGAGCACGACCACTGTTCGGCGGTCGTTGCAAACAATAGGGAAGGAAACTATCCAATGAACGTCAAGAATATCTGTCTCGGCGCGCTCGCTCTTTCCATGGTCAGCGGCATGGCATTTGCCGGGGCTCTCGACGAACCCGACAATATGGCCCCGTTCTTCACCGATTCCAGCATGAAAACCATGAAGCCGATGGCGGAATTCAAGACCGCTTTCATGGCCATGCCAATGGAAAAGCAGGATGCGATGAAGAAGGAATGCCAGGACGCGGCGATGAGCAAGCCGCACGCCGAGTTCTGCGCCAACGTCCAGGCGCTCGGCGGAGCCAACTGAGACCGCGGCGGATCAGGCCCACCGAGCCTGGTCACCCTGCCGTTGCCGATGCAGAAATGGCGGGCCGTGAGGCTCGCCATTGTTATTTGCGGCAGGCGGCTGGGGCCCTTGCCATGGTTAATGCGGCCTTAACCTTCCCACGCATAGTCTGGCAGCCAAATCTGCCGAAGTGCGTCACGCGCTCGGGCCAGGCAATCACTGACGGGGAAGAGCATGCGTTCAGGGGCTTCAGCACCGCTCGCGCTGACCGATACGGGGCACGGCATCCAGGCATTCGCGCGACGCCAGGTCGGCCGGCTGGTCGGCGCCGGCATGTTCGCGTTCACCGCTTTCGGCGTCGCCAGCCTGGCCACCTGGAATGTCGCCGACCCGAGCTTCTCGCACGCCACAGCCAACACCGTCACCAACGCCATGGGCTATGCGGGTGCTGTCTTCTCCGACATCGCCATGCAGTTCTTCGGCCTTGCCGCCGTGGCGGCGCTGGTTCCGGCCGTGATCTGGGGATATCTCCTGTTTTCGGCGCGTGGCGTCGACAGGCTGCCCAGGCGCGGTCTGTTCTGGTTCGGCTTTGCCCTGCTGGCCGCTGCGATCGCCGGCTGCGTGGTGCCGCCCAAGACCTGGCCGCTGCCGACCGGGCTCGGCGGCGTGTTCGGCGACATGGTACTGAAGATTCCGGGCGTCGTCATCGGTGGCTATCCGACCGGGCTGGTGGCCAGCGTACTCGCCATTCTGATGGCCGGTCCGGCGCTATGGCTGTTCGCCTACGGTTCGGCGCTGATCGCGCGCAAGAACGGTTTCGCCGTCATGGAGGAACCGGCCGCCGCCGATCAGCGTGAGGATGAGCTGCTGTTCGACAATGACGAGGATGAAGGCGACGAAGGCATGCTGGCGCTCGGCGCAATGACCCATTGGTGGCTTTCGTTCCGCGCCTGGATGCACCGCCGGGCCGTGCGCCGCAGGCAGCGGCGGGACGAATTCGAGCCGGGAATTGAGCCGCGCGCCAGCGCATGGCGGCGTGCCGCCGAACGGGTCGAATCGGCCGAGTTCGCCGAGCAGCGGATGAGCCCGGATGGCCGTGCCCGCGTCGAACCGGAATTCTTCGCCGCCATGGTCAACGACCGCAGCGTTTCCGTCGATCCGGACGATGACGTCTTCGACGATCGCTTCGACACCGGCGATGACGATGTCGATTTCGACGATGAACCCCTCGTCCAGCGTCGCGCGGCTTCCACCGCCAAAGTCCAGCCGTTCCGCTCGGATGCCGCCACGCGCGTTGAAGCGCCGGCGCCGCGCCCGGCTCCGGGTGTGCGCGTCCAGCGCGAGGCGCAGACCTCGTTGATCGGCTCGGAAAAATTCGAGATGCCGTCGCTGCATTTCCTGTCCGAACCGAAGAACGTCGCGCGCGACCCGAGCCTCTCGAAAGACGCGCTGGAACAGAACGCCCGCCTGCTCGAAGGCGTGCTGGAGGATTTCGGCGTCAAGGGCGAGATCATCCATGTCCGCCCCGGCCCCGTCGTCACGCTCTATGAGCTGGAGCCTGCGCCAGGCATCAAATCATCGCGCGTCATCGGCCTCTCCGACGACATCGCCCGCTCGATGAGCGCCATCGCCTGCCGCGTCGCCGTGGTGCCGGGCCGCAACGCCATCGGCATCGAATTGCCGAACGCCAAGCGCGAGACGGTGTATCTTAGGGAAATCATGGCCAGCCGCGATTTCGAGACCACCAAGGCCAAGCTGGCGCTGGCGCTGGGCAAGACCATCAACGGCGAGGCGGTCATCGTCGATATCGCCAAGATGCCGCACGTCTTGGTCGCCGGCACCACCGGCTCGGGCAAGTCGGTCGCCATCAACACCATGATCCTGTCGCTGCTCTACCGGCTGACGCCGCAGGAATGCCGGCTGATCATGATCGATCCCAAGATGCTGGAGCTCTCGGTCTATGACGGCATCCCGCACCTTTTGACGCCTGTCGTCACCGACCCGAAGAAGGCGGTGGTTGCGCTGAAATGGACCGTGCGGGAGATGGAAGACCGCTACCGCAAGATGTCGAAGGTCGGCGTGCGCAATATCGACGGTTTCAACGCACGCGTCCAACAGGCGGAGAAGAAGGGCGAAAAGATCTCGCGCACGGTGCAGACCGGCTTCGACCGCCAGACCGGCGAGGCGATTTACGAGACCGAGAATCTCGACCTCGAGCCGATGCCCTACATCGTCGTCATCATCGACGAAATGGCCGATCTGATGATGGTTGCCGGCAAGGACATCGAGGGTGCCGTCCAGCGCCTGGCGCAGATGGCGCGCGCCGCCGGCATCCATGTCATCATGGCGACGCAACGTCCGTCTGTCGACGTGATCACCGGTACCATCAAGGCCAACTTCCCCACCCGCATCTCCTTCCAGGTGACGTCGAAGATCGACAGCCGCACCATCTTGGGCGAGCAAGGCGCCGAGCAGCTGCTCGGCATGGGCGACATGCTCTACATGGCCGGCGGCGGCCGCATCCAGCGCGTGCACGGCCCGTTCGTCTCCGACGACGAGGTCGAGAAGATCGTCGCGCATCTGAAGCTGCAGGGCGTGCCGGAATATCTCGACGCCATCACCGAGGACGATGATGAGGACGAGGACGAGCCCTCCGGCAAGGGCGGCTCGGGCGGCGGCGGCGGCAATTTCGAGGATTCCGACGATCCTTACGACCAGGCGGTGTCCGTGGTGTTGCGCGACGGCAAGGCCTCGACCAGCTACATCCAGCGGCGTCTGGGCATCGGCTACAACCGCGCCGCTTCGATCATCGAGAAGATGGAAAAAGAAGGCATTGTCGGCCCCGCCAACCATGCCGGAAAACGCGAGATCCTGGTGCCGACCGAAGAGGACAAATTCTGATCGCGACAAATACCGGCGGCAACTTTGAACCTTCTGGCGCGTTCAAGCGGTCAAGCAGTGTTCGCGCCGTCAAACTTCAGCCCAACTGGGGGTTCAGGACAACAACAAATCAGGATTCAAGATGAGAGTGACCGACATGAAAAACGATCTTTCCGCGCTCGGCGATCTTGCCCCGACGCGCCGTCAGTTGCTTGGCCTCGGCCTAGTGCTCGCGGGCGCTGCCGCCCTCAACGTGGTGCCCGGATTCGAGCTGCTGGCATCCGCGCAGGCGGCCGTGCCGGCGGCCGCGCAGAAGATCGCCGATCATTTTTCCTCGGTTAAGTCGATGAGCGGCGAATTCGTGCAGTTCGGCCCCAAGGGCGAACAGACCGGCGGCAAGTTCTTCCTGGAAAGACCGGGCAAGATCCGCTTCAATTATGACGGATCCTCGAATTTCCGGGTGATTTCGGACGGCAAGTCGGTGGTCATCCTCAACAAGAAACTGAACACGTCCGATCTTTATCCCTTGTCGAAGACGCCGCTGAAACTGTTGCTCGACGACCGGATCGATCTCTCCGGAAACCGCGTCAAGAGCGTCAAGGAAGAGGACGACCTCACCACCATCCAGCTCTCGGACAAGTCGGTGTTCGGCAATGCGCGGATCACCATGATGTTCGATCCGAAGACCTATGATCTGCGCCAGTGGACGATCACCGATGCGCAGGGCAAGGACACCACGGTGATGATCTTCAACACCAAGGAAGGCGTCAGCTTCGCTCCCGACACGTTTGCCATCGACTATACGGCCAATCGCGAGCTGAATACGAAAACCAGATAGCTTTCCTCGCGCTGGCGAAGCCTTTCGTGCAGTTTCGGCGGCGCGGCGCCGACCTCCGCAACTGCTGCAATGCTTGTCTTTATGGCGCGGGGCTGGCAGTAGTTCGGCGATCTTTCGCCGGACCCGCCAAATGCCCTTTTCCATCGCCACCTGGAACATAAATTCCGTTCGCCTGCGCATGCCGATCATCGAGCGCCTGCTCGATGAATACGCACCCGATGTGCTTTGCCTGCAGGAAACAAAAGTTCCCGACGAGCTGTTCCCCGAAAAGGCCTTCCGCAGGCTCGGCTACGGGCACATCGCCTTTCACGGTCAGAAGGGCTATCACGGCGTGGCGACGGTCGCGCGCCGGCCGATCGCGGTGGTCGAGAAGCGCCGCTTCTGCGACATCGACGACAGCCGGCATTTGTCGGTGACCGTGCGGGCCGGCGGCAAGACGATCCTGCTGCACAATTTCTACGTTCCGGCGGGCGGTGACGAACCGGACCCGGAAGTCAACCGCAAATTCAGGCACAAGCTCGATTTCGTCGCCGAGATGAACGCAATCCGCGCCGAACACAGCGAAGTGTCCGCCTCGGTCCTGGTCGGCGACCTCAACATCGCGCCGCTCGAACACGATGTCTGGTCGCATAAGCAACTGCTCAACGTGGTCAGCCATACGCCGGTCGAGACGGAGAGTTTCGAGGCCATGCGGCTGGCCGGCGACTGGGTCGACCTGATGCGGCTCAACGTGCCATCAGAACAGAAGCTCTACACCTGGTGGAGCTACCGCGCGCAGGACTGGGAGGCATCCAACCGCGGCCGGCGGCTTGACCATGTCTGGTCGTCACCGAACCTGGTGCCTGATTTCACCGGCTACGAAATCCTGCGGGCGGCGCGTGGCTGGGAACGTCCCTCGGACCATGTTCCGGTCATCGCGCGGTTCAACCTGGACTGATCAGCCGGGCCGGCGCTTTTCCCACTCCGGCGACAATTGCGTCAAGCCGCTCGGTCGCCATGATGAAGGGCAGGTCATTTTCGGTGGCGCGAACCAGCCGGAACTCCACCTGTCTCTCCCGTTCACTCGAAAAAGCGCGGCGCCAGCTTCTCGATGCGGTGGATCATTGCCTGAAAGTCTTCCAGGATGCGCTGGTGGAGCTGTGCCGCCAAATCCGGATATTCCTCCAGGATGCGGCGGAACATCTTTCGGCTGAGCCGGATCACCTCCGAATCGACCGCGGCCGATGCACTGGTCAGCCGGTTGGTGTCGGCGATCAGCGCCAGTTCGCTCAGCATGGTGCCGGGGCCGGCCGTGCCGATAGGGATGCGTTCGCCTGTCTGCTCGCGGTAGAGCACGATCTCTCCGCTGACCACGATATAGGCCGAATCAGCCATATCGTCCTCGCGATAGAGCTTGTGGTCTGCCTGCAGCAGCATGGTCTCGGCGCCGAAGGCGAGCAGGCGCAATTGTTCCTGCGTGAAGCCCTCGAAAAGCCTCACGGCTGACAGGATGCGGATGTCATCATCCAGCGCCATCTAGCTGTGTCCCCGAACGGTCAGTCCAATCCCTCCCCTGCGGTGCGATCCAGAATCCCGCTCCAACAGGATCGCACCCAAAAGCAGCCCCGCCCAGACCGCTTATTGGATAATAAAAAGTTTAAGGAACCAGCTTGTAGCCACCGCTTTCTGTCACAAGAATTTCCGCATTGGAAGGATCGCGCTCGATCTTCTGGCGGAGGCGATACACATGGGTTTCCAGCGTGTGCGTGGTAACGCCGGAATTGTAGCCCCACACCTCCTCGAGCAGCACGTCGCGCGTCACCACCTTCTGGTCGGCGCGGTAGAGATATTTGATGATCGAGGCCTCCTTCTCCGTCAGCCGCACCTTTGCGCCGCGTGGGTCGATCAGCAGCTTCTGGCTTGGCTTGAAGGTGTAGGGGCCGACCGAGAAGGTGGCGTCCTCGCTTTGCTCGTGCTGGCGCAGCTGCGCGCGGATGCGCGCCAAAAGCACCGCGAAGCGGAACGGCTTCGTCACGTAGTCGTTGGCGCCGGCCTCGAGGCCGAGGATCGTGTCCGAATCGGTGTCGTGGCCGGTCAGCATGATGATGGGCGCCTTGTAGCCGCCCTTGCGCAGGATCTTCACCGCTTCGCGGCCGTCCATGTCGGGCAGGCCGACATCCATGATCAGCAGGTCGATGAGGCCGCCACGCGCCGCGGCGACGCCTTTTGCCGCAGTGGACTCCTGCAGCACGTCGAATTCCTCATAAAGGGACAATTGCTCGACCAACGTGCCGCGCAGGTCGTCATCGTCGTCGACGATCAGGATGGTTCGTGAAGTCATGGATCAATCCGTTGTTTTGAAAAGAAAATTCAGTTGACCGCTGCCTGTTTATGCGGAAGCTGACCGGCACAACAGCCGATCACAGTGATTTGTTCCGTGGCACGATCATACAAGAAAAAACACGATCGCAATGCAGCCGGCGCAATTTTGCGAAAAGGACTGCGGGTGCTGACCGTGCGGGCGAGGCCCGGCCGTCCCAGCCAGGGGCTGCTGCAGGCGGGCAGAACGGTGTTTGCCTGCGCGCTGGGGCGTGGCGGCATCTCGGCGGGCAAGCGCGAAGGCGACGGCGCCACGCCGCTTGGCCAAATGCGGATCCTGTCGGGTTATTTCCGGGGAGACCACTTCTCCAGCGGCCGCATCACCCGGCTGGCGATGACGCCAATCGGGCCTGATCTCGGCTGGTGCGAAGTGCCCGACGACCGAAACTATAACAGGCCAGTCAAGATCCCCTACGGCGCCAGCCACGAACGCATGCGGCGCGACGACAGGCTCTATGATGCCTGCCTTGTGCTCGACTGGAATATAACGCCGCGCCGCCGCGGACGCGGCAGCGCCATCTTCTTCCACCTGGCGCGCACGGGCTTCACGCCCACGCAAGGCTGCGTCGCGGTGACCGCACGCACGATGGCGCGCCTTTTGCCGCTGCTGTCGGACCGGACGGTGGTGAGGGTGGTAAGGTAGGGAATGGTGTAGGGAATAGGCAGTAGGCAGTAGGGTTCTCTTTCTATTGCCTACTCCTAATTCCTATTCCCTTTCCTTACCTGCCAGCCGATGTCGAGCAGGCCCAGCCGGCCGAGTTCGCGGTCCATGGCGCGGGAGACGTCTTTGCGCGTGGCGCCAACATCGCGCAACTGGCGATCCGACAGGTCCTCGATGTCGTCCTGCGGCAGGCTTGCCGCGACCTTGGCCTGGCGGAGCCAGTCGAACGCGGCGATCAGCCAGTTCAGCCGGCTCGCGGGAGCTCTCAAAGCTATGTGAGACATGATACGGTTCCTTCCATCCGGACATAAAATCCGGTTTGATATTGGTTCGATGGTCGCATCATGCCCGATTGAAAGATTGGAGAGAAACGAGTAGTTCTTTTCGGATTATCAAGTTTTCTTTGAGGATCAGGACGCCATGACCGCGTCTGTTCTGGGGCCACGCTGATAGCCCGCCTGGTGCCGGGAACCCGGGCGCTGAGGACGCTGGAGGCAGCGGCCCGGCATCTCAATTTCACCCGGGCCGCCGACGAACTCGGCCTGACACCAGCCGCCGTCAGCCACCAGATCAAGGAGATCGAAGACCAGCTCGGCATCGTCCTGTTCACGCGCTCCAGCCGCAGCATCCGGCTGACGGAGGCCGGAACGGTGCTGTTCGAGGCCTCTGCCGATGCGCTCGACCTGCTTGGCAAGGCCGTCTCGCGGGCACAGAAGATGACGCGCGGCACGACGCTGCTGAAAGTGACGCTCGACGCCCAATTCGCGACGAAATGGCTGATGCGGCGGGTCGAGGATTTTCGAAAAAAACATGAAGGCATCGAACTCAGGTTCGACATCGCCTACGGATTGCGGGATTTCGACCTTGACGATGTCGATGTCGGCATCCGCTTCGGCGCCGGCAGATATCCGGGACTTTGCGCGCATCGGCTGTTCGACAACGTCATCATCCCGGTATGCAGCCCGAGCCTGCTGGCGTCAGGTCCGCCGCTGCGCGAACCGCGCGATCTCTTCCATCACACGCTTGCCCATATCGAATGGGCGCGTCAGGGCGTGACCTGGCCGAACTGGCGCATGTGGATGGCGGCAGCCGGCGTCGACGATTTCGACGACAGCCGCACCATCGTTTTCGGCACCTCGGCCGACGCGGTCCAGGCGGCGATGGAGGGCAGCGCCGTGGCGCTCGCCGATTTCGCCATGGTGGCCAACGACCTTTCCGAAGGTAGGTTGGTGCGGCCTTTCGAACTCGGCATCAAGGTCGCGCCGGAATTCGCCTATTTCCTGGTCTATCCCAAGGAACTGGTGAACGATCCGCGTATCGTTGCCTTTCGCACGTGGATTCTGGAGGAAATGGCAAAATCCCAAACCGCGGACAGGGTGTAGCGGAGGCCGCCACCCTGCAGGCGCCGCTGCGTTCAACTCGCCGCGGCACCGAACCAGCCGACCACGGCGCCGATGATCAACAGCACGCCAAGCCAGTGGCCGCCGTCGATGACGGTCAGGTCCCAGCCGAAATTCTCGTAGCGATGATTGACCGACAGCGTGGTTGCGACGAAGCCGAGCCAAAGCACGAAACCGAAGACCAGTCCCGCCAGCAATGTCGGCTCGCCGCCCGTCACCGCGCCGACGACCAGGGCCATCACAAGCGCCATGACCAACTCGGCGATGAAAGAGATGAGGAATGGCAGCAACGATTTCTTCATGGTCGCCGGATCGAGTTTTGCAGCCTTCAGCCATGGCTTGCTCAAACCGGTGTACCAGCCGGCGCCGAACAGCCACGCCAGGATTGTGGCGACGATCACCGCCAGCCAGTTAACCGCTGAAAAATCCATGATATTCCCCTCTGATACGGAGCTCATGGAAACGCCTGTTCAGTGGCGGCGTCAAGCCGGGCGCTCGGTGCTCCACCGCCAGACGGTGGTGCGTTTTATTTCGGCATCCTCGAGCGCCCGCGTCACCGGCACCTGGCAGACGCCAAGCGGTTCCAGCCCCGACCGCGGCAGATAGGAGCGGCCGGGATCGCCGATCAGGATATCGGCGCCGCGCCGCTTCAGAGCCGCGAACCAGGGCGTCAGCCGGTCTGCGAACGGCTTGTCGTAGAAGACATCGCCGGCAAGAACCACGTCCCAGTCCGCATCCGTTCCGACGCAGTCATCCTGGACGAATTCGACGGCGACGCCATTGGCTTGCGCATTGAGGCGGACCGCCGTGGCGCAGAACGGGTCGATGTCGGCGGCGGTCACCCCTGCCGCGCCGGCTTTGGCTGCGGCGATGGCGACGAGACCGGAGCCGGAGGCGAAGTCGAGCACGCGCTTGCCCCGCACCATGGCCGGGTTGTCGATGATATGGCGGGCAAGCCCCTGGCCGCCGGCCCAGGCAAAGGCCCAGAAAGGCGGCGGCAGCCCGATCTCGACCAGCTCGTCCTCCGTCCGCTGCCAC
Organism: Mesorhizobium maamorense; assembly: GCF_044998965.1. Classification (NCBI taxonomy): domain Bacteria; kingdom Pseudomonadati; phylum Pseudomonadota; class Alphaproteobacteria; order Hyphomicrobiales; family Phyllobacteriaceae; genus Mesorhizobium; species Mesorhizobium maamorense. The sequence continues at coordinate 5,369,971 of NZ_CP173356.1, forward strand.
AGATCATGCGCCTCGTCGGCAAGATACAGCGCAATCTCCGGCACATGCGGCGGCGCCATCAGCGCCGTATTGTCGAGGATGAAGCGTTCCGCGCTATGGCTCGTGAGAACCGTCACGGAGCCGGTGTCAGACCACCCATGCGGCAGACTTCCTTCCATTCGGCCGGAGTCACCGGCTGCACGGAAAGCCGGCCGAGCCGCACCAGCGCCATGTCGGCGAGCTTGGGATTGGCCTTGACCTGCTCCAGCGTCGGCGGGTTGGGCACATCCTTGAAGGCGCGGATGTCGACGCATTCCCAGCGCGGATCGTCCGATGTGGTGTCGGGATGAGCCAGTGCGCACACTTCGGCGATGCCGACCACGTTCAGCCCCTCGTTGGAGTGGTAGAAGAAGCCGAGATCACCAATCTGCATGGCCTTCATGTTGTTGCGCGCCGCATAGTTGCGCACGCCGTCCCATTGCGTGCCTGCCTTGCCCTTGGCCTTCAACGCCTCGAACGAGAAGACCGAGGGTTCGGATTTGAACAACCAGTAGTTCATTCGTATTGCTCCTCCAGCCTTGTGCCGATTAATTAGCCGCCGGCTTGTTGAAGGTCCAGTTCCACTGGCGGACCTCGACGCTTTCGAACAGTCCCGCCTTGGCATAGGGATCGGCTGCCGACAGCGCCTGCGCGCCTGCCATGTCAGGCGCTTCGACGACGACGAGGCTGCCGTTGGACTTGCCGTCGGCGTCGAGGAACGGACCGGCGAAGGCCAGCTTCTTGTCGCTGTTCAGCCCTTCGAGAAAAGCGAGGTGCTCCGGCCGCGTATCGATGCGCACTTGCGTGCTTCCGGGCTTGTCCTTGCAAATCAACGCGAACAACATGTCTCTGTCTCCTGATGCTGGAATCAATCGTCGGTTTCGGTCTTCAGCGGCCGGGTCATCAAGGCCGCCACAGCCTGCCGGATGGTGATGGTGCCGTCCAGTATGGCGGCGACGGCGGCGATGATAGGCGCGTCGATGCCGCGCTCGGTGGCGATGCGGGCGGCGATCGCCGCCGTCGGCACGCCTTCCGCCAGCGGCAGCCCGCCAACCGGCTTGCCCTGGCCGAGCGCCAGTCCGTAGGCGAAGTTGCGCGATTGCGTGGACGAGCAGGTGAGCAGCAGGTCGCCAAGGCCGGAAAGCCCCATCAACGTCTCGGGTCTGGCGCCGAAGGCGGCACCGATGCGGCGCAGTTCGACGAAGCCGCGCGTCACCATGGCGGCCTGGGCACTGGCGCCAAGCCCGGCGCCAGTGACGGCACCCGCGGCGATGGCGAAGACGTTCTTCAAGGCGCCGCCGATCTCGACGCCGATCAAATCATCATTCGAATAGCAGCGCAGATTTTCCGCCGAGAAGCGCGCGGCAAGCTTGGCCGCCAGCGCCTCGTCCCGGGCGGCAACCACCACCGCGGTCGGCAAGCCCCGGGCAACGTCCGTGGCGAAGCTCGGACCGGACAGAGCGGCGACCGGATTCCGCGGCAGGATTTCCCGGACGATCGCCGACAGCAAGGCGCCGGTATCGCGCTCGATGCCCTTGGCGCATAGCACCAGCGGGACGCCGGCCGGCATATGGCCGTTGGCGTGAGCAAGCATCGCCCGCAACGATTGCGCCGGCGTCACCGCCAGCACGCAATCGGCACCGTCGAGCGCGGCTTGGATGTTGCTCGTCGCCACGATGCCGGCCTGGAGCGCGATGCCAGGCAGATAGCGTCGATTTTCGCCGTGATCGATCGCGGCGACGGTCTCCGGGTCGCGCGCATAAAGGCGGACGAAATGGCCGGCGCGCAGCATGGCCAGCGCCAGAGCGGTACCCCAGGCCCCGCCACCGAGCACGGCAACGCGCCAGCCGGTTGGCGCGGTCTCGATGCCGCTCCTGCCCTCCTTGCTCATGCCCTCCTTGTTCATGCCTTGGCCCCGCGCCGGCCCGAGCCGACCATCGGCGCGGAGATGCTGTCCAGCGGCCAGCGCGAGCGCGGCACGAAATCGAAGCCGTTTTCTTGCGCCAGGCCTTCGCGCATCCGCTCGATGCCGGCCCAGGCGATCATTGCCGCATTGTCGGTGCAAAGTTTCAGCGGTGGCGCGACGAAGGCGAAGCGCGCCTCGGCGCACAGCCGTTCCAGCGTCGCCTTGATCGTATGGTTGGCGGCGACGCCGCCGGCGACGACCAGCGCCGGCGCGGCCGTGTCGGGGAATTCCCGGCGGAACCGGGCGAGCGCGCGCGAGACACGGTCGCCCAGCGCGTCGGCCACCGCCGCCTGGAAGGACGCGCAGATGTCGGCGACGTCCCGGTCGCTCAAGGGCTCGATCGCGCTCGCCGCCTGGCGCACGGCGGTCTTCAGGCCGGAGAACGAAAAATCGGGCTGCGCCGATCCCTTCATCGGACGCGGGAAGGCAAAACGACCCGCATCGCCCGATGCCGCCGCCTTCTCGACATTGGGACCGCCGGGATAGGGTAGGCCAAGCATCTTGGCCGTCTTGTCGAATGCTTCGCCGAGCGCGTCGTCGATGGTCGTCGCCCAGCGTTGGTAGTCGCCAACGCCGCGCACGGCCAGGATCTGTGTGTGGCCGCCGGAGACCAGCAGCAGGAGATAGGGAAAGTCGAGCCCATCGGTCAGCCGCGCCGTCAAGGCATGGCCTTCGAGATGGTTGACGGCGATCAGCGGCTTGCCGGTTGCGGCCGCGATCGCCTTGGCCGTCATCAGCCCGACGATGAGGCCCCCGACGAGGCCCGGACCTGCGGTCGCGGCGATGGCGTCGATGTCGGCCAGCGCCACGCCCGAATCGGCAAGGGCTGCCTCGACAATGCCGTCCAGGGCCTCGACATGGGCGCGCGCGGCGATCTCCGGCACAACCCCGCCGAAGGCGGCATGCTCCTCGATCTGCGACAGCACGATATTGGACAGGATTTTGGGCGCGGCATCGCCCTCCAACGCCACGACGCTGGCGGCGGTCTCGTCACAACTCGTTTCAATGCCCAGAACGCGGATCAATTGGTCGCTGTCCCCAAGGATTGTGTATCGGGGCATTCCCCGGTAGGAGACGCCCGGAAAAGGCGACTTCGCCTGCCGGGGGTTATCACGGACCGCGCGCCATGCAAACAATCTTGAAGATCGGAACACGCGGCAGCCCGCTGGCGCTGGCGCAGGCGCAGGAAACCCAGGCGCGGCTTATGGCGGCGCATGGTTTGCCGCAAGAAGCGTTCGAAATCGTCGTCATCTCGACCAGCGGCGACCGCATCCAGGACCGGCCGCTGTCGGAAGCTGGCGGCAAGGGCCTGTTCACCAAGGAGATCGAGGAGGCGCTGCTCGCTCGCGCGGTCGACATTGCCGTGCATTCCTCGAAGGACATGCCGACGCAGTTGCCCGATGGGCTGGAGCTGTCTGCTTTTCTGCCGCGCGAGGACGCGCGCGATGCTTTCGTCGGCAAGGCGGCTAAGACGATTGCAGACCTGCCGCGTGGCGCCAAAGTCGGCTCGTCGTCGCTCAGGCGGCAGGCGCTGATCCGCCGCATGCGGCCGGATCTCGACGTGGTGATGTTTCGTGGCAATGTGCAGACGCGGCTGCGCAAGCTCGATGAAGGCGTCGCCGCCGGCACCATCCTCGCCCATGCCGGGCTGAAGCGGCTCGGGCTCGGCCACGTGGTCACCGATCTGATCCCGCTCGACATCTTTCCGCCGGCGCCGGGCCAAGGCGCGATCGGCATCGAAACCCGCATAGGCGATGGCGACGTCGAACAGATGCTGGCGGCCATCCACGACCTGCCGACCGGACAGGCGCTGGCTTGCGAGCGCGCTTTCCTGGCGGCCCTCGACGGCTCCTGTCGCACGCCGATTGCCGGTCATGCCGTGATAGACGGCGCGGACCTTTCTTTCGCGGGATTGATCATCTCGCCTGATGGCACGCAGTCGCACATGGTCGAGATGAAAGGCCCGGCGCTGGATGCCGCCCGCATCGGTGAAGAGGCGGCAAGGACGGTGCGGGCCAGGGCCGGCGAGACATTCTTCGACGGCTGGGCCTGACGGTGCAGCGCGTTCTGGTGACGCGGCCTCAACCGGGCGCCTCCCGCACCGCGCGACTGCTCAAGGACATGGGGTTTCTACCGGTGCTTTTGCCGCTGACCGAGACGGTGGCCTTGCCGATCGATACGGACCTCGTCATCGGCAATGCCGTGGCCGTTGCGGTGACCAGCGCCAATGGCGTGCGCTTTGCGCCTAAGGAGGTCGTCGCCCAGCTTTCGGACTTGCCTTGCCATGCCGTCGGCAAGAGGACCGCGCAAGCCGCGCGTGAAGCAGGATTTTTGTCCGTCAGCGAAGGTCCCGGCAATGCCGAAGGTCTTGCCGGCAGTCTTGCCGGCGAATTCCAGGGCAAGACCATTGTCTATCTCTGCGGACGCGTGCGCTTCCCGGCATTCGAGCAGCGGCTGCAAGCTGCCGATGTCGGGGTCCGCCCCGTCGAGACATACGACACGCTCGCCGTGACCTATTCGGACGAGGCCGTGCTTGCCCGTCTGTCGGGGCAAACCGCGGATGCGGTGCTGCTCTATTCCACCAGGGCGGCTGCCGCGCTGCAGGCCCTGGTCAGGCGGCCTGCGCTGCACGAAGCCTTTGACAAGACGCGGGTTTTTGCCCTGTCGCATCGCATCGCCGCCGTCCTTGGCGACGTCCCTGGCGACCGTATCCACATAGCCGCGCGGCCCGACGAGGGTGCGCTGCTTTCGCTTTTGCGGCCCCGGTCCTGAGCCGCGTCATCACACCGCCCCTTTTCACCGCTTGGTGATGTGCTAGACCCTCTTTGAACCATCCCCAAGCGAATTTGCGGAGCCCAAGCATGGTGAAGACGCCGAAGATGCGACATTCGAAAAGCCGCCGCGAGCCGGTGACCATCGAACTTGAGCCCGGCGCCGTTTCCCGCATCGCCGACGAGAATGCCGCCAGGGCCGGGGCGCAAACCGACGAGGCCAAGGCGGAGGAAGCCGCGAACGCCTCGCAGCCGGAGGCGCCCGAAGAGCCTGTGCACGCCGACCAGACCGATCTAGAACCCTGGGAGCACGCCGAGGCGACAGCGCCCCGATCGGAACGATCCGCGGAAAGCGCCGCCAAGGCGGACGAACCGGCGGCAGCCTACCCCGGTTCCCCGGAGGACGCCGCTGGCAAGGCCGGCGCCTTCGATTACAGTTTCGAGGACGCTTCGGCGAAGCGCGCCGAACCTGAACCGGCCGGGCGGGTGACCGGCGCCTCGGCGGGGAACGGGAAAACCGCATCCGCACCGCCACCGCCGAAGCGGGTCAACGGCATCGCGGCCGGCATCATCGGCGGTGTCATCGCACTGGTCGGCGCCGGCGGATTGCAGTTCGCCGGCCTGCTCGGCGCGCCGGGGTCCGCTCCCAGCGTCTCGCTCGAAGGCGTCAACGGCGAAATCGCCGCGCTCAGAACCGAGATCGCGGATCTGAGGCAAGCCGGCGACGGCGGTGCGTCGGCCAAGGTCGACGGGTTGTCCGCGGCGTTGGATCAGGTCAGGACGGATGTCGCAGCGCTCAAATCGGCGGTCGAGCAAGGCGGAGCGGGCGACAATGCCGGGCTGGCCGCGCTTGGCGACAAGGTCAGGCAGATCGAGACGGCGGTTGCGGCGCTAGGCAAGGCCGGCAACCCGGCTCCAGTCGATCTCGGCCCGCTCAATGAAAGGCTGGCTGGCCTCGATGCGCTGGTCAAATCGGCCGGCGAGGCGGCGGCGAAGCAGGACGGCCGGCTCACCGCGCTGGAGCAGTCGGTGGCGCAGCTTTCCGGCAAGGTCGAGGCGCAGGCCGGACAGCCGAAGGTCGCGCTCGCCATCGCCGCTTCGGCACTGAAGGCGGCGCTCGACCGTGGCGCGCCGTTCGGTGCCGAACTCGAGACCTTCGCCGCGATCGCGCCGGACGCGCCGCAGCTTGCGGCTCTGCGCGCCTACGCGCAAAAGGGCGTCCAGACCCGCACCGAGATCGCATCGCAGATGGATGCCGCCGCCAACGCCATGGTCGCGGCGGCCACGCCGGTCGACGAAAATGCCGGGCTGCTGCAGAACCTTCTGTCGAGCGCCGAATCGCTGGTCAAGGTCCGGCCGATCGGCGCTGTCCAGGGCGCCGGCGCGCCGGAAACCATTGCGCGCATGGAGGTGGCGGTCAATCAGGGCGACTATGCCAAGGCGCTCACAGAATATGAGACGCTGCCCGCGCCTGCAAAGGCGGCCGGCGCCGATTTTGCCGGCAAGCTGAAGGCACGCATCGAGGTCGAGACGCTGATCGATGCGCTGATATCAGGCGCGATGAAGGCGTGAGGAACTGGCGATGATCCGAATCCTGCTCTTCCTCGCCGTCGTCTTCGCGCTGGGCCTAGGCTTTGCCTGGCTGGCGGACCGGCCGGGTGACATGGTCATCACCTTCAACGGCTACCAGTATCAGGTCAGCCTGATGGTGGCGGCGGTGGCGGTGGTCGCTGTCGTCGCGGCGGTGATGATCCTGTGGTGGCTGATCAAGTCGGTCTGGAACAGCCCCTACACCATTTCGCGCTATTTCCGGGTGCGGCGCCGCGACCGCGGCTATCAGGCGCTGTCGACCGGCATGATCGCCGCCGGCGCCGGCGACGGCGCGCTGGCCCGCAAGAAGACCAAGGAAGCGGCCAAGCTGATCCGCTCCGACCAGGAGCCATTGATCCATCTGCTCGAAGCCCAGGCTTCGCTGCTCGAAGGCGACCACGAAGGCGCGCGCCAGAAATTCGAGAGCATGCTCGACGATCCCGAAATGCGGCTGCTCGGCCTGCGCGGGCTTTATCTCGAAGCCGAGCGCCTGGGGGACCGCAATGCCGCCAGGCACTATGCCGGGCGCGCCGCCGGCATGGCGCCGCAACTGGCCTGGGCGGCCGAATCGACGCTTGAAGAGCTGACCGGGCGCGGCGACTGGGACGGCGCGCTGAAGTTGGTCGAGGCGCAGAAGGCGACCCGCCAGATCGAACGTGACGCCGCCAACCGCCGACGCGCCGTGCTGTTGACCGCCAAGGCGCAGTCACTCGCCGACAGCGATCCCGCAGCCGCCCGCACGGCGGCGATAGAGGCCAATCGGCTGCAGCCGGAGTTCGCCCCGGCCGCGGTCGCGGCTGCGACGCTGCTGTTTCGCCAGAACGACGTGCGCAAGGGCTCGAAGATCCTCGAGACGGCCTGGAGGGCCGAACCGCATCCGGAGATAGCGGAGCTCTATACCCATGCCAGGCCGGGTGACGCCGTGCTCGATCGCCTCAACCGGGCGAGGAAATTGCAGGAGATGAGGAAGAACCACGCCGAATCCTCGATGACGGTGGCGCGCGCCGCGCTCGATGCACAGGATTTTGCGACTGCCCGCCGCGAAGCCGAGGCGGCGATCCGGATGGACCGCCGCGAGGGCGCCTATCTGCTTTTGGCGGACATCGAAGAAGCCGAGACGAGCGACCAGGGCAAGGTGCGACAGCTCTTGTCCAAGGCGGTGCGGGCGCCGCGCGACCCGGCCTGGGTCGCCGACGGCGTCGTCTCGGAGCGCTGGGCGCCGGTATCGCCGGTCACCGGCCGGCTTGACGCCTTCGAGTGGCGCGCCCCGATGGAGCGTCTCGGCCAGCTGATCGACAGCCGTGACGATGCGCCGGACGCCCCGGCGGTGGCTATCGAGGCGCCGGGCAGGCCGGCGCAGGAAGAGTCGGTCGAAGTGATCGATCGCGCTGACCCAGGCGGCGAGACGGCGGGCAAGCAGGCCGAGAACGATCAGGACCACGTCAGGCCGGTGACGGCACAGGCTTTCGCCGCGGTGCCCGCCGATGCCGAGGCCGTCGAACCGGCGCAGGAATTTGCACGCCTGCCGGACGATCCCGGCGTCGACCCGGCCGATACGGAGGAAAAGTCGCCGCGCCGGTTCCGGTTGTTTTGAGTTGGCCGGAAGGTCCGGCCGTTTGGGAATGGATCGATGTTCGAACGCGTCCTGTCGTTTCTGAGGGATTTGCCGACCGGTACCGGCGCCCGCGCCAGCGCCGATGATCCGCGCGTGGCGGCTTCGGCGCTGCTCTACCACGTGATGAGCGCCGACGGCGTGCGCCAGGACGTCGAGTGGGAACGGTTCAAGGCAGTGCTGGCGCAGGCCTATTCGGTCAGCGGCAACGAGCTCGACGCGCTGGCCGCCGCCGGCGAGCGCGCCGACAACGAGGCGATCGACCTCTATGCCTTCACCAGCGTGCTGAAGCGCCACCTCGATGCCGAAGGCCGCAAGGCTTTCATCGGCCTGATGTGGGAGATCGTCTATGCCGATGGCGAGCTGCACGAGTTGGAAGACAACACGGTCTGGCGCGTTGCCGAGCTGATCGGCGTCGAACGCCAGGATCGCATCGAGGCGCGCCGCAAGGCGGCGGCCGCGGCGCCGGGGGCCCGTGGAACGTCGAGCGACGAATAGGATCCATCCGCCGATGCCGCCGATGCCGCCGCGTTCGAAGCCGAGTATCCTGATCGTGCTGCATCAGGAGAATTCGAGCCCCGGGCGCGTCGGCCACATGCTTCTCGAAGAGGGCTTCGATCTCGACATCCGCCGCCCGCCGCTTGGCGATCCCTTGCCAGAGACGCTCGACGGCCATGCCGGGGCCGTGGTGTTCGGCGGGCCGATGAGCGCCAATGACGAGGACGAGTTCGTCCGCCGCGAGACCGAGTGGCTTGAGGTTCCGCTGCGCGAGAACCGGCCGCTGCTGGGCATCTGCCTTGGCGCGCAGATGCTGGTCAATCATTTGGGCGGCAAGGTCGAGGGGCATGGCGAAGGGCTTGTCGAGATCGGCTGGTATCCGTTGAAGGCGACGGAAGCGGGCCAGAAACTGATGCGCTGGCCGGAAATGGTCTATCAGTTCCACCGCGAAGGTTTTTCGCTGCCGAGCAACGCGACCTTGCTGGCGACCGCCGAGACCTATCCCAACCAGGCTTTCCGCTACCGCGACAATGCCTGGGGCATCCAGTTCCACGGCGAATTGACCAGGCTGATGATGCAGCGCTGGGTGGTGCGCGGCGCGCACCGCTTCGAATTGCCGGGCGCCCAGCCCGGCCGCGACCATCTCGGCGGCAGGCTGATCTGGGACATGCACCTCAAGCGCTGGCTGGACGAGTTCCTGGTGCTGATTTTCGGCGGCCGACGGCGCGGTCGCGGCACAACCATCCCCTGATGGCGGGTCGTTTAACGCCTGCTAGTTCGAAAACGTCACGCTCACGCCGCGCTGGCGAAAATAAGCCTGCATCAATTTGCGGCCCGAGCGGTTGTTCTGCGCCAGTTTGGTGGGATCGAACACCGCCTGCTTCATCCCCTCTCGTGCCAGCGCTGCCTTAAGCGTCGCGATATGGGCGTCGAGATCGGCATTGTCGGCCCGCAGCGACACATAGATACTCTCGGTTGCCTCAGCCACGGTCGGTTCGCTCACAGTTATCGTCCTTTGATTGGTCGGGCGGCGGCTTAGCACAGATTCGCAGCCCGCCGATACCGGCGGACCTGAATTCGATGCCCGTCAGTTTCGTCCACTGAGGTGCCGCACCCTTCGGAGCGCCGGGAACAGATAGGCCCACAGGCCGGCAACGGCAATGGCGCCGACGCCGCCGATGACGACGGCAGGCACCGTGCCGATCAGCGCCGCCATGGTGCCGGCGCGGAATTCGCCGAGCTCGTTGGAGGCGCCGACGAAGACCTGATTGACGGCGTTGACGCGGCCGCGGACATGATCGGGGGTCCAGAGCTGGATCAACGTTTCCCTGATGTAGACGCTGAACATGTCGGTGGCGCCGAGGAAGGCCAATGCCAGGATCGACAGCCAGGTGAAGGTCGACAGGCCGAACAGCACCGTAAAGGCGCCGAACGCGGCCACGAAGCCGAGCATGATCAGGCCCGCGTGGTTTCGGATAGGATGACCAGCGAGCCAGATGGCGACACAGATGGCACCCACCCCTGGCGCCGAGCGCAGCAAACCAAGTCCCCAGGGACCGAGTTGCAATATGTCGCGGGCATAGATCGGCAGCAGCGCCGAGGCGCCGGACAGGAGCACGGCGAAGAGATCGAGCGAGATGGCGCCAAGCACGATCTTCTCGCCCCAGATGTAACCGAAGCCGGCGAACAGGGTCTGCATGGTCGGCTTGTCGGTCTCGCTGCGCTGCGCCGGCCTCGGTATGGTGAAGATCAGCAGCCCGGCGACGAGCATCAGCGCCGTGGCCGTGCCATAGGCCACCTCGGCCGATACGCCGTAGAGCAGGCCGCCGGCGACCGGCCCGACGATGGTCGCCGTCTGCCAGGCCGACGAGTTCCAGGCGATGGCGTTGGCGAAATCCCGGGGCGGCACCAGATTGGCGAACAGCGACGACGAGGCCGGTCCGAAGAAGGCGCGGGCAATGCCGAACATGGCGAGCACGATGAAGATTGGCAGCGGGCCGCTGATGCCGCGCAGGGTCAGGATGAGCAGCGCGAGCGCGCAGATCGCCTCGAGCAGCACCGCCAGCGCCATGATCAGCCGGCGGCCGAAACGGTCGGCAACGACCCCCGTGACCAGCACCAGGAGCAGCGCAGGCAGGAACTGGACGATGCCGACAAGCCCGAGATCGAGCGGGTCGCGGGTCAGATCGTACATCTGCCAGCCGACCGCGACGGACACGATCATGGTGGCGAATGTGGTGAGGAAGCGCGCCGCCCAATAGCTCAGGAAGGAGCGATGGCGGAACGCGGCATAGCGCTGGTCCGGTGATATTTGTTCGGAGGTCATGGAACGAGGCCCCGTTAGAAGGATGGAGGCCGGCGGGGCACTTCCACGATGGACGCTGGTCCGGCCGGGGAACCCTTTAGCCCAGTTCGACGTATGACGCGCGCAAAAAACAGGTTCTGGATCAAGGATTTTCTGACGTGTTCCATCGAACGCACACGAAACTCACCCGCCAAGACCCGGCGGGACAGGAAAGCCTATCGGGTGTCTCGAAGACCGCATGCCTCCCCCATCGTGCACGCGATAACCTTGAAAGCCGATCCGTGAGCAGCATTCTTTCGGCCTGCCCACTGGCCTGGCCGAAACCTACCAATACATTGGGGTTCTGGCGATAATGTCGAGCGTAACTTCACCCTTATATATCGTCGTCCCCTTGTGAATTGGAATAATAGACCATTTTATGCTGGAATAGTCGAAAAGCGTAGGCGTAACCCAGCAATCTTTTTGCTGGAGCCTTTCTGTCAATTGTATTTAAGTACTTGCTAAATCAAGCAGGGTGCTTACTGGGTTATTAAGCATTCTCAAAACAGGACTCAAGATCTGGCAATTTTCCCTTGCTAGCCGGCGACATCGGCTACAACCTATGGATACATCAACCGCGCCGGCGGATCGTTGGCATGCTTGGGCGGATGGGCGCTAGGCATGGAGAGGGAAATGGACATTCGCCAAGGCGGCTCCCGCTGGGAGCGTTCCCCTCGACTTGAGGAATTGCGACAGCCGGCAGCAAAGTCGTCGAATGCCTGGACCACAGCCCGGGCGTTTCGTGGTCCGCGAAGCTTTTGTCCTCTTCGGATCGTCCCCCGATCGACGGATGAATCGCTGCCGCCGGGGAGCGAGGAGAATAAATCATGAAACGTATAGTTTATTCGGTCATCGCCAGTGTTTTACTGGCGGTCGCCGGCTGCACCACCGACGATCAGACCATCGACACCAGGCCGCAATACGACAAGCAAGGCAATCCCAATTTCGATACGCGAGGCAGATATGTTGGCTGCCATGGGATCGGATGCAAAGTCGATGACCCCGGCGATGGGGATCAAAGCATCGACGACAGGCCGCAATACGACAGGCAAGGCAATCCAAACTTCGATACGCAGGGCAACTATCAGGGGTGCAATGGCATCGGCTGCCAGGTCGATGCGCCTGACGATGACAATTCGTCGGATGACGACGATTCCGACTGACAGCCACACTCCGCAAAGGAAGAGGAAAACCACCTATGTCTGAATTCGGCGACTTGGTTCGACGGCACGCCAAAATCGTCATGGTCGGGCTGGCGGGGTTGCTACCGACATCTGCTTTCGCGAACGATGCCTGCAACGGCGTCAAGGTCGAAGTGACGAAGGCGCGCAAACAGGAATATGCACCGCTCGTCGCTTCGGCGATGGACAATAAGTTCAAGCCCGCCCGCGCCAATTTCATCACCATCTTGGAAAGCGGCAACTGGAGCGCCGCGTATGTCTCCACGCCTGTTAGCGATGACGGCGTGATGTTCTTCCAGATGGTCGACGGAAAGAAGCAGTTTCGTGACGTATGGGGCGGCTATGCCGATCTATCGGAAAAGCCTGAACTGGTATCCTGGGCGAAGAAGCTCGGAGCGCCGGAAAAGCTGGCCAGGTGTTTCGCCGAAACCGTTACGGAATGACGATGCCCCTCACCTGCAAAGAGGAGGAGAACCAATGAAAACCGCAATTCTGACCGCCGCCGTGGTTCTGGCCATGCCGGCTTTCGCTTTTGCCAAGGACAAATGCGCCGACGCCAAGGATCAGGCCACCATGAACCAGTGCGCCGATGCTTCGTTCAGGAAATCCGACAAGAAGCTCAACGAACTTTACAAGCAGATCGAAACCCGCCTGAAGGACGACGCGGATACCAAGAAGCTTCTTGTCCAAGCGCAGCAGGATTGGATCAAGTTCCGCGACGCCGAGTGCAATTTCCAGATCGCGGGAGCGGCCGGAGGCAGCGTGGTCCCCATGCTCCTCTCGATGTGCATGGATGGCCTGACGCAATCCCGGGTCAAGGATTTCGAAGGTTACCTGAATTGCAAGGAAGGCGATCTGAGCTGTTCCGTTCCGGCAGCGAACTGAGGTTTCCTGCCAGTCTGCAGACGGGGTGGAAAATCATTCCCTCAGCGCGCCGGAGATGGCATCGAGCCCGCCCTGCAATTGCGCGCTCGCCATGGAAGAGCGTAAGATCGGGCAGCCTGCCAAGACGGACCGCCGGCAGGCCTCAATCAAACCATTGGCTCAGCGCCGGAATGCGCGCTCAGGCCGAGACCTTGGCTTTCCTGCCCCTGGCCGGCGCTTTCGGGGCGACGGCCTTGCGGCCGAGACCGATCGACTTAGCCAGTTCCGAACGCGAGGCCGCGTAATTGGGAGCGACCATCGGATAGTCCGACGGCAAGCCCCATTTGGCGCGGTAGGCGTCCGGCGTCAGGCCGAAATGCACGCCCAGATGACGCTTCAGCGATTTGAACTTCTTGCCGTCCTCCAGGCAGATGATGAAATCCGGCGTCACCGACTTCTTGGGATTGACCGCCGGCACGAGCGGCGCCGCCACGGGTACGGCCGGCTGGCCGAGCCCGCTGATCGAAGCGCTGACGCTGGCGATGAGGTCGGCCAGACCGGAGGCGGGCAGGCGGTTCTTCTCGACGTAAGCCGACACGATATGGGCGGTCAGCTCGAGAAGGTCGATATCCTTGCGAGCGTCGTTGCTGTCGTCGGTCAATCTATTTTCCTCCGTCTATGGCGTATGGGGCCCGAAATCGGCACAGTTTCGGATGGGATGATGCGCAAAGTTAAAGTGCGGCGGCGTCTTTGCACGTCCCTCGCGGTTCGTCGCGATGTAGTGCGCCGGAATTCCTAGTCGGCAAATCTGCGCAATGCAACGACTTGGCCCCGCGTCACACATTATTTTGAATAACTATACTGAACTGTAATACTATCAGACGATCAGGGCCTTGTCTCGCCACAGACGAAATCCGCCTTCGAAGGCGCGTGTGTTGTCGCCGCGCCTGCTGTCGGCGGGCAAATCGCCGAGCTTGTCGACATTGCCGCCGCCGATGACGACATAATCGGGCTGCATGGCGGCGCGCAGCCGGTCGACGACGTCGAAAACGGATTTTCGCCATTTCTTCTTGCCGCGTTTTACCAGGCCGCGCTCACCGACATAGTCCTCGAAGCTCTTGCCCTTCTTGTAGGGAAGATGGGCGAGTTCCATCGGTTGGGCGACGTTGTCGACGATCATCGCCGCACCCAGGCCGGTTCCCAGCCCCAGGAACAGCATGCGACCGCCTTCATAGCTGCCGATGGCCTGCATCAGCGCGTCGTTGACCACCTTGACCGGTTTGCCGAACTGCGCGGCGAAGTCGAAGCCGGCCCAGCCCTTGCCGAGATTGGCGGGATCGAACAAGGGCCTGTTGTGATGCACCGGGCCGGGATAGCCCATCGAGATGACGTCGTAGGACAGTCCGTCGGCCAGCGCCTTCACCGCATCGATCATCCGCTGGGGCCTCAGATCCGGCCCGGAATCGGCGCGGCGCTCAGCACCGCCTGAGCTGGTGAGGATCTTGACGTGCGAGCCGCCTATGTCGATCGACAGCACGATCGGATCGCCGCTCGCCGCTTTCGGCCTTGCCGTCCTGGCCATGCTGCCCTCTCCCAGCCTATTTCGATGGATTGATCCAGCCGTTCGGCGGCCCGAAGCCGTTCATGGCGGCTGCCGGCCCCCAGGTCTTCGGTTCATAAAGATGCGGCGGCGTGGTGTCGCCGAGGACCGGCCCGACGATGCGCCAGGCAAGTTCGCTGGCGTCCTGGCGGGTAAAAAGCTGGCCATTGCCGTTCATGGCATCGCCGATCAGCCGTTCATAGGGCGGCATATCGCCCTTGCTGTCGTCGAGCGCCGTCAGTTCGACCTGTTCGCCGACCATGTCGTCGCCCGCTGCCTTGCGCTGGGCGCCGATCGAGATCGCCACCTGCGGGTCGATGCGGAAGCGCACATAGTTGGCGTCGTTCGGCTTGATCGGGTCGAAGACATCGAGCGGCGGCCGCTTCAGCCGCACGATCACCTCCGTGGCATGCACCGGCATGTTCTTGCCGGCGCGAATGAAGAACGGCACGTCGCGCCAGCGCCAGGTGTCGACGAGGAAGCGCACCGCCGCGAAGGTTTCGACGGGCGAGTTGGGCGCCACGCCGGGCTCGGCGAGATAGCCGTCGAATTGGCCACGCACGATATCGTCCTTGGTCAAGGTGCGGATCGCGCGCAGCACCTGCACCTTCTCGTCGATCAGGTCGTCGGCGGAACGGCCGACCGGCGGTTCCATCGCCAGCAGCAGGAGGATGTTGAGAAGATGGTTCTCGATCACGTCCCTGACGCAGCCGACCTCGTCATAGAAGCGGCCGCGCCCATCGATGCCGAAATCCTCGGCCATGGTGATCTGCACGCTCTCGACGAAATTGCGGTTCCAGATCGGTTCCAGGAAGGAATTGGCGAAGCGGAAATAGAGCAGGTTCTGGATCGCCTCCTTGCCGAGATAGTGATCGATGCGGAAGATCGACTGTTCGTCGAACACCAGATGCAGCACTCGGTTCAGCCAGCGCGCCGATTGCAGGTCATGGCCGAAGGGCTTTTCCACCATCAGCCGCGCGCCGCGCGCCGTGCCCGATTGCTCCAGACCCTGGACCACCGTCTCGAACATGGTCGGCGGCACCGCCATGTAGTGCAGCGGCCGCTGGGCGGTGCCCAGCGCGCTCTTCAGTTTCTCGAACGTGGCCGGATCGCGATAGTCGCCGCTGACATAGCGCAGCAGCGAAGCGAGCTTGGCGAACACCTTCTCGTCGATCTTGCCGAGCGTATTGACGATGCCGTCGCGCGCGCGGTCCTGCAATTTCCTCAAATCCCAGGCGTCGAAGGCGACGCCGATTACCGGTTCGCTGAGCGTCCCTTTGGCGACCATGGCGTAGAGGGACGGAAATATCTTCTTGTGGGCGAGGTCGCCGGTCGCCCCGAAGAGCACCAGCGTGTCGGACCGTTCCTGGCTCATGAGTGCGTCTCCCGTGCCGCCGTCACTTGCCGGCCTTGGGCTTTTCGACATGGCCGCCGAATGCATAGCGCATGGCCGACAAGAGCTTGTCGGCGAATTCGGATTCGCCTTGCGAGGAGAAGCGGTCGAACAGGGCCGAGGACAGCACCGGCGCCGGCACGCCGGTGTCGATGGCCGCTTTCAGGGTCCAGCGGCCTTCGCCGGAATCGGATACCCGGCCGCCGAACTGGGTCAGGCCGGGATCGCTCTTCAACGCGCCGGCGGTGAGATCAAGCAGCCACGAGCCGATGACGCTGCCATGCCGCCAGACCTCGGCCACTTCGGCAAGGTCGATGTCGAACTGGTAGTATTCGGGGTTCTGCAACGGGCTGGTCTCGGCATCGGCCTCGCGCTTGACCTTGCCGGCATTGCCCGCCTTGAGAATATTCATGCCTTCGGCATAGGCGGCCATGACGCCGTACTCGATGCCGTTATGGACCATCTTGACGAAGTGGCCGGCGCCGCTCGGGCCACAATGCAGATAGCCGAAGGGCGCCGTGCCGGCCGTCTTGTCGGGAGCGGGCGCACTGGCATCCGCGCCGGGCGCCAGCGTGGCGAAGACCGAATCGAGATGCCGGACCGCGTCATCGGGCCCGCCGATCATCAGGCAGTAGCCGCGATCCAGGCCCCAGACGCCGCCGCTGGTGCCGACATCGACATAGTTGAGGCCTTTGGCGGCGAGCTTGGCGGCCCGGTCGACGTCGTCGTGATAGTAGGAATTGCCGCCGTCGATGATGATGTCGCCGGGTTCCATCAGCGCCGCCACCTGATCGACGATCTTGCCGGTGATGGCCGCAGGCAGCATCAGCCACACGCAGCGCGGCTTGGCGAGCTTGCCGACGAATTCCGCCATCGATGCAGCCCCCGAGGCGCCGTCGCCGACCAGGGCCGCGACGCTTGCCGGGTTGATGTCGTAGACGACGCATTCGTGGCCGTCACGCATCAGGCGCCGGACCATGTTGGCGCCCATTCGGCCCAGTCCCATCATTCCGATCTGCATGGTCTCGTCCTTGTGTCTTGAAGAGGATCTGTCGGGAAGGATCTACAGTCTGTCCTGTTCACCAATGATGACGGAGAAATCGACATTCTCCCAATCACCGCTGCCGGGCCAGAAAAAGTGAAGACCAGCGTGCTTCCCTCGGGCAGGCCGGCCACCGGCAGATCAGCAACATGGACGCCGAAGGCATTCTCGCTGGTCGCGCTGTCATGCACGGTCGCCCAATTGTCGACGCTCCAATGGACGGTCGCCTTCGCCAAAAGCTCGACGCGCATTGTCTTGCCGGCCGGCATGGAACGGATCTTGTTGTTGAAGCGCCATGTCCGGAACGGCGAGACGGTCCTATTGTCGATATAGCGTTCGACGCCTTGCGGCGGCATGTCGAACACCGCGCCGTCGCGCAGCGAGCGCAGCAGCTTGATATGTTCGGAATGCGCCCAGACCAGCGGCATGGCGCTGCCCGAGGGCTTGCCATGCAGCAGTTCGCGCTGGGGCAGGTCGGCGCCGTCCCAGACCTGCTCCGGCAACAGGCCGCCCGGCCCGGCCGAGCCCTCCATTGCCGCAAGCAGCAAGGTCGCCTTGTCCTTGCGCCCAGCCGCCAACTCGTAATGGGCCCGTTCGCCGGCGAGCAGCGGCCAGGGGCGGCCTCGGCCGGTGCCGTCGAATGGCGCGCCGTCCTCGTGCTCGCCATAGCCGTCGCCGGTGTAGCGATACCAGAGCGGCCCCTGTGGCAGTTGGCGGCGCAGCTGCGCGTCGATGACCTTGACCGTGTCGACGATGCGCGGATCGTCGGCTGCCCTGAGGCCAAAGCGCACCAGCGCCAAGGCGTCCGGGCTGACGATTTCCTGCGCCGGCCGGTCGGCCTCGCCGGGCGGGCAGTTCTTGATCGGCACATAGCCGTCCTTCGGCGAACCGGCCTCGGCGCTGTCGGGCGGTGCGATGCGGACATAGTAACCCGCGACGCCGGCCGCCTCGCAACTTGCCGTGCCGGTGACATAGGTCCAGCGCTCGACCTGGTCATTCCAGCCGTCGGCGGTCTCGCGCAGATAGCTTGCTGCGTCCTGCTTGCCGCAGGCCTCCAGCATATCCGCGGCGGCAAGCAGCGCCGCGATCTCAACGGCGAGCGTGAACGGGCTGTAACCGGCGTCCTCCTCCCAGCGGTCCTCGCCGGTGACGGGTCCATTGCGCACGACATAGGCTGCGGCGCGCTCGATCATCGGCAGGAAGCCAGAGAGCATGGCGCGCGGCAAATGACCCTGCCGCCGCAGCGCATCTGCCAGCAGCAGCGGAAAGGCGCATTCGTCCATCTGGATGCCCGGCCAATAGGCTGTCCCATCGAGCCAGGCGTTCTGCGGCCAGTGGCCGTCCGGCTGCTGGATGGAGCAGAGATAGTCGAGGGTTTGCAGAGCCGAGGCGGCATCGCCGGCGGCGAGAAAGCCGCCCGCCGTCTCGACCAGATCGCGCGGCCAGACCAGATGGTAGCCGCCGAGATCGTCGTCGCCCTTGTCGAAGCCCCATGGGATGGACAGGCTGGCGACCGCCGCGCCTGGCATGAGCGATGACCGGTGCGTCGCCAGGACGGCGGTGGAGATCCTGTAGCTGTTCACTCCGGACGCGTCATGGCGATCCAGTCGCAGCAGGCCCGCCTGCCATTCGCGCCATTGTTCGGCGTAGGACATTACCGCCGCCGCGAAACCCTGCCTGAGGCTGGCGAAGGCATTTCGAGCAGCCTCTTTGGGCGTCGCTCCGAAGCCCAGCGCCAGCACGGCTTTGGCGTCGTTGGCGGAAAACCCGATTTCGCCGGTCAGCGCGACATTGCCGTCCTCGGCTCGCTGAAAGGCTAGATCGAGCCGACCGGTGTTGCGCAGTTGCTGCCAGCCGTCGGAGACGCCGACATAGCCGGCCGAGCCGTTCCGCCAGGGCAGCGATGAGGCCAGCGCAAGGCAGGTGCCGCAGCCCGAGGCGAACAGCACAGGCTCTCCCTCATGGTCGCCGACCCAGGCGGTGTTGCCCATGCCGGCATTGACCAGATGCGGCGCCAGCAAGGCGTGGACGCGGTAGTCGCCCGGCGCGCCCTTGAGCGGCGTGAAGGTGATCTCCTGCAGCAAGGTGGGTCGTGCAGGGTCGGCCAGGATACGCTTCTCGATCCGGTAGGCGCCGTCATCAGCGGTGTTGATCAGCCTGTAGGCTGGCACGCCTTCTTCGAACGGTTCGATGCCATGCGCGGCATCACGTTTTTCTTCCGAGAAATATCC
This sequence comes from Mesorhizobium maamorense, assembly GCF_044998965.1. Lineage (NCBI taxonomy): Bacteria > Pseudomonadati > Pseudomonadota > Alphaproteobacteria > Hyphomicrobiales > Phyllobacteriaceae > Mesorhizobium > Mesorhizobium maamorense. The sequence continues at coordinate 5,389,081 of NZ_CP173356.1, forward strand.
GTTCGGGCCGGTGACGATCAGGCCGAGGTCGCGGGTGCAGGCACTGTCGACACCGGGATAGTAGATCTCGTTCAGGATGCCATGGCTGAGCGTGAACCAGACGCGGCTCGACGGCGAAAGCGCCGCGCCGACGCCACTTTTGGCGCTTGACGTCCAGCGCGCCGGAATTCCCGGAGCCCCCGGGGGAACGATCGGCGTCACTGCCATGCGTCTGCGGCCTCCTGCCCGCATGCCTAGCCCATCCACCGAAGCCTTTTCAATCGTCGCACCGCAATGTGATCAGCGGCATCTTATGGATTGCAGTTGACAGCTCGCCGGCCTTCTGCACTTTTGTCTGAGAATAGATAAAAAACAGGTACGCAAGCGCGATAGTCACCAGCAGCCATCAAGACCAGCAACTCGGGAGGAGTATGACATGAAGAAACTGTTCGTCCTGGGCACCCTTGCAGCGGTGCTCGCAGCCGGTACGGCGTTTGCCGACACCAGCGGCAAGAAAATCGCTTTCTCCAACAATTACGCCGGCAATTCGTGGCGGCAGGCTATGCTCGACAGCTACGGCATCGTCACCAAGAAAGCGGTGGACGACAAGATCGTCGCAGCGGCCGATGTTTTCACCACCGCCGACAAGGAAGTGCCGACGCAGGCCGCCCAGGTGCAGAACCTGATCCTGCAGGGCTATGACGCCATCGTCATCAACGCCGCCTCGCCGGATGCGCTGAACGGCGCCATCAAGCAGGCCTGCGATGCCGGCATCGTCGTCGTCTCCTTCGACGGCACCGTCACCGAGCCTTGCGCCTACCGCGTCGTGGTCGACTTCAAGGACATGGGCAAGCAGGAAGTCGAGCAGATGGCCAAGTTCCAGCCCAAGGGCGGCAACCTGCTTGAAATCCGTGGCCTCGCGGGCACGTCGATCGACGACGCCATCCATGCCGGCATCCTCGAGGGCGTCGCCGCTCACCCCGAATTCAAGATCGTCGGCTCGGTGACCGGCGACTGGGACCAGACCACGGCGCAGAAGGCGGTCGCGACCATTCTGCCGTCACTGCCCGAAATCGTCGGCATCGTCGACCAGGGCGGTGACGGCTATGGCGCCGCGCAAGCCTTCGCCGCCGCCGGCAAGCCGCGCCCGACCATCATCATGGGCAACCGCCAGGACGAGCTGAAATGGTGGAAGGAACAGAAGGAAAAGGACGGCTACCAGACCTGGTCGGCCTCGATCGCGCCCGGTGTCTCGACGCTCGCCTTCTGGGTGGCGCAGCAAGTGCTCGATGGCCGCAAGGACATTCCGCACGACCTGCTGGTGCCGTATCTCGCCTTCACTCAGGACGATTTCGAGGCCGCTCTGCCGAAGATCAAGGAGGGCGGTGTCGCCACGCACGAATACACACAGGAAGATGCCATCGCGGCCATCAAAGCCAATATCAAGTGAATGTCGCACACGCGTTGCCGTGCGCATCGCCGACCGGATATCGTTGAGCATGCCTGAAGGGAACGCGGATATCATCAGACTGAACGGCGCCGAAAAACACTTCGGCGCCGTTCGCGCGCTTGGCGGCGTCGACTTCACTGTCGGGCCCGGCGAGTGCGTCGGCCTCGTCGGCCACAACGGCGCCGGCAAATCGACGCTCATGCACATGGTAGCGGGCACGCTGACACCCGACAGCGGAACGATCGGCGTGCATGGTGAGGCCGAGGAGAACTACTCGGTGTCGCGGGCACAGCAGCTCGGCATACGCTGCGTGTTCCAGGAATTGTCGCTGTGCCCCAATCTCAGCGTCGCCGAGAACACGCGCATCAACCACGCCTCGCTCACCGGCTTCGGCTGGCGGCGCAAGGCGGCCGAGCTGATCACGGCCAAGCTGGACGAAATCTTTCCCGACCATGGCATCTCGGCGGCCGACATCGCCGGTGACCTTTCCATCGGACGGCGACAGATGGTGGAGGTGGCGCGCGCGTTCACGCTGACCCGCGAGCCGCTGCACCTGGTTATCCTCGACGAGCCGACGTCCTCGCTCGACGCGCACACGGCGGGTCAGCTGCTTGCCTTCGTGCGCCGCTTCGTCGCGTCGGGCGGCAGCTGCATTCTCATCTCGCATGTGCTGGGCGAAGTGCTGCAGAACGCCGATCGCATCGTCGTGATGCGCGACGGCAAGGTTGTCGCCGCCGACGCGGCGAACGCCTTCGACCGCGATAGGCTGGTCGCCACCATGGGCGGCGCCGAAGGACATCGGAGGACCGCCACCGAAATCCGGAAAGCCGAGGCCGGCCCGTTGCGCGTGCGCGCACGGCCGGCGCGGCAGCAGGACGGCAAGGAGCTGGTGGCCCGCGCCGGCGAGATCATCGGACTTGCCGGCCTGGCCGGCCATGGCCAGACCGACCTGCTGCTGGCGATCTTCGCCGCGGCATCGCGCGCCAAGGCCGGCGTCGAGGTCACCGCACCGGTGGCGCTTGTGGCCGGCGACCGCCAGGCGGACGGCATCTTCCCGCAGTGGTCGATCGCTGAAAATATCGGCATCCGCTCGCTGGCTCGGCTGCGCAACGGGCTGTTGATCTCGCCTCGGCGCGAGGCCGAACTGGCCGGGTTCTGGCAAAAGAAGATCGGCATCCGCACGCCGGATATGAACAACAACATCTTTTCGCTGTCGGGCGGCAACCAGCAGAAGGCCTTGTTCGCCCGGGCTCTCGGCTCCGATGCCGGGATCGTGCTCATGGACGACCCGATGCGCGGCGTCGACATCGGCACCAAGCTCGAGGTTTACGATCTCGTGCGCGAGGAGGCCGGCAAGGGCCGCACCTTCCTCTGGTACACCACGGAAACGGAAGAACTCGACAATTGCGACCATGTCTATGTCTTCAAGAACGGCCGCATCGTCGCCAATCTGACGCGCGACGAGCTGACGGAAGAAAAGATCATCCAGTCCTCCTTCGGCGACGCGGCCTGAGATGACGGCCGTCTCTGTTCAAAACGGTTCGAAGACCTTTGGGAGCGGAGCGGCGCGCGCGCGCCTGCTGCGCGGACTGCTGCCGGCGCTGTCGCTGGTGCTGGTGCTGCTCGCCATCGCGTGGCTCAATCCGCGCGCCATCAGCTATTTCGGCTTCGGCCTGATGCTCAACCTGGCGATCCCGATCGCTCTGGCGACAATCGCGCAGATGTTCGTCATATCGGGCAACGAGCTCGACCTGTCGATCGGCACCTTTGTCGGTTTCGTCGGCTGCGTTACCGCGACCTGGTTGAAGGACGCACCGCTCATCGGCGTCCTCGTCCTGCTCGGATCGATCGGCGTCTATGCGCTGCTCGGCGCGCTGATCCATCTGCGCAATTTGCCATCGATCGTGGTGACGCTGGGCATGAGTTTCGTCTGGCAGGGGCTGGCCATCCTGGTGCTGCCCAAGCCCGGCGGCAAGGCGCCGGACTGGCTGCTGGCGATCATGGCGTTCAAGCCGCCCTTTGTGCCCTTCCCGATCATCGCGGCGCTGCTGATTGGCCTCATCGTCCATTTCGGCCTGATGCGCACCTCCTATGGCGTGATTCTGCGCGGCTCGGGCGGCAACCCGGCTGCGCTCAAACGCGCCGGCTGGTCGCTGCTCAAGACCAAGGTCGTGTTGTTCGCGCTGACGGGTCTGTTCGGCGTGCTGTCCGGCATGGCGCTGATCGGCATCACCACTTCGGCCGATGCCAATATCGGCAATGGCTACACGCTGCTTTCGATCGCCGGCGTCATCCTCGGCGGCGGCGAATTCGTCGGCGGCCGCGTGTCGCCGATCGGAGCGGTAATCGGCGCGCTGACGCTGGCGCTGGCGGCATCGCCGCTGCTTACCTTCATGCACATCCCGCCCGACTGGCAGGTGGCGGCCAACGGCGCCATCCTGATCATCGTGCTGGCGGCGCGGGTGCTGATCAGCCGTAAGGAGAGGTAAGCGATGGCGCTGGTTAGATCGCTGGTTGCCAAACCCTGGATCTGGTCGTTCGTCGGCGCGCTTGTGGTGTGGCTGGCGACCATCGCTTTCACCGGCGGCTATGGCGCCGGCGGCATGGTCACCGCCGCGCTGTCGCTGGCCGTGTTCACCGTCATCGTCGGCGTCGGCCAGATGTTCGTCATCACGCTTGGGCCGGGCAATGTCGACCTGTCGCTGCCGGCCAATATCGGGCTCGCCAGCGCGGTGGCCATGAAGGTGATGGGCGGCAGCGATGCCATGATCGTGGTCGGGCTGCTGGCTGCGCTTGCCTGTGGTGCGGCTATCGGCGCCGTCAACTATCTGCTGATCTGGGCACTGCGAATACCGCCGATCATCGCCACTTTGTCGGCGAGCTTCATCATCCAGTCGGTCGACATCAGCTATGGGCGCGGATTGCAGATCAAGCCGCCGCCGGGCTTTGCCGATTTCGCCAACCGGCAGGTTCTTGGCATTCCGGTGCTGGCGGTTCTCACCGTGCTGTTTACCATCTGTGCGGCCATCGCCTTGCAGCGCATGATCTATGGTCGCTCGGTGCTGGCGATAGGCCAGAACATCCGCGCCGCCTGGCTCGCCGGCGTCAATGTCGGCCGCGTCCGTTTCCTCACCTACACGCTGTCGGGCGCGCTCGGCGGCATCGACGGCGCGCTGCTCGCCGGTTATTTCCGCGGCGCCAATGTCGATATCGGCAACGAGTATTTGCTGGCTTCGATCGCCGTGGTGGTCATCGGCGGCACCTCGGTGGCCGGCGGCAAGGCCAATGTCCCCGGCGTTTGGGGCGCAGCGCTGTTCCTGGTGCTGCTTTTGACCATGCTCAACACATTCGGCGTCAGCGCCGGCGTGCGCCTGCTCTTGACCGGGCTGATCATCGTCGGCGTCATCACGGCGGCAGGCGGGGAGAAGGCGGTGCGGTGATATTCGCTTCTCTTCAACCGCAACTCGCCAGCGTGCCGTCTTACAGCCTGTCCTGACAAGTCCTGTGCCAGTGCGGCACGCGGTTCCCATTCGCGGCGCAGCCTAGTAAACCCTCCGGATCGCAGCCGGTGTCGGGAGGGTCAACTTGTCCAATTTTGTCAGCGTCGCCAGGGACAGCGACGTCGCCATCGTCACCATCGACAACCCGCCGGTCAACGCGCTGAGCTTTCATGTCCGCGAACCACTGATGCACGCGCTGGCTGCCTTGCGTGACGACGCATCGGTCGGAGCCATTGTCGTCGCGTGCGCGGGCCGGACCTTCGTCGCCGGCGCCGACATCATCGAATTCGGCAAGCCGGTGCAACAGCCCGAGCTGCGTGCCATCATTGGGACGCTGGAAACCATCGCCAAACCTACGGTCGCCGCCATCCACGGCACCGCGCTGGGCGGCGGGCTGGAGCTGGCGCTCGGCTGTCACTTCCGCGTTGCCGATGCCGACGCCAGGCTCGGCCTGCCCGAGGTGAAGCTTGGACTGCTGCCGGGCGGCGGCGGCACGGTGCGACTGCCGCGCCTCGTCGGCGCGATCAAAGCGCTCAGGATGATCGTTTCCGGTGCGCTGGTCGGTGCTGATGAGGCGCATGAAGCCGGACTGGTCAATGCTGTGTTCGAGAGTAACGTGATCACGCATGCCGTGAACTTCGCCAGGGAGATCGCTCGCAAGGGCGGGCCGTTCACGCCGGTGCGCGATCGCGATGACGAGATCAAGAAAACCGAGCTGGCCGCTTTCGATGCCGAGGCGGCGGATCTCGCCAGGAAGGCGCGCGGCCTCGACGCACCGATCGCTTGCGCGCAAGCGGTGCGCAACACCGTCACGATGTCGTTCGAGGAAGCTCTGGCTGCCGAACGCGCGCTATTCATGAAGCTGGTTGCCGGCGATCAGTCGCGGGCGCAGCGGCATCTGTTCTTCGCCGAGCGTGAAGCCGCAAAGATCCCGGGCAAGGACCTTGTCCGGCGCAGGATCGCCCGCGTCGGCGTCATCGGCGCCGGCACGATGGGCGGCGGCATCGCCATGGCCTTCGCCAATGGCGGTTTTCCAGTCACCTTATTGGAGACCAGCGAGGAAGCCTTGCAGCGCGGGCTCGGCATGATCGACAAGAATTATGCCGTCTCCGTTTCGCGCGGCTCCTTGACCGAAGATGCCAGGCGCCAACGCCTCGCTCAATTCAAGGGCTCTACCGACTATTCCGACCTCGCCGATTGTGACCTGATCATCGAGGCGGTGTTCGAGGACATGGCGGTCAAGAAGGAGGTGTTCGGCAAGCTCGACGCCGCGGCCAAGCCGGGCGCCATCCTTGCCACCAACACCTCTTATCTCGATATCGACGAAATCGCCGCCTCGATCTCGCGCCCGCAGGACGTGCTCGGCCTGCACTTCTTCTCGCCGGCCAATGTCATGAAGCTGCTGGAAATCGTGCGGGCCGACAAGACCGCGCCGGACGCGCTGGCGACAGTTGTCGACATGGCGCGCAAGATCGGCAAGGTGGCCGTCGTCGTCGGCGTCTGCCATGGGTTCGTCGGCAACCGCATGCTGGCCGCGCGCGGCTCCGAATCGGAAGCCTTGCTGCTGGAAGGCGCGACGCCCAGCCAGATCGATAACGCCTTCACCGATTTCGGCTGGCCGATGGGGCCGTTCCAGATGGGCGATCTCGCCGGCCTCGACATTGGCTGGCGCAACCGCAAGGCGCGAGGCCAGACGGCCGTGATCGCCGACATGTTGTGCGAACAGGGGCGTTTCGGCCAGAAAACCGGCCGTGGGTTCTATCTCTACGAGAACGGGTCACGTATGCCGGTCCCGGACCCGCAGGTCGAGACGTTGATCCGCGATAAGGCAGCCGAGAAGGGCATCGCGCCGCGCGAAATCAGCGCGGAAGAAATCATCGAGCGCACGCACTATCCACTGATCAACGAAGGGGCGAAAATCCTCGAAGAAGAGATAGCCGCCCGCGCCTCCGACATCGATGTCATCTGGGTCAACGGCTATGGCTTTCCCATCGGCAAGGGCGGTCCGATGTTCTGGGCCGGTCTGGAAGGCGCGACCAGGATCGTCGAGCGGCTGGAATATTGGCATCAGCGGACAGGCAAGGATGTTTTCAAGCCGGCGCGGCTGCTGAAACGGATGGCCGAGACCGGCTCCTGGGAGGCTGGCGCAAGACCCTGATAGAAAGGTGGTCGAAGGCCGTTGGACTTATCTTATCCGCGCGTCGATGATTTCGACGAAGCGAGCGAAGAGACCGGCCTGCGACTTGATCTTGAGCTTGCGATAGATGTTGCGGCGATGGACCTTCACCGTCCCCGGCACGATGCGCATGGCCCGGGCGATTGATTCGGTGGAATGCCCTTGCAGCACTAGATCGACGACATGCTTTTCGCGCGGCGTCAGGGACAGGCTCTTCCAGATATGGGCGCGATCGAACTCGTTGACCGCCGCCAATGCATCGTCTTGCCCGGCCTCGGCCGGCTCGTCGGCGGGAAGGGCGGGCCAGCGCAATCGGGCGAAGGCGACCACCGCCGGCGCCATGTCGCGCAGCAGTCTGGCGTCGGCGGTCCCGAACGGACCTGAAGCGCGCAACCGCATCAGCGACAGCACCAGCGCATCCTTGCCCGGCAGCGGAACGAAGAAGCCGACCTCCTCGGCCAGCCTGGTCTGGCTGTAGTAGGAGCGAAAATATTCGCTGGCGTAGAAGCGGTCGGGCGCCAGCTCGCGCATGCGCCAGAACCCTTCCTTGCGTTCGACCGCCGCGTGATGGAACGGGTCGAGCAGGTATGGGCCTTCCTGATAGAGCGCGACGAAGACATGGCTCTCGGCCGACGAGAAGGTCTCGAACAGCAACGGCGGACGGGCAGCGCCGCGGTAGCCGAAGATCACGCAATGATCGAAGTCGACGTGCTGCCGCAGCCAAGCGACCATCGCCCTGCCGAAGACGTCGCCGCTCGTCTCCCGCGTCGCCGCGACCAGCGCGGCGAGCTGGCCGTAGTCGTCGCTGCGGGACATCCAATACCCCCTTAAACAAGAAAATAGGTCAGATATACCACCTGCGAGGTATATACTAGCTGCCATTGGCTCTGGTAGCGTCCCGAAATCGCATCGTCCTGTCGCTGGAGCCCGCAGCCTTGACCGCAGTGCCCGACATCGAGTTTCGCGGCGTCACCAAGCGCTATGGCGCGGTGACCGCGGTCAGCGGCATCGATCTGGCCGTGCCGCCCTCCGCCTTCGTCGCCCTGCTCGGACCATCCGGCTGCGGCAAGACGACCTGCCTGCGCATGATCGGCGGCTTCGAACAGCCGAGCGAGGGCAAGGTGCTCATCCGCGGCCAGGACATGGCCGACACGCCGCCCTACAGGCGGCCTGTCAACATGGTGTTCCAGCAATATGCACTGTTCCCGCATCTGGACGTGAACGACAATGTCGCCTACGGGTTGCGCCAGGCACGACCGCGGCTGTCGTCGCGCGAGATCGGCCTGCGGGCAGGCAAAGCGCTGGAAATGGTGCGGCTCGCCGGTTATGGCGGCCGCAAGGTCCACGAACTGTCCGGCGGCCAGCAGCAGCGTGTCGCTCTCGCCCGCGCGCTGGTCAACAAACCGGCGGTGCTGCTGCTCGACGAGCCGCTGGCGGCGCTCGACAAGAAGCTGCGCACCGACATGCAGATCGAATTGCAGAACCTGCAACGCGAGATCGGCATCACCTTCGTGCTGGTCACCCACGACCAGGAGGAAGCGCTGTCGATGAGCGATTTCGTCTGCGTAATGAATGGCGGCCGCATCGTTCAGCTTGGGCAGCCGAGCGAGATTTATGACGAACCGGCCGACCTGTTCGTCGCCGATTTCGTCGGCAAGACCAATCTCTTGAGCGGCGCCGTCGCAGGGCATTCGGGCGATCTGGTGGATGTGAAGCTGGCCGATGGCACCGTCATCGCGGCGCGCAAGCGGGTGGATTTGCGGCAGGGCGAAACCGTTTCGGTCAGCCTGCGTCCTGAATCGCTCAGTCTCGGTGGCCCGACTAGCGGCCCGCTCAAGGGCATCGTCCGCAACCGGATCTTTCTGGGCTCCACGGCGGAATACGCAGTCGAGGTCCAGGGCATCGGAACGCTGCTGGCCAAGGCCGACCACATGATCGGCCAGGGCAATCTCTTCAAGCCGGGTGAACCCGTCGCCATCGGCTTTGCCGCCGGAACGCCGTTGGCGTTCGCGGATCCAAAGAACAACGGGACCAACCAGAGGGTAGAAAAACATGTCGAAATCATATCGTGACGGACTACCGATAAGCCCCGAGAATTTCGTCGACCAGCTAATGCGCCTCAAGCGCGGCTCGATCGGCCGCCGCGGCTTCCTTGGCCTCACCGGCCTCGGCATCGCGACGGCGGTGATGGCGCGCGAGATCGGCATCATGCCGACGCCGGCCTTTGCCGCCGAGAACCTCGGCGACCGCATGTCGATTGCCACCTGGCCCAACTATCACGACCCGCAGACCTTCGAGAATTTTAAGAAGGACACAGGCGTGGCCGTCGAGGTCAACGTGTTCGGCTCGAATGAGGAGATGCTGGCCAAATTGCAGGCCGGGGCGTCGGGCTGGAGCCTGTTCGTGCCGACCAATTACACCATCTCGACCTACAAGAAGCTCGGCATCATCGAGCCGTTGGACATGGCTAAGCTGCCGAATTTCGACGGCACGCAGGAAGACCCGCGCTTCACCTCGGAAGGCACGATCGACGGCACGATCTACGCCGTGCCGAAGAATTGGGGCACGACAGGATTTGCCGTCAACACCAAGAAGCTGACCAAGCCGATGACGAGCTGGAAGGAATTCTGGGACACCGCCATGACCGAGGGCGACGGCCGCACTATGGTGCACGACTATCAGCTGACCACCATCGGCAATGCGCTGAAATATTACGGCTACTCCTTCAACTCGCTGAAGCAGGACGAACTCGCCAAGGCCGAGGAATTGCTGCTCAAGGTCAAGCCGCATCTGTTCGCGGTGTCTTCCGACTACCAGCCGGGCATGCGCGCGGGCGATGCCTGGATGACCATGTGCTGGACCAATGACGGTGCGCAGCTCCATCGCGACATTCCGGAGATCGCCTATGTGCTGGGCAAGGAAGGCGGCGAGATCTGGACCGACTTCTACGCCATCCCGAAGGACGCGCCGAACAAGCCGGCCGGCTACGCCCTGCTCAACTATCTGATGAACCCGCAGGTCGCGGTCAAGGAGCACCTCGCCAACGGCGCGCCTTCCACCGACGCCCGCGTCAACAAGCTGCTGCCGAAGGAGGTGCTGGACAATCCGATCCTCTATCCGGCGGCCGACCTGTTGACGCCGCTGGAATTCGGCGCGGCGGCAACGCTGACCGATCCGGGCCGCGCCGAGCTGATGGCGCGCTTCAAGTCGGCTTGAGCCAGGCGGGCAACAAATCCCATTCGAGACAACTTGACCGGCGGGCCCAGACCCGCCGGCACCAGGGCAATCCTTCGATGCGCGGCATTCGCAAAAATCTGCTGACAGCCATGCTGCTCGGGCCGGCGGCCGCCTGGCTCGTCGTGTTCCTGGTGCTGCCGTTCATGGCCATCGCCGTCTTCAGCGTCGGCGAGCGGGCGCCGGAGGGCGGCTATCAGGCGGCCTTCACGCTGGCGCAATATGCCAATCTTCCGGCGCGGGCGACCGCGTTCTGGAACACGATGGTGCTGGCTCCGGTGGGCGCGCTCGCCTGTCTGCTCGTCGCCTATCCCGTCGCCTATTACCTCGCCCTGCGGGCGCCGCAGCGCTGGCGGTTGATCCTGCTCGCGCTGGTCGTCATACCGTTCTGGACCAGCCTTTTGATGCGGACCTATGCCTGGATGTACATTTTGGGCGGACGCGGCATCCCGGCGCTGCTCGCCTTTGTCGGGATCGAGGATGTCAGGCTCATCAACACGCCGGGCGCCGTCCTGCTCGGCATCGTCTATGGCTATCTGCCGCTGATGATCCTGCCGATCTATGTCAGCCTCGAGCGGCTCGATCGCGGCCTGCTGGAGGCCTCCGCCGATCTCGGCGCGACGCCGCTCTCCACTTTCCTGGGCGTGACCTTGAAACTGTCGCTGCCCGGCGTGATGACCGGCTTCTCGCTGGTGATGATCCTGCTGCTCGGCGAATACCTGATCCCGACGCTGCTTGGCGGTGGCAAGGTGTTCTTCATCGGCAATGCGCTGGTCGACCTGTTCCTGCAGTCGCGCAACTGGCCGTTCGGATCGGCCATCGCGATCACGCTGGTGCTGGTTTCGGTGGTGGTGCTGATTGCCGCCAACCGCATCTCGACCCGCGTCTCGGGCGCTCGCCGGGTGGATCTGATCTGATGCGCGCGTTCGTCATTGCCGTCTTCACCTTCCTCTACCTGCCGATCGCACTGGTCGTGCTGTTCTCCTTCAACGCCGGTCATCATGCCAGCGAGTTCACCGGTTTTTCGGTGCAATGGTACGGCAAGGCGCTGGCGAACCCGTTCCTGGTCGAGGCGCTGAAGAACAGCCTGTTCATCGCCACCACCAGCGCCTTGCTTGCGGCGGTGTTCGGCACCGCGGCCGCGCTCGGCCTGGCACGCGTCGGGGTGCGGACCCGCGCCGTCTTCGACGCCTTGCTTGGAGCCGCAATCGTCGTTCCCGGCGTCGTCATCGGCATTTCGACACTGGTCGCACTCGTCCAGCTGTTCGCCGTCGTCAACCCGTTCCTCGCCTCGATCTGGCCGGACGATCAGCCGCCGCGCCTGTCGCTCGGCTATGGTTCGATCATCGCCGCGCACGGCCTGTTTTCGATGGCGCTGGTGACGATGATCGTCGGCACGCGGCTGGGCAGCCTTGATCGCAACTTGGTCGAGGCATCCAGCGATCTCTACGCCACGCCGCTGACGACGTTCCGCTCGATCGTCCTGCCGCAGATCATGCCGGCGGTGGTCGCCGGCTTCCTGCTCGCCTTCACCTTCTCCTTCGACGATTTCATCGTCGCCTTCTTCGTCGCCGGCGCGCAGACGACGCTGCCGATCTATGTCTTTGCGTCGATCCGGCGCGGGGTGACGCCGGAGATCAATGCCATCGCGACGATCGTGCTCGTCGCGTCCGTCCTGCTCGTGGTGCTTGCCCAATGGCAGCTGCGCCAGCGCAAGCTGTCAAACTGAAGGTCGCATCATGATCCTCGAAGACCGCATCGCCGTGGTGACAGGCGCCGGTTCCGGCATCGGGCGCGCCGGCGCCATGATCATGGCCAGGGAAGGCGCGGTGGTCGTCATCGCGGACAGGGATCGGACCAGCGGCGAGGCGACGGCTTCAGATATACGCGCCGCGGGCGGCCGGGCGGAGGCGGTCGCCACCGACGTCTCGGACGACAACGCGGTCGAGCAGCTCCTTGCCGGTACGCTCGACCGGCATGGGCGCATCGACATCCTGCACAATCACGCCGGCATCCAGGTCGGCGGCACGCTGACCGAGGTCGAGACCGGCGGCATGGACGCTTCCTGGCGGGTCAATGTGCGGGCGCAGTTCCTGGCGGCAAGGATCGTCATGCCATCGATGGTCGCACAGGGCGGCGGCGTCATCCTTAATACGGCTTCGAATTCAGGCGTGTTCTACGACCGCGAGATGATTGCCTATGCGACCTCGAAACATGCCGTGGTGGCGATGACCAGGCAGATGTCGCTCGACTATGCCCGCCACAATGTGCGCGTCAACGCGCTCTGCCCCGGCTGGGTCGACACGCCGTTCAATGGACCGTTCATCGCCCAGATGGGCGGACGCGAGGCAATCGAAGCCTATGTCCGCACCAAGATCCCGATGGGGCGCTGGGCCAGCGCCGAGGAGATCGCCGAGGCGATCCTCTTCCTCGTGTCCGATCGGTCATCCTTCATGACCGGCCAGGCGTTGGTGATCGACGGTGGCGAAAGCATCGGCTGAATCAGCCGTCTGGGCCTTCGGCCGATTGGTGAAAAGCGCCGTCGCCTGCGCGTTCTGGGCCAGAGCCGCGTCGCCGGCCGGCAGCGCCGAAATCAACTCTGACCGACAGTTCGGACCATGGTCCGACCGGCATGGGACTTCAGTACCGCAGCCGTTCAAAGACATAGGTTTCCTTTGAACATCAACAAGTTACTGTGCCGACAGGTTGCCCAGCTCTCTTATTGAGACAGTCTTTGTCCAAAGTTTACTGCGCATAATTAGCGGCTTCTCATACGAACTTACCATAGCAGCGGGCGCAGGGCGGCGTTTCCCGAGGAGACATCATGACAAACCGGAAAACTGTTTTCGCGGCGTTAGCCGCACTGGCGCTTCTGGCTTCTCCGGCGCTCGCCGAAGCCGGCGGCAACGGGCATAGCAATGGTGGTGGTCACAGCGGCGGCAACGGCAATGGCAATGGTGGCGCCCACGGCAACAGCGGCGCTGCGCACGGCAAGTCCTCGTCGGCCCGCGGGCAGGTAGCCAAGGCGACAACGGACGCAATGACCACGGTCGATAAGAAGACAAAGGTCTCGTCCCTGCCCAAGGAAAAGAACCTCCACGCCAAGCTCGGCCGGCTGAACTCGCTCCAGCGCAACGTCAACGCCTATATGAATTCCAAGAGCAGGAAATTCGCTGCGCTTCAGGCCTTCGTGACGCAGTCGGCAAAAGCCAAGGTCGCACAAACTCAGCTGGATGCCCTGAATTCACAGCTGGACGCACTGACATCGCTGACGCCGGACCAGATCGCCGCGATGACCCCCGAGGAGCAGGCGGCCCTGCCTGGACAGATATCGGCTCTGCAGGACCAGATCGCCGCCCAGCAGGAAGTGGTCGACGCGGCGGCGGTCGGTACCGACCCGGCCACGCTCGATGCGGCGTTGACCGATATGGCCAACAAGCCCGTCGACGCCGAGGTCACCGCTTGGGCCCAAGGCGTCCTTGCCGGCAAGATCGACGAGACGGCCGCTGCCATGCAACCGACGCCGTAGCATCGCCAGCGACAACGGGGCAGCCGGCCTCACACGCGTTTGCGGCCAATCGCTTCGTGGCCGATGCCTTGTCCGATCACCTTAAGCTGCGGCGGCTGCCGGCATCTATGCCGGTGGTCGCCAATGTCTTTCGGCTGCGGCAATCGCTGCGCGAACGTCTGAAAGCACTCGACCAGCTCGAAAGCCGGCAGTATTAGGTTACTGCCGATCTGCTTCGCGTCCATCTGCGGCTCTCGCAAACTGCGACCGCAAGCGGCCGGCCACGGCGCTCTCGCGCCGTTCGGCATGACCAGCCGGCCGGAATGAAGAGGAAATAATTGACGCGTAAAGCCAGCCCGACCATCGCGCTGTTTCCCGAAGCAGGCTTCGGCGCGGCGTTGAATTGCGTCGGCATCGCGCAGGCCGTGCGGGGCGCCCGCCCCGTCTTCATCTCCCAACCCGGCCTTTCCGGTGTCTTTGCCGACAAGCTGCCGGCGCGCTTCATCGTCAATGTCGGCGGCCTGCGCGACGCCTACCGAGCGGTGCCCGACAATATCTATCTCGACCCCTGGTTTCCGCAGCGAAGTCGGATTTCTTCATCCACCATGGCGGCAGCAACTGCTTTTTTGAGGCGCTGCGCTTCCGTGTGGCGTCGCTGATCATGCCCTATTGCCGGGACGGCCACGACAATGCACGCCGCGCCGAAGAGACCGGCACCGGCGATCATATCGGCCGTGACGGCTGGACCGAAGGAGTATTGGAGAGCGCCATTCCCGGCCTTCTGGCCGACGACGCCATGCGCGCCCGCCTCAAGGGAAATGCAGCCCAGATGGCGCTGAACCCCGGAACGGACGTGGTCGCGCAAGCCATACTCTCTCTGATACGGACTTGAACGAAATGGTTGAGAAGAACACGAATACCGCGCCCTCCACCGATCCCAAGGCCTGGTTGGCGCAGCACGGCATCAACGAGGTCGAATGCCTTGTGCCCGACATGAACGGCGTGCTGCGCGGCAAGGCGCTGCCGACGGCAAAATTCCTCAAGGCGCTGGAAGACCGTGCGCTTTATCTGCCGAGCAGCGCCTTCCTGGTCAGCATAGACGGCCGCTATTCCGGTTCCATCGACGAGGGTTTTGCGTATTCGGACCCCGACATGCGCATGGTGCCCGATGTCTCGACGCTTTGCCTGGCGCCGGGCGCCGGCGCTGGCAAGGCCTACGTCTTCGCCGACGCCTTCCACATGGACGGCCGGCCATGGATGGCCTCGCCGCGCCATGTTCTGCGCGCCGTGCTCGATCTCTACCGGCAGCGCGGCTGGCGGGCCGTGGTGGCGCCGGAGCTCGAATTCTACCTGACCGCGCCCAATCCCGATCCAGACAAGCCGCTGACCGCGCCGACCGGCGGCAATGGCCGCGCCGAGGCCGTGCAGCATCCCTATGACATGGCGGCGCTCGAGGAATACGAACCGGTGGTTCGGCGCATCTATGACTATGCTGCGATCGCCGGGCTGCCTCTCGACACGCTGATCCATGAATCGGGACCGGGGCAGTTGGAGATCAACTTCCTGCATGGCGACGCGCTGCCGCTGGCCGACAAGGTGCTGCTGTTCAAGCGGCTGACGCGCCAGGCCGCCCAGCAAGGCGGCATGTATGCGACCTTCATGGCCAAGCCGATCGCCGCACAGGCCGGCAGCTCGATGCACCTGCACATGTCCGTCATCGACGAGGCCGGCAACACGTTGTTTGCCGGCAGTGACGATGCCGATACCGCGATGTTCGGTTATTTCATCGGCGGCCTGCAAAAATACATTCCCGAAATCATGCCGCTGTTCGCGCCCAACGTGAACTCGTTCCGGCGCGTTAGACCGAACCACAGTGCGCCGGCCAACATCGAATGGTCGCATGACAACCGCTCCTGCGGCCTGCGCGTGCCGGCCGGCGGGCGCGCCGCGCGGCGGGTGGAGAACCGGCTGCCGGGTGCCGATTGCAATCCGTATCTGGCGATCGCCGGCTCGCTTCTGGCCGGCTATCTGGGCGTCGAACAGAAGCTGGCGCGCTCGGCGGAAGCATCCGGAAATGCCTACAAGATCAAGAGCACGCTGCCGAAAACGATGGAGGAGGCGCTGGATCGTTTCGAGGCCTGTGAACCGGTGCGCAAACTGCTCGGCGAGGACTTCTTCCAGACCTATTTGCGCGTGAAAAGCGTCGAGCTCGACCTGTTCCAGAGCGTGGTGACGAGCTGGGAACGCGACAACCTGCTCTTGAAGGTGTGATCATGGCATCTTCAACGGGTTTCAATTCCGGTCTCGACATCGGCAAGTCCTACTATGTCGCCACCGCCAATCCGGCGCCGGACCATCCGGCACTTATCGGCGATGTCGAGGCCGACCTGGTGGTCGTCGGCGGCGGCTGCACCGGTCTGTCGGCCGCTCTTCACGCCGCCGAACGCGGCTTGAAGGTGGTGCTGCTGGAAGGCGGCAAGATTGGCTGGGGCGCTTCGGGCCGCAATGGCGGCCAGATGATCCCCGGCCTGCGCAAGGGCGCCAAGGGCCTGGTCAAGCTTTATGGGCCTGAACGGGCAAAGGCGCTGTTCGATCTCGCCTTCGAGGCGCGCAGCCTGGTGCTCGACATTATCGAGCGCCATACGATCGACTGCGATCTCAGGCTGACCGGCCATCTGGTCGGCGCGGTCAACGGCTCCGATCTCAGGGATTTGGAGGAAGAGGCAAAATGCCTCGAGAGCGTGATGAAATTCCGCGACCTCGAGATCCTGTCGGCGGCGCAGGCCCGGGCCAAGGTCGACACGCCCTATCACGGCGCGATGTACGAGCCGCTCGGCGGCCACATGCATCCCTTGAATTACACGCTCGGGCTTGCCCGCGCTGCAAGCGCGGCCGGCGTCGTCATCCACGAGAATTCGGTGGCCGTGCGGCTTGAGCGCGAGCCTTCGATCCGGGTCTCGACGTCAAAAGGATCGGTGCGCGCAAAGCATGTCGTGCTGGCTGGCGACGCGCTGCTCAATGGGCTGGAGCCGCGCGTCAACAGCCGCATCATGCCGGTCGGCAACTACATCGTCGCCACCGAGCCGCTGGAGGGCTCCCGCAACGTCATTCCTGCCAATGTCGCGGTGTCCGACACGCGCTTCGTCGTCAACTATTACCGCATGTCGGCCGACGGTCGCCTGCTGTTCGGCGGCGGCGAGCGCTACACGCCGTCGCCGCCGGCCGATATTGCCGGTTTCGTGCGGCCGCACATGGAAGGCACCTTCCCGCAGCTCAAGGGCTGCCGGATCGACCATGCCTGGGGCGGGCTGGTGTCGGTGACGACGTCGCGACTGCCGCATGTCGGGCACTATGGCGAGGTCTATTACGCGCACGGCTATTCCGGCAAGGGCGTCATCCTGTCGACGCTGTCGGGCAAGCTGCTCGCCGAAGCCATCACCGGCGACGCCTCGCGGCTCGACCTGTTCTCGACGCTGACCCCGATGCCCTTCCCCGGAGGCACGGCGCTGCGCGGGCCGCTCTATGTGCTGGGAATGCTGTGGTATGCGATGAGAGATCGGATGAAGCACTGAGCTCGCGGCCAACCCGCTGATCGTGGCGCTGCATCCAAGCGTGATTCGCCAGCAGGGGCAGGAGAGCTGTGGCTGGGTGGTTAAGTTCGCGCAGGCGCTTGACGAAATGCCGGCGCCAAGCGAACCGAGCTACGACATTGCGCGACCTGCACGCGTCGCACCAAGGCGGCGCATGAGGGAAACGGGAGAGCTGACTGACATGGCCGAAGCCTATATCTGCGACTATATCCGCACGCCGATCGGCCGCTTTGGCGGCTCGCTGTCCTCGGTACGCGCCGACGACCTCGGCGCCATTCCGCTGAAGGCACTGATCGAGCGCAATGCCGGCGTCGACTGGCAGGCGGTCGACGACGTTGTCTACGGCTGCGCCAACCAGGCCGGCGAGGACAACCGCAACGTGGCGCGCATGGCGCTGCTGCTGGCCGGCCTGCCGAAGGAAATCCCCGGCTCGACCGTCAACCGCCTGTGCGGCTCGGGCATGGATGCGCTGATGATCGCCGCCCGTGCAATCAAGGCCGGCGAGGCCGAGCTGATGATCGCGGGCGGCGTCGAATCGATGAGCCGGGCGCCCTTCGTCATGCCCAAGGCCGAGACGGCGTTTTCACGCAATGCCGAGATCTACGACACCACGATCGGCTGGCGCTTCGTCAACCCGCTGATGAAGAGTCAGTATGGCGTCGATTCCATGCCGGAGACGGGCGAGAATGTCGCCGAGGATTTTTCGGTTTCCCGCGCGGACCAGGACGCTTTCGCGGTGCGCAGCCAGGACAAGGCCGTCGCCGCGCAGTCCAATGGCCGGCTGGCCAAGGAAATAACCGCGGTGACCATTCCGCAGCGCAAGGGCGATCCGGTTGTCGTCTCGAAGGACGAGCACCCCCGCGCTGGCACCACGATAGAGGCCTTGGCCAAGCTGCCGACGCCGTTCCGGCAAGGCGGCACGGTGACCGCCGGCAATGCCTCGGGCGTCAATGACGGGGCGGCGGCGCTGATCGTCGCTTCGGAAGCGGCGGCCAGGAAATACGGCCTGACGCCGATCGCCCGCATCCTCGGCGGGGCCGCCGTCGGCGTCGCGCCGCGCATCATGGGCATCGGCCCGGCGCCGGCGACGCAAAAACTGTGCGCACGGCTTGGCCTGACGCCAAAACAGTTCGATGTCATCGAGCTCAACGAAGCCTTCGCCTCGCAAGGCATCGCAGTGCTGCGCCAGCTCGGCATCGCGGTGGATGCGCCGCACGTCAACCCGAATGGCGGCGCCATAGCGCTCGGCCACCCCTTGGGCATGTCGGGCGCGCGCATCTCCGGCACGGCGGCGCTGGAGCTGCGCGAACGCGGCGGCCGCTATGCGCTGGCGACCATGTGCATCGGCGGCGGCCAAGGCATCGCCATCGTGCTCGAACGGGTCTGAACAACCGCTCTCCCGGCTAGTCCAGGAGAGTGGATATGATCGATCTGCCAAATTTGACCATGTGGACAAAAGTCCGGACCCGTTCCATAGTTCCTCGTCTGATTTTTAGAACGGCCGGCTCGACACGGCTGTCGAACAGAGGGGACTGCAATGGAAAACCGGAAGAACAAATCTCATTCAACGCGCGAAGGCCTTTCGCGGCGCAACGTGCTGGAACTGGGCGCGCTTGGCCTGGCCGCGGCGATGCTGCCGGGCGCCGCCTTCGCCAAGGACAAGAAGCTGAAAGTAGCGGCGATCTTCGCCACGCCCATCGAGGAGCCGTGGGACAACCAGATCCATGTCGCTTTGCAGAAGGCCGAGAAGGAACTCGGCATCGAGTATAAATGGTCGGAGAAGGTGCAGACCGCCGACTTCAGCCGCGTCATGCGCGAATATGCACAGGGCGGCTATGAACTGGTGCTGGGCGATGCCTTCGCCGCCGAGCGTGAATCGCGCCGTACCGCCAAGCAGTTCCCGAAGACTGCTTTTCTGTTCGGCTCCGGCGCCGGGCCGGCGGAGCCCAATTTCGGCGTCTTCGACAATTGGATCCACGAGCCCGCCTATCTCTCCGGCATGATCGCCGGCAAGATGTCGAAGTCGGGCACGATCGGCGCCGTCGCGGCGATGGGCATTCCGGAAGTGAACCGGCTGGTCAACGCCTTCTTCGCCGGCGCCAAGGAGGTTAATCCGAACATCAAGAAGAAGGTCGCCTTCATCGGTTCCTTCTTTGATCCTCCCAAGGCCAAGGAGGCGGCCGTCGCTCAGATCGACGCCGGCGTCGACGTCATCTATGCCGAGCGCTTCGGTGTCATCGAAGCGGCGGTGGAGAAAAAGATCTACGCCATCTCCAATATGTCCGACCAGTCGAGCCTTGGCCCCGACACCGTCATTACCGGCCCGGTCTGGGATATGTATCCCACCGTCGAACAAGCCATAAAACTGGTCAAGGCCGGCGTCTTCACGGCGCAGGACTATGGCGATTTCTCGCGCATGGCCAAGGGCGGTTCTCACCTGGCGCCTTACCATAAGTTCGACAAGACGCTGCCGGCCGAGGTCAAGGACATGGTCGAGAAGAAGAAGGCCGAAATCCTTGAAGGCAATTTCCGCGTCGACGTGGACGAGAACACACCGGTTTCGGATTGAGTTCCTTACCCTCCCCTAGTGGGGAGGGTCGATCCGCGAAGCGGAGCGGGGTGGGGTCTTCGGCGCCGCACCCCCGTCTTACGATCTTCGCTTCGCTGCGATCGCAAACCGACCCTCCCCACAAGGGGGAGGGTGAAGCAGAGCCATCTCCGCAGGAGCGCCCTTGCCCGCCCCACTCATCGAAATGCACGGCATCACCAAGAGTTTCGGCGCCGTCAAGGCGAACGAAGCCGTCGACCTCAGCGTGGCGCCCGGCGAGATCCTCGGCTTGCTGGGCGAGAACGGCGCCGGCAAGACGACGCTGATGAACGTGCTGTTCGGCGCCTATGCGCCCGACGCCGGCGAGATCCTCATCCAGGGCCGGAAGGTGCGGATCACCAGTTCGGCCGATGCACTGGCCGCGGGCATCGGCATGGTGCACCAGCATTTCCACCTGGCGCCACGGCTTACGGTGCTGGAAAACCTGCTTATCGGCATACCAGGCAAGTCCGGACGGATCGACCGGTCCGGCGGACTGGCGCGGTTGGCCGAAATCAGCCGCCAGCACGGGCTGACACTCGATCCCAGCCTGCCGGTCTCGGCGCTGTCTGTCGGAGAGCAGCAACGTCTCGAGATCGTCAAGGCGCTGTTTCGCGGCGCAAAACTGCTGATTCTCGACGAGCCGACCGCGGTGCTGGCGCCGAGCGAAGTCGACGGTCTGTTTTCGGCCTTGCGGTCGATGGCGGCGCAGGGTCTGGGCATCATCTTCATCTCGCACAAGCTCAACGAGGTGCGCGCACTCACCCACCGCTGCACGGTGCTGCGGCATGGCCGCGTCGCCGGCCGCGTCGACGATCCGGCCAACACCACGTCGGCGGAAATGGCGCGACTGATGTGCGGCCACGAGATCGTGCCGCCGGCCAAGGGGCCGTCGACGCCGGGGGCAGCGGTGCTCACTCTCGACGGCATTTCCACCTCGAGCCATTCGGGCACGCCGCTGCGCGATGTGTCGCTATCCGTGCGCGCCGGCGAGATCCTCGGCATTGCCGGTGTCTCCGGCAATGGCCAGCGGGCACTGGCGGAGGTGATCTCCGGCGTGCGCGCCCCCGATGCCGGTCGGATGACGATTGCGGGACAGAAAGTGTCTCGCTTCTCGCCGCGCGAGGTGCAGGCGCTGGGCCTTGGCCGCATCCCGGAAGACCGCATGACGACGGGACTGGTCACCAATTTGCCGCTCGCCGATTCCATGGTGCTGCCGCGCATCGGCACCGCCGCTTTCAGCAGCAAGGGCCTGCTCAAGCCGGATGCGATCCGGGCCTTCGCCGAGGCGCAGATCAAGGCCTATGATATCAGATGCCCCGGGCCGATGACGCGCGCCGGCGCCCTGTCCGGCGGCAATCTGCAGAAGGCGCTTTTGGCGCGCGAGCTCGCCTTCGATCCGAAGGTGCTTATCGTCTCGCAGCCGACGCGCGGCCTCGACATCGGAGCCGCCCGCTTCATCCATGAAAAATTCCTCGACATGCGCGCCAAGGGCTGCGGCATCATCGTCATCGGCGAGGACCTGGAAGAGTTGCTCGTGCTCTGCGACCGCATCGCGGTGATGTATGAGGGCCGCATCGCCGGCACGCTTCCCAGCGCCGAGGCGACGATCGCACGGCTGGGGCTGCTGATGACCGGGGCGGAGGGCCATAGCTGATGTTCCGCCTCGAAGTCCGCAGCTCGACGCCAGCCTGGTTCAACCTGGCTTTGCCGCTGCTGGCGATCGGTGCCGCGCTGGTGCTGTGCAGCGGCCTGGTCGCGCTGGCCGGCGCCGGCGTGCTCGAATCCTACGGCGTTATGTTCACGGCTTCGCTCGGCGACAGCTATGCGATCACCGAAACGCTGGTGCGCGCCGCGCCCATGATCTTCACCGGGCTGGCGGTGGCTGTCGCCTTCCGCGCCAAATTCTGGAACATCGGCGCCGAAGGGCAACTGCTTGCCGGCGCGGTGGCGAGCTGCTTCGTCGGCGCGATCCCGATGCCGGGACCGCTCGCCATGCTTGTGATGGCAGTGGCAGGCGCCGCGGCCGGTGCAGCCGTCGCGCTCGTGCCGGCAACGCTGCGGGTGAAATTCAAGGTCGACGACGTCGTCAGTTCGCTGCTGCTCAATTCGGTCATCTATTACGCGCTGATGGCGCTGATCGAAGGGCCATGGAAGGATAGTTTCAGTGGCTATCCGATCTCGCCTCCGATTGAGGATTCGGCCAATTTTCCGGTGCTGATCGAGGGCACGCGGCTGCATCTCGGCGTCATCGTGGCGCTTATCGCGGCACCGCTGATCTGGTTCCTGATCGTGCGCACCACGCTCGGCTTCCGGATCCGGGTCACCGGCGAAAATCCGGAAGCGGCCAGATATGGCGGCATCAATGTCCAGCGGGTGCTGCTCTCGACGGCGTTGCTGTCCGGTGCGCTAGCCGGGCTCGCCGGCGTCGGCGAGGTTGGCGGCGTGCATTTTCAGGTGATGAGCGACATCTCGCCGGGCTACGGTTATTCCGGCATCGTCGTTGCAATGCTGGCGCGGCTCAACCCGCTCGGCGTGGTGCCGGCGGCAATCTTCCTGGCTGCCGTGATGACCGGCGCCGAGGCGATGTCGCGCGCGACCGGCGTGCCGGCCTTCCTCAGCGATGTCATCCAGGGCACGGCACTGCTTGCCATGCTGGTGGCGCTGCTGTTCACCGCCTATCGCATCCGCCGCGTCGGAGCCGCCCAATGAGCGCGGTGTTCGAACAGATCTTCCAGGTCGGCTTCTTGGCCGCCATCATCCGCATCGCCACGCCCTTGGCTTTCGCCACGCTTGGCGAAATGTTCTCCGAGCGCGCCGGCGTGCTCAATCTCGGCATCGAAGGCATCATGCTGTTGTCGGCAATGGCCGGCTTCACCGCCGCCAGCCTCAGCGGTAACCTATGGCTGGGCGTCCTGGCGGCGGTGCTGACCGGCATGCTGATGGGGGCGCTGCATGCGCTGTTCACGGTGGCGCTGGGCTTAAGCCAGCATGTCTGCGGCATCGGCGTGACGCTGCTTGCGTCGGGTCTGGCCTATTTCCTCTACCGGCTGATCTTCGGCCAGCAATCGGTGCCGCCGAGCATCAAGGGTTTTCAGACGCTGGCGATCCCGGTCCTCTCCGAGATTCCCGTGCTTGGGCCGGCGGTGTTCAACCAGTTCGCGCTGGTCTACATGGCGATCCTGGCCATCCCGATCGCCGCCTTCGTGCTCTACCGCACGCCATGGGGGCTGTCGGTGCGCATGGTCGGCGAAAACCCGCGCGCCGCCGACTCCGCCGGCGTCAGCGTCATTGTCACCCGCTTCCAGGCGGTCATTCTCGGCGGGGCGCTGATGGGGCTGGCCGGCGCCTTCCTGTCGATGGCGCAGTTCAACGCCTTCACCTTCGGCGTCGTCTCGGGGCGCGGCTGGGTGGCGATCGCCCTGGTCGTGTTCGGCCGCTGGGACCCGTGGCGCTCGGCGGGCGCCGCGCTGCTATTCGCCTTTGTCGATGCCTTGCAGTTGCGCATGCAGGCGAGTGGTCTCGGGCATATTCCCTACGAGGCGTTCCTGATGCTGCCTTTCATCTTCACCATCGTCGCCATGGCGGTGATGTCGCGCAACGCGGGTGGCGCCGTCGGCGCTGCTGAAGCCGTTTCGACGGGAAGAACGATAGACGAGTAGGGCTTGGGACGAAGACCCTGGACCTTTGGGACACCTCACATCGCGGTAAAACCATTGTCGACGAACAGATGGGCCCCGTTGACGAAGCTCGATTCGTCGCTGGCGAGGTACAGCGCCGCCTTTGCCACCTCTTCCGGTTCGCCGATCCGCCCCTGCTGCGCAGCCAGCGCCGCGTCGGAGACATCGACGCCGAGCTTGCCCAGATCGGCGACCTCGCGCAGCCCATGCGGTGTGCGGATGAAGCCGGGGCAGACGGCGTTGCAGCGGATGTTGCGGTCGCGGAATTCCACGGCAATGGCGCGCGCGAACATGTGACAGGCGCCCTTGGTGGTGTCGTAAAGCACTTCGTTCGGCGTCGCCGCCACCGCCGAGATCGACGAGGTGCAGACGATCGAACCGCCGCAGGCCGCGATCATGCCGGGCAGCACGGCGCGGGTCATCAGGAACATCGAGCGCACGTTGACGGCATGCAGCCAATCCCATTCCTGCACGCTGGTCTCCAGGAACGGCTTTATCACAATGGTGCCGGCATGATTGAACAGGACGGTAACCGCGCCGAACTTCTCGGCTGCGCCCTTCACGGCCGCCTCGACCTGCGCCTCGTCGGAAACGTCGGCGACAAAATGCTCCGCGATTTGGCCGCGCGCCCGGATCGCCGCGGCGGTGGCTGCCGCCGCTTCGCCATTGCGGTCGATGATCGCCACCTTTGCACCTTCCGCCGCGAACAACTCCGAGGCCGCCCCGCCCATTCCCGTCGCGCCGCCCGAAACGATGGCGACCTTTCCGGCCAGTCTTGCTCCCATTTCCTTGCTCCTCCCAAATGTCCTTGGACGATCTCGCATTGTCGCTCTGCCGCGATGCTATCCTGCCCGCGCCGGGCGGCCAATGCACGAATGGATCGGCAAGTGAAGCGCCGTCCAGCGCCGGAAGTGAAACCGACGCTGCCATGTCCGTCGATCACGTCGATGCCGCTCTTCAGCAACTCGGCGCCAATTTTAGCGGCACTATTAGAAAAAAATTCTGCGCATGGCCGAAAAATAGCAATCGACAAAGTCTACAACTTTTATAGATTAACCGGCGAGACGGAGGTCGACATGTCCTATTTGCAGAACACCGAGACCCGCAGCAGCGGCCAGAGGCTGGCCAATGCTCAGAGCTTCCGCCCGGCCTATGCCGGCGCTTTCGCCTATGTCGTCTTTGCCCTTGCGTTCGTGTTCACCGGGGCTGTTGTTCTGGGCCTCATTCCCTGAGCCATGGTTCGGCCAGGCTGACGACCCACCGCCTTCAGGCAATCGGAGTTGAATGAACCGGATCGCGGTGCGCTTTCGCGTGCGCCATTGATTCGTATTTGACCGCATCCGTGATTCCAGAGATGGAGGAGATGGCAATGCCGATCGAATTCACGCATGTGCCCGGCAAGACCCATCCTGCCGATAGCGCAGTTTCCTTTTTCTACGACTTTGCCGAGACGGCGACCAGGCTGGCGCTGATAGAGGATGGCGGTTTCCGCAACCTCGTGGTCGACGATCCGGCCGGCCTGCTGACCAATATGGATCTTGCCGCCCAGGTGCTGGACCGCAGCTCGTCGCTGGAAGTGGTCCTCACCCATTGGGCCGGCGTGGTCGAACCGACCGTGGCGGCGCGGCAGCTTGCCTCGATCGACGCCCGCAGCGGCGGCCGCCTCGCGCTCAGGATGATCAGCGAGCCGTTAAACGACGACGATGCCGAAGCGCGTCCGGTCGGACACGGTGTCCTCTGGCAGCGCATCGACGAATATCTGGTTCTGTTGAAGCGGCTATGGTCGAACGAGCAGCCTTTCGACCATGAAGGCGCGTTCTACAGCATCAAGGGCGGCTATGTTCCGCGCAAGGGGCCTCATGGTGCCGACCTCGTCATCCGCATGGGCGGCCAGTCCGGCACGGCACTGAAAGTGGCCGGCCGGCATGCCGACGTCTTCGAACTGGCGCCCGGTTCGATCGACGATGCCAGGCAGTTGATGGAGCGTGTGCGCAGCGCCGCCGCCGAACATGGCCGGGCCGCCAGACTGCGCTTCGCCCTTCCGGTCCGCATCCACCGAGGAGTTTCCTCGGCAGGGCACAAGGCGGTCGATGTCTCAGGCCCGCCGGCCCAGGCCGCCCTGTCGCTGCTTGCTTACGCGGCTCTCGGCATCGATGAATTCATGATCGTCGGCGTCGACACGCCGCGCGAGATCGCGACAGTCGGCCGCGAGACGATCGCGCTGCTGCGCAATTCGCTGGCGCGGCGTGAAAGCGGCGAGTTCCAGCATGGGGCTTTCGCGCAGCGCACGGGACTGGAAACACGGGCAACGGGCTGAACTGCGGAGAAATTTCCTTTCCAACCGCTCTGGCCTGCCGGAGGGTGCTATCCCTGCCGTGTCTATAACGTGCGAGGCTGCTCTGCGGTACCTAATCCTTTAACGCGCCTTGCTACCCAGCCGCGACAGGCCTTCAATGACTGCACCAGAATCCGCCAGCACGCCGAAGACGCCGTCCTCGACCGTTACCATGTGAAGGGCCGCCTCATGCGCCCGTCTGTCGCCGCTGGCGCAGGCGTCGGAGATCGTCAGGCACTGGAAGTTGCGGTCGCAGGCTTCGCGCAGCGTCGTGTGCACGCAGACATCCGTCTTGCATCCGCAAAACAGAAGATGCGTGATGCCTCGCGCGCGCAGCACGGGCTCGAAATCCGTATAGGTGAAGGCGCCGTTGCAGGTCTTGTCGACGATGATGTCCCGCGGCGCGACGTCGATCTCCGGAACGATCTGAAAACCCGGACCCGAACGAAGCAGGATTTCGGTGCCGTCGAGGCCGGCCCGCCTGCGGCGCCATTTCTCGTAAGGCGTCATGTCGGCCATGTCGGCCCGGTAGCCCTGCCTTGTATGGACGATGCTGACGCCCGCCTCGCGGGCAGCGGCGATCAGCCGGCTCACCGCGAGCAGGATCGCTCTCAACGGCGACGGATCATATCCCTTCCTGGCGAAGTAACCCGTCGTCGACAGGAAATCCTGCTGCAGGTCGATCACGACCAGCGCGGTGTTCTCGGCCACCAGCCTGCCGTCATAGGGAAAGTCGAAGGGTGTCGCCTTGATCATGCGCGGTTTCCTGTTTCAGCGAAGACCTTAGAGCGGTTCATCGCTTCACGGAAACGCTTCCTTGCCTGAAATTCGAAGCGGCATCAGGCGTCACGATGTTTGTTGATGCTAAAACCCAACTTCATTGTTGACTATTAAAGTCATGTTTCATAGTCAACCGGGCACGGCTGCCGAAAACCGGATTGATGACATGCCCGCAGCCGTACTGGAGACGGACCTTGACCGGAATTGACACCCAGACTGCTTTCCACATCGACGCGGTGCGCTTTGCCGTGGGCGAGCGGACGCTGCTCGGTCCGGTTTCGCTCGAATTGCAGTGTGCGCGCGTCTACGGGCTGATCGGCCACAACGGGTCCGGCAAGTCGACGCTGGTCAAGCTTTTGGCGCGCCAGCAGCCGGCAAGCTCTGGCGCCATCACCTTCGCCAGGCGGCCTTTGGCCCAGTGGGGTGCGCGCGAACTGGCGCGGGCGCTTGCCTATCTGCCGCAGACGACGCCGGCGGCGACCGGCTTGACCGTGCGCGAGCTGGCGGCGCTCGGACGTTATCCGTGGCATGGCGCGCTCGGCCGCTTCGGCCAGGACGACAGACGGCATGTCGAGGAAGCGCTGGCCCTGACCGACATGGCCGGCTTTGCCGACCGGCTGGTCGACGAGCTGTCGGGCGGCGAGCGCCAGCGCGCCTGGCTCGCCATGCTGGTGGCGCAGAATGCCGGCGTCATGCTGCTCGATGAGCCTATCTCGGCGCTCGACATCGCCCATCAGGTCGAGGTGCTTGGGTTGGTCAGGTATCTCAGCCGCAAGCGCGACCTTTGCGTCGTCGTGGTGCTGCACGATCCCAACATGGCGGCGCGCTATTGCGACGAGCTGATTGCCCTGAAGGACGGCAGGCTGCTGACGCGCGGCACGCCCGGCGAAATCATGCAAGGCGATGTGCTCAAGGGCATTTTCGGGGTCGAGATGGGGGTGTTCGCGCACCCCGTCACAGGCCAGCCCGTCGGCTACGTCCAGTGACGCTTCAGCGCCACGGCGGGGAAGACTGGCGGCTGTGAGAACGAGGAAGAAGACGATGTCGAGAACCGGTTTGGTCGCAGCGCTGTTTGCATCCGCCATGCTGGCGGCCGCCAGCGCGCCGGCGCAGGAGCAGCCGGCAAGCGGCACGCCCGCCACCATTACGGCGCCAGCACCATCGCCGGCCGCGCCCGCCGCTCCCGTGGGAGCCCTAGCGCCTGCACAGCCGCAAGCCGGGGCCGGTACGGCGGCCGAGCCCTCGCCGGCGCTGAGCTTGCCGCACGATTTGTCGCCATGGGGCATGTTCATGGCTGCCGACATCATCGTCAAGGCGGTGATGATCGGGCTGGCCTTCGCCTCGCTCGTCACCTGGACGATATGGCTGGCCAAGTCGCTGGAAGTGCTTGCCGGCAAGCTTGGCGCTCGTCGCGCTGCGCGGGCCATCGGCAATGCCGCGACGCTGAAGCAGGCGAGCCGCGCGCTCGACCGCAACGGCGGCACCGGCGCCCTGCTGGTGCGGGCGGCGGAGAAAGAAGCGGCACTTTCGGCCGGCGCGCTCGACCATGCCGGCGGCGACGGGCTGAAGGAACGGGTCGCCTCGCGCCTGACACGCATCGAGGCGGCGGCGGCGCGACGCATGTCGCGCGGCACCGGCCTGCTGGCGACGATCGGCTCGACCGCGCCTTTCGTCGGTCTGTTCGGCACCGTGTGGGGCATCATGAACGCCTTCATCGGCATTTCGCAGGCGCAGACCACCAACCTGGCGGTGGTGGCGCCGGGCATTGCCGAAGCCCTTCTCGCCACCGCCATGGGGCTCGTCGCCGCGATACCGGCCGTCGTCATCTACAACGTCTTTGCGCGCTCGATAGCCGGCTACCGGCAGATCCTCGCCGACGCCTCGGCTGGCGTCGAGCGGCTGGTCAGCCGCGACCTCGATTTCCGCACGGTGGCGCCGGCAACGGTGCTGGCGGCGCAGTAGCGGGGCAAGACCATGGGCAGCCGCATCCGTCAGACCATGGACGACGACCTCGAGGAAAGCCACGAGATCAATGTCACGCCCTTCATCGACGTCATCCTGGTGCTGCTGATCATCTTCATGGTCGCAGCACCCCTGGCGACGGTGGATGTCAATGTCGACCTTCCGGGCTCGACCGCGACGCCGGCGCCGCGGCCGGAGACGCCGCTGTTCCTGACGTTGAAGGATGACCTCTCGCTGGCGATCGGCAATGACACCGTGCCGCGCCAGGTTTTCGCCGCCACGCTGGACGGCAGGACCAAAGGCGACAAGCAGACGCGCATCTTCCTTCGCGCCGACAAGGCGGTTGCCTATGGCGACCTTATGGAGGCAATGAACCTGCTGCGCGGCGCCGGCTATCTGAAGATCGCCCTGGTCGGCCTGGAGGCTGCGCCCGCCGGCGGTGCTCCCGCAGCGGATCCAGGCGGAGCCGCTGGTCCATGACCGGGCAAGCGGCCGCCTCGCCCACGGTGGAGCTGTCGCGCCTCGGCTGGCGCGACCTCGGCCTGTGGGCGGTTGCGGCCGCGCTGGTGCTTGGGGCGCATGTTGCGGTCGCCTATGCGGTGCAGAGCTTCAGCCCGGTCGACCCGGCGGATGGCGGGCCGCCACCGGCGCTGGCGGTCGAGATGGCGCCGATGGTGGTGACGCCGGCCGTGCCCGAGCAGGCCGCCGCTGTGCCCGACCAAGCCGAGCCGGTCGAGGAGACCGAAAAGGCGCCCGAAGCCGAGCCCGAGAAAGGGGCGGAGCAAACGGAGCCCGTTGCCGAGCCTGATGCAACCGAACCGACTGAGACGATGCGGACTGAGCCGGTTGACCAACCACCGCTTGAAGAGATCGTCCCTGACATGGTCGAGACGGTCGCGCCTGACGTCGTCGTGCCGCTGCCGCAGCCGAAGCCGGTCGAGACGCCCAGGGAAAAGAAACCCGTCCAGGCCAAGGTGAAAAAGCCCGTCGAGAAACCCAAGCCGAAGAAGGATAAGGCGCCGCCGCCGAAGACGGTAACCGCCGCGAGCGCGGAGGCAAAGCCCGCCACCAGGACGGCGGCGCCGAAATCGGCGTCCGGGGCGTCCGGCGTCAGCCCGGCCAAGTGGGAATCGCGGCTGCTGTCATGGATCAAACGGCATACGCGCTATCCGAGCGCCGCGAAATCGCGACGCTCGCAAGGCAATGCGAACGTCACCTTCACGGTGGACGCCTCAGGCCGGGTGACGTCGGCGCGCGTCGTCCGCTCCTCGGGCGATCCCGACCTCGACCGCGCCGCGCTCGCCGTGCTGCAGGGCGCCACCGTGCCGCCGCCGCCGCCGGAGCTGGGTTCGCGCGTCAGCCGCACGGCGCCATTCGTATTCAGCCTTCGGAACTGATGCATGCCGCCCAAAACTGAGCCCGGTTCGGGAGAAACGACATACACGGATCAAAGCAAGGTCGAAGGGTCGGCCTACCGATAGCTCATCGACAGACACAGAGCCTCGACCTGCTCGAGGTAGAAGCGGCATCTCATGCGCAGGATCCTGAGGTTCGGATCGTCGGCGCCGTTGATCTCGATGGTCTGCATCATGAAGTCGAAATGGGCATGGAAGGCATCCACCGCGCCCCAGAGACTGTCGGCCCGCCAGGTCTCGGCTATCGCCGTGGAAACCAGTTGGCGCGCTTGCAGGCGCGCCGCATCCGGCGATGCCGGCCGGCTGGCGATCAGGGCATGGAGGCGGCTGAAGACATTTTCACCGACATCGGCGCTTTTGATGGCTGCGATCATGTTCATTTGTGGGTTCCCCTCAGGTCGTCGTGTATAAAGGCCGGTTCGGCGGGCTGCGGGCGATCATTGCAGGGATCGCGGCGGCATCGGCCGGCCGGCCTTGGATGATGTTGCCTCTGCGCCCGCGTGTTCCAACCAATCGGCCATCTCGATGCGGTCAAGCCGACGGCGGCCTTCCTCAAGGACGGCAGCAGGCCTTGCCGCGCACGTCCCGGGGCACGCCACAGAGATGAAGGCTGCATCTGGCTATGCCCTCCTCGGCTGGACGCGATTGTCTTTCGCCTGCGTCTTGGGGTGCATCGAATTGCCGCTGAGCTGCGGATGCCTGGCCGACCGGGCGCCGCGAAGGACGTCGAAAGCCTCGGCATAAGCCATGCCCAGCAGATAGGAGATCATGGGGAAACGGCTTGCTTCGGCCATCTGCACCAGCTCATTGGCCATCGACGCGATATATTGGAGAATATCGATCTCGGACTGGCGTAGGGATTGGTTGGCCACGTGCTGCTCCAGTGATGTGGTGGAATTCAGGGGACCCCCTCACCGGGCACTCTGAACATAATCAATCGGCTAATTGATTGACCGCGCTGCCAGGCGCGGATTGGTTTCCGGGATAGACAGGGTCAAGGCGTAGATGGGCTCGTCGGTGAGCCGGTCGAGGCCGAGCAAGCGCTTGATCGCCGAGTGGCTGAGCGCCGCGGTCGGGCAGGCCGACAGGCCGTGCCTGGTCGCTGCAAGC
Source organism: Mesorhizobium maamorense (assembly GCF_044998965.1). Lineage (NCBI taxonomy): Bacteria > Pseudomonadati > Pseudomonadota > Alphaproteobacteria > Hyphomicrobiales > Phyllobacteriaceae > Mesorhizobium > Mesorhizobium maamorense. Next base: position 5,420,387 of record NZ_CP173356.1, read on the forward strand.
ATCATGTTCTGGCCGATATGGCCAGCTTCGATCAGCACGACACGATAGGCGTTGGCGTCCTCATACTTCCACATGGTGCGGTCGAGCCTTGCGCAGAGCAGGACCAGGCAGGGCATGGGGTCGGCCCATTCCTGTCCGCCGACCAGCTCGGAGATTTTCGGCAGGTGGTTCGCCGAAATCCTCTCAAGATCGTGTCCGGCAGCCGAGTAGTGCTAGACGCCGGGCTCCAGCCCTTCCACCGCCGGCGCGACCACATAGGCTTCGTAGGGATTTCTCGCGCCGCCGGAAGGGGTCATGCCCAGCGGCAGGGCGCCAACGCAGTTGCTGGTCTCGCCGGTGATACCCATGCCCGCGAACAGGCAGTCGGAAAGCTGTTTCGCGGTGACGGTGGCCGCCGCCGCTGTTCGGTTCGTGCGACGCTGGGCCATCAGAGCAAGGAGTTCATTGTCGTCCAGCGCGTCCGGCAGCCGGATGGCCGCCGCGGAATTCCTGAGCACGAGGTCGGGCTGCACGGTGTGACCGGCGCGTTCGATCTGCCGCGCCTCCGCCAGTTCGATGGTCATGAACTCGCTGTCCTGGACGCAGAAATGCATCAGCGCGGTCGGAATGCCCCAGTTCCATTGTCCCGAGAATTGGCTCTCCTGTTCGGCCAGTTGCGACCCGGCGGTCACCAGTGCGGAAAAATCGAGCAATTGGGGGATGACGGCATCCAGCTCTGATCGCGACCATCCGTGGTCCCGCGCGATCTCCGCGGCGGATGCCCATTTGTCCCAGGATGCGAGAAGACCGATCACCTCGGAACTGCATTCGAAGACGCTTCTGGTCAGGAAATTGCACGCCGTGACCTTGTTGGCGCCGGGGTAGAAGACAAGCGTTTTTGCGGAGCGCATTTTCATGATGCCGAAAGCCGAATGCAGAAATGTCATTGCGAAGGCGAGGCGCCGACGAACAAACCGTCGCCGGCGCCTCGGGCAGCTCAGCGCTTGTTGTAGTGCATGCCCTGCGAAAAGAAGACGGTCTGGGTGCCTGCGGCAATCGTCAGCTTCGGAGCAGTGTTCACTTTCTTCGCCATTTTCATCCCTTCCTGACCCCAAATGGGATCTGTTGAAAAGATCCCCAAAACGGGATCCACGGGCGGAAGGTAAGATCGAAAGAGTTAATGGTTTGTTAAAATGGTAGTAAAACTGCATTAATCTAATTTATCTTTCTTATCTGTAAAGTACAAAAAATCGATTTTACTCACATACGGAGTAGATGACTGCCGGCATACGCTATTTCCGGATAGAGTTATTCTTATTTAGCGTAAAAGGGAAGATTCTGACGCGATCAGTCCAGCCCCTCCCGAGCGAGGCTGACCACGAGCTGGTCGAGGCTCGGGTCGTCGAGCTTGACGACGTGCGCCATGCGGATCGCCTGCCGCGGGCCGATGGATACGTCCTGCCGCATGATGACCGACACGAAGGCCGGCCCGGCTTCCGTCAGAAGCATGGCCTTGCCAATCAGTACCGGTTCCGAGATGGGAGCCCACTGCACCGAGATCAGCGATGGTTCACCGGTCTGGCGGCGATTGACGCCGCTGAAGTAGATCCAGTTCAGGCGCGAGATCGCCACGCCGTAATGATTGCCGCGCGCCCGCGCCCATGTCGTTCCCCGGCGCTCCGACCACCCGGTAACCCTTCGGAACGTCACCAGCTCGGCGTCGCGCCGCACGAAGGTCACCGACCGCATCAACAGGTCGGGGCGGGCCGGTATCGAAAAATAGGTGAAGTAGGTGCCGCCCGCGATCGACGGGGCGGGCGGCCGGATCATTTGGTTGAACAGGCTTTCGGAAATCGGTGGCAGGCCGCGAACCGCAGGCTTCGGCGCGCCCGGTTCCCGGTACAATTCGGCTTCGTCGATGCGGAAATAGTCGCAGATCAGCTTGGCTGTCGCTTTGTTCGGAACGGTCTGTCCCTGAAGGTAGCGTTCGAACTGCGTGCGATTGATGCCCAGTTCCCGGCATACCGCGCTTACCGAGGCATGCTCCTTACAGAGCCGTCTGAGATTTGCAGCGAGATACTCGCGAATTGACACGTTTTGCTTCCGCGGGCGGGTTCTTCATATCGACTTCCAAATCCGTATAGAGCCGTCAGCCGCCCCCACCGAAACGCCTTGCTACAACACACAGAAAAAACTGATTTGGTAATGTCACTCTAATGGGGTGGATTCCAAAAAAAATAGCGCGATTCCATAGCGATCACCGCCATAAGTCCAATTGACAGGCGTTTGCCCCGGAAGGCTCTCGCAATCGACCGTGGCGGGCCGAAAGGAGCGCCGGTGTCGTGACATTTCGCACCGTAGCCACCGACGTGGGTTCGGCTGTTGCAACGCAGCGACGGCGGAAAATGGATTATCCCGCTGGTGGAGCTGAGGAGGAGCGACGGCAACTCCTCCTCCGGCCCTTGAAACCCAAGGAATGTGCTGCTATCAGACCCACAAACGTGGGGAAACAGCGTAGGGAAACCTTGGGTTAGATCGATGCCGAAGCACCGTAGCCGCTCCATGCGGCATCTCGAATTGAAGCGCCGGGTATGGTGGATGGACATCGGCATTCCGGCAGACGTTCGCCACGCCTTTGACGGTCAGAAGAGGCGACGGACAAACCTCCAGACGGGAGACCTTCGAACTGCGATGGAACGCCGGGACCAGACCGAGCGAGAATTTCTCGCACTGTTCAAGGACATCCGGCGCGGCGTTGTGAAGGCGGCTGCGGAGGAGGTTGCAGAGTTGCGCGGCGCGCTGTGGCGGGAGGCGATTGCGAACCCTAAGGAGCATGATCGGGATTTCATCGTTGGCCTTGCTCAGGACGAAGCCGAGCGGCTGCGGGCCAGGCAGTCGACCACCCAAGCGGCCAAGGCCTTCGAGCGGGGACTGTCAGGGCAACACCCTGTTGACCACTTCCTTGAGCAATTTCTGACTGAGGCGCAGCTTGCCGCGAAGACGGCTAACGAACGACGGGGGCTGGTTAGGCAGTTTGCGCAATGGGCCAAGGCCGAGGAACTTGGAATGCTCGAAATCGACCGCAAGGCTGCGGGGCGATACGTGCAAGAGAAGATCGCGCCGAGGGACCGCAGCACCGGCAAGAAGCACCTCACGGCGGTTAAGACGTATTGGGATTACCTTAAGCGGCGGGGGCATGTGCAATTCGAGGTGTCGCCGTGGCATGACCAATTGGAGCCGCAGCGGGGCAGAAAGGGCACCAAAGAAGTTGGGGAACGACCGTTCACGACCGAGGAAGTCAAGGCGCTGTTATACGGTACGCCGACCACGGCGACGAAGTTCGATGAGTTGACGCGCGAGGTAGTGAGGTTCGGGCTGCTATCGGGGATGCGCGAGGACGAGATTGTCTCCCTTCGGGTGGACAACGTAATCGAAGGACCGGACGACATGGGATCAGCCTTCGACATCGCAGCGAGCAAGACCGACGCGGGGGTTCGCATGGTGCCGGTTCATCCCGACCTTATGGACAGCGTTACTGAGCGAATGAAAGGCAAGAAGCCTAACGCGCTCCTATTTGATGAGTTCGACGACGTTGACCGACCAGCCGACACCTTCGGGAAGCGCTTCAACCGCTATCGCAAGGCCCGTGGCGTTGACGACAAGCGGGTCGGGAAGCGCAGGAGCTTGGTCAACTTCCACTCGACACGGCGCTGGTTTGTCTCCGAAGCTGAGCGGGCGGGGCACCCCGAGGCGACCGTTGCGGTTATCGTAGGTCACGCCGAGAAGCGCGCTAAGGGGTTCACCTTCTCGACGTACAACAGGGGAGGGCCGAGCGGGGCGCAGAGGCGGGCGGTTGTGGAAAGCGTGGTATTGCCCAAATAGGTCTGGAAGAACGCCTGTGGCATGAATACATTAGGGTTAGTTTGGGCAGGAGATTGATTTGGAACTTGTTTCTCCAGAGGACTACGCTTCCTTACCAAGTGACCTTGCGGGGAGGTTCGTTGCGTTCGAGGAAATCTGTCGGCGCAACTTGAACGAGTTCATCACCCGCGAAACTCCTGCACACTTCGATCAAATGATCCGAATGGAGTACATGACCCTCGTATGCGCGGCTGCCGAAGAGTGTGGCGTTGAAGGGTTTGACTTCCCATGGCACTTGGACCAACCCCACGAGGCCTTTCAGACCTTTCTTCTTAAGGCTGCGGGGGTGGCCGCGCGGTTCCGATTGCGTGGAGTGGGTAAGCTCGACACTTACTCGGTACGCCTCGCAAGCAAAACGCGCGGGCGCATCGAACAGCAGATCGCCAAGTTGCGGGACATCATCATCAACAGTGAGTTGGCTGAGTGGCAGCGAAAGGGCCTGCTGGACAAGCTAAACGATCTGTCGGTTGAGCTGTCCCAACCGCGCGTCCAGTATAGCAAGTTCATGGCTGTCTTGGCCGTTGTGTGCGCGACGTTAGGTGGGACGACAACCTTTCTTGCCGAGGCTCCGAACGCGGTGGTGACGATCACCAGACTGCTTGGTGAAGACAAGATTGCAGAAGACGCTGAGGCCGATAGGCTTGGCCCCCCGCCAGCGCCGAAATCTCTTCCTCCAAAGCCCCGCTCCCTTCCTGCGCCGGATTTTGTCCTGGCTCCCGAACGGAAGCACCGGGAGCTGGATGACGAGATACCGTTCTAGCGTTTGGTGCAGACCGCTGACGACCGTAACGACTGAACCCCTCATTTTGGCGGGGGTGGCGTGGTCTCGTCTATGCCAGAGTAGTAGATAGCCAACGCTCCGGTGATAGGCGGAATGACGCGCTGGGTCGACTGTAAGCCACCACCCTCACTGATGCTGTGGTAGGTACAGCTATTTGCAAAGTCCTTATTGGCTGGATTGTAAGCGACACGCTTTACGCTTGTCCTGACGTAGTTGTAGGGGGCCAGTTTGCCCGGCTCCACAAGACCCCCGTTGGGGTCGATGCTACGAATGTATTTAATCACCGCGACATGGGAAATGTCTTCATCGCGATAGATCAACTGATCGTAGCCCGGGCCGGGTTGCTTACGCACGAGCATCGCGCAAGTCAGCCCTGTGTCAACAAATGAGCGGGCAGTGCCTGTATTCAGAAATGCGACTGTGGCACTATTGGTTGTCATCTCGGTCATCACCCCGGTGACCCTTGCATCATCGCGATCGACGGACCATCCCGCAACTACTTTTCCAAGCGGAACGACGGCAACAGTCGTCACCGAAATCAGAGCGGTGAGCAGGGCAAGCGTAGAGTTTCCCCATGGGATAAGCCTCCGCCAGTCCTGAAACTCTCCGCAGGTAGTACATTTGCGCGCACGCGCAGGAATAGGCGTGCAGCACATAAGACATAGCTTCGTAGTTGGCTGGTCTTGCTCAGTCACCGTGCCCCTCCCGCTGGTAGGCTCTCCGACGCAAGCTGCAAAAGCCTGACCAGAGTAATCAGAGGCGGAACGATGTAGCAAGCCGAGGGGGTCACTATGTTTGGGGCAAATTTCCGAGAGGGTGATCGGATGACAGGCACGCGCACCAACCCCCCCCGTGGGGCCTCGCCGTGGCAACGCCACGAGGGACCTACACTCAAAACATGGAGGTGGGGGTGGATACCCTGACCACTAGCACTACGGAACTGCCCGGCGCACAAAACCCTTCATTTCTTCTATGGCATTGTGCATCTTATGGCATTGCTACTGCACAGCCATAGGAACGGTCATGAAAGTCGTCGGTTACATCCGGGTCTCCACCTTCGAGCAGGCCAACACCGGCGAGAGCCTTGAGACCCAGAAGAGGGCAATCCAAGGCTATGCCATGATGAAGGGCTGGACGATTGCGGAGACGTTCACCGAAGCTGGCGTGTCGGGGTCCATCCCGTTGGCCGAGCGTCCTGAGGGTCAGCGCATGGTGGCGGGAATAGAGCCCGGAGACATCATCATCACACCCAAGCTTGATCGCATGTTTCGCAATGCGACCGACGCCTTGGTGACCTTAGAGGAGCTGAAGGGGTCCAAGGTGGAGTTGCACATGCTGGACCTTGGCGGCGATGTGTGTGGCAACGGCATCTCCAAGCTGGTGTTCACGATCCTGTCAGCCGTGGCAGAGAATGAGCGCGACCGTATCAGGGAACGCATTAGGGACGTTAAGCGGAGCATGGCCTCCCGTGGGCTCTACAACGGTGGCAAGCGGCCATTCGGCTTTGACGTGGTTGGGGAAGCACGTGACAAGCGGCTGGTGCCGAACGAGGCGGAGCAGGCCGTGCTTGCCCGTATGATGGCTATGCGTAACGACGGGGCGAGCTTCAACAAAATTGGGTCGGCGGTAGGCATGGACATGAAGACTGTCAGCCGCATCCTCGCAAGGCAGGCGACCGAATAACGGCACCACTAGCTATGAAGGTCGAACATTAGAGGTCGCTGAATAAGGCCCCCACTAGCACTACGGAGGCGATTTGAGCTTCCACGGCGAATAGCCAACCCACTAGCACTACCCAACGCATTTCACCCAGATCGATCATCCTGTTGAAGGCCTGACAGGTACCCTCGTTGCTCCTTCCGCCGGCGCTTGAAGGTGTTTCCGGGGTGGTCGGTCTTGGTGAGGTGCGACCCTACGAATGTTCAGGCGTGTGCCTGCTTATCGATGCCTTTCCCGGTGGACAGGTCAAACGAACACAACAGAAGGAGCGAGAATGAGCGCTGGAGAGCAACTCCAGGAATTGATGCTAGCCTATGAGGTGAGCCGTCAGCAGCAACTCACCAGGCCAGACCAAGGTCCGCCTGAGCTGCGCCTTCAGGACATCGAGATGGTGCCCGAACTGTTTCAGCCGAGGGGCGGGATCAGCGAGCGGCATGTTTCGGAACTGGTCAAGGCAATCAAGACAGTCGGAGCCCTCGACCCAGTGACTGTGATGGTGGTTGGCAAGAGGCCAATTCTGATCGACGGGCACCACCGCATTGAGGCCTACGGAGCCGCTCAGTGGACCGAGCCGGTGCCTGTCAGGTATTTCGAGGGAAGCCCCGAGGATGCCTTGGTGGCTGCTGGAGAGGCCAACTCAAAGGCCAAGCTGCCGATGGACAACACCGACCGTCAGAACTTCGCTTGGCGGCTGGTGCTGATCGACCGACATAGCATCGCCAAGGTGGCCAGAGCGTCAGGCATCTCGGCGGCTCAGGTGACCATCATGAGACGCGCTAGGAAGGCCTTAGGCGGACAGGCTGCGGACTTCTCGACATGGTTTAGGGCACGCCTAGCGGCCAACGGGAAGGAATACGTCAACAGCGGAGATGACGACGAAAGGGACCAATGGATGCAACAGGTTGCTGACCGATACGCCGACGAGTTGACCAAGAAGTTCTCAACCAAGCTGGCACTCAATCCCGAGATCGCCGCCATGGCACTGGCGAGCTACTTCGGGCGGAAGCTCCCGGAGGTCTACGGGTTCCTTAGGGAGCATCTAGGCGAGGACGATAGAAGGGCCATTGAGGTCGACAATGACGAGTTCTGAGGCCGACCTTCCCTAATCACTACGGTCCCTAATTTAGGGAGGCAGAGCGTTCCGGATCGGGGCGCTCTTTCCACATTCACGCATGAAGAAGGAGAACGATGAAACCAGATGAGAAAGCGCTGGTCACGCTGAGGTCACCCGGATGGGACCCGAACGACCACGTCGACCGATACGTCACCCATGAGGCCGTCACGGCGTTCATGGCGCAATACCTCGACCAGCACCCGGACGGGGCCTCGACCATCGAGCATGACCCCGTGCGGGGCTGGCAGGGGATGGTCAGCGAGACCGGTAGTTGCGTCTATCGCCCCACGGCGTTCCAGATCATGCAGGCGCATTGTGACCCGAAGGCGCTGACCGACCGAGAAGTGCTGTTCTTGGTCATGACGTCGACCGAGGCCGAGAGCTTCACCGAGGCCGATTGGAGCGCGATGGTTGAAGGCAAGGTGCTGGAGGTGAAGGTTCGCCAGGATGCCGACAGGCGGGGCAAGCGGCGCAAACTTGACCATGACGACAGAGCGGAGAGAGGGGGCCGAGAGCGGCTGAAGCTCGACTACTTACCCGGCCAGCGGGTGATCCCCGATGAGGCCCTTTCACAGCGCGCAAAGATGCGCAGAACGAAGTCACTGAAAGCAGCACAAGAGCGGAGAGACCGGAGGCGGAAGACTGCCGAAGGTGTCGTGATCCAGATGAAGAAGGAGGAATGGCGGGCGATGAACCCCGAGCAAGTGAAGCAGTACCACACGACCCTTGATAGGCTGGTGGCCATGGGCACCCTCGACCCGCACATGGTCGATGAGCATGAGAATGCTGAAGGTTCACCTATCTCATACCTGTACCGAATGGGCCGGATGACCTCCAAGGGTGACCGGGCATGACGTTTGACGAGATCAGACGGCGGGATTGGGTCGCGACCTATCCCACTCGGGAGGCGGCTCTTGCCTTGGTCGAGTGGATCGAGGCGAACGACTGGGAGCGGGTGTCAGACCTCGACAGGCGGTTAGCGGATGTCGGAATTGCGTGGACCCAGAGTTTCCATGTGGCTGTCGAGCGGTGCTGGGAGGTCTATGGCTACCCTCATCTAGAGGCTGGGGCAGTCGCGAGACGGGTTGCTGAGGTGACGACGAGGCCTACCCGCTCAGCGCCGCGTCGGGGGGGCGAGGGGAGGCAGCGAAGGGCTTTCCCGACCATCTACCCCAGCCATGCCTAACGCGCGTCCTGAAGGCCTGCAGAAGATGTCTTACGGGTTCACGCCACGGCGCTGACACAAGTCTCGTGGGAACTCCACGGGACATTAGCCGCCACCATCACAACCAAACTTATCCGCGCCCGGAGCAATGACGCGCCGGGGCGATCAACCATGACCAAATTGAAGGAACGAACATCATGAACGATTTCAACAAGGCCAGCGGCCTCATCACCACGGGCACGACCGACATTCGCGCACAGGAAGCGAGGGACCGTCAGTCTCTCGAAGACCGGGTGGATCAGATGCGGCGCGACCATGAGCAGGCCGAGAAGGACCGTAAGGAAGCCGACTTTCGAGAGCGGATCGCGGCCCAGACGGAGGCAGGCTTGCGGGCCAATCAACAGCTTCAGGCTAAGCGCCTTGGCATCAACACCGGGCAGGCGCTGACCGAAGGCCAGAAGGCCCAGACAGCAGTGGCTAAGCCCATGAACGGCTCAGCGCCGCAGGCTCTTGTGGATCGGCTTGCGGTGACCGTTGGAGGCATCCAGTTGGCACCCCAGCAAGCCAAGGACATGGCGGCACGTGGGGAGATCAGCCAGGGCGATTACGTCGCGGCTGTGAACGTGGCTCTGGTCCCCTACGGCTATTCTTTCAGGTAACCACGGGGGCCGAGAGTGACGGGGCGGTTGATGCCGCTCCGTTGCCCACCGTGGACGAGAAGACCGATGAGACCGACGAGGAACTGACAGCCGAGCAGAAGGAAGAGAAGCAACATGCCGAGTTCGTGCGGATGGCCGACCAGAGCCTTGACCGCTTCCGGGGCACTCACAGCGAGGCCCAGCAGGAGTTCATCGTGGACGCCTATGTGGACACCGGAGAAATCCTTACCGGCGAAGCCTACGGCATCGACCCGGTGGAGGCGGCTGTGGTCGAGACTGCATTTAGCCAGCACCTAGACCGCAACGTTTTGCGCCAGCATGGGCTGAGCCTTCAGACCTACTTCGAGCATGTTGACGAGGCCGACTACCCGGCGCTTCGCAGGGCTGCGGCCAAGGGTGAATGGCACGTCTTCCATGCACATGCTCAGGCCATAGCTTCAGCCCGTAAGAACGGTTCGGCCTACAGCGACTAAACCACAGATGGACACATTTCCTGTCCCCGACGCATCGCCCCAAGAGGTGTGCCGGGGGCAGGACTTTGTGAGCAGAAATCGCTCCACTGGCGGGACGTCTCCGCTAAGGGAATAGTCCCGCTGCCGCATTGAATTTAGCTGATTTGACCGGCTTGGGTTTTGACCCCTATCCCTCCGCACAGGCCGGCGGGCCGAGGACAAAGAGCAGGAAGGTTTTGACCAGACCGATGACGAAGAAGATCGATTTCATCAGCCTTGAGGCGGCGGTTGCTGCATGGCTCAGCGACCACCTCGAACATGTTCGCGAGACCTTCGGAGAGGGAGAGGCATACGCTGCGGCGGTCGAACTGGAGGATGACCCGTGGGTGGCCCTGCAGTGGTACGTCGAGGACAAACGCCGAGGTTCAACTGCAATTTGATTTGGGCGCGGGGAAACAGCGTGGGGAAACGTCTCCGGAGCGATCCCGCTAACGCGTTGATTTCTTACGGAGTTTCTGGGTATTAAATCCGCTGGTGGAGCTGAGGGGGATCGAACCCCTGACCTCGTCATTGCGAACGACGCGCTCTCCCAGCTGAGCTACAGCCCCGTCCAGCGGATGGCGCATTTATCGGGCACGGCAGTTTTCTGTCAAGGCGACGTTTTGCCGAAATCCTGGCGGCCGAAGCCTGCCCTTGCCGGTTTCGCGCGCAATGGCTACATGTCGGCAACAATTGGAGACCGGCATGCTCGCCCTCATTCAAACAATCGTCATGGCGCTCGACCTCTATTGGTGGGTCATCATCATCTCGGCGATCTTTTCCTGGCTCTATGCCTTCAACGTCGTCAACTCGCGCAACCAGTTTGTCGGCAGCATCGGCAATATGCTCTACCGGCTGACCGAACCGGCGCTCAGGCCGATCCGACGTTTCATGCCGGACCTTGGCGGTATCGACATCTCGCCGATCATCCTGCTGCTGATCCTGTTCTTCCTCAGGCAATTCCTGCTCACCACCGTGGCACCGCTGGTGCTGTGAACCCGATGCTCGCATGAGTGCCCCGTTCCGCATCCGCGAGAACGGCATCGAATTGTTCGTCCGGCTGACACCGAAGTCTTCCATGGACAGGTTCGAAGGCATCGAGACATCGGCTGATGGGCGAAGCCATTTGAAGGCACGGGTCCGCGCCGTGCCCGAAAACGGCGCCGCCAATCAAGCGCTGGAGAAGCTGGCCGCCAAGACTCTTGGAGTGCCGGCCTCAGCCGTTTCGGTTGTCGCCGGCGGCACGGCACGGCTCAAGACGCTGCGCGTGACGGGTGAACCCCAGGTGCTGATGCAGCGCATCGAGGCGCTCAGTGCTTCGGCCTGAAGTTCAATCGCCCAGCGGCAAACGCGGATCGTCGACCTTCAGCGTGTTCACGCTCTGCTTGATGCGGCGCAAATTCTCCAGCACCTTCGGGCCGCGCGTCTCGGCCACCGACGTGACGATCATGTCGACGATCGCCAGCAGCGCATAGCGCGACGATGTCGGCTTGTAGATGTTGCCGTCCTCGAGCGGCTGCAAATGGATGACGGTGTCGGCGGCCCTGGCCAATGCCGAGTCCGGCGCGGTGACGGCGACCGTTGTGGCGCCATATTGCTGCGCGACCTGCACCGCCTCGATGACCGACCGTGCATAGCCGGAAACCGAGAAGGCGACCAGCGTGGTGTCGGGCGTGGCCACGGCGGCGTACATGCGCTGCAATTGCCCGTCGATCTGCGCCAGCACCGGCAGGCCCAGCCTGAACAGCCGGTTCTGCATCTCGGTCGCCATCATCGAGGAAATGCCGCCGGAGCCGACACACAGCACGTTGCCTGACGTGGCAATGCGCGCGGCGACATCGACCAGCGTCGTCATGTCGAGGTTTTCGCTGGCGCGCTGGATGGCCGATATCGCCGCCTCGGTGATGGCCGATGCGATGCGCTGCTCACGGGCGTCGCGGCTCAGCGGCTCAGGCGACAGATACTGTCCGCCGATGGCGATCGCCTGCGCCAGATAGAACTTGAAGTCGCGCAGGCCTTCGCAGCCGAGGTTGCGGCAGAAGCGGGTCACCGTCGGCTCGCTGACGCCGACGCGCGCGGCGATCTCCGAGATCGCCGCCTTGGAGGCGAAATCGAGATCGGACAGGACCAAGCCCGCCAGCCGGCGATCCGACTTGGTGCCGTCCTGCGACATCAGCTGCAACCGGGTGATGATGTCGGCCGGTGTCTTCATGCCGGTGTCTTCACGCTTGTGCTTTCATAGAGGCAGGCCCGTCGCCTTGTCGAAAAGATGGACGTTGCGCGGCTCGACCGAGACCGGCAGGCGGTCGCCCGGCTTCACCTGCATCCGGTCGCGGAAGACGACGCGCACCGTATCGCTGCCAATGGCGCCGTAGACATGCGTTTCGGAGCCCGTCGGCTCGACGACGTCCACCTTGATGGTCATGGCGTCGGCAGCTTCGCCGATGACAAAATGTTCGGGCCGGATGCCGGCCTCCACCGCGCCGCCTGTCCGCACCTCTTTGCCGGCAAGCGCAAGCTTTCCGCCGCCGGTCGATTCGAACCAGCTGTTCGTGGCCGTCGTCTTGAGGGACCCGGAAACGAAACTCATCGAGGGCGAGCCGAGAAAGCCGGCAACGAACTTGTTGGCCGGCCGGTCATAGAGCTCCAGTGGCGGCCCGACCTGCTGGATCCGGCCGCGATCCATCACCACGATGCGGTCGGCCATGGTCATGGCCTCGATCTGATCGTGGGTGACATAGACGACCGTCGATCTCAGTCTCTGGTGCAGCGCCTTGATCTCGGTGCGCATCTGCACCCGCAATTGCGCGTCGAGGTTGGATAGCGGTTCGTCGAACAGGAAGACCGAGGGCTCGCGCACGATGGCGCGGCCCATGGCGACGCGCTGGCGCTGACCGCCCGACAATTGCCGGGGGTAACGGTCGAGATAGGAGAACAGATTGAGGACGCCGGATGCCTTCTTGACCTTGTCCTCGACCGCGGCGCGGTTCTCGCCGCGGATTTTCGGCCCAAAGCCGATATTGTCGGAGGCCTTGAGGTGCGGAAACAGCGCATACGACTGGAAGACCATGGCGATGTTGCGCTGCTGTGGCGGCAGGTCGTTGGCGCGCACGCCGCCAATGACTAGATCGCCCGAGCTTATCGTTTCCAGTCCGGCCAGCATGCGCAGCAAGGTCGACTTGCCGCAGCCGGACGGGCCGACCAGCACGACGAATTCGCCGCTCTCGATGTCGAGGTCGATGTTCTCGAGGATGCTGTGCTGGCCGAAGGATTTCGAAAGGCCGCGGAACTGGACGTCGGTCATGGTCACGCTCCCAATATGTCGTCGATGAACGGCAGGCAGCCGGCGGTCAGGCCGGCATCCACCGGCATCACCACGCCCGTTACGCCGGACGCCCGGTCGGAGGCAAGAAACGCCACGGCTTCCGCCACCTCCGAGGCATTGACGATGCGGCCGAGCGGATAGAGCCGCTGGAGCTTGCCGAGAATATCCGGGTTCTTGGCCAGGCGATGGTCCCAGGCGGCGGTACGGATCGATCCCGGACAGACGACATTGGCGCGAACGCCGCTGCGGCCGAGCTCGACGGCGATCGCCTTGGCATAGGCGTTGATACCGGCTTTGGCGGCGGCATAGGCGGGGTTGCCGAAATGGGCGATGGCGTTGACGGAAGAAATGAAGACGACGCTGCCCGACCCGCGCGCCGCCATCGCCTTGACCAGCGGGTCGGCAAAAGTCATCACGCCGGTCAGGTTGAGGTCGACTTCCTGCCCTATCCTGTCGGTCGTCAATGCGCCGAGCGTCTCCGCGCGCGTCCAGCCGGCATTGTTGATCAGGATGTCAGGCACGCCGTCCTTGTCGAGCACGGCCGCGATGGCTGCCTCGACTGAAACCCGGTCGAGAAGGTTGAAGACATGACGCGAGGCGAGGTGCGGGCTTGCCAGCGCCTCCTCCGATTGATCGCAGCCGATCACCCGCGCGCCTCTTCCGGCCAGCAACGCGACGATCGCCGAGCCGAGGCCACCGCCGGCGCCCGTGACAACGACAGTGCGGCCTTCGAACTCGGCTTTCGAAACCACGGCGCTTGCTCCTCCGGCAGTTCGAGCAATTCCAGGAAAGTGTATATGGTTTTCCGTCCGGAATTGCGTCAAAACAAAGAGTTAGAATGGTTCTCCGTTTCCGTGAAACGGTGAACTGCTCTAGGCAGATGTCGGCAGGCTAGTGAATGGAATGTAATTAAGCAACACGATAATCTGCTTGCGTGCGGCCAGATCCTCGATAATGTAGGAAAGTCACATAATCCTGCGCCAACATCGGCGTGAGGAGCGCAAAAGCGCGGAACAAAATGGGAGAGATCGGATGAGCATTGCGAAATGGACTGTCGGCTTGATGGCCGGAATGAGCATGCTGGCCTTCGCGGCACAGGCGCAAGCCGGCGAGGTGCGCGTCACGGTCGCCGAATACAGCGCCAAGACCGGCCCCTACTTCGAGGAGGTCAAGAAGGAGTTCGAGGCAAAGAACCCCGGCATCACGGTCAAGTTCGAAGTGGTGCCGTGGGATGTGCTCTTGCAGAAGCTGACCACCGACATCACCGCCGGCACCAATGCGGATCTCTCGATCATCGGCACGCGCTGGCTGATCGATTTCGTGCAGCAGGACGTCGCCGAACCGCTCGACAGCTACATCACGCCAGACTTCAAGGGCCGCTTCATCGACACGTTCTTGTCGCCCTCGATCATGGACGGCAAGACCTACGGCCTGCCGATCGCCGCTTCGGCGCGCGCCATGTATTACAACAAGGAGCTGTTCGAGAAGGCAGGCATCGCCAAGCCGCCGGCCAATTGGACCGAGCTGCAGGAGGACGCCCGCAAGATCAAGGCGCTGGGGTCCGGCACATTCGGCTTCGGCCTGCAGGGCAAGGAGATCGAGACCGACGTCTACTATTACTATGCGATGTGGTCATACGGCACCGAGATCCTCAACAAGGACGGCACATCGGGCTTGAGCACGCCTGGCGCGCTCGAAGCCGCCAAGCTCTACAAGTCGATGATCGACGAGGGCCTGACGGAGCCCGGCGTCACCTCCAACAACCGTGAGGACGTTCAGAACCTGTTCAAGCAGGGCAAGGTCGGCATGATGATCACCGCACCCTTCCTGTCCAACCAGATCAAGGAAGAGGCGCCGAGCTTGAAATACGGCGTGGCGGCTATACCCGCCGGCCCGACCGGCGCGCGCGGCACCTATGGCGTCACCGATTCCATCATCATGTTCAAGAACTCCAAGAACAAGGACGAGGCCTGGAAACTGCTCGACTTCCTGTTCACCACGGAACAGCGCGCCAAGTTCACGCAAGGCGAGGGCTTCCTGCCGGTGAACAAGGAAGAGGCCAAGATGGACTACTACGTCAACAATGCCGACCTCGCCGCCTTCACCGCGCTTCTGCCCGATGCCCGCTTCGCGCCGGTCATCCCGGGCTGGGAAGAGATCGCCCAGATCACCTCGGACGCGATCCAGAAGATATACCTCGGCGGCGACCCGGAGGCGGGTTTGAAGGATGCGGCGGCGAAGGCCAACGCCGTGCTGAAGAAATAGGGCGTATCTCCCTGCGCCCGTGGCGCGCCCCACTCAGGCGGGGCGCGCCACATCTTGCAGACTCGAGCAGAAAGATAGTTCATCGATATCAGCGCCGCCCCAGCCAGGCTCCTTTCCTCTCCCTCCGGAGGGGAGAGGTGGCTCGGCGAAGCCGAGACGGAGTGGGGGAACCACCTGGCAAAGCCGCGACGGACATAGGAAGCGCAAGCATCGCCTCGCCTTGCGCCCAAGAGTCGACCCCCACTCCGTCGAGCTTCGCTCGACGCCTCTCCCCCGGTCGACGGGGGAGAGGAAGGGCCCCCTTCCGCAACTGCTGCGGAGGACGGGCAGGCAGGGCGCGCAGCGACGCTTGCAAGGAGTCCTGAAGCTGTGCCCCTGAGAAGAACGAGGCGGGATTAAGTCAATCTGTTAGGCCAGCGCAATCCAATCTCCACCCGCAACACGGTACAAACCAGCCGATGCAAAATCGTTTCCTGCCTTATCTGCTGACCTTGCCCAGCCTGTTCCTGGCGGCAATCGTGATCTTCTGGCCGGTCTGGGACCTGATCCAGATCGCAACTCATGACGTCAACCGTTTCGGCCAGCTGCGCGAATTCAGCGGTCTTGCCAATTTCGCCGCCCTCACCGCCGATCCCGATTTCGTCGCCGCACTGTGGCGCACGGGGATATGGACCGTGCTGGTGGTTGGCGGCGCGCTGCTTCTGTCGATCCCGGTCGCGATCATCCTCAACACCGATTTTTACGGCCGCGGCCTTGCCCGCGTCATCATCATGCTGCCCTGGGCGGTGTCGCTGACCATGACGGCGGTGGTCTGGCGCTGGGCGCTGAGCGGTGAAAGCGGCATGCTGAATTCGGCGCTGCTCGGGCTCGGCCTTATCGATCACAATGTCCAATGGCTGGCCAGCGCCGAGACGGCGTTCCCGATGCAGGTGCTGATCGGCATATTGGTGACGGTGCCGTTCACCACGACGATCTTCCTTGGCGGCCTGTCTTCGATTCCGGACGATCTCTACGAGGCCGCTGCGCTCGAAGGAGCGACGCCGGCACAGCAGTTCCGCGAAATCACCTTTCCGCTCCTGAAACCGTTCATCAACATCGCCATCGTGCTCAACACCATCTACGTCTTCAATTCCTTCCCGATCATCTGGGTAATGACGCAGGGCGGGCCGGCCAATTCGACCGACATCCTGGTCACCCACCTCTACAAGCTCGCCTTCCGCATCGGCAAACTGGGCGAGGCTTCCGCCGTGTCGCTGGTGATGTTCGCCATATTGCTGGTCTTCACCATGATCTATGTGCGCCTCGCCATGCGGGAGCAGCGCGTATGAGGAGCAAGCTGAAACGTACCGTCATCGCCTGGCTGCTGCTGGCGCCTTTGATCGTGGTGACGGTCTTCCCCTTCGCGGTGATGTTCCTGACCGCGGTCAAGCCGCGGCAGGAGGTGTTGTCACCGACCTGGTGGCCGAGCGAATTCCGCTGGTCGAATTTTGCCGACATGTGGGTGGCGACCGGCTTCGGCCGGGCGCTCGCCAATTCGCTCTATGTCTCGGTGATCGCCACCGTCGGCGCCATCCTGATCTCGGTGCCGGCGGCCTATGCTATGTCGCGCTTTCGTTTTGCCGGCTATGGCGCCTTCCGCCAGTTCCTGCTGATCTCGCAGATGATCTCGCCGATCGTGCTGGTGCTGGGCCTGTTCCGGTTGATGGCCGCCTGGGGGCTGGTCGAATCGACGACCGCGCTCGGCTTCATCTACATGGCCTTCAACGTCGCCTTCACCGTGTGGATGCTGCAGAGCTATTTCGACACCATCCCGCGCGATCTCGAGGAGGCGGCCTGGATGGAAGGCGCCGGCCGCTGGCTGACGCTGCGCAAAGTGTTCCTGCCGCTCTGCCTGCCGGCCATTGCCGTCACCGCCATCTTCACCTTCATCAACGCCTGGAACGAATTCGTCGTGGCGCTCACCATGCTGCGCAGCCAGGAGAGCTACACGCTGCCGATCCAGGTGTTCTCGCTGGTCGCCGGGCGCTACACCATCGAATGGCACCACGTCATGGCCGCCACGCTGCTGGCGACGCTGCCGGTGGCGATCCTGTTCATCTGGCTGCAGCGCTACCTCGTGCGGGGGCTGGCGCTCGGAGCCGTCAAATAGCAATTCCATGAGAAAGTATATGGCGGTTTTTCAGTCCGGAATTGCGAGAGCGAAGAGTAACCTGTCCACGGAGCTTTCATGCGCATCTTCACCGCCTCGCTGGCGACGGAAACCAACACCTTCTCGCCGGTGCCGACCGACAGGGCATCGTTCGAGATGGCCTTCTATGCCGGGCCGGGCAAGCATCCGGAGACGCCGACGCTGTGCTCCTCGCCGATCGTCGCGCTGCGCCGGCGCGCGGCCGCAAAGGGATTGACCGTCATCGAGGGCACCGCCACCTGGGCCGAGCCCGGCGGGCTGGTGCAGCGGCAGACCTACGAGGCGCTGCGCGACGAGATTCTGGGCCAGCTCCGAGCAGCGCTGCCGGTCGAGGCCGTCATTCTCGGCCTGCATGGCGCCATGGTGGCGCAGGGCTATGACGATTGCGAGGGCGACCTGCTCGAACGGGTGCGCGAGATCGTCGGGCCTGGCGTGGTGATCGCCTGCGAGTTCGACCCGCACAGCCACCTGACGCCGAAGCGCGTGGCAGCGTGCGACGTCATGGCTTATTTCCTAGAATTCCCGCACACCGATTTCTACGAACGCGGCGAACATGTCATCGAGCTTGGCCTCGCCGCGGCGCGCGGGGAGATCAAGCCCGTCATCTCGACCTTCGACTGCCGCATGATCCAGGTGCTGCCGACCAGCCGCGAACCGATGCGCTCCTTCGTCGACCGCATCAAGGCGCTGCACGGCAGGGACGGCGTGCTGTCGGTCTCGGTCATCCATGGCTTCATGGCGGCGGATGTGCCCGAAATGGGCACGCGCATCCTCGTCGTCACCGACAATGACAAGGCCAAGGGCGACGCGCTGGCCGAAACGCTGGGCCGCGAGCTCTACGCGATGCGCGAAAAGACGGCGATGACGATGCTGAGCGCCGGCGATGGCATCGATCGGGCGCTGGCGGTGCACGCTGAAAAGCGCGGCAGGCCGGTGGTCATCGCCGACATCTGGGACAATCCGGGCGGCGGCGTGCCGGGTGACGGCACCATCGTGCTGCGGGAGCTTTTGGCCCGCGGCATCGACAATGTCGGCGTGGCGACGATCTGGGATCCGGTCGCCGTGACCTTCTGCCGGGCCGCGGGCGAGGGCGCCGTCATCGACCTGCGTTTCGGCGGCAAGGCCGGTCCTCAGGCCGGCGAGCCGATCGACGCCCGCGTCACAGTGCTGAAAGTTCTCGCCGAAGGTTGGCAGAGCTTCGGGCCGAGCCGGGTGACGCTCGGGCCCGCCGCGTTGATCCGCATCGAGGGCACCGAGGTCGACATCATCCTCAACACCAACCGCACGCAGACCTTCGAGCCGGACATTTTTTCCAACATCGGCGTCGATCCGCTGGCCAAGGACATGCTGCTGATCAAATCGACCAACCATTTCTACGCCGGCTTCGAACCGATCGCCGCCGAGATCATCTATCTCTCGGCGCCGAGCGCGTATCCCAGCAATCCGGCGGTGACGGATTACAGGAGACTGAAGCGGGCGATCTGGCCAAGGGTGGCGGATCCCTGGAAGCAGCCGATCTCCCCCACAAGGGGGGAAATTGGCTGATCACACCAGCCCCCGCTTCACCATCATGGCTTCCGGCGACGGCATCTTGCCGCGAAACGCGGTGTAGAGTTCTTCCGGATCCTTCGAGCCACCGGCGGCATAGATGTTCTTTCTCAGCCGCTCGGCCAGCGCGGGATTGAAGGGGTCGCCCGTCTCCTCGAAAGCGGCGAAGGCGTCGGCGTCGAGCACTTCCGACCACATGTAGGAATAGTAGCCGGCCGAATAGCCCTCGCCGGCAAAGACATGGCCGAAATGCGGGGTGCGGTGGCGCATGGCGATGGTGTCGGGCATGTCGAGTTTTTCAAGCGTTTCGGCTTCGAAACGAAGCGGCTCCTGCGGGGCATCCGGCCGCGCGTGGTAGGCCATGTCGATCAGCGCCGAGGCGGTGAATTCGACAGTGGCGAAGCCGGCCCCGAAGGTGCGCGCCGCCAGCATCTTGTCGAGCAGCGCCTTTGGCATCGGCTTGCCGGTCTTGACGTGCAAAGCGTGCTTTTCCAGCACCGCCGGCACGGTCAGCCAATGCTCATAGAGCTGCGACGGCAGTTCGACGAAATCGCGGCTGACGGAAGTGCCCGACACCGAAGGCCAGGTGACGTCGGTCAGCATGCCGTGCAGGGCATGGCCGAATTCATGGAACAAGGTCTTCGCCTCGTCCACCGACAGCAACGCCGGCTCGCCCACGGGCGGCTTGGCGAAATTCATGATGTTGTAGATGATCGGCCTTGCACCGCGACCCAGGCGGTAGCCTGATTTCAGTGCGCTCATCCAGGCCCCGGAGCGTTTCGACGGCCGCGCGAAATAGTCGGCCAGGAACAGGCCGCGCTCGCTGCCATCGGCATTCTTCACCACGAACACACGCGCGTCCGGATGCCAGGCGGCAATGCCTTTCCTCTCTTCGAAGGTGATGCCGAACAGTCTTGTCGCGACGTCGAAACAGGCATCGATGATCCGGTCGAGCTGGAGATAGGGCTTCAATTCCGCCTCGTCGAAGGCGAATTTCTCCGCGCGCAGCTTTTCCTGGTAGAAACGCCAATCCCAGGCGACGAATTCTTCGTTGCTGCCGGCTTCCGCCGCCAGCCGTTCCAACTCCTTCTGGTCGGCGGCGGCCTTTTCCAGCGCCTTTTCCCAGACGGGATCGATCAGGTCGTGCACCGCCTTGGGCGTCTTGGCCATGGTGTCATCGAGCTTCAGCGCCGCGAAGGAGCCGTAGCCGAGCAGCTTCGCCTTCTCGGCGCGCAGCTTCAGCATGTCGCGCACCACGGCCGTGTTGTCGGTCGCGCCGCCATTCTGGCCGCGCATGGTGAAGGCGCGGAAGGCGATCTCTCGCAAGTCGCGGCGCTCCGAGAAGGTCGAGAACGGCTCGTAGATCGAGCGCGACAAGGTGACGGCGTAGCGGCCTTTCTGGCCGCGCATCTCGGCGGCTTCGGCCATCGAGCTCTTCACGAAATCCGGCAGTCCGGCCAGGTCGGCCTCGTCCAGGAACAGCGCCCAGTCGCGCTCGTCGGCAAGCACGTTCTGGCCGAAGCTGGTGCCGAGCGACGACAGTTCCTCGTTGATCCCTGCCAGCCGCTTCTTGCCCTCGGCGTCGAGTTTCGCGCCCGAGCGGACAAAACCCTTCCAGGTCTTTTCCAGCACCCGCAGCGTCTCGGCATCGAGCTTGAGCGTCTCGCGGCGCTGGTAAAGATCGTCGATGCGGGCAAAGAGCCTTTCATTCATCGAGATCGTCGAGAAATGCCTCGACATCCTTGGCGAGATGTCGCGCTCCAGCGTCTGGATATCCTCGTTGGTGTGGGCCCCGGCACGGCACCAGAAGATCGACGAGACATGGTCGAGCGCTTCGCCGGCGAGCTCCAGGGCTTGAAGCGTGTTCTCGATGGTCGGCGTATCCTCGTTCGCGGCGATGGCCTCGATCTCGGCCTCATGCGCCTTCAGCGCCGCGTCGAAGACGGGTGCGAACTCGTCGTCGCCAAATCGGGCGAAATCGGGCAGGCCGAGTGGCCCTTGCCACGTGGTCAGCGGATGGGCGGCGAGGTCGACGGCTTTCGTGGCGGGCATGGATTGTCTTTCGGGCTGGCAGGTCGGGAGGGGCTGAAAGCACCGATGTAGGGCGCTCGTCCGGCGCGCGCAACAGCGCTGCCGGTCAGTAGGCTTCGCAGCTTTCCGCAAGCGCTTTCTGCGTGCTGGCCGTGATGCGGTCGCCCGCTATGGCGAAGGTCTCATGCATCAGCATGTCGTTGTCGGGGAAGTCGTAGCAGGCGATCACCGTGGTGACGCCGCCTTCGTTCTTCTCGATCCGGTGTCGGATAGCGGCACCAGCAACCGCACCTTTCCATTCGTCGAGCGAGGCGATGAACTCCTGCTTTCCCTGCACGATGCCGAGGTCGTCGAGTTCGATGCGCACATTGTCGGCGAGCAGGTCGGAAAGTTCGGTGCGGTCGGCGACCAGCAGGGCCGAATACCAGCGGCTGATGATGGCGCCGTCATCGGCGCGGGCGGCCATTATCGCCATCAGCAGTGCGGCGGCGGTGAACATGACCGGCCGGATGTTCATTGCCTGGCGTGCCGTTTCGGTCACTCCAGCACCGGGCGCTCGAAATCGCCGGTCTCCTTGTTCATCACCCAGAGCTCGCCGGTCGAAATGTCGAACCAGGCACCGTGCAGCGACAGCCGCCCCTTGCCCTCAAGGATCGAGACGCAGGGAAAGGTCCTGAGATTGGCGAGGGAATAGCGGATCGAGATGCGCTCCAGCGCCGTCTGGCGCTCCGTCGCAGTCATGAAGGTGCTGGCCGACACGGTCTCGGCGGCCGGCGCGATCAGGCTCATCCATTTGCCGATGAAGTCGCCCGGCGACAGCGGCGCGGAATTGGCGTCGAGCGCGGCACGGATACCGCCGCAGCGGCCATGGCCCATGACAACGATGTTCTTGACCTTGAGGCTCTGCACCGCGAATTCGAGCGCGGCCGAGGTCGAGTGGAACTCGCCGTCCGGCTCGTAAGGCGGCACCAGATTGCCGACATTGCGCAGCACGAAGAGTTCGCCGGGCCCTGCGTCGAAGATCGCCTCGGGTGCCGAGCGGGAATCGCAGCACGCGACGATCATGGTTTCCGGCGCTTGCCCCTCCCGGGCGAGCTCGCGATAGCGGCCGCTCTCGGTGAGATAGCGACCGTTCATGAAATTGCGGTAGCCGGCAAGAAGGTGGTCGGGAAGGTGAGGCATGGGCGGCTTTCCGGGTTGGAGGCGGCAGCTCGTTGCGGTCGAGAAAACGCTCTAGCGGTAAAAGCCCGTCGCGAGCAATGCAGAATTGTGGGGTTGGTGAGAAATGCCCTGCGTCAGGCGCAAAGCTGGGCAATGTTGTCACGCCCAGATGGCGACCGGTATGCCAAAGCCGTCGGTAAGTGGCGGGTCGGGAAACGGCCGTGCCGTGCCGGCGGCGATGCGGCCGGCGATCAGCATCATCGCCGCCGCATCGAGGAAATCGTCGGCGGCCGCACCGCGCGGCGGCGCCTGATCGAGGAAGTCTATGGCATAGCCGTGCCGGCTAAGCAGCGCCTTGCGTTCCGCCATGCCGGCCGGATTGATGCTGCCCTTGAGCTTCTTCGGCAGCAGCATGGCCTGCCCGCCGTTGAGCCGACAGAAAGCCACTTCCGGATGCGATTCGAAGACGCGGCCACGCAGTTCGGGCCGCGAGATCAGCAACGTATCGATCTCGCGTATTTTGCCAAAGATGCCGAATGCCTGGATCGAAACGCCGCGCGGCGGATCGGATGTCGTCCTGGCCACGTCGCTCGCCCGGCGATGCGCGGCGTACCAGGCTTCGATCGAAGTGAACTCGGCGGTATCGGCGTAGAGTGCCGCACGAGAGGGGATCGAGAAGACGCTGGATTGGCGTGGCCCGAGCAGCGACCTGACCTGCGCCTCCGGTCCGCGCCCGCCCTTGCTCGAAAATTCAGGCAGGCCGATCGGCATGTCGACGGCGACGATCGCGTCGTCGGGAACCGCAGCGAGCAGCATGGCGAAGCTGGCGAAAATTTCGACGGAGGGCAATGAGCCGGGTGCACGTCGAACGACGATCCAGCCGGCCTTGCAGCCGTCGACGCCGGCAACAACGACTTCGGCCGATGTCACGCGCGGCGGTCCCGCCCCGGATGCGTGAGATGGCGAAGCTGCACCATCGCCATCGGGTGCGACAGGCTCTGCGCATCGGTTTCGAGCTGCAATTCGTCGCCGCCGCGTTTGGCCGTGCGCGCCAGGATCTCGTAGACCGCCGCCGTCGTCGATTGCAGCGCCTTGATCGCCGGCTGGCCGGAGAGGATGCGCGCCAGGTAGACCGCCGCTGTCAGGTCGCCCAAACCGTTCGGCGGCCTGTCGATGACGCGGTGCTCGGCGAGCAGCGCCTGGCTGCCGTCGAGCAGAAGATTCCCGGTGCCGCCTGAAATCATGGACGGCGCCGAGGTGACCAGCATGGTTGAAGGCCCCGCATGGAGCGCCGCGGCCATCACCGACTTCAGGTCGGGCAACGGCACGCCGGCCATCCATTCCAGCTCATAGCGGTTAGGGGTAGCAATGTCGGCGATCGGCATCAGCCGGTCGCGCATGGCGATCGCCGTCGGCTCCGGCACATAAAGCCCGCCCGAATCGCCCATCACCGGATCGCAGATATAGACGGCGTCGGGCGTCCTCGCTTTGATCGCGGCGACCAGCGAGGCGACGGCTTCGGCCTGGCCGGCTTCGCCGAGATAGCCCGACAGCACCGCCCCGACCTCGCCCAGCCACGGCGCGCGCTCCAGATCGGCCATCAATGCCATGAACTGATCGAGCGGCGGCACGATGCGGGTCGCGCGCCCATGGCCGGGATGCCAGGGCAGGATGATTGTCGGCACCGCCCATACCGGGAAACCCAGCGATTCCAGCGCAAAGACGGCGGCGCGATTGCCGACCGAACCGCGTGCGACATGGCTGGAAATGACGATGACCGCGCGCGGCGCGTCGGCTTGCTCGGTGCTCATTGGATTCCTAACTGCCCCGGGCGAGGAAAAGCACGAGCCAGGCCATCAGGCCCAGCGCCAGGAGCAGGCCAAGTATCCGGCCAATGCGCGTGCCCCAGACTTCGATCGGGTCGGCGCGGTCGGCATCGGCCGCCGCAACGTGGTCGCGCACGGCCTTCGCGGTCCGCGCCGCGAGCGAAGTGGCGGCCGGATCGGTCTCGCGCGCGACGCGCTCGAGGATGCGGCGCGATTCGGTGTCGCTGTCCTGGCGCTGCGCCATGATGCTGTCCTGTTTCGTGGCGACCTTAGCGCGTTCGCCCCGTCAATTACAGCGTCTTGCGACCGACCGTAATGCCATCGGCAACCGTCTGCGCCGAGGTCGTTTTCTTGCGCGCCGATTGTGGTAATGCTTCGCATGCAACTTCTACCGAGGGGGACCGATCATGTTTGCCCAGCGCCTTGCTTTCCCGACATTCCGCACGCTGCCCGCCTTGCTGGTGATGGCCGTCATGCTGCCGCTGCTTGCCGGCTGCGGCTACAACACCATCCCGACGGCGGAGGAAAACGCCAAGGCGGCGTGGAGCGAGGTGCTGAACCAGTATCAACGCCGCGCCGACCTCATCCCCAACCTGGTCGAGACGGTCAAGGGCTACGCCTCGCACGAAAAGGACACGCTCGACGCCGTGGTCGAGGCGCGCGCCAAGGCGACGCAGGTCACGGTAACGCCAGAGACGTTGAAGGATCCCGAAGCCCTCAAGAGGTTCCAGGATGTCCAGGCAGGGCTGACCAGCGCGCTGTCGCGGCTGCTCGCTGTGTCGGAGGCATACCCGGACCTGAAGGCCAACCAGAACTTCCTGGCGCTGCAGGCGCAGCTCGAAGGCACCGAGAACCGCATCGCGGTGGCGCGGCGTGACTACATCCAGGCGGTCAGGGACTACAATCTGACGCTACGGACCTTCCCCTCGGTGCTGTGGGCGACGTTCTGGTTCCGCGGCAACGAGCCCTTCGCCAATTTCACGGTCGAGGAGGACAAATTGCAGACGCCGAAGGTCGATTTCGGCACGAAACAGGGCGGATGATTGCCGGATTCCGACGTGGTGATCCTGCTCGCCAATGAGGGACGACGCGCCATGTATCGCGTCGCTGTCCTGCTCCTCGTTCTCGTGGTGCCATTTGCGGCCCTCGCCGCCGAGCTCCCGGCGCTGACCGGCCGTGTCGTCGACAATGCAGGCATCATCGATGCGGCGACCAGGGCGGCACTGACGCAGAAGCTTGCCGATTTCGAGACGAAAGGCTCCGATCAAATCGTCGTCGCCACCATCCCCAGTCTCGGCGGCGAGGAGATCGAGCCCTATGCCAACCGGCTGTACCGGTTCTGGAAACTCGGCCAGGCGAAGGAGAACAACGGCGTGCTGCTTCTGGTCGCGCCGAACGACCGCAAGATGCGCATCGAGGTCGGCTACGGGCTGGAAGGCACGCTGACCGACCTGCACACCAAGCTGATCATCGAAAACGACATGGTGCCGGCCTTCCGTGCCGGCGATTTCTCCGGCGGCATCACCAAGGCCGTCGACGACATGATCATGGTGCTCAACGGCAATCCCGAGGAGCTGGAAGCACGCGGCAAGCGCAACCAGCAGGCGCCGTTCAATTCCGACGATTTGTTCTTCGCCATCTTCATCGGCATCTGGGCGCTCATCTTCTTCGGCAGCATAGCGGCCTCGGTGTTGCCGCCGATCTTCGGCCAGAAGATCGGTCCCGGCCGTTACCGCTGGCTCGGCATGACGTTCGAGCCGAGCCGGCGATCGTCGGGTGGCGGCTGGTCGTCAGGTGGCGGCGGCTGGTCGGGCGGCGGCGGCTGGTCCTCCGGCGGTAGCGGCGGTGGTTTCTCCGGCGGTGGGGGCTCTTCCGGCGGCGGCGGCTCTTCTGGAAGCTGGTGAGAGGGATCATGGCGATACGACCGATCAGCCCGCAGGACCATGAGCGCATCGCCGGGGCGATCCGCGCCGCCGAATCAAGGACCGACGGCGAAATCTACTGCGTGGTGGCGCATGCCAGCGGCAACTACTTCTTTCCGGCTGCCTTCGTGGCGGCTCTCGCCACGCTGCTGGTCAGCCTCGCCGTCGCCTATGGGCTCGAGGCCTGGTGGCTCACCATCCGTCTGCCGCACTTCGTCATTGCCCAGCTTCTGGCGCTGGCCTGCTTTCTTTTGCTGTTATGGGCCTTTCCGGGGCTGCGCATCCATATGGTGCCGAGACGGCTGCGCTATCAGACCGCGCATGACAACGCACTGAAGCAGTTCCTGGCCCGCAACGTCCACCGCACGACCGCGCGCACCGGCGTGCTGGTGTTCGTCTCGGTCACCGAGCGCTACGCCGAGGTGGTCGCCGATTCAGGCATTGACGCCAAGGTCGGCCAGCATGTCTGGGATGATGTGGTGCGCGAGCTTACCGCACATGCCGGCGACGACCGGCTTGCCGACGGCTTCGTCAAGGCGATCCAATCGGTTGGAGCGGTGCTCGCCGAGCACTTCCCGGTGACGTCGGGCGACACCAACGAGCTCGACGATCATCTGGTCGAGATTTGAGCTCCACCGACAGCCTCGAACGCGCATTGCGCAGGCGATGACGGCCTGTGAGAAAGCGTCCTCCGGACTGCCCGGACTCTTGCATTCGAGCGATGCGGGTTTATGGTTAACAAATCATGAATACGCTGAGCATCGATATCCGCAAAGCCGAATCGCGCGACGCCGCGGCGATCGCCGACGTGCATTTGCAGGCTTGGCGCGGCGCCTATAGCGGCATCATCCCGCACCGCACCCTGACATCGATGATCAACCGTCGCGGCGCCGACTGGTGGGCCAATGCCATCCGCCGCGCCGCTACCGTCCTGGTGATCGAGATCGGCGGCACGGTTGCCGGCTACGCCACGATCGGCAAGAACCGGGCCCGCGAACTCAAGCAGCAGGGCGAGATCTATGAATTGTACCTGCGGCCGGAATATCAGGGCATCGGGCTCGGCAGCCGGCTTTTCAAGGCGGCACGGGCGCGGCTTGCCGACCACGGATTGAAGGGCACGGTGGTGTGGGCGCTGGAAGACAATCAGAACGCGCTCGCCTTCTATTCCGGCGCCGGCGGCCGCGATATCGCCGAAGGCGTCGAGATATTCGAGCAGAAGGCGCTGAAGAAGGTTGCTTTCGTCTGGGAATGACCGGCGAGGAACGATCGCGTAAGCGGCGCGAAGCGCAACCTACGCAATCACGACACTGAAACATCTTCTGCTAATGATTGAACGCATTGAATGCCATTGCGTCTTGCTGGGCGTTCTTGAGCACCATTCGCCGCATTGCACCATTTTGCGCCGCCCGCTATCGGTCTGCCAATCGAGAGAGGGATAAGTCATGCGTATTGAAGCCATCGCCACCGGAAAGAATCCGCCCGAGGACGTCAACGTCATCATCGAGGTGCCGATCGGCGGCGAGCCGATCAAATACGAGATGGACAAGGAGGCCGGCACGCTGTTCGTCGACCGTTTCCTGCACACCTCGATGCGCTATCCCGGCAATTACGGCTTCGTTCCGCACACGCTGTCTGGCGACGGCGATCCGATCGACGTGCTGGTCTGCAACACGCGCGCGCTGGTGCCCGGCTGCGTCATCAATGTGCGGCCGATCGGCGTGCTGATCATGGAAGACAATGCCGGCCAAGACGAGAAGGTCATCGCCGTGCCGTCGCCGAAGCTGACGTTGCGTTACGAGAACGTCACCGAATACACGCAGCTGCCCGAGATCACCCGCGATCAGGTGCAGCACTTCTTCGAGCACTACAAGGATCTCGAACCCGGCAAATGGGTCAAGATCGAGGGCTGGCACGATTCCAAATACGCCAAGAAGATGATCGTCGACGCGATCGAGCGGGCCAAGGCAAGCAAGTAGGCCGGCCAGTCGCCTCAGTTCGGCGCGGCCAGCGCCTTCTCGATCTGCGGCAACAGCAGCGTCCGAGCCGTCTCGGCCGTCAGCGGGCCGACATGCTTGTAGGCTATTTTGCCGTCCTTGCCGATGACGAAGGTTTCCGGCACGCCATAGACGCCCCAGTCGATCGCCGTGCGGCCGGCCTCGTCGACGCCGATCGCCTGGAACGGATTGCCGAGATCGCCGAGGAATCGGCGGGCGTTTTCCGGCCGGTCCTTGTAGTTCAGCGCCGCCATGGTGAAGCGCCTGTCCTGCGCCAGCCCCAAAAGCACCGGGTGCTCTTCGCGGCAAGGCGCGCACCATGAGGCGAAGACGTTGACCAGCGTCACCTTGCCGGCAAACGATTTCGAATCGAGTCCCGGCAGGTTCGTGCCGTCCAGCGGGGGCAGGTTGGTCGGCGGCGCCGGCAGGCCGATCAGCGCCGACGGCACCTCCGAAGTGTCGCGCCCCGACAGGAGCTGCGCCAGGAACAGCCCCGCCAGCCCGAGGAAGACCAGCAGCGGCAACAGCACGAACAGGCGGCGCCGGGCCGGCGCCGGCGTTGGCATATCCGTGCTCATGACACGCGCTCCCCGCCCTTGTCGGAGCGTCGGCGCACGCCCGCCGCCTCGAGTTCGGCCAGTTCGCGCTTGCGGGCCCGTTGATCGAGCAGGATCCAGCCGATCAGCCCGGCCAGCGCAATCGCCGTGACGGCATAGGCGGCGGTGACGTAGAGCGCATGCGGGCTCATGCCGTCCACCTCGTCGGCATGCCGCCCGCCAATTCGATCCTTCCGCCGTGCTCGATCATGCCTTCCCTTAGCCCCGCGCCGGTGACCGCGCAATTGGCCGCCGCGCCGCAGCCCTTGCCGGTCATGGCCGCCTCAATCCGTGCCATGGCGCAGCGCCAGCGCCGCCGCCAGCGGTCCGAGCACGGCAAGAAACAACGTCAGCGCGGCAAGAATGAGGAAAGGCTGCAGGAACGGATCGGGATTGGCCGTCGCGCCGTAACTCGCCGAAACCCCGAAGATCAGCACCGGGATGGTCAGCGGCAGCACCAGCACCGAAATCAGGAGTCCGCCGCGCGGCAGCGCCACCGCCACCGCCGCGCCGACGGCGCCGATGAAAGTGATCGCCGGCGTGCCGACCAGCAGCGTAAGCGCCGTGGCGCCGATGGCGACCGGCTCCATGTTCATGAACAGGCCGAGCAGGGGCGCGGCGACCACCAGCGGCAGCACGCTGCCCGCCCAATGGGCCAGGCATTTGGTGAGCACCGTCAGCGCCAGCATGTGGCGGTCGTTGCCAAGCACCAGGAGATCGAGCGAGCCGTCCTCGCGGTCGGCCTGGAACAACCGGTCGAGGCCGAGCAAGCAAGAGAGCAGTGCTCCGATCCACAGGATCGCCGGGCCGATGCGGGCTAGCAGTCTCAGGTCCGGCCCGACGCCGAAGGGAATGGTGGCGATCACGGCGAGGAAGAAGATCACGCCCGTCAGCGCCCCGCCGCCGGCCCGAATCGAAAGGCGGATATCGCGGAGGAGGAGGGCTAGCATGATATGAGATACTCGCGCTTGAGCGCCCCCCTCTGTCCTGCCGGACACCTCCTCCGCAAGGGGGAGATCGGATGTCACCCCGGCCTTCGCCGATTTTCAACGTTGGAAAGCGGGCGAGGCGCCGAAGCTGCCAATCTCCCCCTCGAGGGGGAGATGTCCGGCAGGACAGAGGGGGCGCCGTAGAGTGCCGTCATCAAAAGGCCTGCCCCATCCTCAACGCCTGCGCCCCCCTCGATCCCGAGCGGCAGATGCGTTGCCGCGACGATCATCCCACCATCCGCACAATGCCCCCTCATCAATCCCGCGAATCGCGCCTCCGAATCCCTGTCCAGACCCGCCGTCGGCTCGTCGAGCAGCCAGATCGGTCGGTGGCTGACCAGCAGTTTCGCAATCGCCGCGCGTCGTCTTTGCCCGGTCGAGAGATAGCCGAACGGCAGATGGCCGATGCCGCCCAGTCCGACCGTCTCCAGCGCCTCCTCGACGCCGAAGGATCCACCGCCGTTGAAGTCGCGCCAGAAGCGCAGGTTTTCCGTCACGCTGAGCGCCGTTTTCATTGCGTTCTGATGGCCGAGATAGTGGCAGGCCGAAGCGATCGACGGAAATTCATCGCCGCCGCCCTCGATCAGCAAATTGCCTTCAGCCTTCGGCAGCAGTCCGGCGACGATCCTGAGCAAGGTCGATTTGCCTGATCCGTTCGGCCCGGTGACGACAAGCGCCTGGCCTTGATCGAGCTCAAAGCCAATGCCCGAAAACACCGTCTCGCCGCCGCGTTCGCCGCCCAGATTTTCGGCGATAAGCCGCATCCCTCGCCCGCCCTGAAACAATCCGCCTCGGCCCCTGCCGCATCGCACAAATTTGCTTTTTAACTGTCTAGAACTATTCCAGAAAATTCTCTATATGCGGTGCATCCGTGCCAGCGGTCGGCGCGGGAACAGAACTAGCGCCGAACCAGCGCACGCGCCGCCTTGAACGGCTCGGGTTGCTTGGGAGCGGACAGCGGAAATGGCCGTACCCGCACCTTTGCGCGTGATTGCATGCCATCGGCGTCCGTTCCCTTTCAGGCTGAACAGACAAGGACGGATCGCACGTGTCAAAATCCCTCGACAGTTTCAATTGCCGCCGCACGCTGAAAGCGGGCGACGCCGAATATACCTATTTCGACCTCGTCGAGGCCGAGAAGAACGGGCTCACCGGCATCGCCCAATTGCCTTATTCGATGAAGGTTCTGCTGGAGAACCTTCTGCGCAACGAGGACGGCCGCTCCGTCACCAAGGACTCGATCAAGGCCGTCGCCGGCTGGCTGACCGACAAGGGGACGGCCGGCGTCGAGATTGCCTATCGCCCTGCCCGCGTCCTGATGCAGGATTTCACCGGCGTTCCGGCGGTGGTCGACCTGGCGGCGATGCGCGACGCCATGGCCTCGCTCGGCGGCGACCCGCAAAAGATCAACCCGCTGGTGCCGGTCGACCTCGTCATCGACCATTCCGTCATTGTCGACGAGTTCGGCTCGCCGATGGCCTTCGCGCGCAATGTCGAGCTCGAATATGAGCGCAACGAGGAACGCTACAAGTTCCTGAAATGGGGCCAGCAGGCGTTCCGCAATTTCCGCGTCGTGCCACCCGGTACCGGCATCTGCCATCAGGTCAACCTCGAATATCTCGGCCAGGTGGTGTGGACCAACACCGAGGACGGCGAAACATCAGCCTATCCCGACACCTGCGTCGGTACCGATTCGCACACCACCATGATCAACGGCCTCGGCGTACTCGGCTGGGGCGTCGGCGGCATCGAAGCCGAGGCGGCCATGCTCGGCCAGCCCGTCTCCATGCTTTTGCCCGAGGTCATCGGCTTCCGCCTCACCGGCAAGCTGAAGGAGGGCGTCACCGCCACCGACCTCGTGCTCACCGTCACCCAGATGCTGCGCAAGAAGGGCGTCGTCGGCAAGTTCGTCGAATTCTTCGGCCCCGGTCTCTCCAACATGACGCTGGCCGACCGCGCCACCATCGGCAATATGGCGCCTGAATATGGCGCCACCTGCGGCTTCTTCCCGGTCGATAGCGAGACCATCCGCTATCTCACAATGTCGGGCCGCGAGGAAAGCCGCATCGCGCTGGTCGAAGCCTACTCCAAGGCGCAAGGCATGTGGCGTGACGCAGGCTCCGCCGACCCGGTCTTCACCGACTTGCTGGAGCTCGATCTCGGCGACGTCGTGCCGTCGATGGCCGGCCCGAAGCGCCCAGAGGGCCGCGTCGCGCTGGAAGGCATCCCGGCCGGCTTCGTCAAGGCTATGGACACCGAATACAAGAAGGCGGCTGAAATCTCGAAGCGCTACGCCGTCGAAGGCACCGGCCATGATCTCGGCCATGGCGACGTCGTCATCGCCGCCATCACCTCCTGCACCAACACCTCGAACCCGAGCGTGCTGATCGGCGCCGGCCTGCTCGCCCGCAACGCCAATCGCCTCGGCCTCAAGCAGAAGCCCTGGGTGA
Organism: Mesorhizobium maamorense; assembly: GCF_044998965.1. Classification (NCBI taxonomy): domain Bacteria; kingdom Pseudomonadati; phylum Pseudomonadota; class Alphaproteobacteria; order Hyphomicrobiales; family Phyllobacteriaceae; genus Mesorhizobium; species Mesorhizobium maamorense. The sequence goes on from NZ_CP173356.1 coordinate 5,452,511, forward strand.
AGACCTCGTTGGCGCCAGGCAGCCAGGTGGTCGCCGAATATCTCGAGAAATCCGGCCTGCAGAAGGAGCTCGACCAGATCGGCTTCAACCTGGTCGGCTTCGGCTGCACCACCTGCATCGGCAATTCCGGCCCGCTGCCGGCGCCGATCTCCAAGACCATCAACGATAAGGGTTTGATTGCCGCCGCGGTGCTTTCCGGCAACCGCAACTTCGAGGGCCGTGTCTCGCCCGACGTGCAGGCCAACTATCTCGCCTCGCCGCCGCTGGTCGTGGCGCACGCGCTGGCCGGCACGGTGACGAAAGACTTGACTACCGAGCCGCTCGGCGAGGACAGGAACGGCAAGCCGGTCTACCTCAAGGATATCTGGCCGAGCTCGGCGGAAATCCAGGAATTCATCGAGAAGAACGTGACGCGCGAGCTGTTCGCCCGCAAATATGCCGACGTCTTCAAGGGCGATGAGAACTGGCAGAACGTCAAGGCGCCGGAAGGCCAGACCTATGCCTGGGACGACAATTCCACCTATGTGCAGAACCCGCCCTATTTCGCCGGCATGACCACGGGCTTCGGCAAGATCGGCGACATCAAGGGCGCCCGCGTGCTGGGCTTGTTCGGCGACAAGATCACCACCGACCACATTTCGCCAGCGGGCTCGATCAAGGCCGCATCGCCGGCCGGCAAATACCTTACCGAGCATGGCGTCGGCGTTGCCGACTTCAACCAGTACGGCACGCGCCGCGGCAACCATGAGGTGATGATGCGCGGCACCTTCGCCAACATCCGCATCCGCAACCACATGCTGGGCGAGAATGGCAGGGAAGGCGGCCACACCATCCATTACCCGTCGAAGGAAGAGGAATCGATCTACGACGCGGCGATGCAATACAAGAAGGAAGGCGTGCCGCTGGTCATCTTCGCCGGCGTCGAATACGGCAACGGCTCGTCGCGCGACTGGGCGGCCAAGGGAACGAATCTCCTTGGTGTCCGCGCGGTCATCGCCCAGTCCTTCGAGCGCATCCACCGCTCCAACCTGGTCGGCATGGGCGTCATCCCCTTCGTCTTCGAGGAAGGCACCTCATGGGCTTCGCTCAACCTGAAAGGGGATGAGCTGGTCGAGATCGACGGCCTGGACGCCCTCAAGCCGCGCCAGAAGATGGAAGCCAGGATCACCTATGGCGACGGCACGGTGAAGAAGGTGCCGATCATCTGCCGCATCGATACGCTTGACGAACTCGACTACTTCAAGAACGGCGGCATTTTGCAGTACGTGTTGCGCGATCTTGCCGCGTAGCGGCAAGGGAGTAGGGCTTAGGCAGTAGGAAATAGGACCTACTGCCTACTGCCTCGCTGTGGCGCGCCGTAGCGCGCCGCGGCGGCCAGCAGCACGCCCAGCATCAGCCCGTTGAGCAGGTGCCAGAGGAAGTGCGTGCCGAGCGGGAAGCTGGTGCAGACCAGCGGATCGACCATGCGGCAGATGACCGACAGCACGAAGATCGCCGATCCGGCCAGATTATACCAGCCGGCGCGATTGCCGCTGGCCGCCACCCAGACACCGAAGAAGGCGAGCGCCAGGAACGGCGGCAGGTAGCCTGTGGTGCCGTTCGACGCCTGGCGCAGCCAATCCGGTACGGCCAGAGTTATCGCTCCGACAACGGCATAGAAAACGACGAAGATCGCGATCGCCTTGCCCCATTCCAGGCGCAGGAAGCGGCGCAGGTTGAACAGCGTGTAGGCCAGCGTGAAGCCGGCGATCGGCACCACGTCTGCCCAGACCGTTCCCTTGGTAGCGAAGATGTGAAAGATCGTCGAGCCGACGCCGATCGCCACCACCCACCAGGCCAGGACCTCGGCGAAAATGCCGGTCCTGCATCGCCGCACTTCGCGGACGCCCCATAGTCCCGCGGCAATGAAAGCCAGGTTGGTCAAAGCATTCACCGGCTCGGCCCAAAGTTCAGGACCCGTTCGCTCGCAATAGAGATCGACTGGAGCCAGGAAACTTTGCCACATGATGATGATCCCGCCCCCGAATCGAACCGCCGGTTGAAATGCAGTGGGCTTCTCCTATTGCCGCCCTACCCAGGCTTGCAATGGCAAAATTTCACCGCAACGTGACTTCCCGTTGACTTCCGGTTCTGCCACATATTTCAGCCAATCAAAACAAAGCCGGCATCACCGGCGGGAATTGGAATGGTCATGGCCTCGCGTAGATCATTGTGGCTGGCAGCGTTCGCGCTGGCCTTCTCGGCGTTTGCCGGTGCCGGGCACGCCGGCGAGTCCGGCAGGCTCCCGGCCGACAAGCCCCAGGGCGACAGGCCCGTGGGCGTGGTCGAGCTGTTCACCAGCCAAGGCTGCAGTTCCTGCCCGCCTGCCGACGCCTTCTTCTCCGAACTTGCCGCCAGGCAGGATCTTGTCGCGCTCTCCTATCACGTCGGTTATTGGGATTATCTCGGCTGGCGGGACACGCTGAGCAGCAAGGAAAACACCGAGCGGCAATATGAGTATATGCGGGCCTTCGGCAACCGCTCAGTCTATACGCCGCAGGCGGTCATCAACGGCCGGGTCCATGTGAACGGCGCCAATCGCGGCGAGGTCGATGGCCAACTCGCCCGCATGGCAAGGATCGGCGAAGACATGCGGGTCGCCATCAAGGTCAGCCGGACCAGCGACCGCGTCATGATCGATGCCGGCGATGGCGGGACCGGTCCCAGCGATGCTCATGTCGTCATCGTCTATTTCGAGCCGCCGCAGACGGTCACGATCGGCCAGGGCGAGAACACGGGCCGCAAGATGACCTATTGGAACGCGGTGACCGGCATCCAGACAGCGGGCATCTGGCACGGCAAGGCGCAGCGCTACGAATTGCCGATGAGTGAGATTTCCAAGAAGGGCGGCTGCGCCGTGCTTTTGCAGTCCGTCGGCAAGGACGGCCTGCCAGGGCCCATCCTGGGCGCCGCCTTCATTCACCGCCCCGGTTCCGATGCGCCGTTCGATCGAAGGCTCTGAAGCGCGCCGCCGAAAACGGAAATGATGCGACGCGCTGTCGGTCTCCATTCCTGCCTGTCGACCAAACGGAATCGCGTTTGAGTGACCTGCCTCAATGGCCGGTCAGGCGATCAGCGAAAGCGGCGAGGCGCGACGTCCGCCCCAGGCCGTTTGCCTCCCGCCGGTCGGCGATGCGGTAGAGCTGGTACATGGCGTGGACGCCGAGCCAGCGCAGCGGCTCCGGCTCCCATTTCTTCACCGTGCGGTTGACCCAGGGCAACCGGGTCAGCTCCGTGTCGTGTCCGAGCACCAGGTCGCGCAAGGTGCGGCCGGACAGGTTCGAACTGGAAACGCCGAGCCCGACATAGCCGCCGGCCCAGCCCATGCCGCTTTCGCGATCGAAGCCGCACGTCGTGCACCAGTCGCGCGGCACGCCGAGCGTGCCGCACCAGGCATGGTCGAGCCGCACGCCTTTGGTCTGCGGCAGCAGCCTGGTCAGGATCTCGTGCAGCTGGTCGATGGTCGCCTGTTGTGTCTTGCCGCGCGTGTCGGTGCGCGATCCGAAGCGGTAGGGCACGCCCCGGCCGCCCATGGCGATCCGGCCTTCCCGCGTGCGCTGCGCATAGCAGTAGGTATGCGCGGCATCGCCCAGCACCTCGTAGCCGCTCCAGCCGATTTCGTCCCAGAGCTTCTGCGGCAGCTTCTCGGTCACCACGATGGCGCTGTTCAGCGGCAGCCAGAGACGCTCGTAGCCGGCAATGCCGGCGGTGAAGCCCTCGGTGGCGCGCACGATCTTTTCGGCGCGCACGACGCCGCGGTCGGTGGTGACCTTGCCCTTCTCGAGCGCCAGCACCTGCGTCTGTTCGTAGATGGCGACGCCGAGCCGCGCGACCGCCGCCGCCAGACCCTGCACCAGCTTGGCCGGCTGCACGCGCGCGACGTCGCGCACGACGAAGGCGCCCAATACATTGTCGATGGCGATGCGCTCGCGCGCTTCCTGCGCACCGAGGAAGGCCAACCGCTCCGGCGGCATTTCCCAGTGCCGGGCCTCTTCGTACTCGGCTTTGGCGCGCTCAAGCTGCGCGGCGTTGGTGGCGACGGTGATGTTGTCGACGCGGCGGATGTCGGCGTCGATCCCTTCGGCAGCGGCAATCGCGATCACCTCGTCGACCGTGCCGGACATGGCGCGCTGCATGTCGATCACCGCCCCGCGCGAGGAGGTTTTTGCATATTTCTCGCGCGACCAGCTGAAGCCGCCGGACAGCCATCCGCCATTGCGGCCCGAGGCACCGAAGCCGGCGAACTCCTTTTCGACGATGGCGATGCGCAACGCGGGCTCTGCCTTCTTCAGATAATAGGCCGTCCACAGTCCGGTATAGCCGGCGCCGACGATGCAGACATCGGCCTCGATGTCGCCGGGCAGGTGCGGGCGGCTGGCCGGCGGGCCGCCTATGTCGGCATACCAGAACGACACGTCGCCATTGCGCTGGGCTTGCATCTTGTGATCCGTTCTCCGTGCGATTCCAGAAAAGTGTGGAGCGGTTTCCCGTCCGGAACTGCGTTCAAAACCAAGAGAGGAGGCGGCCCCGTCGTTTTCCATGGAACGGCGAGGTCGCTCTGTTTCAGGTAAGCGTCAGGTCGGCCTTGTCGTCATCGGCGAGCAGCTTCACGTCGCCGCCGGCGAAGAGCACGTCGACCTCGTCTCCAATGGCAAAGGTGTCCGCCTCGAGCGTCGATCGCACGATGGCTTTCGAGCCGTCGGCGAGCTCCACCTCGTATTTGGAGCCGGAGCCGAGATAGATGGCCTCGCCGATACGCCCGGCGAGCCGGTTGCGGCCATCCCCGCCGCCGCCGCGACGCGCAAGCGCCAGCTTTTCGGGACGCAGCAGCATCACCGGCTTGCCGCCATTGGCGAGACGCTTGGCGGTCGCCACTCTCTGGCCTGATATCTCGATCGCCGTCTCCTTGCCGGAAGTGGCGGCGGGGCCGCGCAGCACGGTGGAATCGCCGATGAACTTGCCGACGAAAAGCGTCGCCGGCTCGTCGTAGAGTTCGCGGCCGGTGCCGATCTGCTCGATGCCGCCGCGGTTGAACACGGCGATGCGGTCGGAGAGCACCAACGCCTCCTCCTGGTCGTGCGTCACATAGACGAAGGTGGTGCCGAGTTCGCGGTGGATGCGCTTGATCTCGAGCTGCAGCCATTCGCGCAGTTTCTTGTCCAGCGCGCCGAGCGGCTCGTCCATCAGCAGCAGCGGCGGATCGAAGACGATGGCGCGGGCCAGCGCCACGCGCTGCTGCTGGCCGCCCGAAAGCTCGCTTGGAAAGCGATGGCCGAAATCGGCCATCTTGACCATGTCGAGCGCGTGGCGGACGCGGCGTTCGCGTTCTGCCCCGGTGACGCCGCGCAGCTTCAGCGGATAGGCGACATTGCGGCCGACCGTCATGTGCGGGAACAGTGCATAGTGCTGGAAGACCACGCCGATGTTGCGCTTGTGCGCCGGCACGCCGACCACGCTCTTTTCCCCGACCAGCAGCTTGCCGCTGGTCAGGTCGGTAAAGCCGGCGATCACGTTCAGCGTCGTCGTCTTGCCTGAGCCGCTCGGGCCGAGCAGCGTCATGAATTCACCCGGCTCGATTCGCAGCGACACGCCGTCGAGCGCCTTGAAGGAACCATAGGCCTTGCTTACCGACTCCAGGTCGATCGCCGCACCACGATTTTCCGCTTTCCGATTCATAAGCCTCCCTTCCGCTCACGGCCAAGAAGCAGCATGCCGCCGCCGATCAGCAGTGTCGTTGCGCATAAGAGGATCGTGCCGACGGCCGCGACCGTCGGATCGGCGTCGCGCGTGATGGAAGCGAAGATCTGCACCGGCAACGTCTTGAGATAGGGATTGGTGATGAACAGCGACACGACGATCTCGTCGAAGGAGGTGGCGAAGGCGAACAGCAGGCCGGACAGTACCCCAGGGGCAATCAGCGGCAGCGTCACCGTGCGGAACGTGGTGAGCGAACCTGCGCCCAGGCTCGCCGCGGCTGTCTCCAGCCGCTTGTCGAACACTTCGAGATTGGCCGAAACGGCGATCAGCACGAAAGGCAGCGCAAGGATGGTGTGCGCCAGCACGAAGCCGAGCAGCGTGCCGACAAGCCGCGTGTCGAGATAGACGGCGTAGATGCCGATGGCCAGGACCACGCCCGGCACCACCATCGGCGTCAGCATCAGCATGCGCAGGAGGTTTGCCGGCCGCGCCTGCATGCGGTCGAGGCCGAAGGCGGCAAGGGTGCCGAGCACCGTTGCCAGAACCGCAACGATCGATGCGACCCTCAGTGAGTTGAGGAAGCTGGTCGACCAATCCGGATTGGTGACAAAATTTTCGTACCATTGCCAGGAGAAGCCCTGGGGTGGAAATGCCAGCGATTTGTTCTCGTTGAATGACATCGGCACCACGACGAGCGTCGGTGCCACCAACCATATGGCTACCAGCAGGCAGACAAGGCCCAGCATGAGGCGGGTAAGCGGCTTCATCTCCATCAGGGCCGCCCCGCTTGCCGATGGCTGGACCGCATCACGGGCGCGGCAAGCGCCAGCAGCACGAAGGTCGTGACGAGCAGCACCACGCCCATGGCGCCGCCCCTGCCCCATTGCAGGAGACTGAGCACCTGTGTCTGCACCAGCGTCGACAGCATCGTCGAGCGCGGTCCGCCGAGCAGGGCCGGCGTGATGTAGAAGCCGAGCGCCAGGATGAAGACGATGATCGCACCGGCATAGACGCCAGGCAGCGACAGCGGCAGATACACCGTGAGGAACGCGCGCGAGGGTCTCGCCCCGAGGCTCCGCGCGGCTTGCATCAGCCTGAGATCGATGCCTTTCATGACCGAATAGAGCGGCAGGATCATGAAAGGCAAAAGCACCTGCGCCATGCCGATGACCACGCCCGTCTGAGTGCGGATCAGCCTGATGCCACCGAACCCGAGCGCCCGCAGGATCGAGTTGATGACCCCCGAATCCTGCAGCAGTATCACCCAGGACAAAGTGCGTACCACGCCGCTCACCCAAAACGGGATCAACACACATAGCAGCAGCACCAAGCGCACGCGTGGTCGGACCGCGGTCATCAGATAGGCATAGGGATAGGCGCAAACCACGCAGACCAGCGTGACCCATGCTGAAATGAGGAAGGTCCGCCGGAGCACGGCTAGGTTGACGGGCGCGCCGAAGAACCAGATATAGTTCTGCAGGCCCCACTGCGGCTCCGACAGGCTGCGCACGACGATGGTGAGCAGCGGATAGCCAATCACCGCGAAGAGCAGGACCAGCGCCGGCAGCGCGAGCGCGAACGGCCGCCATGCCCGGCGCCTTTCGGCGGCCGGAATGGCTGGCTTGGACACGCTCACGGCCTTGGTCTCCCTCAGCCGGTCAGTTGCCGGACATCAGCGCGGACCACTTCTCCTGCGCCACCGCGAAGTTCGGGACCCAGAACTTGAAGTTCTGCTTGTAGCCCTGCTTCTGGCGTTCGGGCGTGTTGGTCAGGAAAGCGGAGACGGAAGCGTCGACCTTGGGCTGCGCTTCACTGTTGATCGGCGTGTAAGACGTTTGCTCCGTCAACACCTCCTGCGCGTGCTTGCCAAGATAGGCGTTGAGCAGCGCGTAGGATGCCTCCGTGTCCTTGGCGCCGACGGGGATCGTCATCTGATCCATCACCACCAGCCAGTCCTGCCAGGCCGGTGCGTATTTGGCGCCGTTCTTGACCGCGGTCATGGCGCGGCCTGTCCACATCATCAGCATGTCGGCCTCGCCGGATTCGGCGAGTTGCTGCGATTCTGCACCCGTCTTCCAGAAGATGGTATCGGGGCCCAGCTTGCGAACCACATCGATGGCCTTGTCGATATCGGCCACCGTCATCGCCTTGGGGTCCCCGCCGGCAACCTTGAACGCCTGTTCCAGCAAGCCACCGGTCGGGCTGCCGGAGCCGTCGATTCCGCGCACGCCGGGGAATTTCTGCGTGTCGAAGAAGTCGGCCCAGCTCTTGGGCGGATTGTCCTTGTACTTTTCGGTGTTGTACATCAGCACGACGCCGTAGTTCATCGCCGGCACCGAGCACTCGCCGACCTGGCCCTCGGGAATTTTCGAGACGTCGAGTTTGGTGAAGTCCAGCTTCTGGAACAGTTTGCCGCAATAGACATAAGGCGGCAGATCGTCGGTATCGACAACGTCCCATGTCACATTGCCGGACTCGACCTGCGCCTGCAGCTTGGCGATCTCGGTCGGGCCGTCATTGAGCAGCTTGACGCCCGACTTGTCGACGAACTCCTTGAGCGCCGCCGCCTGGCCGTCCTGGTAGATGCCGCCATAGGACACGAAGGTCAGCGTCTTGCCCTTCAGCGAGCCTTCGGCCACCTCCCCGGCAACTGGCTTCGATTGCGCGAGCGCGGCCGTGGCCGCCAGAAGCACGCCCAGGCACGCCGCATGTGCAAATTTCACTCTCATCTTCAACTCTCCCATTCCAGAGCTCGCATTTGTTCTCATTCACCCGGATGCGAGCGGTTTCCGGGCCTGTACCGATCGAGTTCGAGCGCGCCGGCGGTCGGCGGCGCGATGATCCAGAGCACCTCCGCCGGCGTGTCGCCGACATTGACCGTGCGGTGCGGCACCGAGGTCGCGTATTCGACGCTGTCGCCTTCGCGCATCAGATGGCGCTCGTCGGCAAGCGTCAGTTCGACGGTTCCCTTGAGCACCACGAACATCTCATGCTCGCCGCCATGCACATAGGCGTCGTCGCCGGTCGAGCCGCCGACCTCGAAATGCCCCGCATAAACCTCGAACTGATGGATCGGCCGCCGCGACAAAAGCATCTTGCGGCCTCGCACGCCGACGGGAACGACAGGTCGTTCCGCGCGCCTCAGCACCTTGTGCAACGGACGGCTGCTGCCCTCGAACAGGTCGTTGATGCCGAGATCGAGAGCGGCGGCGATCCTGAGCAGCGTGCCTGTGTTGGCGCCGCACAGATTGCGCTCGAGCTGGCTGATGAAGCTCGCCGTCGTGCCGGTCATGTCGGCCAACCGGCGCAGCGAGACGCGCCTTGCCATGCGCAGCGCCTTGATGCGGGGACCGACGCCGCCGGCCTCAAGGGTGGCCGCGACCGTGCCATTCACCTCTTTCACCGTGGAGTCCGATAAGCGTGGCATTGCCGCTCCCGTTTCACTTAACACCTTATTAAGTGGCGATAGCGTTGGCAAGCGCGGACGGCATGCCAAGATTTCGGCGCGCATCGATCCTGCCGGCCGCACCGGATCGGGCTGAAAACCGTCCTATGGCGGGAAATCCACCTTAGCGGCGATCCAGACATGAAAAAACCGACGTCAGCTTGCTTCTGACGTCGGTCATTTAGGTTTTGGGATCGTCGCACCCGGTCTTTCCGAGGAAAAACCGAGGTTGGTTCGATCCGACGCAGACCCGTGGGCGGGGGGCTTGGGGTTTACGAGCCGGTGCCGGACCGAACCGTCTCAGGCAACGCCGGTAAATTCGTCGGACATTGGGGCATGAGCGCGGATAAAAAATGGCGAGAATGTGGCGGAGCATCACCAATTCCAACATGTCGTTTGCAAACGTGACTGGACGCGACGGAAATGGCGCGGGTCCGCACCGCTTCGCCGGCACTTGCAATTCGATGGCGAAAGCGCCAACTTTGGTTGGCAAAGATTCATTTTTGAAGGATCGAGGCATGACCGATCATGGCGGCGGGACGGAGGATGGCGACGCATCCGCAATACTGATCCCGCTCCACGAGGCACGCCGCGCGCGCCTCGACCAGCCGGTGCGCTTCGAGCGGCGCGAACTGGACCAGATCCTGAAACTCTACGGGCGCATGGTCGCCGCCAATGAATGGCGCGACTACGCTATCGATCATCTCACCGACAGGGCCGTGTTTTCGGTGTTCCGCCGGGCCAGCGAGGTGCCGCTGTTCCAAATCGTCAAGGACCCGAAGCTGGCACGCAAGCAAGGCGCCTTCGCCGTCATCGCCGCGGGCGGCCGTATCCTCAAGCGCGGGCAGGAGCTTGGCCGCGTGCTCGGCGTCTTCGACAGCAAGCTGAAGCTGGTCGAGGCCTGAACCGCGGCGCAATTGCTCGGTTGACCTCAGTCTTGGCGCTCATCTAAGCCCTTGTTTTTCTTGGTGGAATTTCCGTTCCGGCAATGATTCCGGATCTGGCGGGGCGGATGCACCGCCGTTCAGCGCCAGTTGCATGAACACCGTGTCCAGCCAGCGTCCGTGCTTGTAGCCGGAGCCTTCGAGGCGGCCGGAATGACGAAAGCCGAGCTTTTCGTGCAGCTTGACGGAAGCGCTGTCGGGATGGCCATCGCCGATCACCGCGACGATCTGGCGAAAGCCCGCAGTCTCGGCGGCCGCGATCAGGCTTTGCATCAGTTTGAGGCCGACACCCTGGCCCTTGGCATCAGGCGCGACATAGACGGAGTCCTCGACGACAAAGCGATAGGCCGGGCGCGGCCGGAAGGGACCGGCATAGGCATAGCCGAGCACGGCGCCATCCTTTTCCGCCACAAGGTAAGGGAAGCCGCCGGCCTGGAGCGTGTCGAATCGCATGCCCATTTCGACGCGGCTTGGCGGCTCCAGCTCGTAGCTCGCCGTGCCGCGGGTCACAGCGTCGGCATAGATTTGCGTAATGGCGTCGAGGTCGGCCGCGCGCGCGGCCCGTATAACGATAGTGCTCATTCTTTATGCAGGCCTCTTTGTCTGCCTGCAATAACAGCAAAGGTCAGCGCAAAAGAAAAGGGCGGCCGTTGGCCGCCCCTTCCAAACCCGATGGTCCAGTCAGACCATGACACGGACCAGGCCTTAGCGGCGGTCGCCCATGAACTGGAGCAGGAACATGAACAGGTTGATGAAGTCGAGATAGAGCGTCAGCGCGCCCATGATGGCCTTGCGGCCAGCGACGTCGGAAGCGTCGCCCTCGAAATACATCTCCTTGATCTTCTGCGTGTCGTAGGCGGTGAGGCCGGCGAAGACCAGCACGCCGATCGCCGAGACGGCGAAGGACAGCGCCGACGACTGCAGGAAGATGTTGATCACCATCGCGATGATGATGCCGAACACGCCCATGATCAGGAACGAGCCCATCGCCGTCAGGTCGCGCTTGGTCGTGTAGCCGAACAGCGACAGCGCGCCGAAGGCCGCGGCGGTGGCGAAGAAGGTCTGCGAGATGCTGGCGGTGGTGTAGACCAGGAAGATCGACGACAGCGACAGGCCGACCAGGCCCGCATAGACCCAGAACGTCGTCTGCGCCGCCGACACGCTCATCGACTGGACGCGGAACGACAGGAACAGAACGGCGGCCAGCGGCGCCAGCATCACCAGCCAGCGCAGCGGCGAGCCGAAGATCGCGTAGCCGAACGAGGTCAGCATCTCGCCGCTCGGCAGCGTCGCGACAGCCGAAGCCGGATCGGTGGTTGTGGCCAGCATGATCGTGCCGACGGCGGCAAGACCAGTGATGAGGAGACCAAGCCCCATCAAATTGTAGACCTTGATCATATAGGCGCGCAGGCCCTGATCGATGTCGACGGCTGCGCCGGGCACGGCGCGCGTCTGATAGTTGCGAATGGGTTCAGCCATTGTGGTCCTCTATTGCTTCTGCCCCGTCCGGTGTCGGGTCCACCCGGACCCAGGCGCCGCTGGCGGGACTCCAGCATGCCTGCGGCGAAATATGATGGTTATTCGCGTCAAGAACAAGACCGTAACCGGGTGTAATGCTTCGTGAGGCACGCATGGCGCGGTTTTCCAGCCCTTTGGCCGCGAAACATTACGCCGATTTAACCAAATGACGGCCGTCGGCGGGGTGGAACCGATGCGGACTCAGAGGTTGCGCAGCACGGGCGCTGCCTTGTGGCCGAGCACCCTCCAGGTGCCGGCGAGACCGATGCCGACGGTGATGACCAGCGCAAAGAGAATGGTCGCCACCGCCACTTCCGGCATGAAATGCGACGGCAATGTCATGATGCGGGCGACGACGAACCATGCGGCGGCACTGCCGGCGGCGAGCGCGAAGACCGCCGTGGCGAGGCCGATCAGCATGTATTCGAGCGAGAAGGCCCATATCAGCATCAGCCGCGTCGCACCGAGCGTCTTCAGCACCACCGCGTCGTGGATGCGCGCCCGGTTGCCGGCGGCGAGCGCGCCGGCCAGCACCAGCACCGACGCGATCAGTGCCACGCCGGCCGCCGCCCTGATCGCCGCGCCGAGCTGTCCGACCAGCCGGTTGACGATGTCGAGCGCGTCCTTGACGCGCACCGTGGTGACTGCCGGGAAGGCGCGGGTGACGGCATTGAGGATGCGGGCGTCATCAGCCGCGGTGGCGCTCTTTTCGGTCAGCGTCGCCACCCAGCCATGCGGCGCGCCGGCAAATGTGTTGGGCGAGAACACCATGACGAAGTTGATGCCCATCGTCTCCCATTCGACCTGGCGGAAATTGGCGATCCTGGCCGTGACATTGCGGCCGAGCACGTTGACGGTGACGGTATCGCCGAGCTTCAGCCCGATTTCCTTGCCTTCCTTGTCGGAAAACGAGACGAGCGGCTCGCCGGTATAATCGGCCGGCCACCAGCTGCCCTCGGTCAGCGTCGCGTTGTCCGGCTGCTTGGCCTCATAGGTCAGGCCGCGATCGCCGCGCAGCACCCAGGCGCCCTCCGCCGGCACCCTGACCTTGTCGACGGCAACGCCGTTCAGCGCCATCACCCGGCCGCGCAGCATTGGCACCTTGGCAAGCGTCCCCTGCGGGGCCTCCTTGCTGATCAGACTGGAGAAGCCGTCGACATCGCTGCTCTGGATATCGACGAAGAAGAAGTTCGGCGCCCGCTCCGGCAGGCTGCCGGAGATCTGCCGCCGCAGATTGCCGTCGATCAGCGCCAGCGTCACCAGCAGCGTCAGCCCAAGCCCCAGCGACAGCACCACCGAGGGCGTCAGCGCGCCCGGCCGATGGATGTTGCCGACGGCGAGCCTGAGCGCCACGAAGCGCACGCGCGGGCACTTCCTTGCCGCCCATTGCACAAGCGCGCCGACCAGGCGCAGCACCAGAAAGGCGAAGATGGTGGCTCCGACGAAAATCGAAGCGATGCGCTGGTCGCCCGAAAACAGGATGGCGAGCGCTGCAAGAAGCACTGCGATGCCGAGCGCCGAAACGACATAGATAGCGCGTGGAAAACCGCGGCCTTCCAGTCCCATCTCGCGGAACAGCGCGGTCGCCGGCACATCGCGGGCGCGACCGAGCGGCAGCAGCGCGAAGGCCAGCGTCACCAGCAGTCCGAACAGCGCTGCCATGCCGAGAGCGCCGGGATAAAAGCCGCCTTGCGCCGGCACCGGAACGACCGACTGAAGTGCGGCGCTCGCGGCAAAAGGCATCAGTGCGCCGAGCACCAGACCGGCGGCGATGCCGAGGGCCGCGATCATCAGGATCTGCACGAGGTAGACGGCAAAGACGAAGCCGCCCGATGCGCCCAGGCTCTTGAAGGTGGCGATGACGCCGCGCTTGCCGTCGAGATAGGCGCGCACCGCGTTGGCGACGCCGACGCCGCCGACCACCAGCGCCGTCAGCCCGACCAAAGTCAGGAATTGCGAAAAGCGTTCGATGTTGGAAGAGAGCGCCGGGGCCGCATTGCTGCGCGTGCGGATCGACCAGCCGGACTCCGGGAAATCCTTTGCAGCCTCGTCCTGGGTGGCCTTGAGCCGCGCCTCGTCGGCGTCGGCGGCCAGCCGGATCTTGTAGGCATTCTCGACGAGGCTGCCCGGCTGAACCAGCCCTGTCGCGACCAGGCCCTCGGTCGAGATCATCAGGCGCGGCGCGAAACCGAAACCTTCGGACACGGCATCGGGCTCGGTGACCAGCCTGGCGCGCAGTTCGAAGGTGGCGGTTCCGAGCTTCAGCCGATCGCCGAGCTTCACATGCAGCCGCTCGAACAGCAGGTCGGGCGCGGCCGCGCCGAAAACACCAAACTGTTCGCCAAACAGTTCCTGCTTCGTCAGCGCCGGCTCGGTTTCCAGCGCACCGTAAAGCGGATAGGCCTCGTCGACGGCCTTGGCCTCGACCAGCGCCTGATCGGAGCCGTCGGCAAGCCGCGCCATCGAACGCATGCTGGCGGTTCTCGACACCGTGCCCAGCCCATCGAGGAAGCCGCGTTCGGCTTCGCTTGCGTCGCGCTGGTTAAGCTGGAAGCGCAGATCGCCGCCAAGCAGCGTCTGGCCCTGGTTGGCGACGCCGCCACTGATCGAGCGGGCCACGGAATTCACGCCGCCGATCGCCGCGACGCCGAGCGCGATGCAGGCAAGAAAGATCAGAAAACCGGACAGGCCGCCGCGCATCTCGCGCAAGGAGAAGCGGACGGCGAGTTTTAACGTCCGCGCCGGCGACATCAGGCGATGGCCTTGGTCGGCGCCGGCGCCTCGATCCTGCCGGAGCGCATAGAGACCTGGCGCGAACAGCGCGCCGCGAGCGCCTGGTCATGCGTGACCAGCACCAGCGTCATGCCGCGCTCGGCCGCCTTGGCGAACAAAAGGTCGGCGACCTGCCTACCGGTCGCCTGGTCGAGATTGCCGGTCGGCTCGTCGGCGATGAGGATGCGCGGCGATGGCGCAAGCGCCCGGGCGATCGCGACGCGCTGCTGCTCGCCGCCCGAAAGTTCGCCGGGATAGTGCGTCACGCGGTCGCTCAGACCGACGGCCGCCAGCTCGCGTTCCGCCACCGAGAACGGATCGGCATGGCCGGCCAGCTCCAGCGGCACGGCGACATTTTCGAGCGCCGTCATATTGGGGATGAGATGGAAGGACTGGAACACGATGCCGATGTTTCGCCCCCGAAACGATGCGATCTGATCCTCGCTCTTGCCGTTGAGCAGCTCGCCGGCGATTCGTACCGTGCCCGAATCGACCCTTTCCAAACCTGCGAGAACCATGAGCAGCGTCGACTTGCCCGACCCCGACGGTCCAACGATGCCGGTCGCCTCGCCGCGCGCCACATCGAGGCTGACGCCCTTCAGCACATGGACGGACGAGGCGCCTTCGCCCAATGTCAGCGATACGTCTTTCAGCTCGATGACGGCTTCTGTCAAAATGAAAGCGTCCTATATGGAGATGAGGGCTCCGCCTGCCGGGCCGTCGCCGGAAGAATTCTCTGTCATATGGGGACCTGCCGCATGTCTTTCCAACGCAGAATTGCCGCAGGCCTGATCGTTTTCCTCGCCATTTGCGGCGCCATTTCGTCGGCACGCGCCGAGCCTTTCAAGATCGTCGGTTTCGGCGACAGCCTTATGGCCGGCTTCGGCCTCGGACCCGACGAGGGTTTTACCGACAGGCTGCAGGCGGCGCTGCGCGCCAGGGGCAGGGATGTAAGCGTCGCCAATGCCGGCGTTTCCGGCGACACCTCCAGCGGCGGGCTGGCGCGGCTCGACTGGTCGGTGCCGGACGGCACGCAGCTTGTCATCCTCGAACTCGGCGCCAACGACATGCTACGCGGCGTGTCGCCCGACATCACCCGCAAGAACCTGGATACGATGCTGGCCAAGTTGAAAGGGCGCAAGATCGCCGTTCTGCTGGCCGGCATGCGCGCAGCGCCCAATCTCGGCGCCGATTATCAGAACGCCTTCGACGCCATCTTTCCGGAACTGGCCGCAAAATACGGCGTTACCTTGTACCCGTTCTTTCTCGACGGCGTAGCCGGCCAGTCCGCCCTGCAGCTTGAGGATGGCTTGCATCCGAACGCCAAGGGGGTCGCCCAGATGGTCGAGCGCATCCTGCCTGCGGTCGAGAAGGCCATCGCGGCGGCGCCGGGAGGATCGTGAGACGGGATAGGCCCTTTCCGTTGGGGAAATCTTTTTGACGAGACCTGTGACCAACAAACCTCTTGCCCCGCTTGATTATCGATGATTCGCTGGGGGCACAGTTCGATTCGAGGAAGGGAGGCTCTTCATGCCGCGTCTTTTCACCGCCCTCGAAATTCCGCGTGACGCCGCCCTTTCGCTGTCCCTGCTCAGGGGCGGCCTGCCCGGGGCCCGCTGGATCGACGTCGAGAACTATCATCTGACGCTGCGCTTCATCGGCGATGTCGAAGGCCATGTCGCCGACGAGATCGCCAACGCGCTCGACCGCGTCCACCGCCCCTCCTTCCCGCTGACGCTGTCGGGCGTCGGCGCTTTCGGCCAGAAGAAACCGCATGCCGTATGGGCCGGGGTCTCTGCCTCGCCGGACCTCGCGGCGCTTCAGGCTGAAATCGAGCGCATCTGCCAGCGGCTCGGCATTCCGGCCGATCCGCGCAAGTTCATGCCGCATGTCACACTGGCCCGCCTGCGCAATTCGAGCCCGCTGGACGTCGCCCGATATCTTTCGGCGCGTGGCAATTTTTCGACCTTGCCGTTCCGCATCAGCCGGTTCGTCTTGATGTCGTCGCGCGATTCGGTCGGCGGCGGCCCCTACATCGTCGAGGAAGCCTGGCCGCTGTCGGGCGCCGATACGCGCGCGGCAAGCCGCGTCGCCAGCGCCTCCGACGCTTCGCGGATCATGCGGTAGACCTCGGCGAAGGCTTCCTCGCCGTCGTGATAGGGATCCGGCACGTCGCGCGCCTTTCCCTGCGCAAATTCCAGGAACAGGTGGATGCGGTCGCGCACGCCGGCGGGCGCCAGCGTCTTCAGGTCGGCGACGTTCGACCTGTCCATGCCGAAGATCAGGTCGAAACGCGAGAAATCCTCGGGCGCGATCTTGCGTGCCCGCAGTTCCGATATGTCGATGCCGTGGCGCGACGCGATGGCGATCGAACGCCGATCAGGGGCGGAGCCCGCCTCCCAGTCGCTGGTCGCGGCCGAATCGAGCACTATGTCCCGGCCCAGTCCACGTTCCGTCAGCACGGAACGAAGCACGCCTTCCGCCAGCGGCGAGCGGCAGATGTTGCCCAGGCAGACGAACAGAATGGATTTTATGGGCTTCGTGCTCATCGATCCGGCGCTATGGTGAAAGTCATCTTCGAAATAGCACAGGAACCGGACATGACGAGAGAGAAACTTGGCAAGGAAGCCCTCGTCGCGGCGCTGACAGACCTCGAAGGCTGGTCGCTGGCTGCGGATGGCGCTTCCATCAAACGGACGTTCACCTTCAGGAATTTCTCCGAAGCCTTCGCCTTCATGACCCGCGTCGCGCTTGCTGCCGAGAAGATGGACCATCATCCCGACTGGTCGAATGTCTACAAAACCGTCGACGTGACGCTGAACACGCACGATGCCGGCGGAGTCACGGCGCTTGACATCGAGTTGGCGAAGAAAATGAATCGCTTTGTTGGTTAGGGTAATCCATAGGTGCGGCAACCCCGGCTTCGTCATCCACGGGCGGAGCGGGAGCGAAGCGGACGCGCAAACCCGAGGATCCATGCCGCGACGTTGACCAAGGGGTGCAGTCGAGCAGAATTCAGCACCGCTGCGTCGCTCTTGAGTCGCGGCATGGATTCTTGGGTCTGCGCCGCGTCGCTTCGCTCCTTGCTTCGCCCTAGAATGACGACGGGAGGGGCGTTTGCCGCCGAACTCCAAGGGAGGACGACTGCCAGCGGAGTGTCCGCCAGGCCGGTATCACCTGATCCGCAGGACAGCACGGTAAAGACTGATTCCGATTTTCAGGCCAGCGATCTCCCAAGCTCTTGCAGCAAGCGTCGGGTTTCACCACATTTTGCCCCGCGGCCATGCGCAGGCAAGCGCATGAGCCCGCAAGGAGAAATTGATGGCGCAAAAATCCGGTTTTGATTTCTTCGGCTTTGGCGACAGGCTGGGCGGTGAGGGCGAGGTGCGCGAGAAATTCTGGCGCACGGCCAAGAAGGCCGCGCGGCAGATCCCGTTCATGGAAGATGTCGTCGCGGCCTATTACTGCGCCATGGACAAGAACACGCCGCTGCGCGCAAAAAGCATCCTGGTGGCGGCACTCGGTTATTTCGTCCTGCCGGTGGATATGGTCCCCGACTTCGTCCTCGGCCTCGGCTTCACCGACGATATCGCCGTGCTCACCGCCGCGATCACCGCCGTCAGCGCCCATATCACGCCGGCGCACCGGCAGGCCGCCAAGGACGCCATATCGGACAAGGGCTGAGCCCTGGAACCGGCCTTCGCGCGCGCTGGACACCAGCGTTCAGAGGGCTTGTGGAAAAGTCAAACTCTTGCCGCTTTCATGCCCTCCAAGTCGCCGAAGGGACATCGCGCCAGCCGCTTGAAAGGCGGCGGCGCGAAGACGGCGGCGGTTTCCTGGGGTGAGCGTCCTTTTCTCAGAGGTAATTCACCGTTTGGTAACCCAGATTAAATCAAAATGAAGCGACGGCAGGACGCCACGCGGCCCGCCTCCGCACCATTTGGAATACGGGAAAAACGATGCGCGGATTGATTGCTACAGTTTCGAGCCTGGTCCTGGTGGCCTTCGCAGCGCCGGCGATGGCGCAGCAGGCGACCAAGATCGGCCAGCACAATGCCTGGGGCACCTACAGCTACCAGGCATCGGGCGGCAAGGTCTGCTATGTCCTCACCGTGCCGACCGACAAGCAGCCGCCGACGCTCGACCATGGCGACATGTTCTTCTTCGTCAGCCAGCGGCCCGGCCAGCAGGTGTCCTACGAGCCGCAATTCATCGCCGGCTACACCTTCCAGGAAAACTCCAAGGCCACCGTCACCATCGACAAGAAGACGTTTTCGATGTTCACGCGCGGCAAGTCGGCCTGGGTCGAGAACGCCGCCGAGGAGCCGGTGCTGATCGCCGCCATGAAATCCGGCACCGACATGAAGGTGCAGGCCAAGTCCGGCCGCGGCAACACCACCTCCTACGTCTTCTCGCTGAAAGGCATCTCGGCGGCGCTGTCGTCGATCGCCAACTGCAAATAGTCGAAATTTCGCTTTGAACAGAGAGGCCGGACCCTTGAGTCCGGCCTTTGTTTTTCACGCCGGACCTGGTTCCGGCGCCGCCTCCGCCCTGCGCCGGCGGATCGCTTCCGCGATGAAGACGCGCGACAGCGCGTGATAGAGTGGCTCGCGCGAGATCATGCGCGCCGTGCCGTAGCCCAGCATCGAGGCCAGCATTAGCGCGATGACATTGTCGTGATTGCCGGTCATCTCCAGGATGATGACGAAGGCCGTCATCGGCGCCTGCACGACGCCGGCGAAATAACCGGCCATGCCGAGCAACGCGGCCGCACCCGTGCTGGCGCCGAAGACGAGGCCGAGCGAGCTGCCGATGCCGGCGCCGACCGAAAGCGAAGGCGCAAAGATGCCGCCCGGAATGCCCGAGACCATCGACAGCAGCCCGGCAAGGAACTTCTCGGCGAAGAAGAACCAGGGCAGCGGCGTGCCTTCAACGGCGCCGCGCGCCTGCGCGTAGCCGGTGCCGAAGGTCAAGCCGCCCGAGGCGATGCCGATCGCCGCGACGCCGAGCCCGCAGATGGCGGCGACCAGCAGGACGCGCCGCAAGGGCTGCCCCGTGTTCCAGCGTCGGATCCGGCGCGTCGCCTTCAGTGCCAGGAGCGAGAACAGCGCGCCGAGGCCGCCGCCGATGACGCCGCAGGCAATGACAAGCGGCCACTCGGCGGCAAACGAGATCGTCTCCTTCGAGACACCGAAATAGGTGTAGTTGCCAAGCAGGCCGAGCGAGGCGATGCCGGCCAGGATCACCGCCGTCAGCACCAGCCCGTTGGTCCGCGCTTCGTAGGTGCGGCCCATTTCCTCGATGGCGAAGACGATGCCGGCCAGCGGCGTGTTGAAGGCGGCCGCGATGCCGGCGGCCGAGCCGGCCAGGATCAGGCCGCGCGCCTGCGCCATGCCGCCCCAGCGTGCCGCCTGCAGCATCAACGACGCGCCGACCTGCACGGTCGGTCCCTCACGGCCGATCGAAGCGCCGCAGAACAGGCCGACCAGGGTCAGCGCGATCTTGCCCGCGACCAGCTTCAGCGACAGGATGTGGCCACGGTCGTCGTCGTCGCGCAGATGCCGCGCCGCGATCGCCTGCGGAATGCCGCTGCCTTGCGAGCCCGGGAAGAAGGCTTGCGCCAGCCAGGCACACAGCACGAAGCCGAGCGGCGTGATCGCCAGCGGCAGATAGAAACGCCAGCCGCCGTCATCGCCGGTCATGGCATGGAACAGCGCCTGCGCCTTGTCGGCGAGCACCGCGAACAGCACGCTGATCACGCCAATGCAGATCGCGCCGGCCCAGAACACCAGCCGCGGCTGCCACACCCGGCGAGAGCCCCACATCGCGCGCGAACGCCGCAGCAAGGGGTATTTTCGCACTGTACCGGCCATGTCTGTCCTCTCGACGGAGCCCCAGCCCTAACACAGGCATGGCCTCGATCAAGCGTTCGCATCAGACGTGAAATGGAAGACGGACGTGGAGCAAAAGTCCATGGCTGCGGTTTGGCACCATGAACAAGGAACCATGAGTTATGCCGGTTCGGCGCAATGATCGTCGTTTCCGCATTGATCATGAGACACCCTCAACACCGACAGGTGGATATCTCGACCTGCGTGTGCTGAGTGGTCTGCGGGAACAAGGCTCGGATGGGCTCCCGCCGACCTTCGAGCCGGCGGGAATATCGATCGACGGCAGGCCTCACATGGCCATTTTTTCGCATTCCGCCTGAGCCTTCTTGGTCGACGTGTCGATCATGAAGGCTTTGCCCTTGGCGTCGGTCATCATCATCATGCAGTGCTTGATCGGCTTTGCCATCTTCATCATCTCGGCACTCATTTTCGCGTCCGGCGTCATGGTGCCCATATGCCCGTCCGGCATGATTGCCGTGACTTGCCCTGCCTTCATCATTGTCATTGTGCCCATCGCGTCTTCGGCAAATGCCTGCGAGGCGGAAAGGCCGACGAAGCTGGCAATGACGGCGAGCTTGATAGAGTTCATCGTGCATACTCCCATTTGTCGGGGCATGGTTGCCCCATTCAGGGTTCGAACGCGCGGTGAGAACCGTTACTTCAACACGATCAAGTGATCCGTTTTCGGGCGAAAAGCACGGACCGCAGGTCTGACCGGCCGGCGCATCTGTCAATCGGTCGGCGCACGGATCGCCTCGCCATCGCATGACTCCGCCGCCAAGCTGTGCTATGGGCCGCGCTTCATATCGGGCCGATGGATGAAATCGGCCGCAAACCGCTTATATCAGTGCAACCATGACCCTTTCATTCGACCTGACCGCCGAAGGCGCCCGTGACGCGTTGCGTGCCCGCGCGACACAGCCGGAAAAGCCGTCGCTGATCGGCCTGACGCGCGCCGAACTGGGCGAGGCGCTCGTCGCGTCCGGCATCGTGCCGGAGCGCCAGGCAAAAATGCGTGTACAGCAGCTCTGGCACTGGATGTATGTGCGCGGCGTCTCCGATTTCGCCGGCATGTTCAACATCTCCAAGGATCTTCGCGCCGAACTCGACAAGCATTTCACCGTGGCGCGGCCCGAGATCGTCGAAGAGCAGATCTCCGCCGACGGCACGCGCAAATGGCTGTTCCGCTTCCCGCCGCGCGGCGCCGGCCGCCCGGTCGAGATCGAGACCGTCTACATCCCCGAGGAAGGCCGCGGCACGCTCTGCATCTCCTCGCAGGTCGGCTGCACGCTGACCTGCTCCTTCTGCCACACCGGCACGCAGAAGCTGGTGCGCAACCTGACTGCCGAGGAAATCCTCGCCCAGTTGCTCACCGCGCGCGACCGGCTCGGCGATTTCCCCGACCGCGACACGCCCGACGGCGCCATCGTGCCGGCCGAGGGCCGCAAAGTGTCCAACATCGTCATGATGGGTATGGGCGAGCCGCTCTACAATTTCGAGGCGGTCAAGAAGGCGCTGCTGATTGCTTCCGACGGCGACGGCCTTTCGCTGTCGAAGCGCCGCATCACGCTGTCGACCTCAGGCGTGGTGCCGGAGATTTTCCGCACCGGCGAGGAGATCGGCGTCATGCTCGCCATCTCACTGCACGCCACCAATGACGATCTGCGCGACCTTCTGGTGCCGATCAACAAGAAATATCCGCTCAAGGAGCTGATCGCCGCCTGCCGCGCCTATCCCGGCCTGTCGAACGCCAGGCGCATCACCTTCGAATATGTGATGCTGAAGGACGTCAACGATTCCCTCGACGATGCCAAGGCGCTGGTCAAGCTGCTCAGGGGCATTCCGGCCAAGATCAACCTGATCCCGTTCAACCCCTGGCCCGGCACCAACTACCAGTGCTCGGACTGGGAGACGATCGAGAAATTCGCCGACTACATAAATAACGCCGGCTATGCCTCGCCGATCCGCACGCCGCGCGGCCGCGACATCCTCGCCGCCTGCGGCCAGCTCAAATCGGAATCGGAGCGCATGCGCAAAGTCGACCGGCTGGCGCTGGAAGCCATGATGATCGCGGGGCACGGCGAGGCGTGAGGCGTCTCGTCGCCGGGCTCAAGCGCTTCGTCATCATAGCGGTCGGCTATATCGCCGCCGTGCTGACCTCGATCCTGGTGCCTGTGCTGCTGATCGCTCTTCTGGAAGGGCTCGAATATGGCAACTGGTCCATCGTTTTCGCGTTCGACTGGCTGGTTTCCTTCCCGCTCGCGGTAGTGACAGTGGCGGTCTGCGCGCTGTTGATCGTCGGCCCCGCGATCTTCATGGCCGAACGCTTTTCGCTTCGGGGGTGGTTCTACTTCGCGGCCACGGGCGCGATCACGTCCATCGCATTCGGGGTTCTTGTCCCGGGCTCGGCCGGAGGGTTTGTTTTCAACCCGGGCTTTCTCGGGTTCCTGGCCACCGCCGGCATTGCCGCCGGTTCGGTCTACTGGTTTCTGGCCGGGCGCAAGTCCGGCCATCCCATGCGCCGGGATCCGCAATGACCCGCCTCGTCGCCTATATCGTGCGCCTTGCCGTCATCCTGTTCGGCTATGCCGTCGCCGCGCTGGCGGCCAGCGCGTTCCTCAATGTCCTGTTCCTGGCCTCGCTCGGCTACACGCCGGCGCATGCGGAGCCGGCGGCGACCGCCTCGCTCTATTTCTCGATCCCCTTCGTCGCGCTGTTTGCCGCCTATTTCGCCTTCATGCCGGCGGCCCTCGCGATTCTGATCGCCGAGATCCTCGGCCGGCGCGATTGGCTGTTCTATGCGCTGGCCGGTGCGATCGTCGCCGCCGTCTTCCTGGGCTTCGCCGACCAGATGGGCGATACGCCATTCGCCGTCACCGAGCCGCGCGCCATGGCCGCCGTCATCGGCGGCGGCATGGTCGGGGGCATCTTCTATTGGCTCAGCGCCGGGCGCTGGGCCGGAAGCTGGTGGAAAGCCGAACCGTGACCCCGAACCGAGCGCCCGCGTAAGCGGGGAGCTTTGCCGACCTCCGGTTCGGAAGAGATCAGCAGCGAACAGCAAAATCCTACTTCGCCTGGGCAGTCAGGATTTTGAGCGCGAACGCGGAAAACACGCCGGCGAAGAGATAGTCGACCACCCGCGTCACGCGCGGGCTGGCCTTCATCGCCGCCGAGAATTTCTCCGCCGCCAGCACCATCGGGGTCGTCACCGGGGTCGACAGCACCACGAACATGGCGCCGAGGAAGAACAGCTTTCCCGGCGCGTGCGGATCATGCGCGGAGACGAATTGCGGCAGGAAGGTCATGAAGAACAGGATGATCTTCGGGTTGAGCAGGTTGACGCCCAGCCCCACCATCCAGCTCCGGAACAGCGAGATTTGCGGGCCCGTCTTCTTCTCCGGCGAGAAGGCCGAACCCTTGGTGATCGCCTGCCAGGCCAGGAAGACGAGATAGCCGGCGCCGAAGATCTTCAGCACGAAGAAGGCCATCGGCGAGGCGACGATCAGCGCCGAGACGCCGACCACCACCAAGGTGGTGTGGATCAGCGTGCCGCACAGCGCCCCCGCCATCGAGGCGAAGCCGGCGGCGCGGCCCTGGCTCAACGTGCGCGAGACGAACAGCGTCATGTCCGGTCCGGGCGTGATCGCCAGGATGAACGTGGCGACGGCGAACTGGATCAGCGTTGCGGTGTCGGGAATGAAGGACATGGGCGGTCCGTTGGCTCTAAAGACGCTGCTATAACGAATGGCTACTGCCGTTGCCAGCGGCTGTGCGACGGAAAGAATGATCCAGCTGTCCCGGATGCCTGTTTCTCCGCGCCTTGCCGCGTTCATCTCTTGCAGTGACCGGAAACGGCGTGATACCTCGCCGGCCGAGAACTCTTGTCGCGGAAACAGCAAATGTCGAAAACAAAAGACGTCAAGAAGGTCGTGCTCGCCTATTCCGGCGGCCTCGACACATCCATCATCCTGAAATGGCTGCAGACCGAGCTCGGCGCCGAGGTCGTGACCTTCACCGCCGACCTCGGCCAGGGCGGCGAATTGGAGCCGGCGCGCCGCAAGGCCGAGTTGATGGGCATCAAGGACATCCGCGTCGTCGACGTGCGCGAGGAATTCGTTGCCGACTTCGTCTTCCCGATGTTCCGCGCCAACGCCGTCTACGAAGGCACCTATCTGCTCGGCACCTCGATCGCCCGGCCGCTGATCTCGAAACACCTCGTCGAGATCGCAAAGGAGACCGGCGCTGACGCGATCGCCCACGGCGCCACCGGCAAGGGCAATGACCAGGTGCGCTTCGAGCTTTCGGCGTATGCGCTCAACCCCGACATCAAGGTCATCGCGCCCTGGCGCGACTGGTCGTTCAAGTCGCGCACCGACCTCATCAACTTCGCCGAGCAGCACCAGATTCCGGTGCCGAAGGACAAGAAGGGTGACGCGCCGTTCTCGGTCGACGCCAATCTCCTGCATTCCTCTTCCGAGGGCAAGGTGCTTGAGGACCCGTGGAGCGAGCCGCCGGAATTCGTCCATCAGCGCACCGTCTCGCCGATGGACGCGCCGGACAAGGTCACCGAGATCGAGATCGAGTTCCTGAAGGGCGATCCGGTCGCGCTCGACGGCAAGAAGCTGTCGCCGGCAACCATGCTCGCCGCCCTCAACGATCTCGGCCGCGACAACGGCATCGGCCGGCTCGACCTCGTCGAGAACCGCTTCGTCGGCATGAAGTCGCGCGGCGTCTACGAGACCCCCGGCGGCACCATCCTTATCGCTGCCCACCGCGCCATCGAATCGATCACGCTCGACAGGGGAGCTGCCCACCTCAAGGACGAGTTCATGCCGCGCTACGCCGAACTCATCTACAACGGCTTCTGGTTCGCGCCCGAGCGGCTGATGCTGCAGGCGATGATCGACAAGAGCCAGGAGGATGTCGAAGGTACGGTGCGTCTGAAGCTCTACAAGGGCAATGTCATCGTTACCGGCCGCAAGTCGAAGAAGACGCTCTATTCCGACGCGCTGGTGACCTTCGAGGACGACCGCGGCGCCTACGACCAGAAGGACGCCGCCGGCTTCATCCGCCTCAATGCGCTGAGGCTGCGCACACTGGCCGCACGCAACCGCCGGGACTGACCACTCTACCAGTCAGCGAACAGGAAACCCGGCATCGCGGCCGGGCTTTCTGCTGAAAAGCAATTCCAGGAAAGTGTGTACGGTTTTCCCGAGAAAAGCGCGCAGCGCTTTCCCTTGGGAATTGCGCAAAAACAAAGACATGAGCGGTTCGCCGTTTCCGTGAAACGGTGAACTGCCCTAACGATCACTCGCCATCGATCGCCGTGGCGATACGGGCGATGGCCTGTTGATAGACACTCGCCGAGTTCCAGCCGGCAATTGCACCCATATTCGACTGAGCGCTCGCGCCGGCCTGCCAACCGTGCGCCTTGAGGAAGTTGGCCGTGGATGCCAGCGCGGTGCTCTTGTCGCGCAGGTTTCCGCTGCCCACCCCATATTTCAGGACATTTCCGGGCAGGAACTGCGTGTGGCCGATCTCGCCATGCATGGCCCCGACCGACGAGGCGGTCAACGTTCCGCGATCGACCAGCTTCAGCGCCGCAATGGCATGCGGCTGAAAGTAATCCGGACGGCGGCAGTCATAGGCAAGCGTCAAAATGGCGGACACCGTGTTCTGGTTGCCCATGGAGGCGCCGAAGCCCGTCTCCATGCCCCAGATGGCAAGCAGCACGCCCGGCGAGACGCCGTAGGTCCGTTCGATCTTGTCGAACAGCGCCGCATTCGATTTCTTCAGCGCCCGGCCCCTGGAAATGATCGCCGCCCCGCCGCGGCGCTTCATGAAGGCTTCCACCGAGCCGCTGAAAGCCTTGTGGATGGCGCGGTCCGCGGAAATGGTCCTGGTCGCGTAGGTCGCGCCGGCCAGGGCGGCCAGTCCTCTCGAACCCACGCCCTCGGCCCTGGCCTCCGCTGCGAAGTCCTGCTTCCAGGCATCGAAGCCGGCTCCGGTCTTGCCACAGCTGGCCGCCGCCTGTGCGCCCGTCGCCAGCGCAAGCATCGCCACCACAGTGGCCGCTGCAAACATCTTACCTTTGGCAAGAAATGCCATGTTGTTCTCTCCTGGTTGCCTGAATCACGTCCCGGCCGGAATTTGCCAGTGAAACGCGCACTTGTCACTGTCGCGCGCGCAAGCTGGCCAATGGAAGGGAATTTGCCTACGATCAAGCAAATATTGTGGCAAGAACCACCCATGGCCTGACGATCCTTGCGCCATGTTGCTCAATGACGTCACAGTCGGGAACGACGTCTGTCGGCCGGCGTTTTGCACGACGCGCCTTCCCCCTGTTCCCTGGTCCGAGACCGAGATGAAACTCTTCGACTGTCCTCATTGCGGCCATCGTCTCTATTTCGAGAACGCCCGGTGCCTGAACTGCTCCAGTGCCGTGCTCTATGATCCGCAGCGCGCCTGCTTTGCCCTGTCCGGTGCCGACGGCGGCTCCCCATGCGCCAACGCCGACGAATGCGCCTGCAACTGGATGGCCGAGCCGAGACAGCCCTTCTGCCGCGCCTGCGCGCTCAACCAGCTGATCCCGGACCTCTCCGTCGACGGCAACCGCCGCCGCTGGATACGGGTCGAGGCCGCGAAGAAGCGCGCGGTCTATTCGTTGCTGGCTTTCGGACTGCCGGTGACGCCCAAGCAGAACCCCGCCGACGAGGCCGGCCTTGCCTTCGACTTCCTTGCCGATCCGATCGGCGGCGGCCCGGGCGGCGAGCGCATCCTGACCGGCCACGACAATGGCCTGATCACCCTCAACGTCGCCGAAGCCGACTCCGCCGAGCGCGAAAGGCGGCGCGTTGAGATGGGCGAGAACTATCGCACCTTGCTCGGCCATTTCCGCCACGAGCTCGGCCACTACTACTGGGACCGGCTGATCCGCGACAATCCGCAAAGGCTTGACGCCTTCCGCGCGCTGTTCGGCGACGAGCGCACCGGCTACGAGCAGGCATTGAAGAACCACTATGCCAATGGTGCCCCACCCGACTGGCAGCAACGCCACATCTCGTCCTACGCCACCTCCCATCCCTGGGAGGACTGGGCCGAAAGCTGGGCCCACCACCTGCACATCACCGACACGCTGGAAATGGTCCATGCGCTGAACTTCCCGCTCGGCCGGCTGGAGACGGTGGAAGCCAACGAATTGCCCCAGGCCGATACCGGGGGCATGCTACAACCAGCGCCGTCCGAACCGACACCCGCTCCCGAACCGTTCGAAAAGATCCTGTCGCGCTGGCTGGTGCTGTCGGAAGCCTCCAATTCCATCAATCGCTGCATGGGTCTGCCCGACCTCTACCCCTTCGTCATCTCGGATGTCGCGGCGCGCAAACTGGCCTTCGTTCACGACCTTCTGACCGGCCTGCCGCAAGAAACGGGAACAAATCGTGAGTTGGCTTCAACATTTTAGCTGGAACGCATGCGCCGCTCTCCCGTTTTCGCTGCCGAGGGACCATGAAACGGAGAGAAACCATGAAATCCGTATTGTTTCCCGCGGTCGCCGGAATGCTCGCGCTCTTCTCGGGCGCCGCCATGGCCGACACCCCCGTCTCCGCGATCACCGATCTCAACGTCCGCGCTGGCCCAGGCCCGCAATATCCTGTCATCGGCGTGCTCGCCGCCGGCCAGTCGGCGACGCTGAATGGCTGTATCGAAAACAGCAAATGGTGCACCATCGCCGAAGCCGGTGGCCAGGGCTGGGTCTATTCGGACTATGTGACGGCTGATTTCGGCGGCAACCGGGTCGTGTTGACGCGACGTCCGCTCGGCTCCAGCGTCGCCGTCGTGTCGCCGCCCGAGGGCTATTCCACCGACTACACCGGCTCGATCATCGCCGGCGAGCCGGTCGAGGACGCCATCCCGCAGCCTCCCGCCGAAGTCAGGACCTATGTCGACACGCATCGCGTCGACCCTGTCTATCTTGAGGGCGAGGTGGTCACCGGGGCCGTTTTGCCCGAGAGTGTCGAACTGCGCGAGATCCCCGATTACGATTACCGCTACGTCTATGTGAACGGCCAGCCGGCGCTGATCGACCCGCAGACGCGGCGCATCGTGTATGTGGTGCGTTGAGGCGGATAGGACACGGGGTTAATCATCGGAGCATGCCTTTCGCCTGCCGGCAGGCAGGCGAGGGCGGCGCGAATGCGCCGAAGGCTGGCGGGGCGTATCGCACAGGAATGATTGCGCAGAACCGCCCGATCCCATAGATCATGCGACGCGAAGCACCAGCTTGCGAGAGAGCGTGATATCGGACCCTGCCGTCTTCGAGCACTATCGAAACACAGCCAACGAAAAGACGACCCTGCCGCGCCTGCTTCTCGGGACCGGGATCGTCGTCCTGTTCTGGGCCGCGTCGACGGCGGTCGTGCTGCTGGGCGGCACCTATGCCTTTTTCGCCTGGCGGACAGCGCAAGGCGCGGCTGCGCCCGCCGGCGGCATGCAGGGTTTCCTTGCGTCGCCAATCGGCATTCTCACCGCGCTGACGTCTTTCGCCGGCATCTGGATCGGCTTGTGGATCGCCATGCGCTGGGTGCATGGCGAGAAGCTGGCGGCGCTCCTCGGCAACAGCCGTCGCATTTCGCGCTCGGGTTTCGTCAAGGGACTGGTCGCGGTGTTGGTCACTTCGCTCGTGTCCGAGGTCCTGCTCTACCTGATGCAGCCCGAGATCGCGCGCGGCTCGATTGCCCTGTCGTCCTGGCTGCTGTTCCTGATCCCGATCCTCGCGCTCACTTTTCTGCAGACATCATCGGAAGAGGTACTGTTCCGAGGCTACCTGCTGCGCGGTCTTGCCTACCGGTTCAGGAGCCCGTTCGTCTGGGCGCTGCTGCCGGGCCTGCTGTTCACCTCGCTGCACTGGAGCGCGAGCTCCTCGGCCGCCATCAATGCCTGCGTGCTGGTCTCGATCGCCGCTTTTGCACTGCTTTTGACACTTGTCGTCTATGCCACCGGCAATCTCGGCGCGGCCCTCGGCGCCCATCTCGGCAACAATCTGACCGGCTTCCTGCTGATCTCGCATCAGGAGAGCTACAATTCCTTCGCCCTGTTTGCCGCCAGACCACTCGAAGGGCCGGGCTGGGCGACGTCGGACGCGGTCCTCATCGCCACGATCGGCATCGCCTGCAGCCTGCTGACGATACTGCTGCTTTTGCACCCGCGCTCGCCGCTGAGCGTCTCGGCCGAACCTGCAGACGGAAAGAAGGCGACCTGATTGCTGTGCAGGGAGACCGGCGGAACGGTCCCTTGTCTTGACTCCGCGGCCGTTTTCCTGTCTACAGCCCCGAATTCCGCGACGAGTATTCCTCCGAGCAAGCCGACCAGGACGCCGAAGCCTCTTTGAGGCCAAGTGCTGTAAACAGATCCTGGAGGCCAACACCCGGCAGCGCTGTGCGCCCCCGGGTGCTTTTTGGTTTTGGCTTTTGCTTGCCACGAGACTTGGACACCTGGCGCGAACGCATTACCTCTCGGGCACCATCCGGTTGCCAGGGAAAAGGAAACAGAATGTTTGAATCACTTCAGGAGCGCCTTGGCTCCATCCTGAACGGCCTGACAGGCCGCGGCGCGCTGTCGGAGGCGGATGTCTCGGCGGCACTCCGCGAGGTGCGCCGTGCGCTGCTCGAGGCCGACGTGGCGCTGGAAGTGGTGCGCTCCTTCACCGACAAGGTGCGCGAGAAGGCGGTCGGCGCGGCGGTGCTGAAGTCGATCAAGCCCGGCCAGATGGTCGTCAAGATCGTGCATGACGAGCTGGTGGACATGCTCGGCGCCGAAGGCGTCGCCGTCGACCTCAACGCACCGGCGCCCGTCGTCGTCATGATGGTCGGCCTGCAGGGTTCCGGCAAGACGACGACCTCGGCCAAGATCGCCAAGCGGCTCACCGAGCGTCAGAACAAGAAGGTCCTGATGGCCTCGCTCGACACGCGGCGCCCCGCCGCGCAGGAGCAGTTGCGCCAGCTCGGCGAGCAGGTCAAGGTGGCGACGCTGCCTGTCGTCGCCGGCCAGAACCCGGTCGATATCGCCAAGCGCGCCGTGCAGGCGGCCAGGCTCGGCGGTCACGATGTGGTCATCCTCGACACTGCCGGCCGCACCCATATCGACGAGCCGCTGATGGTCGAGATGGCCGACATCAAGAAGGTGTCGGGCCCGCACGAGATCCTGCTGGTCGCCGACTCCTTGACCGGCCAGGACGCCATCAACCTTGCCAAGAGCTTCGACGAGCGCGTCGGCATCACCGGGCTGGTGCTGACCCGCATGGACGGCGACGGCCGTGGCGGCGCCGCGCTCTCGATGCGCGCCGTCACCGGCAAGCCGATCAAGCTGATCGGCACCGGCGAGAAGATGGACGGGCTGGAGGAATTTCACCCCAAGCGTATCGCCGACCGCATTCTCGGCATGGGCGACATCGTTTCGCTTGTCGAAAAAGCCGCCGAGAACATCGACGCCGAGCAGGCGGCGGCGATGGCCAAAAAGATGCAGTCGGGCAAGTTCGACCTGAACGATCTCGCCCAGCAGCTTCAGCAGATGTCGAAAATGGGCGGCATGGGCGGCATCATGGGCATGATGCCCGGCATGGGCAAGATGAAGGACCAGATGGCCGCCGCCGGTCTCGACGACAAGATGTTCGGCCGCCAACTCGCCATCATCTCCTCGATGACCAAGGCCGAGCGCGCCAACCCCGACATTCTCAAGCACTCGCGTAAGAAGCGCATCGCCGCCGGCTCCGGCACCGACGCGGCCGAGATCAACAAGCTCTTGAAGATGCATCGCGGCATGGCCGACATGATGAAGGCGATGGGCGGCAAGGGCAAAGGCGGCGGCCTGATGCGCGGCATGATGGGCGGGCTCGCCTCCAAGATGGGTCTCGGCGGCATGATGCCCGGTGGCATGGGCGGCATGCCTGACCTCTCCAAGATGGATCCCAAGCAGCTCGAAGCCTTGCAAAAGCAGGCGCAGGCCGCCGGCATGAAAGGCCTTCCCAGCGGCGGTGGCCTGCCCGGCTTGCCCGGCGGCATGAAGCTTCCCGGGCTTCCCGGTCTCGGCGGCGGTGGCCTGCCTGGCCTCGGCAAGAAGAAGTGAGGACGCGATGAACGAGGAAAAGGACATGGCGGACGCCCGCACCATCCTGGCCGGCTACCGTGCTTCGATCGACAACATCGATGCCGCCCTCATCCACATGCTGGCCGAGCGCTTTCGCTGCACCAAGGCGGTCGGCCTGCTCAAGGCCGAGCATGGCTTGCCGCCGGCCGATCCGGCGCGCGAACAGCAGCAGATCGCCCGTCTTCGCCAGCTGGCGGACGATGCGCATCTCGATCCGGATTTCGCGGAGAAATTCCTCAACTTCGTCGTCCGCGAAGTGATCCGCCACCACGAACAGATCGCCGCTGCCAACGGCGTGACGAAAACCGGCTGAAGACAAAGGTTTAGCCGCAACCCCACCAACGAAATCAGAGCTTTTAGGAGATAAGAAATGGCACTGAAGATCAGACTGGCCCGCGCTGGCTCGAAGAAGCGTCCCTACTACCACGTCGTCGTCGCCGACGCGCGCTCGCCGCGCGACGGCCGTTTCATCGAGTCGCTCGGCTCGTGGAACCCGCTGCTGCCGAAGGACGGCGAGCGCGTCAAGGTTGACGCCGAGCGCGTCAAGCACTGGCTGTCGCACGGCGCCCAGCCGACCGACCGCGTGCTGCGCTTCCTCGATGAGGCCGGCCTCGCCAAGCGCGACGCCCGCTCCAATCCGAAAAAGGCCGAGCCCGGCAAGAAGGCACAGGAGCGCGCCGCGCTTCTGAAAAAGGCGCAGGACGACGCCGCTGCCGCCGTCGCGGCGGCTGCGGCCGCGCCGGCCGAGGCGGAGCCTGCCACGGCCGAGTAATCGATCACCGATCGTCTTTTTCGAAACGGCGGGCCCTTAGCCCGCCGTTTTCTATTTCGAATTCATTGTGCGGATGCTGCCGCTCAATAGCCGCTCGGGCAGCGATCGACATAGACGTGGCCGCGGCTATCGCGATAACGGCAGCGGCCCGGTTCGCTGGCCCGCCCGATCAGCGCGCCGGCTACGGCACCGACCGCGCCGCCAACCACGGCGCCCTGGACGGGATCGCCCGCCACCGCCGCGCCGACCGCTGCTCCGCCCAGGCCGCCGACGGCCGCGCCTTTTTCCGTCTGCGAACAGGCGCCAAGCGCTGCCGTCAGCACCAGAATGGTCATGATTTTCTTCATTGTCGTTCCTCTCTCACGGGGATCGCCGTCCTCGCCGCCATGTTCCTAACTCCCAGGCGGCCGATTTGATCCCTAGACATTGAAGGCCGGTGCTTCGCCGCGCCTGCCAAGGCCATGCCGATCTCCGACAAGCATTTGAAATCGTTGATGTTCTCACGCCGCAGCGCAGTTCTCTCGCCGGGTTGTCCGTGCAGCGCGCCGGCGTGGCTATCGGCCCGCTTCGGTCGCGTATATGAAGAGCCGGCGGGCGTGGCCCGTCAGACAAGAGCAGGCGAGATGGCCGGAGAGACAGATCTGAAGACATTGCTGGCGTCGATGACGCCGCAATTGATTGCCGGCATCCATGTCTTCGCCACGCTGCCGGCGGGTGTATCGGTTCCGGAAGGGCTCGAAGCGGTCATGCTGTTTCGCGAACGCGAAGGCACGACATTGATCCTGCTCGAAGACGAGGCGCAGGCAGCCGGGCTGGAAGCCGTTTTCCGCTGCCGCATGATAACGCTGAACATCCATTCGTCGCTGGAAGCCGTCGGCTTCCTCGCCGCCATCACTGCACGCCTCGCCGCCGCCGGCATGGGCGTCAATCCCGTCTCCGCCTTCTATCATGACCATCTGTTCGTGCCGGTCGACCGGGCCGAGGAAGCGATGAGGTTGCTGCGGGAACTGGCGGCGGAAAATCGGACATAGGCCAGCGCCCCCCTCATCCGCCTGCCGGCACCTTCTCCCCGTATAAGGACGGGGGGAAGGTGAGCTAACGGCCGAAGGCCGAGCCCGCGACTGCGGGCCGCCGGTCGTCCGGCGCCCTCGCGGAGGGCCAGCCGCGGCAGCGGCGGTGCGGCCCGCGAGCGAAAGCCAAACAGCCGTCAGGCTGCCTTCTTCTTCGGCTGGATCAGGCCGCGCTCGACCAGCAGTTCGGCGATCTGCACCGCGTTGAGGGCGGCGCCCTTGCGCAGATTGTCGGAAACGATCCACATCGACAGGCCGTTGTCGATGGTCGAATCCTCGCGGATGCGCGAGATGAAGGTGGCGTCCTCGCCGGCCGATTCCAGCGGCGTGATGTAGCCGCCGTCCTCGCGCTTGTCCAAGACCTGGCAGCCCGGCGCCTCGCGCAGGATGTCGCGCGCCTCGTCGGCGGTGATCGGGTTCTCGAACTCGATGTTGACCGCTTCCGAATGGCCGATGAACACCGGCACGCGCACGCAGGTCGCCGTCAGCTTGATCTTGGGATCGAGCATCTTCTTGGTCTCGGCGACCATCTTCCACTCTTCCTTGGTGAAGCCGTCATCGAGGAAAACGTCGATATGCGGGATCACGTTGAAGGCGATGCGCTTGGTGAACTTCTTGACGTCGACCTGGTCGGCGACGAACACGGCGCGGGTCTGCGTGAACAGCTCGTCCATGCCTTCCTTGCCGGCGCCCGACACCGACTGGTAGGTGGCCACGACGATGCGCTTGATGGTGGCCGCGTCATGCAGCGGCTTCAGCGCCACGACGAGCTGCGCCGTCGAGCAGTTCGGGTTGGCGATGATGTTCTTGCGGGTGAACAGCGAGATCGCATCCGGGTTCACTTCCGGGACGATCAGCGGCACGTCGGCGTCGTAGCGGAAGGCCGAGGAATTGTCGATGACGACGCAGCCCTGCTTGCCGATCTTGGGTGACCATTCCTTCGAGACATTGCCGCCGGCCGACATGATGCAGATGTCGGTGTCGGAAAAGTCGTAGGTGTCGAGTGCGCGGACCTTCAGCGTGCGGTCGCCGAACGACACTTCCGTGCCCTGGCTGCGGCGCGAGGCAAGCGCCACCACTTCGCTGACCGGAAAACCGCGCTCTTCCAGTATGTTGAGCATTTCGCGGCCCACATTGCCCGTGGCGCCAACTACCGCAACCTTGAAACTCATAAAGATCTCCTATCCCTCTCCGCTTGGTTGTTGGAGAAAACCCGCCGGCCAGGTGCGGGTTCCGTCCCCCGGGCCGAACCCGGGAGAGGGTGGTCAGGCCAAGGGAATCACACCGTTTTGGTGGTGGTTTTGGCCGTTACTTTGCTGGAACGGGGGAACGCGCCGAAACGCCCGGCGCAATGATGCTCATTGCGGCTGGGGGCATCGAATGCAAGAAGAGCCATCAAAAGGCCGCGCATCGAAAAACGATCCCGTTCGAAGCGGGCTTTTACGCGGTTTGCGGCAGGAGTCAATCAGTGGTGTTTCTTCCTTCCCTCCTTGCAGGAGAAGGGAAGGCGGTGCCGCCTGCCCTGTACAAGAGCGGCGCCAGCAAGTACGAACGGGCGAGATCGTCTGGCTGGCGCTGCGCCAGCCCTGTATGTGCTCCATGATGAGCGCAAGCCCTGAATTCCGAAAGAGTGAGATGTCCAACTTCGAAGCACTTGTTCCTGCGCTGGCAAAGGCGCTGGAAAAACGCGGCTATGCCGAACTGACGCCGGTGCAGAAGGCGGTCCTGGAACTTGGCCAGGCCGACGCGCTGGTGTCGGCGCAGACCGGTTCCGGCAAGACGGTGGCCTTCGGTCTTGCCATGGCGCCGACGCTCCTGGGCGGCGCCGACCGCTTTGCCCATGCCGCAGCCCCGCTGGCGCTGGCGGTGGCGCCGACGCGCGAGCTGGCGCTGCAGGTGACGCGCGAACTGGAATGGCTCTACGAGCTGACCGGCGCCACGGTCGCCTCCTGCGTCGGCGGCATGGACATGCGTACCGAACGGCGCGCGCTGGAACGCGGCGCCCATATCGTCGTCGGCACCCCCGGGCGGCTGCGCGACCACATCACGCGAAACTCGCTCGACATGTCGGCGCTGAAGGCGGTGGTGCTGGACGAAGCTGACGAGATGCTCGATCTCGGTTTTCGCGAGGACCTGGAATTCATCCTCGACGCCGCCCCCGCCGAGCGCCGCACGCTGATGTTTTCGGCCACCGTGCCGCGCTCCATCGCAACCCTCGCCCAGGGCTATCAACGTGACGCCGTGCGCATCTCGGCCGCCGGCGAGGAGAAGCAGCATCTCGACATCGAATACCGGGCGCTCAGCGTCGCCCAGGCCGATCGCGAGAACGCCATCATCAATGTGCTGCGTTTCTACGAGGCGAAAAACGCGCTGGTGTTCTGCAACACCCGTGCCGCCGTCAACCATCTCACCGCACGCTTCAACAACCGCAATTTTTCCGTCGTCGCGCTCTCGGGCGAGCTCAGCCAGAACGAACGCAGCCACGCGCTGCAGGCGATGCGCGATGGCCGCGCCAAGGTCTGCATCGCCACCGACGTCGCGGCGCGCGGCATCGACCTGCCCAATCTGGAGCTGGTCATCCACGCCGACCTGCCGACCAACCCGGAAACGCTGCTGCACCGAAGCGGCCGCACCGGACGCGCGGGTCGCAAGGGCGTCAGCGCGCTGATCGTGCCCAACAGCGCCCGCAGGCGCACTGAACGCCTGCTGGCGAGCGCAAAGCTGACCGCGACATGGGCAAGTCCGCCATCCGCCGACGACGTGATCCGCCGCGACGACGAGCGCATCCTTGCCGATCCCGCCTTCGACGAACCGGTGAAGGACGACGAACGCGGCTTCATCGACGCGCTTCTCGCCAAGCACGGCGCCGAGCAGGTGACGGCCGCCTTCGTGCGGCTGTGCCGCTCCAGCCGCTCGGCGCCAGAGGATCTGATGGACGTCGCGCCGTTCACGCCGTCGCGTGAAAGACCGGCGGGCGAAAACTTCGCGCGCCGCGACGAGGCGCCCAGCCGCCGCGACGATTTCGGCGCCAGCGTCTGGTTTTCGCTGTCGGTCGGGCGCCGGCAGAATGCCGAGCCGCGCTGGCTGATCCCGATGCTGTGCCGCACCGGCAGCATCACCAAGCGCGAGATCGGCGCCATCAAGATGCAGCCGGAAGAGACCTTCGTGCAGATCGCCGCCGACTGGGCCGACCGTTTCCTCGCCGCCGTTGGTCCCGACCGCAAATTGCAGGGTAACATCGTGGTGAAACGGCTGGACGGCATGCCGGACCTGTCGCGCGCCGGCTACCAGCCGCCAGGTCCGGACAAGAAACCGCATCGCGGCAAGGCGCCGTTCGACCCGAACGCGCCGAAGCGCAAATTCGAGAAGCGCGCGCCGGCTGGCGACCAGCGCCCCGCCGCATCGGACGCGAAGCCCTGGGCGAAAAAGCCGGGCAAGCCGAAATTCGACAACGCCGGACCGCCGAAACACAAGAAGGCGAAGAAGCGGCCGAGCTGATATCTCCCGGCCATATCGTCACGATGGCTGCCGCGCCAGCCGTCGCATTTTCATGCCCGCCCCTTGCGATCCGCCGGAACTTTGAACAGTCTGGTCGGGCGTTCGGGGGGTCGGGGCATGCGCGGCGAAGTTCTTCACTATGACGAGGCTCAGGGTTTCGGCTTCATCACCGGGGCGGATGGCGAGCGCTATACGTTCGCGCGTGAGGATCTGCGCCGCGAAATCGCAATTGCCCGAGGCACGGCCGTTGAATTCCAGCCCGGCGGCGGCCAGGCGCGCGACATCTTCCCGGCCGGCGCCCAATCCGCGCCTCCAACCGGCGTGGCCGCCGCCGCCGATGCGCGAACCGGTGCGTCCGTCTCTTCCGCTGCTCAAATCGCACAGCCGCGGCATTTTGGCCGGGCCGCCAGCACCGGGCCGGCCGAGCCCGGCCTGTGGGGCTATTTCTGGCGCGGCATCACCGAGAATTATTTCAACTTCACCGGCCGCGCCCGCCGCAAGGAATACTGGGCCTATTGCCTGTTCTGGTTCGTCGCGCTGCTGGCAGTGACCGGCATCGGCATTTTCGCCGATGCCGCGATGGGCAATCTCGACGACGCTGAAATGCCGGCGGTGACGATTGGCCTGTTCGGCCTTTTCCTACTTGCGACCTTTCTGCCTGGCCTCGGTATGACCGTGCGTCGCCTGCACGATATCGGCCTGACCGGCTGGCTTTTCCTGGTGATCCTGATCCCCACCATCGGCAGCCTGATCATCCTGGTCTTCGCGCTCATCCCGACCCAGGCCCGGGAGAACCAGTGGGGACCGGTGCCGGCGGGCGCCAGAACGTAGCCCTGCGTGCGTATTGCAATTACATGCAACTTTAAGTAGCGTCTCGCGACGCAATGTGAAATGGGGCAGAGCATGCGCGGGACAGTGTTCCACTATGACGAAGGCCAGGACTACGGTTACATCAACGGAACCGACGGCAAACGCTACATCTTTTCCCGTATCGATTTCAGCCTGGAACTGTCCCTCGGCAGGGGTACCCTTGTCGAGTTCCAGCCGGGCGACGGCACGGCGCACGATATTGTCGCCACGGCCTCGGCCGCATCGTCGTCAACCACCAGTCAGCCACGGCAGACCAGCCGTTCTGCCCGAAGCCGGCCCGCCTACTCCACGGGGCTGTGGGCTTATTTCTGGCGCGCGGTGATCGCGGATTATGGTAATTTCACCGGACGCTCCCGCCGCAAG
The DNA here is from genome assembly GCF_044998965.1 of Mesorhizobium maamorense. Lineage (NCBI taxonomy): Bacteria > Pseudomonadati > Pseudomonadota > Alphaproteobacteria > Hyphomicrobiales > Phyllobacteriaceae > Mesorhizobium > Mesorhizobium maamorense. The sequence goes on from NZ_CP173356.1 coordinate 5,490,532, forward strand.
GAATTCTGGGCCTTCTGGCTATTCTACACCCTCGGGGTGCTCGCGCTTTTCGGCTTCGGGATACTTGTTGAACTGGCGATCAACGGCTTCGAAACCAACGCGGACAGGACGCCGATGGGGTTCATAGGGTTCATACCCCTACTGGTGTTCTTTTCGGGATTGATCCTGCCTTGCATTGCGCTCCTCGTACGGCGTGCGCATGACGCCGGCCTGAGCGGCTGGTTTGCCCTGCTTTGCTTCATCCCGCTCATTGGCGGCATCGCCGTGCTAGTCTTCGGGCTTATGCCGCCTCAGCTGGGCGAAAATCCTTGGGGACCGGTGCCGGCGGGCGTCAGGGTCTGACCGCCCCCAGCGCCTCGCCCGAAAGCCTGAGAAAGATCTTCTGGCCGTGGCGTTCGGCGCCAAGCCGGTCGTAGAAGCGCAGCGCGCCTTCGTTCCAGTCCTCGGTGGTCAGGTCGATGCGGCCGATGCCGTGGCGCCGGCAATGGTCGGCGAGAAAGCCGACCAGCGCCCGGCCGACGCCGGCGTTGCGAGCCTTGTCGCGCACGAACAGATCCTTGAGGAACAATAGCCGCTCGAGGTCGATGCCGGGATGCGCGATCGCCACAGATGCCAGGCCGCTGATCTCGGCCCCGACGAAAGCCAGCGCGAAATGCGGATAGGCCGGGCTTTCCTCGCCCAGCCATTTGCGTGCCGCCGACAAGGCGCGCTCGTGGTCGAGCGGCGGCTGCCGGTAATGCACCGCCATGTCGCACAGCATTGTGGCGAGCGCCGTCGCGTCGCCGGCCGTCGCCCAGCGGACGTCGACCGTCATGGGGGTCAGCCCAGGAACTTGGCGATGATCGCGTCGCCCATCTCGACGGTGCCGACCTCGGTCATGCCAGCCGAGAGGATGTCCTTGGTGCGCAGCCCGTCGTCGAGCACGGCGGCGATTGCCGCTTCGAGCTTGTCGGCTTCATCGACCATGGCGAAGGAATAGCGCAGGCACATGGCGAAGGAAGCGATCATGGCGATCGGGTTGGCGATGCCCTTGCCGGCGATATCGGGCGCCGAACCGTGCACCGGCTCGTAAAGCGCCTTGCGCTTCTTGGTCTTGGCATCAGGCGCGCCGAGCGAGGCGGAAGGCAGCATGCCGATCGAGCCGGTCAGCATGGCGGCGATATCGGACAGCATGTCGCCGAACAGGTTATCGGTAACGATGACGTCGAACTGCTTGGGCCAGCGCACCAGTTGCATGCCGCCGGCATCGGCCAGCATGTGGTCGAGCTTGACGTCGGAATATCGGGCCTTGTGGGTCTGGGTGACGACCTCGTTCCACAACACGCCGGACTTCATGACGTTGCGCTTTTCCATCGAGGTGACATGGTTCTTGCGCGTGCGCGCCAATTCGAAGGCGACGCCCGAAATGCGCTCGATCTCGAACGTGTCGTAGACCTGGGTGTCGATGCCGCGCTTCTGGCCGTTGCCGAGATCGATGATCTGCTTGGGCTCGCCGAAATAGACGCCGCCGGTCAGTTCGCGCACGATCAATATGTCGAGGCCTTCGACCACCTCTTGCTTCAGCGAGGAGGACGCCGCCAGCGCCGGATAGCAGATCGCGGGCCTGAGATTGGCAAACAGCTCCATGTCCTTGCGCAGGCGCAGCAGGCCGGCCTCGGGGCGAACCTCGTAAGGCACGGCATCCCATTTCGGACCGCCGACGGCCCCGAACAGCACGGCGTCGGCGGCAACAGCCTTTTCCATGTCGGCATCGGAAATCGCGGCACCATGTGCATCGTAGGCGCAGCCGCCGACCCGCCCCTCGTCGGTGGCGAAGCCGCTGCCGAGCTTCTCGTTCATGGCCGCTATCAGCTTCTTGACCTCGGCCATGGCCTCGGGGCCGATGCCGTCGCCGGGGAGCAGGAAAAGATGCTTCGTTGCCATGAAAACCGTCCCAGAAAGATTTGAACCGGCGCTTTGCTAAACGCCAAGCGGTTGCGACGCAAGGAGGAACAATTGGCGAAGGCGGCTAAGCGCGTAATCTCCCCCTTGAGGGGGAGATGGCCGCCAGGCCAGAGGGGGGCGCTGTCCCGCCAGCATGTCCAGGTCAGCAGTCGCCTCGGCGCTTTGCAGATATTCACCGATGCGAGAGAATGTTGACCAGCCGGCCGAAAGGATCGCGCACATAGAAGCGCCGCACGCCCCAGGGCTCGTCGGCCGGCCCGTATTCGATGGCGAAGCCGGCTGCCTTCATGGCGTCGAGTGCGGCATCAACATCGTCGACCTCGATCGACAGGTCCGGCACCGGCGTGCCCGACCCGCCTTGCGCCATGAAGCTGACCTGCACCTGCATCCTTTCCTCGGACCCGTAGGTGACGATCCAGCCTTGATCCATGAGCATATCGAGGCCGAGCACGTCATGGTAGAAGCGCCTCGCCGATGCCGCATCCTTTGTTTCGATATTGGCTACGATACGCCGCACTGCCATGACATTGGCCTCCTCAGTCTGTGCACCGAAGCGCCGTCACCTCGATTTCGATCTTCATCTCCGGCCTGTTGAGCTGGCACACGATCATCGTTGCTGCCGGCCTGATCTCGCCGAACGCTTCGCCGAGAATGGGGAACACCACGTCGACGAAGGCCTGGTCGGTGATATAGTAATGCGCGCGCACCACATCCTCCATGTCGAAGCCGCCGTCCCGCAAGGCCTTGGCGATGGTTGCCAAGCAGTTGCGCGTCTGCGCCTCGACTGTTTCCGGCATCGTCATCGAGGCATAGTCATAGCCGGTCGTTCCGGACACGAAACACCAGTCGCCCTGCACCACGGCGCGCGAATAGCCGGCGGTCTTCTCGAAGGGCGAACCGGTGGAGATCAGCTTTCGCATGGCATCCTCGCAAAGGGGTGTTGGCAGCCACTTTGCGGGCAAAAGGCTCGCGCGGCCATAGGCCAGACGGAGCTGGCCGTTGTCCCGATGACCTTGATCGTCGGCTGGGCCTCAGCTCGCCAGCCGGCTGACCATCTCGTGCTGGGCGTAGGCGCGGCCGAAGCGGTTGGCGAGGAAGGCGTCGAGCGCGATGTCCTCCTGCTTGACGAAGCCGGTCGCCGGCAAGGTACCGTCGGCCAGCATGTCGAGCACGGCGCAGATTCCGGATGCCGTGGTGATCTGGATGGCGCTGCGCACCGTCTGGCCGACCCGCTTCGAATAGATCTTGTTGGCGTAGGTCTCCTGCAGCAGGCGGCCGTTCTTGCGCCCCGAGACGGTGACGAAGACGATGACCACGTCCTGCAGCGTCGCTGGCAGCGCGCTTTCGAAAATGTCCTTCAACACCTCGCGGCGGTGACGCAGGCCGAGGTCGTTGAGTAGCGCCTTCATGATGGCGGCGTGGCCGGGATAGCGGATGGTGCGATAGTTGAGCGTGCGCACCTTGCCCTTCAGCGTCTCGGCCAAAGTGCCGAGCCCGCCCGAGGTGTTGAAGGCCTCGTAGGTTACCCCGTCGAGCGAGAATTCCTCGCGCTCCTCCAGCGGCGGCACCTCGACCAGTTCGCCCTCGACGATCGCCTCGCAGGGCTCGCAATATTCGTTGATGACGCCGTCGGTGCTCCAGGTCAGATTGTAGTTCAGCGCGTTCGAGGGATATTGCGGCAGCGCGCCGACCCGCATGCGCACGCTTTCCAGCGTGTCGAAACGGCTGGCGAGATCGTTGGCGACGATCGAGATGAAGCCCGGCGCCAGCCCGCATTGCGGGATGAAGGCGCTGTTGGCCGAACGCGCCAGTTCCTTCACGCGCCGGGTCGAGACGACGTCCTCCGTGAGATCGAGATAATGCACGTCGGCGCTTGCGGCAGCTTCGGCGATGCGCGTGGTCAGATGGAAGGGAGCGGCGCTGAGCACCGCGAATTTTCCGGCGAGCGCAGCGTCCAGCGTGCCCGCGGCCGCGATGTCGAGTTCGAGCGTCTCTACTCCGTCAGGCAATTCAGCCGCGGCAAGCTGCGCGGCCGAGCGGTCGACGAGGGTGACGTGATAGTCCCCGGTTGAAAACAGCATCTCGGCAATGGTCGAGCCGATCTTGCCGGCGCCGACGACAACAATTTTCTTCATGACCCGGTTCCCTCGCCCGACAGTTGATTTGTCCCGCTACAATTGCGGCTTGCCGGACGAAAGGAAGCGTGGAATTATGCGAAATGAAGTACAGTTTCTATCAATATGCCGACCAGGTTCGTTGAAATGCTGAGTGATGCCGACCAGGCCCTGCTTGCCCTGCTGCGCGAGAACGCCCGCGCCTCGACCGCCGCGCTGGCGCGCCGGCTCGGCGTGTCGCGCACCACGGTGCAGAGCCGCATCGAACGGCTGGAGCAGCGCGGCATCATAGCCGGCTACGGCGTCAAGCTTGCGCCCGATTATGAACAGGGACTGGTGCGGGCGCATGTGCTGCTCACCGTAACGCCCAAGCTCGCCGACAAGGTGGTGCGCAGCCTGCGCGCCCTGGCGCCGGTCAGGACGCTGCATTCGGTGAGCGGCAATTTCGACATGATCGTCATCGCCGACGCGCCGTCGATCAAGGACCTGGACACGCTGCTCGACCAGATCGGCGCCCTCGAAGGCGTCGAACGGACGTCGTCATCGATCATCCTGTCGACGCGCATCGATCGCTAGAGCACTTGGCCCACAGACGATCTGGATGAAGGCGCCCGCCTCAGCCTCCCAGCGGGTAGGGCATGTAGCCGACGAAGCCCGCGATCTTCCAGCTGCCGCCGACCTTCCTGCAGAAATACAGCGTCTGCCATTTCAGCCGATCGACGCCGCCATCCGCCTTGGCGACGGTGCCGTCGAACTTCTTGTGCAGCACGGCGCGGTCGCCGTCGACATCGATGTCGCGCAGGTTGGTGACGCGGAACAGCGCCTCGCGCAGCGGCTCCGCGAATTTGGTCGCCGCCGTTTCCTTGGCCTGGCGCAGCCACTCGTCGCGATAGATCTCCAGCCGCGGGAACTGCAGCCGCCAGGCGTCGGCGTTGGCAAGAAAATGCGCGTGCATGCCGAAGAAGCTTTCGGCGACGAAATCGTCCTCGACCATGGACCAGTCCTGACCGATAAAGGCATCGATGTCGCGCCGCACCAGCATCTCCCAGAGGGCGTGGCGGTCGGCATCACCTGATGGAAACGGGTTCTTGTCGAAGGTCATTCTCGGTTCTCCGCTCTGGAAATGCGCCCGTCCGTTTCAAGCCCGGCCGGCGAGCGCGCACGATGCAAGCGCTTCTGTAATAAAGCAACATAGATTTCCAGGAATGTTGCTTTCCAACAAGACCTCTATCGGGATCGCCTCGATCGGGGTAAATCTCGGCCGAAGCGGGCGCTCCCATCGTGTCCCGTCATAGCATCAGAGGAGGTCCGCTCTTGCCCAAGCAATGTTTTGGAACGTCGCATGTCCCGCTGTCACCCGCAGTGCGGGCCGGCGACTTCGTCTATATCTCTGGCCAGGTGCCGGTAGGCGGCGACGGCATCGTGGTCAGGGGCGGCATATCGGAACAGACCGAGCAGGTGCTTTCCAATGTCAAGGCGGCGCTAGCGCTGGCCGGCTGCACCATGGACGATGTGGTCAAGACCACCGTCTGGCTTGAGGACGCGCGCGACTTCGGCACCTTCAACGCCGTCTATGCCAGGCATTTCCCGAAGAACCCGCCGGCCCGCACCACGGTCGAATCGCGGCTGATGATCGACATCAAGATCGAAATGGAAGCCGTCGCTTACCGGCCGCTCTGACGGCCGTCGGCGAGGATGGGACGAAGCGGAGGCGCGCCCGATGCAATTTGATCTTCTGTTCAAGGGTGGGCGGCTGATCGATCCGGCGGCCGGGCTCGACGCGCCGCGCGATCTTGCCATCGCCAATGGCCGCGTCGCCGCCATCGACGCCGACATTCCCGCCGACCGCGCGGCCAGCGTCATCGATGCCAAGGGTTGCATCGTCGCGCCCGGCCTCGTCGACCTGCACAGCCACGTCTATTGGGGCGGCACCTCGCTCGGCGTCGATGCCGACCGGCTGGCGGCTAAGAGCGGCACCACCACCTTCATTGATGCCGGCAGTGCCGGCGCCGGCAATTTCCTCGGCTTTCGCCGTCATGTCATGGAGCGCTCGAAGGTGCGCATCCTGGCCTATGTCAACATCTCCTTCGCCGGCATTTTCGGCTTCTCGCAGACCGTCTCGGTCGGCGAGTGCAGCGATCTCAGGCTCTGCGAACCGCGCGAAGTGGTGGCGGCGGTGCGCGAGCACGCGGACGTCGTCGTCGGCGTCAAGGTCCGCTCCGGCAAGCATGCCGGCGGCACCAGCGGCATCGCGCCGGTCGATCTGGCGCTGGAGGCGGCCGACAAATCCGGTCTGCCGCTGATGGCGCACATAGACGAGCCGCCGCCCGGGCGCTCGGAAGTGCTGCCGCGCCTGCGCAGGGGCGACATTCTCACCCATTGCTTCCGGCCGTTTCCCAACGCGCCGGTCTTCGCCTCCGGCGCCGTGCGGCCCGACATGCGGCTGGCGCGCGAGCGCGGCGTCATCTTCGATCTCGGCCACGGCATGGGCTCGTTCGACTTCGAGGTCGCTCGCGCCATGCTGGCCGAAGGGCTGGCGCCCGACGTCATCTCGAGCGACGTGCATCTCTACTGCGTCGACGGTCCGGCCTTCGACATACTGGTGTGCATGTCGAAGCTGCTGGCGCTCGGCATGCCGCTGGTCGAGGTGTTGCGCGCCGCCACCCAAGCGGCGGCGCAGGCGATCGCGCGGCCTGATCTGGGCACGCTCAAGGTCGGAACCGCCGGCGATGTCGCGCTGCTGCGGCAGCATTCCGGCCGCTTCACCTTCATCGACGCAGTCGGCGCCTCGCTGGTCGCCGACCAGCGGCTGGTCTGCGAAGGCATCGCCATCGGCGGCGCCTGGTGGCCGAACGAGACGATGAACGATGTCGGCGACACCGAGCGTTTCGAGGCGCATGTGGGGCATACGCATGTCGAGGTCGCGGCCAGGCATTTTGGGCACCGGCATGATTGATTGATCTCGGTAGCACTGCGCCGCCTGTCTTGCCGCGGCTGCGAGTTTGGCGAATGGCTTCCCCCACTCCGTCGCTGCTCCGCAGCGCCACCTCTCCCCCTCCGGAGGGGGAGGAAGGGAGCCTCCCGGCATAAGCTCGCGCCCTTCCTCTCCCCCGTCGATCGGGGGAGAGGTGTCGAGCGAAGCTCGACGGAGTGGGGTCGACCTTCCCTTGAAGCAACGCTTCCGCTTCACCGTCGCGCGTTGCTGACCGCCCCATAAACCGGCGTATCAATCCCCTCCATCCGCGCCTTGATCTGCAGCGCCACATATTTCGAATAGAAGCGCGAGAGCGCCAGATTGCCGCCGTGGAACCACAGCGCTTCCTGTGCCGTCGGTTTCCACATGTTGCGCAGTTCGCCCTGCCATGGCCCGGGGTCGCCCTTGACGCCGGAGCCGAGGCCCCAGCACGGGCCGACCCTGTCGGCGACCTCGCGCGAGACGATTTGCGCCACGGTTTCGTTCATCGACTGATAGCCGGTGCAGGCGATGATGGCGTCGGCTTCAAGCTCGCTGCCGTCCTCGAAGAGAATGCCTTTCACGGTCAGCGACTTGATCGCCACGCCGCTGCGGATGCCGATCTTGCCGTCGATGATCAGGTCCGAGGCGCCGACATCGATGTAGTAGCCGGAGCCGGTGCGGTAGGCCTTCATCAGCAGGCCGGTCTCGTCGTCGCCGAAGTCGAGGGCGAACCCGGCGGCGCGAAGCCGCTCGTAAAAAGCCGCGTCGCGTGCGCGGATGACGTCGTAGAGCGCCCGCTGGCCCTTGGGCACCAGCGCGAAGGGCGTCGAGGCGACGATCATGTCGGCCTTTTCGGTGGTGATGCCGCGCGCCAGCGCGTTCTCCGAAAAGATCTCGAAACCGACTTCCATCAGCGTGTCCGATTTGACCACGGTCGTCGGCGAACGCTGGATCATGGTGACCTCGGCGCCGCTTTCCCAGAGATCGACGCAGACATCGTGCCCGGAGCTCGCCGCGCCGATGACCGCGGTCTTTTTGCCGCGGAACTTCTCGCCGCTGGAATACTGGCTGGAATGCAGCAGCTCGCCCTTAAAGTCACCGGCGCCCGGCAGGTCGATCGGCCGCGCCGGACCGTAGGCGCCGGTGGCGAAGACGATGTGCTTGGGCTTCAGCGTGATGTGCTGGCCGACGCGGTCCACGACCACGGTCCAGACCTTCTCGGCCTCGTCATAGCTGGCGCTGACGCATCTGGTGGCCACCCAATAGTTGAGTTCCATGACGCGCGTGTACATTTCCAGCCAGTCGCCCATCTTGTCCTTGGGCGTGAAGACGGGCCAATTGTCGGGAAACGGAATGTAAGGCAGATGGTCGTACCAGACCGGATCGTGCAGCACGAGCGTGCGGTAGCGCTTGCGCCAGGAATCGCCCGGCCGGGCATTCTTCTCGATGACGATCGAGGGCACGCCGAGCTGCCTGAGCCGCGCGCCCAGCATGATGCCGCCCTGGCCGCCGCCGATGACCAGGCAATAGGGCTGCTCGGAAGCGCCGAGCTCGCGGGTCTCGCGCGCGCGCGCCTCCGACCAGGTCTCGCGCTCCGGGTCGGCCTTGTGGCGCACGCCCAGCGGCCGCGTCGCGCCCTTGCGCTCCTCGAATCCTTTCAGGTCGGTCATTGCCGTGAACAATGTCCGGCAGCGGCCGTCGCGCAGGCGCATGATGCCCTGGCCCGAGGCCACGGCGGTCTCGAAGGTGAACCAGGCCTCGATTATCCCCTCGTCCGAGGTGGCTTCGCCGGTGAGCTGCCATCTTGCCGGCCGCGTCGCTGCCAGCGTCGCCTTCAGCATGTCGGCGATCGCCTCGCGCCCTTCCATCGTGGTGACGTTCCAGGTGAAGGTCAGGAGGTCACGCCAGTAGCAATCGTCGACGAACAGGTTGGCCGCGGCCGCTATGTCACCGGCTTCGAGCGCCTTGTCGAAAGCGCCGAGCCATGCGGCTGCCTGTTGCGATGGTGCTATTTCGAGCATTTGTTTCCCTCTTTTTCGCGTTGGCGCTGTCCGGTGTTCCCTTCTCCCCTTGTGGGAAGAAGGTGGCCTCGCGGCGCGAGGTCGGATGAGGGGTGCTCCAGCTCGGCACGGACGGCACTCCGTCACCCACCCCTCAACCGTCACGGCGCTGCGCGCCGATCCACCTTCTCCCACAGGGGGAGAAGGGAAAAGCCTCCTAATCCCCGAGCGGCTCCATCTCCTTGCCGGTGCGGTGGATCTGGGCATTGTATTTGATGCGGCGGACCGTCTCGCGGGCCGAGCCGTCAAGCTTGTAGGCGGCAGCCACCGCCATGAGGTCGATCATGGCCAGGAAGGCGAAGCGCGATGCCGTCGGCTTCAGCGTATCGGGATATTCCGGCACCGCCACGGTCAGCCTGACATCGCCGACGCGCGCGAGCTCGGTATCGGGCGCCGTCACGCAGATGGCATTGGCGCGGTAGTGCTTGGCGAGTTCGACCGCCTCGATCACCTCGCGCGTGCGCCCCGTCGCCGAAATGGCGATCACCAGGTCGCCGGGCTTCAAGGTCGAGGCGGTCATGCGCATGAGATAGGGGTCGCATTGCGCGCTGATCGATATGCCGTAGCGAAACAACCGGTATTGCGTTTCCTGCGCCAGCGCCGAGGAGCTGCCGCCCAGTCCGAACACCGTAACCTGGCGCGCCTTGGCGATCAGCTCGGCGGCCTTCTGCAGCTGGACCGGATCGAGCTGCCGCTCGGCCTCCTGCAGCGCCCGCCGCGCTTCGCCGAACACCGCGTTCCAGAACGGCATGCCGGTGTCGTTCTCCCTGGCTGGCGAAGTGTCCAGATAGAGCGCGCCGACGACGAGGCTCTGCGCCAGCTTCAGCTTGAAATCACGCACGCCCTCGCAGCCGATGGCGCGGCAGAAGCGGGTCACCGTCGGTTCGCTGACGCCGGCACGCTGGGCAAGGGCGGCGTTGGAGGCATCGACCGCGTATTTGACGTCGTCGAGCACGACATCGGCGACGCGGCGCTCGGCCGGACGCAGCTCGGCATAGGTATCCTTGACCAGCGAGATGATGTCGGGAATGCGCCGCACAGGCTCACCCCCGTCCGCCTCGCCATCCGTCATCAGGTTTTCCCGGCTGTCAGCTTCGGTCATGAAGTGGCCTTCCCTGGTCCCTTGTCGACCTCTTACCATGCTTGCACGCTGTCGTTCCATGTGCACGGCCCCGCTGCAACTGCTGCGTGCCGTTGCGGCATGGCACCCGGCTTTGCCCATCTGCAACGCCCGCCTTGTTATGCCACTTTTCCCGAGTATGTAGGAAAGCAACACGCATTTCAAGATAAAGAAAAGACAGCGAAAGCAGGTATATAGAGAGGAATAGGCGGCTCTCAACGACGGAACGATCGCGCTCTTCGCTTGACACCAAAGTAGGATAGTTACACACTGACTTTGGCAGTCGATTGGACGCACTCTCCGAGGGGCGGATGAACGCGGGCGAAACAACAGCGCCGAAGCTTGGTGTGCAGGCAGCGACCAAGATCTATCACACCGCATCCGGCGACCTCCTGGCGCTGGACCGCTGCAGCCTCGACGTCCACGCCAATGAAATCGTTTCGATCGTCGGCCCGTCCGGCTGCGGCAAGACCACGCTTTTGTGGTCGATGTCGGGCTTGCACAGCCTGACCGGCGGCGAGATCCGGCTCGACGGCGTCAAGATCACCGGGCCGCATCCCGACATCGGCATCGTGTTCCAGGAAGCGAACCTGCTGCCTTGGCGCAATCTCGATGCCAACATCCGCTTTCCCTTCGAGATCAAGGGCGAGAAACCAGACCGCGCATGGATCGCGCATCTGCTCCACCGCGTCGGGCTCGACGGTTTCGGCGGCAAGTTCCCGCGCGAGCTTTCGGGCGGCATGCAGCAGCGCGCCGCGATCGTGCGGGCGCTGGCGCCAAAACCCTCCGTGCTTTTGATGGACGAGCCGTTCGGCGCGCTCGACAGTTTTACCCGCGAGGAGATGAACCGTCTCGTCGAGGAGATCTGGCTCGACACCAAGACCACCATCGTCTTCATCACCCACAGCATCGAGGAAGCAATCTTCCTCTCCGACCGCGTGGTGGTGCTGAGCGCGCGCCCCGGCCGCGTCGCCAGGGAATACCGCGTGCCGTTCGCGCGGCCGCGCTCGCTGGAGATCATGGCGACGAAAGAGGTTTTCGACCTCACCAACCGTATCAAGATGGACATCGTCGGCGAGCGCGTCAGGCCCAAGGCACCGGAGCAGGAACGCGTCGGCGCCGAGATCGTGAGGATCAGGCCGTGAGCGACGCCATCCCGGAATTCTCGAAATCGAAATCGGGTGCCAAGTCCGGCGATGGGCAGGACGTCAGCCTGACCAATCTCTCGGCCTTCGCCAGCGGCCCCGGCATCAAGTCGGGCAAGGAGGTGGCGGCGATCATCGCTGTCGCCGTGATCATCATCGGCGGCATCGAACTGGCGCTGCGCCTGTTCCATGTGCCGCTCTATATCATGCCGCCGCCAAGCTCGATCGCCTATGCGCTGTTCGACGAGTTCCCGCTTATTGCGCCGCATCTCGGCTATACGCTAGTCGAGCTGGTTTCCGGCTTCGCCATCGGCGCCGTCGTCGGCCTGGTGCTGGCCGCCGTCATCACCCAGTTCCCCTTCGCCGAAAAGATCGTCGCGCCCTACATCCTGCTTCTCGTCACCACGCCGATGCTGGCGCTGGTGCCGCTCTTGATCCTGCGCTTCGGTTTCGGCTACACGCCGCGCATCATCGCGGTGGCGCTGGCCGCCGGGCCGATGGTGATGATCAACGCAGCCACCGGCTTTCGCCGCGTCGACAGCGCCAAGATCGCGCTGGCGCGCTCCTATGGCGCCAGCACCTTGCAGATATTCTGGAAGATCCGCGCGCCGATGGCGCTGCCGATGATCCTGGTCGGACTGATGATCGGCGCCATCTTCGGCCTGCTGACCGCCGTCGGCGCCGAGATGGTCGGCGGCGGCTTCGGCCTCGGCAACCGGCTGACCACCTATTCGTCGATGATCCAGATGCCGCAATTCTTCGCCGTGGTGCTGATCCTGTCGACGCTCGGCATCCTGATCTACGTGCTGTTCTTCCTGATCGGCAAGAAATGGGCGAGCTGGGAGGCTTGAGCACGAGATCATGAACTCCCCGGAGCGGGCGAGGAGCGGGCGAAAGGCCATCGATCAACAAGAAGGTCAATCAACAAAAGGGGAATGCCATGACCGACCAGAACTCATTGCAGACGGCGACAAGAACGGGCATCAGCCGCCGCACCTTCCTGCAGGTGACGGCAGCCGGCGTCGTGACCGCCACCGCGCTCGGTGCATCGGGCTTGAAGGCCAGGGCGGCGGCCTATGAAAAATTCACCTGGATCTCGCCGCGCGGCACGCTCGAAGTGCTCGACGACTATCCTTATTGGGCAGCCAAGAAGGCAGGCTATTTCGACGGGCTCAGCACCGACATGCAGCCAGGCCCGTCGGACGGCACGGCGACGGTGAAGTTCGTCGATGTCGGCCAGGCCGATATGGGCTTTCCCTCGCCCGGCGTGTTCTCCTTCGCCATCCAGAACGGCATGAAGCTGAAGTCGGTGTTCCACATGGGCGCGCGCGACACGTTCTCCATCGCCTTCCGCAAGGGCGAGGGCACGAACGACCTGAAGAAGCTCGAAGGCAAGACCATCCTGCTCGGCTCCGCCGCCTGGCAGTCGATCACCGATCCGCTGCTCGCCGCGCAAGGCGTCGACATCAAGAAGGTCAAGTATGTCGAGGCCGGCTGGCCGACCTGGGGCACCGCGCTCGCCGGCGGCCAGGGCGACGCTGCCTTGTCGTGGGAGGGGCTGCGCGCCGAATGGATCGCCAAGGGCCTCGACTTCGAATACTGGCTCGGCGTGAAGAATTCCAAGCTGCCGGCCAACACCTTCGTCGTGCGCGCCGCCGATCTCGAAGATCCCGACAAGAAGGCATTCCTGGAAAAATATCTGCGCGGCTGGGCGATGGGGCTGGAGTTCGGCTACCAGAACCCGCGCGCGGCGGTCGAAGCGGTGTTCGAGCAGTTCCCCACGCTTGCCAAGAACCTTAGGCCCGAGCTCGGCACCACCTCGATCCTGCAGCAGATCAACGTCTTCCGCGGCGACATGGACAAGCGCGGCGGCTGGGGCTCGCACGACATGGCGAGCTGGCAAGGCTTCTTCGACGAGATCCACAAGATCGGCCAGATCACCAATCCGGTGAAGGCCGAGGACGTCTGCACCAACGAGCTGATTCCGGCCGCCAACGACTTCGACAAGGCCAAGGTCAAGGCCGATGCCGACGGCGTCAAGCTGACGGAGGGCTTTGCCGCGCTCGACGTCGAGAAGATCAAGGCGCATCTGTTCGATTCGGCGGTGAAGTAAGGGCTGCAAAAGAGGTCATGTCGTTCATTGCCCTGTCTTGGCTCCTTTCCTCTCCCTCCGGACAGGGGAGAGGAAAGGGCAGGCGGATGAGGGGCGGCGCCAACCTGAAGTGATTGTTCTGGATGCCCAGGCGCGGCAGCAGCTCGCCAGGTCCTATCAAAAATTGGGAGGCTGAATTGGCCGACAAAATAAAAGTGCTGGTTGTGGGTCTCGGCAATATGGGCGCCTCGCATGCCAGCGCCTATCACCGCTCGGACGGCTTCGAGATCGTCGGCATCATGAGCCGCTCGATCAAGAGCAACAAGAAGATTCCAGCCGAATTGTCCGGCTATCCGCTTTACGAGGATTTCGATCAGGCGCTTGCGGAGACCAGGCCGGACGCCGTGTCGATCAACAGCTGGCCCAACACCCATGCCGAATACGCGCTGAAGGCGATAGCGGCCAACTGCCACGTGTTCATGGAAAAGCCGCTCGCCACCAACATCGAGGATGCCGAGAAGGTCGTCGCGGCAGCGCGGGCGAAGAACCGCAAGCTGGTGCTTGGCTATATCCTGCGCGTCCACCCGTCCTGGATAAAATTCATCGAGGTCGGCAAGACGCTGGGCAAGCCGCTGGTGATGCGCCTCAACCTCAACCAGCAGAGCAGCGGCAGCGCCTGGCACTGGCACAAGAACCTGATCGACTCGCTGATCCCGATCGTGGATTGCGGCGTGCACTATGTCGACGTCATGTGCCAGCTCACCGGCGCCAGGCCCGTGCGCGTGCACGGCATCGGCGCGAAGCTCTGGGCGGAAGCCGACAAGCAGAATTACGGCCATCTCCACGTCACCTTCGATGACGGTTCGGTCGGCTGGTACGAGGCAGGCTGGGGCCCGATGATGAGCGAGACGGCCTATTTCGTGAAGGACGTGGTGGGGCCGAAGGGCGCGGTGTCGATCGTCGCCGGCCAGCAGACGAGCAGCGCAGCGGAAGCGGCGGAGGTGTCGAACTCGGCCGACATCGACCGCCACACCAAGACCGACGCGCTGAAGATCCATTATGCGGCGGTCGACGCCGACAAGAACTTTGCGAAACCCGACGAGATCGTCAGCATGGAAGACGAGCCCGGCCACCAGGAGCTCTGCGACCGCGAGCAGGCCTTCTTCCTGCGCGCCATCCGCGAGGATCTCGATTTGACCGAGCAGATGGACGCCGCCGTCAACAGCCTGCGCATCGTGCTCGCCGCCGAACAGAGCATCGAATTGGGGCGCACCGTCGAGCTGGCGTGAGAGCGCGCTGCCGGGGGCAACAGCTTCAGATCGGCGCCGCCCCTCACGCAGCGCCCCCGAGAAGATTCTCCCGTCACTCACGGGGAGAAGGTGCCGGCAGGCGGATGAGAGGCGGCGCAAACGTCGGCCCGAAGCGATAGCTCGGGCGCGGCGCGAGGCAAAGATTGGGAGGAGAGACATGGTCACCGACAGCCTGCTGAAAACCTATGCGAACTCCGATGCGCTGGACCTTGCCGACTTGGTGCATCGGGGCGAGGTTTCACCTGCGGAACTGGTCGAGGCGGCGATCACGCTGGTCGAGCAGCTCAACCCGGCGCTGAACGCGGTCATCCATCGCCTCTACGACATGGCGCGTGCCCAGGCGCAGACGGTCGACAGATCAGCACCTTTCGCCGGCGTGCCGTTCCTGCTCAAGGAACTGGCCTCGTCCTGGACCGGCGCCCCGAACACCAACTCTTGCCTCTACCTGAAAGATGTCGTCGCCGATTTCGACACCGAAGTCGTGCGCCGTATGAAGGCGGCCGGGCTGGTGCTGGTCGGCAAGTCGAACGCGCCCGAAAACGGCTGGTCGATCACGACGGAACCGAAGCTCTACGGCACGACGAAGAACCCGTGGAAGGAAGGCATCACGCCAGGTGGCTCGAGCGGCGGCGCGGCGGCGGCCGTCGCTTCGCGCATGGTGCCGATCGCCGAGGCCAGCGACGGCGCCGGCTCGATCCGCATTCCGGCCTCCTGCTGCGGCATCGTCGGGCTGAAGCCGTCGCGCGGCCGCGTCAGCCTGGCACCGTTCGGCGACTATTGGTATGGCGGCGCCTATTTCCTGTGCTGCTCGCGCAGCGCTGCGCGACACGGCGGCCTATCTCGACGCGGTGGCCGGCGCCTTGCCGGGCGACCCCTATACGCCGCCGGTCCCCGACGCCTCCTGGCTCAGCCTGTCGTCACTGGCGCCGAAGAAGCTGCGCATCGGCTTCACCGTCACCCCGCCCAACGGCACGGCCATCGATGCGGACGTGAAGGCGGCCGTGCTGGCCACCGTGGCGGCGCTGGAGCGGCTGGGGCATGACGTCGAGGAACACGACATGCCGCTCGATGCCGATGCCATGTGGGCCACCTACACCAACATGACCTGCGTACAGACGGCGGCGACCTTCGACTATCATGAAACGGTGATCGGCCGGCCGGTGACGCCTGATGATGTCGAACCGGTGACCTGGGCGATCATCGAACGCGGCCGTGCGACCAGCGGCACCAGGCACATTTCCGATGTCGAGCAGCTCAGGCAGGTCGGCCGCGACATCGTCGGCGACCTTTCGCCCTACGATCTCTTCATCACCCCGACGCTGACGCAGCTGCCACGTCCGTTCGGCTATTACGACATGTCGGAGACCGACATCGACCGCTACAACGCCAAATGGACGGATGCGGTGTTCGCCTTCCTCTTCAACATCTCGGGCCAGCCGGCGATCTCGCTGCCGCTCGGCTGGTCGAAAGACGGCGTACCGATCGGGGTGCAGCTTGTCGGCCGCTATGGCGACGAGGCGACGGTGCTGGCCGCGTCGGCGCAGCTCGAGCGGGAAATGCCGTGGAGGGACAGGCGGCCGCCGGTGAGCGGTTAATCGCTCGCGACAGGGCACCCATCGCTGAGTTCTGTGGCGCCCCCCCTCTGTCCTGCCGGACATCTCCCCCTCAAGGGGGAGATTGGAAGTTTCGGCGCCGGCTCATCTTGTTCTTGCAACGTTGAAAATTGGCGAAAGCGGGAGCGATAATCGATCTCCCCCTTGAGGGGGAGATGCCCGGCAGGGCAGAGGGGGCGCCGTAGGGCGCTGACAGTGACACCGTCACGATCCCGCCCTCGCTATCCTATCCTCTCCAATCGCCTTGGCAGCCGGTTCATCGCGGCTGGCCCATCCGGCGTGATCAGGAACTGGTCCTCCAGGTTGAAGCTGGCGAGGCCGTCGATGTAGAGCGGAATCTCGAAGGCCAGCACCATGCCGGCTTCGACCAGGACATCGCTGTCGGCCGCGATGAACGGCCATTGCTCCGAGAATACAGACTGCCCGACACCGTGGCCGAAATGGCCGCGGCGGTAGGAGCGCAGGCCTTGCCGCGCCAGGCTGTCGGTGGCGACGCGGTGCACATGGCCGAGCGAATTTCCCGGCACGAGTGCCGCCAGCCCGTCCTCGAAGGCGCGCTCGGCGATCGCGTGCAGTTCGACCTGGTCGGCGGAAGCGGGGCCGAAAGTGAAGTTGCGCGACATGTCGGAGGCATACCCGCCGACCGTGCAGACCATGTCGCATTTCAGCGGATCGCCGGGCATCGCCTTGGCATCGGCACCTTTGGCCCGGGCGCCGAGCGTCACATATTCCGCCGTCGCGACCGGATGGGAGAGGCCCGCCGCCGCCGCGGCCACGCCTTGCCGGTAGAGCGCGACGAGATCGGCCTGGCGCATGCCGGCCATCGCATCCACCTGCAGCCGCTCCAGCCCTGCTTCAGACAGGATAATGCCTTGCTGCAGGAGCTCGATCTCGCGTTGCGACTTGATCGCCCGCAGCCGATCCAAGACCGACGAGCCGTCGACCATCCGGCAATGCGGCAGCAGCGCCTGCATGGCCGCGAAATCGGCGGCCGGAACAAAGTCGAGGTCGACGCCGAGCGTTGCGCGCTCCAGTCCGAATTCGGCAAGCAAGGCTTGCAACTGGCGCACCGAGCCGGCGAGATCGAAGGTGGCGGGGCGCGCGAAATCCGGCGCGCGGGCAAGCGAGACAAGGCCGGTCTCGATGCGCTCCGCCAGAAGAAGGCCGCGGGTTTCCGTCTCGACCGGCGCGGATTCGATCCAGATCGGGTGCGAACGCACCACCGCTTCGGGCGCTGCGATCCGCAGCTGCGCCGCGTTGAAATCCGCGACGACGACGCCGATCGGCAGGTCCTGCCGGGCCGGGATGACAACGAAGCCGGCGCCGGCACGCCGGAACAGCCCCGCCGGTCCGATCGACACGCCGGTCGCATAGTGGAAGGCCTCGGGCGCTGAGAGCACCAGCGCCTGCAGGCCGGCGCGTTGCATCAGTTGCATCGCGCGCTGGCGGTCGACAAAGCCGGTCATGGTTCTCTCCGGATGGCTGAAGCGACATCGGAGCATTGCGGAAGCGGACAATCAAGCGGCACGATGCCGGTAGTCTCCGCCACAAGATGGAACCTGTCGTGGCCTGGAGCATTGCCCGGCGACGGCGGCGGGGGAGCGCGGCGAGCCCGCTACTTGATCGATTCCAGCTTGGCGATTGCCGCGGTGAAGCCGGCCAGCGAGACCGGGATGGTGACCGGCTTGCGGGTCACCGATTCCATGCCGATGTTGAGATTGGTTCCCGATTTCATCGCCTTGATCAGTTCCGGCGGCAGCGGCGTGGCGGCATAGGCGCCGTTCTGGTCGCTGGTCTGGATGGCGATGGTCGTCTTCTGGCCTTGATCGATCTGGTAGCTGGCGCCGGAGGGCAGGAACAGCCCGTGCGGCAGGGCGAGCAGCATGGCGAGGGAGCCGTTGCCGTTGTCGCGGCGCACGGTCACGGTCAGCACGCGCTGCCCGGTCTTGGCTTCGGTCAGGTTCTGCGACACCTGGCATTGAAGCTCGCTGTTGGCCGCGCCGCTTGAACAGTTCACCGCCCATGGATTGGCGTCGGCCGGCTTGGATTGAGCGGCCGGGGGCTGCGCCGGCTTGGCGTCCTCGGCAAGCGCCGGCCCGGCGACCGATGCGATCAGCCCCAGGGCGCCCAGTGCTGCCGTCACATTTAACAGATTAGCACGCGCTAAAATGGCTGCCATGTTCTTCACGCCCCGCATTTTTCTCGAAACGGCAGGTATTTTCCCACCGGCGGCTTGATACAATACTCTTGACTGTTCCGGAAGCCGCGCACAGGCGAGGAAAGCCGGCAAAATTACTGTTGCGGCATTGCCACAAGTGAGAACTTTACGGCGCAACAACAGCAGTCACGACGTTGGGGACTCGCTATACAATGGAATTCGCGCAAGAATTGGTGCGGGGGCGAGCAGTCTCCAAAGGGCGGCCAGGGATGGGAACTACCGAGACGTCTCGGCAGGTTGGGGAGATGGCGGCGCGCGGGGAGGATTTCCGCGCGCGCGTGGCCTATGGTCGCTCGCGTTTTGCAAGGCATCTCTGGAAGACGACGGCGCTTTCGACGCTGGCGCTGGCGTTGTCAGGCGTGGCCGCCTATGGCGACGACGCCCTCTGGCAGCCGCAGATACGCGCCATCATTGGCGCCGACAACAATGGCGGCAACGCCGCGCTCGAAGGCTTCATCCCGATCAAGCAGACCGCCGAATCGGTGCTGTTCCTGGATGTCAGGGCTAAGCACGATTTCAAGGACGCGTTCGGCCAGGATGTCGGCCTGGGCATTCGCCGCATCGTCAATCCCGACCTGATGCTCGGCGGCTACGCCTATCTCAACGTCGAGAACTACAAGTCCAACCAGTTCACGTCAGCCACGCTGGGCGCCGAGGCCATCACCCCGCATTTCGACGCGCATGTGAACGTGTTCGTGCCGATCAAGGGTGACACGACGGACCATTCGGTCTCCTCGACCCTGTCGATGGTCTCGAACCAGTTGATCGAACAGATCTCGGTGCTCGACCATCGCGACTACGCGGCCTGGGGCATCGAGGGCGAGGTCGGCGCGCGGGTGCCGCTCAACCTTCCCGACAAGCATTCGCTGCGGCTCGACATAGGCGGTTACCATTTCGAGGATCCGCATGGCGACGACAACGGCGTCACCGGGGTCAAGGCCGGCATCGAATATGAGATCGGCGATATCTTCGGCACCGGAACGGCGCTGACCTTCACCGGCGAGGTGCGCAACGACAATCGCGACGACACCCAGTTCGCCGGCAGCGTGCGGCTGAGCATCCCGTTCAATCCAGGCCAAGGCGGCGCGGACAGCGGGCCGGAGCCGGTCTATCCGGTCAGCGAAGGCCTGCGCAAGCGCGTCAACGAGCGGGTGCGCGGCGACATCGGCGTCAGGATCCAGAGCCATGAACTGCCCGGCGGCTCGACGACGCGCGTCGCCATCAACGCCGCCACCAATGCCGCCTTCGGCAAGTTCTACTACGCCGATGGCGGCCTGGCCGGCGCCGGCACGCTGGCCGATCCGACGACGCTGGACGACGCAGTGACCAAGGCCGGCACCGGGGGTTTCGTGGTGGCGCTGGGCGGCAACGGCAACATCACCACCACCGGCACGACGCTCGCAGACGGCCAGACCGTCATCGGCGGCGGCCAAAGCGTCACCGCGAAGCTGTTCGGCGGCGGCACCGGCACCTTCAATCTGGGCGGCAGTAACGGCACCATCCAGGGCACCAGCGTGGCCAACAACGTGATCACGCTCGGCAACGGCGACACGCTGAACGGCATCACCATCACCGGCGGCGCCGACGGCATCTTCGCCAACAACATCACCGGCGCCACGCTGACCAATGTCACGGTGACAGGCGCCGGCGGCAACGGCGCCGCCTTCACCGGCAACTCGACCGGCATCACTGGTTCCAATTTCACCTCGACCGGCAACGGCCTTGACGGCCTGCACATCGAAGGCGACGGCACCTACAATTTCGCCGGCACGACGCTGCTCCAGGGCAATAGCGACGACGGGCTGGATGCCACCGGCCATGGCACCTATACATTCGCGACGCTTAGCGCGAAGGACAGTGCCGACCGCGGCATAACCGTTCAGGGCACCTCGACATCAGGCAGCTTCGCCACAACCGGCGGCACCGTGTCGGGCAATGGCGGCGTCGGCGTCTTCATCGATCCGATCACGGCGCATGTGGTGCTGGATTCGATCGACCAGACCGGCGGTCCGTCGGGCGTCGTGCTCGATCACGTGGCGGGCAGTTTCGCCGTCATCGGCGCCACGACCATTTCGGACACCACCGGACCGGCGATCGCCATTTCTAACTCACCGGCGGCGATCCGCTTCGGCGATATCGACATCAGCGCTCCCGCCGGCGACGGCATCTCGTTTACCGGCGTCAACGCGGCGGTGGTGGCAGGCGACATCGTCATCTCGGGCCTCGGCGTCGGCACTGGCCTCGACTTCTCCGGCAGCCATACGAACTTCACCGCACAGTCGCTCAACATCGCCGGCACGGGTGCGGCCGGCTCGATCGGCATCGACCTCACCTCGCCGACCTCGGGCGGGGCAACGATCGTCATCACCGATGGCGGTGCGATCACAGGCGTCGACACCGGCGTGCGCTTCGGCATTTCCGGCTCGCTGCTGAACTCGGCCAATGCCGAATTCTCCTTCGGCGGCGGTTCCATTGCCGGCAGCACCGCCTCGCTCGACGCGCGCGGCCTTAACCAGACGCTCGGCCACTACGCCTTCGGTTCGACCACCTTCAGCGGCCCGCAACTGTTCGACCAGCAGAATGTCATCTTCGTCGGCGCGGCGGCGACCGGCTCGGGCACCGGATCCTCGCTGCTCGACCTTGCCTCGATTGCCACCGCCGATGCCAACATCGACGGCACCGCGATCTTCGTGCTGGTCAACCGCGGCGCCATCGACGACACCGACGGGTTCTCGCTGAGCGCCGGACAGACGCTGGCTTCCTTCGGCAACGGCCGCACATTCTCGCTCGGCGGCATCCCGGTTAACGTAACGGGCGACAACATCGCGCACACCAGCGCCATCTCGGACGGCGCGGGCGCGGCGACGCTCACCAGTTCGGCCGGCGCGGACACTGTCACGCTGGCCAACAACAGCGCGCTGCTCGACTTCAACGTCTCGAACGCCAATCCGGGCGGCGGCAACGGCATCCACGGCAACAATGTCACCGGCGTGACGATAAGCGGCATGAATGTCAGCGGCGCCGGCCTGGACGGGCTGCTGTTCGAAGGCGCCAGCAATGTCGCGGCCAACAATGTGACCTCGACGAGCAACGCCAGCGAGGGCCTGCATATCGACGGCGACGGCAGTTATGCCTTCACCGGCACGACGACACTGTCGAACAATGCCGGCAATGGCCTGTTCGTCGGCGGCGACGGAACATATGCATTCCAGACGCTGAACGCCTCCGACAATTCCGGCTTCGGCGTCAACGTCCTCTCCACCACCGGCACGTTCAGCACCACCGACGGCACGATCTCCGGCAATGGCGCGGCCGGCGTCGCCTTGCTTGGCGCTAATCTCGACGTCAAGCTGGCCAGCCTGACGCAGGACGGTGGCCTGTTCGGCGCGACGTTGGCAGGCGTATCGGGAAATTTCGCCGTTTCCGGCGCAACGACGATCAGCAACACCTTCGTCGGCGGCCTCGGGATCTTCGACAGCACCGCCGATTTCATGTTCGGAGCCGTCGATATTTCGGACATCACCGCCCCCGGCGGCATCGGCATCGACGTCCAGAATTCCGGCGGCGCGGTCACCTTCGGCGGGCCGGTCATTCTGACCCATATCGGCAGCGAGGGCATCCTCGCCACCGACAACACCGGCACGCTCACCTTCAGTGGCCCGGTGAGCATGACCGGCCCCGGCGAGGGCGTCTGGCTGGAAAACAACACCGGCGCCGTTTCGTTCGGCGGCGCCGTCACCATCGACCAGCCGCTCGGAAGCGGCATCGACGTCGTCGGCAGCAACGGCGTCATCAGCTTCGACGACATCGACATCACCGGCCTGTGCAATTGCTCCACCGCGCTCGACCTCTCGGGCAGCACGTCGACCTTCACCGCCGCCACGCTCGACATCAGCGGCAGTTCCGGCGGCTCCTCGATCGGCGTCGACCTGTCCGGCACCAATGGCGGGTCGGTGACCATCGGCAGCGGCGTCATCACCGGTGTCGACACCGGCGTCCAGATGGGCACCAACGGCCTGGCCGGAACCACCGCCAGCACGGCGTTCTCGTTCGGTGCGGCCGGCGGCGCATCGATCACCGGCGTCATCGCCTCGCTCGACATGCGCGGCCTGCTGCCCGGCAGCGGC
The DNA here is from genome assembly GCF_044998965.1 of Mesorhizobium maamorense. Taxonomy (NCBI): domain Bacteria; kingdom Pseudomonadati; phylum Pseudomonadota; class Alphaproteobacteria; order Hyphomicrobiales; family Phyllobacteriaceae; genus Mesorhizobium; species Mesorhizobium maamorense. Next base: position 5,513,231 of record NZ_CP173356.1, read on the forward strand.
ACCTATGCCTTCAACGGCACGCATCTGGTTGGACCGCAGCTGTTCGATGCAGCCAACGTCGTCTTCGTCGGTTCGAGCAGCACCGGAACGGGCGACGGCTCAAGCGTCGCTAACCTGATCGATGCCGCCGCGGCCGACGATCTGACCACCAATGCCAACACGACCTTCGTGCTGGTCAAGACCGCGGCCGTGCAGACCACCGCCACCGATGCCAACGGCTTCACGCTGGCCAGCGGCCAGTCGCTGGTCTCCTTCGCCAACGGCGCCACCATCAGCCTGGGCGGCCCGCCGGCCAATGTCACCGGCACGGCGGTCGTCACCGGCGCGACACAGGCCGATCCGTTCGGCTTCGGTGGCGCGACGCTGAACAACGGCGGCGGCAACACCATCGACCTCGCCAGCGGCAACACCGTCTCCAACCTCAGCGTCAACAGCTCGTTCCTGGCGATGGACGGCACGGCGTCGATCAACGGCCTCACCAGCACTGGCGTGACGATCCTGGGCGGGACCATCGGGCTTTACCTCGGCAGCGCGTCGGGCGCGATCACTGTCAACGATCTGACCATCCAGGGGTCGGTGCCGACCGGCGTCGTGCTGGCCAACACATCCGCGACGGTCGACTTCACCGGCACCACGACGATCGCCGGCGGCAGAAATATCGCGCTGCTGGTCAATAATTTCGGCGGCACCGCCAATTTCGCCGATCTCGACATATCAGGCGGCAGCGGCCTCGGCATCGTGATCCTCAACGGCTCGAGCGGAAGCCTGACCTTCGGGGCGGCCAGCTCCATCGCCAATACCGGCGCCAGCGCGATCGTTATCGGCAGTTCGTCGGCCGACGTCACCTATGACGGCACGATTAGCCAGAGTAGCGCGGCAAAAGCCGTTAGGATCGACGGCACCACCGGCGGCCTGATCACATTCGGCGGCGCCATCACTTCGACCGGCACCGGCGGCCTCTTCGATATCGGGGAGATAACCGCTCCCACCGACACCGCGATCCGCTTCACGGGTCCGCTCACGGCGACCGGCGGCGGCGGCGCGTCGATCACCAGCCTTGGCGCCGACTCGACATTCGAGGTCAGCGGCACGCTGTCGATCACCGGCACGACCGGCGCCGCGCTGTCCATCTCGAATGCGGCCGGCAGCGCCACCTTCGGCACGACCAATGTGACGCTGGGCGCGACCAGCACTACCGGCATCGATTTCTCCGGCACCAACAACGACGTCAGCTTCGGCACGACCACCGTCAGCGGCCTCGGCGCGGGCGCCAGCCAGACCGCCATCGACTTCTCCGGCTCGGCCACGACCGCCGATTTCGGGCTGACGACGATCACCGGAAACGACGCCGCGAGCTCGCGCGGCATCGACCTGACCTCGACCACGGGCAACCGCACCATCACCTTCCTGACCGGATCGTCGATCTCAGGCGCCGGCATCGGCGTCGATCTGTCGTCCGGCCAGACGGCGGCGACCAGCGCCAACGCCAGCTTCACCTTCGGCGACGGCGAATTCGCCGACGCCAACGGCCGCAATTCGACGATCACCGCGGCGGCGGGCAATTTCACCGTCAACACCGTCGGTCTCGCCGCGCTCGGCAATTATGATTTCGATGACGTGCTCTTCACCGGCAGCGCGAATCTGGCCAGCGCCGTCGGCGGGGTGTTCATGGTGTCGCAAAATGGCGGCGTCATCGCCGCCGGCTCATTTGGGCTCAGTACGTCAGTCAATACCATCTCGGTTGCCGATGCCGATCTGAAGACCGGCACCCAGACCTTCGCCTTCGTCGGCACGGTCGACCTCAGCGGCACGCCGTTCACGCTCGATTCCGGCCAATCGATCACCGGCTTCGGCAACGGCAACGCCATCACCACGACCGGCACCATCCAGCCGGTGAACGTGCAGGGCAATCTCGGCGCCACCGGCGGCGACGTCACCGGCGACGAGGGCGTAGTCAAGAGCACGGGCAGCGATACCCTGCATCTGCTCGGCAGCAACCAAGTGCGCAACACCGCCTTCGACTTCACCGGCGGCAGCGGCTCGGTCTTCACCATCGACCAGAGCGCGGGCAGCTTCAACAATGCCGGCGGCATCGTCATCGAAGGCGTCACGGTCGGCAATGTCGGCGCCGGCCAGACGGCGTTCAAGGTCGCCGGCCTCGACAGCAATTTGTCGATCACCAACAACAACGTCAACGTCGCCGGCACGCTGCTCGACGTCGACGGCGGCGCCGGCAACATCACCGTGACGCGCGGCATCTTGCCCAACAGCGGGCCGGCCGGCACGCTGACCGGCGGCGGCATCTCGATCGCCAATCACGGCGGCGGTCTGATCAATTTCACCGACAAGGTGACTGTTGGCGGCAACGGCGTCTCGCTCACCAACAACGCCGGCACCGTCAACTTCACGGATGTGGACATTTCCACGAACGGCGCGACGGCGTTCAGCGCCAGCGGCGTCGGCACGGTCAATGTCCTGACGGGTACGGTCAATGCCACCAACGCGCAGGCGGTGGCCCTCGACGGCATCGCCGGCAATATCGATTTCGCCTCGACCAGCGCGTCGTTCGGTTCCGGCAGCGGCATCGACCTGCAGAACCTCAGCGGCACGTTCAATTTCGGCACCGGCACGCTGACCAACACCGGTTTGGGCACGGCCTTCAATGTCGGCTCGGGCACCAATGCGAGCGGCGGCAACGCGAACATATCCTACGCGGGCGCCATCGTCAGCAACGGCACCGGCGCGGCGGTCTCGATCCAGGAACTGACCGGCGGTTCTGTGATGCTGTCGGGCAACCTGACCGATGGCCTTGCGGGCGCCGGCGGCAATATCGTCGTTGCCGGCATCGACAACGGCACGGCGGCGACCGTGACCTTCTCGGGCGCGACCAAGCAGATCAGCTCGGGCGCGACGGACGGCGTCAGCCTGATCGGCAACCCGAACGCCACGATCGGCTTCGGCAATGGCGGCCTTGACATAACGACGACGGCAGGAGCGGGTTTTGGCGCGGGCTCCGGCGGCACGATCAGCATCTCCGGGACCGGCAACACCATCACGACAACGACTGGAACCGCGCTCGATCTCGACGGCGCAACGGTCGGCGCGGGCGGCGTTATTTTCGATTCCGTTTCGGTCAATGGCGCGGCGACCGGCGTTTCGCTCAACAATATAGTCGGCGGCGCCATCGATCTCGGCGCGGTCGACCTGCAGAACATCACCTCGCGCGGTGTCGACATATCCGGCACGCTCGGCTCGACCTTGGGCTTCGACAGCCTGAACATCGGGCTCAATGCAGCCAATGCGGTCGGCTTCGACCTCAACGGCGCTGCGCTCGGCACGAGCAACATCAAGGCCGGCGATTTCGACGTCGACGGCGGCAGCTTCGCCGGCACTATCGGCATCGACATGGCCGGCACGACCGGCACCGGCACGATCCAGCTCGGCGACACTGCCAACAACAATCCGGCGGGCCAGACCTCGAAAATCGAAAATGTCGGCTATGGCGTCCAGTTCTCCAGCGCCACCAACGCCAGGCTGGTGTTCGGCGACGGCGCTGGCCTGGCCGAATCGGCGATCGCGACCACCGGCGGCCAGGCCATCCATGCCATCGACACCCTGCCGACCAATGGCGACTACAATTTCAACGACGTCACCTTCACCGGCGACACGTCGAATCTGTCCGCTTACAAGGTCTACTACGTCACCACCGACGCCACCGGCGGCGGCGACGGCAGCTTCGTCAATCCAGGCACCTATGCCAACGCCCAGGCGTCCACGGCCAATGTCATCGTGCTGATCGACAAGAACGGCACCGGTAGCCAGGAAACGATCGACCTGAGCGGCACGTCGTTCCAGCTCGATGACGGGCAGGTGTTGCTCGCCTTCGGGCAAAACGATACGGCCATCGACGTCTCGCAGCTCGGTGTCGACACCAGCAGCGGCGCGTCGGCGGCATTCCATTTCACCACGGTGCAGAATTCGCCGATCATCGCCGCACCGACCGGCATCGACACGCTGCGGCCGATCCTGCAGAGCAACACTGCCGGTTCGGTGATCACCCTGGCGACCAGTGGTACCAGCCCGATCACCGGCGGCATCGAGAATCTCATCATCCGCAACACCGGCACCGGCGCCGGTGTTGCCGTCGATGCGTCGGCCGCGTCGAGTTTCTTCCTCCGCAACAATGACATATCAGCCGGCGGCAGGGCGCTCGACTTCTCCACGACCGCTGCGGCGGCCAACACGCTGCTGCTTTCGATCGACGGCAACACGCTGCGATCGACGGGATCCGCGCTAGCCGCGTCCTTCGCCGGCCAGAACATCAACGCGACGGACAATTCGATCGCCATCCGCTCCTTCGCCGGCAACACGGTGCTCGGCGGCACCGGCGGCGGCATTGCCTTCGACAATGTCACGTTCGACTCCACTGGCGCCGGCGGCACGGTCAGCGTGGGCACGCTCGACGTCGGCACATCAGGCGCGCGCGTCCAGGGCAACGGCCTTGCCTTTACCAGCACCAGCGGCACGCTCGATCTCGGCACGTTCACCACGTTCAATGATGGCGGCACTGGCGTCCTCGTCGACACCAAGGGCCCCCCGGCCACAACCTTTGCGCTGAACAGCAGCGGCGGCACCGTCGACACCATCAACGGCGTGGCGTTCAATCTCGATCCGCTGACCGCCAGCATGATCGTAAACAGCGTCAACGCCAGCGGCGGCGCCAGCGGCATCATCTTCGACGGCGTCGCCGGCACGTTCACGGTCACGGGCGCGACCACCGTCACCGGCACGACGGGTGCCGGCATCAGTTCGAACGCCAGCAATCCCACCGGCACCTTCAATTTCAACACGGTGACGGTGAACAACACGGCTTCGACGGGCGGCGGCATCGGCTGGGAGAGCGGCACGCTCAACGTCGGCGGGCTCGCCGACATCGATACGACCAGCGGGGCCGGCCTGTTCCAGGGCGGCGGCACGACCAGCTTCAACGGCGGGCTGACAATCGACACCACCACCGGCGCCGGCATTACCGGCCCCGGCGGGACGATCAACATCATCGCCACCGCCGGCAGCGAAACGGTGAATTCCACCAGCTACAAGGCGATCGATCTCACCAATGCCGCCCTCGACGTCGCGCTCGACTCGACGTCGTCCGGCGGCGGCGGTGTCGTCCTGACCAATGTCACCGGCACCGCCGGCCTCGGCACCGGCACGCTGAGCGGCGGCGGTGGCACGGCATTCAGCGTCGGCGGCGGCACCGTAAGCACCACCTATGGCGGCAACATCACCCAGGCGGGCAACGCGGCCCTGGTGTCGGTTTCAGCAGGCCATACGGGCACGCTGACCTTCTCGGGCACGCTGTCGGCAACCAACGGCACCGGCCTGCAGTTCGACAATGCCGACGGCATCTACAATTTCAACGGCACCACGACCTTGAATGGCGGCGACGCCGGCATCGATATCGTCAACAACTCGGGCGGCACGTTCAACTTCGGCACCGGCACCTCGATCACCAACCCGAACAGCACGGCCTTCAACGTCGACGCAAGCGCGGCGAACGTCATCTATAGCGGCAACATCACCCAGGCCGGCAATGCCGCGCTGGTCGCCATCGCCGGCCACCCCGCGGGAACGATCACCTTCCAGACGGGCACGCTGTCGGCAACCAACGGCACCGGCCTGCAATTCGACAATGCCGACGGCATCTACAATTTCAACGGCACGACGACACTGAATGGCGGCAATGCCAGCGTCGACATCCTCAACGATTCCGGCGGCACGTTCGGCTTCGGCGTCGGCACCTCGATCACCAGCCCGAACGGAACCGCGTTCAGCGTCGATGGCGGTAACGCGACCGTTACCTATGCCGGCACGATCACACAAGGTACCGGCGGCCAGCGCCTGATCGTCGTCGCCGACACCACCGGCGGCGCGGTGAACTTCACCACAGCCCTGGCGAATGGGCTCAACGACACCAGCGGCACCGGCATCGTGGTCGACGGTGTCGCCGGCAACGTCACCGTGAACAACGCCAGCCTGACCGGGACGACCGGCATCACCATCCTTGGCGATGTGGCGAACAACGCGACCGGTACCTATACGTTCAACAACGTCGCTATCGACACGGTTGCCGGCGCGCTGACGAACCATGCGTTCGCCGTCGACGGCGACCAGGGCACGTTTACCAACGACGACGTGAGCGCCACGATCAATCTCAACAATGTCGACATCACCAACCCTGGCGGCAACGTCGCCAACATTCGCGGCATGGCTGGTGGCTCGGTCAATTTCGACAACGCCAGCTCCATCACCCGAAACGATGGCGGACTGGGCATCGTCGCGCTCAGCAATTCCGGCGGCACGATCAATTTCGGCGGCGCGTCGAAAACGCTCTCGACCGGCGCCAACGCCGCGGTGTTACTGACCAGCAACCCCGGTGCGACCATCAACTTCACCAATGGTGGCCTGGCGATCACCACGACGAGCGGCATCGGCTTCGGCGCCACGGGCGGTGGCACGGTGAGCATCACCGGCTCCGGCAACACGATTTCGACCGGCAGCGGCGCGGCGGTCGACATGGACGCCGTCGCTATCGGCGCCGGCGGCATGACCTTCGCTTCCACGAACACGAGCGCCGGCGGCGGCAGCGCCGTGATCCTCGACGCTGTTACCGGCGGACCGGTCAACCTCGGCGGTGGCGCGCTGGTCGGCGGCGGCAGTGCCACAATCCGCATCGGCGACGGTGCCGGCAGCGCCAACACCGGCGGCACGGCGGCTTTCACCTATGCCGGCACCATCACCAGCGGAACCGGCCAGGCGGTCAATATCCAGGATCGCGCCGCCGGCGCCGGCAACATCACGCTGTCGGGCAACATCAGCCACAATGTGGCCGGCCAGACCGGCGTCCTCCTCGACGACAACGCCGCCGGTACCATCACTTTCTCCGGTGCCTCCAAGTCGATCACGTCGGGCAGTTCGGCCGGTGTCAACCTGACCGACAACACCGGCGCGACGATCAACTTCACCAATGGCGGGCTGGTCATCAACACCACCAGCGGCACCGGCTTCGGCGCCACGGGCGGCGGCACGGTGACGGTGACAACCGGCGCCAATCCGAACACGATCACATCCGGTACCGGCACCGTGCTCAACGTCGCCAACACGACGATCGGCGCGAGCGATCTGACATTCAGGAGCATTTCGGCTAACGGCGCCGCCAACGGCATCGTGCTCAACAACACCGGTGCCCTTGGCGGGTTGACGGTGACCGGCGATAGCGGCGGCGCCAACAACGGCTCGGGCGGCACCATCCAGAATTCGACGGGTACCGGTGTCCTGCTGAATTCGACCAGTTCGGTCAACCTCAGCTACATGAATATCATCAACAGCACCAATGACGGTATCGGTGGCACATCGGTGACCAATTTCTCGCTCAACCGGTCGACGCTGTCCAACAATGGCACCGCGGTTGAGGATGCGGGTATCGATTTCGGCGGTGTCAGCACTGTAACGCCCAGCGGTCTGTTCGGCACAGCAAGCATCACCAATTCGACTGTCACCACCTCATTCGCAAAGAACGTCTCGATCCGCAATTCGAACGGGACCTTGTCGCTGACGGTCAACAACAGCAAGTTCAGCAACAATTCGTCCAAGACGCAGAGCGATGACGGCCTGTTCGTTGAGGCCGACGGTACCGCGACAATTTCGGCCACAGTCACCAGCAGCACATTCACGGCCAATCGCGGGGATCATTTCCAGGCGGCTGCGGCAAACTCTGGCAACCTCAATATCGTGTTCTCCGGTAACACGCTCACAGGCGGTCATTCGACAGCTCTTGGCCAAGGCATCACAATCAACGCCGCAACGGGCCTGGCGTTCGGCGGCTATACCGGCACGGTCAACTACGACATTGACAACAACACGATCAGCGGCGCGATCTCGAGCGCAATCACCGTCAACTTGGGCACGTCGGGTTCCGCCGCACTGTTCAACGGCTTCATCCGCAACAACGATATCGGCACGGTTGGCGTTGCCAATTCCGGGTCGGCGCAAGGCTTCGGCATCGACCTCGAAGCTCATGGCAACGGAACCCATACCGCATCTGTAGCCGGAAACGTCGTGGTGGAAGCATTCGACCGCGCGATGAATGTGTTGGCAAACGACGGCAATGGCGTGCTCAATCTAACTGTGCAGAGCAACCAATTCTCCGTCGGAACCGATCCGGCTGGCTCGCGAGAAGCTTTCTTCCTCAACGCGGGGTCAACATCGGCGAACGTCTTTGGCGTCACCGACAGCCATACGGTGCGCCTCAATCTCGGCGGCGCCGGCGCTTTGCAGAATACCTTCGCCCACGGCGTCGGCAGTGTCGACGATTTCCGCATACGGCAACGGTTCGACACCCGGGTCGAGATGCCGGGTTACGCCGGTGCGCCGTTCGACCCGGCTGGGGTCGTCAGCTATATTCAGGGACGCAATATCGGCAGTGGCGGCGGAAGTGCCACGGTCAACGATTCACCGTCGGTGACGACCGATGGCTTCTTCAGCGGGACAGTGCCGTTGCCAAATCCGTTCTAATGCTTATCGCTCAAAACCGAGCTCTGTTCGTGACGTGCACAAACAAAGATTTCGTATGAACTTGGGTCGTCGCGATGTAGTTCTGGAGCACATTGAACGAAATCTGCGCAGAGATTTTCCTTACGGATTTTCGTAAATTCTTAGAAAACTGCCATACTGCTGTTTTCTTTCTATCCTTTTTCGGAAGCCATATCTATTCGACCTGGATTTTAATTGGAAATCATGCAAATCTAGGCGCGCCAAGGGGGAAGTGCTTATGGCCGAACCGTTTCTGTCTGAAATTCGGATCATGTCATTTGGCTTCGCTCCCAAGGGCTGGGCCTTGTGCAATGGGCAGCTTATGCCGATCAACCAGAACCAGCCGCTGTTTGCATTGCTTGGCACCACCTTTGGTGGCGATGGGCGTGTTAACTTTGCACTTCCCGACTATCGCGGGCGCATTCCCATTCATGCTGGATCGGGCCATTCGCTTGGCGAGCGCGGTGGTGAGCAAGGCCATACGCTCTCGATAGTGGAGATGCCTACTCATACCCATCAATACATGGCGTCTTCGACCAATGCCGGCACGCCTATAGCGACTGGCAACCTGCTCGCGGCGACCAATAATCTCTATGCCGCGCCGACCAATTTGGTGCCTCTCACGCCTTCATCGGTCGGCGACATCGGCGGCAGTCAACCGCATACAAACATACAGCCATTCCTGACGCTCAATTTCTGCATCGCGCTGCAAGGCATCTTCCCCTCCCACCCCTGACGGAGATACCATGCCACAGCCCTTTGTTGGTGAGGTCCGCATATTTGCCGGCAATTTCGCGCCAGCCGGCTGGATGTTCTGCGAAGGACAATTGCTGCCGATCTCTGAAAACGAGACTTTGTTCCAGCTGATCGGCACTACCTATGGCGGCGACGGCCAAAGCACATTCGCACTGCCCGACCTGCGCGGGCGCGTACCCCTACATCAAGGCAGCGGGTTCATTCTCGCCGAAATCGGAGGTGTTGAGGCGGTCACACTGACGGCGCAGCAACTGCCTGTCCATAGCCATCAATTCATGGCGTCGAGCAGCCCGGGCAGTTCGGTCAACGCGCAAGGCAACGCGATTGCGGAGTCGCCCAACATTTCGATCTATATAGAAGACGTTGCGGGAATAAACCTCAGCGCCACCGCTATTTCGCCGATCGGCGGCAACCAACCGCACGAAAATTTCCAACCCTATCTCTGTGTCAATTTTATCATCTCGCTGTTCGGCGTTTTTCCGTCGCAGACTTGAAAAGGGACCGTCATGTCCGATCCGTTCGTCGCTGAAATTCGTATCTTTCCGTTCAATTTGGCGCCTACGGGCTGGGCGTGGTGCGATGGACAATTGCTGCCGTTATCACAAAACACGGCGCTGTTTTCGTTGCTTGGCACCGTCTATGGCGGCGACGGCAAAAGCAACTTCGCACTACCTGACTTGCAAGGCAGTGCACCGATGCACCCCGGACAGGGACCCGACCTTTCGCTTCACGATCTTGGGGAAACGGGCGGATCAGAGACGGTAAGCCTCTTGGAATCGGAAATTCCAAGTCACTCTCACTTTTCCCGTGCGGCATCAGACGACGCAGACTTGAAGGCGCCAACGCCGGCGCGCTCCCTCGCCCGCTCGCAAGGGGGCTTTGCCTATATCTCGAGTACGCCCAACGCGCAGATGGCGGATCAGGCACTCGCCCCCGCCGGCGGTGACCAGCCGCACAACAATTTGATGCCTTATCTCACCTGCTACTTCTGCATCGCGCTGCAAGGCGTCTTCCCGCCGAGAGGCTAAATTCCCCGCCAACAGGCAGGACCAATATCATGGCCAAGACAGCAGAACCAAAATCGAAGGCCCCCACGGCCAAGACGCCGGCAGCAGTGCCAAGGACCGCCTCCAAGGCCCGCGAGAGCGCTCGCTCGCGGCGACCCGGTACTGCGCCGGCCTACCAGCACATGCCCGCCGGAGCGTCGTTTTTCGAATTGTCGCGGCTGATGGTCGTCGGCATCGATTCGGCCAAGGGACAATTGATCCAGAAGGCACAGACATCGCCGAACGGACCATGGCCGTCGGCCTGGTCTGTCATCGCGCCCGGCGCCTGGGTGATCATGACCGCGGGTCTCACCAAGGATGGTCGCGTCGCCGTGGTCGCGCAGCCTTCGGGCACCACCAGCCTGTCCTTCATCACCGAGGACGCCAACCAGATCGGCCCGATCGACAAGTGGACCGCGCCGGTCGGCATCGGCGCGCCGCCCGGCGCCTTCAGCTACCAGAAGCTTTCCATGGCGCGCGATGCCGATGGCCGCATCGAGATCTTCCTCACCGACAATCTGGGCCGCGTCTGGTGGATCTACCAGACCCGGATGTGATCGTGCAGGTGCAGAAGACCATCACGCCGCCCGGCACGACGACACCGATCGCCGTCACCGTCGACGAGCTCAGGCCGCCTGCCCAGCCCTGGAGCGCCTGGATTCAGCTCACAGGCCAGCTTGTGGCGATCACCGCATTGCGCCAGGCTGACGGCCGCATCGCCCTGTTCGGCATCAATTCCGGGCTCAACCTCTACCGTTGTCAGCAGGCCAAGGCCCAGGCGCTGACGGTCGCCGACTGGACGCCATGGGTGCAGATAGACGCCGGCTACCCCTTCACGGAAATGGCGCCTATCATCGGTCCGCTGGGCGGCACCAATCTGTTTGCCATGACGCAGCAGGGCCAGGTCCTGCACACCAAGCAATTGCCGGCAGGCTCCGACACCTGGACGGCCTGGGCGACGCCCGGCTACAGCAGGGTTCCCAAATATACGCTCTGCGCCGGCATCCAGGGCGACGGCGACATGCTGCTGGTCGCCTCCGACCAGCAGCATGTTCACTCCTTCAACGCCCAATACGACGCCGCCACCCAGAACTGGTCGGGATGGCGCGATTTCAACGCCTCCGGCGCCAACACCCGCCTGTCGCTCGACTACAATGCCGATGGCCGTCTTGCCTTGTTCTCGATGATGATCCAGAACGACGGCACGAATGGTCTGTGGACCATCAATCAGATGGCCATGGACAGTTCGGAATGGGAGTGGACCTGGACGGCGCTGGCCACCAGCAACCTCAAGCAGATTACCGTGGTGCGCGACCTGACGCCGCCGGTGTGAGGTCAGGCAGCGTGACAGAAGCGAAACAGGCGCAGCGGCTCCCGGCCTGGCCGCGGTCGCGGCAGGCCGGCCTCGCTTTCCGCCCCGCCGCGGAGGCCGACATGCCGTTCCTAGCGCGGCTCTACGCCTCGACGCGCATGGAAGAGCTCGCCGTGACGGACTGGAGCGAGGCGCAGAAGGTCGCCTTCCTCGACATGCAGTTCCAGGCGCAGCACGCGCATTACCGCAAGCATTATCCCGAGGCCGACTGGCTGGTGGTGGAGCGGGCCGGACAGCCCATAGGCCGCCTCTACATCGAGCGCTGGCCGAGCCAGCACCGCATCATCGACATCGCCTTGCTGCCGGCCCATCGCCGCAAGGGCCACGGCGCCGCACTGCTGCGCGACCTCATCGACGAGGCATGGTCATCGGGCAAATCGGCCTCGATCCATGTCGAGAAGAACAATCCGGCCAGGCGGCTCTATCTCGAGCTCGGCTTCGCAGCGGTCGAGGACAAGGGTGTCTACGATCTCATGGCATGCGCACCGCCGCGGGGTGGCGCAGACAGTGGGTGAACGGGGACGCCATCCGCTTCGTCATTCCCGGGCCGAGAATCCTGTTCCGGTCGTCGCACAATTCGGCGGTGCTTGTTCGGTATCGATCCTTCGCGCCAGCGTCTCACAAATCGCACCGCTGCTGCGCTCACGCCTGCTTCCAAACTCTAATTGAACACCGCCTCATACAGCCGCCCCGTAGCGTCGGCGGCCACGGGCACGATGAAGATATCGTGGGTCGCGCCACTGTCGGCGAAGCGGTAAGTCGCCTGCGGCAGCGCGGTTTCGCGCGGACCCTTGAACAGCAGCGAGAAACCGCCGCCCGGGCGCGGGCTGGAGGCGATGCGGTTGACCGCGCTCAATTCGAGCGCGATCTGCCTGCCGCCGGCCTCGACGGTGAATGCCTGTCCGACCGCCTGTTCGAAATCCGATGCCGACGCCATGCCACCCCGCCTCAAAGCGCTTGCTGAGCGGGCGGCCAAGGGCAGACCCGCTCCGGTTCCTCATATCCTCGCAATTTCCGGACGCAAGACCGCTACGGCTCCCGGATTTTGCCATGCGAGGCCACTGTCGCCGCTTCGCGGCAAGCTGTCCATAGAGCCATTCCAGGAAAAGTGTGTACGGTCTTCCCGGGAAAAGCGCGCAGCGCTTTCCCTGGGGAATTGCGCAAAAACAAAGAGATAGCGCGGCTCGCCGTTTCCGCGAAACGGTGAACCGCTCCAGGGCCGGCATGGTTGCGGGCGTCCCGCAAGGCGATTAGAGCGCAAACGCCAAAATACAGCAGCGCGTGTCCTTTTATGCGCGCCGGCGACGCTGTAGTACTTTGTCCCTGCGCAGGATTGCTTCGAAGCAAGGCCGGCGCGACAAGAACAGACCCCGCTTTGGGAATTCAATGCTGGACGGGCCGGCCTGGTTGGCCGGTGCGAGGAGGAAAACGGACACATGGCTGACAGCGGTGCGAAGACGGAAACGGCGGGCGAGGCCTTGCCGCTGTTCTATTCCAGGCCCGAGGCGCTCAATCCGGCGCGGCACGGTTCACTCGGCCTGACGGCGCGCAGCGATTTCTCCTTCGCCCGCTCGGCGCATGCCATCCCGGTGGTGGCCTCGGAAATGCCGGCGGCGATGCGCTCCTACCCGATCGTTTTCATCGGCGCCGCCAAGGCGCCCGTCATCATCACCGGCCTGCGCCAGGACGAGAACCTGTTCGTGGACGCCGACGGCAACTGGGCCGGGCCGCACTACATCCCCGCCTATGTCCGCCGCTATCCCTTCATTCTCGCCGACGATCCCAAGCAGCCCGGCCGGCTGACGCTGTGCGTCGACCGGGCGAGCGAGCGCGTCATCGACCAGCTGCTGGCGCCGTTCCGCGACGACAAGGTGCTGCCGTTCTTCAGCGGTAACGAGGCGACCGAGGCGACGAAGCAGGCGTTCGCCTTCTGCAACCAGTTCCAGATCGACTTCAGGGCGACCCGCGAGATGGTCGACAAGATCGACGCGCATGCCCTGTTCGCGCCGCGCCAGAGCAAGGTGACGCTTGAAGGAGGCGAGGTGCTGAACCTCACCGATTTCCAGGTGATAGACGAGGCCGCCTTCAACAGATTGAGCGACGAGGCCTTCCTCGACCTGAGAAAGTCAGGCGCGCTCAGCCTGCTCTACTGCCACCTTGCCTCGACCAACAGCTGGACATCGCTGGTGCATCAGGCGTCGCTGCGCAAGGCGGAGAGGGCGAAGAGCGCCTGAACAACCCACGCCGAGATCCTTCGCGGCGCGGCTGGGGAACAAGGTTCGGTGCTAAGCCGCGGCCCGCCTGTCGTGCCGCCCTTCCCTGATCTCTTCCGTGAGCTTGTCGCAGAAGGCGTCGAGATCGCCGGGATTGCGACTGGTAACCAGCCCCTGGTCGGTGACGACCTCGCTGTCTTGCCACAGGCCGCCAGCATTGATCACGTCGGTCTTGATCGACTTGTAGGATGTGACGCGGCGGGCTTTGATGATTCCGGTTTCGACGAGAAGCCAGGGCGCATGGCAGATCGCGCCGACGACCTTGTTGGCCGACCAGAACGAACTGATGAAATCCAGCGCCTTGCGCTCGACCCGCAACAGGTCGGGATTGATGACGCCGCCGGGCAGAACGATCGCATCGTAGGCATCGGCGCGGGCCTCGTCCAAGGTCTTGTCGACCGGAACTTCGCGGCCCCAATCCTTGTGGTCCCAGCCCTTGATCTTGCCGCTTTCGAGCGACACGATTTCGACCTCGGCGCCGGCCTGGCGCAGCTTGTTCAGCGGCACCTCAAGCTCGGACTGTTCAAACCCATTCGTCGCAAGGATGGCGACGCGCTTGCCGGAAATATCCTGCATCGTTTTTCTCCATGATTGGATTGGATGCAGGGCTAACGAGCCTGAACCGGTACCGTTCCTCGCTGTAACCTTATGTGACCGGAGGGATCTGTGGTGCGCTGTAATGCACCCCGGGTCTTCTTTCCTCATCAGCTCTCCTTAATGAAGGACTGTTACCCTTTTCGTGTCTCAGACTCGGGGTGCACTACGAAATTCTGCTCGCGAATTGCAGCCGCGCAGCAAACGTACAGGCCGCCCGCCGCATCCGGTTTTCTTCCTAGAAGCGGGGCAGGCAGGGCGGCCCTTCATACCAGCGGCTTACTCGATGACGCGGGCTTCACCGACATCTGCGGCTGACGGATCCAGCCCGTAAGCCTTGAGCGCTTCGGCGATAGCGCCGTTCTTGCGGTAGACATCGAGCGAAGCGTCAACCGCCTTAACGAAGCCCTCATTGCTCTTGTCCAGCAGGAAGGCGGTCTGCGACGGGTTCATGGTCGCATCGATGCGCGGATCCGGCTTCAGGACATGCACCTTGTAGTTCTGCCCTTCGTTCTGAATGACAGCGGAGCCGAAGCCGTCGAGCGCCGCCTCAATACGACCGGCATGAAGGTCCTGAGCGAGGTTCAGCGACGACGGATAGGTCTTGGAGCCTTCGTAGAGCTTCTCCATGTCCTGGACCCACAGATATCCTTCCACGGTGCCGACCTTCTTGCCCAGCAGACCGTCGACGGTATCAATGCCGTTGGTCGAGGTGACGGACAGTTGGTCGAGATAGACCGGCGTGGACAGAGCGACGACCTTCGCGCGGGCGGCGGTACGATAGAAGCCGCCAAGCGCGATGTCCGCGCGCCGCGACTGAACTGCGGAAACCGCGCCTGGATATGTGAAGATCTCATAAGCGATCTCCAGGCAGTTCTCCTTGGCAAAACGCTTCACGAGATCGCCGTCGATACCCGCGATGCCGCCGTCTTTTTCGAGCGAATACGGAGCGGTGTTGGTGAGCGCGACGGTGAGTTTGCCCGCCGACACGGTTTCGAAAGCATGCTGCGGCTTGCAATCCTGTGCGGACGCGACGCTGGCACCCAAGGCCGTGGCAATGGCTGCGGCCGAGATGATCTTACTCCAATTTTTCACTTTGCTCTCCTCTGACATTGATGGTTTTTGATTGCAGGTCAGCCGAGATGGCTGCCCAGCCTACGTTCGGTGTACGAGACCAGCCACCCGAACGGGACGGTGATGGCGAGGTAGAACAGGCCCGCCAGGATCAGGACATCGAGGTAGAGGTAGGTGGCCGCACCCACGCGATAGGCGCGCGCCAGAAGTTCGGGGATGGCGATCGTGTATGTAAGGGCCGTCGCCTGGAAGATGAGAATGGCAAAGCCCATCAGCGCGGGTATTGCGAACAGGATTCCCTGGGGGACCACCACGAAGCGCAGGATGTCCCGGCGGGTCATGCCGAGCGCCAGGCCCGCCTCGATCTCACAATGCGGAACCGCGTTCAAACCGGCCCGAAGGATCTCGCTGGTGTAGGCGCCTGTCGTTAGCGCCAACGCAATCACGCCGGAGGTGAAGGCACTTACGGTCATCCCCGAAGCAGGCAATCCATAGTAGACCATCTGCAGGACGACGAGTGCGGGCGCGCCGCGCCCGATCTCGACAAGTACCACCGCGAAATAGCGGACGAGCCTGTTTCCAGAGGAGGAGGCAAGCGCAAGAACGAGACCGATAGGCAATCCGAACAGCAGCGCCAGGCCCGCCAACTGGAGACTGACAAGAACTCCTTGGAAAAGCTGGGGGGACCAGTCCAGCCAGTTGGCCAGCATCTCGCTCAT
This sequence comes from Mesorhizobium maamorense, assembly GCF_044998965.1. Lineage (NCBI taxonomy): Bacteria > Pseudomonadati > Pseudomonadota > Alphaproteobacteria > Hyphomicrobiales > Phyllobacteriaceae > Mesorhizobium > Mesorhizobium maamorense. Next base: position 5,529,657 of record NZ_CP173356.1, read on the forward strand.
TTCGCTTGCCCCCTTGAGCGCAGCCGCTCGTCAACGGCGCGTGCCAGCACGACAACGGGTATCGACAGCGCGATGTAGAGAAGCGCCGCGAAAATGAACGGCATGAAGCTGCCGCCTCCGCCTTGAGCCTGCTGCGACGCGTACATCATCACGTCGCGGACACCGATCGTGGAGGCCACGGTCGTGTCTTTGAGCAGGCTGACAAGAAAGGTCGCCATGGGCGGAACCGAGACGCGCAGGACCTGCGGCGCCAGGATGTAGCGCAGCGTATCCAGGCGCGTCATACCGAGCGCCGTGGACGCCTCCCGCTGGCCCTTCGAGAGGGCCAGGAAGCCACCCCTGTAGATTTCAGCGAGATAGGCCGTTGATACCAGCCCCATACCCAGGATGGCAGCCTGATAGGAACTGAGAACGATCACTCCGCTGCCCAATCCGAAGAAGATAATGAACAGCCAGACGATCGGCGGGATTCCCCGGACAACGTCGATGTATATGCGCGCCGGCATGCTTAGAAGGAGCCACCGGGAACGTCGCATCAGCACCAGCGGCACGGCTGCGATGGCCCCGACTGCGAAAGCGCCGAAGGTCACCAGCAGCGTGGCCGGAACGCCTCTGAGCAGTGAAACCAGCAGGTCGATCATCTGCGATCGACCACGGCACGGAAGAACTGCCGCGTGCGCGGCGACGACGGGCTGCGGATCACGGCATCAGGCGGACCCTGCTCGATGATCTCGCCATTGGCCATGACGATCACGCGGTCGGCGACGTCTGCGGCAAAGGCGATCTCGTGCGTGACGATGATCATTGTCATGCCTTCCTGGGCGAGCTCGCGCATCACGGCCAACACCTCAAGCCCGAGTTCGGGATCCAGGGCGCTCGTGGGTTCGTCGAAGAGCATCACCTTGGGGTCAAGGGCCAGGGCGCGTGCGATCGCGATACGCTGCTGCTGGCCACCCGACAGGCGCGCCGGGTAGGAGTACGCCTTGTCCGTAAGGTGTACGCGTTCGAGCAATTGGGCGGTGCGCGCGTCCGCCTGCTCCCTGGTGCGCCCCAGAACCCGCATCTGCGGCAGCGAAATGTTGCGCTGCACGGTCATGTGCGGAAACAGGTTGAAGGACTGGAAAACCATCCCGGTGGAACGTCGGAGCTTCAACAGCTCTCCGGCGGACAGATTGCGGTCGACCGAAAACCGGATGGCGCCCACTTCGAGGGTACCGGATGACGGCTGTTCGAGCATGTTGATCGCACGCAGCAGCGTGCTCTTCCCCGCGCCGCTGGGTCCGACGATCGCCACGACCTCGCCGCGCGTAATGTCGAGCGAGACGTTTTTCACGGCGTGATGGCCGCCATAGATCACGTTGATGTTCTTGATGCGGACGATGTTTTCTGCCTCGGGCATGGCTTCTTTGTCCTTGCGCTAACGCCGGTGTCCTACTGGTCAAGCCGCCGCGGTATGTACGGCGGGGACGTTTCTTTCCGGAGTTGGAGCGAGACTCTCGGTGCCTGGGATCGATGCGGGAGAGCCCTTGAGCACCCAGTCCGCGACGATCAGGCCTATCACCGGCGCGAGCTGTATCCCGTAGCCGCCCGCACCGGCCGCAGTGATCAGACCGGGCTCGGACTGATCGACTGGTCCGACATAGGGACGGTGGTCGGCGGTGACAGGGTAGAGGCCTGCCCAGCCCCGGCCGAGCCGGGCGCCCGGCAGATCAGGCACGCGCTCGATCAGCATCTCGGCCAGCATGACCTTGGACCCTTCCTCGCACTGCTCGTTGTAATTGTCCGGATCCTCGGGCGAGGGCGAGCTTACCTTGTGTATCTCGGCGATGAGCTCGCTCGCTTTCTCGTGCCGAAAGTTGAGTCCGGTGCCCTGCCCGTTCACCAGATCCATGACCATCGGCATTGTGTAGGGAAGCGGCGCGTCCAGGTGGATTGTCAGCGCCTCGTGGCGCTCGGGGTGGATGTGAAGCGTCTGTCCAAGCATCTCGGCAACGCGTGGCGCCCAGGCGCCTGCCGCGTTCACGATGAAGTCGCAGCCGATCGGACCCTTGCTGGTGTCCAACCGATAGCCACCGGATGTCCGCGCGACACCAAGCAGCTTGCGGAACTGGAAAACCTCGGAGCCGAGCTTCTTCACCTCTTGCGCCAGCAACGTGCACATTTCGTGGGGATCGAGGAAGCCGTCGTCCGGCCCGAAGATGCCGCCTTCGAGCCCATCTGAACTCAAGTGCGGCACGAGCTGCTGGAGCTCGTTCGCCTGGTAGACCCTGGATCTGAAGCCGGCATCGCGCTGGATCTCCACCGAGCGGGCGAACAGTTCCATCTGCTCGGAGGTGCGCGCCAGACGCAGATAGCCGATAGGGTTGAAGCCGAGACCGAGGCGCTCCTGCCACCGGCGGATGCGCTGCACGGATTGCATGCGCAGCTGGATCTCGAACGGATCCGTCAGCTGTGTGCCAACGACCCCGACCGAGCGGCCGCTGGATCCTGACGCAATGGATTGTGCGTCGATGACCGTGACGCGAGCGCCCTGTTCCGCGAGCGCGTGCGCAGAGCACATGCCGAGGGTGCCTGCACCGATGACGACGACGTGAGGAGAAGCTGTCATGTGACTTCCATCTGTTGCTGCGTCGTCCCGTGCCGGATGGATCCGGCGCCGGACGCGCTACGTCATTGCTTCGCCGCGATTGCCGCGAGGGCGCCGTCGATTGCGGAAAGGATTTCGCGTGCGTCTTCCTCGGTCATCGAGGTGGAAAGCGCGAAGAGTCCGTAACTCGCCGAAAGCACGCCGCGGTCGAGCAGACCCTTGTGGAACAGGTCGAGCTTCGTGCGTTCGGACGCACCCGGATAGACCGACCGATAGTCCGTGATCGGCAACGCCGTGAAATGGACTTTGAAGAGCGAGCCGAGACCGACGCACTGCCCGTTGAGGCCATGGCGGGCAAGCGAGGCCGTGATGCCGTCGCGAAGCAGGCTGCCGATAGCGTCCAGATGCGCGAAGCTGGCCGGGGTCAACGCGCGCATCGCCGCCAGACCGGCTCGCATCGTCACCGGGTTCGCGGTGAAGGTGCCGCCATGCGGCAATGCAGGCTTGCCTCGCGTTGGATCGAACACCGCCATCACGTCGGCGCGGCCGCCGACGGCACCGACCGGGAACCCTCCGCCGATGATCTTGCCGAGAGCCGTCAGATCGGGCGTGATGCTCCACAGGCCCTGCGCCCCCGAATAGCCAAGGCGGAGCGAGATCACCTCGTCGAAGATCACCAGCGAGCCGGCGGCATGAGCGATCTCGACCATCGCGTCGAGATAGTCCTTCCGCGCGGGAATAAGTCCGGCGCGGTTCGGCATCGGGTCGATCAGAACACCCGCAATCGTGTCGCCATGCGCGTCGAAGACGGCACGCAGCGCCTCCGTATCGTTGAACGGCACCGCGATGACGTCGTCGAGAACTCCCTTCGGCGTGCCTTTCGCGTATGCCGTCGAGGCAGGCATGTCGCCCCAGTTGGCGGGCGAGCTGTCCAGGCTGACTTCCGCGAAGTCGTAGGAGCCATGGTAGGCACCTTCGATCTTGACGATTTTCGGCCGCTCGGTGAACGCCCGAGCCGCCTTGATCGCCATCATGACGCCTTCCGTGCCGGAGTTGGCGAAGCGAACCTGCTCGACCGACGGGAGGCGCTCCACCAGCAGTTCAGCAAGATCAAGTTCGCTCTCGGTGGGCGCTCCGAAAGCCGATCCCCGGGGCATCTGGTCCACCACCGCCGCCGTGACGGCAGGATGGCCGTAGCCATGGATCATGGCCGTGAAATTGTTGATGCAGTCGTAGTAGACGTTTCCATCGACGTCCCAGACGCGGCAGCCCTCGCCGCGCTGGGCATAGATCGGAAACGGGTCGATGAAGACCGTTGTCCGGGTGTTGCCTCCCGGCATGACCTTGCGGGCCCGTTCGAACATCTCGCGGGATTTCGGCATTGAACCTGGATAGTGGCGCATAATCTTGTAAACCGATGAAGGAGACAGCCTTGGATGGCAGCGACGAAGGGCGCGACCTCTTTCGATCACCTGGTCATGATCGTGTGGCTCTGCTCGCGCAGGTACTGTGGCAGGAACCACGAGCCGAGACCGCCCTTGCCGCTGACCCCGGTGCCCTTCCAGCCGCAGAATGGCTGCGCGCCTGGCCATGCACCCGTCGTCGCGCCGCTCGCACGGTTGGCATAGAGAACCCCCGCTTCGGCGGTGTCGAGGAAGTGACGCAACTCTTCCTGGTCGTTGGTAAAGATGCCGGCGGATAGTCCGTAGGCGATGTCGTTGCCCTCTTCGATCGCGGCATCGAGACTATCGAAACCGCGGACGACCACGAAAGGCATGAAGAGTTCGTCGCGGGTCAGCCGGCCCGGACCATCAAGCTCGACGACCGTCGGCAGGACGTAGTTGTCCGCAAAGCCCTGGCCCAGGGCGGCGCCCCCAAAGTGTACCTTGCCTTTGCCCTCGACTTCCGACAGTGCGGCCTGGAAAAGGGCGACTGTGGCGTCGCCATAGACAGGGCCCATAAAGGTCTCGGCCTTGCGAGGATCTCCGACCACCAGCTTTGCGGCGAATGCTACCAGCTTCTCGATGAATTCCGCCTTGACCTTCTCGTCGACATACACGACCGAGCATGCGGAGCACTTCTGGCCTTGCAGGCCGAAAGCGGAGCGCGCCACCCCCTGCGCCGCACGGTCGAGGTCGGCCTTGCTGGTCACGTAGGCGGGGTTCTTGCCACCCATTTCGGCGATGACGGGCTTCATGTGGGGCAGCGTTGCCATGTGACGGAAGATGCTCATGCCGGTCTTATGGGAGCCCGTGAATGCAACTCCATCGATGCCGTTGTCGGTGGCAAGAAGTCGCCCCACCTCTCCATCGCCAAGCACGATGTTGAAAACACCTTCGGGCAATCCCGCCTTGCGAAGCGTTTCGGCAATCAGCAGTCCGGTCAGTGCGCAACCCGGCGACGGCTTGTAGACCACCGCATTGCCTGTCAACAGCGCACCCGAGACCATGCCGATCGACAAGGCGAGCGGAAAGTTGAAAGGAGCGATCACCGCGAAGACGCCATAGGGCTTCATGACGCTGGTAGCGGTCTCGTTTTCCACCAACATGGTCATCGGCCGGACGAACCCGTTGTTCGCCTTCATCTCCGATGCGTAGTATTCGACCATGTCGAGGCATTCCTCGGCTTCGCCGAATGCCTCGATGCGGGACTTTCCGATCTCGTAGAGCGCTGCCAAACCAAGGTCATACTTCCGCTCCGCCAGCGCCTCTCGCCAGCGGGCGCCGAATGCAAGGCGATCGTCCAGCGTCGAACGGTTCCAGGCCTTCGCGCCGGCCCGGGCAGCCTGGATCGCCGACTTGACGTCTGACGGGGTTGAAACCGGGAACTTGCCGAGAGAGATCTTCTTGTCGATAGGGCTCAGGATTTCTTTCCGAGCGCCAGTCGCAAACGGCGTCGACCACTCGCGGCCCAGTGTGTTCTTCTCGAAATCCGGGATCATTGCGTCGAGGTGAGCGTGAACCGGGGAAAAATCCACTCCGATGTTCGAGTAGGTCACACGCGGGAGTTCAGCCATTTCAAGTTCCTCCGAAAATCGGTATTTAGTCCGATAATCAGGATTTGGCTTGCGAGTCAATCGAGGGGACCATAAAATGGGGATAATACCGAATTTCGGAATTTGCGAGGACATTTCCCGGTTCGGATTGCTAACCGAGCCCGACCGATCGGGGCGTGCGGCCGTTCGGCTATTCCACGGAGCCCCGGGCTCAAGGCGCGGCGGAATAACAAGGGACCGACCTTGCCCCTCATGTCTGTTTTGAACGATAACCTTCTTGCAGTTGCAATTGTCAGATCGGCGTAGGTGCCCTTGAATACGAAGTTGAAGAAGCCGAGCGCCAAGGACAGCCCCCTCGAGCGCTACATCTCGATCATGGAGACGGTCGCGCCGTTCGAGCATGGCCTGACGGCGATCGAACTCGAAACGACGCTTGGACTGCCCAAAACCACGATCAACAGACTGCTGCACGCCTTGATCGAAAGCGGGATGATCACCGCCGAGAGCGTTCGCAATCGGACATACCGTCTCGGCGATCGCCTGCTGCAGCTGCTACAGATGTCTCCGGATAGCGGCTGGCTGACGACGCTCGCGCAGCGACCGCTTCAGGATTTGGCCGACCGCACCGGCCAGTCGGCGTTCCTGTCGAAGTTCGACGGTACCGAAGTGCGCTCGGTCACCTGCGTCGCGCCCGACACTCCGGTCCGGACCTATGTCATGCCGGGCATGGCCATGCCTGTAAATGCGACCGCTTCGGCCAAGGCGATCCTTGCGTTTCATCCGCAGGAGACCGTGAAGAGGATCCTGGCGACGGAGCTGCGCAGCTATACCGATCGGACGAAAACGAAGATCGCGGAGTTGACCAGGGAATTGGCCGAGGTTCGGGAGCAGGGTTACGCCATGGACCTGGCCGAGCATGTTCCGGGCCTGGGCTCGATAGCATTTCCGATAAGGCCGACGAGCGGTGAGGTGATATACGCGGTGGGACTTACGGGACCCTACGGTCAGATCATAGAGCAAAACTTCAAGCAGCATTGCGCAGCGCTCGCGGAGGCCGCCCAGCGCATGGCGAAGCTGGCGCAGATGCACGCCTACAACGGATCGGCCATGGCCGCAAAGAATGCCGCAGCGGATCAGCGACAGGGCGGTGCGTGAGCGGCCGGTCACTTGCGCGAAGAAACGTCGCGCTTTGAACCGAGAATGTAGTTTCGCGATCTCCGCCTCGACGGCGGCGAATGTCCGGCCACCCCTCCGATCCGCGACCTTGATCTTCCGTCGAAGATCATGGGTGGGAACATGCTCTCCTATCTCGAGCGACTTGGACGCTGATTCCCTCTGTGCCAGCGCCCTAACGTAGCACTGCCCGCAGTTCAGCTTGAAGTGCACGCAACGGCTCCAGGTAGAGCGCAACGAGATTGCTGACACCCACCTGTGTCGCCGCAACGCCGACGTTCACGGCTGCGATCACTGTCCCGCGCACGGTCATCAACGGCACGGCGATCGAGCGCAATCCGAGTTCGACCTCCTGATCGATCAACGCGAACCCTTGCGTCCGCACCCGCCCCAACTCCGCAAGGATGGTGTCGGGGTCGGTCAAGGTGTGAGCAGTCCGCGCCGGCAGGGCATGGGAAGATAGAAGATGTGCAGCGCGTTCCGGAGGCATGGCTGCCAGGAGCACGCGCCCCATGGAAGTGCAGTATGCCGGAAGCCGCGAGCCGGGCATCAGCGCGATCGACATTACCTTGCGCTGCGCCGCGCGCGCGACATAGACGACGTCGGTACCGTCCAGAATCGAGACGGACGAGCTTTCGCCGAGCCGCTCCGAAAGCCCATCCAGCAAAGGCTGCACCAGATGCGGCAGCGGCATGGTTGCCAGACAGGCTGTCCCGAGCCTCAATACGCGCGGAGTGAGCGTGAAGAACTTTCCGTCGTAGTCGGCATAGCCGAGATGGGAAAGCGTAAGGAGACAGCGTCTGGCTGTCGCCCTGTCGAGACCGGACGCATTCGCGACGTCCGTGATCGACTGCCGTGGCCGTTCCACCGTGAACGTCTCTATGACGGACAACCCCTTGGCCAAGCCACCCATCGTGTCTCGTTCGGAAATGGGCATCCATTCACCTTGTGCGATATGTCAACAAATGAATGATATCGCACAAGCCAGCTTGCCGAAAGATCTCGTCTGCCGATACGTGTGGCGGCGAAATCGATCTTGGAGCCGGGAAAGGCTGGTTACGTGGACAAGACAATCGCGAGCCTCGCGGAAGCAGTGGCAATCGTCGAAGACGGCATGACCGTCATGATCGGCGGCTTCGGCGGCGCAGGTGCTCCGATAGAGCTGATCCACGCCCTGATTGACCGTTTTCGCGCTACCGGCGCCCCGAAAAACCTTACGATCGTCAACAACAATGCAGGGAACGGACGGATCGGCATCGCCGCCATGATCGACAATGGCATGGTTGCCAAGATGATCTGCTCGTTCCCGCGCTCGTCCGATCCGCGGGCATTCACCGAGCGGTACCTTGCCGGGAAAATCGCGCTCGAACTGGTTCCACAGGGGACCTTGGCCGAACGAATCCGCGCCGGTGGCGCGGGTATTCCGGCTTTCTACACGCCGACGAGCTACGGGACCGATCTCGCGGCCGGCAAGCCTGTGGCCGAGTTCGACGGGCGCCACTACGTGCAGGAACGTTGGCTGAAGGCGGATGTGGCCCTCATCAAGGCGGAACTTGCCGACCCTCATGGTAACCTCACCTACAGGAAGGCGGCACGCAACTTCTCGCCGCTGATGGCGATGGCCGCACGCACGACCGTCGTTCAGGCGCGCCGGATCGTCCAGCCGGGTGCGATTGATCCCGAGCTGGTCGTGACGCCCGGGATCTTCGTGGACCAGGTGATCGAGGTCTCGAACCCGATGCAGGAAGAGGCGCTTATCCGCCAAGGGGTCGCATACGCATGACAGTCAAGCTGACCAACGCGCAGATTGCATGGCGCGCCGCGCAGGACATTGAGGACGGCGCTTATGTGAACCTCGGCATAGGCTTTCCCGAGATGGTGGCGAGCTTTCAGCCGCCTGGGCGTCGGGCGATCTTCCACACCGAAAACGGCATCCTCAATTTTGGCGAAGCCCCGGCGGCAGGCGACGAGGACTGGGATCTCATCAATGCGGGGAAGAAGGCGGTCACGCTCAATCCGGGCGCTTCGTTCTTCCACCATGCCGACAGCTTCGCGATGGTGCGCGGCGAACACCTCGACGTTGCCATTCTCGGCGCCTACGAGGTGGCCGAGACCGGTGACCTCGCGAACTGGAGCACAGGACCCAAGGGCATACCAGCGGTCGGTGGCGCCATGGATCTGGTGCACGGAGCAAAACGCGTGGCCGTCATCACCGATCACGTCACCAAGGACGGTCGTCCGAAACTGGTGAAGGCCTGCAGCCTTCCCCTGACCGGCGTGCGCTGCGTGACGAGGGTCTACACGAGCCTTGCGGTCATAGACATCATCGATTGTCGTTTCGTGCTGCGCGAGAAGCTGTTTGCGATGAGCTTCGATGAATTGCAGGCGCTGACCGGCGCAGAGCTTAAGGTCGATGGCGAAATCAAATCCTTGACTGCACCGGAGCTCTGAATGACCGAGGCCTTCATCTGCGACTACATCCGCACCCCGATCGGCAGGTTTGGCGGTTCGCTGTCCTCGGTCCGGACCGACGATCTCGGCGCGGTGCCGCTGCGAGCGCTGCAGCAACGCAATCCAGGCCTGGACTGGTTCGCAGTGGATGAGGTCATCTTTGGCTGCGCCAACCAGGCAGGCGAGGACAATCGCAATGTCGCGCGCATGTCATCGCTGTTGGCGGGACTGCCGATCGAAGTCCCCGGCAGCACCGTCAACCGCCTGTGCGGTTCTGGAATGGACGCCGTGGGCATCGCTGCACGGGCCATCAAGGCCGGCGAAGCCGACCTGATCATCGCCGGTGGCGTCGAATCCATGAGCCGCGCGCCGTTCGTGCTTCCGAAGGCGGGCGAGGCGTTCTCGCGCAACGCCGAGATTTACGACACCACGATCGGTTGGCGCTTCGTCAATCCATTGATGAAGAAGCAGTACGGCGTCGATTCGATGCCGGAGACGGGTGAAAACGTTGCGGAAGCCTTCAAGGTCAGCCGCGCCGATCAGGATGGCTTCGCCGCACGCAGCCAGGCCAGGACCGCCGCCGCTCAGGAAAATGGCCGGCTCGCGCTGGAGATCACGCCGGTGACTGTGCCCCAGCGCAAAGGCGATGCGATCGTGGTCGATCGCGACGAACATCCACGCGCCGGAACGACAACCGAGTCGCTCGCCAAGCTTGCAGCGCCGTTCAAAAAGGAAGGCGGCACCGTCACCGCGGGCAACGCCTCTGGCGTGAACGACGGCGCGGCAGCGCTGATCATCGCGTCCGAAGCTTCCGTCAAGGCATTCGGGCTCACACCGATCGCCCGGATTGTGGGCGTCGCGACCGCCGGGGTTGCCCCACGGATCATGGGAATCGGTCCGGCTCCGGCGACACGCAAGCTTTGCGCGCGGCTCGGCATCGCGCCTTCGGACTTCGACATCATCGAGCTGAATGAAGCATTTGCCTCCCAAAGCATCGCCGTGCTCCGCGAACTCGGTATCCCCGAGGACGCGGAGCATGTGAACCCGAACGGCGGAGCGATCGCGCTCGGGCACCCGCTTGGGATGTCGGGCATTCGCATCACCGGCACTGCCGCGCTTGAGTTGCGGTCCCGAAAAGCACGACTGGCCCTGGCCACGATGTGCATCGGTGTCGGACAGGGTATCGCGATCGCTCTGGCCAGTGCGTAGCGGAGATGGTGCGACAGTCCGAGTCAGGCGGATTGCATCGATCCGCAGCAAAGCAACCACGGGTATGGATCGGTTGACGTTTGTCAGCTTGCCGATTCGCTAACAGGCCAGAGCTATGGCGAACCGACAAAGATCGTGCCCTGGCTCGCCAAGTCGTGGATATCTATGACCTACGGGCAAAAAAGAAGCGCCGCACTGGGCGGCGCTTTCTTCTAATTGCTTGATTCCCCAAGAGGAAACTGGAGCGGGTGAAGCGATTCGAACGCTCGACCCCAACCTTGGCAAGGTTGTGCTCTACCCCTGAGCTACACCCGCTCGCGCGGCTTTGGGCCGCAAGCCGGGCCTATATGGCTGAAGAGCGCGGCGATTGCAACAGGGAAATCGCAGGCTTTTTTCAATGCGCCGGACGAGACCGGCAAGGCCGCCGGCGGCAGCCGGAAGGATTCGGCGCCGCGTCGCGCGGCGGTCTTGTCTCGACCATGTCATTGGCCTTAAACGGCATGGCTGGAACCAGCCGAAGACGAGAACCCCATGCCCAGGACCGAAGCCGAGCTCTTTGCCTTTCTTGCCGAACTCGGCATCGCCGTTTCGACGAAACGCCATCCGCCGCTCTATACGGTCGCCGATTCGCAGGCGCTGCGCGGCGAAATCGCCGGCGGCCACACCAAGAACCTGTTCCTGAAGGACAAGAAGGACGCCTTCTTCCTGGTCACGGTCGGCGAGGACGCTGTCGTCGACCTGAAGCAGATCCATCATGTGATCGGCGCCGCCGGCCGCGTTTCCTTCGGCAAGCCGGAGATGCTGATGGAGCTTCTGGGGGTCGCGCCGGGCGCAGTCACGGTGTTTGGCCTGATCAACGACACGCAGCACAGGGTCAAGGTCGTGCTCGACGAGGCGCTGATGCGGCATGCGGTGATCAACGCGCATCCGCTGACCAATGAGGCGACGACGTCGATCGCATCGGGCGACCTCGTCAGATTCGTCGAGGCAACCGGGCACGATGCTGCTATCTTGAAAGTCTCGGCATGATCGCCACATGGATGGCGAAACCGGTTTCCAACCAAGGACAGTGCGCCGATCCGCTGGCGCCACCGAAAGGGCGACGACATGAGTGACAACAATCCGTTTGGCGGCTCCTTTGGCAACAGCGGCGGCCAGTATGCCACGACGGTGCAGTATGGCGGCGGCGCGGAACCGCAGAAACCTGCGGCCGGCGCCGCCCCCGCCGGCGACGTCATCAAGGATACGACCACCGCGGCCTTTGCCGCCGATGTCATCCAGGAATCGCGCCGCCAGCCGGTGCTGGTGGATTTCTGGGCGCCGTGGTGCGGGCCGTGCAAGCAGCTGACGCCGCAACTGGAAAAGGCGGTCCGCGCCGCCGGCGGCAAGGTCAAGCTGGTCAAGATGAACATCGACGACCATCCCTCGATCGCCGGCCAGCTCGGCATCCAGTCCATTCCCGCAGTCATCGCCTTCAAGGACGGCCAGCCGGTCGACGGCTTCATGGGCGCCATCCCCGAGAGCCAGATCGCCCAGTTCATCGACAAGGTCGGCGGCAAGGGCAATGGTGCGGCTGATGTAACCGAGGCGCTGGCGGCGGCGGCCGAGGCGCGCGCTGCCGGCGACGTGCAGACGGCGGCCGACATCTATGACGCCGTGCTCGAGCAGGCGCCGGAGACGATCGAGGCGATAGCGGGGCTAGGCGAATTGCTGTTCGAGGCCGGTGATACCGAAGGCGCCGAGGCGATGCTGGCGCGGGCGCCGCAGGCCAAGGCCGATGCGCCGCCGCTGGCCGCGCTGCGCGCCAGGATGACCTTGGCCGCGCAAGCGTCCGAACTCGGCAACCCGGCGGAGTTCGAGCGCCGGCTGGCTGAGAATCCCGGCGACCATCAGGCCCGCTTCGATCTGGCCATGGTCCAGAACGCCAGGGGCGAGCGCGATGCGGCCGCCGACAATCTCCTGGCCATCATCAAGGCTGACCGCGGCTGGAACGAGGACGGCGCCAAGGCGCAATTGCTGCGCTTCTTCGAGGCCTGGGGCATGACCGACGAGGCGACGCTTGCCGCGCGGCGCAAATTGTCGTCGCTGCTGTTTTCCTGAGCCTGCGCGGCCGAATGGTCGCGCGGGGCTTGCACCCGGCGCCGGCCGCGCCAGATAGGACGAATCCGGCCCGCCTTTCCCTCGGGAAGCCAACAACCCCGGGCAGCGACAGGCGGATCGCGGCATGGAGGCGCTTCCCAGGCGAAGCGATCGGAGGAACGAGGTGCAAGCGGGAAACGCTCACTACCGGCTCGCCAGGGATCTGCCGTCGACCATCCCGGTCTTTCCGCTCGAGGGCGCGCTTCTGCTGCCGGGCGGCCGCATGCCGCTCAACATCTTCGAGCCGCGCTACCTGCAGATGGTCGACGAGGCGATCGCCGGCTCCCGGCTGATCGGCGTCATCCAGCCCAGCCTCGACGGCGCCTTGCGCGACGATGGCGAGCCGGAACTCTGCAATGTCGGCTGCGCCGGCCGCATCATAGCGCTTTCCGAGACCGGCGACGGCCGCTACCTGATTTCGCTGCAGGGCGTGTGCCGGTTCCGTGTCACCCATGAACTGACGGTCAAGACGCCGTTCCGCCAGGGCAAGATCGCCCCCTTTCTCGCCGATCTCGACGACGACCAGGCAGCCGCCGAGGTCGACCGGCCGGCGCTGCTGCGGGCGTTCCGCTCCTATCTGCAGGCCAACGACCTGGAGGCCGACTGGGAAAGCGTCAGCCGGGCCGAAAACGCCATGCTGGTCAACGCGCTGTCGATGATGGCGCCCTATGGACCGGCCGAGAAGCAGGCGCTGCTCGAAGCGGCCGATCTCAAGACCCGCGCCGAAACGCTGATCGCCATCACCGAAATGGCGCTGGCGCGCGAGAACGAGGATTTTGGCTCGAGCCTGCAGTAGAATGTTGAGAGAGGACACGATGGCGGCGGATGGGCGTGACGGAAAGAGAGCGAATGTCGACCCCAGGATGCTGGAGCTGCTGGCTTGCCCGCTGACCAAGGGGCCGCTGGCCTGGGATCCCGAGCGCGGCGAACTGATCTCGCGGGTCGCCAAGCTCGCCTATCCCGTGCGCGACGGCATCCCGATCATGCTGCCTTCGGAGGCACGGAGCATCTCGGCGGAAGACGTGCTGCCGCCGCGGCTGGGCGGGCCGGCCGGCTCGACGTGAAAATTATCAAGGTCGGCATTCTACGGCGCCCCCCTCTGCCCTGCCGGGCATCTCCCCCTCAAGGGGGGAGATCGAATGTCATCTCCGCCTTCGCCAATCTCCATTGTTGCAGGCGGAGCGTTGAAACTGCCAATCTCCCCCTTGTGGGGGCGAGGAGTGGTCCATGAAGTGGACGCAAAGCCAATTGCTTGGCTTTGCGAACGAGGAGCGCCCGAAGCGACAGCGAAGGGCCGGGTCCGGCAGGCCAGAGGGGGCTCGCCCGCCAGCGTCAAGTTTCGCACCGCTGCGGTGCGGAGACGTCGCGGCATGAATCCTCGCGCCGCGTCGCTTCGCTCCTTGCTCCGCCCGTGGATGATGAAGGCACTGGAATGTGCCTACTGAAAATTGCGCCCCCTGGGCATGACCTTTTCCGCCTTGTCCGACAGCCTTGCGATGTCCTGCCCGGCCGGCACGGCTGGCGCTGCCTCTTCCAGCAGCACCGTCAGCCAGGGCGTCAGATCCTCGATCTTCTCGGCGACGATGTGGACGACATCCGATTCCGACTGCAATTTGCCGGTGACCTTGACGAAGCGCGCGCCCATGACGATGGGCCGGAAGCGGTCGAAGGTCCGCTGCCAGAAGATGACGTTGGCAACGGCCTCGTCATCCTCCAGCGTCAGGAAGACCGCATTGCCCTTGCCGGGGCGCTGCCGCACCAGAACGAGCCCGGCGACCGAGACGCGCCGTCCGTCCCGCACCGAGCACAGCCTGGCATTGGGCGTCACGCCGGCCCGGTCGAGCCGTTCGCGCAGGAAGGCGACCGGGTGCGCCTTCAAGGACAGGCCAAGCGAGCGGTAATCGTGGATGACATGCTCGCCGAGCGGCATTTTCGGCAGCTTCGTCTCCGGCTCCAGCTCGCGTAGCCGCAGCGCCGGCCGGTCGAAAAGCGGCAGCTTTTCGGCGGCACTCTTGCCGTCGAGGGCGCGCACCGCCCAAAGCGCGGCGCGGCGGTCGAGGCCGAGCGAGCGGAAGGCATCGGCCTGCGCCAGTCTTTCGATCTCGGCGACATCGAGGCCGGAGCGCAGCCAGACATCCCGCACGGATGCGTAGCCTGAACCGCGCCGCTCGACGAAGGCGTCCATGCGCTCCTTGGAAAATCCCTTGATCTGCCTGAAGCCGAGCCGCACCGCGTGCTGCGTCGCGATGACGCCGCGCATTTCGGTATGGCGCGGCAGGATGCGGGCCGGGTCGAAAGCCGCCTGTTCCAGCGTGCAGTCCCAGACCGAGAAATTGACGTCGACCTCGCGGATGTCGACGCCATGGTCGCGCGCATCACGAACAAGCTGGGCCGGCTGGTAAAATCCCATCGGCTGTGAATTCAGGATCGCGGCGCAGAACACGTCGGGATAGAAGGTCTTGAACCAGCAGGAGGCATAGACCAGCAGCGCGAAGGAGGCGGCATGGCTTTCGGGAAAGCCGTATTCGCCAAAACCCTCGATCTGCTTGAAACAGCGTTCGGCGAAATCCCGGGTGTAGCCCTTGCCGACCATGCCGTCGATCATGCGCCGGCGGTAATTGCCGATCGTGCCGGTGCGCTTGAAGGTGGCCATGGCGCGGCGCAACTCGTCGGCCTCGCCAGGCTTGAAGCCACCGGCCACGATGGCGATGTTCATCGCCTGTTCCTGGAACAGAGGAACGCCCAGCGTCTTGTGGAGGATCGCCTCCAGCTCCGGTTTCTGATACTCGGGCTGCTCCTTGCCTTGCCGGCGGCGCAGATAGGGGTGGACCATGTCGCCCTGGATCGGGCCGGGCCGCACGATCGCCACCTCGATGACAAGGTCATAGAATTCTTTTGGCTTGAGACGCGGCAGCATCGACATCTGCGCGCGCGATTCGATCTGGAAGACGCCGATCGTGTCGGCGCGACCGATCATCTTATAGACCGGCTTCGCCTCTTCCGGCAGGGTGGCAAGGACATAGGGCTGCCCGTAAGGGTCTCGCGCCTGCGGATAATGGTCCGTCAGCAGAGTGAAGGCGCGTTTGAGACAAGTCAGCATGCCGAGCGCCAGCACGTCGACCTTGAGGATCTTGACCGCGTCGAGATCATCCTTGTCCCATTCGACCATCTTGCGTTCCTCCATCGCCGTCTTGACGATGGGCACGATCTCGTCGAGCCGGTCCCTGGTGATGACGAAGCCGCCGACATGCTGGGAGAGGTGACGGGGAAAGCCCATGATCTCGTTGGCACGCTCCATCACGTGCCGCGATATGGGGTCGGCGCGATCGAGGCCGCCGGCCCGGGCTTCCTTCTCGCCGAGCTCCGAGGTCGACCAGCCCCAGATCGAGCCGGAGAGCGATGCCCTGACATCCTCGGACAGGCCCATCGCCTTCGACACTTCGCGCAGCGCCGAGCGGCCGCGATAGCTGATGACGGCGGCGGCCAGCGCGGTGCGCTTGGAACTGTATTTCTCGTAGATATATTGGATGACCGTCTCGCGCTTCTCATGCTCGAAATCGACGTCGATGTCGGGCGGTTCGTTCCTCTCCTCGGAAATGAAGCGTTCGAACAGCGTGTCGATTCGCTCCGGCCCGACCTCGGTGATGCCGAGGCAGAAGCAGACGACCGAATTGGCGGCCGAACCGCGCCCCTGGCAGAGAATATCCTGGCTGCGGGCGAATTTGACGATGTCGTGGACGGTCAGGAAATAACGGGCATAGTTCAGGCGCTCAATAAGGGCGAGCTCTTCCTCGATGCGCCTCGTCACCGATTGCGGCACGCCCGAGGGATAGCGCCTGGCCGCCCCCTCCCGCGCCAACCTTTCCAGCTCCGCCTGCGGGCCGAGCCCTGATTGCGTCGGCTCGTCGGGGTAATTGTACTGAAGGTCGCTGAGCGAGAAGGTCAGCTCCTGCGCGAAGCGCAGGGTTTCGGCCAGTGCCTCCGGGTGCCTGCGGAACAGGCGCGCCATCTCCAGCGGCGGCTTCAGATGGCGCTCGGCATTCGCCGTGAGTTCCAGCCCGACCTCCGAAACGGGAATGTTGAGGCGAATCGCGGTCAGCACGTCCTGCAGCGGGCGCCGCTCGGCCGTGTGGTAGAGGACGTCGTTGGTCGCCATCAAGGGCAGGCCGGCCAGCTCCGCCATCGCCGCCGCCTGCTCGATCCTGAAGCGGTCGTTTCCCGCATAATCGGGCGAAACGCCAAGCCGCAGGTTTTTACCGAAACGGTCCTTGAGCTCGCCAAGCAGGGCTAGTGTGCCCTCGGCCCCCGCCGCCAGGTCGGGCAGGACCGACAGCGACATCAGATCCCCCCATTCGAGAAGGTCGTCGCGCCGCAGAAGGGTCGCGCCCTTTTCGTTCTCCTCGCGCAGATTGGCTTGCGTGAGCATGCGGCACAGATGCCCCCAGCCCTTGCGGTTCTGCGGATAGGCGAGAATATCAGGCGTGTCGTCGCAAAAAACCAGCCGGCTGCCGGGGTGGTAGGCAAGCGTCTCGACCTTAGCCTGCTGCCAGGCGCGCACCACGCCCGCCACCGTGTTGCGGTCGGCGAGCCCGATCGCGGAGAACCCCATGAGCTTGGCCGCGACCACCAGCTCCTCCGGCTTGGAGGCGCCGCGCAGGAACGAGAAATTCGACTGGATGCCGAATTCCGCATAGGGAATGGCGGTCAGCGCGTTCATGCGAAGACCCCGTGCAGGAACCAGCGCGGCGGGATTTCAGAGCCGCCATAGAGACCTTGCCGGTAGAGCCAGTAGCGGCGGCCGTCGGCATCCTCGATGCGGAAATAGTCGCGTGTCGACGCCGCTTCGTCGCTCGAAAATTCACGCCACCATTCCGGCGCGATGCGTTCAGGGCCTTCGGCGCGGGCGACCCTGTAGAGCGCACGCCGCCAGCGGAAATTCAGCGGCGGTCCCTCGGGCATTTCGGTGGCCGGCACCTCAATCGGCTCGGGCGAGCGGAAAAGCCGGATCGGCCGCTCCGGCGGGAAGATGGTCATCGGCGCCTGCATCCTGTCCGGTTTCTTCGGCGGCGTGATGCGGCGCGGGGTTTCCGTGAAGGGGATGGTGGCGACGGCACGCTCGGGCAGATGGCTTTCCACGGCGACCGGCTTGAGAACCGCGCCCTCGCCGAGCCGGGCGCGGATGCGGTCGGCGAACAGCGCGATATCGGCGCCGTCGTCGGTCGTTTCGCCTGTCAGGTCGGCCTGCGGCATGTCGAAGGCCGCCGCCGCCAGCACCGAAAGCCGCACCAGGTCGAAGCCATAGCCGGCATCGATATGCTGCTCGAGGGCGGCCAGCCGCTCATGGAACAATTTCTGAATCAGCCGGGGTTCGCGTATCGGTCGCGACGTGCCGAGCGCGATGCGGCTGACGGCGCCGTCGACGCGGAACAAGAGCAGCGCCAGGCTTCTCGCGCCTTCGCCGCGCCGCTCAAGGTCGATCTTCAGGGTCGTCGCCAGCATGCCCACCAGCCGTTCTATGTCCTCTGTCAGCGTGACGGGCTCGGCCAAATGGCGTTCGACCGAAAGCGGCGCGACGGGCAGGCGCGGCGACACCGCCTCGTCGAGACGGCCGAGCGCCTGGTCGAGGCGCAAGAGCAGGGAGGCACCGAAGCGGCGGGCGAGCGGCGCGCGCGGCGCGGCCATCACCGCGCCCGCCGTGCGCAGGCCAACACTTTCCAGGCCGGCGCGGGTTTCCGGCGCGATGCGTAGCGCCGCCAGCGGCAAGGGCCCCAGGAGCGCTTCCTCCTCGCCGCCGGCAACGATGCGGTCGCCGCAGAACCGCGCCGCCGCCCAGGCGGCGCCGGGTGTCGCGGCAAGGCCGGCACGGACGTCGAAGCCCTGATGGAAGAAGCGCGACAGGATCTCGTCCAGCATGGCGCGTTCACCGCCGAAAAGATGGGTGCAGCCGGTGACGTCGAGGAACAGGCCGTCGGTCCCGTCGAGCGCCACCAGCGGGGTATAGCGGTCGCACCAGTCCGCAAGGCCTTCGAGCAGGCGCCGGTCGGCTTCGGCATCGGCCTCCATTATGTCGATCGACGGATGCATGGCGCGCGCATCGGCGATGCCCATGCCGGGCTTCAGATGCAGCGCCTCAGCCCGCTCGTCGAGGGCTAAGATGCGCTGCGCGTTGCTGTCGCGATGGCTGATCACCAGCGGCCGGTGATCCGACGGTCGGGAACGCCAGGACCGCCCCAGGCGCTGCCGCAGGATCCGTTCGGCCGCGAGATAGGGAAACCACAGGGACAGGATTCTTTGCTCGTTCTTCCCCAATCCGTCTTTCATCGAATATGCGTTCATCGGGGTTCCACTCCAATATGAATTGTCCTGGCAGGGCCGTGCGGCTCTTGCCGATGCTGATGGTGAAGGCGGGGCGGCCGATCGAGCCGGCAAGCGGCCCGGCGACCGTGTCGCGCGGCCCTGCCGGCGCCGGCGAGACGATGAGGCGGACGGGCGCCGCCGTCGGTTCGGGTTCGGCCGCCTGCCGCAGCAGGAAGACCGGCCGGCCGGCGCTCTGCGCGCGGGCGTGCAGCCGGCGCGTCGCGGTCAGGTCCAGCCGCTGCGGATTGCCGCGGACTTCAAGGATGACGGCGGCGAGCGCCGTCATGCGGGCCGCCTCCTCGGCGACCCACAGCGCATCGGCGAGCCTTGGCGCCTCGGAAAACAGCAATTGCTCCGGCTCGATGCCGAAGGCGGCGTGAAGGCCCCGGGCATAGGGAAAACCCGCCTCCCGAAAAACCTCCTGGGTGCCGATCCACAGCACCGGCAATTGCGGCCCTTGCTTGAGGATCAGGCTGGGCTTGAGAATCAGGCTGGCGAGCGACAGGGCGAAGCCGGCGACCGCTCCGGCATCGCGGGTCTCGATGCCATGGATTTCGCTCAAGGCCGCTTTCGGCAGGCCGCCGCCCAAATCGCCGCCCCAATCGCCACCGAGGGCGGCATCGAGCCGGCCGATGCCGGTGCGCAGGAAAGCATCCGGCCTGGCTACGGCGATGCCGCGCCGGACCACGGTGCGGTCCGCGGCGGCCATGCCGGCGTCGGAAACCGCGCCGGCCGGCGCCTGCAGGCGCTCGGGCAGCGTTCCCTCGATCTTCGCGATCTGGCGGCGCAGGGCAAAAACAGTCTCCCGCGCCACGGCGCTCATCGCCATGACGGTCAGTGTCCACTCACAATTGTTCCTGTTATGTTCTTATAGATTCCAGAGGCGACCCGAAGAGTCAAGCAGACTCATGGGGGAATTTATTCCTCTCCGATAAGAGGGCCAACATGGGTCGGACAGCCGACCGCCCCTCAAGTCATGCGAAACGGCTCCCGGTGCCGTAAGCAATCCTGGGGTTGGCCGCCGCGTCATTTGCCGATTGTGGCCCAAAAGCCTATATGCCGGGATCAAAGGACAAAGCATGGCCCGCATCTACAAGACCCGCATTTGGCACGACCAGCTTTCGCCGTCGATGGACGAGATCGAGTTCCTGGCGCTGGAGGCATACGCCCATCTGCCCGAGGATTTTCGCAAGCTGACCGGCGAGATCGTCATCCAGATCGCCGAATTCCCGACCGACGAGATCATGGACGACCTGTCGCTGGAAACGCCCTTCGACCTGCTCGGCCTGTTCGAGGGACGCGGCATCGCCGAGCGCTGGAACCCGCAGACCGGCGAAGGCCCGAACCGCATCACGCTCTATCGCCGCGCCATCCTCGACTACTGGGCCGAGAACGAGGAGACTTTGGGCGACATCGTCACCCATGTGCTGATCCACGAGATCGGCCACCATTTCGGCCTCTCGGACGACGATATGGAGAAGATCGAAGAGGCAGCCGAGTGACCGGTTCTACGTCAGGCCGTCATTTCACAATGAGTGTGACGAAATGTTTTAATACGTTCTGCACAGTCTGCTCCCCGGTATGTCCTGCCACTGCCCATTGCGCAAAATGTCCATCAATGTACATGCGTGCGAGCCCGTAGACGAGCGCCCTCGCGGCTATCTGGGTCTCTGCCATGTCGTCCGACCGGAGCATGTTTCGTCGCTGTGCTTCTGCCATTGACGCTTCCATCAGCGAACGCACCGCTTCGTTATCGTGACGCAGCGACTCTGAAGCATCCCAATCAATAAGATTGCGTGTCGAGATGATCTGGAAGTGGGTGGGGTTTCGAATTGCCCAGCGCAAATAGGCGATTCCAACAGCGGCAAAGCGTTCGATCGGATCGTCCGTCGCAACCTTCTCGACCGCATTCGTGATCTCCGAGCGGAATCGGCTCATTGCCTGCTCCGCGACAGCCGTCATCAACGCGGTCTTATTGCTGAAGTGACGGAATGGCGCGCCAGGGGAAACGCCGGCACGTTTTGCGGCTTCGCGCACGCTCACATTGTCGGGGCCGCCTTCCTCGACCAGTTGAACCGCGGCATCGATCAGGACCTCCCGCAAATTGCCATGGTGGTAACCAGTGCGATGAGGCACCTCGGCTTTTGCCATCTCTTTCCCTTCGTTCCGTGGAGCAACTCCCCGCCTCTGTAGCATGATTCCGCGACTTATGTAATCGCCGTTTACAATTCCGGCCAGAGGATGTAAGCAGTGATTACTGATGGGATCGGAACAGGCCTACGGTCTTCGCGGCTCCCGAACTCCCAGCTGAGGAGACGAACATGCTCGCCAGAACAGCCCCACCCCGCTCGCAATCGGTCATTTCGCGTCAGAGTCCAGCCGAAGAACTTCAGCAGGAGAATTTCGCGATTGTTCAGTCGAGCGCGACTGTGCCCAGCCTCACGCTTTTTTCGGCTTGCCGCCGTCGCCGGGATGGGAAGCGCGCTTATTCTTCTGGTCAACGCGGCTAAACGCAGCTCGCTCATCGCGACCACCGATCTGACGCAACTTCTCGCACCAGTCGCCGAGATATTGGCACTTGGCCTCGTCGTGGGCCTGTTTCTTGCGTTTGGCCGGCGCGCGGGGCTGTTCGGCACTATCGCGTTTGTCATCAACTTCGTTGCGTTGGCAAGTTTGGTAGGCGTGGAAGCAGTGATCAATCTGGTATTTTCGAAGCTTCCGCTCACAACCATCGTCGAGCTGCGAGCCGGACCGCTCGGTCTGGCTCTGGTCGCCAGTTCGGTTCTTTTTCTGGTTGGAACGCTCGCGTTTGTAATCTCTCTCGCCGTTGCAAGAGGCGTGCCGCGCATTCCTCTCGCTCTTTATCTCATTGGCGCGGTGCCGATCGCGCTTCGTGCGTTCGTTCCGGAGCTGGCTCTTGACCTGGGCTTGGCGATGCTTGCGGCATCGATCGCCTGGCTGGCGGCGTGGCTGTGGATGCGAGGGGCTACCAGTCGCTGAGCTTGGTGTCCGGCCCGTATTCCTGGCCCTCGACATCCTTCACCACGGCCTGGCCGCAGCGCATGGTCTTGGTCTTCTTGTCGTAGGCGTAGGTGGGGGAGCCGAACAGGTGCCAGCCCTTGTTCAGCGCCGCCGTCACCTTGTGACAGAAGCTGGCGTCGTCCGGAGCGGTGAGAAAGCGGTAGAGTTTCATCATTCAATTCCTGTCGTCAGTCCATCGCCCGCGATCGGCAATCCAACACGGCACATCATGCGCCGACGGCCGCCGCCTTCGCCAGCAGTTTTTCGGCCTGCGCAAGGTGCAGCCGTTCGACCATCCTTCCCTCCAGCGCAATCACGTTCTTGCCGGCATTTTCCGGAAGCGCAAAGGCCTCCTTCACCGCGCGGGCCTTGGCCACCGCCTCCGCCGATGGCGCAAAGGCACGGTTCGCCGCCTCGATCTGGGCGGGATGGATGAGCGTCTTGCCGTCGAAGCCCATGGCGGCCGCTTCCGTGCATTCGCGGCTGAAAGCATCGAGCGCGCGAAAATCGTTGAAGACGCCGTCGACGATATCGAGATCGCCGGCACGCGCCGCCAGCACCATCTGCATCAGCCACGGCAGGAGATAACGCCGGTCCGACGTCGCCATAATGCCGGTGTCCTTGGTCAGGTCATTCGTTCCGGCAACGAAACAATCAAGCCGCGAGGCAGGATCGCGGCCAAGTTCGGCGATGGCGCCGACATTGAGCACGGCCTTCGGCGTCTCGATCATCGCCCATAGTTTCACGCTGTCGGGGGCGGAATTGTCGTCGAGCACGTCACCCGCCTCGAGCACGTCGCGGGGCGTGTCGACCTTGGCCAGCAGGATGCCGTCCGGCTCCGCCTTGGCCGCCGCCAGCAGGTCGGCGCCGCCCCATTCGCTCGAGAGCGCATTGATGCGCACCACCATCTCGCAGCGCCGGCCACTATGGTTGGTATCAGGACGATTGCTGAAGATGCCGGCCAGCCTTTCGCGCGCCGCGGCCTTGTCGGCCGGGGCGACGGCATCCTCCAGGTCGATGATGACGGTGTCGCAGGCAAGCTGCGCCATCTTGGCCAGCGCCTTGTCGTTCGAGGCCGGGACATAGAGCACCGAGCGGCGCGGGCGGTAGGGATCGGTCGTCATGCCAGATCTATGCCGCCTGCCGCGGGTCGAGGCAAGGGAGCAGGCGGCATCGCGCGGTGCTCTACCGGGGGCACCGGCATGGGGCTCGGCATCGTGCTGGCCCTCCTGAAAGCGCAGGATGGCACGATCAGGCTGGTTGACTCCGAGCGCGGCACGCGCTTCGAGATTGTCTTGCCGGTTGCGTAAGGACGCCGGCAGCGGATCGGAGAAAAAAGTGCGCTACGACATCGTCATCATCGGCGGAGCCATCGTCGGCTCCTCGATCGCCTATTATCTGCGCGAGGAGGGCTTTTCCGGCAGGATCGCGCTGGTCGAGCGCGACCCGCAATTTTCCCACGCGGCGACGACGCTATCCATGGCCTCGATCCGTCAGCAATTCTCCATTCCGGAAAATATCCGCCTGTCGCAATTCACGCTGAAACTGTTCCGCCGGCTGAAGGAAGAATTCGGCGCCGACGCCGACATCGGTTTTCGCGAGGGCGGCTATCTCATTCTCGCCGGCGAGGCCGGGCTGCCGATCCTCAGGGCCAACCACGAGGCGCAGGTTGCCGAAGGCGCCGACATTTTGCTGGAGGACGCCGAACAACTCGTGCGCCGTTTCCCTTGGCTGTCGGCCGAGGGCATCACCGCCGGCGCCTATGGCCGCAGCGGCGAGGGCTGGTTCGACGCGCATGCGATGCTGATGCTGTTCCGCAAGGCGTTGCGTGAGAAGAAGATCGACTTCATCAATGCTTCGGTCACCGGCATCGAGCGGCAGGGTGACCGCGTTACCGGCGTCAGCCTCGACAATGGCGAACGGCTCGAGGCCGGCATCCTTGTCAATGCCGCAGGGCCGAATGCGGGCAAGGTCGCCGCACTCGCCGGGCTGGCGCTGCCGGTCGAGCCGCGCAAGCGCAACGTCTTCGTCTTCGAGGCGCGCGAGAAATATGCCGACATGCCGCTGCTGGTCGACCCGTCCGGCATCTATGTCAGGCCGGAAGGCTCGGTCTATCTCACCGGCGGCGCCGAGCCGGAGGAGGGCGACGGCCCGGCCGATCCCGCCGATTTCGACGTCGACTGGCCGCTGTTCGAAGAGGTGATCTGGCCGGTGCTGGCGACCCGCATCCCGGCCTTCGAGGCGATCAAGCCGACGCGCGCCTGGGCCGGTCATTACGACTACAACACGCTAGACCACAACGCGGTGATCGGCCCACATCCCGAAGTCGGCAATTTCCTCTTCGCCAACGGCTTTTCCGGCCACGGCCTGCAGCAGGCGCCCGCCGTGGGCAAGGCGCTGGCCGAGCTGATCGTCCATGGCGGCTACCGCACGATCGATTGCTCCCCCTTTGGCTACGAACGCGTTGCCGAAGGGCGGGCGTTCCGCGAGTTGAATGTGATTTGAGCCGAGTCAAGGTCCCTCTTTGACGCTGACATCAAAAGGCTCTGCACCGCCACCAGTCGGCTAAGCCGCCACTCGGCTTCCCGCACCCAAATACGCCTGTAGCCAGCCCAGCACGCGTCCCCAGCCCTCGGCATGTTCGGCCGCCGCTTCGGCCAGCCCGGCAAAGCCGCCATGGCAGATGGTGAGGCGCGTGCCCGCGGCGGTTGGTTCCAGCAGCCAGGCGACCGTCGTTTGCCGGCGGCCAAGCGTCGGATGGTCCCAGGCATAGGCCCTTGTCTGCACGATCCGGCGCGGCACCTCGATATCGAGGAATTCCCCGTTGGCCGGCAGCTCGCTGCCGTCGGCTCCACGGACCGTGACGGCCCATCGGCCGCCGGCGCGAGGGTCTGCCGACCATTTCACCATCCGGTAGGTGTCGGCGGACCCCCACCATTGTTCGACCTCGTCGGAGATCAGCGCGCGGAAGACGCGCTCTGCCGGCGCGTCGATCTCGGCCTGGGCCATAACGGTCTCGCCATTGGTCATGCTCTGCACGGCTGAAGTTGGCACTGGCACATGCAACATCGATGCCTCCGAATGATTGTTTCGGCTGAGAAGCAATGATTTTCAGCCTTTTGACGCCGGCCGAGACAGGCCCTGCCCGGTTTCGAGCAGGCTTTTCAGGCTCGACAGGACGAGCGGCCAGCCCTTGCCGACATGCTCCAGCAGCTTGTGCGGGCCGTCGGCCGCATGGGTGACGGCAAGCTTCATCATGTCGCCCTCCTGCTCGATGACGAAGGTGCAGGTGGTGTAGCCGTCGGCCTTGACGTCCGGCATGAACTCATTGCGCCATTTGATCACCAGGCGCCTTGGCGGATCGACTTCGAGGATCTCGCCGCTGTCGGTCACCCGGCCGTCGGCATAGACCATCTTCCACGCCGAGCCCTTTCTCCAGCCGCTCTGCATATGGGCGCCGAGAAAATATTGCTCGTGGAATTCCGGTTCGGTCAGCGCCTGCCAAAGCTTGTCGGGCGTGGTGCGGATGTAGGTCACATAAACGAAGGCGTTGCTCATCAGTCTTCCCTTTCGAGGCGTCTCTTCAGGTCGCCGAGGGCGGAGAGCCGCCCCCGCTCGAATTTGCCGATCCAGCGCTCGGCGATCTCGTTGATCGGAACCGGGTTGAGGTAGTGCTCCTTCTCGCGCCCCTTGCGGATTGTGGTGACAAGGTTCGCCTCCTCGAGGATCGCCAGGTGCTTGGTCACCGCCTGGCGCGTCATATCCATCTCAGCGCACAGCCCGTTCAGCGTCTGCCCGTTCCTGTCATGAAGGCTGTCCAGCAATTGCCGGCGGGTCGGGTCGGCCAAAGCGCGAAAGACGGCGTCCATGCTCATGGCTCTAATATGCAACCATTTGGTTGCATGTCAAGGCGACATGTCATGCCAACGGCTGCTGGATCCGGCCACAGGAGAAAAATGTCAGCGCGTGCGGGAGAACCAGAAGGCGTCGGCCATGCGCATCATGCCGATGCGTTCGTAGAAGCCGGCGGCGTCGGGCACGGAAACCAGGCTGATGGCGACGGACGGGCCGAGCTGCCGCCGCGCCTCGTCCATCAGTCCCTTGCCGATGCCGAGCCCCTGCGCCGATCCGGAAACGGCGAGATCGGAGATGTAGCAGACCCAGGAGAAGTCCGTCACGGCCCTGATGACGCCGACCAGCGGCTTGCCTTCGGTATCCAGCCGCGCGGTCAGCACCAGATTGGCGCCCGACAGCATCGCCCGCAGCCTGTCGGCATCATCGACGGGACGGATCTCGCCAAGGCCGGAGTCCACCAGCACGCGGCGGAATTCGGCGACGTTGAGCGCGGGTTCGCGGGCATAGAGGATTTTTTCAGCCATCACAGCCAGACTGCACCATCGGGCCGCGAATTCGAAGCCGTTTGTGGGCACCCCGTGCCGACGCGCGCGAACACCTGCCTTTTATTTGTCGCCGGCTTTGTGTAAACCGGGCGCCAGCAATCCCCCGCAATGCCAGGAAGACGGGCAAAGACCATGGAAAAATTCACCAAGCTCACCGGCGTCGCCGCGCCCATGCCGATCGTCAATGTCGACACCGACATGATCATCCCCAAGGATTATCTCAAGACGATCAAGCGCACCGGGCTCGGCAGCGGCCTGTTCGCCGAGATGCGCTACAAGGACGACGGTTCGGAGAATCCGGATTTCGTGCTCAACAAGCCGGCCTACCGCAAGGCGCAGATCCTCGTCGCCGGCGACAATTTCGGCTGCGGCTCCTCGCGCGAGCACGCGCCGTGGGCGCTGCTCGATTTCGGCATACGCTGCGTCATCTCGACCTCCTTCGCCGACATCTTCTACAACAACTGCTTCAAGAACGGCGTGCTGCCCATAACCGTCAGCCCCGAGGATCTCGACAAGCTGATGGACGACGCTTCGCGCGGCTCCAACGCCACTCTGTCGATCGACCTCGAGGCCAAGGAGATCCGCGGGCCCGACGGCGGCGTGGTCAAGTTCGACCTCGATGACTTCAAGCGTCATTGCCTGCTGAACGGCCTCGACGATATCGGCCTGACCATGGAAAAAGCCGGCGCCATCGCTTCGTTCGAGAAGAAGAACGCCGAGCTGCGCCCCTGGGCCTGAACGGCGCGGCTGACGATATCGGCCCGGCCGTCGCTGGCCGGTCTTGCGGCGGCTGAAGGAGGAACAGTCATGACACGCCCGCTTCTTGCCAGCGCCTGCGCCCTGGCCATGACCGTGGCGGCGCTGGCCGGCGCGCATGCGCAGGCCGAGACGCCAGAGGCGCAGCCACCGGCGGCAAGCGAGACGCCGGCCACGGATCAGGGAGCCGCCGACGTTTCCGACGACGACAAACAGGCGCCGGTGCCGTTCGAGGGCGGCCAGTTCACCATCACCCAGCAGGAACAGTATGGCGACAAGGTGCTTGCCTATGACGGCAAGCAACTGGCCAGCAATTACGACGTCTTCTTCGACAAGATCGTCGAGGTCGGCGGCGTCAAGGTGGCGCTGTTCGACGTCGGCGACGGCGGCAATCAGTGCGGGCCGGCGACGGTGATCGTCTGGAAACCGGAAGGCGCGGAGATCCAGAGCACCACCGTCGAGCAGGACGAGTGCGGCGCGCCGCCTACGGCCGTCTCCGACAGCGCCATCTATTTCGTGCCCTATCTCCTGCCCGGCGATTCGAAACCGGCATTGCAGTGGTCGCCGACATCGGGGCTGACGATCTCCGGCAATCTGACCTACATTTCCGAACCCGGCACCGACTGGAAGGACATCGATCCGTCGAAATACGACAACATCATCGACGCCTTCCACAATGAGGCCGTCTACAAGGCGGCCGAGGCGCTGCTCGGCAAGGAGATGCCCGACATGGCGACCAGCCTGCTGGTCGGCGGCGGCACAGAAAAGACCGCGTCCGGCGCCTTCTACGCCAGCGGCTGCGTGCCGCACGATTGCGGCGGCAATGACGGCTTCATGGCGGTCGACCCGGGCCAGCACAAGCTCTATTTCGCCCGCCGCGGCGAGAACGGCCAGCCGGACGCCAAGCCCCCGGTGAAGACCTGGCCGGCGGACGTGAAGGCAGCGCTCGACAAGGCGATGAGCGCGCCGAATTAACTCCGAATTGCGCATCGTAGGCGGGATGTGCGGGGCGCCTAAGCTGCCAATCTCCCCCCTTGAGCGGGAGATGTCCGGCAGGACAGAGGGGGGTGCTTTCCGCCGTCCCGAATTAGATATGCAGCGCGTGTCCCAGCGCCTTCAGGGCCGCTTCCTGGAAGCCTTCGCCCTGCGTCGGGTGGGCGTGGATGGTGCCGGCGATGTCCTCCAGCCGCGCGTCCATTTCGAGCGCCAGGCCGAAGGCCGTCGACAGTTCCGACACGCTTTGGCCGACCGCCTGGATGCCCAGCACCAGATGATTGTCCGCGCGGGCGACGACGCGGACAAAGCCGTCCTCGCCAATCCTGGTCATAGCGCGGCCATTGGCGGCGAAGGGAAACATCCCGACCTTGATTTCCCCACCGAGCGCCTTGGCCTCTTCGGGCGACAGGCCGACGGTGACCAGCTCCGGATCGGTGAAGCAGACGGCGGGGATAGCCCGCTTGTCCCAGCTCCGCTTATGGCCGGCGACGATTTCGGCGACCATCTCGCCTTGCGCCATCGCCCGGTGCGCTAGCATCGGCTCGCCGGTGACGTCGCCAATGGCGAAGATGCCGCGCATGGAGGTGCGGCACTGCTCGTCGATGCGGATGAATCGCCCCGCCATGTCGAGGTCGATCTGGTCGAGCCCCCACCCTTCCGTCACCGGCTTGCGGCCGACCGTGACCAGGATCTTGTCGGCGGCGATCCTCGCATCCTTGCCGTCCGGGGTCTCGACCAGCAGCGCGTCGCCCTTCGTCGACAGGCCCTTGGCCTTGGCCCCCGTGATAACCTCGACGCCGAGTGCCGCCAGCCGCTTGACCACCGGCCGCGTCAGTTCGGCGTCATACTGCGCCAGCACGCGCGGCAAGGCCTCGACCACGGTCACCGCCGCGCCCATCTTGGCGAAGACAGTGCCGAGCTCCAGGCCGATATAGCCGCCGCCGACCACCGCCAGCCGCCGCGGCACCTCCTTCAGCGCCAGCGCTTCCGTCGACGAGATCACCGGCCCGCCGAACGGCAGGAACGGCAACTCGACCGGCGCCGAGCCGGTGGCGATCACCACCGCTTCGGCGCGGATCACCTGGCTTCCCGTCTCGGTCTCGACCGCGACGGTCTTGCCGTCTCGAAACGTCGCCCAGCCGTGCACGGTCTTCACCCCGGCCTTCTTGAGCAGGCCGGCGACACCGCTGTTAAGCC
Source organism: Mesorhizobium maamorense (assembly GCF_044998965.1). NCBI lineage: Bacteria > Pseudomonadati > Pseudomonadota > Alphaproteobacteria > Hyphomicrobiales > Phyllobacteriaceae > Mesorhizobium > Mesorhizobium maamorense. Next base: position 5,558,938 of record NZ_CP173356.1, read on the forward strand.
GACTAACGATGCCGTCCTTCCAGGCGACCGTCTTGCCCAGATCCAGCGCCGGCGCGGCCACCGAAATGCCGAGCGGGCTGTTGCCGCCCGCCATCTGCGCGACCTTCTCGAACTCCTCCGCTGCATGGATCAGTGCCTTGGAAGGAATGCAGCCAACATTGAGACAGGTGCCGCCCGGCTTGCCGGCCTCGACGATGACGGTATCGACGCCGAGCTGCCCGGCACGAATAGCGCAGACATAGCCGCCCGGCCCCGCGCCGATGACCAGCAGCTTGCAGGAGATTTCTTTCATGACGTGACCCTTCGATCCGAGGAAACGCTCCGTCGAGATTCTTCGCGCCCCCCTCTGTCCTGCCGGACATCTCCCCCACGAGGGGGGAGATTGGAGGCTTCGGCGCCTCGCTCAATCCCGCAGCGCTGGTGATTGGCGAAAGCCGGCGTGACATCTGATCTCCCCCTTGTGGGGGAGATGCCTGGCAAGGCAGAGGGGGCGCTCTCCCGCCATCATCTCGAATGATCCACCCTCAATCCACGAAAATCAGCGCCGGCGTTTCCAGGAGCGTCTTGATGCGCTGGATGAACACCGCCGCGTCCCAGCCGTCGATGACGCGATGGTCGAAGCTCGACGACAGGTTCATCATCTTGCGCGGGATGAACTGGGTGCCGTCCCATACCGGCCGCACCATCATCTTGTTAACGCCGAGGATCGCGACTTCCGGGTGGTTGATGACCGGAGTCGTCGCCACGCCGCCCATGGCGCCGAGCGAGGTGATGGTTATGGTCGAACCGGAGAGCTCGTCGCGCGTCGCGGTTCCCGACTTGGCCGCCTCGGCCAGCCTGGCGACCTCCGCGCCGCATTCCCAGATGTCCAGCGCCTCGGCGTGCTTGACGACGGGCACGACCAGTCCCGACGGCGTCTGCGCGGCGATGCCGATATGAATGCCGCCATGCTGGTGGATGATGCCGGCCTCGTCGTCGAACAGCGCATTGAGGTTGGGCTGGTCCGCGATCGCCCTGACCATCGCGCGCATCAGGAACGGCAGCAGCGTCAGCTTTGGCCTTTCTACCCCCTTGGCCGCCCGCTTCTCCTTGTTGAGCGCGGCGCGCAGATCCTCGAGCGCGGTAACGTCGACCTCCTCGACATAGGTGATGTGCGGGATGCGCGACGCCGCCAGCGTCATCTTCTCGGCGATCTTGCGCCGCAGGCCCGCCACCTTGATGTCCTCGACGGCATCGTTGCGGGCGAGGCCGGATGCCTTGGCCATGTGCGGCCCGCGCGCCAGGAACGCCTCGATGTCCTCATGGCCGATGCGACCGGCCGGGCCGCTTCCCTGGACCTGCCTGAGGTCAATGCCCGACTCCTTCGCACGCAGCCGCACGGCCGGCGACGCCAGCGGCCTTTCACCTTGCGCACGCGGCGCGCTGTTGACCTTGGACCTGGCGCCGTCATCCTCGGGCTTGTCCCGACGATCTACCGACCTTCCGGAACTGGTCGCGTCATATCCGTGTGGGACGGCGGATCCTTGGGACAAACCCGAGGACGACGGCGCCAGATTGGGTGATGACGGATTCAGGCCCGAGACCGGGCGAGCCCCCGTATCATCGGAGGTACTTTCAGCCGTCACTTCCGCCGGCATCGCACCGCCAACGACATTGCCCTCGCCGGCCACCTTCAGCCGCACGATGGGCGAGCCGATCGCCACCGTGTCGCCGATCTCGGCACCCAGCCACAGGATCTCGCCATCGACGGGGGAAGGGATTTCGACCGTGGCCTTGTCGGTCATCACGGCGGCAAGCATCATGTCCTCGCGCACGATGTCGCCGACCTTGACATGCCATTCGACGAGTTCCGCCTCGGCGACGCCCTCGCCGACATCGGGCAGCTTGATGATGTGTTCGCCCATGTCGGGCCTCCCCGTTCTAGGCTTCCAATGTTTCCGTAAGCGCCCGGCCGACGCGGACCGGACCGGGGAAATAGTCCCATTCCTGCGCATGCGGATAGGGCGTGTCCCAGCCGGCGACGCGGGCCACCGGTGCCTCCAGATGGTAGAAGCAGTTTTCCTGCACAAGCGCGACCAGCTCCGCTCCGAAGCCGGAGGTCAGCGTCGCCTCGTGCACCACGACGCAGCGTCCGGTCTTCTTCACCGACGCCACGATGGTGTCGAGGTCGAGCGGCAACAGCGTCCTGAGATCGATGATCTCGGCATCGATGCCGGTCTCCTCGGCCGCCGCCTGCGCGACATAGACCATTGTGCCGTACGCCAGCACCGTGACGGCGGAGCCGGCCCGGCGGATCGCGGCCTTGCCGAGCGGCACGATGTAGTGGCCGTCGGCGACCTCGCCCAGCTCGTGCTTCGACCACGGCGTCACCGGACGGTCGTGATGGCCGTCGAACGGACCGTTGTAGAGCCGCTTCGGCTCGAGGAAGATGACCGGGTCGGGATCCTCGATCGCCGCGATCAGCAGTCCCTTGGCGTCATGCGGGTTCGAGGGCACGACGGTCTTCAGCCCCGACACATGGGTGAACAACGCTTCCGGGCTCTGGCTGTGCGTCTGGCCGCCGAATATGCCGCCGCCGGTCGGCATGCGCACCACGATCGGGCAGGTGAAGTCGCCGTTGGAACGGTAGCGCAGCCTCGCGGCTTCCTGGGTCAGCTGGTCGTAGGCCGGGTACATGTAGTCGGCAAACTGGATCTCCACGCACGGCTTCAGACCATAGGCGGCCATGCCGATGGCCGAGCCGACAATGCCGGATTCATTGATCGGTGCGTCGAAGCAGCGGCTCTTGCCGTATTTCGCCTGCAGGCCTTGCGTGCAGCGGAACACGCCGCCGAAAAAGCCGACATCCTCGCCGAACACCACCACTTTCTCGTCGCGCTCCATCGACACGTCCATGGCGTCGCGAATGGCCTCGATCATGGTCCGCCTCGGCATGGCTCAGACCCCCGCCTGCTGGCGCTGGCGCCTGAGATGCGACGGCATCTCGGCATAGAGCCCCTCGAACATGTCGCGCGTCGACGGCTTGCCGCCGGCGTGCAGCGTGCCGTGGCTTTCGGCCTCCTTCTGCGCCGCGATCACCGTATCGAGGATTTCCGCTTCGGCCTGCTTGTGCCGCTCCTCCGACCAGACGCCGAGCCGGATGAGATGGTTCTTCAGCCGCACCACCGGGTCGCCAAGCGGCCAGGCATCGGATTCGGTCTTCGGCCGGTAGGCCGAGGGATCGTCCGAGCTCGAATGGGCGCCGGCGCGGTAGGTGACATATTCGACCAGCGTCGGCCCCAGGTTGCTGCGCGCGCGCTCGGCCGCCCATTTCGCCACCGCATGGACGGCGAGATAGTCATTGCCGTCGACGCGCAGCGCCGGGATGCCGAAACCCAGCCCGCGCGCGGCGAAAGTGCCCGCGCCGCCGCGCGCTATGCCTTGAAACGTCGAGATTGCCCACTGGTTGTTGACGACATTGAGCACCACGGGCGCCTTGTAGGTGGAGGCGAATACCAGCGCCGAATGGAAGTCGGATTCCGCGGTCGAGCCGTCGCCGATCCAGGCCGCGGCGATCCTTGAGTCGTTCGAGATCGCCGAGGCCATCGCCCAGCCGACCGCCTGGATATACTGCGTCGCCAGATTGCCCGAGATCGAGAAGAAGCCGTGCTCCTTCGACGAATACATGATGGGCAATTGCCGGCCCTTCAGCGGGTCGGCCTCGTTGGAATAGATCTGGTTCATCATCGTGACCATCGGGTAGCCGTCGGCGATGAGCAGCCCGGCCTGCCGATAGGTCGGGAAATTCATGTCGCCGGGGGCGAGCGCCTTGCGGAAGGCGCAGCTCACCGCCTCTTCGCCCAGATGCTGCATGTAGAAGGAGGTCTTGCCCTGCCGCTGCGCCATCTGCATGCGCGCATCGAAGGTCCTGAGCGTCATCATGTGGCGCAGGCCTTCGAGCAGTTCCTCGTCGGAGAGCAGCCCCGCCCACGGCCCGACGGCTTCGCCATTGCGGTTCAGCACGCGGATGATCGAGAAGGCCATGTCGCGGATGATGCGCGGATCGACATCGATTTCGGGGCGCGGCACCGAGCCGGCCGCGGCAATGGTCACGTTGGAGAAATCAGGCGTGCCGCCCGGCCGCACCTCGGGCTCCGGAACATGGAAGCGCAACATCCCAGCATCGGCCATGACCTTCGTCCTCCATGTCGCCCGGCACCGATATTTGCATATCCGCGCCGCCAGACCAGTGCGAATTCCCCGGCCCTTTCGCTCGACGGGCCAGCCGCGCCGGCCGATCCAGCCTCCTGCACACCAAGATGAAGATATGTCCGCGTAATTTCTTGTCGATGTTGGGCGGCGCCGCGCAATTAGGCGCAAGGTCGCGTGAGGTTTGTCGCCAGATAAGGTGATTGCTTGGCAAGCTTGGCTGCCGCGCCCACTTTCACGCCTGCGGAAGGAGAGGAGAATCGCGGGTCCGCCAAACGTGGCGCCCTTTCTCTCCCCGTCGATCGGGGGAGAGGTGTCGAGCGCAGCTCGACGGAGTGGGGGTCGACCTTCCCTCGAAGCATTGCTTCCACCTGGTAGCCGTGCCCAAGTTTTCTTCCTCGCCATGGTTGTACCAATCTTTGCGGCGGCGGCGCGTTTGGCAAACGGCTTCCCCCACTCCGTCCCGGCTGCGCCGGGCCACCTCTCCCCCTCCGGAGGGAGAGGAAAGGCGCCAAGCTTGGCGAACCCGCGCCCTTCCTCTCCCCCGTCGATCGGGGAGAGGTGTCGAGCGCAGCTCGACGGAGTGGGGGTCGACCTTTCATCGAAGCGATGCTCCGCCTGATTGCCTGGGTTTTCTTCCTCGCCGGGGTTGCGCGTGTCTTGCGGCGGCGGCGCGTTTGGCAAACGGCTTCCCCCACTCCGTCCCGGCTGCGCCGGGCCACCTCTCCCCCTCCGGAGGGAGAGGAAAGGCGCCAACCTTGGCGAACTCGCGCCCTTCCTCTCCCCCGTCGATCGGGGGAGAGGTGTCGAGCGCAGCTCGACGGAGTGGGGGTCGATCTTCCCTCGAAGCAGTCCTTCGGAGTTGAACTGGAAGACGTTCACTCCGCCCCAACATCATGCTAACCACCCTCGATGGCACAGAAGAAAGCATACGAGGTGGATTCCTGGCTCGCGAAGCCGGACCCGCGCATGGCGATCGTCCTGCTTTATGGCCCCGATCGCGGCCTTGTCTCGGAGCGCGCCAAGGCTTTTGCCGCCGCGACCGGCCTGCCGCTCGACGACCCCTTCTCGGTGGTCAGGCTCGACGGCTCCGAAGTCGAGCGCGACGAGGGCCGGCTGCTCGACGAGGCGCGCACCGTGCCGATGTTTTCCGACCGCCGCCTGCTGTGGGTGCGCAATGCCGGCGGCCAGAAGGCGCTGGCCGACGACGTCAAGGCGCTGACGGCGGAGCCCGTGCGGGACGCGATCATCCTCATCGAGGCCGGCGATCTCAAGAAGGGCGTCGGGCTGCGCGCCGTCGTCGAGGCGGCCGACAACGCCATGGCGCTGCCCTGCTATGCCGACGAGGCCAGGGACATCGATGCCGTGATCGACGACGAGCTGCGCAAGACCGGCGCGACGATGACGCTTGAGGCAAGACAGGCGCTGCGCCGCAATCTCGGCGGCGACCGGCTGGCCTCGCGCGGCGAGATCGACAAGCTGCTGCTTTATGTCCATGGCCAGAAGGAAATCGGCCTCGACGACGTCAGGGCGATGTCCGGCGACGTTTCCGGCGCGTCCTTCGACGATGCCGTCGACGCGCTTCTCGAAGGCAAGGTCGGCGAGTTCGACACCGCCTTCACCCGCCATTGCCAGGCAGGCGGCCAACCCTTCCTGGTGCTGTCCTCGGCGATGCGGCAGTTTCAGGCGATGCAGTCCATGCGCGGCCAGATGGAGGCCGGCGGCCGCAATGCCGCGTCGGTGGTGGCGGCGGCGCGCCCGCCGGTTTTCTTCTCGCGCCGCAAGCTGGTGGAGAAGGCGCTGGAACGCTGGAGCGTCGAGGCGCTCGGCCGCGCGCTGACCCGGCTGCAGACCGCCGTGCTGCAGACGCGGCGAAGGCCGGACCTGTCGGTGGCGCTGGCAAGGCAGGCGCTGCTCGGCATCGCGGTGGAAAGCGCGAGGCTGGCACAGCGTTAGGCCCTTTCGGCACCGGGCGCCTGCCTCCGTTGGTCAATTCCCTCCGTTGGTCAATTCATTGTCATGGCGCCTACCGGCTCAAAGGTCGGCAGCGCCTGTGGAAAGACCAGCACCGCCGCGCCATAGAGCAGCAGAGCGATCCCCGACAGCTTCGCGATCCCATTTCCAGACGGCAGGGTCTTTTCCGCGAATATCAGCAAGGTGACCACGGCCATTGCGGCAACGTTCATGATCCCGAGAGGAAAGAGGGCGAGAAACAGAAGCCAGCAGCAGCCCAGGCAGAAAAGTCCATGCTCCAGGCCCATGCGAACCGCGCCCCAGTAACCATCGCGCCATGAGGTCAGGATGAAGCCGATCGGCGTGCGGCATTTGGCCAGACACAGATCCTTCAGTGGGGAAAGTTGGTAGGCGCCCCCAAGCATCAGCAGCGCGCCGCCGAAACGCGCGGCCGTCGCCGTGGACAATCCCACATGCCCGGCGAGCATCTCCGCACCCGCCGCGCCGGCAAAGGCGATAACGCCCATCACGCCCCAGACCAGCATGTACCCGGCCACGAACACCCAGCTCGAGACAAAGGTCTCGCCCCGGCCCCGTTTGCCCGCCTGGACCCGGTGAAATGTCAGGATCATGGGTGCGGCCGTCGGAAACATCATGGCAATCATCATGATCATCCAGACGGCAAGAAACAGCGGCGCCTTCATGCCCATGGTGAGCGAGTACATTTCCATGCGCATGTCCGCGCCCATGCCCGCCTGCTGCCGGATGAGCAAGGTCCATGCCGCCGCCGCGATAGCGATCAGCAGCGCGAGAATGATGTATCGCTGCAACGTCTGCACCATGGACGAAGTACGTCCCGTACCATGCGGCCAACGACTACTGCTGGCCAGACCAGTTGATCGGGGCGTAGTGTCCGTTTCGGCGGGAATTGTCCCAGCTCATGCCATGGTCGCTGAATGTACTGCCTTCCGCCCCCATCGCCAAGGCGAGCCAGTCGGGATTGACGGGATGGCCGGTGGCCGCCCACATCTGCCCGTCCTCGCGCATCGTCGGCAGCGGCTCGACCGCCATCCGCATGACGCCGGCAATCTCCGCCGACCGCTTCTTGCCGTCTATCCGGTAGCTTATCGGCACCTTCTTGGCGCCGAGATTCGTGCCGATCAAGGGTGCCAGCACCGCCATGGGGCCGCCCGCGACGCCAGTGAAGATGGCGCCTAGCGCCTCTGTCTGCCTGTCATCAGCCCGTTCGTCGATATAGGCGGCGGCCGTCCAATTGCCGTCTGCCATCGGACCCGGCGTGTGGGCAACCATGGCGACGCTGAGCCCATCCAACCGAACATCGCCGTAACTGCCCGTATCGATATGAAAGACCAGACCGACGTCGCAAAAGCCTTTCGTCGGCCTTGATGTCAGCTGTGCGTTGGTGGACAGCAGGCAAGGACACACGACATCGCAGCTACAGTTTTCGAAGTAACTTCCGGACAATTGCCAACGGACTGCCATTTGCACCTCCCATTTGCGTCAGGCGCGCGTCGGCATATTGCTTTGGCGAGGCGGTGCCATTTCACGCCTGTTGCAGGAATGGCAGACAGCCCTCGCCGCGACTGACCGGCACGCTAGGGCAATTAATTTAAGCCTTGTCTAATAGAGGTTACGCCGTTGCCGGGCACTGTCAAGCCGCGAGCGCGGCTGGCGACGGATGCCGATGGCGCTGCTTTTTCGCCAATCGCCAGCGCTTCAAACGAAAGGGCTGGCGGACAGCCAGCCCTCGTTTTCCCTGCGTTGTCCGCTTTGTTGAAGTTCGCCGGCTAACTACCGCTCTTGTTTCAATCTCCGACACAGCTCGTCAAGCTGCTCCAGCGTCCGGTACGCCACGCGAATCTCGCCGCCTTTGTTCGTGTGGTCGATGGTCACGATCATGCCGAGCGTGCCGGTCATCAGCTTTTCCAGCGCCAGCGTGTCGGCGTCTTTTTCCGGCGCGCTTTTCGCCTGCTTCGGCTTCGCCGGGGTCGGACCGGCCGGCATCTGCGCCAGCGCTTCGGCCTGGCGCACCGAGAGCCCTTCCTCGACGATGCGCTTGGCAAGCCCTGCCGGGTCCTCCGCCGTCACCAGCGTGCGGGCATGGCCCGCCGACAAGGCCCCGTCGACCAGCATGTCGCGGATCACGTCGGGCAGTTTCAGCAGCCGCAGCGTGTTGGCGACATGGCTGCGGCTTTTGCCGATGACCTGGCCGAGATCGGCCTGGGTGTAGCCGTGATCGTCGATGAGCTGCTGATAGCCGAGCGCTTCCTCGACCGGGTTGAGGTCGGCGCGCTGGACGTTCTCGATGATTGCCAGTTCCAGCGCCGTGCGGTCGTTGACCTCGCGCACGATGACCGGGATCTCGGTCAATCCGGCGCGTTGCGCGGCACGCCAGCGCCGCTCGCCGGCGATGATCTCGTAGCGCCCGGCCTGCGACGGCGAAGGCCGCGCCACCACCGGCTGCACCACCCCATGCTCGCGGATCGATTGCGCCAGGTCGGTCAACTCGGCGTCGCCGAAATGCCGGCGCGGGTTTTTCGGATTGGGCGTCAGGAACTCGATCGGTACCTTGCCGTCGGCACTCATCCCAGGCTTCTCCGGCGCGCTCGGACGGTCGATCTCGCCGATCAGCGCCGCCAGCCCGCGGCCCAGTCTCTTTCTCGAAAGGTCTTCGCTCATTTCGGTTCCAGATTGTTTCGGTGTCGAATCGGCTTTGCTCCATGCGTGGCCGTTGTTAAGCGGCGCGCAATTTACGCTCGCGGCGGATCACTTCCGACGCAAGCTGCAGATAAGCCTGGCTGCCGGAGCATTTGAGGTCGTAGAGGATCGCCGGCTTGCCGTAGGACGGCGCTTCCGACACCCGCACATTGCGCGGAATGATGGTCTCGTAGACCTTGTCCCCCATATGCTCGCGCACGTCCTGCACCACCTGGTTGGCGAGGTTGTTGCGGCCGTCATACATGGTCAGCACGATGCCCTGGATGGTGAGATCCGGGTTGATTGAGCGGCGCACCTGCTCGACGGTTTCGAGCAGCTGGCTGAGACCTTCCAGCGCGAAGAACTCGCATTGCAGCGGCACCAGAACGGAATCGGCCGCCGCCATCGAATTCAAGGTCAAGAGATTGAGCGACGGCGGACAGTCGATCAGCACATAACCGAAACCAGCCGAACGCGCCGACGCGGCGCGCAGGGCGTTGCGCAGCCGCAGCACCCGGTCCGGCGCCGAGGCGATCTCCATCTCGATGCCGAGCAAATCGAGGGTCGATGGCACGATAGACAGGCCGGGCACCGCCGTTGGGATCGCCGCCTCCTCAAGCTCCAGCTCGCCGGTCAGCACGTCATAGGACGACACCGTGCGGTCCTTGCGGTCGATGCCGAGGCCGGTGCTGGCATTGCCTTGCGGATCGAGGTCGACGATCAGCACCTTCTCGCCGATCGCCGCCAGCGCGGTGGCCAGGTTGATGGCAGTGGTGGTCTTGCCGACACCGCCCTTCTGGTTGGCTACGGTGATGATTCGAGGGCCGTTCTTCATCATGGGTCTATGCCAGGAATTCATTTTGGGTCGCCAACACGGATTCGGACAGGTCTTTGTTCAGACAGGTCGCACATTGGACAGTTCAAGGATGACGCCGCCAGGGTCGGTCATGCTTGGATGTTCTACCAGATCGAAGCTCCAGCGGTTAACGCTTTCTTGCACTTCGGCGCGGTAATCCCGGCCTTTGTGGAACAGCCCACGCGCGCCTGATGTCAGCCACGGCCCCGCCAGCTCAAGCAAACTCGAAAGCGGCGCCAGCGCCCGCGCCGTGACGATTTCCGGTGCCAAAACAAGCGCATGGCTGTCATCGATGCGGCGCGCCACGACACGCGCCGGCAGGCCGAACTGGCCGACGACGGCTTGCAGGAATCCCGCTTTCTTGCGATTGCTTTCGACCAGGTCGATGCTGGCGCCGTCACGCTCGGCAAGCAGGAACGCCAGGACCAGTCCCGGAAATCCGCCGCCCGAGCCGATATCGACCCATCGCCGCGCTTTGTCCTCGATTCGCCAGAGCTGCGCGCTGTCCAGTATGTGGCGATGCCAGACATCGCCGGACGTCGACTGCGCGACGAGATTGATGCTGCGGTTCCATTTCTGGAACATCTCTTCGAATACCACGAGGCGATCGAATGTTTCACGTGAAACCGGACCGGCGGCGTTGCGCAGGCTCTCCCAGGAGGCAGCGCTCACGCGACGTCCCTTTGCGTGCCGGCGCTCTCGGAATGCCTGATATGAGCGACGATGATAGCCAGCGCCGCCGGCGTCATACCCTCCATGCGCTGCGCGTCGGCAATTGAACGCGGCCGCCGCGCATGCATCTTCTGCTTCAGCTCGTTCGACAGTCCCGGCACCTCGGCGAAGTCGAGCGTCTCGGGGATGAGCCGGCTTTCCTCGTGCCGGATCTGGGCGACGTCGCTCTTCTGGCGATCGAGATAGACTGAATATTTCGCTTCCGTTTCGAGGCGCTCCGCCATCCTGGCGTCGATCGTCCCGAAATTCCCATCGATTCGGGCCAGCCAGGCCACGTCGACGCCGGGATAGGCGAGCAGTTCATAGGCGGATCTGCGCACGCCGTCGCGATTGACCTCCAGCCCGTGGCGCGCCGCCTCGTTGGGTGTCAGCTTGACGCCGAGCGCCAGCCGGCGCGCTTCGTCGAGGCGCTGCTCCACCTCGCCAAACCGCCGCATCCGCTGGGCTGACGCTATACCCAGCCTTGCAGCCAGCGGCGTCAGCCGCTCGTCGGCATTGTCGGCGCGCAGCGAAAGCCGGAATTCGGCGCGCGAGGTGAACATGCGGTAAGGCTCGCTGATGCCGCGGCTGGTCAGATCATCGATCATCACGCCGATATAGGCTTCGGTGCGGCTGAGCACGACCTGCTCGCTGCCCGACGCCCGCCTTGCGGCATTGAGGCCCGCCAGCAGACCTTGCGCGGCGGCCTCCTCATAGCCGGTCGTGCCGTTGATCTGCCCGGCTAGAAACAGGCCCCCGACGCGCTTCGTCTCCAAGGTCGGATGGAGCTCGCGCGGGTCGACATGGTCGTATTCGATGGCATAACCGGGCTGCAGCATCACCGCGCGCTCCAGCCCCGGGATAGTCTTCAAGATTTCGAGCTGGACGTCCTCCGGCAGCGAGGTCGAGATCCCGTTGGGATAGACCGTGTCGTCGTCCAGGCCTTCCGGCTCGAGAAAAATCTGGTGACCTTCGCGGTCGCCGAACTTGACGATCTTGTCTTCGATCGACGGACAGTAGCGCGGCCCGACGCCTTCGATCGAGCCCGAATACATGGCCGAGCGCCCGAGATTGGCGCGGATCAGTTCATGCGTGGCCGCGGTCGTGCGCGTGATGCCGCATTCGATCTGCGGCGTCTCGATGCGGTCGGTCATCAGCGAGAACGGCACCGGTTCGTCATCCGCCGCCTGGCTCTCCAACGACGCCCAGCCAATGGTGCGCCCGTCGAGGCGCGGCGGCGTGCCGGTCTTCAGCCGGCCGAGCTTGAAGCCCGCGCGGCTCATAGTCCCCGACAGTCCAAGGCTTGCCTGTTCGTTCATGCGGCCGGCGACGATCTTCTTCTCGCCGATATGGATCAACCCGCGCAGGAAGGTTCCGGTGGTCAGGACCGCCGCGCCGCAGGCAAGACGTCTGCCGTCCGCCAGGAGAACGGCACGCAGGCGCCCCGAATCGTCGATGTCGAAGTCGAGCACCTCGCCCTCGACCACATCGAGACCGTCCTGCTGCCTGACCGCTCCCTGCATGGCGAGCCGGTAAAGTTTCCGGTCGGCCTGGGTGCGCGGGCCGCGCACGGCCGGCCCCTTGCGTCGGTTGAGCAGGCGAAACTGGATGCCGGCGACGTCCGCCACCCGGCCCATCAGCCCGTCCATGGCGTCGATCTCGCGCACCAGATGGCCCTTGCCGAGCCCGCCAATGGCTGGATTGCAGGACATCACGCCGATCGTGTCGAAACGCAGCGTCACCAGCGCTGCCCTGGCGCCCGCACGCGCAGCCGCGCTGGCCGCCTCGCTGCCCGCATGGCCGCCACCCACCACAACCACATCATAGTGATCGGTCATTTCAAAACGCCCTGGATTCGAAGTTTGGTGGAGAGATGTCCCCGCAGCGGGACGGTGTCAAGAAACTTCGCGGGAGTTTCACGTGAAACAGGACGGCGAGCCTCATTGTAGTGTTTCACGTGAGTCACGTGTATCGACCGCCGGCGCCGCCCCCCGGCGCCGTGTCGGCACTTCTTCCTGGCACAGGGAGACAGCGCTGACCGCAAAGCCGGCACCTTCATTTACAAGGCTGATAATTGCCGAAACTGGAAATAACAGCGCCCTCTCCCCGTCCTTATAAGAGAATGCCGGATAAGAGAATGCCGGCAGGCAAGTGCGGGGTAGCGCCGACGCTGGCGATTGACCCCGGCGCAGCCGTTTCACGTGAAACAACGTCGGTCGGAGAGCCCTTCTGTTTCACGTGAGTCATCGGCCGGGCCCGTCGTGATAGAAGCCGAGGTCAGCGCTGCCCCTCATCCGCCTGCCGGCACCTTCTCCCCGTAGTGACGGGGAGAAGGGAGGCTTGACGGCGTCCGCACCCCGACAATGTTCCACGTGAATCATTTCCCGACGCAGAACTGCGAGAAAATCACATCCAGCATGTCCTCGACATCGACGGCGCCGACGATCCGGCCAAGCCGGCCGGCGGCCAGCCGCAGATCCTCGGCGCGCAGTTCCTGGCCGGCGTCCGGGCTCTCGGCCGCGCGCAGCAGGAAGCGATTGGCTTCGCCTAGCAACTCGACATGGCGAAGCCGTGAGGGCAGGATGTCGCCCGCTTCGCCGACCTGCGCGGCCGCGAGCCTGGCGATTTCGGCCAGCAGTTCCGTCACGCCCGTCCCGTTCTTGGTCGAAATGACGCGATCATAACCACCTGTAAGCCCGGCGGGGGCTCTTTCCTGCACCAGATCGAGCTTGGTGCCCACGCGCAAAGTCGCGATCCCCTCGCGTTGAAGAGCAACGGGACGGGGGTCGGCCATATCCTCGAGGATGAGCAAGAGGTCGGCGCCATGCGCCTTGGCGCGCGCCTTCTCGATACCGATCGCTTCCACCTTGCCGGCGGCATCGCGCAGGCCTGCGGTATCGGTCAGCCTGACCCGCAGGCCTTCGAGGTCAAGCACGATCTCGAGCAGGTCCCGCGTCGTGCCCGGTTCATCCGTTACAATAGCTGCATCGCGCCGCGCCAAAGCGTTGAACAGGCTCGACTTGCCGGCGTTCGGCGCGCCGAGGATAACGACCTCGAACCCGTCGCGGATGATTTCGCCGGCACGAAACCCGGCAATGTGGCGCTCGATCTCCCCGATCATCGCCGAAACATCAGACCAGACCGTATCCGAAACGGAACCGGGAATGTCGTCTTCGTCGGCAAAGTCGATCTCGGCCTCGATCATGGCGCGCGCATGGATCAGCCGCCGCCGCCAGCTCAGATAAAGCTCGGCTTGCGCGCCCTCGGCATTCTGCACCGCGAAGCGCCGCTGCGCCTCGGTCTCGGCGTTGACCAGATCGGCCAGCGCTTCCGTCCTCACCAGATCGACCTTGCCATTGAGGAAGGCCCGGCGCGTGAACTCGCCCGCTTCGGCGTGCCTGACGCCTTCGAAGCCGGCGATTGTCTCCAACAGCCTCGCCACCACGGCGCGGCCGCCATGCACCTGGAATTCCGCCACGTCCTCGCCGGTGAAGCTGCCGGGGCCCGGGAAAAAGATCACCAGGCCGCTGTCGAGCACGCCTTCATCGGGCGCCCGCAGCCTGCGCAGGCTGGCCACGCGGCTCTTAACCATGCCGCCCGCAATCGTTTCGATAACGAATCGAGTCTTTGGCCCCGAAATGCGAATGACGGCGACGCCGGCGGGCAGGCGCCCGCTGGAAAGCGCGACGATGGTGTCGGCCGAAATCATTTGCCCGCCTTGTTGGACCGCCCTAGCTTCACTATCCAACCCCTGTTCGCCGGACCGCTCATCGTGACACTGCCTGCGCAAAATCTGCTTGCCGACGAAGCCAGCCCCTATTTGCAGCAGCACAGCGGCAATCCGGTGCATTGGCGGGCCTGGTCGCCGGCGTCGCTTGACGAGGCGAGGGCGCTGGATCGGCCGATCCTGCTGTCGATCGGCTATGCCGCCTGCCACTGGTGCCACGTCATGGCCCATGAAAGCTTCGAGAACGATGACGTCGCCGCCGTCATGAACCGTCTGTTCGTCAATATCAAGGTCGACCGTGAGGAGCGTCCCGACATCGACCAGATCTACATGGCGGCGCTGTCCTCGATGGGCGAGCAGGGCGGCTGGCCGCTGACCATGTTCCTGACGCCGGACGGCAAGCCGTTCTGGGGCGGCACCTATTTCCCGCGCGAGCCGCGCTATGGCCGCCCGGGCTTCATCCAGGTGATGGAGGCGATCGACAAAGCCTGGCGCGAGAAAAGAGGCAGCCTGAACCAGAGCGCCGACGGGCTGACTTCGCATGTCGAGACCCGGCTCGCCGGCGCGCATGCCCGCACCGCGCTCGACCGCGACACGCTTGCCGCGCTCGCCAGAGGCATAGACGGCATGATCGACAAGGATCTCGGCGGCCTGCGCGGCGCACCGAAATTCCCCAATGCGCCATTCATGCAGACACTGTGGCTGTCGTGGCTGCGCGACGGCAATGCCGGTCACCGCGACGATGTCCTCCTGAGCCTCGAACGGATGCTGGCCGGCGGCATCTACGATCACGTCGGCGGCGGTCTCAGCCGCTATTCCACGGACGCGCAATGGCTGGTGCCGCATTTCGAAAAGATGCTCTACGACAACGCGCAACTCATCCGTTTTTGCAACTGGGCCCATGCCGCGGGCGGAAAGGATTTGTTCCGGGTCCGAATCGAGGAGACCGTCGACTGGCTGCTGCGTGAGATGCGCGTCGATGGCGGCGCCTTCGCCGCCAGTCTGGATGCCGACAGCGAGGGCGAGGAGGGCCTTTTCTACACCTGGAGCCGGGAAGAGATCGAGGCCGCGCTCGGCGACGATTCACCGTTGTTTTTCAATCACTTCACACTCTCCAGCCCACCCGGCTGGGAAGGCAAGCCCGTTGTCCACCAGACGCCGGCCCAGCAGGAGCAAGGCATTGCCGAGCAACCGCTTCTGACCGCTCTCAAGGCAAGGCTGCTGGCGGTCCGTGAACGGCGCGTCAGGCCCGGCCGCGACGGCAAGGTCCTCGCCGACTGGAACGGCCAGATGATCGCAGCACTCGCCGAGGCCGGCCGCTCGCTGGCGCGGCAAGACTGGATAGACGCGGCCATGGCCGCATTCGACCATATCGCCTCCTCCGCCGAGGGCGGACGGCTGCCGCATTCCATGCTCGGCGCCAAGAAACTGTTCCCGGCGCTGTCGAGCGACTATGCGTCGATGACCAATGCGGCGATCGCCCTGTTCGAAGCCACCGGCGACTGGAGCTACGCCGATCGGGCCCGGCAATTCGTCGAGCAGCTCGACCGCTGGCACGCCGATGCCGACGGCACCGGCTATTATCTCACGGCATCCGACAGCACCGACGTGCCGATCCGCATCAGGGGCGATGTCGACGAGGCTATTGCGTCGGCCACCGGTCAGGTCATCGAGGCGCTGGTCCGGCTCGCCGCGCTGACCGGCGATCTCGACCTGCAGGAGAAAGCGACGAAAGTCGCCGAACATGCCGCCGGCCGCGCGGCGCACCAGGCCTATGGCCAGGCCGGCATCGTCAACGCCTCGGCGCTCGCCATAGAGCCGCTAAAGCTGGTGCTTGTGGACGATTTGACAAATCCAACGCTCGTTCCGGTAGCGAATCGCAATCCCGATCCGCGTCGGGTGGATATCGTCGTGTCAGTCGGTACGCAGGCGAATCGACCGCTGTTGCCAAGCGGGATTCTGCCTCCCGCCGACAGGCCGGGCGCGTGGCTGTGCACGGGGCGGGTGTGCTTGCCGGCGGTGAGCGATCCGGATGAATTGGAAGGGTTGTTGCGACGAAGACCATAGAGTTCGTCATCCTAGGGCGAAGCAGGAGCGAAGCTCCGTCGCGGAGACCCTAGGATCCATGCCGTGACTTTCGAGCGCTGCAACAGGTGGAGATCCAGTCCGCCGCGCTCTTTGGGAGAGGCCATGGCATGGATCCTCGGGTCAAGCCCGAGGATGACGAAGAAGTGGAGCTCGCTCTGCGAACTACGTATTCATTGAATCGAAGAAGTCCGCATTGGTCTTGGTCTGCTTCAGTTTGTCGATGAGGAACTCGATCGCGTCGGTTGTTCCCATCGGCGCCAGGATGCGGCGCAGCACGAAGATCTTCTGCAGGTCAGCGCGCGGCACGAGCAGGTCTTCCTTGCGGGTACCCGACTTCAGAATGTCCATGGCCGGGTAGATGCGCTTGTCGGCGACCTTGCGGTCGAGCTGGATTTCGCAGTTGCCGGTGCCCTTGAACTCTTCGAAGATGACTTCGTCCATGCGGCTGCCGGTGTCGATCAGCGCGGTGGCAATGATGGTCAGCGAACCGCCTTCCTCGATGTTGCGGGCGGCGCCGAAGAAACGCTTCGGCCTTTGCAGCGCATTGGCGTCGACGCCGCCGGTCAGCACCTTGCCGGAAGACGGCACCACGGTGTTGTAGGCGCGCCCGAGGCGGGTGATCGAATCGAGCAGGATGACGACGTCACGGCCATGCTCGACCAGCCGCTTGGCTTTCTCGATGACCATTTCGGCGACCTGCACGTGGCGCACAGCCGGCTCGTCGAAAGTCGAGGAGATCACCTCGCCCTTCACCGAGCGCTGCATGTCGGTCACTTCCTCCGGCCGCTCGTCGATCAGAAGCACGATCAGGTAGCATTCCGGATGGTTGGCGGTGATCGAGTGGGCGATGTTCTGCATGAGAACCGTCTTGCCGGTACGCGGCTGCGCGTTGATCAACGCGCGTTGGCCCTTGCCGATCGGCGCCACCAGGTCGATCACGCGCGGCGAGATATCTTTGGAGATCGGGTTGTCGATCTCCATCTTCAGCCGCTTGGTCGGATAGAGCGGCGTCAGATTGTCGAAGTGGATCTTGTGGCGGATCTTTTCGGGATCGTCGAAATTGATCGTGTTGACCTTGAGCAGCGCGAAATAGCGCTCGCCCTCTTTCGGACTGCGGATCGGCCCTTCGACCGTATCGCCGGTCTTGAGCGAAAAGCGCCGGATCTGCGAGGGCGAGATATAGATGTCGTCGGGACCCGGCAGATAATTGGCGTTGGCCGAGCGCAGGAAACCGAAACCGTCCTGGAGCACTTCGACCACGCCGTCGCCGATGATTTCGATGTCCTGGGCGGCCAGCTTCTTGAGGATTGCGAACATCAGCTCCTGCTTGCGCATGACGCTGGCGTTCTCCACCTCGAGCGATTCGGCATAGGCGATCAGCTCTGGCGGTTTCTTGTTCTTGAACTCGGTGAGTTTCATTTCTTGCATTAGGATAGACTCTGGGTAGGCTTTTGGGAGGAAATCGGCGGGATGCGATAAATGCCGGGCGCGGCCAAAAGCAATGAAGGGCGGCGCATGACGGGAAGGAAGACCCGTCTTTTATCGTCGGCCGGCTGAAAGAGCAAGCCGCCTTTTAGCAGGTCGTGAGAGAGGTCCGAACGTTCAGAACGGCTTGACGACGACCAGGATCACAATAGCGATCATCAGCAATGTGGGGATCTCGTTGACGATTCGCCAGTGCCTCGCGGGCTTTTCATTGCGGTCCTCGGCGAATTTTCGCACAGCGCCGGCCAGATAGCCGTGGATGCCTGACAGAACCAGCACCAGCGCCATCTTGCCATGCAACCAGCCACCCTGGAAACCAAAACCTTTCCAGGCCAGCCACAGGCCGAACACCCAGGTGACGATCATCGCCGGGTTGATGATGCCGCGCAGAAGCCGGCGCTCCATCACCTTGAAAGTCTCCGACTGCACCGAACCCTTCTCGGCATCGGCGTGATAGACCAGCAGCCGCGGCAGATAGAGCATGCCCGCCATCCACGAAATGACGGCAAGAACGTGGATCGCCTTGGCCCAGAGATAGAAGCCGTCTGGCGCCGCCAGAAACAGCAGCGCGGTGAGCACGACCAGGGCCGCGATGCCGATCACCATGCGCATCATCGCCTGGCCCGTGCTGTTGGTGTTGCTCATCCCGGCCATCAGCGTGTCGCGCTCCTCACCAGTTTCACCATGGCCTCGACATGCGCAATCGGCGTTTCCGGGGTAATGCCGTGGCCGAGATTGAAGATCAACGGTCCGCTTCCCAGGCTCTCCAGGATCGCGCTGACGCCGTCGGCCAGCGCCTTGCCGCCGGCGACCAGCCGCAGCGGATCGAGATTGCCCTGGACGGCCCCTTCCCGCTGCAACGCCTTCGCTGTCTCCAGCGGCACCGTCCAGTCGATCCCCAGCCCCGTGACGCCGGTCTTCTCGCGATAGCTCCGGTAGCGCGCGCCGGCGCCTTTGGGAAAACCGATGATCGGCACATCGGGATGGACCGCCCGAACCTGCCTCACGATCTCGGCCACCGGCTCGACGCAGAACAGCTCGAAACAAGCATCGTCGAGCACGCCGGACCAGGAATCGAATATCTGCACCACATCGGCGCCAGCCTCGATCTGCCTGATGAGATAGGCGGCCGAATGATCGGCCAGCACCTTGAGCAGCTGACGAAACGCCGCCGGCTCGCGATAGGCGAACAGCCGCGCCGGCGCCTGGTCCGGCGTGCCGTGCCCGGCGATCATGTAGGTCGCCACCGTCCACGGCGCGCCGCAGAAGCCGATCAAGGTGGTTTCATCGGGCAGTTTCGCCCGCAACCGGCGAACCGTCTCGTAGACCGGTTCGAGATTCACGTGAAACACCGTGCTGTCCAGGGGCGCGATTTCAGCCGCCGTGATCGGCGTCAGCAGCGGCCCTCGCCCCTCTTCGAAGCGCACGTCGCGGCCAAGCGCATGCGGAACGACAAGGATGTCGGAGAACAGGATCGAGGCGTCGAAGCCGAAGCGCTCGATCGGCTGCATGGTCACCTCGAAGGCAAGGTCGGGATCATAGCAGAGGTCGAGGAATGAACCTGCGCGTCGGCGCGTCTCGCGGTATTCCGGTAGATAGCGCCCGGCCTGGCGCATCATCCAGAGCGGCGGCGGAAACACCGTCTCACCCTTCAGCACGTCCAGCATGATCCGTCTTGCAGGCATAGAGCGCTCGCCTCTCCCGGCTTCCCTTTAATCAAATATCTTATTTTAAAGAATCTTCTGATTCTAAGAGTCTGTTGGTTGTGGTGGTTGTCACCTGTCCCGCTTTGGCCGTCAAAACACCAGCAAGCATATTGTCGCGCATTTCCAATCGCCCCTTGCATGGTTCTGGGGACGAGCCGGAATCTTCCATTGGACTCAACACGCTAGAGCAGCGATCCTGCAGGTACGTCCTGTGGACAGACAAAAGGCAGAAATCTTCGTCCACGGACTTGTCCCCAGCCGCCCGACGAAGCCTACAGCGCATCGAATTGTGGACAAACCGGCATCTGATACAGTCGCTCCGGCCGGCGGGTTTTCCGAACCCTGCTTTATCCACATCCGCCCACAGCCCTAGGTAAAACCCTGTGAACAAACCCCAGAGCTTCTTCCACCTGCACCTGATCTCCGACGCCACCGGCGAAACGCTGCTCGCGGCCGGCCGCGCGGCTTCGGCGCAATACAAGGATGCGCGCGCCATCGAGCACATCTACCCGCTCATCCGGACCGAAAAACAGGTGGCCAAAGTGTTCGAGGACATCGAGGAGGAGCCGGGCATCATCCTCTACACCGTCGTCGACCAGAAGCTGGCGCGCGGCATCGACGAGCGCTGCGCCGCCATGGGCCTGCCCTGCGTCTCCGTGCTGGAGCCGGTGCTCACCGTCTTCCAGTCCTATCTGGGCACGCCGGCCGGCCGCCGCGTCGGCGCCCAGCACGTCCTCGATGCCGAATATTTCCGCCGCATCGACGCACTCAACTTCACCATGGAACATGATGACGGCCAGTTGCCGGCCAATATGGACGATGCCGACATCGTGCTGGTCGGCATTTCGCGCACGTCCAAGACGCCGACCAGCATCTATCTCGCCAACAGGGGCATCAAGACCGCCAACATTCCGATCGTGCTCGGCGTGCCGGTGCCCGAAAGCCTGGTCAACGCCAGGACGCCGCTGATCGTCGGCCTTGTCGCCACCGCCGAACGCATCTCGCATGTCCGCCAGAACCGCATCCTCGGCAACAGCAGCGCCTATGTGCCAGGCGACTATGTCGACCGCGCCGCCATCAATGAGGAGCTCGCCTATGCCCGCCAGATCTGTACCCGCCATGGCTGGCCGATGATCGACGTCAGCCGCCGCTCGATCGAGGAGACGGCGGCGGCAATCGTTGCCCTGCGGGGGAAGACGCGGTAGGTGCAGATGAGATAAGTGAGGGGTGCGCGACGGAACGCCAACCCTGGGTGAACCAGCATGACCGAAAAAATCATCCTCGCCTCCGGCAGTGCGTTCCGCAAGGCGATGCTCCTCGGTGCCGGCATCGACGTCGAGGCGGTTGCGCCTGATGTCGACGAGCGCGCGCTCGAGGCGCCCCTGCAAGGCAGCGGCGCCTCGCCCGAGGATGTCGCGCTGGTGCTGGCCGAAGCCAAGGCCACCGAAGTAAGCGAGCGCAGGCCCGGCGCGTTGGTGCTCGGCTGCGACCAGACGCTGTCGCTCGGCGACGAGGTGTTCCACAAGCCGGGCGACATGGAAGGTGCGCGCCGCCATCTGCTGGCGCTGTCGGGAAGGACCCATCAGCTCAACAGCGCCGCGGTCCTGGTCCGCGACGGCGAGGTGCTGTGGCGCCATGTCGGCATCGCCAGCCTCACCATGCGCAAGCTCGATCCGGCCTTCATCGGCCGCCATCTGGCGCGCGTCGGCTCAAGGGCGCTGTCGAGCGTCGGCGCCTACCAGGTCGAAGGCGAAGGCATCCAGCTCTTCGAGAAGATCGAGGGCGACCACTTTACCATTGTCGGCCTGCCGCTGCTGCCGCTGCTGGCCGAACTGCGCACGCTGGGAGCGATCGATGGCTGAGGCGACCAAAAAGGCCTTCGTCACCGGTCACCCGATCAAGCATTCGCGCTCGCCGAAGATCCACGGCCACTGGCTGGCCAGATACGGCATCGACGGCAGCTACCAGGCGATCGATGTCGCGCCGCAGGATTTCGCCGAATTCCTGAGCACATTTCAAGCGAACGGCTATCTCGGCGGCAACGTCACCATCCCGCACAAGGAGGCGGCGTTCGCCCTGGTCGAGCGCCGTGATGAGGCAGCCCAGCAGATCGGCGCCGTCAACACGCTGTGGCTGGAGGGCGGCCAATTGTGGGGCGGCAACACCGACAGCCATGGCTTCGCCGCCAATCTCGACGATCATGCGCCGGGTTGGGCAATCAATGGCCCGGCGGTGGTGCTCGGCGCCGGCGGGGCCTCGCGCGCCGTCATCCACGCGCTGAAGCAGCGCGGCATGAGCGACATCCGCATCGTCAACCGCACGCTTGCCCGG
Source organism: Mesorhizobium maamorense (assembly GCF_044998965.1). NCBI lineage: Bacteria > Pseudomonadati > Pseudomonadota > Alphaproteobacteria > Hyphomicrobiales > Phyllobacteriaceae > Mesorhizobium > Mesorhizobium maamorense. The sequence continues at coordinate 5,580,701 of NZ_CP173356.1, forward strand.
GCGGTGGAATTGCGCGATCGGTTCGGCGCCGGTGTCTCGGCGCATGGCATGGCGGCGACCGGTGAACTGCTTGCCGATGCCGGCCTGCTCATCAACACCACGGCGCTCGGCATGCAAGGCAATGAGGGTCTGGCCGCCGACCCGGCCCTTTTGCCGGACCACGCGATCGTCACCGATATCGTCTATGTGCCGCTCGAGACGCCGCTGCTTGCGGCGGCAAGCGCGCGCAAGCTGAAGACGGTGGACGGCCTCGGCATGCTGCTCAACCAGGCGGCGCCGGGTTTCGAGCGCTGGTTCGGCGTGCGGCCCCAGGTCACACCCGAATTGCGCGCGCTCGTCGAAGCCGATCTGGCGCCAAAACCATGATCGTGCTCGGCCTCACCGGTTCGATCGGCATGGGCAAGTCGACCACCGCGAAAATGTTTGCCGAGGCCGGCATCCCGGTCCACGATTCCGACGAGACGGTGCATCGCCTCTATGCCGGCAAGGCAGCCCCCCTGGTCGAGGCCGCGTTTCCAGGAACCGCCGGCGCCGGAGGCGTCGACCGGGCAAAGCTCGGCGCTCGGGTGCTTGGCGATGCGGCCGCGCTGAAAAGGCTGGAAGCGATCATCCATCCGCTGGTGCGCGCCGACGCCGACGCGTTCCTGGCGCGCAACCGCGCCGCCGGCGCGCCGCTTGCCGTCCTCGACATTCCGCTCCTGTTCGAAACCGGCGGCCGCGACCGCGTCGACAAGGTCGTCGTCGTCACCGCGCCGGCCGAAGTCCAGCGCCAGCGCGTGCTGGCGCGGCCCGGCATGAGCGAAGAGAAACTCGCCTCCATCCTGGCCAGCCAGGTGCCGGATGCGCAAAAGCGCCGCCAGGCCGACTTCGTCATCGATACCAGCCAGGGCCTGGATGCCGCGCGGGCTGAGGTCAAAGCTATCATCGCGGATTTGAGAGGTTAGATCGGCGCCTCTTTTCCTTCTCCCACAGGGGAGAAGGAAAAAAGTCATTGCCCATTGCCATTTTGTTCCGCTCTCACGATTCTGCTTGCCAGGAGCGACTGATTCGATGCGTGAGATCATTTTCGATACGGAAACCACCGGCCTCGACATGCGCGACGACCGCATCATCGAGCTTGGCGGCGTCGAGCTGGTCAACCGCTTTCCGACCGGCAAGACTTTCCACCACTACATCAACCCGCAGGGCCGCTCGATCCACGCCGAGGCGCAGGCCGTGCACGGCATCAGCATGGCGGACCTGCAAGGCAAGCCGTCCTTCGCCGAGATCGTCGAGGAGTGGATCGCCTTCACCGACGGCGCCAAGCTGGTCGCCCACAATGCCACCTTCGACATCGGCTTCCTCAATGTCGAGTTCGGCCGGCTCGGCCATCCGGCCGTCGACATCGGGCGCGTCGTCGACACGCTGGCGCTGGCGCGGCGCAGGCATCCGATGGGTCCCAATTCGCTCGACGCGCTCTGCCGGCGCTACGGCATCGACAATGCGCGGCGCACCAAGCACGGCGCCTTGCTGGATTCGGAGCTGTTGGCCGAAGTCTATATCGAGCTGATTGGCGGCAAGCAGACGGCTCTGATCCTGGACACCGTTGCCGTGCAGATGAACGGCGCGGGCGAAGTGGCAGACATCGATATCTCGGTCGGCGCGCGGCCGATCGCCCTGCCACCGCGCCTGAGCGAAGCCGAGCGCGCGGCGCATGCCGGCATGGTCGCCACGCTTGGCGAGAAGGCGCTGTGGCTGAAGGTGATGGGCGCCTAAGACGCGTCGTTCTCCTCGCCTTCGTCATCCTACGGCGGAGCAGGAGCGAAGCGACGTCGCGGAGACCCTAGGATGACGAGGTCGGGGGCTCTGCGGCCAAACCGGCCACACCAGCCTCTAAAACGAAAAACCCGGCGCGAGGCCGGGTCTTTCTGCAATATTCGTACGAGCCGGAATCAGCTCACCTGGACCTTCGACGCTGCCTGGTCCTCCGCCAGCTTCTGCTGGAACATCTGCGCGAAATCGATCGGGTCGAGCATCAGCGGCGGGAAGCCGCCATTGCGCGTCGCCTCGGCGATGATCTGCCGGGCGAACGGGAACAGCAGCCGCGGGCATTCGATGAACAGGATCGGCAGCATGTGTTCCTGCGGGAAGCCGCTGATGGCGAAAACGCCGCCATAGACCAGCTCGACATTGAACAGCACTTCCTGGTCGAAGGACGCCTTGGCGTTCAGCGTCAGGTTGACGTCGAACTGCTTGTCGGAGAGCGGATTGGCGTTGACGTTGACGTTGATGGCGATGCCGGGCGCCTTGTCGCGGCCGCGCAGCGAGTTCGGCGCGCCGGGGCTTTCGAAGGAAAGGTCCTTCACATACTGGGCAAGGACGTTGAGCGAGGGCTGCGCCGTATTGCCGTTTCCGTTGGCGCCGACCGGCGCGTCATCTTTGCTGGCCATGAGCCTTGTGTCCTTTTGCCTGGGCAGCATTGCTGACCGAATTGAAATCGGGCGTTCGCTACCATGGCCGGCATGACAAGACAAGGTTTGCCGCCCTGCGACGGGAATGGCCTCGTCTGTGTCGAGATTCAGGTCAGGCCGGCATCACCTGATCAATAGCCTCAGTCGTCCTTCAGGCGGCGCCATGGCGAATTGTGGTCCGGCCCGCGCTTGAAATCGTCTTCGCGCGAATAATCGCCGTCGTCGAGGTCGATGACCTTGTCGCGCGGCCGGCCGCGGAAGCCGCCGGCCGAGAAATTCGTCGCCACCACGATGCGGCCCTTGAGCCTGCGCCAGGCAAGATCGCGCACCGGCGGCAGGAACAGGAGAATGCCGAAAATGTCCGATATGAAGCCCGGGATGATCAGCAGGATCGCGGCGAGCACGATCATGGCGCCGTGCGCGAGCTGGCGGCTCGGATCGCGGCCGGCGCCCATCTCGGTGCTGATGCGGCTCATGACGCCAAAACCCTGATGCCTGAGCAGCAGCGCCCCGGCGATGCTCGACGCGAGCACCAGGCCGACCGTCGCCAGCGCGCCGATCTGGCGCCCGACTATGACGAAGCCGGCGATCTCCAGCAGCGGAAGCGCCAGAAGAAAAACGGGAAATAACGAAATGCGCAAGTCTTGCCGATCCTTCCGATCGTTCTGGCGTTGGTCTGCTTTGCCCGCCAGCGGCCGCCGGCCGCTGGCGCCGAGGCTGTTAGATAGGTATGGCTGCCTTTGATTTGAATGATTGCGCCTTGCGTTCTATATGGTTTGCATGTTGAACGCTATGCGACCGCTGCCCTGTTGGCCGGGCGGTCCGGCCGAGGGCAGGATTGATTGGCGGAAGATATGGGTTTCTTCGACTTCGGCACGATTTTCTTTCTGATTGCGGCAGTTGTGATCTTTTTCCAGCTGCGCAATGTGCTGGGCCGTCGTACCGGCAGCGAACGGCCGCCTTTCGATCCCTATACCGCCGCCCGCACCGGCGACAAGGATGCGCAGAAATCCGAGAATGTAGTGTCGCTGCCGCGCAAGCGTCAGCCCGGCGAGCCGGCCGGCGAGGTCTATGCGGCCATCGACGCCTTTGCCAAGCCCGGAACCGACCTCAACAAGGGCCTGCGCACGATCAAGGACAACGATCCGTCCTTCGACCCGAAGGGTTTCGTCGACGGCGCCAAGATGGCTTACGAGATGATCGTCATGGCCTATGCCGACGGCGATCGCAAAACGCTGAAGAACCTTCTGTCGCGCGATGTCTATGACGGTTTCGTCGCCGCGATCGGCGAGCGCGAGGCGCGGTCGGAAAAGATCCAGTCTTCCTTCGTCGGCATCGACAAGGCCGACATCGTCTCGGCCGAGATGAAGGGCGGCGAGGCGCATGTCACGCTGCGCATCATCAGCGAGCTGATTTCGGCGACGCGCGACAAGGCCGGTGCGGTCATCGACGGCGACCCCGAAACCGTCGCCGAGGTCAAGGACGTCTGGACCTTCGCCCGCGACACGCGCTCGCGCGACCCGAACTGGAAGCTCGTCGCCACCGAAGAAGAAGATTGAATCCCTGACCGCGGCGGGCCTGTCGTGTCCTTCCATCAGGCATTCAGCGAAAGATCCTTCGGCGCTCTGCCCGGCTGGGATGACGACGACCATCTGGCGGCCTTCGAGGCCTTTCGCCGCTCCGCCTTCCATGTCCTGGCCAAGCCCTATCGCAGCGGCGCGCTCGGCGTCGACTTTGACGCCTTTGCCGGTGCCTATGCCGAGGCGCGCGCGGCCCCTCCTGCCAGCCGGTCGGAGGCCCGCGCCTTCTTCGAGCGTCATTTCGTCCCCATGCAGGTGCGTCCAGAGACCGGCGCCGGCCTCGTCACCGGCTTCTACGAACCGGAGGTCGAGGCCTCGCCGGTGCGCACGGAGCGTTTTGCCGTGCCGCTGCTGTCGCGTCCCGCCGATCTCGTCGACATCGACGACGCCAACCGGCCCGACGGAATGGACCCCTATCTCGCTTTCGCGCGCCGGACGCCGGACGGGCCGGCCGAATATTTCGACCGTGGCGCGATCGAGCGCGGCGCGCTCGCCGGCAAGGGACTGGAGATCGCCTGGCTGGCCGACAGGGTCGATGCATTCTTCATCCATGTGCAGGGCGCGGCGCGGCTTCTCATGACCGACGGCAGGCTGTGCCGCGTCACCTATGCGGCCAAGTCCGGCCAGCGCTTCACCGGACCCGGCAAGGTGTTGAGCGAGCTCGGCGAGATCCCGCTGGAAAACGTGACGATGCAGTCGATCCGCGCCTGGTTCAGGGCGCATCCCGGCCGCGTCGACGAGATCCTGTGGCGGAACCGTTCCTATATCTTCTTCCGCGAGGCCGCGGTCGAGGACGCAACGCTCGGGCCGATCGCCGCCGCCAAGGTGCCGTTGACGCCGGGCCGCTCGATCGCCGTCGACCGGCTGCTGCACACATTCGGCACGCCCTTCTACATCGACGCGCCATCGCTGACGGCTTTCGAGGCAAAACCGTTCCGGTGCCTGATGATCGCGCAGGACACCGGCTCCGCCATCACTGGGCCGGCGCGCGGAGATCTCTTCGCCGGGTCGGGCGACGCCGCCGGCGAGATCGCCGGCGTGGTGCGCAATCCGGCCGATTTCTACGCACTGGTGCCGCGCCCGCTCGTCTCGGGGTCGAAGCCATGACCCGCCGCAGCGACAGGTTGAGCGAGGACGACCGGGTGCTGTGGAACCTGGTGGCGCGCACGGCCAAGCCGCTGAAGGGCAAGGCCGCCGTGCCTGTCCCGGATTTCGGCATCGAGGCGAAACCGGCGCCGGCGCAACAAGCCCGGCCCGTTGCCGGTCCGGCAGGCGCGGCGAAGCCGAAGGCCCAGCATGTCTCCCATGCGCTCGACGAGCCGACGTTGGACAAACTGTCGAAAGGCCGGCTGCCCATCGAAGGCCGCGTCGACCTGCACGGCATGACGCAGGACGAAGCCTATTCGCTGCTGTTCTCCTTCCTGCGCCGCGCGCATGCCGGCGGCATCCGTTACGTCCTGGTCATCACCGGCAAGGGCTCGTCGTCGGGCGGCGACGGCGTGCTGCGCCGCGCGGTGCCGGCCTGGCTGTCGACGCCGGCGTTCCGGCCGCTGGTCTCCAGTCACGACCATGCCGCGCGCAACCATGGCGGCTCGGGCGCGCTCTATGTCAGGCTGCGGCGGGTCCGGTCGTGAGGATGGGGTCGTGACCCCGTTCGGCGAGAGGCTGCGGGCGCTGAGGGCCGAGCGCGGCGTCACCCAGAAGGACATGGCCGCCGCCATCGGCGTCAGCGCCGCCTATCTGTCGGCGCTCGAGCATGGAAGGCGCGGCGCGCCGACCTGGACGCTTATCCAGAAGATCATCGGCTATTTCAACATCATCTGGGACGACGCCGAGGAACTGGCGCGACTGGCCGAAGGCTCGCATCCGCGCGTCAGGCTCGACACGTCGGGCCTGAGCCCGGCCGCGACCGAGCTTGCCAACCTCCTGGCTGAGAACATCGAAAAGCTCGACGAGGAGGAACTGCGCCGCATAACCGCCTCTATCCGCGCGGCGCTGGGGCGGCGGCGGTAGGCCGGGTTTGCCCGGCTCTCGCGGCGGCTGAGCTCCCGATCGCGAAACGGTGCCCGCCAGCAGCAGCCGGCGGGCCGCCTTGATGAGATCAGTTCTTGCCGGCCGTGCTGCCGCCATTGCCACTGCGGCCGTGATCACCATGGCCGCGGCCACCATTGCCGCCGCCAAGGCAGTCCGATGCGCCGGCGGCGCCGCAACAGCGGCCGCTCCACAGGTCGTTGAGATTGGTGTTGGCGCAGCTTCGAATGGTCTGATCGGCCAGAGCGGATCCGGCCATGCCCGACACCGCGACGGCGGCGAGAAGGGTGTTACGCAGGAAAGCAGTCATTTGAAGTCTCCATGGTTGGTTTCGGTTCACGGCTGTGTGTCGCCGGCCGGGCCGAAATGGTTCATGGAGGGTGTGGGAATTTTTTGGGGAGTGCGCGAGGCGCGTGACTGCAACGTCGGCGCCGCCCCTGATCCGCCTGCCGGCACCTTCTCCCCGTATAGCACGGGGAGAAGGGAGACAGCCGCGCCCTTGGCGTATTTCTTGCGACGTCGGCAATTGGGGAAATCGTCGATGACAGCCTCTTTCTCCCCGTCACTATACGGGGAGAAATGCCCGGCAGGGCAATGAGGGGCGGGGCCGACATCCGGCGGTTGGGCGCGCCGCCCGCCGCAGTCCCTACTCCACGGACCCCACCAGCACCTGCTGGCCGCCGCGGATCGAGACCCAGCGGCCGGTGTTGTCGATCGCCTGGCGCTTGAGGAAATGGTAGCCGGTGTCGTCCCAGGCCTTGACCTTGTCGGTCAGATTGTCGAGCACATAGTCGCCCCTGTCGGTGCGCACCGTCAGCACCGAGTGCCCTTCGCCGTCGGGTTTGCGCACCACGGTGATGAGAAGATCGGCAAGCGATATACCCATTCGGGACAGCAGGCGCCGTTTCTCCAGCACATAGTCCTCGCAGTCGCCGACGCCCTTGGCGGGATAGGCCCAGACCTCGTCCTTGCCATAGATGTCCATGTCGCTCATCGGCTTGACGGCGGCATTCACCCTGGCGGTGACCTTGGCCAGCTTGCGCCACAACCTGTCCGTCATCGCGGCCGGCGCCAGATTGCTGGGACGGATTGCGCATTCGCGGGCATTGAGCCTGCAGAAATCATAATGGCCGATCGGTTGCGACGCGACGCCGCCGGTCGTCATCGCTCCGGCCGCCAGGGCCGGTGCCACCCAGCCTCCCATCATTGCCGCCAGTCCGGCTACTGCGCACGCACGAAGCGCTCGCGCCATTGGTGAGGAATTCATTGTCCCCGCTCGCCCTTGTTATTAATGAAAGGTTAAGGGCGATCTACAGTCCGTGTCAATTACCACGATTGGGTGATTTGCGACATGGTTACCCGCGAGACGCATGGCAGCGGCACCCGTGCGACAGGCCTGCCCGGCCTGTCCGGCGCTATCGGGCCGGCAATGCAGGCTGCCTATCTTTTGGCGGTGCGGACCAGCTTCGGTTTCACGGCGACCCGGTTCTGGCGGCCATAGCTGGTGATGAAGTCGACGATGCGCGGCACGATCTCGGCGCGGAAGCGCGACCCGTTGAAGACGCCGTAGTGCCCGACCGCGGGCTGCATGTAATGCGCCTTCCTGTCGGCGGGAATGTTGACGCACAGATCGTGCGCCGCCCGCGTCTGGCCAAGGCCGGAAATGTCGTCGTTCTCGCCCTCCACCGTGAACAGCGCGACATTGCGGATGGCCGAGGGATCGATGGGCGTGCCGCGATGCGTCATCTCGCCCTTGGGCAAGGCATGCCGGACAAACACCGTGTCGACCGTCTGCAGGTAGAACTCAGCCGTCAGGTCCATCACCGCCAGATATTCGTCGTAGAAGTCGCGGTGCTTCTCGGCGCTGTCGCCATCATGCTTCACAAGGTGCATGAAGAAGTCCTTGTGGGCGATGATGTGGCGGTCGAGGTTCATGCTCATGAAGCCCGAAAGCTGCAGGAAGCCGGGATAGACCTCGCGGCCGAAGCCCGGCACCGGCCAGGGCGCGCGCATCACGACATTGTCGCGGAACCAGTCTATGCCCTTCTCCTCGGCCAGAAGGTTGACCGCGGTCGGGTTGCGGCGCGTGTCGATCGGCCCGCCCATCAGGGTCATCGTCGCAGGAACGAAGGGGTCGCCGCGCGTTTCCATCAGCGCCACGGCCGCCAGCACCGGCACGGAAGGCTGGCAAACAGCCATCACATGCGTGTCGGGGCCCAGCACATGCAGCATGTCGACGACATAGTCGATATAGTCGTCGAGATCGAATTGGCCGTCGGCCGTCGGCACCATGCGGGCGTCGATCCAGTCGGTGATGTGCACGTCGGCATGGGGCAGCATGGCTTCGACCGTGCCGCGCAGCAGCGTCGCATAGTGGCCCGACATCGGCGCCACGATCAGAAGCTTCGGATCGCGCCGCCGCCCGGCGGGCACGGCGCGCTCGAAACGCACCAGGTTGCAGAACGGTCGTGACCAGACGATCTTCTCGGTCACTGCCACGCTCTTCCAGTCGACCACCGTCTTGTCGAGGCCGAATTGCGGCTTGCCGTAGCGGCGCGTGGTGCGCTCGAACAACTCGGCGCCCGCCGCGATCGAGCGGCCCCAGGACGTGTGCGAGAACGGATTGAGCGGGTTGGAATAGAACAGCCGCACCGCATCGGCATAGAGACGGGCCGGCTGCAGGGCGGCGTGGTTCATTTCATAGAGCTGGTAGAACATCCGTTTACCCCGCTGCGGCCTGCGACCGAAGGGGCGGCGAGCAGTGCCTGGCCCTAACTGTCTCGCGGGGAAGTTAACAACTAATTGCTGCGATGCAATACGTCACGTGGCGTGATCTATACGCATTCTTGGTCCAAAGCGTTGGAAATCAGCCTTGGACGGTACAAGCCGGCTCATTGTGCAGGTGCGAAGGCCAGGCGGCCCGGCCCTCGGGCCGGGCAGTGGTGGTCAGACGCGCGCCATGCAGACCGCGGTGTGGCCCGAACCGATGAAGCCGAGCTGGCCGGCGGCACCCTTCGACAGGTCGAGCACGCGTCCCCGGATGAACGGTCCGCGATCGTTGATGCGCACCACGACGCTGCGGCCATTGTTCTGGTTGGTGACCCGCAGCTTGGTGCCGAAAGGCAGCGTGCGGTGGGCGGCGGTCAAGGCCGAAGGGTTCATTCGTTCACCCGACGCGGTCCTGGAGTGCAGGGCGTACCAGGAAGCGCGGCCGCATTGGCCGGCGGCGGAGGCGGCTGGAGTGGCGGAGGCGCCGACCATCAGGCCAGCAGCGATCGTCACCGCGGCAAGCGCGGTCCGGTTGTTGTTATTCATATTTGGGGGAAGGCTCCGTTTTTGACAGGCCCCAGCCGTTACGGAGACAATAAGGCACGAAATGCGGCAATCATCCGGCAGTTCCATGGCATCGGCACACGTTTAGAGTCGCCCGGTAACAGTCTGTCAGTGATTTCCCGACGGTCGGCGATCAACTCACGATGATGTTCCAGCGGATATCCATGTCTTGTTTGACAAGATCGAGCGGCAACATCCAAGTAGAAGATGCTGCTGCCGAACCGATTCCTTTGCTTCTTTCATCGCGGTGGCGACGACGCGACCGATCAACTTCGGAAGGAGAATCCGGCAATGAGACTGATCAAAAATCTGCTGGCATTGATTGTGCTGGCGGTCGGCGCGCTGTGGTCGCTGCAAGGCATCGGCGCGATCGGCGGCAGCTTCATGACCGGCCAGTCGCAATGGCTCACCATCGGCATCATCGTCATGCTGGTCGGTCTCGCCGAGCTCGTGTGGGCGAACCGTTCGCGCGGTTGAGCCGCTCTCACTGCGACCAGTACTGCCAGGCCCAGTAGAAGCTTTCGTCTCGCGGCGGCAGGCGGTCACGCCCGGCCGGGAGTCGGACGGGCGCCGGCGAGCGCGGACCGTCCTCCCTTGTCGCCTTGTCCTCCTCTATCGCCTTGCCATCGGATGTCAGGCCCAGCAGCCAGGTGCCGAAATGGGCGAACAGCATGGCGGTGGAATGGGTCATCGTCATCTCCGTTTCCCGATCATTCGCGTCCCGCCCACGGCACGAGCGCGCGCTCGATCCTGCGGATGGCGAATTCGAGCACGAAGGCGATGGCCGCGATCACCAAAATGCCCATGACCACCACGTCGGTGACCAGGAACTGCGCCGCCGACTGGATCATGAAGCCAAGCCCGCGCGTCGCCGCCACCAGTTCGGCGGCGACCAGCGTGGACCACCCGGCGCCGAGCGCGATGCGCAGTCCGGTCAGGATCGACGGCAGCGCGCTGGGCAGGATCACGTGGCGGACCACCTGGCGCCTCGTCGCGCCAAGCGAACGCGCGGCGTTGATGCGCTCCTGCGAGACGCCGCGGACGCCGGACGCGGTCGACAAGGCCACCGGCGCCAGCATGGCGATGGCTATCACCAGGACCTTGGACGGCTCGCCGATGCCGAACCAGATGATGACCAGCGGCAGATAGGCGAGCGGCGGGATCGGCCGCAGGAATTCCAGCAGCGGATCGAAAATGCCGCGGCCGACGGTGCTGATGCCGATGGCGAGGCCAACCGGCACGCCGACGAGGAGCGCCGCGATGAGCGCGGCGAACACCCGCCCCAGGCTGGCGGCGATATGCTGGACGAGCGTTGCGTCGACAAAGCCATCGCGGGCGACGATGATGAATTTGTTCCACACCGCGACAGGCGAGGGCAGGAATACCGGCGACACCAGTTGCAGGCGGGCCGACAGCGTCCAAAGCGCCAGCACCAGAAGAATGGTGGCCGCGCTGACCATGCGCGCCGAAACGCCCTTGCGCTTCGGGACCGGGCGCGACCATGGCACCGACAGGCCGTCGGCCTCTTCGGTCCTGGAGCCGGAGCGTTCGGTGTAGGAGGAGAAAATGGTCATGCCGCCTCTCCCTCGAAGATCGCGTCGGTCAGTTCGCCGCGCGCCGCGGCGAAGCCAGGATCGGCCTTGATGGCGCGGATGGCCTCGCCCGCTGCGTAGCGCCTGGAGAAGCCCGGCTCCAAGATCCGCACCACCCGGCCCGGCCCGGGCGCCAGGACGACGATGCGGGTGGCGAGCACGAGCGCCTCGTCGATGCCGTGCGTGACCATCAGCACGCCGACATTGCTTGTTGTCCACAGGTCGAGCAGCGTCGTCTGCATGCGCTCGCGCGTCAGCGCATCGAGCGCGCCGAGCGGCTCGTCGAGCAGCAGGAATTGCGGCTCGGCAGCCAGCGCCCGGGCAAGGCCGACGCGCTGGCGCATGCCGCCGGACAGCTCCCAGATGCGCTTGTCGCCGGCATCGGTGAGCTTGACCAGGCCGAGCAATTCGTCGGCGCGGCGCGCCCGCTCGGATGGCCCGACACCGCGCAGCCTGAGCGCGAAGGCGACGTTCTCGCGCGCCGTCAGCCAAGGAAACAGCGCGTCGTTCTGGAACACCACCGCACGGTCCGAACCGGGTGCTGCGATCGGCCGGCCGTCGATCGCGGCCGTGCCGCGTGCCGGCGCGACAAAGCCGGCGGCTACATTGAGCAGCGAGGTCTTGCCGCAGCCGGAACGGCCGACAAGGACGACGAAGTCATCGCTGGCGACGTCGATCGATACCCGCTCGACGGCGGGTGCGGGCTGGCCGTCATAGTGGATCGAGATTCTGTCGAGCACGAGATGCGACATGAGCCCTCGCAGGAGTTCGTTGAAGTCCGCCTGCCCGAAGCAGAGCCTCGTCAGCGGCTCCGGGATAGACGACACGCGGCGTCAGGAAAGCCGCGCGCGTCTCATCGGGGCGCCACCTGCCCGTCGTGGCATGGGGCGCTCCAACGCTCGGGTCAGTTCGAGGCCAGCGCCTCGGTGACGTATTTCGATGTCACATATTTCGAATAGTCCGGCAGCACGGCGTCTACCTTGCCCTGCTCCTTGAGGAAGGCGGACGCGGCCGCGATCGCCTTGACCGTGCCGCCGCCGAGGAACTTGTCGGAGGCTTGTTCTTCGAGTGTCGGGAAGACATAGCCCTTGAGCAGTTCAGGCACTTCCTCGACCTTGGCGCCGGTCAGCTTGGCGATCTCGGCCGCCTGCGGCGACGCTGCCGACCAGGCATCGGGCTTGACCAGGTACTCGGCATAGGCCGCACCCGTCACCTTGACGAAGTCGCGCACCGCTTCCGGGTTCTTTTCGGCAAAGTCGGTGCGCACGATCCAGGCGTCGAAGGTCGGCGCGCCCCAGGCGGCGACCTGGGAGGAATCCAGCACCACCTTGCCTGATGTCTTGATCTGGCCGAGCGCCGGATCCCAGACATAAGCCGCATCGATATCGCCGCGCGAAAAGGCAGCGGCGATTTCCGGCGGCCTGAGATTGAGGATCTCGACCGATTTCGGGTCGACATTCTCATGTTTCAGCGCGGCAAGCAGGCTGTAATGCGTCGTCGAGACGAAGGGCACGGCCACCTTCTTGCCGGCGAGGTCGGTGACCTTCTCGATGCCGGCGCCGTTGCGTGCGACCAGGGCCTCGGATGGCCCGATCAGGCCGACGACGAAGATTGTCTGGACCGGCAATTCGCGGCTCGCCGCCGCCGCCAGCGGGCTCGAACCGACATAGCCGATGTCGACCGAGCCGGATGCGACCGCGGCGATGACATCGGCGCCGGAATCGAATTTGCGCCAGTCGATGGCGGCCTTGGTGGCCTTTTCATAGGCACCATCGGCCTGCGGCACCTTGGAGGGTTCGACCACCGTCTGGTAGCCGATGGTGATCTTGAGGTCGTCGGCAAAAGCCGGGCCGAGGAAGGCGGCGCCGGCAAGTGCGGCCGTAGACAGGAGAAGGATGCGTCGCGAAATGGTGGTGGACATCAAGGGCTCCATGAAACAGGGGAAAACCGGATTGCTTCATGATAGTTCGCTAATTCTATGGTTCTTGTAGAGTTAAATTCTTCTAGCGGGGCTGGATTTGTTGGAAAAAGCTGCCGGTGCCGAGGTCCCCAAGCGGATTTGGCGGCTATGGCGCTTCAAGAGTGGCGACGTCATCACGTTCGGGAAGCTCGGCCCCGCTACCGGCCACCGATCGAGAACGAGAATTCACACTGCAGCCGCTTGAAAGGCAAATCCATGCTTCAGACGGATGGGAATTTAAAAACATGTTCCGCCTGTTCGCGTTTAAGTATAGTAAACTTATCGACATAGAACCTGGAGGCGGCGATGAGAGGTCATACCCACCCATATCGCGGCGATCGCCGGCGGCATCAGTCTCAGGCCGTCGGGCCACGGTTTGTGTCCCCGGAGTCACAAGTCAGGTCCAAAATGGCCGCAATGGCTTGAAATCAAGCAAGATCAATCGCGATTGGCTTGTATATCATGTTGGTAGAATTTATGCGTCATGGATGCTTGAGCGCGGCGGGAGGCACGCCAGGCGTTTCGCAAAGGATGGCCTCGAGCCATCGCATGACAGAGAAACGTTCGGATCATGCTCACCAAGAAAGGCAAGTACGGCCTCAAGGCGCTCGTCCATCTGGCGCGGATGCCGGCCGGGCAGCTTGCCTTCGTCAACGACATCGCGACCGGCAACAGCATCCCGAAGAAGTTTCTCGACGCCATCCTGGGCGAATTGCGCAATGCCGGTTTCGTGCAGAGCCGCAAAGGCAAGGATGGCGGCTATCGCCTGGCGCGGCCACCGGAGGAAATCAGGGTCGGCCATGTCGTGCGTGTGCTCGACGGCCCGCTGGCGCCGATCCCTTGCGCCAGCCGTACCCAATACCAGCGCTGCGAAGACTGTAACGAGGCGACATGCCAGGTTCGACATCTGATGCTGGAAGTCCGGCAAGCGATCGCCGAGGTGCTCGACCAGCGCAGCCTCGCCGAGATGCGCGACATCGGCCTCGACGACCTTGGGGTCGCAAGGGGCCTCGACGACCTCTCGGTCGCGAGCGACGATCTGCCGGTTGCGGTGAAGGCCTGACGCCGGCGCGTCGCACGGGGCTGGCATGAGCGGCCGCGGCAACTCGATCATCATCGTCGGCGGCGGCGCCAGCGGGGTCGTGCTCGCCGCGCATCTGCTGAGACAGCCCAATCCCGACCTTCGCGTCACGCTGATCGAGAAGCGCCCGCATTTCGGCCAGGGCATCGCCTACTCCACATTGCTCTCCGCGCATGTGCTGAACGTCAGCGCCGCCGGCATGAGCGCCTATGCCGACGATCCCGGCAATTTCTGGCGCTGGCTGGTGGAACGCGGCCTGGCAACGCCCGAGCAGGCGCCGGTCTACGCGCCGCGCAGCATCTATGCCCGTTATCTCGGCGAATTGCTGGACGATCTCAAGGCGCGCGAGAGGGAGACCGGACGGCTTCGGCTGATCCATGAGGAGAGCCTGTCGATCTCGCCCACGGCCTCGGGGGTCGAAGTGGCGCTCGCCAACGGTACCAGCGTCGTCGCCCATCTGGCGGTGCTCGCCACCGGCCATGACGAGGTGCCGGCCATGGGGCAAGGCCATGCGGTTCGGATGGGGTCTGAGGCCGACACCGCGCTCGATCCCGACCGGAGCGTCATGGTGCTGGGAACGGGCCTCAGCATGGTCGACGCGTTCCTCGCCCTCGAACAGCGCGGCCACCGCGCCGAGATCGTCGCGGTGTCGCGGCGCGGCCTGCTGCCCTCGCCGCACCGCAAGGGCAATCCGATCAAGCTCGACGTCGCCGATATCCCGCTCGGCACCCAGCTTTCCTATTTCGTCGGCTGGTTCCGCGATTTGATCCGGGAAAACCAGAAGGCCGGCATCGACTGGCGCGACGTCGTCGACGGCCTTCGCCCGTTCAACCAGAAGATCTGGCAGAACTGGCCGGCCTCCGCCAAGCGTCGTTTCGTCGAGCACACCAAGGCGTGGTGGGACATCCACCGCCACCGCATGGCGCCCGAGGTCCATGCCCGCGTCACGCAAGCCGTGCAGTCCGGCCGCATCCGCCTCGTCGCCGGCCGTGTCGTCGACATCGCGGCGGGCGGCGAGTTCACGGTCCAGGTCCAGTCGCGCCACACCAAGCGGCTGGAGAGGTTCGAGGTCGCCCGCATCTATGATTGCTCCGGTATCGTCAGGGACATCTCGGCCTCGTCGAACAGCGTCGTGCGCTCGCTGGTCGACCGCGGGCTGGCGCGGCCGGATCCGCTGCGCATCGGCCTCGACGTGACGGCCAATTGCGAGATCATCGCCGGCGACGGCACGGTGTCCAGGAAAATCCTCGCCGTCGGCCCGCTGACCAGAGGCACCTTCTTCGAGATCGACGCCATCCCGGATATTCGCGTCCAGTGTGCGAGGCTGAGCAAGCAGCTGCTGGGGTAAAGTGTTGACGTCGGCGCTCTACGGCAGGCCAGAGGGGGCGTGCCGCACAGTCCTGCAGCCATTGCGCGTCGCAACCCGGAATTTCATTCTCCATCTGGCCGGTCGATTGGCACGATCTATCTTCTTTCCCACTGCAAAGGGCTGGAAAAGAGGGTACGCTGCCGCCCCTGCACGAGGCGGCCGCTTGATCATGGAGCATCGATATGAGCAGGCACAAGATCGCGCCCTCGGATAGCGCCCCTTTGGAAAGCGCCGCTTCGGAAAACGCAACGTCGCGCCTGCGGCCGCCTTACGGATCGGTGCTCGACCTGATCGGCCAGACCCCCGTGGTCGAGCTGACCCAATTCGACACCGGCAAGTGCCGGCTGTTCATCAAGCTCGAAAGCCAGAATCCCGGCGGCTCGATCAAGGACCGTATCGCGCTGTCGATGATCGCGGCGGCCGAGAAGGAGGGCAGGCTGAAGCCAGGCGGCACGATTGTCGAGGCGACGGCCGGCAATACGGGCCTGGGGCTGGCCCAGGTCGGCATCCCCAAGGGCTACCGCATCATCCTGGTCGTGCCCGACAAGATGTCGCGCGAGAAGATCCAGCACCTGCGCGCACTGGGCGCGGAAGTGCGCATGACGCGCTCCGATGTCGGCAAGGGCCACCCCGAATATTATCAGGACATGGCCGAAAAAATCGCGGCCGAGCTGCCCGGCGCCTTCTACGCCAACCAGTTCGCCAATCCGGCCAACCCTGAGGCGCATGAAACCACCACGGGTCCGGAAATCTTTTCGCAGCTCGACGGCGATGTCGACGCGGTGGTGGTCGGCGTCGGCTCAGGCGGCACGCTGACCGGCCTTGGCCGGTTCTTCGCCAAGGCATCGCCGAAGACGGAAATGGTGCTGGCCGATCCGGTCGGCTCGGTGCTGGCGCCGCTGATCAAGACCGGCAAGATGGTGGAGGCCGGCAGCTGGACTGTGGAAGGCATCGGCGAGGACTTCGTGCCGCCCAATGCCGAGCTGTCGCTGGTCAAGAAGGCCTATTCCATATCGGACAAGCAGAGCATGCTGGCGGTGCGCGATCTCCTGTCCCGGGAAGGCATCCTGGCCGGCTCGTCTTCGGGCACGCTGCTGTCGGCCGCCTTGCGCTATTGCCGCGAGCAGACGTCGCCCAAGCGCGTCGTCACCTTCGTCTGCGACAGCGGCAACAAATATCTGTCGAAAGTCTTCGATGATTTCTGGCTGGCCGAGCAGGGGCTGGCCGAGCACGAGCAGCATGGCGACCTGCGCGACCTGGTGATGCGCACCCACCGCACCGGCGACACCGTCTATGTCGGTCCGGACGAAAGCCTGCTCAACGCCTATGGCCGCATGCGCCGCTCCGATGTCTCGCAGCTGCCGGTGCTCGACGACGGCAAGCTGGTCGGCATCGTCGACGAAAGCGACATTCTGGCCAAGGTCGACGGCCCCTATGAGGGCCGCTGGGAGCGCTTCAACGCGCCGGTACGCACGGCGATGACCTCCAATCTGCATACTTTGCAGGCCAGCCAGACGCTGGACGCGCTGCTGCCGGTATTCGACCGCAACGAGGTCGCCATCATCTTCGACGGCGACGAGTTCGTCGGCCTGATAACCCGCATCGACCTGATCAACCATTTGAGGCGCCGTGCACGATGACCGCATCCGGAAAGAACCGCCTGGCCTTCTCCACCCGCACCATCCATGGCGGCCAGAGCCACGATCCCCTGACCGGAGCGGTGATGGTGCCGATTTACGCCACCTCGACCTATGGCCAGCAGTCGCCCGGCGTGCACAAGGGCTTTGAATATGCCCGGAGCCAGAATCCGACGCGCTTTGCCTTCGAGCGCGCGGTGGCCGATCTCGAAAGCGGCTCGGCTGCCTTCGCCTTCGCCTCCGGGCTGGCGGCGATCGCCACCGTGCTGGAACTGCTCGATTCCGGCGCCCACATCGTCGCCACCGACGACATCTATGGCGGCTCCTTCCGCCTGATGGAGCGTGTGCGCAAGCGCTCCGCCGATCTCAAGGTGAGCTTCGTCGACTGCACCGACCTTGCGGTTATAGAGGCGGCAATCCGCCCGGAGACGAAAATGCTCTGGGTCGAGACGCCGACCAACCCGCTGCTGCGCATCGTCGATCTCGAAGGCGTCGCAGCCCTTGCAAGGCGCAAGGGCATCCTCTCGGTCGCCGACAACACATTCTGCAGCCCCTATTTGCAGCGGCCGCTGGAGCTCGGCATCGACGTCGTGGTGCATTCGACGACGAAGTACCTCAACGGCCATTCCGACATGGTCGGCGGCGTGGCTGTTGTCGGCGACAACAAGGATCTGGCCGATCGCCTGAAATTCCTGCAGAACGCCATCGGCGCCATTTCGGGCCCGTTCGACAGTTTTCTCGCCCTGCGCGGCCTCAAGACATTGGCGCTGAGGATGGAGCGGCACTCGGCGAACGGCCTCAAGATCGCGCAGTGGCTGGAAGCCCGCAAGGATGTGCGCCGGGTCATCTATCCCGGTCTGGCCAGCCATCCGCAGCATGCCGTTGCCGTCCAGCAGATGCATGCGTTCGGCGGCATGATATCAGCCGTGCTCGACCGCGACCTCGCCGGCACGAAACGCTTCCTCGAACGCACGCAATTGTTCACGCTGGCCGAAAGCCTCGGCGGCGTGGAGAGCCTGATCGAGCATCCGGCGCTGATGACGCATGGATCGATCCCGGCGGAAAAGCGCGAAGAGATCGGCATATCGGATTCGCTGGTGCGGCTGTCGGCGGGCATCGAGGATGGCGACGATCTGATCGCCGATCTGGAGCAGGCGCTGGGGGGCTGAGCGGCGGCGCTCCCGCTGAGACGAGCCAGTCTCCAAGCCAGCGCTGCCCCTTACCTGCCTGCCGGCATCCTCTCCCGTATAGTGACGGGGAGAGGGGCGCTGTGTCTCGATTTGCGCCAATTATCAACGGCGGCAAGAGGGAGCCGGGGTTGCGGTATCTCCCTTCTCCCCGTCACCATACGGAGAGAAGGTGCCGGCAGGCGGATGAGGGGCAGCGCCAACTTCGCAGAAAGCCAGCCACAACCCCGTTGACCCCAAACCCCATCTGCCCGAGATGTAGCGCCTATGGCCACGCGCGACACATCTCCAGACGCTCCCCTCACTTTCGCGGTGCTGGTCTTCCCCGGCTTTCCGATGATGGCGTTCAGCTCGGTCATCGAGCCGCTGCGCGCGACCAATGTGCTGGCGAAGCGGGAATGCTATCGCTGGATCATCGTCGGCGCTACCCAGGGCGTGGTCGAGGCCTCGAACGGCGTCGTCATCCAGCCGCGCTTCTACGCCGAGGATGCGCCGAAGGTCGACCGCATCGTCGTCTGCTCGGGCGGCGATGCCGATCATCTCGTCGCCGAGGACGCGGCAAGCTGGATCCGCCGCAGCTTGCGCAATGGCGCCCATATCGGCGCGGTGGCGGATGCCGCCTTCTTCCTCGCCCGCGCCGGCCTGCTCGACGGCCATGCCTGCACCTTGCACTGGACCAGCCAGGCCGCCTTCACCGAGGCCTTTCCCAACGTCGAGCTGAGGCGCGACCTCTACGTCATCGACCGCAAGCGTTTCACCTCGGCGGGCGGCGTCGGCAGCCTCGACATGATGCTGGAGATCATCACCCGCGACTACGGCGCCGAGCTTGCGGCCGGCGTCGCCGAATGGTTCGTGCACAGCCAGCTGCGCTCCAGCGTCGACCGCAAGCTGATGCCGCTGCGCCTCCGTACCGGCGTGCGGAACGAGCTGGTGCTGTCGGCCATCGCCATCATGGAGGACGCGGTCGAGGAGCGGCTCGGCATGGCGGAGCTCACTGCGCGGCTCGGCGTGTCGTCCGATAAGCTCGAACGCTCCTTCCGCTCCGAACTCGCCATCTCGCCCAATGGCTACTATCGGCGGCTCAGGCTGAAACGCGCCGCCGATCTCCTGGCGCACTCGACCCTCGCCGTGCGCGACGTGGCGCTCGCCTGCGGCTTTGCCTCGATGTCGAGCTTCGCCCGGGCTTTTCGGGAGGAGCATGGCCATCCTCCGAAGCTGGCGCGACGGCATTAGAGGTCTTGCTGGCGCTGAGAGATGTTGGCGGGACAGCGCCCCCCTCTGTCCTGCCGGCCATCTCCCATACGAGGGTCCCTCAAGGGGGAGATCGAACGTCACAACAGCTTTCGCCAATTTTCACCGAAGAAGCGACGAGGTCAAAGCTGCCAATCTCCCCACTTGAGGGGGAGATGCCCGGCAGGGCAGAGGGGGGCGCTTGGCACCTGCATCTCTTATTACCCTAGCGGCATCTCGCACAACAAGCGCGGTTTTCCGCACAATCCCTCGTTACCGCCTGCGCCATGGTCTGATCTTGCAAACCACCCAAGGTCAGCCCCCATGAGCATCGTCGTATTCGACCCCGACAGCACTGAAGACGTCGACTTCAAGGACCGCATGCGCCACCCCGCGGCGGCCGATTCGGCGGGCGGCATGTGGCTGTCCGACACCGAGCCGTCCTTCATCGATGCCGACGCCCTTCGAAAAGGCCGGCTGGCCAAGCTGCGCGGCTGGATGCGCGAGGCCGGCTATGGCGGCGTGGTGCTGTTCGACCCGTACAACCAGCGCTACGCCACCGGCTCGCGCAACATGTTCGGCTATTTTCTGCGCAACTCGACCCGTTATTTCTTCATTCCGACCGAAGGGCCGATCGTGCTGTTCGAATATCCGCAGAGCTACCATGTCTCGATGGTGCTCGACACGATCGACGAGGCGCGTCCTTCCAAGCTCGTCTGGTCGTCGGTATCGGGCCGCGACGACGAGACCGCCGGTCCCTTCGCCGACGAGATCGCCGAACTCCTGAAGCAGCATGGCGGCGGCTCGATGAAACTCGGGCTCGACCGTTGCAGCCATCTGCAGGCGCTGGCGCTGGAAAAGCGCGGTTGCGAGGTCCGGGATTGCCAGGGCGAGATCCTGGCGGTGCGCGCGGTCAAGACGCCGGAGGAAGTGAAATGCCTGCAGGTGTCGATGGCCGGCGCGGAAGCCGCCGTCTATGCCGTGCGCGAGGCGATCAAGCCCGGCGTTTCCGAGAACGAGCTGTTCGCCATCATGTATGGCGAGGTCATCCGCCAGGGCGGCGAGTTCATCGAGACGCGGCTCTTGACGTCGGGCCAGCGCACCAATCCCTGGTTCAACGAGGCCAGCGGGCGAAAAATCCGGCCGGGCGAGTTGCTGGCGCTCGATACCGACACGATCGGCTGCTATGGCTATTATTCGGATTTCTCGCGCACCTTCCGCTGCGGGCCCGGCAAGCCGACCCCCTATCAGAAATCGCTCTACCGCATGGCGCACGACCAGGTTCAGCACAATATCTCGATCGTGAAGCCCGGCATGGCTTTCCGCGAGATCGCCGAAAAGGCTTGGAAGATCCCCGACCGCTTCGTCGACCAGCGCTACACCTCGGTCATGCACGGCGTCGGCATGCATGGCGAGACGCCCTTCATCGCGCACGCCATGGACTACGAAACCTATGGTCGCGACGGCCATATCGTGCCAGGCATGGTGGTGAGCGTGGAAAGCTATATTGGCGAGAAGGGCGGCCGCGAGGGCGTCAAGCTGGAGGACGAAATCCTGATCACCGAGACCGGCACCGAGCTCCTGTCGCGCTTTCCCTATGAGGATGAGTTTCTGGAGAAGCAGGTTTGATGCCAGCGGCCGGTTTAGTTGACGTACCGCAGCTGAAGAACGAGCGCCTCATTCCTTGGCGCCCCCCTCTGTCCCTCCAGCGTTTGGAAGTATCTTGGGGGCCAGGCGCATCCGCATGAAAAGCCCTATCTCCGTCAAGCGCGGCACCGTGGCCGCTGTCTTCATCGACCTGCAGGAAGAGCACCGGCAGGACCCGCGCTACCTGGTCGAGGGTTTTGACAAGATTCTCGCCAACGTCCAGCGGCTGCAGGCGGCGGCGCGGCAGAACAATGTGCCGCTCTATCACTGGGCCTACATTGTCGATCTCGACAAGCAGGAGCGGCCCTTTCACCCTGTTGGAACCGACGGCAAGTCGGCCTTCTCCGACAAGAGCGATCCGCTGACCGAGATCTGCCGTGAGGTGGCGCCTGCTGATGGCGAGGCGCTGCTGATCA
The DNA here is from genome assembly GCF_044998965.1 of Mesorhizobium maamorense. Classification (NCBI taxonomy): domain Bacteria; kingdom Pseudomonadati; phylum Pseudomonadota; class Alphaproteobacteria; order Hyphomicrobiales; family Phyllobacteriaceae; genus Mesorhizobium; species Mesorhizobium maamorense. The sequence continues at coordinate 5,602,214 of NZ_CP173356.1, forward strand.
AGGCCGAGGCCAGCGCCTTCCGCGCGGGACCGGCCGCCGATCGGCTCAAGGCTTCCGGCGTCGAATGGCTGGTCATATCTGGCGTGTGGACCGAGGCCTGCATCGATGCCACCGTGAAGGACGCCGTGGCGCGCGGCTTTCGCGTGCTGCTGGTCAAGGACGCCTGCGGCAGCGGCAGTGCCGCCATGCACCAGACCGCAATCCTAAACCTCGCCAACCGGCTCTATGGCGGCGCCGTCACCGACACCGACGGCGCCTGCCTGCTGCTGGCTGGCGAGAGCGTCGCCGTCTGGCAGGTCGAGGGCTCGGTGCCGCTGCGCTTCAGCTTTGAAAACGCGGCCAGGCTTTACAGCGAGCTTTGAGGCAATGCCTTCCGAAACCGTGGGCAGCACTGAAATGACCGGTCGCAGCAAATACGCGACGCGGCTCGACCCTGCGCTGTGGGCCTATATAGACGGCATCAACGCCTGGTATCCGCCCGAGACGATCGACCTGCCGATCGCCAAGCAGCGTGCGATCTATGACAGGATGTGCCGGGCGCTTCGCCAGCCCTATCCGCCGGGGGTGACGGCGAGCGACGACCTCATCGCCGCCCCCGGCCGGAACATCGCGGTGCGGCACTACGGGATGGCAGGCACGGCCGCGCGGGCCACGGTGCTTTATTACCATGGCGGCGGCTTCATCCTGGGCGGGCTCGACAGCCATGACGACATCTGCGCCGAGATCTGCGCCGGCACCGGCTTTGCCGTGCTCTCGGTCGACTATCGGCTGGCGCCCGAACATCTCCACCCCGCCGCCTTCGACGACGCTCTGGCCGCCTTCGAATGGGCGGCGGCTAGAGCGAACGGGCCACTGCTGCTGTCCGGCGAGAGCGCCGGCGGCAATCTGGCGGCGGCGGTCAGTCACGCGACGCGCGCTCGCGCGAAGAGGCCGACCGGCCAGGTGCTGATCTATCCCGGCCTCGGCGGCGACGAGACTGCCCGCTCCTACATCGAGCATGCCGAGGCGCCGCTTCTGTCGACCGGCGACGTCGCTTTCTACCGCCACGTCCGCTCGGCCAAGAGACAGGCGCCGGACGATCCGACCTTCTCGCCGCTGCGCGCCGCCGACTTCTCCGGCCTGCCGCCCACCATTGTCGTTACCGCCGAATGCGACCCGCTGTCGTCGGACGGCGAGGCCTATCGCGACCGCATCCTGGCCGCCGGCGGCAAAGCGAGCTGGCACGAGGAGAAGCGCCTCGTGCACAGTTTCCTGCGCGCCCGCACCACCGTGCCGGCTGCCGCCGAGGCGTTCCGGCGCATAATCGCGGCGATCGCGGCGATCGCGGCACTTGGCGCGGGCGAATGGCCCGTCGAACACTGAACCCGAGCGACGCAGCCCTCAATTGCGCCCGTAAAACGCGTTCGGGACATGCACCGGCCAGCGCCATGGCAGCACGGCGATCATGTCGAACCGTATCGACAGCCTGCCGTAATCCGGCTGGCGCGACAGCCAGATGTCGGCGGCGCCTTCGATGCGGCGCTCCGATTCATGGGCGATCGCCTCCATTGCCTCCATCAGCGTGCGGCGGGCCTTGACCTCGACGAACAGCACCAGGTCGCCGCGCCTTGCGATCAGGTCGATCTCGCCGAAACGGGTGCGATGGCGGCGCGCCAGGATCCGGTAGCCCTTCAGCACCAGCGCCGCCGCCGCCAGCCACTCGCCGCGATGGCCGCGCCGGTAGGCCTTTTGACGGCTGACGCTCGGGAGCCTAGCCACGGCCCTCTCCAGAGGCATCCCTGAGTTCCAGCAGCCGCCGGTAGAGCGCCTGCTTCTGGCCGCCGGTCATCTTCGCCGCTTCCGCCGCCGCCTTCGAAGCCGGCATTTCGGCGGCGAGCGACAACAGCATCCGGTCGATATCGGCCGGCTCGTCCGCCCTGGCTTCGGCCGGACCGACGCACACCACGATCTCGCCCTTCGGCGTATCGGCCGCCGCATAGTGGTCGGCCAGCGCCCGCAGCGTGCCGGTGCGCATCTCCTCGAAGGTCTTGGTCAATTCCCTGCCGATCGCTGCCTTGCGCTCGCCGCCAAGCGCTTCGGCCATCGCGCCGAGAGACTCGGCCAGCCGGCGCGGCGATTCGAAGAAGATCAGCGTCGCCGGCACCGCTTTAAGCGCGTCCAGCCGCGCCAGCCGCTGCCCCGCCTTGACCGGCAGGAAGCCGGAGAACAGGAAGGCATCCGAAGGCAAGCCGGATGCGGTGAGCGCGGCAAGCGGCGCGGACGGACCGGGGATGGGCACGACGCGAATGCCCTGGTCGAGCGCCTCGCCGACCAGCCGGTAGCCGGGATCGGAAACCAGCGGCGTGCCGGCATCCGAGATCAGCGCCACGCTCTGCCCCGACTGGAGCGCCGCTATCAATTTTGGCCCGGCCTCGCCGGCATTGTGCTCGTGATAGGCCGTGGTGCGGCGGCGGATGCCGTAGCGGTCGAGCAGCACGCGCGACACGCGCGTGTCCTCGCAGGCGACCATGTCGGCGGCGGCCAGCGTCTCAAGCGCGCGCAGCGTGATGTCGGCGAGATTGCCGATCGGCGTCGCCACCAGATAGAGCGCGGGTTCGAGCGGCCGGGCCGCGATCTCGGTCTGCCCGATCACATAGCTGCGCTTTCCCGTCTCGCCAGTCACCGGTGCCTTCTCCGTCAGCGGCGCGCCCGCGTCCAGATGGAGCCGCGAAGGACGTTCCGAAATCATCCGCCCTGTTTGGCACGGCCCGCGCCGGGTTGCAAAAGCCGCTGTAATGCAAGGCGAGCGCCATTCCTTCGCCACAGTAGGGAACGAAACCGTCTTTCGCAGATTTAGCCCCTGATTCCCCCGGGAGGACAGGATGGACAGACTGACCATACAGGACGCTTTCGAGCCCTACTATGCAGGCCGCAAGCGCTTTGCCGCGCAAGGAGACGGGAAGCCGCCCGCCACCACGGACGGCAAGCAGGGGCCCGCGCGCCGCCCGCCACCAGAGATCAAGCTACCCGACAACGAACCCGACAGCACGACGGAGCACTGACCGGACGATGCCCAATCGCTTCGATATTTTCATCACCCGTCTCGAAACCAAGAACGCCCGCCACGGCGCAGCACTACCCTCGATAAGCGACCAGCACCGCGCCCGCCGCGATAAGGGCGACGCCAAGCCAGTTCGCACCGGTGAGCCGCTCGCCGAGAAAGACCGTGCCAAACACCGCCACAAGCACGACGCTTAGCTTGTCGATGGGCGCCACCTGCGCCGCATTGCCGATTTTCAGCGCGCGGAAATAGCAGAGCCACGAGGCTCCGGTCGCCAGTCCCGACAGGCCGAGGAAAAGCCAGGTCTTCCCGGAGATCGAGGCCCACGATTGGAATTGGCCGCTGGCGGCGAGGATCGCCGCAAGCACGACCAGGATGATGGCTGTCCGGATGAGGGTGGCGAAATCGGAATTGATGGTCTCGATGCCGACCTTGGCAAAGATCGCCGTCAGTGCCGCGAAAGTCGCCGACAACAGCGCCCAGAATTGCCAGGAAAGCGTCAGGTTCATTCGGATAGCCTCACCGGTCGGGTCTCAACTCAGATACCGCGAAACAGCTGCCTCCAGAAGCGTAATCTTGGCTTCGAGATTGGGAGCAGCATCCCCGCCTACCGCGCCAGATCGGCCACCACGGCGTCGAGCACGATCATGCCGGCGGGCGTGGCGCGCAGGCGGGCGTTGCCGATCGGCGCCACCAGCCCTTCGCCCTGCAGCACCGACAGCCGCGCGCTCGACAGGCCGCGCCCGGAAAACGCTTCGTAACGCGACAGGTCGATGCCTTCCGCCAGCCTCAGTCCCATCAGCAGGAACTCGTCAGCCTCTTCGGAGCGCGTCAGGGTCTCGCCGCCGGTGACGCCATGGCCCTTGGCCTCGACCAGATTGGCCCAGGTTTCCGGCATCCTCTCCGCGATGGTCACGACGCGGTGGCCGTTCTCGACGAAGCGGCCATGCGCGCCGGGGCCGACGCCGACATATTCGCCATAGCGCCAGTAGGTCAGATTGTGCCGGCTTTCGGCACCCGGCCGGGCGTGGTTTGAGATCTCATACGCCGGCAAACTATGGGCTGATGTCACCTCTTGCGTCAGCGCATAAAGGTCGGCGGCGTGGTCGTTGTCGGGGATGATGAATTTCTTCGCCGCGTGCAGCGCGTGGAACGGCGTGCCTTCCTCGATGGTCAGCTGATAGAGCGACAGATGGTCGGCGGCGTGGCCGATCGCCTGTTCGAGCTCCGATGCCCAGGCCTCCGGCGTCTGGCCTGGCCGTGCGTAGATCAGGTCGAAGGAGAGCCTTGGGAATATCTCCCGCGCGAGCCCGATCGCGTGCAGCGCCTCGTCCACATTGTGCAGCCGGCCAAGGAAGCGCAGATCCTTGTCGTTCAGCGCCTGCACGCCGAGCGAGACCCGGTTGACGCCCGCCGCGCGATAGCCGCGAAAGCGTTCGGCTTCGACCGAGGAGGGATTGGCCTCCAGCGTCACCTCGATGCCGTCGGGCACCGTCCAGTTCTTCGCCACGGCGTCCAGGACCCTGGCCACCGTTTCCGGCTTCATCAACGACGGCGTGCCGCCGCCGAGAAAGATGCTGGTCACCTCGCGTGGGCCGGTGCGCTGGCGCATCGTCGCCAGTTCCGCCTCGAAGGCGGCGGCAAAGCGCTCCTGGTCGACCGGCTGGTGGCGGACATGGCTGTTGAAGTCGCAATAGGGGCATTTGGCCGCGCAGAACGGCCAATGCACATAGACGCCGAAACCGGGGCTGCGGTCGAGCGGCATGGTGGCGCCGGGCCTGATCATGCCGAACCTGACCTGGCCAGACCCAATCGGGCTTGGGCGAATTTCTGGAAGGCGCGGGCGCGGTGCGACAGCGCCGTGGCCTGGCCGGGTTTCCAGCCGTGTTTTTCCTCGGCACTCATCTCGCCGAAGGTCTTTTTGAAGCCGTCGGGCAGGAACACCGGGTCGTAGCCGAATCCGAGCTCGCCGCGCGGCGGCCAGACCAGCGTGCCTTCGGCCTCGCCGCGGTAATATTCGGCCTCGCCATCGGGAAAGGCGAGGCAGATGACGGCGACGAAGCGACCCTTGCGCTGCTCGGCCGAGGCGGCGCCGACTTCCTGCAGCGCCACTTCGGTGCGCTGCATGGCGATGCCGAAATCCCTGCTGCCATCAGGCGTTTCGGCCCAGTTGGCGGTGTAGACGCCGGGCGCGCCGTCAAGCGCGTCGACGCACAGGCCCGAATCGTCCGACAGCGCCGGCAGGCCCGTCGCCTTGGCCGCGGCGAAGGCCTTGATATAGGCATTCTCCTGGAAGGTGGTGCCGGTCTCTTCGGGTTCGGGCAAGCCATAGTCCTTCGCCGATTTCGCCTCGAATCCGAATGGCGCCATCAGATCGGCGAATTCGCGCAGCTTGCCTTCATTGTGGCTGGCGACGACGATCTTTTTTCCATCGAGAGAATGCATCAAAGTCCCCAGATTCTCGGCTCGGCGAATTCGATCGAATTGCCGGAAGGATCGCGGATATAAAGCGAGCGGCCGCCTTGCGGCCATTCGAATTCGCTTTCGATGGCGATGTTCTTCGCCTTCAGATGGGATTTCCAGCGGCTGATTTCATCGGCGGTCGCCGCAAAGCAGAGATGGCCTTCGCCTGATGTGCCGTGCGGCGGCACTTTCAGCCTCGCGTCGGGCGCGGGCGGGACCTTGGTCGCCTCGGCGTTGAAGATCAGCAGCACGCCGGCTCCGCAACGGAAGAAGAGATGGCGGCCCTCGATCTTGCCGAGAGGAGTGAGGCCGAGGATGTCGGTGTAGAAGGCTTCGGCAGCGGCGAGGTCTTTGACATAAAGAGCGGATTCAAGAATGGCAGAGGGGATCACGAGGCACCCCCCTGGCCTGCCGGCCATCTCCCCCGCAAGGGGGAGATGGGCGGCGTGAGCGCCGGCTCATGATGTTCTATGCTGATTATTGGCGAAGTTCTAGACAACAGCCGATCTCCCCCTTTGCGGGGGAGATGCCCGGCAGGGCAGAGGGGGGTGCCCAAGCTCCGCATGAATAAACTACGCCACCGCCATCTGCTGCAAACTCACCAGCCTCTGGATGCCTTTCTTGGCCAGGCCCATCAGCTCGGCGAACTGCCCTTCCGAAAAGGGCTCGCCCTCGGCCGTGCCCTGGATCTCGACGATGCCGCCCTTGCCGGTCATCACGAAATTGGCGTCGGTGCCGGCGGAGGAATCCTCGATATAGTCGAGGTCGATGACCGGCTGGCCGTCATGGATGCCGCAGGAAATCGCCGCGACATGGTCCTTCAGCACCTTGGCGACGCTCACCATCTGCCGGGCCTCCATCCAGCGCAGGCAATCGTAGAGCGCCACCCAGCCGCCGGTGATCGAGGCGGTGCGGGTGCCGCCATCGGCCTGGATGACGTCGCAGTCGACGGTGATCTGCTGCTCGCCCAGCGCCTGCAGGTCGACCACGGCGCGCAGCGAGCGGCCGATCAGCCTCTGGATCTCCAGCGTGCGCCCGCCCTGCTTGCCGGCGGAGGCCTCGCGGCGCATGCGCTCGCCTGTCGAGCGCGGCAGCATGCCATATTCGGCCGTCACCCAGCCTTTCCCGGAATTGCGCATCCAGCCCGGCACCTTTTCTTCCAGGCTTGCCGTGCACAAGACATGCGTGTCGCCGAACTTCACCAGGCACGAGCCTTCGGCATGTTTGGAGATGCCGCGCTCGAAGGAGATGGCGCGCATTTCGTCGAACTGGCGTTTGGAGGGGCGCATTCGGCCTGCTTTCTTGTCAGCTTTTTTGAATCTTGGCCGGCTTTTAGACGCATGCGGGGCACGGCGTAAAGGAAAATGGACCGGCGGCCGCAAACGCGGCGACACCGGGGTGATCGCGCAACACGACACCGGGTTGCGCGCAGCGCCGCGAAGTCTATATCCTTGAACCGGAGGTTATGGCCGCAATGACCAAGGCAGTCGATCCCGCTTCGCAGTCGCTCGCTCTTCACACGCCGGCACTTCAGGCGCTCGACATGCGTTCGCGCGACATCTTCCGGCGCATCGTCGATTCCTATCTGAGGGACGGCGAGCCCGTGGGATCGCGCAGCCTGTCGCGCATCCTGCCGTCCTCGCTGTCGCCCGCCACCATCCGCAACGTGATGAGCGACCTCGAACATCTCGGCCTGATCTACGCGCCGCACATCTCGGCCGGCCGTCTGCCGACGCAGGCCGGCCTGCGCTTCTTCGTCGACGCCTTTATGGAACTGGGCGACCTCTCCGACGAGGAGCGGCGCAGCATCGAGGCGCAGGTGCGAGCCTCCGGCTCGGGCGCTACCCTGGAACACATGCTGACCGAGGCCAGCCAGATGCTGTCGGGCATGTCGCGCGGCGCCGGCCTGGTGCTGGCCGCCAAGAACGAGGTGGCCCTTAAGCACATCGAGTTCATCCAGCTCGAACCGACCAAGGCGCTGACCGTGATGGTGTCGCAGAACGGCGACGTCGAGAACCGGGTCATCGATCTGCCGGCCGGCATCACCGTCTCGCAATTGCACGAGGCCTCGAATTTCCTCAACGCCCATATTCGCGGCCGTACGCTGGCCGAGGCGCGGGCGGAGGTCGAGCGTATCAAGGAAGAGACAAGGGCAGCGCTCGACACGCTGTCGCAGGACCTGGTGGAGAAAGGGCTGGCGGTGTGGGCCGGCGCGGAAAGCGGCCTGCCGGCGCGCCTGATCGTGCGCGGCCGCGCCAATCTGCTCGAAAACGTCACCGCCCAGGCCGACATCGAACTCCTGCGCCACCTGTTCGAGGACATGGAGACGCAGGACGGGCTGATCCAGCTGCTCGACCTCGCCGAGGCGGGACCGGGCGTGCGCATCTTCATCGGCTCGGAAAACAAGCTTTTCTCGCTCTCCGGCTCGTCGCTGGTCGTGGCGCCTTACCGCGACAAGGACGCCCGCGTCGTCGGCGCGCTCGGAGTCATCGGCCCGACCCGGCTCAACTATGCCCGCATTGTCCCGATGGTCGACTATACGGCGCAGCTGATATCGCGCATGCTGCGCTGAGAGCTGGGATCGATCCAGCCGGCCGAGGAGAGAAAAGATGGCGCTGGAATCGTTCAAGGCCCAGATCAGCCTGCTGCTGGAGGAGATGGTCAACCAGCCTGAGGATGTGCGCGAAGTGCAGGAGCAATTGCGCGAGAAGCTGCGCGAAATCCGCGCCATGGGCATGCCGCTGCCGGCCGACCTCGTCGAACTGGAAAGGAACCTCGACGCCGATCTCGACGCGGATACCTGACCCGAATTCCTTCAACTCCCCGTGTCGTCCGGAACGACTGCCGAGCCCGCCCGTTCCCTTGGTGCATGTGACCTCGGTCTTGGGACAACGACATGCATGAAGAAGCGAGAAGCTGGAGACTGGGATGATCCGACTTGCCGGCGCGGTGGCGCTCCCTGCTGCCTTGCTCTTCGCCGCGACGGCATTGGCCCAGCAGGCAGAGCCGGTGCTGAAGGGCGCGGCCGCATTCGGTGACTGGCGTGCCGACGAGCCGGGCGTGCGCCGGCTGATCAGGCCGCAAGACCAGCCCCGGCCCTATGTCACCAGATCCGCTTCGAACAGCGCCGGTCCGGTGCAAAGGCCTCGAGGCGCCGAGCCGCGGCTGCCGGCGGGTTTTTCGGCGGAACTGATCGCGTCGGGCATCGATAATCCGCGCGTCGTGCGTGTCGCGCCCAATGGCGACCTGTTCGTCGCCGACAGCGAGGCCAACCAGATCCGCGTCTACCGTCTCGGCGAGGGCAGCGCGAAACCTGTCAGGGACGGCATCTTCGCCCGCAATCTCAACCGGCCCTACGGCATCGCCTTCTATCCGCCAGGGGACAGCCCGCAGTGGATCTATGTCGCCAACAGCGACAGCATCGTGCGCTTTCCCTACCGCGATGGCGACCTGAAGGCCTCCGGCGAGCCGGAAACCGTCGTCCGCGATATTCCGGCCACTCATCACTGGACCCGCGACGTCGCGTTCTCGCCGGACGGCAAGACGCTGTATCTCTCGGTCGGCTCCGGTTCGAACGCCGCCCAGGACATGGCAAAAAAACCGCGGGGCGGGCTCGACGCCTGGGCCAGGTCGAAGCCGCTCGGCGCCACCTGGGGCGCGGAGGAAGGCCGCGCCGACGTCAGGGCTTTCGACCCGGACGGTAGGAATGGCCGCATCGTTGCCACCGGCTTGCGCAATTGTTCGGGCATGGCCATGCAGCCGGCGGCGGGCGCGCTGTGGTGCGTGGTCAACGAGCGCGACGCGCTCGGCGACAACGTGCCGTTCGAATATGCGACCGAAGTGAAGGAAGGCGCCTTCTACGGCTGGCCCTGGTACTATATCGGCGACAATGAGGATCCGCGCCACAAGGGCGCGCGTCCCGACCTTGCCGGCAAGGTCACCGTCCCCGACATTCTGATGCAGGCGCATTCGGCGCCGCTCAACATCGCCTTCTACGACGGCAGGAATGTCCGCGCGGGATCCGGTTTTCCGGCCGAATACAGGGGCGACGCCTTCGTCGCCCTGCACGGTTCGTGGAACCGCGGCAACAGGACCGGCTACAAGGTGGTGCGGCTCAAGTTCAAGGACGGCAAGCCGACCGGCGAATATGAGGACTTCATGACCGGCTTCCTCACCTCCGGCGGCGAGGTCTGGGGCCGGCCCGTCGGCGTGGCGGTGGCGAGCGACGGCGCGCTGATCGTCACCGAGGACGGCAACGGCACCATCTGGCGCGTGACCTACGGCGACGGGCGGTCCTGATCCGCTTGGGAGGTCCCGGGCACGGGGCATGCCTGGTGCAACCAAATCCGGCTCCAGGCAATTCCCGCCCGCGAAACTCTGTGCGACAAGGCGCCGTCCCAGCAGTTTCGCGGACGCAAGGCTCGATCCATGACCCTCACCGGCTTCCTCGCCTACAGCGCCGCCCTCGGCTTGGCCGCGGCCATTCCCGGCCCCGGCGTCACCGCGCTTGTGGCGCGCGCGCTCGGTTCCGGCTTCCGCTCGTCGCTGGCCATGTCCTTCGGCCTGATGCTCGGCGACCTCCTTTATCTCACCGCCGTGGTGCTTGGGCTTGCCTTTGTCGCGCAGACCTTCGGCCTGGTGTTCCTCGCCGTCAAATGGGCCGGCGTCGCCTATCTCGCCTTCCTCGGCTGGCGCTTCTGGACCGCCGGCATCACGCCCGAGACGGTCGAGGCCAGGAAAGGCAAGGGCGGGCTGGCGTCGAGCTTCCTCGCCGGCCTGACGGTGACGCTCGGCAATCCGAAGACGATGATCTTCTATCTCGCCATCACGCCGACCATCGTCGACCTCAAGACCATCACGCTGGCCGACTACGGCATCCTCGCCGCACTCACCGTCCTCGTCCTGTTCGTGGTGCTGGTGCCTTATCTGGCGCTGGCGGCCAAGGCGCGCTGGTTCCTGCGCTCGCCGCGCGCCCTGAAGGCGCTGAACCGCACCGCGGCCGGTTTCATGGTCGGCGCGGCGGCGGCGATCGCCGCCCGCCAATAGGGCCATTTTTGCCAAGGCATTCCGCCGGACTGGCTTTTGCGGGAACGCTTTTCCGAGGCCGAGGCGTTTTAGACACGGGCCCCACTCGGATATTTTCGGGCGACGGTCTATCTTGCGTCCGTGGAAGGCCTATCTTGGCGGCCATCCGTCTGAGATCAGTTCCATCCGCCTGACATTCTGGGAGCCAAACCAATGAACAAGTCCGCCGCCTCCGCCCGTGTTCCCGGCCGTGGCCGCATCTACAATTCCATCACCGATACGATCGGCGACACGCCACTGGTGCGGCTCGACAAATTCGCCAAGGAGAAGGGCATCGTTGCCCATCTCCTTGCCAAGCTCGAATTCTTCAACCCGATCGCCTCGGTCAAGGACCGTATCGGCGTGGCGATGATCGAGGCGCTCGAGGCATCGGGCAAGATCGCTCCCGGCAAGACGACGCTGATCGAGCCGACTTCGGGCAATACCGGCATAGCGCTTGCCTTCGCCGCCGCCGCCAAGGGCTACAAGCTGATCCTCACTATGCCCGAGACCATGTCGGTCGAGCGCCGCAAGATGCTGGCGCTGCTCGGCGCCGAACTGGTGCTGACCGAAGGGCCGAAAGGCATGAAGGGCGCCATCGCCAAGGCCGACGAACTGGCGGCCACCATCCCCAACGCCATCATCCCGCAGCAGTTCGAGAACCCGGCCAATCCCGAGATCCATCGCACGACGACTGCCGAGGAGATCTGGAACGACACCCATGGCGAGGTCGACATCATCGTCTCCGGCATCGGCACCGGCGGCACCATCACCGGCGTCGGCCAGGTGCTGAAGAAGCGCAAGCCTTCGCTGCATGTCGTCGCGGTCGAACCGGAAACCTCGCCGGTGCTGTCGGGCGGCCAGCCTGGCCCGCACAAGATCCAGGGCATCGGCGCCGGCTTCGCGCCAAAAATCCTCGACACCACCATCTATGACGAAATCGTCACGGTCTCGAACGAGGATTCGGTCGCCAATGCCCGCCTCGTCGCCCGGCTGGAAGGCGTGCCGGTCGGCATCTCCTCGGGCGCCGCTTTGCAGGCGGCGATCGTCGTCGGCTCGCGGCCGGAGAACAAGGGCAAGAACCTGGTGGTGATCATCCCGTCCTTCGCCGAGCGCTATTTGTCGACGATCCTGTTCGAAGGGCTGGGCGCTTAGGGTCTTCGTTGGGCGAAGCGATACGACGCGTCGCCTGTCAAGTTTCGACACGCCCCCTGCCGAGCGCCTAACACAAAGGTGCTTAGCCTGGCCCGCTGAAAAAACCCGCCGTGGCGGATGCCACGGGCTTGAGCAGCGCCCTGCTTCCGGTTCATATCGCCCCCGGCCCCCGCAGGGCCGGCGGAGGACCTCATGTACAAGCTCTACACCCGTCCCGGCAGCGGCGGCTTCGTTGTCGAGGCGGCCCTGGCGCTGGCCAAGGCGCCGTTCGAGCAGATCGACGTACCGAAATCCGATCGGCCCGATCCCGCTTTCCTCCACATCAGCCCGCTGAACCAGGTGCCGGTGCTGACCTTGCCGGACGGCCGCTCGCTGACCGAATCGGCGGCCATCTGCATCCTGCTCGCCGAACGCCATCCGCGGGCCGGGCTGGCGCCGGCGGCCGATGAACCGGCCCGCGCCGACTTCCTGCGCTGGATGGCGTTCATGTCGTCCGCCCTCTATCCGGCGGTGCTGCGTTTCTACTACGCGCCGCGCTACACGGCCGACGCCGACGGCGCCAAGGCCGTCAAGCAGGCGGCCGTGGCCGAGATGGACCGCGGCTTTGCCGTCGTCGATGCCGCCTTGCGCGGCCGCGACTGGCTGGCAGGCGAGGCGATGTCGGTGGCCGATATCTATTTGGCCATGCTGGTGGCCTGGCATCCCGACAGCGGCAAGGCACGCACTGCCTGGCCCGACATCGAACGCCTGTGGGCCAGGCTTCGCGAGCACCCGCTGATGAAAACGCTCAACGCATCGCACGAAATGTGGCCGGGCTGAACAATTCATCGGCAAAGCACCGCGCTCAGGCATTTCAATGCCTGAGCGTCGCGCGTTTTCCTGCAGGAAGCGGCGTACCGCCGGATCGCTTTCGAGGCCGATCGCACGGTCATAGGCTTCGACCGCCTGCGGCACCTGGCCGAGCCTGGCCAGAAGGCCGGCGCGCGCTGCCCAATAGGGCTGGTAATCATTGAGCCGCTTGTCGTCGCCAAGCACGTACAGCGCCGCCAGCCCCGCCACGGCGCCCTCGGCTTCGGCGATCGCCACCGCGCGGTTGATCGCCACCACGGGCGATCGTGCGATCGAAAGCAACGCGTCGTAGAATTCGCGGATCGCCACCCAGTCGGTCTCGCCGCTCAGCCGCCGCGCCGCGTGAACGGACTGCACGGCCGCCTCGAGCTGGTAGCGGCCGATCACGCCCATGGAGGCGGCGCGGCCGAGCAGGGTTTCCGCCTCGTCGATCAAGGCATGATCCCACAGCGCATGATCCTGCTCGGCGAGCGGCACATAATCTCCGGACCCATCGCGGCGCGCGGTACGGCGCGCCTCGGCGAACAGCATCAGCGCAAGCAGGCCCAGCGCCTCCGGTTCGTCCGGCAGCAGCGAGGCCACCAGCCTGCCGAGCCAGATCCCTTCTGTGGCCAGGTTCCGGCGCCGCGTCTCTGTGCCCGCCGGGTCGGACCAGCCCTCGGCGAAGGTCGCGTATATGGCCTCCAGCACGGTATCCAGGCGCTCGCCGAGTTCGGCTCGCTTCGGTACGCGGAACGGAATGCCGGCTTCACGGATGCGGGCCTTGGCCCGCACCAGGCGCTGGCCCATTGTCGCCGGCGGGACCAGGAAGGCGGAGGCGATCGTCGCGGCGTCGAAACCAAGCACGGCCTGCAGGATCAGCGGCGCGCGCACGCCAGGTTCGATCGCCGGATGCGCGCAGGCGAACATCAGCCGCAGCCGCTCGTCGGGCAGGTCCTGGTCGGTCATGCACGCCTCCGCCTCCTCGGCAATCAGCTTGAGATGGTCGCGGCCGGCTTCGCTGGTGAGCCGCCGCCGCACCGCGTCGACACGCCGCCGCCTTGCCACGGCAAGCAGCCAGGCTTCCGGCTTTTCCGGCACGCCGGTCTCCGGCCAGCGTTCGAGCGCCGCGGCAAAGGCGTCGGCCAGCGCGTCCTCGGCGGCGGCCACATCGCGCGTGCGCGCCGCGAGCCAGGCGACCAGCTTGCCGTAGCTTTGCCGGGCGGCGGCCTCGGCGGCTGCCCGGGCAATCTGCGAGCTGCTGTCCATCACATCGTCATTTCTTGGGCATGTATTCGGCCATTTCCCAAATCGGCCGCAACTCGACCGTGCCTGTGCTGGCCGCCGGGCAGCGCGCCGCCCATTCGATGGCGGTATCGATGTCGGCCGCTTCGATCATGTAGAAGCCGGCAAGCTGCTCCTTGGTGTCGGCATAGGGGCCGTCGATCACGTTGGTCTTGCCGTCGGTGATCCGCACCGAGGTGGTTGCCTGAGTCGGGCGCAGCCTTTCTCCGGCCAGCCACGCGCCGGATTTCTTCAACGCTTCGGTATAGGCGCCATAGGCCGCGCTCATCTGTTGAGCCTTTTCGATCGGCGTGTTCGCCAGTGCGGCTTCGTCGTTGTTGATCAAAAGCATGTATCGCATGGGTCTTCTTCCGTGGTTTCGTAGGCCGCGTCCTTGCGAGCCGGACATATGTCGCGCGGCAAGGGCCGATTTCGACAGGTGCCGGAAAAAATCTTTCGGCCACGGTCGCGTCCCGCGCAAGCCGGGAGCTGTTTCCGCATCCATTCAACCGTTCGTCTAATGAATGCAATTGCGGGTTGGCATTTGCGGCCCGCCGTCTAAACTCGGCCGGTTCGCATCGAGGAGGTGGTGCGGCAGCCAATATTTCAGGGAGGAAACCGGATGTTCCATTTCAGAACGAAGTTCGTTGCAGCCGTCGCAATGGCGCTTTCGCTTGGACTCGGCATTGCCTCGGCCAGGGCACAGGAATTCATCAACGTGCTGACCGGGGGCACGTCGGGCGTCTACTACCCGCTCGGCGTGGCGCTGTCGGAAATCTACAGCAAGGGCATCGCAGGCGCCCGCACCCAGGTGCAGGCCACCAAGGCTTCGGTCGAGAACCTCAATCTGCTGCAGCAGGGCAAGGGCGAGATCGCCTTCGCGCTCGGCGATTCCGTCAAGATGGCCGCCGAAGGCAATGCCGAGGCCGGCTTCCCCGGCAAGCTCGACAAATTGCGCGGCATCGCCGCCATCTACCCCAACTACATCCAGATCGTCGCCAGCCAGGAATCCGGCATCAAGACGCTGGCCGACCTCAAGGGCAAGAGCCTGTCGGTCGGCGCGCCGGCCTCCGGCACCGAGCTCAACGCGCGTGCCATCTTTGCCGCCGCCGGCCTGAAATACGAGGATCTCGGCCGGGTCGAATACCTGCCCTTCGCCGAATCGGTCGAGCTGATCAAGAACCGCCAGCTCGATGCCACGCTGCAGTCGGCCGGCCTCGGGGTCGCCTCGATCCGCGATCTCGCCACCTCGGTGCCGATCAACGTCGTCGCCGTGCCGGCCGAGGATGTCGCCAAGATCGGCGCCCCCTATCTGTCGGTGGTTATCCCCAAGGGCACCTATGAGGGCCAGGCCGAGGACGTCGCGACCGCGGCCGTCGGCAATTTCCTCGTCACCCGCGCCGATGTTTCCGACGAGACGGCCTATCAGATGACCAAGCTGATGTTCGAGCATCTCGACCAACTAGCCGCCGCCCACGCCGCCGCCAAGGCGATCGATCCTGCCAAGGCGCTCGACGGCATGCCGGTGCCGCTGCATCCGGGCGCTGAGCGGTACTACAAGGAGAAGGGGCTGCTGAAGTAGGCGAGGACTATCTGAGATGTCTTCGCACTGTCATTCGCTCATTTTGGAGTGCGTCGGATGAGCGAAGCAGCCGACGGCAAATCCTCCACCTTCCATCTCCCCGTCGCCGAAGAGCAGGTCGAAGGCTTGCCGCCGGGCTTTGGCGACGGCATCGCCGGCAAGGCTGCCTTCCTCATCGCCGTCGCCTTTTCCGTGTTCCAGATCTACGTCGCCGCCTATGGCAGCATCCCGAGCCAGGTGGTGCGGGCCATGCATGTCGGTTTCCTGCTGCTGCTCGGCTTTGGCCTGATCGGCAACCTGCGCGCCCGAAGCCTGCCGGCCAAGGCCGTGTTCTGGGCGTTCGGCGTGCTCGGCTTCGGCACCGGTCTCTACAATTGGGTGTTCTACACCGACCTCATCCGCCGCTCCGGTTTCCTCACCACGCCGGATCTTGTCGTCGGCGCGGTGCTGGTGGTGCTGGTCTTCGAGGCGGCCCGGCGGCTGATGGGACTGCCGCTGGCGATCATCGCTTTCATCTTTCTCGCCTATTGTTTCGTCGGCAACCATCTGCCGCCGCCCTTCATCCATCGCGGCTACGATTTCGCCCAGCTCGTCGACACTTTCGCCTACGGCACCGAAGGCATATACGGCACGCCGGTCTATGTCTCGGCCGCCTATATCTTCATCTTCGTCGTCTTCGCCGCCTTCCTCGAACGCGCCGGCATGATCGCGCTGTTCAACGATTTCGCGCTCGGCCTGGTCGGCTCGTGGCGCGGCGGCCCGGCGCAGGTCTGCGTTTTGTCCTCGGCGCTGATGGGCACCATCTCCGGCTCCGGCGTTGCCAATGTCGTGGCCAGCGGCCAGTTCACCATCCCGCTGATGAAGCGCTTCGGCTTCCGCTCGGCCTTCGCCGGCGCCGTCGAGGCGACCTCCTCGATGGGCGGCCAGATCATGCCGCCGGTGATGGGCGCGGTTGCCTTCATCATGGCCGAGACGCTGAACATCCCCTATGCCGAAGTGGTCAAGGCGGCGATCATCCCGGCGCTGCTCTATTTCGGCGCCTGTTTCTGGCAGGTGCATCTGGAAGCCGGCAAGGCCGGCCTGCACGGCATGGCCAAGGCCGAACTGCCCAATCCCTGGGATGCCGTGCGCCAGCACTGGCCGCTGGTGCTGCCGCTGGCGGCCCTCATCTATCTCCTGTTTGCCGGCTACACACCGATCTTCGCCGGCACGATGGGGCTGGCGCTGACCATCGTGCTCATCCTCGGCACGCCACTGGCGGCCCTGATCGGACCGCTCGCCTTCCGCGTCGTCTTCTGGCTGGCGCTCGGGCTCGCCGCCGCCTCGTTCATGCGCTTCGGCGTCAACATACTCGGCCTCGTCATCGCCGCGCTCGTCGTCGCCTGCTTCGCCTTCAAGGGCGGGCGCGAAACGCTGCGGATCTGCGTGGATTCACTCGCCGAAGGGGCCAAGAACGCGCTGCCGGTCGGCATCGCCTGCGCCATCGTCGGCATCGTCATCGGCACGCTGACGCTCACCGGCATCGCCTCCACCTTCATCGGCTGGATCATCTCCATCGGCCAGGACAATCTGTTCCTGTCGCTGGTGCTGACCATGCTCACCTGCCTGGTGCTCGGCATGGGCATCCCGACCATTCCCAACTACATCATCACCTCCTCGCTGGCCGGCCCGGCGCTGCTGTCGCTCGGCGTGCCGCTGGTGGTCAGCCATATGTTCGTCTTCTACTTCGGCATCATGGCCGATCTCACGCCGCCGGTGGCTCTGGCCGCCTTCGCGGCCGCCCCGATGGCCAGGGAAAGCGGCCTCAAGATCGGCATCCAGGCGACCAAGCTTGCTATCGCCGGCTTCGTCGTGCCGTTCATGGCCGTCTATACGCCGGCGCTCATGCTGCAGGATCCCGGCCCGATCGCCGCCCAGTTCGGCTATCCGGTCGAAGTCGCCTACATCGTCGTCAAGGCGTGCATGGGCATCGTGCTGTGGGGCGCCGCCGCCGTCGGCTTCCTTGCCAGGCGCATGGCGTGGTGGGAACGGCTCGTCGCCTTCTGTGCCGGCGTGCTGCTGGTCGCGGCGATCCCGCTCACCGACGAGACGGGCTGGGCACTGTCGTTCGCCTGGATCGGCTGGCATTTCTGGCGCGCGCGGGTGACGGCCAAAGCATGAGCCTGTGTATCCTTGCCGCCGGCAAGACGGTGACGCTGGCGGCCGCCGCCTTCACCCTGTCCTGGACGCATTCGGTGGAGCGCACGCGCTGGGAGGAGCACTGGCAGGTAATGCCTTCCGGCCTGCAAGTCACCGAGGCGCGCATAAAGGGCTCGGGCGCCGGCATGGAACCACCGGAGGGCGCGGTGCTGCGAGACGGCTGGTGGGCCTATGCTCCGAAGGTCGGGCCGCAGCGAAGCCTCGCGCTCGGCGCCTCCGGCGCGACCGGTGATGGTTGGACACTGTGCACAGATCAGGGTTGCCGAGAACTCGGCAAGGTGGCCGGCGGCACGATTGTGCTGGAGCCGTGTGCTCCGGACGGCACGAGCCTGCCGCGGTAGCGCACGATCATCCCGGCTGGAGCAAACGCTGTCGAAGACGGTCAGCGGATGGCTTGCATCGAAGGGTATTCAGAAGGACGGCTTGGACTGGACCCGACTGGACTGGAGAAGGTCGCTCACGCGGGCCTCGGCGGCCTGTGTCTTGAGACATTAAGCCGGCGAAGGCGGTCTCAAAGCCGCGGCGATGTCGCACGCCGCCGATCGGCGAAGGTCGGGCGCTCGGCGCGATAGGTGGTGGCGCGCGACTCGGCGTCCGGCCTGCAAGATGCGGCTGTTGTGTCGGCTCTCGAAAGTCATGGTCAGTGCGCGCCCAGCGAGGTGCCGCGACGAGCGCAGGCCGGGCCTGGTCCGCGCATGTAATAGCGCTCGGGCCGATAGGTCGGCGCGACGAATTCGCGGATGGCTGCGGCATAGCCGATGAGGTGCGTGAGGAAGTTCATTTTACCTGTCCCTGTCCCGACTTTCGGATGTCCCTTCCGAATTGCGGAAATCATAGCGTCGAGGCGTGAATAGTCGGTGAACGCGATGTTAATTTCTGGTCGAAAACCCGTCGCTTCATGGCCGGAATGCGGCTGATTCGGGGTCTTTCCACGCCTTTTGTCGCCATTTCGGCGTGTGTGACTTTTGCATCACATATGTTTCGTTTGGATGTCGCCTGGGTGCGGTTGCGTTTCAGCTTTCGCCCTGGCGGGAGAATTTTCCTTGCTCGCCGCCGCAAGTCCGGAACCCGGCCTGGGACGAGACGTTGATTCTTCGAGCCGGCATGGCCGGCCCATGGGGCCGCCGACCTGCGGCCCCACGCTAACCCGCAACCGCAAGAGCAAAGGAAGGGCCGCAATCATGGGCTTCTTTTCGAAGGACATCAAAACCCTGGACGACCTCTTCGTGCACACGCTGCGCGACATCTATTATGCCGAAAAGCAGATCGAGAAGGCATTGCCGAAGATGATCGACAAGGCGACGGATCCTCAGCTGAAGGCCGGCTTCGAGAAACATCTCGAGCAGACCAGGGGCCATGTCGAGCGCGTCGAGCAGGTGTTCGAACTGCACGGCGTCAAGGCCAAGGAGGTCAACTGCCCGGCCATAGACGGCATCCTCGAGGAAGCCGACGACGTCAGCGGCGACGTCGACGACAAGGAGGTGCTGGACGCGGCGCTGATCGCCTCGGCGCAAGCGGTCGAGCACTATGAGATGACCCGCTATGGCACCTTGATCGCCTGGGCCAAGCAGCTTGGCCGCAGCGACTGCGCCAACGTGCTGGCCAAGAACCTCAAGGAAGAGCAGGCGACGGATCGCAAGCTGACCGAAATAGCGGAAAGCAAGATCAACCTGCAGGCCGCCGAATAGGGGCTGAAAGAGCCGGGGCCGGTGGCAATCGCGCCGGCCTTGGCTCGACCGGATTGGAACCGTTGGGGTCGTCGTCCGTTCCAGCCAGGTCTTTCTCAGGAAATCATCATGGCGCCGCGTCCCGCCTGGAGAGGCTATCTGAAGCTTTCGCTGGTCACCTGCGCCATCGAACTGACCAATGTCGTCACCCATGCCGAGAAGGTCTCTTTTCGCATCCTCAACCGCGAGACCGGCAACACGGTGAAGCGGATCTATGTCGACGCCGAAACCGGCAAGCCGCTTGAGGATGGCGACGAGATAAAGGGCTACGAGGACGACGATGGCAAGTTCATCCACATCGAAGAGGACGAGATCGAGGCCATCCAGATCGAGTCCTCGCACACGATGAGCCTCGACGGCTTCGTCGACAAATCCTCCATCGAGCAGATCTATCTCGATACGCCCTATTACGTCGCGCCGGCCGACAAGGTCTCGCAGGACGCTTTCGCCGTCATCCGCGACGCGATGGCCGGCAAGAAGATGGCGGGTCTGGCGCGCATCGTGCTCTATCGGCGCGAACGTCCCGTGGTCATCGAACCGCTTGGCAAGGGCATGGTGCTGACGACGTTGCGCTACGACAACACGGTGCGCCAGCCGGACACCGTCTTCGGCGACATCGAATCGGTGAAGATGGATCAGGAGATGACCGATCTGGCCGAGCTCATCATCGACAAGAAGAAGGCGAAGTTCGATCCCTCGAAATTCGAGGACAAGTATGAGGATGCGCTGCTCGAACTGATCCGCGCCAAGAAGGCGGGCCGCAAGGCGCCGAAGGCCAAGGCGGCGCCCAAGCCGTCCAACGTCGTCAATCTTTTCGACGCTCTGAAGAAGAGCCTTTCGTCGGACGGCGGATCGGGCGAACGCCGCGGCAAGGCCTCCGCGAAAGCCAAACCGGCGGTCAAACGCGGCAAGCCGAAAGAAGCCGCGCCCAAGCGCAAATCGGCGTGAGGACATCAAGGGATGGCTAGCCTCGAACAATATCACGCCAAGCGCGATTTCAGGAAAACCGCCGAACCCCCCGGCAAGGTCGCCCGCGGCAAGAAGAGCGAGGCAGGCGGCATCTTCGTCATCCACAAGCACGCCGCGACCAGGCTGCATTACGACCTGCGCCTCGAACATGCCGGTGTGCTGTGGAGTTGGGCGGTGACGCGCGGGCCCAGCCTCGATCCGCACGAGAAACGGCTCGCCGTGCATGTCGAGGACCATCCGATCGACTATGCGCCGTTCGAGGGCACCATTCCCAAGGGCGAATATGGCGCCGGCTCGGTCATCGTCTGGGACGAGGGCACATGGGTGCCCGAGGGCGATCCGGCCAAGGCGATGAAGAAGGGCCATATCAATTTCGAGCTCAACGGCCACAAGCTACACGGCCGCTGGCACTTGGTGCGGTTGAGACCGCGCCCCGGCGAGAAGCGCGACAACTGGCTGCTGATCAAGTCGGATGATGGCGCGGCCCGGCCAGGCGAGGATATTCTGGAGGAAGCGCCGAAATCGGTGAAGTCGGGCCTGACGATCGAGGAGGTCGGGGCGGGCAAGGCCGCGAAAGGGGAGAAGGCGAAGGTCTGGCACTCCAACAAACCGGCCGCCGCCCAAGCCAAGGCCGGACACGCAAAGCGCCTCGACTTCATCGAGCCGCAACTGGCCACGCTCGAGCGGGAAGCGCCGCCGGGCGAGGACTGGCTGCATGAGGTGAAGTTCGACGGCTATCGCATGCAGACGCAGATCGCCGGCACGGACGTGCGGCTGCTCACCCGCACCGGCCTCGACTGGACGAAGAAATTCGGCGACGCGATCGTCGCCGAGCTCGCCGGATTGAAATGCAGCGACGCCATCATCGACGGCGAGATCGTGGTGCTGGCCGACAGCGGCGTCTCTTCCTTCGCGCTTTTGCAGGCCGACCTGTCGGCGAAGCGCACGGACCGCTTCATCTACTACGTCTTCGACCTGATGCGGCTGAATGGGCGGGACCTGCGTCGCGAGCCGCTGGTCGAGCGCAAGCAGGCCTTGCAGGAATTGCTGGCCGGCCAGCCGGAGGATTCGGCGGTCCGCTTCAGCGACCATTTCGCCGAGCCCGGCAAGGTGATGCTCGAGCATGCCTGCCGCATGGGACTGGAGGGCGTCGTATCCAAGCGCGCCGACGCGGTCTACCGCAGCGGGCGCGGGCCGTCCTGGGTGAAGTCGAAATGCACGCTGCGACAGGAGTTCGTCATCGCCGGCTACCTGCCGTCCGACAAGACCGGGCGCGGGCTGCGTTCGCTGCTGCTCGGGTATTTCGAGGCCGGCAAGCTGCACTATGCCGGCCGCGTCGGCACCGGCTTCTCGACCGGCGGCGCCAATGCCCTGAAGAAGAAGCTCGATGCGCTGCAAACGAAGTCGTCGCCCTTCGACAAGGCCGTGCCGAGGGGCAAGGGCCTGGTCTGGGTGAAGCCGGAGCTTGTCGGCGAAGTGGAGTTCCGCAGTTGGACCTCCGACCATATAGTACGCCACGCCTCGTTCCAGGGGCTGCGCGAGGACAAGCCGGCGGAGGAAGTCGTGCAGGAAAAGCCGAAGACACCGACAGGCAAAAGCACGGCCCGGGCCAAGCCGGCGTCAAGCGGCGCAACGCCGGCAAGGACGGCAACCACCACGGTGAAGCTGTCCCACCCAGAAAAGCTGCTGTGGCCCGACGAAAAGATATCCAAGCAGGGGCTGCTCGATCATTACGCGCTGGTGTGGCCGCGCATGAAACAATTCGTGGTCAACCGCCCGCTCAGCCTGGTCAGGGCCCCCGACGGTGTCGGCGGCCAGCGCTTCTTCCAGAAGCATGCCTCGCCAGGCATGCATGACAAGATCGAGAAAACGAGGGATCCCACGGATGGCGAGGAAATCCTGTTTATCCGTGACTTCGATGGCGTCGCGGCACTTGTCCAGCTCGGCGTGGTCGAGATCCACATCTGGGGTTGCACCATCGACGAGCTCGAACGTCCCGACCAGATCGTCTTCGATCTCGACCCCGATGAAGGCGTCGATGTGAAGGCGGTGCGGGCGGCGGCACTCGACATAAGAGGCAAGCTAGACGAGCTGTCGCTGCCCAATTTCGTCAAGACGTCGGGTGGCAAGGGCTTTCATGTCGTCGTGCCGCTGAAACCGTCGGCCAACTGGGAGGAGGTGAAAGGCTTCGCCCATGATTTCGCGCGCGCGCTGGAACAGGGCGCGCCCGACCGCTACACCGCGACGCTGTCGAAGAAGGCGCGCACCGGCAAGATATTCGTCGACTATCTGCGCAATGGCAGCGGCGCGACCACGGTCGCGCCGTACTCGTCGCGGGCCAAGAAGGGTGCCACGGTGTCGATGCCGGTGACCTGGGCCGAGATCGAGGCCGGCCTGCCGCCGAACGCATTCCCCATCGGCGACAAGACGACGCTGAAGCAACTCGCGGAAGCCGATCCGTGGAAGGATTTCTTCAAGAAGGGGAAGGTGTTGAAGCGGGGGTAATCCTGCCCGCATTTGCAGCGCGGCGATCCTTCGCGCCTGTCCCGCCGACGAATCGATGCTGGCAACAGCGCCGATAGCTCAAGCCAAAAACACCTTCTCGAACGCCTGTTTGCCGGGCGGCGAAAAAAATCACGGCGCGGCTGTCCTTCTCCCGGCGCGCCCATTTCTCGGTGAGGATCTTGTCGAGGATGGCGGCGCCCAGCGTGCCGGCGAGATGCGAGCGCCGTACGCTCCAGTCGAGGCAGGCGCGGCACACCGGCCGCCGGGCCTTCGCCTCCACATCGATCCCTAGCGCCGCGAAATGCGAGGCGGCCGAAGGCGCCAAGCGGATTTCGCCGTGGTCTCGCAGCAGCAGTCTCCGGTCGATGAGGCGGTCGAGCATCGCCACCGCCTGCTCGCCGGCAAGATGATCGTAGCAGACGCGCGCCACGCGCATCGCCCCGTCGCGCGGGCCCGGCCGCACGCGCCTGGGGCCGATGGTTTCGGCGACGCCGGCGATGGCTTCGATCATTTCAGCCACCTGCGGCCCGGCGAGCCCGTAATAGCGATGCCGGCCCTGGCTTGCCACGGTCAGCAGCCCGCCTTCCATCAGTTTCGACAGATGCGAGGAGGCGGTCGGCATCGAGACGCCGGCCTCAAGCGCCAGTTCGCTTGCCGTCAGCGCCGTGCCGCCCATCAGTGCGTTGAGCATGTTGGCGCGGGCCGGGTCGCCGATCAGGCTGGCGATGCGGGCAATGTCGGGTCCTTCGCGCATAGTTTCATCCCTATCGAAGCATTCTCGCCAGATAATCACTATCCTTCGCTGAGCTCAAGGAGCGCTGATGATGCTCCTGACAGGAAACTGCTTAGCACACCGGCGTGGGCGCCGTTTCGACAGAGATCGAATTATCGATGCGACAAATCCAGGGAGACCGGAATGACCA
Source organism: Mesorhizobium maamorense (assembly GCF_044998965.1). Lineage (NCBI taxonomy): Bacteria > Pseudomonadati > Pseudomonadota > Alphaproteobacteria > Hyphomicrobiales > Phyllobacteriaceae > Mesorhizobium > Mesorhizobium maamorense. Next base: position 5,625,953 of record NZ_CP173356.1, read on the forward strand.
TCACCTGCTTCATCCGCTACAAGATCGATCCGTTCGGCAAGGCCGCGTTCGAGGAATATGCCCGTAACTGGGGCCAGGCCATTCCGCGCTGTGGCGCCGACCTGATCGGCTACTACGCGCCGCATGAAGGCTCGGCCACGACCGCCTATGCGGCCTACAACATAGAAAGCCTGGCTGCCTATGAAGCCTATAGGGCCCGGCTTGCCGCCGACCCGGCCGGCAAGGCAAACTACGAATTCGCCCGCCGGGAAAAATTCATCCTCAAGGAGGACCGCATGTTCCTGAAACTGGCGTCCGGCCCGCACGCGAAGCTGGTGCTGCCGTGATCGCCGTCATCTTCGAGGTCGAGCCGGCCGCGGGCAGGCGCGATGCCTATCTGGACATCGCCGCGCAGTTGCGGCCGCTGCTTGAAAGCATCGATGGCTTCATCTCGGTCGAGCGCTTCCAGAGCCTCGCCAATCCGGACCGCATCCTGTCACTATCGTTCTGGCGCGACGAGGAAGCGGTGAAGGCCTGGCGCAACACGCAAGAACACCGGCAGGCCCAGCAGGCCGGGCGCGGCGGCATCTTTGCCGGTTACCGCCTGCGCATCGCGCACGTCGTGCGCGATTATGGCTTGAGTGAAAGGCAACAGGCGCCGGTGGATAGCCGGGCGGTGAACGGGTAATCGGCAGGTCCTTCCTTCTCCCAAAAAGGGGAGAAGGGATGAACCCTATGCGTTCCCGATCAGCACGCCTGCCGCGAACACCAGCGCGCCGCCGAGCACCACCTGGAAGGCGGCGCGCAGGAAGGGTGTCTGCATGTAGCGGTTCTGGACGAAGGCGATCGCCCAGAGTTCGAAGAACACCACCACGGCGGCAACCGCGGTCGCCGTCCAGAAATGCGGGATTAGGTAGGGCAGCGCATGGCCGAGGCCGCCGAGCGTCGTCATGATGCCCACGGTCAGGCCGCGCTTGACCGGCGAACCGCGGCCCGACAGCTTGCCGTCGTCGGAGGCGACCTCGGTGAAGCCCATCGAGATGCCGGCGCCGATCGAGGCGGCGAGGCCGACGAGAAGCGTCTGCCAGGTGTCGTGCGTGGCAAAGGCGGCGGCGAAGATCGGCGCCAGCGTCGATACCGAACCGTCCATCAGTCCGGCCAGTCCCGGCTGCACATAGGTGAGGATGAACTGGCGCTGCTCGGCCGTCGCCTCCTCGACCTTCACGGTGCCCGGCACGTGCTGCTGCTCCAGCCGCTGCGCCATGCTCTCATGGCTCTGTTCCGCCGCCGCCAGTTCGTCGAGCAGCTTTCTGGTCGAGGCATCGGTGGTGCGCCTGGCCGCCTCGACATAGAACAGATAGGCCTGCCGCTCCATCGCCTCGGCCTGGCGGCGTACCTGCTCGATGCCGAGCGGCTTGACCAGCCAGTCGGGCTTGCGCTCGTAATAGCCCTTCACATGCTCGCGCCGGATCAGCGGAATGCGCTCCCCGAAACGCCTGCGGAAAAGCTCGATCAGCGCGTCGCGATGACCGTCCTCCTCCTCGGCCATGTCCTCGAACATCTTGGCCGATTGCGGAAAATCCTCCGCCAGCCCATCCGCATAGGCGCGATAGATGCGCCCGTCGTCTTCTTCCGACGAGATGGCAAGCGCCAGGATCTCCTGTTCGGAGAGCGAATCGAAGGAGCGGCGGCCGAAGCCGAAAACACGGGAAAGCATGAGGAAATCACCCTAGTTTAGAATTGTTCTAAACTAAAGTTTGCTGCCGCATCGGTCAATCGTGCGCCTGGGCAGTGGTCAAGATTTGTTGAAGCCGCCATTCGGCGCCGCCTCTTCATTATCGGCAAATGTTCACTTATATGACCAAACTCAAGCCAACAACCGAGGAAGCCGCCGATGACTGCAAAGCCGGACGCCCATCACTTCGACCCGAAACCCGTCCTCGACCTCATAGCCAGCATCGAGGCCGATCTGCAGCGCCTGAAAGGTCTGGTCGAGCAGCAGATCGAGAAGTTCGATCCCGCCAACCCGCACAACAAGACCCTCGACGGCAAGCTGACCGAGGAAGGCGTCGAGTGCTGCTACCGCATGTTCGACGAAGGCAAGTCGCGCTATTCGGTCTCCCAGCAGATGAAGATTTCCTTTGCCGCCGCCACCCATCGCTTCAACGCCTGGCGCAAGGCCGGCGGCAACAAGCGGCAGCGGACGTTGTTGGGGTGAGGGTTGAACTGGACGGACCGGCAGGCAGGTGACTGCCAGCACTGCCGGCCGTCGTGATCCCAAACCTTGTGACGGTTACATTTTTTTGTTGGCCTCGCGCGGCCCTTTGCGTGCACCATGGCCGGACCACATCTTACAGGACCCGCCATGACCACGCCTCCCGGCATCGCCGATATCCACGCCGCCGCCGCCCGGCTCTCCGGCCTTATCGTCGAGACGCCGCTGATCGAATCGCCCGAGCTCAACAGCCGCTTCGGCGGCCGCATCCTGTTCAAGCCGGAAACGCTGCAGCGTACCGGCTCGTTCAAGTTCCGCGGCGCCTACAACAAGCTGTCCTCGCTATCGGCCGAGGAGCGTGGCCGCGGCGTGGTCGCCTTTTCCTCGGGCAATCATGCGCAAGGCGTTGCCGCTTCCGCCGCCATGTTCGGCGTCAGGGCGGTCATCGCCATGCCGTCGGACGCACCGGCCATGAAGATCGGCAATGTCCGCAAGATGGGCGCCGAAGTGGTCGCCTTCGATCGCGTCCGCGAAGACCGCGTGGCCGTGGTGCGGCCTTACGTGGAGAAGGGCATGGTCCTGGTGCCGCCCTATGACGATCCCGCCATCATCGCCGGCCAGGGCACGATCGGCCTCGAACTGCTGCGTCAGGCCAAGGCGCTTGGCGTGAGCCTCGACGCCGTCATCGTTCCCTGTGGCGGCGGCGGGCTGAGCAGCGGGATTTCGATCGCGGTCAAGGACGGTTCGCCCGCCACCGCCGTCTGGGCGGCAGAGCCGGAATTTTTCGACGACACCAGCCGGTCGCTGGCCAAGGGCACCAGGGTAGCGAATGAGCCCGGCCACACCTCGATCTGCGATTCACTTCTCGTCGCCGAGCCGGGCGCGCTCACTTTCGAGATCAATCGCAGGACGCTGGCCGGCGGGATTGCCGTCTCGGAGGAGGCGACGAAGCAGGCCATGCGCGACGCCATGGCCCATCTCAAGCTCGTCGTGGAGCCCGGCGGCTGCGTCGGGCTCGCCGCGCTCTCGTCGGGCAGGATCGACTTGGCCGACAAATGCGTGGCCGTGGTGCTGTCTGGCGGCAATGTCGATTTCGACGCCTATGCCAAGATCATGGCTGCTGCCGCTTGACGCCCGCCCTGCATGGCAGGGCGGGCAGCCTTGTTTCGCAATTCCGGATGGAAACCGCTGCGCACTTTTCCTGGAATTGCCCAGTGCCCGTCAGCTGATGACGGTGACGTCAGTCGATGACTTTCACGATGCGACGGGTTCCGGGATCGACGAGGACGGTCTGACCGTTGACGACGACATAGCGGTACTGCACATCAGGAACATCGATCGCATGCAGCTCAACAGTGTCCGGCAAGGTCGAGCCGATGGCCAGCTGGACGCCCAGCAGGTCGACCGAGGCGATCGGCTTCTTGTGCACATATTCGCGGATGACGGTCTCCTGCTGCGGCTCGATGATCACGTCCTGAGCAGCGGCGGCACCGATGCCGGCGGCTAGCAGAAGCCCGGCCGCGGTGGCGGAAAGATACAGTCTCATCATTGCCTCCATTGCTGGTCGATAGAGCGCAATACAGTTGCAAGTCTCGGCTCTATCTCGTTGTTTTGGTGGCATTCCGCACCCCGCCAGATGATGCGGCCGGACTCGAGATGCCAAAGGCTTCGCTTGCACTGAGGGGGCCGTCTTGGCCCGCAAGTGGCAGCGGCGAGGCTGATCGACAACGCCGGGGCAGAAGCATGGTTCCAACGGGAGGGTCCAGGGCTCGATGGAACCCTGGACCGCCCCAGCGGCTGTTTTCAGTCCAGCGTGCGGCGGAAGCGGATCAGGGCGACGCCGGCAAACAGCGCCACGAACACCATCAGCCAGCCGATCTCCACGGCCACCGCCGGCAGCTGCGCGCCCTTCAGCATGACGGCACGGGTAATGCGCAGGAAATGCGTCAGGGGAAAGATCTCGCCAAAGATCTGCGCCCAGCCCGGCATGCCGCGATAGGGAAACATGAAACCCGAAAGCATGATCGACGGCAGGAAGAAGAAGAAGGTGAGCTGCAAGGCCTGCATCTGCGTGCGCGCGACGGTCGAGATCGTGTAGCCGAGCAGCACCAGGGACAGCACGAACACCAGCACCGCCGACAAGAGCAGCGTCATCGACCCCGTGAAGGGGATGGCGAACAGAAGCTTCGACGCCGCCAGCACCACCACGACCTGCACCGCGCCGACCGCCAGATAGGGCAGCACCTTGCCCAGCATGATCTCGAGCGGGCTGGACGGCATGGCGAGCAGGTTCTCCATCGTGCCGCGCTCTGTCTCGCGCGTCAGCGCGATCGAGGTCATCATCACCATCGTCATCTGCAGGATGACGCCGAGCAGGCCGGGGACGATGTTGTATTGCGAGATGCCCTCCGGATTGTAGCGCCGGTGCACGACCACATCGAGCTGGCCCCGGGCGGCCTCGGCGGCGGCCTCCTGCATGCCTTGCGCTCTGAGCAGCGCCTGGCCGGCGACGGTGCTGAGCGTCGAGATGGCGCCGCTGGCAACCGCCGGGTCGGTGGCGTCGGCCTCGATCAGGATCTGCGGATTGTCGCCGCGCTCCACCCGCCGCGCGAAATCGGCCGGAATGGTGACGACGAAGGCGACGTCGCCGCGCGCCATCAGGAATTCGGCCTCCTCGGCACTTTGCGCCACATGGTCGAAACGGTAGTAGCCGGTGGTCTGCAGCGCCGAGACCATGGCGCGCGTATAGGGATCGCTGCTCGTCGCCACGAGTGCCGCCGGCAGGCTCTTCGGGTCGTTGTTGATGGCGTAGCCGAACAGCACCAGCTGGATCAGCGGCACGCCCAGCATCATGGCGAAGGTGATGCGGTCGCGGCGCATCTGGATGAACTCCTTGATCAGCAGCGCGCCGAGCCGGGCTAAGGAGAAGACCGCGTTCATGCCATGTTGTCCTTCGAGCCGGACATGAACTGAATGAAGACGTCCTCGAGGCTGGTTTCGCCCGGCGCAACCGTCACGCCCTTGTGTTCCTTCTCGACATCGGCCAGCGCCGTCTCCAGCTTCTTCCTGTCGGCTCCCACGACATGCAGCGTCGCGCCGAACGGCGCCACCTGGTCGACGCCCGGCCGGCCTTCGAGCGCTTGCGCCACCTGGTCGAGGCGCGGGCCCTGCAGGACGAAAGTGGTCAGGCCGGCATTCCTGACCACCTCGGCGACGGTGCCCGTCGCCAGCATCTTGCCGTAGGAGATATAGCTGATGCGATGGCAGCGCTCGGCCTCGTCCATGTAGTGGGTGGAGACCAGCACGGTCAGCCCGCCGCTCGCCAGCCGGTGGATCTCGTCCCAGAACTCGCGCCGCGCCTTGGGGTCGACGCCGGCCGTCGGCTCGTCGAGCAGAAGCAGCTTGGGCTTGTGCATGATGCAGGCGGCCAGCGCCAGCCGCTGCTTCCAGCCGCCCGATAGCGTACCGGCGAGCTGGTTGCGGCGTGTCGTCAGGCCGAGCTCCTCCAGGGTCCTGGCGACATGCTCCTCGACCGGCTTCAGCCGGTAGAGCCGCGCCACGAATTCGAGGTTCTCGCCGATCGTCAGATCCTCGTAGAACGAGAATTTCTGCGTCATGTAGCCGACCTCGCGCTTGATGCGCAGGCTGTCGGTGAGGATGTCGAAACCCAGCACCGTGCCTTCGCCCTCGTCCGGGGTCAGCAGGCCGCACATGATGCGGATGGTGGTGGTCTTGCCCGAGCCGTTGGGGCCGAGGAAGCCGACGATCTCGCCTTCCGCCACCGTCATCGTGACATGGTCGACGACGGTTTTGTCGCCGAAGCGCTTGACCAGGCCGTGCACGTCGATGACGTTCATTTTCCTGAAACCGCCAGCTCGACGTCGACGATCTGGCCCGGCTGCAAGGCGCCGGCGCCGCCCTCCGGCCGCGCCTCGACGAGGTAGACCAGCTTCTGCCGGTTCTCCAGCGAATAGATCACCGGCGGAGTGAATTCCGGATCGGGCGAGACATAGCTGACGCGCGCCTTCACATCCGGGCCGCAACCGTCGCAATGGACGCGGAGCAAAGTGCCGACCTTGACCGAGGAGAAGGCGGCTTCGGGTATATAGACGCTGAGCTTCACCGCGCCGTCGGGCAGCACGGAGATGACGGGCGCGGTCGGCCCTGCCGTGTCGCCCGGATTGCGAATGACGTCGCTGACGCGGCCCGGAGAAGGGGCCGCCAGGGTGCGCTTGGATAGCCGCCACGCCGCTTGGTCGAGCGCGGCCTGTGCCTGCTTGACCTGACTTTCGGCGGCCTTGATCGTCTCGGGACGCGCCGGCAGGCCGCCGGCGGCGAGATTGGCCTGCGCCTGTCCGACCTGCGCGTTGGCCGTCTCCAGCGTGGCCGAGGCGGTGTCGTAGTCGGCCTGCGTGCCGGTGCCGCGCTTGAAGAGGTCGGCAGCGCGGTCGTATTTGCGTCTGGCATCGTCAGCCTGCGCCTTGGCCATGTCGACCTGGGCCTTGAGGGCGGCGATTTCTTCCGGCCGCTTGCCCACCTGCAGATCGGCAAGCTGCGCCCGCGCCTGGGCGAGACTTGCCGTGGCCTGTGCGACCGCGATTTTCGCGTCGGCGTTTTCCAGCGTCACGATCGTGGTGCCCGATGTGACGCGATCGCCGCGCTTGACCGCGACGGTCTCGACCTGCGCCACCTCGATCGGCGCCAGCAGCACATAGTCGCCTTCGACATAGCCGACGGCCAGCGGAGAAGCCGGTGCGCAGGCGCCGAAGAGTTGAGCGGCAAGCGGCAGCGAACAAAGAAAGCTCATCGTCTCGATCCCTTCCGGGCGGCCAGTATGGCGCTGAGGTTGTCCGATGTGACGGCCGCCACCTTGGCGGCCTCGGCGGCGCCGATCTCGCGCCAGCCCATGCGGCGCATGACCGCCTCGCGGCCGATGCGGAAATAGATGACCTGTCCGATCAGCGTGAACACGGTGAGCCGGGTCGCCTCGCTCTCGGCCGCCTCGCCGGTCGCCTGTTCCCAGAGCAGGCACAGGCGCCGATGCGTCGGCTCGAACACGCCGTCATAGATGCGGTCGAGCGCCGCGGTCGGATGCGAGAGCTCGCGCAGCACGAACTGCACGATCTCACCGGCTTGCGGCTGGGCCACGACGAATGCCACCATCCGCTCCAGCGCCGCGAACAGCTGTGCCCGCGCCGTCTCGGGGTTCGCGATTGCCGGCGCCCGCGCCTCGCCGAGTGCCTGGCCGGCGACAGACTGTATAGTCTCCACGATATGGTCGGCGGCGGCGAGGCGCAGCCCCTCCTTGCTGCCGAAGTGATAGGCGATGGAACCGATATTGGCCTTGGCCTCCGCCGCGATCTCGCGCGTGGAGGTGCCGTCGAAGCCTTGTCGTCCGAACAGCTTGAGCGCCGCGCGGACCAGGGCTTCACGTGTCATCTCCGCGGCGGGCGGCTCGCGGCGAGGAGTTCGGGCTTCGGGCGGCTTGATCATGCGGCACACTTTAATCAATCGATTGATTAAAGTCAAATCCGATCCCGGACATGGCTTGCCATGCCGGCCCGCGCGGGCTTTAGTGCGCGGCCATGGGCAAGGAAGTCGAGCGCAAGTTCCTGGTCTCCGGCACGGCATGGCGGGATCTGGTCGAGGCGGACATCCGCATTCTCCAGTTCTATCTCGCCGCCGCGCCGGGACGCACGGTGCGCGTGCGCATCAGTGACGGCGCCTCGGCCAGGCTGACGCTCAAATTCGGCAGCAAGGCGCGCGAGCGCGACGAATTCGAATATCCCATTCCGCTGGCCGACGCCGTGGAGATGCTCGGCTTCGCCATCGGGCGTGTCATCGAGAAGACACGTCATCATGTTAGGCATGGCGGCTATCTCTATGAAGTCGATGTCTTCGGCGGCGCGCTGGCGGGGCTTGTGATGGCCGAACTCGAGACGCCGGACGATGTTCCGGATGAACTGCTGCCAGACTGGCTCGGCCGCGAAGTGACTGGCGAACAGAAATTCTACAACGCGTCGCTCGCCCTCGGGGGATTCCGGAGATCGCCGCATGAGCTTTCGCATCGATCCGCGCCTGCCGCTGACCGGCGAGGTCAGGCGTATCCTGGCCGAGGAAATCGGCAAGGCGCTTGCTCATCTCGACACGGCGCGTGACAGGCCGGAGCAGGGACTGCACAAATGCCGCAAACGACTGAAGAGCGTGCGCGCGTTGTTGCGTCTGGTCCGTTCCGGTGACGAAACGTTCTGCCGCACGGAGAATGAGTGTTACAGGCAGGTTTCGGCACTGCTCGCCGGACCGCGCGAGGCGACCGCCTTGATCGAGACGATCGACCGTCTGGCCGGCGCCTTTCCGGGGCAAAGCGCCGGTGACGGCCTTGGCCCCGCCCGCGATCGCCTGGTGATGCGCCAGCACGCGCTTCATGCCGGCGCCGGTCTCGATGCGGCCATAAAAGCTGCCATCGCCGCCTGCCAGGAGGGCCTCGAACGCGTCGACAGGCTGTCCTTGCCGGACCAGCCGGAGCAGGCCGCCGACATTCTGGCGGAGGGCGCCCGCGCCACATTGCGGCGCGCGCGCAAAGCACTGGACAAGGCGGCCTCGAGCGCCGGGGCCGAGGATTTCCACGACCTGCGCAAGGCGGCCAAGACCCACAGCATGCATCTGTCGCTGCTCGGCCGCCTGTGGCCGACGCCAATCAAGGCTCGTCGCAAGGCGGTCGACAAGCTCGCAGAGCAACTCGGCGAACTGCACGACGTCTTCGTCATGCGCGCGATGCTGGAGGCCGGCGGCGAGCCGCTTGGGCCGCCCGGGGATACGAAACTCCTTGGCAAACTCCTGAAGCATTCCGAAAAGAGCCTGAGGAAGTCCTGCCTTGCCGAGGCGGCCGAACTGTTCGGCGACAGTCCCAGGCGCTCGACGAAGAAGCTGGCCCGCAAGGCGCGCGACGATCTTGCCGGCGCTCCGCCCGCGGAGGAATTGGCGGCGAGGTGACGCAACGGCATTCATCGCCGGTCATGCCGGCATTGGCCGTGTATGGCTCGCCGGGAGGGGCTGACCCTCCATTCGCGCACCGACATCCGCACCGACGGCAAGTCGATCCTCTATGCCCCCCTGATGAACGAGGGCGAAGTCGCGGCGCTGAAGCTCGATTGAGAAGCCAGATATCCCGAGCGGACTCACGAGAGTCTTTGCCACATGGGCCGGGCGGATCTAAAACCAGCCGCCATGAGGATGGTCGTCCGCCGCCCGCTCGCCCGCTCGGACCTGCCGCACGATACGGCCGCTCTCGCGCGCTATCTCATCGGCAAGATCGTGGTCCGGGAATTGCCCGAAGGCATTGCCAGCGGTCGCATCGTCGAGACCGAGGCGTATGTCGCCGGCGATGCTGCCGGGCACGGCTTCAGGGGAATGACCCCGCGCAATCGCTCGCTGTTCCTCGAGCGCGGGCATGCCTATGTCTATCTCGCCTACGGCATCTCATACATGCTGAATGTCTCGAGCGAGATGCCCGGCATCGGAACCGGCGTCCTGATCAGGGCACTCGAGCCGCTCGACGGCATTCCGATCATGCGGCTCAATCGCGGCATCGAGCGCCTGCGTGACCTGGCGCGAGGACCGGGAAGGCTCGCCATGGCGTTGCGGATCGACCGTTCGCTCGACGGGCTCGATCTTTGCCGGGAAGGCCCTCTATGGCTTGCAAGCGATGGCCGCGACCCCGGCGAAATCGGGCAGAGCGTTCGGATCGGCATTTCGAAGGATGCCGACCGCCTGCTGCGATTTTACGTCCGGGGAAGTCCGTTTGTCAGCGGTTCACGATCGCTCAACCCATGAGAGGTGCTTCCCGGCGCGTTGAAAGGAAGAAGAATGCAAGCTACTGCGCTGCCCTCTTCCCCTCCAACTGCGCCTGCGCTGCCCGGATCGAGGCGGCGTAGGTCACCAGCGGGCGCTTGAGGCCGTGGTTGATCAGCGTGCGCCTTGTCTGCGGCGAAGCGCCAGATATGACAAAGCGCACGCCGGCGCGCCTGGCCTTGTGCGCCGCACCCTCGATGACATTGGCCGCGGTCGAATCGAAGAACGGCACCGCCGAGCAGTCGAGGATGAAGTTCTTGCGCTGGTCGGCGATGCGGTCGAGCACCGCGCCGACGGTCGAAGCGGCGCCGAAGAAGAATGCGCCGGAGATGCGGTAGACGACGGTGTCGGCGTCGGTCGCGTCCCTGGAATCATAGACGCTCTCGCGGTCGGCGACGTCCTCAGGCACCAGCGTCTGGTCGGCCTCGACGGCGATGGATTTCGCCATGCGGTCGATGAACAGGATCGAGCCCAGCGCGAAGCCGACAACGATGCCTTCGGTCAAGTCGCGGAAGACCACGATCAGGAAGGTGGCCATCAGCACCAGCGCATCGCCGCGCGAGGCGCGCAGCAGCGTGGCGAAAGCCTGCTTCTCGAACATGTTCCAGCACACCACCGCCAGCACGCCGGCGAGGGCGGAGAGCGGGATGTAGCTGGCGAGCGGCGCTGCCGCCAGCATCAGGACGAGCAGGATCATGGAGTGGATCATGCCCGACACCGGCCCGTGCGCGCCGGCCCGCACATTGGTGGCGGTACGGGCAATGGTGCCGGTGGTGCAGATGCCGCCGAACAGGGCCGAGGCGATGTTGGCGAAGCCTTGCGCCACCAGTTCGCAGTTGGAACGGTGCCGGCGGCCGGTCATGCCGTCGGCGACGACGGCCGACAGCAAGGATTCGATGGCGCCCAGCAACGCGAAGGCGATGGCGTCCGGCAGCACGTCGATCATCCTGTCGAGGCTGACGGGGGAAGCGCCGGCCATTGCAGGCTGCGCGGGATCCCGCCAAAGCGCGTGCCGATCGTCTCGGCCGGCAGCGCAAACAGCGCCACCGCGAGCGACGCCAGACCGATGGCGATCAACATCGCCGGCCATTTCGGCCGCCAGCGCTTCAGGAAAGCGATGGTTGCGATTGTCAGCACCGCCACGAAGGTCGCCGCGAGATTGATCGTGCCGGCCGCCTCGCCGATCGCCGTCAGCTTCGGCACCAGCGGGCCTGGCTCCTTGCCGGCGAGCTTCAGCCCGAACAGTTCGACGATCTGGCCCGAGAAGATGATGACGGCGATACCGGCGGTAAAGCCGACCGTCACCGGATAGGGAATGAACTTTATGTAGGTGCCGAGCCGCAGGTACCCGATGGCGATGAGAAAGATGCCGGCCATCATCGTCGCCAGCAACAGCCCGTCCACGCCGACCCGCGCGACCGTCGCCGCCACCAGCACGATGAAGGCGCCCGCGGGGCCGCCGATCTGGAAACGGCTGCCGCCGAACGCCGAGATGATGAAGCCGCCGATGATCGATGTGTAGAGCCCGCGCCCCGGCGTCACCCCTGATGCGATGGCGATTGCCATCGACAGCGGCAAGGCGACGATGGCGACGGTCAGCCCGGCAATGGCATCGGCCCTGAGATGTTCGAGCCTGTAGCCTTCGCGCCAGACCGTCACCAGTTTCGGAGTGAACAGTTCGGAAAAAGTCGGCTTTGCCGGCCCATGGGTCGGTTTGCGCGCGGTTTCGTTGAGTGTCTGCCCGATCTCGTCCATGGACTGCTTCCGCACCTGAAAGGCGGCGGGATCGTCGGCAGGACTGTCGGCGGTCGCCGTCGCGACTTATGCCGGCTCAGCTTTCGGATTGGGCGGCACGGCAGGCTTGAGGCGCACGCCCCGGCCGCCGCGCTCACTGGGTTGATTCTCGCCGATCAGCTCCACCCCGGCCTCGTCGAGGGCCTGGATGACCTTCATCAGCGTATCGACCACACCCCTGACCACGCCGTCGCTCGCTTCCATGCGCTGGATGGTGGGAAGCGAAACGCCGGCGCGCTCGGCGAGCGTCTTCTGATCGATGCCGGCCAGCGCCCTCGCGGCGCGCATCTGCGCGGCAGTGATCATCGGCCGGGATCCCCGTCTGAGTCTGCGGATATGATGTATAATACGATCATTATGATGTTTCAAGCATCAGGATGTACGCTTGAGCCTTGATCATCATCGCTATCGAGCATTTTTCGGATACTTCCCGAGCATTGAGAGCTATGGTGTTCCATCTGGGGCAGGGGATAACGTGGTTGACCATTTTCAAGACATTGACGACATCGGCATGCCTGGTATCGGCGGTCCTTCTGCTAACGGGCTGCGGACACTTGATCAACCGGCTGATCTGACCGCTTCCCGGTCGAGCGTCGTCAGACGTCGTCACGCACCACCCTGCGCCGTTGCAGGACCCTTGCCGCCAACCAGCACAGCATGGCCCAGGCAAAGCCCGCGCACCAGCCGGCCAGCACGTCCGACGGCCAGTGGACGCCGAGATAGATGCGGCTGATGCCGACCAGCACCGTCGTCAGCACGGCGAGCGCCAGAACATAGATCTTCGTCGTCCGGCCCTGCAGGAAGCGCGCCGCAAGCGAGCCCAATGTGAGATAGGTCACCGCCGAAAGCATCGCGTGGCCGCTCGGGAAGGAAAGCGAGGTCTCGTTGACCAGATGCGAGACGAGCTCGGGCCGCGGCCGGTCGACGCCGAGCTTCAGCAGGCTCGACAGCATCTGGCCGCCCGCCACGGCGACGAAGATGAGAAGCGCGGTCCCGGGCCTGCGGATCAACAGCAGATAGATGATCGTCGCCGCCGTGATCAGCACCAGCACGCTGGTGCTGCCGAGGCTGGTGATGTCGCGCATCGCCCTTTCCATCCATGGCGGGCCGATCGGGATACCGGGTTGGCCGGCCTGGCGGAAGGCAAGCATGATTTCAGCGTCGAAGGCGTGCGGCGTGGTGGCCCGTGCCACCTCCACCAACTCCACGAAGCCCCACAGGCCGGCGGCGACGACAAGGCCGGCCAGCAGCACCGGGAATTCGACCCGGCTCAGCAGAGCCTTTGCCGCAGTCTTCATCGAACCTCGTTTCGCAACCATGGTTTGCCGGTCATCGCCCTTGCACATAGGGCCCGAGCGTGATCAGCGCCACGGCGGCAATCGCCAGCACGATGCCGGCCGCCTGGAGCGTATTGATGCGCTCGCCGAAGAATATCAGCGCCACCAGATTGACCGATACCAGCTGGATGACGGCCGACAGGCTGAACGACACCGACATGCCGAACTCGCGAATCAGCCGCAGCATGATCAGGTTGCCCAGCGAATAGAGCGCAAGCGTCAGCACGATCTTGCCCAGGCTGGGCGCCATCCCCCATTGCTTGGCGGCCGCCGCCGCCAGCAGAAAGATCACGGTCGAAAGACCGAGCTGAAGTAACCCCGAAAAACTCACCCTGCCCTCGATATTGATGCCGGTCGTCCGTGCCTTGTTTCGCAAGCGCGTCGGGACGTCAAGCAGCTGCCGTGGGACCAGGCTCTTGTGTCGGCAGGACCGAAGCGCCAAAGTCGCGGCCACTACCCTGCCCCTGCGGGTGGGGGCGAGGAGCGTGGCGTGCGATTTCTCGAAACCTTGTCGCGGCGCTGGAACGGGCTTACGCTGGCGCTGCAGTTCATCATTGCCGGCGGCTTCGGGCTGCTTGCGGTGATGCTGGTGGTCGGCTTCTGGGTCACCGCGCAAATCCGCGAAAGCGTGCTCCACAATTCGGCGGCCACGACTGCCCTTTATGTCGACAGCGTGATCGCTCCGCTGCTCCCCGATCTGCGCACGAACCATCAGCTCGATGACGCCGTCAAACGGGCGCTTGACGAGACCCTCGGCCAAGGCGCGCTCGGCAAACGGCTGTTTTCCTTCAAGTTGTGGCGTCGGGACGGCACGGTGCTGTATTCGAAGGACACGGCCTTGATCGGCCGGCAGTTCGGCCCGAGCGCCAACCTGCGTGCCGCCTTCGCCGGTAATGTCGTCGCCGAGTTCAACGAGCTAGGCGACGAGGACGACAAGGAGGAGAGGGCCGCGGGCGTGCCGCTGCTGGAAATCTACAATCCAGTCCGCGAACCCTGGTCGGGCGAGGTGGTCGCCGTCACCGAATTCTACGAGATCGCCGACGATTTCCAGGCGGCTCTGGCTTCCGCCTTGCTGTCGAGCTGGCTGATCGTGGCCGGCGCCACGCTGACGGCGCTGCTGCTGTTGTCGGGGATCGTCATACGTGGCAGCCGCACCATCGACAAGCAGCGCGGCGTTCTGCAGGGCCAGGTCTCCGAGCTGCAGGCGCTGGTCTCGCAAAACCGGGCGCTGCGCCTGCGCGTCCAGCAGGCGTCGCGCCGTGCCACGGCGCTCAATGAACGATACCTGCGTCGCATCGGTGCCGACCTTCATGACGGGCCGGCTCAGCTCGTCGCGCTGGCGGCGCTGCGTGTGGACAGCCCCGCCATTTCCGGCGAGGGTGCCTCCAGCGACAGCCGCAACGCCGAGATCGCCATGATCCGCATGGCGCTGGACGACGCGATGCGTGAAATCCGCGGCATCTGCAACGGCCTCGTCCTGCCGCAGATAGAAACGGCCGCGACCGGCGACATTCTGCGTCTTGCCGTCGACGAGCATCAACGCAGGACCCGCAGTTCCGTGGCGCTGACCCTATCCAGGCAGTTGCCCGAACTGGGCGCTTCGGAGAAGATCAGCATCTATCGCTTCGTCCAGGAGGGGCTGAACAACGCCTATCGTCATGGGCAGGGCAAGGATCAGGAGGTGAAGGCCGGGATGACAGGCGGCAAGTTCTTCGTTGAAGTGTCGGATGGCGGGCCCGGATTCGACCCGAGGCGAGCCGAGGGCCTGGGGCTCGCCGGCATCAGGGAACGTATCGAAAGCATTGGTGGCCAGTTCGAGACCACGACCGGGCCGCAGGGAACACGATTGATGATTACGCTAGCCGTCGAGGATCAACCATGATCGGTACCATCCGTGTCGCCATTGTCGACGACCACCCGCTGTTTCGCGAAGGCGTTACCCGCAGCCTGTCGGAGATCGGCGGCTTCGAAATGGTGGCCCAGGGCGCCACTGCGCAGGATGCCGAACGCATCGCCTCGACTTTGCAGCCCGACATACTGCTGCTCGACATCAGCATGCCGGGTGACGGCCTTGCGTCGGTGGCCGGCATACTGGGTGCCAATCCCGGACAGAAGATCGTCATGCTGACGGTCTCGGAGGCCAATGCCGACGTGGCGCGGGCGCTGAACGCCGGTGTGCGCGGCTATGTGCTGAAGGGGGTCGGCTCGCGCATGCTGGCCGAAATCCTGCATGGTGTCGCGGCCGGCGAGACCTATGTGTCGCCGACCCTGTCGGCCCGCCTGCTTTCGGACCTGCAATCGCTGCAGCCGGCCAACGGCAGGACGGATCGCCTGCGTCAGCTCACCGGACGCGAGGCCGAGATCCTGCAGCTGGTGGCGGAAGGGCTGAGCAACAAGGAAGTGGCGCTGCGGCTGGCACTGCAGGAAAAAACGGTCAAGCATCACATGACCGGTGTGCTGTCCAAGCTCAACGTCCGCAATCGCACCGAGGCGGCGCTGCTGATGCGCGAAGCGCGGGATCGGGCCGGCAGCTAATCCTGGTCGCCCGCAAGGGATCCCCGGTTTGGGATAACGACACGCATAAATGAAAACCTGAAGCGCGGTGCAGCGGACGCTCCAGGGCAAAAAAAGACGGCCCCTATACGGGGCCGGAGCGACAAGGTCACCTCCGCCGGGGGGCGGCGGAGGTGACACGTAAAGCGGGCGATGCCTATTGCCCGCTCTACAACCCCTTGAGGCGGCTTATATCCGCCGCCGTCGCAGGGCGCTCGACGATCGTGCGGCCCAGAGCGTCGGTCATTTTGAAGCGACCCTTCTCGATCTCTTCCCCGAAGCCGTTAGGGTGCTGCACCACGATCTTGTTGTCGTCTATTTCGACACGATCGCCGGTTGTTGCGTTCACATGCTTGCCGGAGCTGTTGGCACCCTTCCCCTTGCCACTGTTGCCGCCGCCATTGTTCCCGTTGCCGCCAGCGTTGCCATTGTTGCCTCCGGCGTTGCCATTGTTGCCTCCGGCGTTGCCATTGTTGCCGCCGCCGTTATTTCCATTGCCGCCATTGCCGCCATTGCCGCCACCACCGCCATTGCCGCTGTTCCCACCAGGCTTGGCTTGGGCGCTGGACGCGACAATGCCTGCGGCGGAACCGTGAAAATCGAGGTGATAGGGGGCTATGGTCAGCGCCAGTGCCGGCACTGCTCTCAGGGCCAGCCAGCAACAATGAGCCATGATCGAGCTGCGCATCAGTCCCTCACTTGATCGGACCGGCAAAATTCAGAGGCCATCTCGTGCAGGTACGCGACCATCGGCGACATGGCGTGTTCGTGTAAGTGGCCCACGACCGATGCCGCGGCAATCCGGACCTTCGCCCCGATCGGTTTAGGACCTTGGTCCGAGTTTCAAACCGGATGTGGCGCGAGGTTCGCGGTCAAGCTGGCGGGTGCACGAATGTCACGAAAGTGTGACCGATCGTCTATAAGGGGTCGAAACGCGTGACACGTTCCAGCCATCCAGCCAGAGGCAGACCATGACCGACCATCGCTCGCCCGACGCCCGATTCCGCACCAGCCTGCTTGAGGAAAACGACGGTCCGGCGACCAACCCCACCGAAAACAGCACCATGGGCGAAATCATTGCCGAGCGGTTCTCCCGCCGCGCCTTCCTCAAGGGCTCGCTGGCCGTCTCGGCCATCGCCGCCACCGTCAGCCCGCTGGCGCTCGTGGCCGCCGACGATGCGCGTGCCGCCGAGGGTTCGGCTTTCTCGTTCGACGAACTCGAAGCCGGTATCGACGACAAGCACCATGTCGCGCCGGGCTACGATGCCGACGTGCTGTTGCGCTGGGGCGATCCGCTGTTTGCCGATTCGCCGGAGTTCGACCCGGTCAGGCAGTCGGCTGATGCCCAGGCAAGACAATTCGGCTACAACAATGACTATGTCGGCTATATCGGGATCGATGGCTCCGCCGATCATGGCCTGCTGGTCGTCAACCACGAATACACCAATCCGCATCTGATGTTCCCGGGCATCGTCAAGATCGTCGAGAAGGATGGCAAGAAGGCGGCCGAACTCGCGCCGCTCTCGAAGGAGCAGGTCGATGTCGAGATGGCGGCGCATGGCGGCACCATCGTCGAGATCCGCAAGGAAGGCGGCAAGTGGCAGGTGGTGCGCGACGGCAAGTTGAACCGCCGCATCACCTCCAACACCGAAATGGCGCTGTCGGGCCCGGTCGCCGGCCATGGCCGCGCCAAGACCAATGCCGACCCCTCCGGCACCAAGGTCATCGGCACATTCAACAACTGCGCCGGCGGCGTCACGCCTTGGGGCACCTATGTCATGGCCGAGGAGAACATCCACGGCTATTTCTCCGGTGAACTGCCGGCAGGCCATAAGGAAGCCGCCAACTACAAGCGCCTCGGCATTCCGGAAGGCGCCTATGAATGGGGCGCGCATTACGATCGTTTCGACCTCGCCAAGGAGCCGAACGAGCCCAACCGTTTCGGCTGGATCGTCGAGGTCGACGTCAACGATCCGACATCCACGCCGAGGAAGCGCACCGCAATGGGCCGCTTCAAGCATGAAGGCGCCGAATCGATCGTCGCCAAGGATGGCCGCGTCGTCTTCTATCTCGGCGACGACGAGCGCTTCGAGTACGTCTACAAATTCGTCACCGCGGGCCGTTTCGATCCGGACGACCGCGCCGCCAACATGAACCTGCTCGACGACGGCACGCTGCATGTCGCCAAATTCGCCGCGGACGGTACGGTGGAATGGCTGCCGATCGTCTTCGGCCAGGGCCCGCTGACGGCCGAGAACGGCTTTGCCGGCCAGGCCGACGTGTTGATCGAGACGCGGCGTGCGGCCGACCTGCTCGGCGCCACCAAGATGGACCGTCCCGAGGACATCCAGCCCAATCGTGTCAACGGCAAGGTCTATGTCATGCTGACCAACAATTCCAAGCGCAAGGCCGACCAGGTCGACGCCGCCAACCCGCGCGCCGACAACGCTTTCGGCCACATCATCGAGATATCGGAAGATGGCGGCGATTTCGCCGGCACCAGGGGCAAATGGGAAGTGCTCCTGAAATGCGGCGATCCGGCGGTTGCCGATGTCGGCGCCACCTTCTCCACCGCCACCACGGCCAATGGCTGGTTCGGCATGCCCGATAGTTGCGCGGTCGATTCGGCCGGGCGCCTGTGGGTCGCCACCGACGGCCAAGGGCCGAAGGCCACCGGCCGCACTGACGGCCTGTGGGCGGTCGACACCGAAGGGCCGGCGCGCGCGACGTCAAAACTGTTTTTCCGCGTGCCGATCGGCGCTGAAATGTGCGGGCCGCTGTTTGCGCCCGACGATCAGACCGCCTTCGTCGCCGTCCAGCATCCAGGCGACGGCGGCGAGGATTGGGAGGCGTTCGGCCGCCCGTCCTATTATGAGGATCCGTCGACGCGCTGGCCCGATTTCAAGCCGGACATGCCGGTGCGGCCGGCGGTCGTCGCCATTACCAGGCAAGGCGGCGGCAAGATCGCGATTTAGAGGGCAATTCCAGGAAAGTGGGGTTCCGTCCGACGCGTAAAACGAACCTCCAGCCCGGTTCAGGGGCCCGAATTGGCCATCCGCCGGGCAATCCGCTCGGCGATCGCCTTGGCCTGGATGGCGGCATTGGCGAAGCAGCCGCGGATGCTCGGCCGCATGCCGGTGAACCAGAGGCCAGGCAGTTTCGGATCCGCATCGCCGCCGTTGAAGACCGGAACGCCCTTGCCGTCGAGCACGCCGAGATTGCCGACCATCTGCTCAAGCCCGGTGCGGTAGCCCGTCGCGGCAATGACGATGTCGGGATCGATCAGGCTGCCGTTGGCCAGGATGACGCCGTCGCGGGTGAATTCTCGCACCCCCGGCACGACGGTGATCCTGCCCGAGCGGATGGCGTCGATCGCGCCCTCGTCGGCGGCGATCGCTGTGTAGTCGGTGGTCAGGCGGCTGGCGCCGCCCACCGGTGCCGGCGGCACGCCGAATTTCGTCAGGTCGCCGAAAACCAGGCGCTGCGTCAAGGCGATCACCGCATCGGCGACCCGCAAAGGCAACCGCGCCATCAGCGGCGACAGCCGGTGCACGGCAATCTTGCCGATGCGCTTGGGCAGGACCGACGGACCGTTGCGGGCCGACAGCCACAGCGAGGCGGTGCTTGCCTGCGCCAGGTGGTTGAGCGCGTCTATACCCGAGTTGCCGGCGCCGACGACCAGCACCTTCTTGCCGGCATAGTCCTTCGCGTCGCCGAAATCCGCCGAATGGATGATGCGGCCGGCGAAATCCCGCATTCCTTTCCAGTCGGGGATGAACGGCTGTCTGTCGCGGCCGGTGGCGATCACGACGTGGCGCGCTAGGCGCATCCCGGCGCTGGTCTCTATCGCCCAGTGGTCGCCCCTGAACAGGACCGCCTCGACGGCGACGCCGAGCTCCACCGGCAGCCGGTTCGCCTCGCTGAAATCGTTCAGATAGCGGATGACGGCGGTTCTGTGGGGGAAGGCGAGCGTGCCCTTCGGATAGGCAAGGCCGGGAAGTGCCGAAAGGTCGCGGTGAGTATTGAGGCGCAGCTGCTGGTGACGCCGATGCCATGGCTCGGCCAACCGGCTCTCCTTTTCCAGGATCGCCGTCGCCACGCCGGCCTTGACCAGCGCCTGCGCTGCCGCGAGACCGGCGGCGCCGGCGCCGATGACGATCGCCGGTTCGATGGTTACCGTCTGGTGCGCTGCCGGTCTGATTGTCGTATCTGCCATTCGCTCACGAACCCCATTCCACCTTGTGGCGCTTCCGCCGACACCGGCAGAACGCCCTCCCGCGCATGATCCATACAGCAGATCGGCCCCGGATTTCGAGGCCATGCGCCGCACCGCGGTTGCGTCCTATATGGCATATACGCGAGATCGGCGATAATCAGGTCGCGGCAATGTGATTGATTCGAGATCCGGGGGCTGGCGGATCTCTGTTACCGGTACAGGAATCCGAAGTCCTCGAAACGCTTTTTTCGGCTTCCTGTGCAAAATCAAGGCGCCACGGCGTATAGCGTACCCGGGTGCGCGCCGCAGATGCACGCGGAATCTCGACCCATGCCCTCCTTGCGGATCTATCTCGACAAAATCCTCGAGCGTGCCTCGCCAAAGGTCGAGCGCCAGGCGTTCACCCATGCCGAACGGCTGGCGCTGGTGCGCCGCCACGGCGACTTCTCGCTCGCCTACTCCTCCGCCGTGCAAGGCAGGCTCTCCTATTTCGGCGACGCCGACGGCTACATCGCTTTCGGCACCAAGATGAAGCATCATTTCGCGCTCGGTGACCCGGTCGCCGATCCGGCCCATCGGGCCGACTACATCAGGCGCTTCGTCGAGACCGCCGGCAGCCCCTGGTTCGTGCAGATCGGCGAACAGTCGGCGCGGGTGCTGGCCGGGCTCGGCTACAAGGTCAACCGGCTGGGCATCGACACCCGTCTGCCGCTGCCCGAACACGATTTTTCCGGCAAGCGCAACGAAACCGTGCGCTACTCCGAGCGCTGGCTGTTGAAGAAGGGCTTTTCGTTCGCCGAGGACAAGCGGACGATCTTTCTCGACGAGATCTCCCGGCTTTCGGCGAACTGGCGCGGCGACCGCATCGTCAAGCGTTGGGAAATGGGCTTCCTCAACCGGCACTTCGCCGATCATGTGGGCCTCGACATGCGCCGCTTCGTGCTGCACGGCCCCGATGGCGAACTGGTCGCCCTGCTCGACTTCGATCCGCTGTTTCGCGGCGGCAAGGTCATCGGCTACACCACAGCCTTCAAGCGCAAGCACATCGACGCCTCGCCGCATGCCGAGGTCGGCCTGACCAAATTCGCCGTCGACCGCTTTCGCGAGGAAGGCATTTCGGTCGTCACGCTCGGGCTGTCGCCGCTGGTCGACGTCGGCCCCAGCGGATTCGCCGAAAGCGATTTCTGGCGCAACGCCTTCCAGCGCGCCTATGATTCGCCCTGGGTCAACCGCCGCCGCTTCAACCTGCAGGGGCAGGCGGCGTTCAAGCGCCGTTTCCACGGCATCGAGGAGCCGGTCTACGTCGCCTTCCGCAAGGGAACCTATGTCGAGATGCTGGGCCTGCTGCGGCTGGTGAAGGCGATCTAGCTCTGACCGCGGCTCAGCGTGGCTTCGCCCCTCAATTCCTCAGCCGGTAGCCGGTCCTGAATATCCAGGCGACGGTCGCCACGCAGATCAGCAGAAAAACCACGGTCATGCCGAGGCTGATGCCGACCGAAACGTCCGATTTTCCGAAAAAGCTCCAGCGGAAGCCGCTGATCAGATAGACGACCGGATTGAACAGCGTCACCGTGCGCCAGGCGCCCGGCAGCATGTTGATGGAATAGAAGCTGCCACCGAGGAAGGTCAGCGGCGTGATGATCAGCAGCGGCACCAGTTGCAACTGCTCGAAGCTCCTGGCCCAGATTCCGATGATGAAGCCGAACAGGCTGAAGGTCACCGCCGTCAGCACCAGGAAGGCCAGCATCCAGAACGGATGCTGGATCGAGAGCGGCACGAACAGCGAGGCCGTCGCCAGAATGATCAGGCCGAGGATGATCGACTTGGTGGCGGCGCCCCCGACATAGGCGAGGACGATCTCGAGATAGGAGACCGGAGCCGACAACAGCTCGTAGATCGAGCCGACGAATTTCGGGAAGTAGATGGCGAAGGAGGCGTTGGAGATCGACTGCGTCAAAAGCGACAGCATGATCAGCCCGGGCACGATGAAGGCGCCGTAGCTGATGCCGTCGATCTCGGTGATGCGCGAGCCGATGGCCGAGCCGAAGACGACGAAATACAGCGACGTCGACAGCACGGGCGAGACGATGCTCTGCAAGACGGTGCGCAGCGCGCGCGCCATCTCCACCCGGTAGATCGCCCATACCGCGCGCAGGTTCATGGCTCTTGCCTCAGAAGATTGACGAAGATCTCCTCCAGCGAACTGTTCTGCGTGTCCAGGTCGCGGAACTGGATGTCGGCGGCCTCGAGATCGCGGATCAGCGACGCCACACCGGGCCGGTCGCTCTGGTTGTCATAGGTGTAGGTGATCTGCCCGCCATCCGGCGACAATTCCAGGGCGTAGTGCGAGAAGGCGTCCGGAATGGCGCCGAGCGGGCTGCGCAGTTCCATCACCAGGCGCTTGCGGCCGAGCTTGCGCATCAGTTCGGCCTTGCCCTCGACCAGGATGATCTCGCCGCGGTTGATGACGCCGACGCGGTCGGCCATCGCCTCGGCTTCCTCGATATAGTGGGTGGTGAGGATGATGGTGACGCCGTCCTCGCGCAGCCGCCGCACCATCGCCCACATGTCCTGGCGCAGTTCGACGTCGACGCCGGCCGTCGGCTCGTCGAGGAACAGCACGCGCGGTTCATGCGACAGCGCCTTGGCGATCATCAGCCGCCGCTTCATGCCGCCCGAAAGCGTGATCGCCTTGGCGTCCTTCTTGTCCCACAGCGACAGGTCGCGCAGCACCTTCTCGACAAAGGCATGGTTTGCCGGCTTGCCGAACAGGCCGCGGCTGTAGTTGACCGTCGCCCAGACGCTCTCGAAGGCGTCGATGGTCAGCTCCTGCGGCACTAGCCCGATCAGGCCGCGCGCGGCGCGATAGTCCTTAGTGATGTCGTGGCCGTCCACCGTGACGCTGCCCGACGAACGGTTGACGATGCCGCAGACGATCGAAATCAGCGTCGTCTTGCCGGCGCCGTTGGGGCCAAGCAGCGCGAAGATCTCGCCGCGCTCGATATCGAGATTGATTTCCTTCAGCGCCTTGAAGCCGGTGGCGTAGGTCTTGGTGACCCCGGAAATGGAGATGACAGGCTGCATGGCTGAAAACGGCTGCTTGAAAGAGGACCCCAGATATAGGACGAATGTCGCCGCATGCAACCGCAAGTCAATGCCGTTGCTGACAGTTCTCGACATTGCCGCCGCATGGCGCTGCGGCGTTCCGCCTCGCGGCGGGACGCCGCTTTGACCGGCCGGCCCTACAAGCCTATTCTCCGCTTATTAGAAGCAGCCGGAGCCCGCCATGGACCCGCTCATCCTTTCGCGCATCCAGTTCGGTGCGAATATTTCGTTTCATATTCTGTTTCCAGCCATCACCATCGCACTCGGCTGGGTGCTGCTTTTCTTCAAGCTGCGCTACAACGCGACCAATGATTCGGCCTGGATGCGAGCCTATTTCACCTGGGTGAAGGTGTTCGCGCTGTCCTTCGCCATGGGCGTGGTTTCCGGCGTCACCATGAGCTTCCAGTTCGGCACCAACTGGCCGGGCTACATGGAAACGGTCGGCAACATCGCCGGGCCGCTGCTGGCCTACGAAATCCTCACCGCCTTCTTCCTCGAGGCGGCCTTCCTCGGCATCATGCTGTTCGGCTTCCGCCGCGTTTCCAACCGCATCCACACGCTGGCGACCGTGCTGGTCGCCGGCGGCACCACCGTGTCGGCCTTCTGGATCATCGCGCTGAACTCGTGGATGCAGACGCCGGTCGGCTTCGAGATGCGCGACGGCGTCGCCCACGCCGTCGACTGGTGGGCGATCCTCTTCAACCCCTCCATGCCCTACCGTCTCGTCCATATGCTGCTCGCCTCCGGGCTTACGGTATCGTTCCTCATCGCCGGCCTGTCGGCGCTGCGCTACCTCAAGGGCGACCGCTCGGAATCGATGTGGAAGGCGTTGCGCACCGGCGTCTTCACCGCCGCCATCCTCATCCCCATCCAGATCCTTGCCGGCGACCAGCACGGCCTGAACACGCTCGAGCACCAGCCGCAGAAGATCGCCGCCATGGAGGCCAACTGGAACACCGGCCCCAACGTGCCGCTGGTGCTGTTTGCCATTCCGGATGAAGCGGCCAGGGAAAACAGGTTCGAGGTGACCATTCCCGACGGGGCGAGCTGGATCCTGCGGCACAGTGCCAGGGGCGTGGTACCGGGAC
This sequence comes from Mesorhizobium maamorense, assembly GCF_044998965.1. Classification (NCBI taxonomy): domain Bacteria; kingdom Pseudomonadati; phylum Pseudomonadota; class Alphaproteobacteria; order Hyphomicrobiales; family Phyllobacteriaceae; genus Mesorhizobium; species Mesorhizobium maamorense. The sequence goes on from NZ_CP173356.1 coordinate 5,650,091, forward strand.
TCAACGACTATCCCGGCAATCATCCGCCCGTCTTCCCGGTGTTCTGGGGTTTTCGCGTCATGGTCGGCACGGGCCTGTTGATGCTCGCCGTCTCCTGGTCGGCCGCCTTCTTCCTCAAGCGCCGTCATGGCTTGCCGAGGCCGCTGGCGCTGCTCATGGTGCCGATGACCATCTCCGGTTGGGTGGCGACGCTCGCCGGCTGGTATACGACGGAGATCGGCCGCCAGCCCTGGCTGGTGACGGGCGTGCTGAGGACCGCCGACGCCGTCGGCCCGGTGACCGGCAGCCATGTGGCGCTGACGCTGGCCGTCTATCTCGCTCTCTACGTGCTGTTGCTGATCGCCTATCTCGGCGTTCTGGTCCACCTGGCGCTGAAGGCGGCCAAGGACGGCGACACCTCGCCGCTGCCGGGCGTGCTCAACAAGCCGATGTCGCAGCCCGCGGCTGGCGAGTAGGAGAGAGAGAAATGACCTATGACTGGCCGACCCTGCTCCCCCTCATCTTCGCCGGCCTGATGGGCCTCGCCATCCTGATCTACGTCATTCTCGACGGCTTCGATCTCGGCATCGGCATCCTGTTCGCGGCGGCCGAGGACGCCGAGCAGGACACCATGATCGCCGCCATCGGCCCGTTCTGGGATGCCAACGAGACCTGGCTGGTGCTGGCCGTCGGCCTTCTGCTGGTCGCCTTTCCGATGGCGCATGGCGTCATCCTCAGCGCGCTCTATATCCCGGTGTTCGTGCTTCTGGTCGGCCTCATCCTGCGCGGCGTGGCCTTCGACTTCCGCGCCAAGGTGGCGACGGAGCGCAAGCATCGCTGGAACCGCATCTTCTTTCTCGGCTCGCTCATCGCCTCACTGGCGCAAGGCTATATGCTGGGCGTCTATGTGCTTGGCCTCGACTTCGGCCTGGGGGGCATGGCGTTCGGCGTGCTGGTGGCGTTCTGCCTGGCGGCGGCCTACGCCGCGATGGGGGCGGCCTGGGTCATCTACAAGGCCGAAGGCGACTTGCAGAAGAAGGCGGTGCGCTGGCTGCGCACCACATTGGTGCTGACCGCGCTCGGCATGGCTGCCGTGTCGCTGGCCACGCCCTTCGCCAGCCCGCGCATCTTCGCCAAATGGTTCGTCCTGCCCGAAATGCTCTATCTGTCGCCGCTGCCGATCGTGTCGGCGCTGCTGTTCCTGGGGCTGTGGCGGCAGACCTCTCATCTGCCCAGGCCCGACGACCGCCATTCGCTGACGCCGTTCCTGACCTTGGCAGCCATATTCGCGCTGGGCTTCGCCGGGCTCGCCTGGTCGTTCTATCCGTTCGTGGTGCCCGACAGGCTGACCATCTGGCAGGCGGCTTCCGCACCCGAAAGCCTGGCCATCATCCTGGCCGGCACCGTGGTCGTGCTGCCGATCATCATCGTCTATTCCTTCTATGCCTACCGCGTGTTCGGCGGCAAGGCGAGGGACCTGACCTACGATTGAAGGGCCAGGCGACGGCGCGAAATCATCGCCTCCGCCTGCCGCCTGTCGCCTGCCGGAAAGACAATATTCATCTTCACGCGGAATAACCTTCCGCGACATGCTGCGGCCTGATGGCAGCGGTCCGAGAAGAAGGGCAATGCAATGCGCGGTGTCCCGGTTGCCTCGATAGAACACGATCCGCAGGCGCGGCAGCGCTACGCGCTTTTCCCGGGAAAACCGCTACGCCGCTTTCCTGGGGTTGCTCTGGTCCTGATCCGCCTGGTCACGCTGATCGCCGCGCTTGTGCTGGCCGGCCTGCTGCCTGTCATTCAGCCCGCTTATGCCCAGCAGACGGCCAACTGGGCCGGTGTCTGGGACACCAAATGGCGCGGCGGCGGCGCCCAGATCACCTTCGAGCAGGACGGCGCCGAGGTGAAGGGCGTCTATCCCCTGTATGGCGGCCGCATCGAAGCCAAGGCCGAAGGCGAAAAGCTGTTCGGCCGTTGGTTCGAGGGCAGTCGCCAGGGCGAGTTCAGCTTCGTCATGGCGCCGGACGGCGCGAGCTTCATGGGCCGTTTCGAATCCGCCACCGCCGAATGGTGGACGGGCGTGCGCGTCGACGCCGCCGAGACCCTCAAGGTCGACCAGACCAGCCCGATGACGACGATGCGCTCATTCCTGCAGACCATGAACGAGAGCGGCGCCGACAATGTGCCGCGCGCCACCGGCGGCGGCATGGGCCTTGCCGCGCTGGCGGCCGGCCTCGTCGACGTCACGGAGGCCGATCGCGGCGGCCTCAACATGCCCGATTACACCAAGCTCCTGTTTTCGGTGATCGACAACGCCACCTTGCGCCTGTGGAACCTGCCGCATGATGCGATCCCCGGCGACGAGGTGACAGCCAGGCTGCTGCAATATGGCAGCAAGGTTTTCTTCGACGTCACCTTCCGCCGCAAGGCCGGCGAATGGTTCATCGTCGGGCCGCAGCTCGCCGTGCTGCAGGCCAAGCTCGCCGAGTTCCAGGCGGCGCGTGGCGAAGCCCCCGACATGGTCGACGATCCGGCCAAGCTCGCCTCGCCGCGCGACACGTTCAAGATGCTGCTCGGCGGCATCGCCGACCAGAATGGCGGTTCGACGCAAACGGCGCTCGACATGCGCGGTTACAATCCGGCGGTGCGGTCCGACGAGGCGGTTCTGCTCGAGAGCTATCTCAAGAAAGTCATCGACCGCATCGGCTACGTCTACTGGCAGGAAATTCCCGACGATCCCCAAAGCAACACGCCCTATGTGTATTTCGAGCACCCGGCCGGCAACATCGTCGTCGCTCCGGTGGGGACTGAGAAAGGCGGCAAGCTGTGGAAATTCACGCCGGAAACGCTGGCCAACATCCGCACGCTCTATGCCGATATCGAGGATGCGCCGGTGGCGCCGGAATTCACCGCCTTCGCCAGCAACGATCCCTTCTTCGCCACCAGGGGCCTTGCCCGTGAGATCAGCCCTGCCCTTTTGACCCGCGCCGGGCCGATCGAACGCTGGCAATGGCTGGGGCTCGGCATTGCCGGGCTTGCCGGCATCGCCTTCGGCTTCCTTGCCAACGCGGTGATCGTGTTCTTCGCCCGCCGCGGCAGGAGTTCCGGGCGGGCCGGCTTCTTCCGGGTCGTCGAATGGGCGGTGCGCTCGATCTTCCTCGGCCTATTCCTGCTGTTTGCGCTGCGGCCGCTCGGCTTGCCGCAGGTGATCGCGGCATCCGCCAAGGCGGCGGCCTGGAGCCTGATCCTGATCGGCGCGGTTCCCGTCGTCTGGCACCTGATCGGCAAGATCGCCGAGCGCTACCGCGCCACCTTCAACGTGCCCGGCTACCACGAGACGCTGATCTCGCTGCTGACCGGCGTGGCGCGCATCGCCGCCCTGGTGGTCGCCTTCCTGCTCCTGGCGGAGGTGCTGGCGATCCCCTATCAGGGCGTGCTGGCCGGCCTCGGCATTGGCGGCCTGGCGGTGGCGCTGGCGGCGCAGCCGACGCTGCAGAATTTTCTTTCCGGCCTGACGCTCTATGCCGACCGGCCGGTCAGCGTCGGTGACTTCTGCAAGTTCGGCAACCAGTCCGGCACCATCGAGCATATCGGCATGCGCTCGACCCGCATCCGCTCGGTCGACCGCACGGTGATCTCGGTGCCCAATTCCGACTTCGCCGGCATGCAGATCGAGAACTACGCCCATCGCGACCGCACCCGCTTCGCCACCACGCTGCAATTGCGCTACGAGACGACGCCCGACCAGCTGCGCTACACGCTGGCGGCGCTGCGCAAGCTCCTGATCGCTCATCCGCGCGTCATCGACGACCCGTGCCGCGTGCGCTTCGTCGGCTTCGGCCCCTATTCACTCGACATCGAGGTCTTCACCTACATCACGACCGCGGATGGCTCGGAGTTTCTCGCCATCCGCGAGGACATATTGCTGTCGATGATCGCGGTGATGGACGAGGCCGGCGCCCAGTTCGCCTTCCCGGCGCAGTTGGAATACAGCGCCGCCGACCTGCCGCTCGACCAGGAAAAGCGCATCGCCGCGGAAAAGCGGGTCAGCGCCTGGCGCGAGGAGGAAAAACTGCCTTTCCCCGATTTCAGCCAGCTCGACAGGCTGGAGCTCAACGACAGCCTGCCCTATCCGCCGCCGGGCTCGGTGCAGTACCGCGAAGCCCAGGCCGCCCCGGCCACGGTCGAAGCCAAGGCCTCGCTGGAGAAGGCGCGCTGGAGCCTGCCGTGGCGGAAGAGGGTGTAACCTTCTTCGCAGGAGAGGCCGCGATCCCTCGCGCCCCCTCTGGCCGGCAGGGCAGCAGGAGAGGCGCTTCCCGCCGGCGCCTCCAGTTCTGAACCTCAATTGCTCGCCGACAGCACCAGCACCGGCTTGTCGCTGTAAAGCTGCGGGAACAGCGTCTTCAAATTCGCCACCTTGGGCAGGTCGTTGTAGACGATGTAGGGATAGGTCGGGTTGAGCGTCAGGAAGTCCTGGTGGTACTCCTCGGCCGGGTAGAAGGTCTTGCCGGTTTCGATCGTGGTGACGATGGGCTTGGAAAACAGCTTGGCCTGGTCGAGCTGGGCGATGTAGCTCTGCGCGATCTTCTTCTGCGCGTCGTTCTCGGCGAAGATCGTCGAGCGGTACTGCGTGCCGGAGTCGGGCCCCTGATAGTTGAGCTGGGTCGGATTGTGGGCGACCGAGAAATACACCTGCAGCAGCTGGCCATAGGTGACTTTGGAGGGGTCGTAGGTGATCTCGACGGATTCGGCATGGCCGGTGCGGCCGGTGCCGACCGTCTCGTAGACGGCGTCGTCCTTGGCGCCGCCGGTATAGCCCGAGACCGCCTTGGTGACGCCCTTGACGTGCTGGAACACGCCCTGCACGCCCCAGAAGCAGCCGCCGGCGAACACTGCCGTCTCGCTGCCGCCCGCGGCCTTTTCATCCAGCGCCGGTGGCGGGATCACCACGGCATCTTCCGCCGAAACCGCTGGGGTGAGCCAGAAGGCGGCGCCCGCCACGGCGAGCGCGAGGGCCGCGAGCGCGCCGCGGACGAGGCCGCTCGAACGGTTCTTGATGTCGGTCATGGTTGCACTCCTCATGGCTTGCATAGGGTCCAGTCTATTGAATTAGCGGAGCCGGCGCGATGCGCGAGTTGCGGCGGAGGCTCACATTCTCGTGCGGCCCCAGCGGGTGCCTAACTCTCCGCCGCGGCTTGACCTAGTTGGCAGGCTTCATCGCATCCGTCGCCGGCTTCATCGCGTCGACCGCCGGCTTCATGGCGTCCGCCGGTTTCATAGCATCGGCGGCGGGCTTCATGGCATTGGTGGCCATCGGGTCGGCCGGCTTCATCGCATCGGTTGCCGGTTTCATCGCGTCGGCGGCGGGTTTCATGGCGTTGGTGGCCTCGTCGGCACGGGCGATGCCGCCGGCCAGCAATGCCGTCGAGCACAAAGCGAGCGCAAGCGCCGGCAGCGTCAGGCGGGAAAGAACGGTCATGATGGTCTCCTTGGTTGGGTGGCGCGCCCTCGCGGCGGCCGGCTGTTGCGGCGCCGCAGGCGCGGCGTTGCGCAATTTCTGATGGTCTCTCCCCGCAAACGGGAAGTTCCCGGAGGTAAGCTAATCGGCGGCGGCGGCCAGGATCGGCCCGCCGCCGGGCGACTGCACCAGCACGGCGGTGCTGAGGCCATCGGCGGCCGCCGGCACGTCGAGCGTCGTGGCCTCTCCGGTCCAGCTGCCGAGCTTTTTCAGCGCATGCACGACATTGCCGTGCGGCAAGGTGCGGCCGGTGTTCTCGCCGCGCGCCACGGGCACCTCGACGACGCCCCTGGCATAGCGCACCAACCAGATGTCGGCCTTGCCGCCCGGCACGCTCCCCGCGCCGATGCTGGCCTTGCCGCTATCGAGCGACAGCGACGGTCCCTTGATGCGGCCGCTCGCCGCAATCAGCCGCTCGATCTCGCCGGGCGCGGCGCCGACCGCGTCGGCATGGCCGTTGACCACCACCTGCGGCGTGAACGGCCCGTCACGGCCGAGCGGCGGCTCGTAGCTCACCTGGCGTTGCGTGAACTCCTGCCGGCCGAAAATGTCCTTCCAGCCGAGATAGTCCCAGTAGGTGACGTTGAAGGACAGCGCCAGCACGCCAGGCTGGTCCTTGACCTTGATCAGATTGGCATTGGCCGGCGGGCAGGACGAACAGCCCTGGCTGGTGAACAGCTCGACAACGGTAAGCGGCTGCGCCGCGGCCGCACCGAGCGACGCCGCGAGCGCAAGCGCGCCCAGGCTGGACACTGCGAGGAACCTGCTGCGTTTGGCTTGCGACATGGGATTGCTCCGTGGGCGACGGCGCCGCGATGCGCCGCTCATGCCCCCACTTCGTTGCCAACTATCGCTTCGTTACAGCGCTCACCGGTTTGTGATGAAGGTTGGTCGGGCTCCAAGAGGCCGGAGATTGGCAAAGGCCGTCGCGACAGCCGATCTCCCCCCTCGTGGGGGAGATGTCCGGCAGGACAGAGGGGGCGTCGTAGAGCACCTACCTGGACGCGGTTCGACAGTCATTGTCGCGACGGCAGAGAGTAGGCGGCAGATCGGGAAAGTGGAGGACGAGTTCCGTGGACCTTGGCAAGGCCGGCGGGGCAGCGCCCCCTCTGGCCTGCCGGCCATCTCCCCCACAAGGGGGAGATCGGTAACTTCAGACCCTATTGCGTCAGCACCGTTTGCGAGGGGCGCTGGTTGAAATCGCATTTGCCCATCACGGTGTAGAAGAAGTCGGCGTTGACGACAGGCGCCGGCACGGCCGAGCCGCCGTCTTCCCAGGCCTGGTAGCCTGTCTGGCCGCACGGCACGGCGGTGAAGATATCGACGGTCTGGCCCGTGGCGATTTCGGGCATGTCGGTCGGGCTGGCGCCGATATAGAGCCGGTTCGAGGTGTTCGGGTCGTTCGACCTGAGCGTGGTCGGCTGGGCCGGTTTGGCCGTCGCGGCGGAAGGCACGTCCATCTCCAGATAGAGCTGGTCCATCTGACTGACGTCGATGACCGCGCCGGCGCTGTTGGCCGGCGTGGTGGTGCAGACGGTCTGCCGCATGACGCCGTTGCCGTCGGTGCTGGTGATGGCGCCGGAGGGCGTGTTGTCGAAATTGGCGACCGTCGTGGTGTTGCACACCTGCTGCTGCACCTGGGTAAGCGTGGTGCCGCTGACGGTGGAGACGGTGGTGGTGCCATAGCCCTTGGGATCGCCGCCCTTGTTGTAGACATAGCTGATCTGCATCAGCTTCTGCTTCGTGGTCGATCCAAATCGCGTGCCGTAGAGATACATCGTCTTGTCCCACCAGCCCGACGCCTTCTCGATCTTGAAGGTGGTCTGCACCAGGGCCGCCGCCTTGTTGACCGCCGAGGTGACGCCGACCGGCACGGTGTCGATCCTGGCGATCTGCATGAAGTCGGTCGGCATGGCGAAGCTCGCCGAGGCCTGCGCCGTGGCGGTGCCGTTGGCCGCGATGGTGAAGCTCACCAGCGTGGCGGTGCCTTGCCCGCCATTGGCGGCAAAGGTGTCCCGAAGCATCTGTTGGCGGGTCGCCAGCGTCGTCGTCTTCGGCAGCGTGGTGATGGCCAGCGTCGCCGCGTCGAGCGCTTGCTGCATGTTGGACCGGGTCTGGACGGCCGACGTATAATCGACCGAGAAGCCGACGACGGTGACCAGCGGCACCAGGCTGATGAAGAACAGCGGCATCATCGAGCCGCCGCGAGAGCGGGCGAACTTTCCTGCAAGCCCCAGCATTTTTCTTACCCCAAAAAACGGTTACCTGCGGGGGAACTAACATGCGCCGGCAAACCGGGGTCTAAGAGGATCGTTCAAAGTTTAAGCATCCGGCCGTGCCCGCCGGCCGTTTCGGGCTTTTCCGCCCGGCTCACCGCTTTGTGATGACCGGGGGGCGCCTTGCGCCGCAAGCCTTGCCGCAGCAAGCCGCCCCTGCTAAAGCGCGCGGCATGAGCACGCCCCTCGACCACATCAGGAATTTCTCCATCGTCGCCCATATCGACCATGGCAAATCCACCCTTGCCGACCGCCTGATCCAGCTGACCGGCGGCCTGGAGCTGCGCGACATGAAGGAGCAGGTGCTGGACTCGATGGACATCGAGCGCGAGCGCGGCATCACCATCAAGGCGCAGACGGTGCGATTGAAGTACCGCGCCAACAACGGCGAGGACTATATCCTCAACCTCATCGACACGCCCGGCCATGTCGACTTCGCCTATGAAGTGTCGCGCTCGCTCGCCGCCTGCGAGGGCTCGCTGCTGGTGGTCGATGCCTCTCAGGGCGTCGAGGCGCAGACGCTGGCCAACGTCTACCAGGCCATCGACAACAACCATGAGATCGTCGTGGTGCTGAACAAGGTCGACCTGCCGGCCGCCGAGCCCGAGCGCATCCGCGAGCAGGTCGAGGAGGTGATCGGCATCGACGCTTCCAACGCCGTGCTGATCTCGGCCAAGACCGGCCTTGGCATTCCCGATGTGCTCGAAGCCATCGTCCACCAATTGCCGCCGCCGCGCGAGGGCGACGCGACCGCGCCCTTGAAGGCGATGCTGGTCGACAGCTGGTACGACGCCTATCTCGGCGTCATCGTTTTGGTGCGCGTCATCGACGGCGTGCTGAAAAAGGGCCAGACCATCCGCATGATGGGCACCGGCGCCAAATATCTGGTCGAGCGCACCGGCGTGTTCACGCCCGCCCGCATCAATGTCGAGGAGCTCGGCCCCGGCGAGTTCGGCTTCTTCACCGGCTCGATCAAGGAAGTGGCCGACACCCGCGTCGGCGACACCATCACCGAGGACAAGCGCCAGACCGCACATGCGCTCCCCGGCTTCAAGCCGGCGCAGCCGGTGGTGTTCTGCGGCCTGTTCCCGGTCGACGCCGCCGATTTCGAGGACCTGCGCGCCGCGGTCGGCAAATTGCGCCTCAACGACGCCTCCTTCTCCTATGAAATGGAAACCAGTGCCGCGCTCGGCTTCGGCTATCGCTGCGGCTTCCTTGGCCTGCTGCATCTGGAAATCATCCAGGAGCGGCTGGAGCGCGAGTTCAACCTCGACCTGATCGCCACCGCGCCATCGGTCGTCTACCGGCTGCTCCTCAATGACGGCTCGGTGAAGGAATTGCACAACCCGGCCGACATGCCCGACGTGGTCAAGATCTCGGCCATCGAGGAGCCGTGGATCCGCGCCACGATTCTCACCCCCGACGATTATCTCGGCGGCATCCTGAAACTCTGCCAGGACCGGCGCGGCATCCAGGCCGACCTCTCCTATGTGGGAAAACGCGCCATGCTGACCTACGACCTGCCGCTCAACGAAGTCGTCTTCGATTTCTATGACCGGCTGAAGTCGATCTCCAAGGGCTACGCCTCGTTCGATTATCATCTCACCGACTACCGCGAGGGGGATCTGGTGAAGATGTCGATCCTGGTCAATGAGGAACCGGTCGACGCACTCTCCATGCTGGTGCACCGCACGGCGGCGGAAAAGCGCGGCCGCCAGATGTGCGAGAAGCTCAAGGAGCTGATCCCGCACCATCTGTTCAAGATCCCGATCCAGGCCGCGATCGGCGGCAAGGTCATCGCCCGCGAAACCATCTCCGCCCTCCGCAAGGACGTGACCGCAAAGTGCTACGGCGGCGACGTGAGCCGCAAGCGCAAGCTCTTGGACAAGCAGAAAGAAGGCAAGAAGCGGATGCGCCAGTTCGGGAAGGTGGATATCCCGCAGGAGGCGTTTATCCAGGCGCTGAAGATGGGGGATTGAGGGGGGCCTTATCTCGCTTCCTGCCTAATGCGCAACGTCTCTAACGGAAGCTAGACTGGGGAAATCTATGTGCAGCGGTATACCTCATCCCGAGGAGTTCAGGCGCCAGCACTTCTAATCGCGGTCAACGCAGATTTCGCTTTCTGAGTAAGGTGCCGCTGTTCATCGGGATCGATCGACTTCAAGACCCCGAAAATGCCAGCAATTGCCGGGTGATGCTGCACAAACTCGACAGGGTTCCTGATCGCTCGCTGAAGGTATCCGCGAGCCCAATTACGCCACTCGACGGGAAGATTAAGACCCTCATTGATCACTACCCCTGTGACATCCATTCTGTCGCCTTTGCCCAAGAATCGCGTTTTCTTAGGGTTCAGCTCAAAACCGCTGCTCTCGACAAATGCAGTTACCTCTTTAAGAAATTCATTATCAATACGGGTCCGAGCCGAAAAAGTAAGGTCGTCCGCATATCTAGTGTATGTGATGTTCCTCGCCGCGGAGAGTTCTGAGACAGTTTGGTCGAAATTATCAAGAATGAGATTTCCGATCAGTGGACTCGTGGGCGCGCCGGTCGGAGCTTCGTCGTCCAGAGACGTTAGCCTCGCAAGAAAGTCTGAGCCAGCGGCGCTGTAACCAAGATTGCGGAAAACACCTACTATCATCTGCGCCGTAATACTGGGAAAGAATCTCGATATGTCGAGGTTCAGCAAATGCTTAGCTCCGGCATGCGCCGCCGCGTTGGTAATGTAGCTTCGGCCTTTGCGAAAGCCGTGAACTGCTTCCGCCATTTCTTTTGTTATTAGGATATTGTCATTAATCCACCACTGCATGACCTTGAGATATGTCTTTGGCGTTCGTATAATTCGGTTGGTTCCATCGGCTTTCTTTAAAATAAACGTTCGGTAATGAAATCGAGGCCTATGCAGTATTTGCCGTATTATGGAAGGGGAAATTCCGAGATAAGACGCTAGATGAATTTCGTTCTCCAGGTATGGTCTACCAGTCCGGTTCGCGAACGCGCCTGCGGCCTCACTTTCCTCAGGGAAAGAGGCTCGCGCAAACGCTAGGTAGTCGTCAATTCGTGGCGAATTATAGTAAGAACGGGGCGGCATTCGACAACACCAATCCTGAGATTGCTTAGTGCGTGCTTTGTAAGAGGCGCTCGAGAACTCCGCTCGTGGCTGCAATGCAGCCATTCTCGAGCGGCTCTTACAAAGCACGCCTTTTTACACGCAAGACCTGAAAGCCAGGACACTGATTCAGTGTCCTATCTAGTGCCGCCCCGCGAATCGATGATATTGTTTGCGTTGCGTCTTCATCAAGAATAATCTCGCGTTGTCCAAAGTTCTTTCGTTTACAAGTCGCGCAACTATTCCCATACCTTTCGCATCCAGCACGAAAGTGCCCTTCCTGACGTCAACAAGGAGGCCATCTCTCCTCATTTTTTCATGGACTGTGGCAACGATAGTTCGGACGCTATCCGTCACCTCAATACCCCAGATTTCCGTATACGCTTTCAAAATGTCCTGCACTCGCGCAGGTTGAATAATTCGCAGCGCCACCAAATATAGTTCGGAGGCAGAAAGTTCACGCTCGGCCATAGAGCTTCTCTATTCGAATCTTTGCGGCTATCGTCTCCATAAATGTGTCACAAATTTCTAGGACGCCGTCTTTATCCACATAGGGATGATAGTGCACCGTTGCGTGATTTGTTCGTGCAAACTTAATGACGCCGTCATTGATGTAATTAAGCTCTCCCTCATATTTTTTATCCACGACTATGAGCATATCTTCACATAGGTCTCTCTGTGAAACCCAATCGCCAATTTCACAGAAAGATCCGGGGCTTGATGGTAGCGCGATTAGTGCATCCGAATGATTTAAGATGTAATGACGCTCGTATAACACCGCGTTATTCAACGGCCCATACTCGGCTTTCCCAGTTTCCCGCAGCTCATTGTCTTCGCCTAAATAAATTGTATGCCCCCTCGCTACGAGCGAGTGAAAGAGAAAATATCTCAGCCGACTTGCATCGGTTGCATCGTTAATTGCAGTATCGGCCGCATCAACGGTAACGATATATGGTCCTGCGAGGAAAACGTCGAATTCTTCTGCCGCTCGTGCCGCTTTATCAATCGCCTGTGCAGCTGCGACTTTTCGTAATTTGTTAAATACCGACACGTGCACACAGCCTCAGTTTTGCCGACGCTATTTGTATCGCGATGGGCAAGTCAAGCGATTACCGAGCAATTGATGTGGAAGGCGGGTTGCATGACATTCATTCACGTGTCTTCTGTAAATTGCTGTTTGGCGGTCGATCGCAACTGCAAAGCCAGAACGGTGGCTGGCCATTTCAGAACGTCTCGCCATGGAGTATCGTCTCCCCACCTGGGGAGACGTCAAATGCGGCCCACTTCGGACACCGTCGCCGCGATCGGCCTTACGATCGGCGGCGCTTTCGGTATCGTCGGTACCTTCGTCGCCAGCAACCCGCTGCGCGAAAACGCTTTGGCTGATCGACGGGGCTAGGCTCCTGATGGCGGCTCACTGCTGGCGATAAATTATACGCGGCTGACAATGATTGAGTGGGCGGCTGGGTTTCTAACCTTCTGCCGGTGAGACCTACTCATGGCCGGCGATGCGGCGAGGCTGAGGGCCTGCGTGCCCTCCTGTCTCGGCGGCATCTCGCTTGGGCAGCGGAGCTCGTCATGGTCAGCGAGCCCAGCACTTCGCGCTCTGGATGCGGCTCATCGCGCTTTGAGCGCGCTTTAATTTCAGGCGTCGGCGCCGCCCCTCATCTGGCTGCCGCCATCTTCTCCCCGTAAAACGGGGAGAAGGACGCTGTTGTCACCGCTTTCGCCAATCGCCAGCGTTGCAGGGATGAAGCCGGCGTTGCGGCCAGCTTGCCTTCTCCCCTTGTGGGAGAAGGTGGATCGGCGCGCAGCGCCGAGACGGTTGAGGGGTGCGTGACGGAGTGAGGCGTTGGGATTTTCTGGTTTGGTTCAGTGGCTGTTGACGTGGCCCCAAGCTGGAACACCCCTCATCCGACCTCGCTTCGGGGCGAGCCACGGGTCTCGCCCCGTCCTTCGGACCCCACAAGGGGAGAAGGAAGGACCAGCGTTGGCGCCGCCTTGCCTGACGGTCGAGCGGCTGGCGCTGGAGATGCTGATGGGGCGGCAGGATGGCGCTGGTTCCTCGCCCTACGCAGTGGGGAGAGGTGGCCCGGCGAAGCCGGGACGGAGAGGGGTCTGCGCGGCGCTGGGAGGTTGTTTCAGGGGTTCCTGAGAGGATTTTCTTTCATGCCAGCCAGCTCTCAATCCTGACCCGGTTTTGGCTTCGCGGAGGGCGTCCCCCTCTCCGTGCCGGCTTCGCCGGGCCACCTCTCCCCACTTTCGTGGGGGCGAGGAAATCAGGTGAGCGCTCGCCTCACCCCTCCAGCCAAACCTTCTCGAAATGCTGCTCCAGCGCCTGGTGCTGCTCGCACCCTTCCACCCCTTTGCGGTACGTTCGGTAGACCGAGCGCCAGTAGGGTTGGATGATGATGCCGGAATCGCGCAGATTTTTTTCGATGCCGGCCATGATCTCCTTGCGCTGGGCGGCGTCGGGGGTGGCGAGCGCCTTGTCGAGCAGCTCGTCGAACTCCTTGTTGGCGTAGGCGCTTTCGTTCCAGGCGGCGCCCGATTTGTAGGCCAGCGCCAGCACCTGGACGCCGAGCGGGCGGCCCAGCCATTCGGTGCAGGAGAAGGGATATTTGCTCCAGTCGTTCCAGAAGGTGGCGGCGGGCAGCACGGTGCGCTTGATCTTGAGGCCGGCCTCGCGCATCTGCGCGGCGATCGCGTCCCCGGTGCTCTTCTGCCATTCGACGTCGACCGAGATGAGGTCGTATTCATGGTCCGCCTTGCCGGACTCGGCCAGCAGCTTCTTGGCCGCCTCGACGTCGCGCTTGGCCGGGCCGATATCGGCATATTCGGGGTGCATGGGGCCGACATGGTGGTTGTCGGCGGGCTTGCCGCGGCCGCCGAGGCCGAGCGCCAGCACGGCCGAGTTGTCGACGGCGAGCTGGGCGGCGCGGCGCACCTTCACATCGTCATAGGGCGCGTTGGCGACGTTGAAGCGGGCGACGATGGTGGAGCCGGTGGCGATCTCGGAATTCTTCAGGCCCATCTGCTCGGTTTGCGAGACGGCATCGGAGGCGGTCTCGTGGTCGGTGTCGATCTCGCCGGATTCGAACGCCGACAGCATGGCGTTGGGATCGGAGCCGTAGTCGATCCACTGGATGCCATCCAGGTGGAATTCGCCCTTCCACCAGGGCTTGTCCTTGCGCTTCACCTCGGCTCCCGTCTCGGCATCCCACTTCACCAGCTCGCAAGGGCCGGTGGTGATCGAAAGCGCCTTCAGCGGATCGCCGTCGCCCTCATAAGAGCGGTGCATGATCAGCGCGGGATAGTCGGCCATGCCGGCGATCAGCGAAATGTCGGGCTTGGGCAGGTTGAGCTTGATGGTGTGGTCGTCGACCTTCTCGATGCCGCCATCGACCACCTTCTTGGTGTCGGCATTGACCAGCGCGCCCATGCGCGCGGCGACCGAATTGCCGGCAACGCCCGCCTCGCACCAGCGAGTGAGGTTGTGGACGACATCGTCGGCGTTGAAGGCATCGCCGTTCGACCAGGTGATGCCCTTGCGCACATGCAGCGTGAGCGTCTTGGCGTCGTCGCTCATCTCCCATTTTTCGAGCAGCCAGGGCTCGAACGAGAAATCGGTGTTCCAGCGCACCAGATATTCGTTGCAGTGGCGCGCGACGTTGGACATTTCGACGCCGTCGAAGGTGCGCGGATCCTTGAAACCCTTGACGTTCATGGCGACGCGCAGCACGCCGCCCTTCTTGGGCTCCGCCGCGCGGGCGGGCGTGGGCGCCAGCCCGCCCAGGGCAAAAGCGCCGGCGGCGCTGACGCCGAGCCCGGCCATCAGCGCAAAATATTCGCGCCGGTTGATGGCGCCGCTCCTGAAATCCTCGGCGACGGGTTTGGCTTTCGGGTGCAATTTCCTGCCGGTCAGCATGAATTTCATCGTCGTTCCCTCTTGTTGGGCGCCCGGCCGACCGCGTGCGCGGGGGCGAATGCGGCTCGCCGGACGCCATTGCCTGAGGGATGATAGGGCGAGCTTACGCGGCGGAGTGTTCTGGAATCCGCAGGACTTGTGCGCTGCTCCGCAGGGAGGTTCGCATGAAGGGGGCGCGCGAAGGCCTTCACTTCGTCATCCACGGGCGGAGCAGGAGCGGAGCGACGTCGCGGAGACCCGAGGATCCATGCCATGACCTCTGGGCGCTTCTGCGGTGCAGAACGTGGAAGACTTTTCGCTGGCGATGGCGAGCTTGGCGATGGCCATTTTCGACCGCAGCGCTCTTAGGTTCACGTCACGGCATGGATCCTCGGGTCTGCGCGGCGTCGCTGCGCTCCTTGCTTCGCCCGTGGATGACGAGGTCACCCCCAGATCATCAGCGCGGCGAGCCCGACGATGCCGACCACCAGCCGCCACCAGCCGAACAGCGCATAGCCCTTGCGCGAGACGTAATCGAGCAGCAGGCGTACCACCAGCAGCGCGGTGACGAAGGCGGCGACGAAGCCGACGGCGATGATCGGCAGGTCGGCCGACGTCAGCACGTTGCGGTTCTTGAACAGGTCGAAGGCGAAGGCGCCGACCATGGTGGGGATGGCGAGGAAGAAAGAAAATTCCGCCGCCGCCCGCTTGTCGACGCCAAGCAGCAGCGCGCCGACGATGGTCGATCCCGAGCGCGAGGTGCCGGGGATCAGCGACAGGCACTGGAACAGCCCGATCTGCAAATAGAGCCGGGTCGGGAAGCGTTCGACGTCGCGGTACATAGGCTTCAGCTTCATGCGGTCTACGGCGAGCAGCACCACGCCGCCGATGATCAGCATGATGCAGATCAGCCGCGGCGATTCGAACAGGATGGTCTTGATGAAATCATGCGCCAGCGCTCCGATGATGGCCGCCGGCAGGAAGGCGATGAGGATGCCTATGACGAAATGCCGCGTCAGCCGGTCATGCGGCAGGTCGAGCAGCATCTGCCACAAGCGCCGGAAATAGACGCTCAGAATGGCCAGGATGGCGCCGAGCTGGATCAGGATCTCGAAGGCCTTGCCCGTCGAGTGGAAGCCGAGAAAGTGGCCGGCGAGCAGGATATGCCCGGTCGAGGACACCGGAATGAACTCGGTCAATCCCTCCAGCAGACCGAGCAGCAGGGCTTCGACGATTGTCTGGCTTTCCATTGGCTACCTCGGCATTCGCTGGATGGGCTGACAGGGCTTGCTTGTCATGGCGCCGAACTCCCCCTATAGGTCGCAACACCCTGACGGCCCGCTTATCGGGCGGCCAAGACTTACCGGTGCGCCGGTCGATTCGCCAGTGTGGCAATCCGGAATTCGCCACAGCTGGGAGGAGCGCGATGCGCGAATTCCGGATTCTGAGCCACACTGCCAACTTCAAGTTCTGGTGTGGTTTGAATTTGAAGTTCCTGAACGCGGATGCCGTTGAGGGGACAGGAACTTCAAATCCAAACCACCAGTACGCTTTATCATCGCGGAACCATGCTGACGCTTTTCCATCATCCCATGTTCGCCTCCTGCCGGTTCGTGCGCCTCGCTTTCGGCGAGTATGGCGAGGAGCTGGCGCTGATCGAGGAGAAGCCGTGGACGCGGCGCAAGGAGTTCTTGGCGCTGAACCCGGCCGGCACGCTGCCGATCCTTTTGGCCGAGGGCGACGTGCCGATCGTCGGCGCCACGGTCATCTCGGAATATCTCGACGAGACGCGCGGCGTCCTGAAGCGCGACAAGCGCCTGTTCGCCGAGGACCCGATGCAGCGCGCCGAGATCCGCCGGCTGACCGACTGGTATCTCCACAAGGCCGAGAGCGAGGTCACCCGGCATCTGGTGCGCGAGCGCGTGCTGAAGCCGGTCATGCCGGAAACCGCCGGCGGCGGCTCGCCCGATTCGGCCGCCATCCGCGCGGCGCGGGCCAACATCCGCCAGCACATGAAATACACCAACTGGCTCGCCGGCACCCGCCACTGGCTGGCCGGCTCGAGGGTCACCTATGCCGACCTCGCCGCCGCCGCCACCCTTTCTGTGCTCGACTATCTCGGCGAGATCGACTGGCGCGAGCACACCGCCGCGCGCGAATGGTACACGCGGGTCAAGTCGCGGCCTTCGTTCCGGCCGCTGTTGACCGACCGGGTGCGCGGCCTGTCGCCGGTGTCGCATTATGCGGACCTCGACTTCTGACGCCGCAAAACTGCGCGCGCTGATCGACGCGCAGGCGCGACGCGCCGGTTTCGAGGCGGTCGCCGTCACCACGCCCGATGCGATCCCGCTGGCGCCGGCCCGGCTCGCCGCCTTCGTCGCGGACGGGTTCCATGGCTCCATGGGCTGGATCGCCGAGACGCTGCAACGCCGCAGCGAGCCGTCAAGCCTGTGGCCGCAGGTGCGTTCGATCGTCGTGCTGGCGATGAACTACGGGCCGGACCACGATCCGCGTGACCTGTTGGCCAGGCGCGACCGGGGCGCGATCTCGGTCTATGCGCAAAACCGCGACTATCACGATGTGATGAAGGGCCGGCTGAAGGAAATCGCCGGCAAGATCGTGGCGCGGGCGGGAGGCGACGTCAAAGTCTTCGTCGATACCGCGCCCGTCATGGAAAAGCCGCTGGCCGAGGCCGCCGGGCTCGGCTGGCAAGGCAAGCACACCAACCTGGTCAGCCGGCAGCACGGTTCCTGGCTGTTCCTCGGCACCATTTTCACGACCGCCGAACTGGTCCCCGACATGCCGGAGGAGGACCATTGCGGCTCCTGCCGCGCCTGCCTCGACGCCTGCCCGACCGATGCCTTCCCGGCGCCCTATCGGCTCGATGCGCGGCGCTGCATCTCCTATCTCACCATCGAGAACAAGGAGCCGATCCCGCATGAATTCCGCGAGGCGATCGGCAACCGCATCTATGGCTGCGACGACTGTCTCGCCGCCTGCCCATGGAACAAGTTCGCCAAGGTGGCGTCCGAGGCCAAGCTCGCCGCGCGCGACGATCTACGCGAGCCGGCGCTGGCCGATCTCCTGCGGCTGGACGACACGGCGTTTCGCGCCTTCTTTTCCGGTTCGCCGGTCAAGCGCATCGGCCGCGACCGCTTTGTCCGCAACGTGCTGATCGCCGCCGGCAATTCCGGCGATGCCGGGCTTGCCGGCGCCGTGCGCGCCTTGCTGGCAGACGCCTCGCCGCTGGTGCGGGGCGCGGCAATATGGGCGCTGGCGCGGCTGGTGCCGGAGGCCGAATATTGCGAACGCGCCGCAGCCGGCCTGAAAACCGAGAGCGACGCGGCCGTGCGCGAGGAATGGGCGCGGCCGGTTCCAGCCAGGGCGCCTGCATGAGCGAAAAGCGGATATTCATCTTCGGCGCCGGCTATTCGGGCAAGGCTTTTGCGCGCGCCAACCGGGAGCCTGCCAGGACGGTCGGCGGCACGACGCGCTCCGCGGAAAAATTCGAGGCGCTCCGCCAGGCCGGCATCGCGCCGCTGCTGTTCGATGGCGCGCTGACCGGCGAAATCGGCGATGCGCTCGCAACAACAACCCATCTGGTGATCTCGATCGCGCCTGAGGAGGCCGGCGATCCCGTGCTGAATGCCGCCCGCGAGGCGGTCGTGCGGATGCCTGCGCTCGAATGGATCGGCTATCTCTCCACCGTCGGCGTCTATGGCGACCATGGCGGCGCCTGGGTCGACGAGACGGCGCAATGCCGGCCGGTGTCGAAACGCTCGGCGATGCGGGTGGCGGCCGAGCAGGATTGGCTGCGGCTTGGCCGCGAGATCGGCCGGCCGGTGGCGGTGCTGCGGCTCTCCGGCATCTACGGCCCCGGCCGCAACGCCCTGGTCAACCTGGAAAACGGCACCGCGCGGCGGCTGGTCAAGCCCGGTCAGGTGTTCAACCGCATCCACTGCGACGACATAGCCGGCGCGCTGTGGCATCTCATCGGGGATGATACGGGCGGCATCTTCAACGTCACCGACGATGAGCCGGCGCCGCCGCAGGACGTCGTGGCCTACGCCGCCGCGCTGATGGGCATCACACCGCCGCCCGAAATTCCCTTCGAGGCCGCCCAACTTTCGCCCATGGCGCGGTCCTTCTATGGCGAGAACAAGCGCGTCGCCAACGCGGCGCTTAAGGCGGCGGGCTACCGGTTCCGCTTCCCGGACTACCGCGCCGCCTTCGACCATATGTGGGCAAGCGGCGACTGGCGCGACGGCGCGCCGCGCAGCCCGATGAAGCGCTGACGCATGCCGGGAAGCACGTGACACGGTTCGGTCGGAATGCCTCGGAAAAGAAAACAGGGCGGTTGACCGGTTTGTGAAAAACGGAACCGCTCCGGCGATCGAAGCAACGTCCATTGCGTGCTATGATTCGGGCTTGGGTTTGTGGCGGGGGTTCATGGAGACAGCGATGCGGCTCGGCAAGCGTTCACAGCTGGCGGCGGCTTTTGGCCTGCTCGCCCTCACAAGTCTCGCCGCGCCGCCGGCAATGGCCGAGGAACGCGCCAAGGACCTCTTCGGCGCCGAGAAACTGCCGGCGGCGACCGCCCCGCAATCCTTCGGCTTCTACTCCAAGGGCTGCTTTGCCGGCGGCGTCGCCATCCCCATGGACGGCCCGACCTGGCAGGTGATGCGGCCGTCGCGCAATCGCCGCTGGGGCCATCCGGCGATGATCGCGCTGGTCGAGAAACTGTCGCGCGATGCCGTCGCCGACGGCTGGCCGGGCCTTTTGATCGGCGACATCGCGCAGCCGCGCGGCGGCCCGATGCTGACCGGCCATGCCTCGCACCAGATCGGGCTCGATGCCGACATCTGGCTGACGCCGATGCCCAGCCGTCCGTTGTCGATGGCGCGGCGCGAGACGATGAGCGCCACCTTGATGGTCGACGAAAAGACGCATCTGGTGAAGGACGCGCTGTGGACGTCGGCGCATACGCGGCTTTTGAAGCGCGCGGCGAGCTATCCCGAGGTCGAGCGCATCCTGGTCAATCCCGGCATCAAGAAGAAGCTCTGCGACACCGTCAGGGGCGACCGCTCCTGGCTGCGCAAGATCAGGCCGTTCTGGGGCCACGACTATCATTTCCACATGCGCATCGGCTGCCAGCCGGGCTCGCCCAACTGCAAGGCGCAGGAAGCGACCCCGGCCGACGACGGCTGCGGCAAGCCGCTGGCCTGGTGGTTCACGCAGGAACCGTGGCGGCCCAACAAGAACCCGGATGCGCCCAAGGCGCGCGACCTGATGACCATGGCGAACCTGCCGAGAGAATGCCGCGCCGTGCTCGACGCGCCCGGGCCGGCCTCGGTCGAGGCAGCCACCTACCATGGCGGCGCCGTGCCGGTCGCGGTCGCCGCGCCCGAACCCGAGGCGCCGTCGCTGCCCGCGACCGCGGCCAGCGGCACGGCCGGCCTGCCGGGCATGGTGAACGCCTTCACCGCGACGCCCGAGATCGGCGTACCGGTGCCGCGGCCACGGCCGGGAAACTGACCGCGTGATTTGACGCCCCGGCGCTTCGCCGCCGTTCATTCGTCACCCCGTGAGCAGGAGGGCCGGCATTGCGAACGCAGGATATAGGCCTTCGCCGCGTCGTCTGGTGGGTGGCCCTTCTGAACCTGGGCTACTTCATCGTCGAGTTCGCCGTGGCATCTGCGATCGGCTCCGTGTCGCTGTTCGCGGACAGCGTCGATTTCCTGGAAGATGCCTCGCTCAATTTGCTTATTCTCGTTGCCCTTGGCTGGGGCGCACGCAGCCGCGCAAGGGTCGGCATGGCTCTGGCGGCGATTCTTCTGGTGCCTGCCTTGGCAACGCTCTGGACGGCTTGGGTCAAGTTCAACCTGCCGGTCGCGCCGTCGCCGCTGCCGCTGTCGCTTGCGGGCGCCGGGGCCTTGGCCGTGAACCTGTCTTGCGCGTTCATGCTGGCGCGCTTCCGCCATCACAGCGGCAGCCTGACAAAGGCCGCGTTCCTCTCCGCGCGGAACGACGCCTTTGCCAACGTCGCTATAATCGCCGCGGGCCTTCTCACCGCCGTGATCTGGCATTCCGCGTGGCCCGACCTGATTGTCGGCCTGGGAATTGCCGCCATGAACGCCGATGCGGCCCGCGAGGTCTGGTCCGCTGCCCGCGAGGAGCACAAGGCGGCAGCCTAGTCGCGGCCATTCGACCTCATAAATCGGTCGTGCGCACCATCGGTTTCGAAAACCGTTTCCCTTTTCAAACTCATGCGCTAGTCAACGGGAGAACGGCAATGGGCCGTCGGGCGCCGGGGACGGACGAGAAAGCATGCCAAACACAGGCGACGACGACACGGCGCTGCGGTTTCCGATCCTGATCGGCGACATCGGCGGCACCAATGCGCGCTTCTCGGTCGTGCTCGACGCCAATTCGGAAGCCGGCGAGCCGGCGATCGTCCAGACCGCCAGTTACAACACCATCGACGAGGCGATCCAGGCGGCGGTGCTCGACCGCTCCTCGGTTCGCCCCAATTCGGCGGTGCTGGCGGTGGCCGGCCCGGTCGACGGCGACGAGATCGAGCTCACCAATTGCCCGTGGATCGTCAAGCCCCGGCAGATGTTCGCCAGCCTCGGCCTCAGCGACATCGTCGTGCTCAACGATTTCGAGGCGCAGGCGCTGGCCGTCGTGGCGCTCGGCGAAGAGCACATGGAAAAGATCGGCGGCGGCGCGCCGGAGCCCAATGCAGGCCGCGTGGTGCTCGGTCCCGGAACCGGGCTCGGCGTCGCCGGGCTGGTGCACGCGCTGCGCCACTGGATCCCGGTGCCCGGCGAGGGCGGCCACATGGACATCGGCCCGCGTTCTAGCAGGGATTTCGAGGTCTTCCCGCATATCGAGAAGATCGAGGGCCGCATTTCGGGCGAGCAGATCCTGTGCGGACGCGGCCTGGTCAACGTCTACCGGGCGGTGGCCAAGGCGGACGGCAAACCATCGCCCTTCACCACGCCGGCCGAGATCACCGCAGCGGCACTTGCCAGGACCGATCCGGTCGCGCAGGAAGCGCTGGAGATCTTCGTCACCTGCCTTGGGCGCACCGCCGGCGATCTCGCCTTGGTGTTCATGAGCCGCGGCGGCGTCTTTCTCACCGGCGGCATCGCGCAGAAGATCGTGCCGGCGCTGAAACAGGGCAATTTCCGCGCCGCCTTCGAGGACAAGGCCCCGCATAGCGAATTGATGCGCACCATGCCCGTCTATGTCATCACCCATCCGCTGGCGGCACTTCTGGGCCTCGCCGCCTACGCCAGGAACCCTTCGCTGTTCGGTGTGCAGACCGCCGGCCGCCGCTGGCAGGCCTAGGCTGGGCCGCATGACGGACCAGGCGTCCGTCCGGTCCCCGCGACGAAGTTAATCAGCCGCAGGCATAGGCAAGCCGGCCGCTTGGCGCTAAGAGGGGCGCCAGAAGGGATGCTGTGTGCAGCCCGGTCTTGCCAAGCGGAAACCACGAAGCGCTCCCGATTTGACACTCCAAGCTCCACATAAGCAGAAAGCCACTCCCGGCGAGGTCTGGGCGGTGCTGCGCCGTATCATCGCCGAGAACGGCCGCGACTACCTTTGGTCCTACATCTTTGCCGGCGCCTGCCTGCTGGCGGTATCCGCCACGACCGCTTTCACCGCCTGGATCATGAGCCCTGTCGTCAACCAGATCTTCTACGAGCGGCGCGGCGATCTGATCGTGTGGATTTGCGCCGGCGTCATGGGCGCCTTTCTCGTGCGCGGTTTCGCCGGCTACGGCCAGGCGGTGACGCTGGCGACCGTCGGCAACAATCTGGTTGCGCGCTACCAGCGCCGCATCTTCGATCACCTGATGAAGCTCGGCGTCGGTTTCTTCAACGACACGAGATCGGGCCGGCTGGCAGCGCAGGTCAACGAGAACGTCAACGGCATTCGCGACCTGCTGTCGATGACGCTGACGTCGATCGCGCGCGACGGGGTGACGCTGTTCGGGCTGCTCGGCGTCATGATCTACCAGGATCCGGTCCTGTCGCTCAGCTCGCTGGTGATCGGGCCGCCGCTCATCTACACCGTTGTCTACCTGATGCGCCGGGTGCGCCGCATCACCCGCGAATCGGTGCAGATCAACTCGCGGCTGATCGGCGCCATGCAGGAAGCCACGCAAGGCATCGCCATCGTCAAGGCCTTCACCATGGAGGACGAGCTGTCGCGGCGCATCGGCCAACTCGCCAACAGCGCCGAGCACCGCGGCAACAAGATCGCCCGGGTTTCGGAACGGCTGTCGCCGATTTCCGACATGCTGGCCGGTCTCGCCGTCACCGGCGTCATCGCCTACTCCGGCTATCGTGCGCTCGTCCTCGGGCAGCCGCCGGGCGCCGTCTTCTCCTTCATCACCGCGCTGATGCTGGCCTACGACCCGGCAAGGCGGCTGGCGCGCATGCAGGTCGGCATGGAGCGCGCGTTGGTCAATGCGCGCATGATCTACGAAATCCTCGATCTCGAGCCGCAGCAGGGCGATGCGCCGGGAGCCGCCGAGGCCAATTTCACCACGGGCGAAGTGCGGTTCAACAATGTGAGCTTCCGCTATGTCGAGGAGGCACCGGTCCTGCAGGACCTCAGCTTCGTCGCCGCCGCCGGCAAGATGACCGCCATCGTCGGCGCCTCCGGCGCCGGCAAGACGACGCTGGTGGCGCTGCTGCAGCGCTTCTACGACGTCGAGTCGGGTACGATCGAGATCGACGGCCAGGACATTTCGAAGATCACCAAGCAGTCGCTGCGCAGCTCCATCGCCTATGTTTCGCAGCAGCCCTATCTGTTCGAAGGCACCATACGCGACAACATCCGCTATGGCCGGCTCTCCGCCACAGACGCCGAGATCGAGCAGGCCGCGCGACTGGCCCAGGCCGACGGCTTCATCCGCCAGCAGCCGCTGGGCTACGACACGCCCGTCGGCGAAAACGGCGCGTCGCTGTCGGGCGGCCAGCGCCAGCGTGTGTCGATCGCCCGCGCCATCGTCCGCCAGGCGCCGATCCTGCTGCTCGACGAGGCGACCTCGGCGCTCGACAATGAGGCGGAAGCCAAGGTCCAGGAAGCGCTGACCCACGTCATGGAGGGGCGCACCACCATCGTCATCGCCCACCGGCTGTCGACGGTGGTCAATGCCGACCACATCATCGTGCTGGAACAGGGTCATCTGGTCGAACAGGGCACCCATGCCTCGCTGATGGCCGACCCGCACAGCGTCTATTCCCGCTTCCACCGGGTGCAGGGCAGGAAGGGCCTGGGGCTTGTCGATGACGGCGCGCCACCCCAAACTCCGGCGCCAGGGCCGACGCAACCTATCGAGACGCAGGGCATCGCCGGGAGCGCGAGATGAGTGAAACGCCGACAGCCGACAGACCCGCGGGCGATATGGGCCTGGTGGTGGTGGGCGCCGCCGGCCGCATGGGCCAGACGCTGATCCGCGCCATCCACACAATGCCGGGCGCACGCGTCGCCGGCGCGATCGAGCGGCAGGGATCGCCCTATCTCGGCAAGGATGCAGGCGAGCTTGCCGGCATCGGCATCATCAATGTGCCGATATCGGACGATCCGCTGCCGGCCTTCGCCGGGGCGGACGGCGTGCTCGATTTCACCGCGCCGGCTGCAACCGTCGAATTCGCCGGCTATGCGGCGCAGGCGCGCATCGTCCATGTCATCGGCACGACCGGCTGCTCGGCCGACGATGATGCCAGAATCGCCGCCGCGGCGCGCCATGCCACGATCGTCAAGTCGGGCAATATGAGCCTCGGCGTCAATCTCCTGGCGGTGCTGGTCGAACAGGCCGCGCGCGCCCTCGACGCCGGGGATTTCGACATCGAGATCCTCGAAATGCATCACAGGCACAAGGTCGACGCGCCGTCCGGCACCGCTCTGCTGCTGGGCGAAGCCGCCGCCGCGGGGCGTGGCGTGCCGCTTGCCGGCAACGATGTGCGCGTCCGCGACGGCCACACCGGCGTGCGCAAGCCGGGTTCGATAGGCTTCGCAACCCTGCGCGGCGGCTCGGTGGTCGGCGACCACAGCGTCATCCTGGCCGGCACCGGCGAACGCATCACGCTGGCCCATCATGCCGAGGACCGCACCATCTTCGCCCGCGGCGCCGTCAAGGCAGCCCTGTGGGCGCATGGCAGGAAGCCCGGCCTTTACTCGATGCGGGACGTGCTCGGGCTTGCCTGAAACGATCCTGGACCGTTTTCATCCCATGCAATTCCGGACAGAAAACCGCTTCCCACTTCTGCTGGAATTGCTCAGATCCCAGAGGAGCAAAAATGTCGAGAACCCTCGTGCTCGTGCGCCACGGCCAGAGCGAATGGAATTTGAAGAACCTGTTCACCGGCTGGCGTGACGTCGACCTGACCGAACAGGGCCACGCCGAGGCCAAGGCAGCCGGCCGGAAGCTCAAGTCACGCGGCCTGAAGTTCGACATCGCCTTCACCTCGGCGCTGATCCGGGCGCAAAAAACCTGCCAGCACATTCTCGACGCCGTCGGCCAGAGCGACCTGGAAACCATCCGCGACCAGGCGCTGAACGAGCGCGACTATGGCGACCTCTCCGGCCTCAACAAGGACGACGCGCGCAAGAAATGGGGCGAGGAGCAGGTGCATGTCTGGCGCCGCTCCTACGACGTGCCGCCCCCGGTGGCGAAAGCCTGAAGGACACCGGCGCCCGCGTCTGGCCTTATTACCTGCACGACCTCCAGCCGCATGTGCTGCGCGGCGGCACGGTCCTGGTCGCCGCCCACGGAAATTCGCTGCGCGCGCTGATCATGGCGCTGGACGGCAAGTCGGGCGAGGAGATCGTCAAGCTGGAGCTCGGCACCGGCGTGCCGGTTATCTACACGCTCAACGCCGATTCCACCGTGGCGTCGAAGGAAGTGCTGGAGGGCTGACCGCTCCGGAGCCGGCAGTCGGAGGCTGCGGCTCTTGCCGGGCATGGCCTTTTGCGAAAGCCGGTTCCACCTTTCGGGATCATGGTCCAAAAACCGCGTTGACACGCACCGCTTGCCCGCTTATTGAGCCCGCACCAGCCCAGATGGCGGAATTGGTAGACGCGCACGGTTCAGGTCCGTGTTCCGCAAGGAGTGGAGGTTCGAGTCCTCTTCTGGGCACCAAATTCCCGTTTCGAACCGGCCGACGGTTCAGAGACTCAAAGAAAAGCCCGGCTCGTCCGGGCTTTTCTTTGCTCGTTTCTCAGCCGCGGCGACGTGTGCACCAGGCTTGCTGAGCAAAAGCCCAATCATATGCGAACTCAAGCGGATACTTGCGAATGCGGCACGAAGCCACGGCTCTTTGTGCTGCAACGCCTATGTTGCGGTACGTTTCAAATTCAAGGTGGCTTCTGCTATACTTCGGTCGGGGAATCATCATGTATCTGGCAAGATTAACGATCAAAAATTTCCGAAAACTCGAAAATTCCATTCTAACGTTTCAGCCTGGTCTCAACGTGCTCGTGGGTCCGAATAATGTCGGTAAGACGGCAGTCGTGGACGCGCTTCGTGGCATCCTCGCCGGGGCGGATGATCCATATCCCCGATTTTCGTCCGACGACATTCACTGCCCGAAAGGCGGAAAGCCTGCAGGCGCGATTTCGTTCGAATATGAGTTTCATGGGCTGACTCATGACGACGAGGCGGATTTCGTCACAGCCCTGAAGCCGATCGGAGGTGGAAAATTCGCAGCGATCATTGGGGTGCGCTACGCGGACCCTGACAAGGGGGGCGCCTTCGCGCGAAGCGCTGGTGCGGGGAGCATGATGATATTCCGCTCACTTCCGATATCATGGAGAATCTGCGCAACGTCTATTTGCCGCCACTACGGGATGCGGTGCAGAGCCTCAAACCAAGCCGTACTAGCCAGCTGTCGCGCCTTCTCAATCTTCTTTCGGATGATGCCGGCCGGGAAGGGACCATGGCCCTCCTCAAGGTTCTGGACGAAGACCTTAAGAAGCTCGCGCCCATAACTGATACTCAGACCGCTATTCTGGGTCGCCATCAGGAAATGCTCGGCCTCCAATTGGCCCAGGCGCTGCAGATCGGCCTAAGTCCGACGGATTTCCAGCGTTTTGCGGCGCGGCTCTCGATGCAGGTCGATCTCTATGAGATCGAGCAGAATGGCCTTGGCTTCAACAACCTGATTTTTATGGCGGTGGTGCTCAGCGAACTGGCGAAGAATCCTGATGCTGCATATCGCAGTCTGATAGTTGAAGAGCCCGAGGCGCATCTTCACCCTCAGTTGCAGGCTGTGTTGCTCCGCTACCTCGCAAGTTTTCACGCCAAGGAAGGCGAGAAGCCCGTTCAGGTGTTTGTCACCAGCCACTCACCGAACTTCGCGAGCATCGCCAGACTGGATAGCGTGGGCTGCCTTGTGGATTCAGGCGGCAAGATTGAATGCTTCTTCCCCCGCACGGTCAAATTCGAAAAAGGGAAAAAAGAGAAACTTGAACGCTACCTCGACGCGACCCGCGCCGAGCTGTTTTTCGCCCGGCGGGTGATCTTCGTGGAAGGGGCCGCCGAACTTCTGCTGGTCAGCGCGCTTGCCGAAAAGACAGGCTACAATCTGCGCCAGCATGGGGTAAGCGTCATCAGCGTCGAAGGCCTGAATTTCGATTCCTTCCTGCCCCTCTTTGGTAAGGACGCGATTAAGATTCCGGTGGCCGTAATTACCGATGCTGATCCGCCAGCCGATCCATATCCCGCGGCACAAGACGCAATGATTGTTTCAGCTAACACCAAATTGATGAAAGCTAAGGAAGATGCGTGGATCAAGGTGTTTCACGGTCAGAAGACCTTTGAATACGATCTCGCGCTGATTGAAATGAACCTGCCGACTATGATCGGCGCGCTGAAGGATATCCACCCGGGAATTGGCGCTGAGGTCGAAGGGACAGTTAACGCCGCGGTAGGCGGCGGCGCCAAAGCGCGTGCTCTGTTCAGCGGCATGTTCGAGCGCAAGCATAGCAATGTTCAGAAGGGACGCTTTGCACAGGCCCTTGCCGCGCAAATCATCGACGAGGCCAAGCCATTTCAGGTACCACAATACGTGATCGACGCGATCAAACACGTGTGCGCGGAGCACTGATGGTCGAGCTCTCGCCTGAGCAAATCTCCATATGTGATGATCACGGTCCGCTCAGTGTGATGGCCTGCGCTGGCAGTGGCAAGACGCGCACCACCGTTCGCCGTCTGGCAGACATGCGGATCAACCAAGTGGGGAGCCGCGCCCGGCTTGCCCTCTTGTCTTTTTCCAACGCTGCGGTCGACACCTTTCGCGAAGATTATCAGCGGCTACTGGAAGAGCACCCCGCAGCAGCGGCTATGCCGCTCGTGGAGATAGATACAGTCGACTCGTTCATCACGAGTCTTGTTCTTCGGCCGCATGCCCATCGCACGATGCAGTCGCCGCGCTGCGCCTTTCTTGTCACGGGGACTGAACCGTTTCTTGGCGGTTTCAACTTCTACGACGGCGCCCGGAACCAGCCGGTTAAACTGCTGACCCATGCCCGCGAGGGCGGCCTTGATCGGTTTAGGTTCCGTAATGGCTATGCCATGACGGATGTTGCTACCGCCGAGGCGATCAAGGCCGTCAACAGGTTAGGCAAAACCGGAGCTTACACCCATGATCTGGGTCGTTACTGGGCCTACCGGACGCTCGTGGAAACTCCGGAGCTAACGCAGGCATTGTCGCGACGCTATCCGTTCATCCTGATTGACGAGGCTCAGGATGTAGTCTCGACCCAGGAAGCCATTTTCGACCTATTGATTCAGGCTGGCTCGCAACTGTCGATGATTGGTGACGCGAACCAGGCTATCTTCGAGTTCGTCGGCGCGACGGGCGAGTTCCTCGCGCGATACGGAAAACGTGCGGGGGTGACTTCCCGCGGTCTGACAGTCAACTTTCGATCGGTGCCGCGCATCGTGGCGGTCGCCAACGCACTGACGGCAAGGAACGACACGTGGGCACGCGCCGCCCCTGCGGAATTGAACGGTGCTTTCTTTGCAGGGTACGCGCAGAACGAGCCGGCAAAGCTGATAGAGACATTCCGCAACATGATCGCCACTGCCGGGCTGAAGGATAGCGATGCGGCGGTCGTTTGCAGGTCGGCAAGCTTGGTAAAGCGGTTCGGCGGCGCGGATGAGGCTGTCGGCCAAGGGGTCGTGCGCAGCCTGGTCGAGGCTACCATCGCTCGGGACCAGTTGGGAAAACATCCAGAGGCGTTCAAGATCGTACTTCGCTGTATTGTCGCCCTGCTGGCTGACGCGCATGGGGATGTTACTTCCAAGATAACACGGGGCGGCGCGGAAGTGGCCGGATTGCGGCGAACAATCTGGTCATTTGTTCGGGATACCGAAAACGGCTTGCCACACGGGGCGCTTCTAGCCGATACGGAGTGGCATCCCAAACTGGTCAAGAACGTGAAGGCGCTGCTTGCGGATTTGAAGAGCCGGTATGGGCTCGAGCCTTGCGACACCATCGGCCAGCGCCTCAAGAAAGCCGCTCTTCCTCATGCGGGCCTATTTCAAACCCCTGATCTGGCAGCGCCGGACGTCGTCGCTCTACGAACGGAAACCGTTCACCAGGTCAAAGGCGAGAGTATTGACGCGGTCCTATATGTGGCGAGCAAGCCTCATACGGCGGAAATGCTGGCCGGCGTTGCGACGGAAGACGGTCGAATTGGCTACGTCGCGCTGACCCGGGCGCGAAACCTCTTTCTGCTCGGCCTGCCAATTAACAGCCTTGCCGAGTTGCGGCCCGCCCTGTTGGCGCGAGGTTTTCTAGAAGCCGGCGCCTAAGCGAGCCTGACTGCCAGAAGGCAAGTTTGAAATCTCACCGGTCCCCGGTTTTATTGAGCGCTTCGGGGAGTCGGAGAAACCCGGTTCAGGCCATTTATCGCACGGAGCCTGTCACCGTCCGGTCGATGGCGGGAACGGATTTGCGGTCGTTGCCGGCAAGTGCGGCGATGATCAGCAGGCTGGCGACGACCGGGACGAACAGGACCGCCACGCGGGCTTGCACGTAAAGAATGGCGCGCCATTCATTGCGCTTGTCAGGGCTGTCGCTCATCATACACTCTCTGTCATGCCCCTCCCGGGCGCTGACATAGCGACGAACGGTTAAACAACCACTTCCGAAATCGTTAACCGGCGGGAATTGCGCTGGCTCAGTTCAATCCGATCCGCTTTGCGCCTTGCCGGAACAATGCCTCCGCGTCCGCCTCGAAACGGAACGTGCCGATGAAATCGTCGGCGCGGTAGTCCGGCAGCGCCTTGCGGAGGGCGGCGGCGAAATTGCGTGCCTCGTCGAGCCGCCCGGCCAGCGCCAGGCAGTGTGCTGCGATCGCGAGGATGATGGCGTGGGCATTGGGCCGCGCCGCCGCCTTTAGCGCCCATTCTGCCGCTTCCTCGAACTGGCCGAGCCGCACATGCGACATGGCGCGCGCGCCCAGCATGCCGAACAGCAGCGGGTCGAAAGGGCTGAGATGGCGCGAATGGTCGGAGGAGCCGATCGCCGACTGCGGATCGCCTGACTGCGAGTGGACGAAGGACAGCGCATAGTGGCCGAGCGCGAAATTGGGGCTGAGCTCCACTGCCCGTTCCAATTCGAAGAGCGATCCGTCCTGTTCGCCGCGCAGCCACAGCGCCCGGCCCATCGCCCAGTGCGCGGCAGGGTTCTGTTCGTCAACCAGGAGACTGTGCCCCGCTGTCTCGTAGGCGAGCGCGCTTTCGTGGTCGCGGTCGCCCCAGCGCTGGAAAGCGCTTTGCCAATGGGTGAAGGACAGGCCGGCATGGGCGCGGGCGAAGGTCGGGTCGAGCGCCGTCGCCACGCCGAAGAAATGCTGCGCCAACTCGTTTTCCGGCTGGGTGAAGCGATACATGTGCCAGAGGCCGCGGTGATAGGCCTCCCAGGCGTTGAGCGAGTTGGGCGCCTTCAGCATGGCGCGGTTGCGCTCGACCGTCTCGATCTCGGCCGAGATAGACGAGACGATTGCGTTGCCGATATCGTCGAGCACGCCGAAGAGGTCGTCGGCCCGGCGCTCGAAGCTCTCGGCCCAGACGATCCTGGCCGTGCGAACCTCGATGAGCTCGACGGCGATGATGACGCGGCCGGCCACGGTGCCCACCGTGCCGGTGGCGACATAGTCCACATTCAGCTGCCGCCCCGCTTCCTGCGGCGCGATGTTTTTCTCGGCGAGCGCGAAGACCGAGCCGCGCGCGATGACGAAGAAATCCCTGAGCTTGGCCAGACGCGTGATGATGTCATGGGTCAGGCCGTCGGCGATCCCGCCGCGCGTGCCGCAAGGGCCGGCAGTCTCGACGAACGGCATCACCGCCAGCGAGGCGTGGCTGGGCTCCACGCCCGCCGGAGCGGGCGACGGCGGCGATGCCGCGATGCCGGCGGGCTGCGCCGCAAGCCGATCTACCGCCGGCCGATCTACCGACGGCCGATCCGACGGCCGATCTTCCGCTGGCCGATCTTCCGCTGGCTTGTCGCGCAGCGCCTGCCAGGCCGCGCGCACCGGTCCGAAGTCGAGCCCTTCCGATTGGAACAATTGCGCCGTCGCCGTCAGGTGCTGCTCGGCCGCGCCGATGGCGCCGCGCCCGGCCAGATGCGTGAGCAGCGCCAGATGCGCGCGGCCGTCGAACGGCGCCAGCTCCACCCATCGGTCAAGACCGGCTGCTGCCGCCTCCGAACCGGGCGGAACCGCCGCGACAAGGTGCTCCAGCACGGCGGCGTGAGACGACTGGAAGCGGCGGCGCTGCGCGATCAGCCAACTCTCGAAAAACGGACTGCGGTCGAGCTCCAGACCGTCGAGAAAGTCGCCGGCGAACAGCTCCGACAGCGATCGCAGGCGCTCCGCGTCGAGGGAGGCGATCCCTTGCGCGGCGGCGGCGCTAACCTCCAGCGCGTCGACGAAACAGCCGTCGAGGCGCAATGCGACCGTGTCGTCCTGTGTCTCGACCCGACGGTGCCCCGGCTCGTCGAGGACGGCGCGAAGCTTGCTGAGGCACCAACGCAACTCGCCCCTGGGATCGTTCGGAACATCCCACAAGAGCTCGCACAGCCGAGCGCGTCCCACCGGATGCGGCGCCAGCGCCAGATAGGCAAGCAGCGCGCGCAGCTTGCGCGATGCCGGCAATTCGGCCCGCACGCCATCGCGCACGACCGCAAACGGCCCGAGCAGGCGCACGGCAAGAGCGGGCTTGCCGCGATCCAGGCTCGGTCGAGCGGATTCCACGTGCATTTCCACGCTTGCTCCCACGCTTCCTCCCACGTTGGCCGGTCGGCCCTCGTTTATCACCGAACACGGCATGAACGCACCCGGTTGCGAGTTGCGCGCCGGGATGCGGGCAGCCGCATTGCCGGCACGTCGAGCGACCCTAGCGCGGCAAGGTCTCGAAACCTCGCCGC
This sequence comes from Mesorhizobium maamorense, assembly GCF_044998965.1. Classification (NCBI taxonomy): domain Bacteria; kingdom Pseudomonadati; phylum Pseudomonadota; class Alphaproteobacteria; order Hyphomicrobiales; family Phyllobacteriaceae; genus Mesorhizobium; species Mesorhizobium maamorense. Next base: position 5,682,330 of record NZ_CP173356.1, read on the forward strand.
CCAAGCCGCCGGTTTGTAACCGGCCCGTGACCGCAAGGTACCAACACAGACGAGGAGACAGATATGTTGCAGCAAGCAAGAATCAGAACCACGGCCGGCCGCGGCCGCCTGTTCGACAGCATTTTGGACACGGTCGGCGACACGCCGGTCGTCCGCATCAACAATCTTGGCCCGGCCCACGCGACGATCTACGTCAAGGCCGAGTTCTTCAACCCGGCTGCCTCGGTGAAGGACCGGCTGGCGCTCAACATCATCGAGGAGGGCGAGCGCAGCGGCGCGTTGAAGCCGGGCCAGACCATCGTCGAGGCCACCAGCGGCAACACCGGCATCGGGCTCGCCATGGTCTGCGCGCAGAAAGCCTATCCGCTGGTCGTCACCATGGCCGACAGTTTTTCCGTCGAGCGCCGCAAGCTGATGCGCATGCTGGGTGCCAAGGTGGTGCTGACGCCGCGCGCCGAAAAGGGGTTCGGCATGTACAAGAAGGCCGTGGAGCTGGCCGAGGCCAATGGCTGGTTCCTGGCGCGACAGTTCGAAACCAGGGCCAACGCCGCCATCCACGAGACGACGACGGCGCGCGAGATCATCAATGATTTCGCCGGCTCGCGGCTCGATTGCTTCGTCACCGGCTACGGCACTGGCGGCACCGTCGTCGGCGTGGCGCGCGTGCTGCGCCGTGAGCGGCCGGATGTCCGTATCATCCTGTCCGAGCCGGCCAACGCCCAGCTCATCGGCAGCGGCAAGGCGCAGCAGCGCGGTGCCGACGGGGCGCCCGCCGCCAGCCACCCGGCCTTCGAGCCGCATCCGATCCAGGGCTGGACGCCTGATTTCATCCCCAACGTGCTGCAGGAAGCGGTCGATGCCGGCCTCTATGACGAGGTGATGCCGATCGCCGGGCCCGAGGGCATCAAATGGGCCAAGGCGCTGGCGCAGAAGGAAGGCATCTTCACCGGCATTTCCGGCGGCGCCACCTTCGCCGTGGCGCGGCAGGTCGCCGAGGAGGCGCCGGCCGGATCGGTGATCCTGTGCATGCTGCCCGACACCGGCGAACGCTACATGACGACGCCGCTGTTCGACGGCATCGATGCCGAGATGGACGCCGACGAGACGGCGCTGTCGCGCTCGACGCCCGGCTGCCAGTTCCCGGCGACTTGACGGGAGGCTGTCATGGACGTCGCGCAGGAAACCCCTGGCACTGTGGCCGAGGAGACGCTTGACCCCCTGGACTGGGCCGATGTGCAGGCCCTGTCGCACCGGGTCATCGACGATGCCGTCGACTATCTGCGCGACGTGCGCGACCGTCCGGTCTGGCGGGAGGTGCCGGCTGACGTGAGGGAGGTCTTCGCCGCACCCCTGCCGCGAACGCCGGCGCGGCTGGCCGCCGTCTATGGCGAGGTCTCCCGCACCGTGATGTCATACCCGATGGGCAACATCCATCCTCGCTTCTGGGCCTGGTACATGGGCTCGAGCAACTTCACCGGCGCGCTCGGCGATTTCCTGGCGGCGATCCAGGGTTCCAACCTCGGCGGCGGCAACCATGCCGCCGGGCTGATGGACTGCCAGGTCGTCAACTGGTGCAAGCAAATGCTGGGGTTTCCCGTCTCGGCCAGCGGCACGCTGGTCAGCGGCGGTTCGATGGCCAACATGATCGGGCTGACGGTGGCGCGTAACGTCAAGGCCGGCATCGACGTGCGCGAGCACGGCGTTGCCGCCATCGAGAAGCCCCTGCGCTATTATGGCTCGGACCAGCTCCATTCCTGTCACCGCAAGGCCATGGAGGCGCTCGGCCTCGGCAACCGGGCCTTGCGGCGAATACCGACCGATGCCGGGCTGCGCATCGACATCGCTGCCTTGCGGGCGGCAATTGCCGAGGACCGCCAGGCGGGCTTCAAACCGGCCTGCGTCATCGGCAATGCCGGCACCGTCAACACCGGAGCGATCGACGACTTGCGGGCGCTTGCCAAGCTGGCGCATGAGGAAGACCTCTGGTTCCATGTCGATGGCTGCATCGGCGCCCTGGTCGCCATCGCTCCGCAGAACGCCCATCGCGTCGCCGGCATCGAATGGGCCGATTCGATCGCGCTCGATCCGCACAAATGGCTGCACGCGCCGTTCGAGGCCGGCTGCGCCCTGGTCAGGGACGCCCTCGCGCATCGCCGTACCTTCGCCGTGACCCCCGAATATCTGGAATCGACGCCGCGTGGTCTCGCCTCCGGCGAATGGCTGCACGACTATGGTTTGCAGACGTCGCGCGGCTTTCGCGCGCTCAAAGTATGGATGGCGCTGAAGGAGCATGGCGTCGACAAATTCGGCCGCCTGATCGACCAGAACATCGCGCAAGCGGCCTATCTCGCCGGACTGATCGGGGCCGAGCCGTCGCTGGTGCTGATGGCGCCGACCACGATCAACATCGTCTGCTTCCGGCATCGGCTTGCCGGGGCGTCCGGCGAGGAGCTTAAGCGGTTCAACACGGAGATCATGCTGCGTTTGCAGGAACAAGGCATTGCGGCACTGTCGGACACGACGGTGCAAGGCCAGCATTGCCTGCGCGTGGCGATCACCAACCACCGGACCCGGCGCGACGATCTTCACCTGCTGGTGCGGGAAACGCTGCGGCTGGGACGCCAGATCGCGGCGGAGGCGGCTTCCTAGTTCGCGGCGGCCATGCGAGTCTGCCGGCATGATTCGAAAGGTCCAATCGTGACGCTCTTTCGCACGGCCACACTCGCGGCATTGGTCTTCACCACCTCGGCCGGGGCTGCCGACATGGCTTTCTTCGTCAAGAACCAGCGCGGGCAGGCCGTTGCGGTCGAACTGTTCAGCCGCGACCGCGAAACGGTCTGGCCGGGCGACGACAAGGTGTTCCTGATCGATCCCGGCTCACGCAAATCGGTGCCGATTTCGTGCAATGAGGGCGAACGCATCTGCTACGGCGCGTGGGTCAACGGCAATGACGCCATCTCGGCCGGCGTCGGGCCGGACAACGACCGGCCCTGCGACGATTGCTGTTTCATCTGCGTGGACCATTCGACCGAGACCGTCGACCTGGTCGAGTAGCGCCAATCTCCCCAAAATTAGTCCGGGATTGTCGCGGTCGACCCCTTTAGCGATCGCTCGCCCCGTGCAATGCCCGCAAGGCGGCCGGGTGGGCCGTTTATTTTTGGGGGATATCATGTTCTACGCCTATGCGCGCCGCTCGCTGGCCGCGCTGTCTCTTGCCATGCTGCTGGTGCCGTCGGCCCATGCCGGCGACGTCACCTTCGCCATCAAGAACAGCCATCCCAATGCCATGCGCCTCGAGCTCTACAGCCAGGACCGCGACTATGTGTGGCCGGGCAACGGCAAGGATTTCTACCTCGATGACGGCGAGACCAGGCAACTGCCGGTCTCTTGCGACGAGGGCGAATCGATCTGCTACGGCGCCTGGGTCGACGGCGACGAAGGCACCTATTGGGGCGTCGGCCCCGGCGACAAGGAAAAATGCGACGATTGCTGCTATACCTGCAGCGGCGGCGAGACCGAGGAGATCGAACTGGTTCCCTGACCGGCTTGCCAGCTTGACGCTTTTCCTGCCTGGGGCATAGCCTGCAAGAACAGCACCCAAAGCACGCCGCATCCAGGCGGCGTGCGTCAGGCAACAGGAGCAAGGCGATGGCAGGTCCGGTCGAGGGCGAGAAGATGAACGTCGGCTTTGCCGGCCGGCGCTGCATCCATTCGCGCAATTGCGTGCTGGGCGATCCGCATGTCTTCGTGCCGAACGCGCCGGGAGAGTGGATCCATCCCGACGCGGCCACCGTCGAGAAGATCGTCGCCATTGCCGAAAGCTGCCCGTCAGGCGCCATTACCTATGTCAGGAAGGATGGCGGGCCGCAGGAAAGGCCGCCGGTGGTCAACACCGTGCGCATCAGGGAAAACGGCCCGCTGGCCGTCCACGCCGAGATTATGCTCGACGGCGAGACGTTACACCGCGCCACGCTCTGCCGCTGCGGCGCGTCGCAGAACAAGCCGTTCTGCGACGGCAGCCACAACAAATCAGGGTTTGCCGCCACCGGCGAGCCGGCGCTGAAGGACACGCCGGCGCTGGACGCGCGCGACGGGCCACTCAAGGTTACGCCGACGAAAGACGGGCCGCTCAAGCTCGAAGGCAATGTCGAAATCGTCACCGGCACCGGCCACACGGTCGACCGCACGCAACGCGCCTTCCTGTGCCGCTGCGGCCATTCGGCGAACAAGCCGTATTGCGATGGGTCGCATAAAAAGGTTGGGTTCGTGGGGTAGGTTGACCCTGCCATTGAAGCTGCCAATCTCCCCCCTCGTGGGGGAGATCGAACTCCTCCCGTGGCCCAGCGCTCTCAGCTTTATCGTCCGGCCGCTATAGGTTAAGGGCGAGAAGCATTTTCCTATCTGCTCGGGCCATCATCAGACATGACCAAGACCAAGCCAAAACCTCTTTTCCTCGGCATCGACACCGGCGGCACCTACACCGATGCCGTGCTGTGGTCCGAAACCGAAGGCCCGCAGAGCGGGCCGAACAAGGGAAAGGTGCTGGCCAAGGCCAAGGCTCTGACCACCAGGCACGATCTCGCCGTTGGCATTTCCGGCGCCGTCGACGCGGTTCTGGAAAAAGCGGTCACCGATCCGGCCGCCATCAAGCTTGTCTCCATGTCGACGACGCTTGCCACCAACGCGCTGGTCGAGGGCCAGGGTGGCCGCGTCGCGCTGGTGATGATCGGCTTTTCCGAGGCGGACCTTGCCCGCGATGGGCTGAAGGCGGCATTGGGCACCGATCCGGTCGTGTTCTGCCCCGGCGGCCACGATGTGCACGGCAATACCGCCAAGCTCGACCTGTCCGGCCTTGAGGCGGCGCTGTCCGAACTCGGCGGCTCGGTCTCGGGCTTTGCCGTCTGCGCCTATTTCGCCACCCGCAACCCGGCGCACGAGATCGCCGCCCGCGAGCTGATCCGGGAGAAAACCGGCCTGCCGGTCACCGCGAGCCATGAATTGTCGGCCAAGCTAGGCGGTCCGCGCCGAGCGCTGACGACGCTGCTCAACGCCCGGCTGATCTCGATGATCGACCGGCTGGTGGCGGCGACCGAAGGCTTTCTCGAGGCGCGCGGCATCGCGGCGCCCCTGATGGTGGTACGCGGCGACGGTGCGCTGGTGTCGGCGGCGTTCGCCCGCCAGCGGCCGATCGAGACCATTCTCTCCGGCCCCGCCGCCAGCCTGGTCGGCGCGCACCACATGACCGGATTGGAAAACGCGGTGGTTTCCGACATCGGCGGCACCACCACCGACGTTGCCGTGCTCGACAAGGGCCGGCCGCGGCTCGATCCGGAAGGCGCCACCGTTGGCGGCTTTCGCACCATGGTCGAAGCGGTCGCCATGCGCACCTTCGGCCTCGGCGGCGATTCCGAAGTGGCGTTGGAAGACGGCGCTCTCAACCCCAGGCTCCTGCTTGGACCGCGCCGGCTGGTGCCGCTGGCGCTGGCCGGCATGGTGCATCGCGAGGCGGTTCTGGCGGAACTCGAGCGCCAGCTGCGCGCGCCGAACACCGGCCGCATGGACGGCCGTTTCGCGGTGCGCACCGGCGTGCCCGACCGTCTTGCCGCCGGGCTGACCGCTCCGGAAGCAAGGCTCTATGAAGCGATCGGCGCAATGCCCTTGCCCCTCGACAGGCTTTTGACCTCGAATGCCCAGAACGCTACCCTGAACCGCCTGGTGTCGCGCGGGCTGGTGCACATTTCAGGTTTCACCCCGTCGGATGCGGCGCATGTGCTTGGCAAGCAGGCGAACTGGGATGCCGCGGCCGCCCGCCTCGGCGCAGAGCTGTTTGCCCGCAAGCGCGACGGCCGCGGCCAGGCGATCGCGGCCTCTCCCGAGGCGATTTCGGAGCGCGTGCTGGCCGCGCTGACGCGCTGGTCGGCCGAATATATCCTTCAAACCGCCTTCGCCGAGGACGGGCTCGACGGCGCGGCCACCGTTGCGCATGCGCTGGTGCAGCGCGCCGTCGACGCGCATCCCGGCATTGCGCGCCTGAGCGTCGCGCTCGACCGGCCGGTGATCGGCCTCGGCGCCTCCGCGCCGCTGCACTATGCCGGACTGCCGCCATTGGTCGGCAATGACTGCGTGGTGCCTGATGATACGGATGTCGCCAACGCGCTCGGCGCCGTGGTCGGCCAGGTCCGGGTATCGGCGGAGGCGCGCGTCAGCCAGCCCAAGGAAGGTCTGTTCCGTCTTGCCTCGGGCGAGACCGTACGCGATTTCCTCGACGAGGCGGCGGCGATCGCGGCGGCCGAGGCCGATGTGCGCGCCATCGTCGCGGAGCGCGCCAGGGACGCCGGCACTGACAGCGCCGAGATCGATGTCGCGACCAAATTCCGCGTCTCCACCGTCGAAGCCCAGCGTATGTTCATCGAGGCACATGTGGTGGCGGTGGCTTCGGGCAGGCCACGGATCGCGGTGTGATGGAGGGTGTAATCTCCCCCTTGTGGGGGAGATGGCCGGCAGGCCAGAGGGGGGCGCTGTCCCGCCAGCGTCTCGGAGCAGCGCCCGCTCATACTCGACGTCGACCGACTGCACGAAATACCGAAACTTGCCGAGGTCGGCATTCCTTCGCGCCCCCCTCTGCCCTGCCGGGCATCTCCCCCACTTGGGGGAGATTGGCAGCGTCGCCGCCGGCACCAAGCCTAAAAACCGCGCCTACCTGCCTTGCCTTCACCCTAAGCTGAATTGACCCTGCACTCCCAACATGCCAAAGGCCCGCGAAAGCCTTTCATCTGGAGCAGCCTGATGACCGATCGCGTCGAAATCGCCGGATTGCGGATCGCCCGCGAACTTCATGACTTCGTTGTCAACGAGGCCGCTCCGGGCACCGGCATCGATCCGGATAAATTCTGGAACGGCTTTTCGGCCATCGTCCACGACCTCGCTCCGAAGAACCGGGCACTGTTGGCAAAGCGCGACGCTATCCAGGAAAAGCTCGATGACTGGTATCGCGCCAATGGCGCGCCGGTCGACATGGAAGCCTACAAAACCTTCCTGAAGGAGATCGGCTATCTCGTCGCCGAAGGCCCGGCCTTCTCGGTGACCACCGAAAAGGTCGATCCCGAGATCGCCGTCGTCGCCGGGCCGCAGCTTGTGGTGCCGGTGATGAATGCGCGCTATGCGCTCAACGCCGCCAATGCCCGCTGGGGCTCGCTCTATGATGCGCTTTACGGCACCGACGCAATTCCCGAGACAGACGGCGCCGGGAAGGGCAAGGGCTTCAACCCCGCGCGTGGTGGGAAAGTCGTCGCCTGGGCGAAGGACTTCCTCGACCAGTCGGTGTCGCTCACATCGGGCAAATGGGCCGGCGTCAACGGCCTTTCGCTGGCCAATGGCGCGCTGCGGCTCAGCGCCGGCGCCGGCTCGACCACCCTTGCCGATGTCAGGCAGTTCGTCGCCTATCGCGGCGATGCCGCCAACCCGCAAGCCGTGCTGCTGGTCAGCAACGGCCTGCATATCGAGATATTGATCGACCGCGACAACCAGATCGGCCGCACCGATCCGGCCGGCATCGCCGACATCATCCTGGAATCGGCGCTGACCACCATCCAGGACTGCGAGGATTCGGTCGCGGCGGTGGATGCGCAGGACAAGGTCGTCGTCTACCGCAACTGGCTCGGCCTGATGAAGGGCGACCTGGCCGAAGAGATCACCAAGGGCGGCCGGACCTTCGTCCGCAAGCTCAACCCCGATCGGTCCTACACCTCGCCAAATGGCGGCACGGTGACGCTGCCCGGCCGCTCGCTGATGCTGGTCAGGAATGTCGGCCACCTCATGACCAATCCGGCGATAACGGACCGAGACGGCAACGAGGTGCCGGAAGGCATCATGGACACCGCGCTGACCGCGCTGATCGCGCTGCACGATATCGGGCCGAACGGCCGCCGCGCCAATTCCCGCGCCGGCTCGATGTATGTCGTGAAACCCAAGATGCACGGGCCCGAGGAAGTCGCCTTCGCCGTCGAGATCTTCGATCGCGTCGAGGCCCTGCTCGGCATGGCCAAAAATACCATCAAGATGGGCATCATGGACGAGGAGCGGCGCACCACCGTCAACCTCAAGGAGGCGATCCGCGCGGCGAAGGAGCGCGTCGTGTTCATCAACACAGGCTTCCTCGACCGCACCGGCGACGAGATCCACACCTCGATGGAAGCCGGCCCGATGATCCGCAAGGGCGACATGAAGCAGGCCGCGTGGATTTCCGCCTACGAGGCCTGGAATGTCGACACCGGGCTGGAATGCGGGCTTGCCGGCCATGCCCAGATCGGCAAGGGCATGTGGGCGATGCCGGATTTGATGGCGGCGATGCTCACCGAGAAGATCGCCCACCCCAGGGCCGGCGCCAACACCGCCTGGGTGCCTTCGCCGACCGCGGCGACGCTGCACGCCACTCATTATCACAAGGTCGATGTCCACGCTGTCCAGGCGGCGCTGAAGAGCCGGCCGAAGGCCAAGCTCGACGACATCCTGTCGGTGCCGGTCGCGGTGCGGCCCAACTGGTCGCCGGCCGACATCCAGGCGGAGCTCGACAACAACGCGCAAGGCATTCTGGGCTATGTCGTGCGCTGGATCGACCAGGGCGTCGGCTGCTCGAAAGTGCCCGACATCAACGATGTCGGCCTGATGGAGGACCGCGCCACGCTGCGCATCTCTTCGCAGCACATCGCCAACTGGCTGCACCATGGCGTCTGCACGGCCGACCAGGTGATGGAAACGATGAGGCGCATGGCTGATATCGTCGACCAGCAGAACCAAGGCGACCCGCTCTACCGGCCGATGGCCGCCGATTTCGACGGCTCCGTCGCCTTCCAGGCCGCCTGCGACCTCGTCTTCAAGGGCCGCATCCAGCCCAACGGCTACACCGAGCCGGTGCTGCACGCGCGGAGGCTGGAACTGAAGGCGAAGGGAGCGGCCTGAACCGGAGGTTTGGAGCCGCCGGCGTTCCGTTCCCCTCCTATCGAGCGAGAGCGCGCTACGCCGCCTGCGCCACCCGCTCCGAACTCATCCGGTAGGAAATCGCTTCGGCGAGATGAATGCGGCCGACGGTTTCGCTGGCGTCGAGATCGGCGAGTGTTCTCGCCACCTTCAGCACGCGGTGATAGGCCCGCGCCGAGAAGCCGAGCTTCTCGCTGGCGTCCTTGAGCAGCGACAGGCCCGATGCGTCGGGCATGGCGATCTCCTCGATGACCGCGGGCGCGCAATGCGCGTTTGTGGTGGCGCTGGTGACGCCGAGCCGTTCGAAGCGCTCGCGCTGGAGGGCGCGGGCACGCGCCACGCGCAGCGCCACGTCGGCGCTCTTCTCCGCCCGGTCGGGCCGGATCAGGTCGCTGGCCGAGACCGCCGGCACCTCGATCCTGAGGTCGATGCGGTCGAGCAGCGGGCCCGAGATGCGCGCCTGGTAGTCGGTGCGGCAGCGATCGCCGCGCAGGCAGCGATAGCCGGGTTCGCCGGCCATGCCGCATCGGCACGGGTTCATCGCCGCCACAAGCTGGATGCGCGCCGGATAGGTGACGCGGTGATTGGCGCGCGCGATCATGCAGTCGCCGGTCTCCAGCGGCTGGCGCAACGCGTCGAGCGTCTGCGGCGTGAATTCGGGAAATTCGTCGAGGAACAGCACGCCGTGGTGCGCAAGCGACACTTCGCCCGGCCGCGCCCGGATGCCGCCGCCGACCATCGCCGCCATCGAGGCCGAATGGTGCGGCGCGCGGAACGGCCGCCGGTCGGTCAGCTTGCCTTCGCCGAGCTCGCCGGCGACGGAGGCGATCATCGACACTTCGAGCAATTCCTTCGGCGCCAGCGGCGGCAGGATCGACGGCAGCCGCTGCGCCAGCATCGATTTTCCCGATCCGGGCGGGCCGACCATCAGCAGGTTGTGCCCACCGGCCGCCGCCACCTCCAGCGCTCGTTTGGCGGTTTCCTGGCCCTTGATATCGGCAAGATCGGGCAGGTCGCGCGCCGCGGCGTGGATACCGGCCTCGGGGCGAGACAGCACCTGCGTGCCGCGGAAATGATTGGCGATGGCGATCAGGCTGCGCGGCGCGAGTATGTCAAAGTCCTTGCCGGCCCAGGCGGCTTCCGGGCCGCAGGCGAAGGGGCAGATCAGGCCCTTGCCTTCAGAATTGGCCCCAATCGCGGCCGGCAAGGCGCCGGCGACGGCGGCGATAGTGCCGTCGAGCGATAGTTCGCCAAGCACGACATAGCCGGCCAGCATGTCGCCCGGAATGGCGCCAAGCGCCGCCATCAGGCCGAGCGCGATCGGCAAATCGTAGTGGCTGCCCTCCTTGGGCAGGTCGGCGGGCGCCAGGTTGACAGTGACCTTCTTGGACGGCATCGACAGGCCGGAAGCATGCAGTGCCGCCTGCACCCGTTCGCGGCTTTCGGCCACCGCTTTGTCGGCCAGGCCAACGATGTGCATGTTGACCTTGCCGGGCGCGATCATCACCTGCACGTCGACCGGCACGGCCTCGATGCCCTGGAAAGCAACCGTGCGAACCCGCGCCACCATGTCTTGCCCCCGGATCTGGGCTTGCCCCAAGCCTTTTGCAATCAGGCCGCGAAGGGCCTGGGCCGGAGACAATCACAGTTCCTCGGCTAAATCAAGAACATTACAGGAACACGCAATCGCTTAAGTTGCGGCGCGATTGTTCCGGTTGCAAAAACGGAAATACAAAATGAAAACGGCTATTTCCGCTTGGCCTCCACCGCGTCCCAGAACAGGCTGGCGATGTCGGCGCCGCCGAAGCGTTTGACTTCGCGCACGCCGGTCGGCGAGGTCACGTTGATCTCGGTCATGTAGTCGCCGATGACGTCGATGCCGACGAGGATGAAGCCGCGTTCCCTCAGTGCCGGCCCGATGCGGGCGCAGATCTCGCGCTCGCGCTCGGTCAGCTTGGTCTTCTCGGCGCGGCCGCCGACATGCATGTTGGAGCGGGAATCGTGCTCGGCCGGCACCCGGTTGATGGCCCCGACCGGTTCGCCGTCGATCAGGATGATGCGCTTGTCGCCCTTGCGCACGTCCTTCAGGTAGCGCTGCACGATGTAGGGCTCACGGAACAACTGGCCGAACATTTCGAGCAGCGAGGCGAGGTTGCGGTCGGCCTCCAGCAGGTGGAAGATGCCCGCGCCGCCATTGCCGTAGAGCGGCTTGACGATGATGTCGCCGAATTCCTTGCGGAAGGCGGCGACCTCCTGGGGATCCTTGGTGATCAGCGTTTCCGGCATCAGGTCGGAAAACTCGGTGACGAAGATCTTTTCCGGGCTGTTGCGCACCCAGGCGGGGTCGTTGACCACCAGCGTCCCGGGGTGGATGCGCTCCAGTATGTGCGTGGTGGTGATGTAGTTCATGTCGAAGGGCGGATCCTGTCTCAGCAGGACCACATCCATCTCCGACAGGTCGGTGCGCATTTTCTCGCCCAGCGAATAGTGGCTGCCCTTCTCGTCGCGTACCTGCATCTCCTCGATGCGGGCGAAAACCTTGCCGTCGCGCAGCGACAGCCGGTCGGGCGTGTAGTGGTAGAGCTGATGGCCGCGCCGCTGCGCCTCCAGCGACAGCGCGAACGAAGTGTCTCCGGCGATCGACACGGTGGAGATGTGGTCCATCTGGACGGCGATTTTCAGCTTCATGGCAGGTCCCCAGCACGGTCGATGAGAGAGCGATATAGGGGTCCCGGCGCCTTCTGCCAATCGGGCCACGCCGCTAGCGGTCGAAGACCAGCCTGGAATAGCCGAGAAAGGACAGCCCCATGGCGGCCAGCGAAGCGAAAGCAAGGGCGGCCAATGGCGGGGTTGTCGGCAGGACGACAAGGATGGCGCAGTAGACCAGATAGTTGGCGATGCTGGTGGCGATGCCGACGCTGCCATAGCACGCGCCTTCCCGCACCAAGCCGCGGCTCGACGGCGAGAAGGTCAGATGCCGGTTTGTCTGCCAGGTGACACAGAGTGCAAAGCCGATGGACAGCATGCGGGCGCTGAAAGGGCCGAGCGGCGTGACCGCAAGCAGCAACCAGAGGGCGGCCGCGTCGGCGACGAAGCCGATGCCGCCGGCAAAGACGAAGCGGACGAGACGGCTCACCGCTTCATGCGGCGCGAGGCGTCTTGCCTGGGCCGGCCTTCGCGGCAGTCGGCTCGCTGGCGCGCTCGCGCCGCTCTATGCGGCCCGAAGGCATCGACAGGTAGAAGATGCGCTTCTGTTCGGCGCGGCCGCGCGACACCGAATCGAGGATCACCCCAGTCACACCAGCCAGCATCGAGAGCAAGAGCAGGCCGACCGACAGCACCCATGTCGGCATGCGCGGCACCAGCCCGGTCTCGGCGAATTCGACCAGCACCGGCGCCATCAGGAACAAGCTCGACACCAGGAAGACCAGGGCGAAGGCGCCGAAGAAACGCAGCGGTTGCGTTTCCTTCATCAGCATGGCGAACATCCACAGGATCCTGGCGCCGTCGCGAAAGGTCGAAAGCTTCGATGACGAGCCGTCCGGCCGCTTGCCGTAATCGAGCGCGATCTCGCTGACGGGCAATTTGAGCTGCGAGGCGTGCACCGACATTTCGGTCTCGATCTCGAAGCCGCCGGAGACGGCCGGGAAGCTCTTGACGAAGCGCCGGGTGAAGACCCGGTAGCCCGAGAAGATGTCGGTGAAATCGCTGCCGAACAGCCCTTTATAGAGGCTGTTGAAGACGCGGTTGCCGAAGGCATGGCCGGTCCTGCCGGCATCGTCGGTGACGCCGCGCCGGGTGCCCACCGCCATGTCGGAGCGCTCGGTCAGAAGCGTGTTGATCAATTGCGGCGCGTCTTCCGGCGCATAGGTGCCGTCGCCGTCGGCCATCAGGTAAATGTCGGCGTCGATGTCGGCGAACATGCGCCGCACCACATTGCCCTTGCCCTGGCGCGGTTCGCGCACCACTATGGCGCCGGCCGCGCGGGCCCTGAGCGCGGTCAGGTCGCGCGAATTGTTGTCGTAGACATAGATCGTCGCCAAAGGCAGCGTCTCGCGGAAGCGCCGCACCACCTCGGCGATCGTCAATTCCTCGTTGTAGCAAGGCAGCAGCACGGCGATGGCGGGTTCGTAGCGAAGCTCTTGCGGCATTTTCCTCTCCGGGTGCCTCGCCGCCACGCGCGGTTCGCGCCGAAAGTCAGGCGCATTCAGGCGGTTTTACTATTTATTGAAGCCGTTAAGGCTAGGTTTAAGGCCGACTTTACGAGTGTCGATTGGCCGAAAAAGCCCGGCATTCCTGCCAGAGGCGATGGGGATGAGCACAGCCAGCAACGGCGCTTCCACCTGGAAGGCCGACATAGCGTTTGCGTTGCTTGCCGCCTTGCTGCTGCTGGCGCTCGATCTCTATGCCGGATTCCCGCGACTGGCCAACCCGGCCGGCGACAATGACAGCCTGCTGCAACTGGTGGAGGTTCGCGACCTCCTGGCCGGCCAGGGCTGGTTCGACCTGCACCAGTACAGGATGGGGCTGGAGGGTGGCTTCGTCATGCACTGGTCGCGGCTGCTCGACGCGCCGCTGGCGCTCGGCATGCTTGCCCTGTCGGCCCTGACGGGCAGTGCCGCTTTGGGCGAGCAGGTCGTGCAGGTGCTTTGGCCTCTCCTGCAATTCTGGCTCGCGCTGTTCTCCATCATGCGCGCCGCGCGCGCTTTCGCCGGCGAGCACGCGGTCCTGCCCGCTGCGGTGGTCGGCGGAGCGGCTTTGTATTATCTCGGAATCTTCTCGCCCGGCGCACTCGATCACCACAATGTCCAGCTGATGCTGACCTTGGCCGGCCTGGCTTTGCTGCTCGAAGCACCTCGCCACCGGCCCGCCGCCCTGTTTGCCGGCGCGTGCGCCACGCTGGCATTGGCGATCGGCATGGAAAGCGCCCCCTATGCTGGAACCCTGGGCGCCATCGTCGCCCTGCTGTTCCTCGTCAGCGGTGGCGGCGAAAGGCTGATCGCCAGGGATTTTGGCTTGGGCGTCACCGCCGTCTCGGCCCTTGTTTTCATCACCACCATACCGGCGTCGGCATGGGGACAGACCCAGTGCGACACCTTCTCGACCGTGCAGTTCGTGGTTGCCGCGCTTGCCGGCGCCGGCCTTGCGGTCATTGCCTCATGGGGCGCCGCCAATGCGACGTACGGCCGTCGCCTGGTCTCGCTCGGCCTGCTGGCGTTCGTGCTTGTCGTTGTCGTGATGTTTCTGTTCCCGCAATGCCTGGCTGCCCCCTATGCCGGCCTCGACCCGCGCCTCCAGCAGATGTGGCTCGGTCATATCGACGAAGCGCAGTCGATATTCCAGCTCGTCGCGGCTGATCCGGCCAGAGCGGTGGCGCGCTTCGCGACGCCGCTGGTGGCGATCGTCCTGATGGCGCTGCGCCTCGGCAAGGGCGGCTGGCGGCGGCAGGACAGTCTCGTCGGCGCGCTGCTGGTGGTGGCTTTCCTGGTCAGTGCCTGGGAGGTCCGCGGCTCGACCTTCTCCATCGCCTTCGCGGTGATCCCGCTATCCGGCTGGATCGCCAAATGGCGGCAGCGCGCCGAAAACAGTCCGTCCGGCGGCTCCGTGCTCCGTATGGCCGCGGCCTGGCTGATCTCGGTCAATGCGGTTTGGTCCAGCGCTGCCGAGGCGGCATCGAGCGCCTTCCAGACCGGTGCGGCCGTCACCGATGCCGGCATCGATGCACCTTGCAACAGCAAGGCCTCGTTCGCCGCGCTCGCCCGCATGCCTGACACCACGGTGCTGGCCATCTCCAATCTCGGCTCGCCGATCCTGGCCTTTACCGGTCATCGCGCGCTCGCTGGGCCCTACCACCGCAACGTCGCCGGAAACCTGCTCGTATTCGATGCCTTGCTGGGCTCGGCCACTGACGCGAAAGCCGTCGTGGCAAACCATCGCGTCGGGATTGTCGCGCTCTGCCGCGGCAATCCTGAAACCAGGCTTCTCGCAACCAAGGCGCCTGACGGCTTTCTGGCCGGGCTGATGCATGGCAGCGTGCCGGATTGGCTGGAACCGGTGGCGGAGACCCGGGGCACGCCGCTGGAGCTCTATCGCGTTCGCCCCGCCGGTTGAGAATCCGCGTGAGCGACGACGCCCTTGAGCTCGGACGGCTTTGCGGAGGGCAACGCGCTTTAGCGGTGAAAAATCGATTTTCCCGATACGTTTCCTAAAGGGTTTGCTGCCAGTCTCGGGAATAAATTCCGACTTCGAGAAACAGGGACACCGATGCAAACTTCGTTTGGCACCGGTCAGGCAAACAGGGAGAGCACGGATCTGGCATTCACCGATCCGTTGACCGGGCTTGGCAACCATCGCCGCTTCTTCGACAAGGTCGATCGCCTGATCAGCGACCGTGCCGACGATCCCGCGCCCTTCACCGTCGGCATTCTCGACCTTGATGGCTTCAAGCCGATCAACGATCTGTTCGGCCACAAGGCCGGCGACGACATCCTGATCCAGGTGGCGATGCGGCTGCGCGCCTCGATGGACGGTCATTCCACCGTCTGCCGCATCGGCGCCGACGAATTCGCCTTCCTCTATCCCCTGGTGTTCAGCGAGGAGGCGGCGGCCGAAAAGTCGCGCATGCTGATCGAAATCCTGTCGGCCCCTTACGATGTCGGCGAACGCACCGCGAGGCTGTCGGCCTCCGTCGGTTGTTCGCTGTTCTATTCCGGCGACGAGACCACCGAGATCCTCATCAACAAGGCCGAAACGGCGCTTTACCATGCCAAGCGGTCCGGCCGCGGCCGGGTCGTCGTTTACACCCGCGAAATGGAAGAGGCGGCCAAGCGCGTCACCCGCATCGAGCAGGCGCTGCGCCGCGCCGTCTCGGCCGGCGAGGTGGAGCCGCACTTCCAGCCGATCGTCGACCTCACCACGCGCCGCACCATCGGCTTCGAGACGCTGGCGCGCTGGACCGACCGCGATCTCGGCTCGGTGCCGCCGACCGTCTTCATTCCGATCGCCGAGGAGCGCGGCATCATCGGCCCGCTGTCGCAACTGGTGCTGCGCAAGGCGACCGAGGCGGCGAGGAGTTGGCCGAAGGACCTGTTCCTGTCCTTCAACCTGTCGCCCTCGCAGCTCGTCGACCAGAACACCGGCCTGCACATATTGGCGATCCTCGATCGCACCGGCTTCGATCCGCGCCGGCTGGAGATCGAGATTACCGAGACCGGCCTGATGAACGATCCGGCCTCGGCCGCGCAGATCGTCGAGGACCTGCGCCGCGTCGGCATCCGCGTCTCGCTTGACGATTTCGGCACCGGCCAGTCCTCGCTCGGGCGGCTGCGCGAGTTCCATTTCGACAAGCTCAAGATCGACCGCGCCTTCGTCTCCTCCATTCTCGATGACCGCCCGTCGGAGCACATCATCCGCGCCATTCTCGCAATGTGCGAAGGGCTCGGCATGGATGTCGTCGCCGAAGGCATCGAGGAAGAGGCGCAGGCCGACCGGCTCGTCCAGTTCGGCTGCGCCGGTGGGCAGGGCTATCTGTTCGGCAAGCCGGCCGATGCCGACGCCACGCTCGGCTATCTCCGCGATTCCTTCCGCGGCGCCCTGCGCGCCAAGGCGATCTGAACGGGCGATTGGCCCGTTCGATCGAGGCCGTGCCGTGCCTGCGCGCGACCTCCAGGCTTTTTGTCAGACATAAGCCGGAAAATCCGTCTTTTCGCCCTTGCCCGCCGGACCGGTCTGGCTAGGATGCGCGCCGGTCAACCCGGGAGACGAAAACCATGATGCCATCGGCACGTTTTGCCGACCTCGAACGCGCTTCGGTGCTGATCACCGGCGGCGGCTCCGGCATCGGCGCGGCATTGACCGAGGGTTTCATGCGCCAGGGCGCCAAGGTCGCCTTCGTCGACATCGCCGACAAGCCCAGCACCGCGCTTGCCGACCGCATCGAGAAAGAGCTCGGCCGCCGGCCGCTCTACCTCAAGTCCGATCTGCGCGACATCGAAGCGCTGCGGGCGTCTGCCGCGAAGGCGGCCGAAGCGCATGGCGACGTCACCGTGCTGGTCAACAATGCCGCCTGGGACGAACGCCACGCCGTCGAAGACGTGACGGTGGAGTTCTGGGACAACAACCAGGCGATCAACCTCAGACCGCATTTCTTCACCGCGCAGGCGGTGGCGCCGGGCATGAAGCGGGCCGGCGGTGGCTCGATCATCAATTTCACCTCGACGTCCTACCTGATCAACCATCCCGACATGCCGGCCTACACCGCCGCCAAGGCGGGCATACTCGGCCTCACCAAGGGTTTGGCCGGCAAGCTCGGGCCCGACCGTATCCGCGTCAACGCCGTCGCGCCCGGCTGGGTCATCACGGAACGGCAGCAGGAACGCTGGGTCACGGAGCAGGCGCTTGCCGCCCATGTCGCCAAGCAGTGCATCAAGGACGTCATGCGGCCGGACGATTTGGTCGGCACCGTGCTGTTCCTGGCCTCGGATGCCTCGCGCATGCTGACCGCGCAAATGCTGATCGTCGACGGAGGTTTCCTGTGAGCCCCGGCTTTGCCAGCCCTCGATTTGCCGGCAATGTGCCGGCGGTCGCGGCGCTCGATTGGGGCACGACCCGGCTCCGTGCCTGGCTGATCGACGGCGGCGGCAAGGTGCTTGCCGAGCGTCGCGGCGACGACGGACTGATCACCGCGCGCGAGAAGGGCTTTTCCCGGGTTCTCGAGGGTCATCTCGCCGCCATGGGCGCGCCCGAAACGCTGCCCGTCATCATCTGCGGCATGGCAGGCTCGCGCCAGGGCTGGCTCGAAGCGCCCTATGTCGACGTCCCAGCGCCGATCGGCGCCATCCTGGCCGGCGCGGCCCGCATCCCGGGGAGAGCCGCGACATTCGCATCGTGCCCGGCCTTGCCCAGCGCCTGGCCGATGCGCCCGATGTCATGCGCGGCGAGGAGACGCAGCTTGCCGGCGCCGGGTTGCCGGCAAAGGGACGTGAAATCGTCTGCATGCCGGGCACACATTCGAAATGGGTTCTGGTCGAGGACGGCGCCGTTGCCGGTTTCGGCACCTGGCCGACCGGCGAGCTGTTCTCGGTGCTGGCCGCGCATTCGATCCTGCGCCATTCGCTCGGCGAGCATCCCAAGCCGGTCGACCCGCAGAACCCTTTCTTCCGCCGCTGGTGTGGTGCGGCGTTGAACCAAGGTGGCGACGTCACCGCAAAACTGTTCTCGATCCGCGCCGCCGGTCTGCTCCAGGACATGAAGGCCGACGATGCCGCGGCCTGCCTGTCGGGCCTGCTGATCGGCGGCGAGATCGCCTCGGCGAGGCGCCGCCAGGCCGCGGGCGCCACATCGGTGGTGCTGATTGCCTCCGGCGCGCTTGCGGCGCTTTATCGGCAGGCGCTCGGCCTTGCCGGGCTTGGCGTGCGGACCGTCGACGCGGATGAGGCGGTGCGTGCCGGCCTGGTCGAGGCGGCGCGCGAAAACGGCATGATCGCCAGAACCGGAGTTGCCTGATGAACCAGACCGCTGCGTTCCCGAAGCTCAAGCGCGGGCTGGTCGCCATCCTGCGCGGCCTCAAGCCTGCCGAGGCGGTGGCGATCGGCCAGGCGGTCTTCGATGCCGGCATCGAGGCGATCGAGGTGCCGCTCAATTCACCCGATCCGTTCGCGTCCATCGCCGCCATCCTCAAGGCGCTGCCGCCGGCCGCGCTGGTCGGCGCCGGCACGGTGCTGACGCCGGCCGATGTCGATGGCTTGCACGAAGCCGGCGGCCGGCTGCTGGTCAGTCCCAATATCGATGCCGAGGTGATGGAACGCGCCATGCAATACGGCATGGTCACCATGCCCGGCGTGTTCACGCCCACGGAGGCCTTCCTGGCGATCCGGCTCGGCGCCTCGGCGCTGAAATTCTTCCCGGCCAGCGTGCTCGGCGCGTCGGGCATTTCCGCCATCCGCGCGGTGCTGCCGGCTTCGACATTGGTCGGCGCGGTCGGCGGCGTCTCAGAGAAGGACTTTGCCGGCTACAAGGCGGCCGGCGTCACGGTTTTCGGGCTTGGTTCCAGCCTGTTCAAGCCGGGCATGAGCGTCGAAGACGTGGCCGCGCGGGCCCAGGCGGCGGTGACGGCCTGGGACGCGGTGTTCGGCGGAGACGCAGGATGAGCGAAGCGATCGTTTCGGTTTTTTCCGACCATGTCTGCCAGCTCGGCGAGGGGCCGAGCTACGACCCCGCCACAGACACGCTCTACTGGTTCGACATAGTCAAGGGCCATCTCCTGGAAAAGCGCCTGTCCGGCGGCGCGGCCCAGGTGCACGAGCTTGGCCGGATGGCCAGCGCTATCGCCATCATCGACGACAAGCGCCAGCTGATCGCCACCGAAACCGGGCTTTTTGTCCGCGACGTCGCCACCGGCAGGATGACGCTGCACACACCTGTCGAGGCCGACAATCCGGTCACCCGTTCCAACGATTCCCGCGTCCATCCCTGCGGCGCCCTTTGGACCGGCACGATGGGCAAGGGCGAGGAGAAGGGCGCCGGCGCGATCTACTGGTTCTTCAAGGGCGAATTGCGCAAGCTGTTCTCCGACATCACCGTGTCGAACTCGATCTGTTTTTCCGCGGACGGCGCGCTCGCTTATTACACCGACACCTCGACCGGCCTGTTGATGCGCGTCGCTTGCGATCCGGCGACCGGCCTGCCGGCGGGCGAGCCGAAAGTGTTCGTTGATCACCGGTCGGCCAAGGGCTTCGTCGACGGCTCCGTGCTCGACCGCGACGGCATCCTGTGGAATGCCGTCTGGGGCGGCAAGGTGGTTAAGGGCTACGCCCCGGACGGCAAGCTGGTGCGCACGATCGCCATGCCGGTGACGCAGCCTTCCTGCCCGGCCTTTGTCGGCAAGAACGCCAGCCGGCTGGCGGTTACATCGGCCTGGCACGGCAAGGACGACAAGCAGCGTCAGCTCGACCCTCAGGCCGGCATGACCTTCCTCCTCGACATCGAGGTCAATGGCCGGTTCGAGCCCCGCGTGCTGATCGCCTAGGGCACCTCAGGTGATGCCGGCCTTTTCGGCTCGGCCTGACGCGAGTCTCGGTACCCCGATGCACCGCGTCTGACGGGATCATTCGGCCGGCTGTCACGCAGGCGTCCGGCCCGCGTCGGTTTCGCGAAAGCCTGGCGTCTTCGCCATGCGATGGTGTGGAATTGCACCATTGGGAATCATGTCATGTCCAGCCCCAGGCTGATCCTCGTCCATGAGCCGGAAAAGGCCTGCCTCGAGCGGCTCCTCGCCGAAGGCCACGCGCCGGAGCGTGCCGCCGAAATCGCTTCTTACCTGGCGCAATCGACCGATCTCGCGCATGAGTTCGACGCGCTCGCTTCTGCCTTCAAACGGCGCGATCTCGGCTTCGCAGCGGTGGAGCTGGACGATGCCGCCGATATGCTCGCCAAGGCCGATCCGGCGGCCACGCTGGTCTGGACGCTGACCGACGGCATCGCCTATTTCCGGGGCGGCACGGCGCCCGCGCTTGCCAGGCTGAACGGCCTGAAGACGATCGGCGCCGAGGACTCGCTGTTCGCGCTCTGCCAGGACAAGTTTCGCTCCGGCGCCGTGCTCGGCGCGCTCGGCCTGCCTGTGCCGCAGGCCGGCCTGGCGCGCAACGGACAATGGCTGGTCGAGCCGCCGGTTTCCGCCGCCGGCTGGTTCGTCAAGCCGAACCGGCTCGGCGCCAAGATCGGCATCTGGCCGGATTCGCGCTGCGGCGATCTCGGCCACGCGCTGGAGCTTAGCCGGCGTGTTTTCGCCGCCTATCGCGACGACGCCGTCGTCCAGCCCTATGTCGGCGGCCGCAATGCGCGCGCCAGTTTCCTCGGCCTGAGGCCGGACACCGGCGTCGAAGCGCTCGGCGTCGCCTTCGTCGAGTCCGGCGGCGATTTCCAGACCATGGAAGACAGCCTGGCGCTTTACGGCGAGACCGGCGAGGCGGCGAAGGCGGCGGGCAAATACGCCGAGCCGCTTCTGCTTCCGGTCGCCGAAAGCCAGCCGGTCGCCGATGCAAAAGTCCGCGCGATCGCCGAACGGCTGATGAGCGGGCTCGGCCTGCGCGACGTGTTCTCCATCGATCTCCGCATCGAGCCCGACGACACCGTTCACCTCATAGAATTCGAAGTCTGCCCCGGCCTGCCCTGCTTCGATTTCCGCGCCTATTGCCGGTCGCAATGGAACCTGGAGCTCGCCGACGCCATGGCCGAAACCGCCGCGAACCGGATGACCCGTTAGCGCGCGGCAAGATTGCCTGCCGTACGCTATCCCAAAGGCATTCGCTCGAATGTCTGCAAGGAAGGATCTATCCTGTCCCAGGCACGGCCGCGGATGGCATATGTGACCACCTGCGGATTGAACTGGCCGGGATCGTCAAGGCTGGTCGCGTGAACCGCTATCAGGTCCGGCCTTGCGACCTGCGTCAGGTAGACCGGCGTTCCACAGGTCGGGCAGAAGGCGTGGATCTTTTCGTTGCCGCTGTCGCCCGCCACCCGCCAGGTGCTCGCTTCGCCCGTGATCGTCACATCGGCTCGCCGGGGGAAGGTCAGATAGGAGCTGTGGCCCGTGCCGCTTCGCTTCTGGCACTCGTGGCATTGGCAGTGGTTTTGAAAGATGGGTTCGCTGCTCGTTTCATAGCGGATCGCACCGCATGCGCATCCGCCGGTGTAGCGTTTGGTCATTGTCGTTTTCCTGCAGTCGGATTTGCTGGTCAGGCCGATTTCGGCTTGGCGAAAATATCGATGCCGCTGCCGGTCTCCAGGAAGGATTTCATGCTGGACAGCACCGCCGGCCATCCCTGGCTGACGCCCTTCGCCATGCCGCTGCCGGCTTCGAGTTCGTCATGGCTGACGGTCAGCCGCACCATCGTGTCGTATTCCTCGATGGCGAACGTCACCCGGCTGTGTTTCGACGGATCGTCGGCCTGCGAAGCGTTTGCCCAGGTCATCACGAGACGGGTCGGCGGCGAGATCTCGACGACCTTGCCGACCAGTTCGACGGTGCGCTCGTCATTGGCGCGGATATGTTCCCATTTCGATCCCGCCTTCCAGTCCGAGACGTTCTCGTGGCCCCAGTAACGCCGTGCGATGTCGGGCCTGGTTATGGCCTCGAACACTTTTTGCGGCGTCGAGCGGATGTAGGTCACGTAGACAAAGCTGGTCGTCTCTGCGGTCATTTGTCTTCTCCTTCGAGTTCCTGTTTCAGGTCATGCAGCAGGCTGAGCCGCTGGCGTTCGAATTTGCGCACCCAGCGCTCGTAGACCTCGTGCAGCGGCACGGGATTGATGAAATGCAGCTTCTCGCGGCCGCGTTTGACCGTGCTCACCAGATTGGCCGCCTCCAGCAGGTCGATGTGCTGGGTGGCGGATTGCCTGGCCATATCGAGATGTTCGCAAAGCTGGCCCAGCGTCTGCCCGTTCTTCTCGCACAGAAGGTCAAGCAGCCTTCTGCGTGTCGGGTCGCCCAGCGCCTTGAAAACCTTGTCCGCGTCCATCGGGTTCACTCTGATATGAAGCCATAATATGCAGGTAAATACCTGCATGTCAACTGGTGATCAGCGACATCGCAACTACCCGCGCTAAGGGCTGTTCGAGCGTCGATTGCTGAATGCGTTGTGCGCCGGCCATGCCGCGGCCGTTGTCGAACGACTGCGCCGGTTATCGCTCAGATATAGCCGGTCGGGGCGCCGCCTGCTGGGCCAGGCTACGGGATGTGAAGCTCAGGAACTCGTGCAAAGGCCGCGGCCGGCACTGATGCCGGCCGCGATAGACTTCAGACGCCTTCGACCAGCACGATCTCGCCGTCGGCGACCTTCTGGCGAATGGCGGCGGCGCGCTGGTATTCCGGCGAGTGGTAGCAGTCATGCGCGGCGGCAAGCGTCTCGAACTCGATGACGACGTTGCGCGCGCGCCCGGCCCCCTCGGTCTTTTCATGCGCGCCGCCGCGCGCCAGGAACTTCGCGCCGAAGCGCTCGAAGGCCGGCTTGGCGGCGGCGACATAATCCTTGTAGCCTTCCGCGTCGCGCACATCGACGCGGGCGATCCAGTATCCCTTGGGCATCCTTCTTCTCCGAAGCCGTTCGTTGGAAATTATGCCGAGCGCATTTCGTCGAGGATGGCTTCAGCCGCCGCGCGTCTGTCCGCCGCGGCGACGATCGGGCGCCCGACGACCAGATGGCTGGAGCCGCTGCGGATGGCATCCGCCGGCGTCATCACGCGCTTCTGGTCGCCATGGTCGCTGCCGGCGGGGCGTATGCCTGGCGTCACCACCGCCATGTCGGGCCCGACGATGCGGCGCACCGCCTCTGTTTCCGCGGCCGAGCAGACGATGCCGCCCATGCCTGCATGCAGCGCCTGTTCCGCGCGCCGCAGCACCAGCGTGTGCGGGTCGTATTCATAGCCCGCGTCGATCACGTCCTGTTCGTCCATCGAGGTCAGCACGGTGACGGCAAGCAGGCAAAGCTCGCTGCCTCTCGCCGCCTCCACCGCCGCCCGCATCGTCTTTGGATAGGCATGCAGCGTCAGCATAGTCATGCCCATCTTGACGATGTTCTCGACCCCCTTGGCCACCGTGTTGTCGATGTCGAGCAGCTTCATGTCGAGAAAGATCTTCTTGCCCCCGCTGGCGAGCTCCTTTGCGAAATCGAGCCCGCCGGCGAAGGCGAGCTGGTAGCCGATCTTGTAGAAGGAGACGACGCCGTCGAGTTCGCAGACCGCCTTCTCGGCCTCTTTCAAGCTCGGCACGTCGAGGCCGACGATCAGCCTTTCGCGCATTGTGTCGGTCTGCATGGCGTTGGCGATCACGGCTCGACCCGGGTCGACAGCATGCGCGAGGTTTCGATCAGCGTGCGGCATAGGTGCTCCATGGTTCGGTGCAGTCGTTCGTCCTTGAAACGCCCGTCCTCGTCGAAGGCGTTGCCGCCTTCCGGCACCGAGCATTCCGGCGTCACCACCTCCATCTGGCAACGCACCAGCACGGCGCGCAGATGGTTGATGCAGCGTATCCCGGCGAAGTGTCCGCTGGAAGACGAACTGAGGCCGGCGACCTTGCCGGCAAACGGCCTCACCGCACGGCCGCCATCCTTGCGCACCCGGCTCACCCAGTCGATCGTGTTCTTCAGCAGCGGCGGAATGGAGCCGTTATATTCGGGCGTGGCGATCAGCAGCCCGTCATGGGCAATGATCATCCGGGCAAGTTTCAGGGCGTTTTCGGGGACGCCTTTTTCCTTCTCCAGATCCTCATCCATGATCGGCAAGGGATAGTCGCCAAGCGAGATGCGAGTGACCTCGGCGCCTTGCACCGCAAGTTCCTTCTGCGCCACGTCGGCGGTCCTGCCACTGAAGGCCCCGGCCCGGACCGAGCCGGCAAAGACGAGGATTTTTGGGATCACTGCCATTGGCCAACCTTGTTCCCGGACAGGTACAGCCAGAGCCCGCTCAAATCAATGCAGATCAGGCAAAGCGTCATCCTCGGGCTTGCCCCGAGGATCTGCCAACGCATCCAAGTCAGACATTTTCGTCCCAATGCCCACCGCATCTGATACCGCTATGCGGCAGATCCTCGGGACAAGCCGCAGGATGACGACTTTCGAAGACATTCGCGGTCGGCTTCGCAATCCCTAATGCGCCTCGCGCCGGTAGATCCACAGCTGCGTCGGCGGGATGTTGCGGATGATGAAGTCGAAATGCTTGACCGTATAGTCGCCGCGGCCGGGCGGGATCGGCGACATCGGGCCGTAGGTCAGCTGCACGATCGGCCGGCCGGCCGGAATGCGGTCAAGCAGGCTTTCGATATAGGCGATGCGCTGGGCGACCGGGAAGTTGAGCAGCGGCACGCCCGAGACCACCGAATCGAACATCATCCCGCTCTTGGCGCCAAGCGTGGCGTTGAGATTGAAGGCGTCGCCCTCAATGACGTTGACGCCGGGGTAGAGCCGGCGCAGATGGCGCACGAAATCGGTGGAATATTCGACCGCGTAGAGGTTTTCAGGCTTCACGCCCTGGGCCAGGATGGCTCGGGTGATGACGCCGGTGCCGGGCCCGACCTCGAGCACCGGCAGGCCGGACTTCGGGTCGACGATCGAGGCCATCTTGCGGGCGGTGATGGAACTGGTCGGCACGATCGAGCCGACCGTCTTCGGCTTGTCGATCCAGCCCTTGAAGAACTTCAGCTCGTCATCGAACTTTTCGGCAAGCGCCTTCCGCAGTCCCGGACCACGTGTCATGCAAGCTCTCCTCAGCGCTCCCCTGAGAGCTACTTAACACCTAAGCCGCCCAAGGCAAGGCAGGGTTATGCCAATGTCGTGGATAAGATAGTTTTCGTCGCGTCTAAAAATGCGCGCCTACTGCGGTTTTCACGGCGCATGTTGGCCGCCCGGCAGGTGAGGGGCAGCGCCGACATCGGCAAGGCAAGCCATATGCGCACAGGCCGTCGATCAACGCTCGCCGAACGACTCGAAAAAGTCCTTCATGCGGGCGAAAAAGCCGCTCGATTGGGGGGAATTGTCCTGTGAGGAGAGCTGTTCGAACTCCTCCAGCAACTCGCGTTGGCGGCGCGACAGATTCTGCGGCGTCTCGACCGCCGTCTGGATGTAGAGGTCGCCGACATTGGGCTGGCGCAGCACCGGCATGCCCTTGCCCTTGAGGCGGAACTGGCGGCCGTTCTGGGTGCCCTCCGGCACCTTCACCTTGGTCTGCGTTCCGTCCAGCGTCGTCACCTCGAACGAGCCGCCAAGGGCGGCCGTCGTCATCGAGATCGGCACCTTGCAGTAGAGGTCGGCGCCGTCGCGCTGGAAGAATTCGTGCGGCTTGACCGCCAGGAAAATGTAGAGGTCGCCCGACGGTCCGCCGCGCAAGCCGGCTTCGCCCTCATTGGCAAGCCGGATGCGGGTGCCGTCCTCGATGCCGGCTGGGATGTTGACCGACAGCGACCGCTCCTCGGTGACGCGGCCCTGGCCGGCGCATTTCGGGCACGGATCCTTGATCGTCTGGCCGCGGCCCTGGCATTGCGGGCAGGTGCGCTCGATGGAGAAGAAGCCTTGCGTGGCGCGCACCTTGCCGTGGCCGTTGCACATCGAGCACGTGACCGGCTGGGTTCCGGGCTTGGCGCCGGTTCCCGAGCATTCCGAACAGGAGATCGAGGCCGGCACGCGGATCTGCGCGGTCTTGCCGGCAAAGGCCTCTTCCAGTGAGATTTCCATGTTGTAGCGCAGGTCGGCGCCGCGCTCGCGGCCGCCGGAAGAGCGGCGCTGGCGGCCACCCATCATGTCGCCGAAAATGTCCTCGAAAATGTCGGCGAAGCCGCCGGCGCCGAAGCCGTGTGCGCCGCCGTTCATGCCGCCCTGCTCGAAGGCCGCGTGACCGAAACGGTCATAGGCCGCGCGCTTCTGCGGATCCTTCAGCGTCTCGTAGGCTTCGTTGATTTCCTTGAATTTGTGCTCGCAGGCATGGTCGCCCGGATTGCGGTCGGGGTGGAACTGCATGGCGAGCTTGCGGAAAGCGCTCTTCAGTTCCTTGTCGTCGGCACCCTTGTGCACGCCCAGCGTTTCGTAGAAATCAGCTTTCATTTTTTCCCGCTGTCCGGATGCTCAACGTCTTCATGCAGTGTTGCGTCGTTTGCCGGCACGTTGCCACGATTTAGGATCGGCGCAGCCCGGATGCTAGGGCCGGTGCGGAGCTGTTCGTGTTTTTCGACGATTTTTTCCGCACTTTTTCTGCCAGGGTTGCAAAAAAGCCCGGCTTTGCGCCGGGCTTTCCGCTTTATCTTGCCGTCAGCCGGTTCAGGCCGACTTCTTCTTGTCGTCGTCCTCGTCGATTTCCTCGAAATCGGCATCGACCACATCCGAGTCCTTGGCGGCGTCCGCCTTGGCATCGGCTTCCGCCGCTTCCTTCTGCGAGGCCTCGTACATGGCCTGGCCGAGCTTCATCGAAGCCTCCGCGAGCGCTTGGCTCTTGGCTTCGATTTCCGCTGCGTCGTCACCCTCGGTAGCGGTCTTCAGCGCCGCGATCGCGTCCGATATCGCCGTGCGGTCGGCTTCCGAGACCTTGTCGCCATATTCCTTCAGCGACTTCTCCGAGGAATGCACCAGCGCCTCGGCCTGGTTGCGGGCCTCGACCAGCGCGCGCCGCTTCTTGTCGGCGTCGGCATTGGCTTCGGCATCCTTCACCATCTTCTCGATGTCGGCGTCCGAAAGGCCACCCGAGGCCTGGATGCGGATCTGGTGCTCCTTGCCGGTGCCCTTGTCCTTGGCCGAAACATTGACGATGCCGTTGGCGTCGATGTCGAAGGTGACCTCGATCTGCGGCACGCCGCGCGGGGCCGGCGGAATGCCGACCAGGTCGAACTGGCCGAGCGCCTTGTTGTCGGCGGCCATTTCGCGCTCGCCCTGGAAGACCCGGATGGTCACGGCCGACTGCGAATCCTCAGCCGTCGAGAACACCTGGCTCTTCTTCGTCGGGATCGTCGTGTTGCGCTCGATCAGCCGGGTGAACACGCCGCCCAGCGTCTCGATGCCGAGCGACAGCGGGGTCACGTCGAGCAGCAGCACGTCCTTGACATCGCCCTGCAGCACGCCGGCCTGGATGGCGGCGCCGAGTGCGACGACCTCATCGGGGTTGACGCCCTTGTGCGGCTCCTTGCCGAAGAACTGCTTCACGATTTCCTGGATCTTGGGCATGCGGGTCATGCCGCCGACCAGCACCACTTCGTCGATCTCGCCCGCCTTCAGGCCGGCATCCTTGAGCGCCGCCTTGCACGGATCGATGGTGCGCTGGACGAGGTCTTCGACCAGGCTTTCGAACTTGGCGCGCGTCAGCTTCAGCGTCAGGTGCTTGGGCCCGGTGGCGTCGGCGGTGATGAACGGCAGGTTGATCTCGGTCTGCGTCGTCGACGACAGCTCGATCTTGGCCTTCTCGGCAGCCTCCTTGAGGCGCTGCAAGGCAAGCTTGTCGTTCTTCAGGTCGATGCCCTGTTCCTTCTTGAACTCGGCCGCCAGATATTCGACGAGGCGCATGTCGAAATCCTCGCCGCCGAGGAAGGTGTCGCCATTGGTCGACTTCACCTCGAACACGCCGTCACCGATCTCGAGCACCGAAATGTCGAACGTGCCGCCGCCAAGGTCATAGACGGCGATGGTCTTGCCGTCCTTCTTGTCGAGGCCGTAGGCGAGGGCAGCCGCGGTCGGCTCGTTGATGATGCGCAGCACTTCGAGGCCGGCGATCTTGCCGGCGTCCTTGGTCGCCTGGCGCTGGGCGTCATTGAAATAGGCCGGAACGGTGATGACCGCCTTCTCGACCTTCTCGCCGAGATAGGCTTCCGCCGTTTCCTTCATCTTCTGCAGGATCATGGCCGAGATCTGGCTGGGCGACTGCTTCTTGCCGCCGGCCTCGACCCAGGCATCGCCATTGTCGCCCTTGACGATCTTGTAGGGGACAAGCTTCTTGTCCTTTTCCGTCACCGGATCGTCATAGCGGCGGCCGATCAGGCGCTTGACCGCGAAGATGGTGTTTTCAGGATTGGTGACCGCCTGGCGCTTGGCCGGCTGGCCGACGAGACGTTCGCCGTCGCCCGAGATGGCGACGATGGAAGGCGTCGTGCGCGCGCCTTCCGCATTCTCGATCACCTTCGGCTCCTTGCCGTCCATGATGGCGATGCAGGAGTTGGTGGTGCCGAGATCGATACCGATTACTTTTGCCATTTTTCTAGTCTCTCCGCTAAGCAGGCTCTCAGGACCCGTAAGGCGTTCCGACGAAAGCCCCTGTTCACAAGAAATCCCGTTCGGCAACCGCTGTTGCGGCGCTGGACGGCTTGGCGCGTATATAAGAACAGGCAGCATCGGGCGCAAGCATTCTGCGCAAGGCTTCCACCATCCTCGCCAGCGGATGGCGAAACGGCGCAATTACGCCTGCGCCTGAGGCATTTGCGCCCGTTCCGCCTCGCTGCGGTCTGGAAAGAATAATCAGACCCCACGGTGAACCTTTCCGCCTCCGCGTGCGACTGACGCTCAGGCGCCGCATGATGCGGCCACGGGAAAGGGAGCCACCATGACCAGCACCCCAGGGACGCCATGGCCTCCCCGACCAACAGGAGCTCGGCGCGACCATCATCTTCGCGACAGGGTCGATGCGCTTGGCTTTCCGCCGGTTCCGTTGACCCTGCACAGGAGCAGGCGTATCGTAATTATGAGGAAAGCAGACAATTCGATCGGGGACGAACGTGCCGGAACGCCGCGCCTTGCGCTGGTTTGCGCGGCAGGATTGGTTGGTTCTCCCTTAGACTTCGGGGGAGTTCCATGTCTCGCGATCACCGCCGGTTCGCGCCCTCTCGTGCCGGCGGTTTGGGCGGCGTGGCGAAGGCCGCCAGCGCCTTTCTTGTCCTGGCGCTGACCGCCGGCCTATGGCTTGGCGGCCCCGCGCGGGCGCAGGAAACCCGGATCATCTATCCCGGCTCGATGGCGGTCACCGGATTTTCCGGCACCGTCATTCCCGATTTCGACTCTTCAGATTCCGAAAAGGGGGCCTGCCGCCCGGCGTCGATCCGGTCGACGAAACCTTCATCGACACGGCGCGCCCCGCCTTGCGCGTTTTCGACGTTTCAAGGCTGGGCAGGCCGGCCTCCGGCCAGCTCGTCTACACGCCACCGCCTTTCGAGGTGACATCAGGCCAGATCGGCCAGGTGTTCGGCCTCACCTATGATGACGGCATGCGCGATGGCGTCCCGTCAGGCATTCCCAATCTCTATGCCGGCGCCACCTCGCTGCACGGCATCCGCATCGTCACGCCTGACGCCGACGATGACGGCCGTCCGGAGCGGCAGCGCCGCGGCATGGCAGGCGCTGCCTTCATGGAGGGCCAGTTCGGCACCGAGAACGGCGGCGGGCCGGGCACCATCTGGAAGGTCGACGGCATCACCGGCCAGGTCGCCAAATTCGCCGACATCGACACCAACAGCGGGCCCGGCATCGGAAATCTCACCTTCGACCCCATCCACCACCAGGTCTTCGCCTCCGACCTCGATACCGGTCTGATCCATCGCATCGCCGCCAATGGCGCGCTGGTCGACACGTTCGACCATGGCGTCGCCGGGCGCCCGGCGCATGGCCTGGCTCCGGTCGCCGACGATGGCGCCGTCATGGACATACAGGGCGCGGCCTTCGACACGGAAGACCCCGAGACCTGGGGCTACACCCAGGATGAGCGCCGTGTCTGGGCCGTCGCCTATCATGGCGGCCGGCTCTATTATTCCGTCGGCGAGAAGGCCGAGATCTGGTCGGTGGGCATTGCCCGCGACGGCCGCTTCGCCGGCGATCCCCGTTGGGAGCTGACGGTCAAGGCCGACAAGGACTACGCCGTCACCGACATCGCCTTCGACGATAGCGGCTTCATGTACCTGGCCCAGCGCGGCCCGGTCGAGAACCGCTACGACTACAGCCAGCTCGCCGATTCCGGCAAGGGCGAGGTCATCCGCTACTTCAGCGAAAACCCGGACGATCCGGCAACGGAATCGGTCTGGGTGGAAGCGCCGCAGGAATATGCCGTCGGCTTCCCGCAAGGTTTCAGGCAGTCGGTCGGCGGGCTGGACCTGCAATATGGCTACGACGCCGAGGGCGATCTCGACACGTCGGCCTGCACCCGGACGCTGGTCAACACCGGCGACAAATTGCGCGACAATCCGGCTCTTGCCGAGCGGCTCGCCGCTGGCGGGCCGCTCGCCGTGCATGGCGTGCAGATCACGCCCAGGGAACTGGTCAAGCCGGCCAATGTGCCGCCTTTCGGCTCCTGGTTCGTCGACTTCGACGGCTATTTCGAGGACCCGGAAGTGGAAGCCCATGTCGGCGACGTCGCCGTCTGGCATCCCTGCGAGGGCCGCGCCGGCTATTATGAGGAAATCCCGGGCGGCTATCTGCCACCCTTCTATCCGCCGGACTTCCCGCCGCCCGGCAACCTGCCCTCCTGTCTCGATGTCGACGATGTCAGGTATTTCTGCACGCCGCGCGGGCTCGAGGCGGACCTCTACCTTCATGACCATGCCGGCTTCGGCGGCGATTCGATCAAGGCCCAGTCCAGGACGCCAGGCGTCGGGGTGACCTCGCCCATGTCGCATGTGCCTGGCAAGCCATACACGATCGGCATCACCGGCCACGATCCGGGCGACACGGTCGATGTCGAGCTCTGCTTCTACAGGAAGTCCGACAAGGACAAGGGCGGCTACTACCCTTGCTGCAAGATGACCTTGCCGCTCAGAACGCCAGCCGTCAGCTGCGAACGCTGAGGAGGGGACGATGAACAATCTCGCACTCTCCCTGCTTGGCGTCGCCGACAAGGCAACGGTCATGAGCACGAGGCCCCTGTCTTTTGCTAGGCGCGGCGCGCGCTGGCTGATGGCGGCCGGTATCGCGGTCGCCATGGTGCCTGCACTGCCGGCACTTGCCGAAGACACGGCTCCGGCCAGGACCGTCCAGGCCGCCGGCCCGGATATGGAATTCAAGCTCGACAATCCGCACATCATCAATCCGGAGGCCGGACGGGCCGTGCCGTTCTTCACCAAGACCGGCGGCCAGCGAAGCTGCGACTATGTCTTCTACACGTTGAGCTTCGGCCTGCGCGGCGCCCCGCAAGCCTTCTCCAGTCCGGGGCTGTCGGCTTCGCTGCAGAGGGCCCGGCTCGACTTCAAGGACCAGCTCCCGCATGGCTTGCAGATCGTCGACATGCAGGTCTCCGGTGACGGCACCGATGCGTCGGGCGGACCTCTGCCTGGCGCCGTCATCAGCAATTCGGCCGGCCCCAACGACACGGCAACGGTTTCGGATTTCCGGATTTCCGCTTCCGATCTCGACGGCTCGGGCGCACCGGGCGAACGCGTCATCACTTTCCGCATCACCGCCCGGATCGACCACGCGGCGTTCCCCGCGCCGGCGACGGTCGACAATCAGGGCCTGATCAAAGTCACCGTCGGCACCGGCACGGGAACCATCATTCCCTCACAGGATCCGGGCAAGCCGGACGACGGCAATTTTCTCACCGGCGAAAAGACCTCGATCCGGATCGACCTGACCAAGTGCAATCCGCCGCCACCGCCGCCTCCGGGCAAGGAATGCTTCAAGGTGGAGCGCAGCACGGTCGACTGCGTGCCCGGCGGCGGCGCGTTCATCTACCATATGCCTGTCGGTCCCGAGATGGGCGGCAGGTGGGTGCAGCTTTCGACCGCCACGCCAGGCATCACCATCGTCCCCGACACACAGAAGGTGCCGGCCGGCGGCGGTGTGCTGAACTGGAAGATCGTCGGCGCCTCGCCCGGCGACGTCATCCACCTCGTCGTCACCGGCATCGAGACCTATGCCGGGCCGAAAGAGGGTTGGGGGCTGTGCTGCACGCAAACCATCGACATCGTCATCCCGCGCGACCAGAGATGTCCGCCCAAGGACAGGGAACCGGACCTGAAGGTCGAGAAACGCGCCGATGTCACGCGCTGCACGATGGGCGGCGGCTGCGACTTCAGCATCCGGGTCACCAATGTCGGCGACGCGCCCTATAACGGCAAGATCGTGCTTGACGAGGTGACGTTGCCGGCCGGCTCGACGCTCGATTCAGGGCCAAATCCGCCCTGGATCTGTGTGCCCGGCGCCACCCCGATGACGTGCACCCATCCGGTGACCACGCTCAATCCGGGGGCTTTCATCGACCTGGAGCTCGGCTTCAAGCCGGCTGGCGGCTGGCAAGGCAGCAGCTTGCGCAACTGTGCCGCCTATAACTATGCCGCCGCCGGCAAGCCGCTGTTCGGCAGCCAGGCCAACGACCGTGGCTGCGCCTCGATCCCGATCTGCCGGCGTGGCGATCGCGATCGCGACTGCCGGCCGCCGGTCGAGAAGAAGGCCGACCTGATCCTGAAAAAGCGTGCGCGCGCGGAAGCCTGCACCGCCGATGGCGTGTGCAGCTTCGTCATCGACATCATCAACAACGGCACCTCGACCTATAACGGGCCGCTGACCGTGATCGACACCTATCCCGGGGGCGCGCCGGCCTCCTCGACCTTTGGCCCGAGCCCACCCTGGACATGCGGTCCGAACGGCCCCGGCCAGTTCCGTTGCGACAATGCCGGCATCTCGCTGCCGCCGGGCGCTTTGACGGCGATCGTCGTCAAGGCGGTGGTGCCGGCCGGCTACCGGTCGGACACGGTCGAGAATTGCGCCGAGGTGAAACCGATCCCCGGCGAAACCGACCTCACCAATAACCGGGCCTGCGCCAAGCAACGCATCCCTCGTCCCAATGGCGGCCAGCCTGTCCTGCGTATCACCAAGACATGCGGCGGTTCGCTGGCGGGTGCCGCTTTCGTCTCCTGCCGCATCACCGTCAGCAATGCCGGCACGGCTGCCCCCACCGGTCCGGTGCGGGTCAACGATGCCGCCACTTTGGTGTCGGGCGGCGCGCCCGTCCAGATCCAGACCGTCACATCAGACGGCGCGGAATGGGCATGCGGGCCGGTTCCGGCCGACACGCTGGCGTGCCAGATTCCAGGCGCCGTCATGACACCCGGAACCAGCAGGCACTTCGACGTGACGGTTTCGGCCAACGGCGAGTTCGAGAATTGCGCGCGAGGCTCCTACGACCCGGCGCAGGGCGAGGACGTCGTCCATCCGGTCGGCCGGGCCTGCGCCAAGGGCGGCGGGGTCTCGTCCATCCGCGTCGAGAAGACCGGCGACCGCGAGTGCCGGCTCGGAGAACCCTGCTCGTTCGAGATCACCATCACCAACGACGGCCCGGCGGAATTTTCCGGCCCTGTCCGCATCGGCGATGCGATCGGCGTCGAAGGCCTCGGCCGGCTGGAAGGCGTCGCGATCACCTCGATCGAGCCGCCCTTCGGCTGCTCGCCGGAACCGGCGGCCTTGCCTGCGTCCTGCATCGCAGACCTGACGCTTGGCGCTGGCGAAAGCCGCGTCCACCACGTCACCGTGGTCATCCCCGACGACGGCCGCCTGGCCAATCTGCAAGGCAGCGTCAACGGCCAGAACTGCGTCGGCGTGCTCTCTCCCGACACGCGGGTGCAGGGCGGCGGAGATGTGCTTTCCCGCGACCAGGCCAATACCCAGGGCAATCGCGACAAGGCCTATGCCTGCCATCCCTTCGCCATCAGGCATGAGACGAAGAAGGAATGCTCGGCAGGCTTCGTCATGAACGACGCCGGCCGGTGCGTCTGCCCGCAAGGCACCACCTATCGCAACGGCCAGTGCTCGTCCGGCGGCGTCATCATCCCGCCGAAGGAGCCAAAGCGTTGCGTGCTGCTCAAGGGCCAGTTCCGCACAGAGGACGGACGCTGCGTCTGTCCGCGCGGGACCGAGTTGGAGAATGGCGCCTGCGTTACGATATCCAGGCCGGGCTGCACGATACCGGGCTCGGTGCCGACATCGAACGGCCATGGCTGCACCTGTCCCAGGGGCACGCATCTCGACCGGGATGCCAACGCCTGCGTGCGCGACAGGCCGAAGCCCGAGCAATGCACCATCCGTGGCCAGGTCCACGGCGCGGAAGGCGAATGCGTCTGCCCACGAGGGACCGAACTGCGCAAGGGAGCCTGCCGGGCTCTCCAGCCGGAGCCTGAGCAATGCACCATCCGCGGCCAGGTCCACGACGCCAATGGCGACTGCGTCTGCCCGAGGGGGACCGAGCTGCGCAATGGAGTGTGCCGGCGCAAGCAGCCCGATGTGGAGCAGTGCGACATTCGCGGCCAGATCCACAACAAGCGCGGCGAGTGTGTCTGTCCGCGTGGAACCCAGGTGATCGACGGCGCATGCCGCCGGTCCAGGCAAGAGAGCGAATGCGCGCCGGGCTCGCAAATGGTCAACGGCCAGTGCCAGCCGATCTTCAGGCGGCGTTGCCCGGAAGGCATGATCGGCCGTTATCCAAACTGCAGGCCGGTGCGCGGGCAGCCCTCGCTGGAACTCAACCCGGGACTGCTGCTGCAGCAGGTTCTGCCACGGCGCAGGCCGCAGTCCGAACAGCAGCAGGATACGGCTCCAAACAGAATCCTGAATCTCCAGCAGCAGTAACCATCGCCTGAAGGGACATCGGAAACCCCGCCGGAGCAATCCGGCGGGGTTCTTCGTGGCCGGGCAGGCTGAAGCTGCAACACGAAGAGGACGCCGCACTACCCCAGCTGTGGAACCGCCAAGCTCGCACCCTCGACAAGTCAGCGGCTGCGCTTTAGGCAGTGATCAGATGAAAAAGGCGCTCGGAAAGGCCCCGTCATCATGACGAAAAAAACCTTGATCGCACCTTCGGTGCTGGCTTCGGACTTTTCGAAGCTGGGCGACGAGGTCGAGGCCGTCGCGGCAGCCGGCGCCGACTGGATCCATCTCGATGTGATGGACGGCCATTTCGTCCCCAACATCACCTTCGGTCCGCCGGTGATCAAGGCGATCCGCGATCGCACCAAGGCTTTCTTCGACTGCCACTTGATGATTGCGCCGGCCGATCCCTACCTGGCAGCCTTCGCCGAGGCCGGTTGCGACGGCATGACGGTGCATGCCGAGGCCGGGCCGCATCTCGACCGCTCGTTGCAGACGATCAGGAATCTCGGCAAGAAGGCCGGCGTTTCGCTCAATCCGGCAACGCCGGAAAGTGCGATCGAATACGTGCTCGACAGGCTCGACCTGATCCTGATCATGACCGTCAACCCGGGTTTCGGGGGCCAGGCCTTCATTCCGGCAATCGTCGATAAGGTGAGGCGGGTCAAGGCGCTGATCGGCGGCCGGCCGATCCGCATCGAGATCGACGGCGGCGTGTCGCCCGAAACCGCGCCGCTGGTGACCGCCGCCGGCGCCGATGTGCTAGTGGCCGGCGCCGCCATCTTCAAGGGCGGCAGCGTGGAAGCCTACCGGGCTAATATCGAGGCGATCAGGACGGCGGCCGACAAGGCAGCCGGCTAAAAGCACCGCACAGGGAGCCTATGGGCCGGAGGCCACGATACCCACGGGTCAATCCTGGGGACCTGCACTGCGCGCTTCGCTGCGGCTGGCCCCGCGACAAAAGCGATGGGCAGGATAAAAGGCCCGATTCGGTCCCCACTGTTCGGTGTCTTTTGCGCGCGACGGAAAAGAGGTTCGCGCGGGCGCACGGAAGAACAAGTGATCCTGCATATAAAACACGTTAAATTTCCGCCGATTGTAGCCGAACATGATTTCGTTCGACCGGATATAGGATCGTGCATATTTCTTTGTTCTAAAGTACAATGACGCGATCTCCCGCTTGAGCGCGTCGAAGCGTGCGCGGTAGGGTACGTGTACGGAAAGGGAACTGTTTCTCGGACTCGAATTGCCCAGGACAAGATTTGGGGACAAGGAGCCGATCTTGACATACGCAGCTGCCAATCTGAATGACGACGGCACAGGCTCGAAGAGTACGCTCGCCAGCACTGTCTATCATCAACTCCGTGCCGATCTTCTGCGGGGCGCCTTTGAAACCGAGAGCAAGCTGCGGGTTGAGTGGGTTGTTTCCAAATATGGCGCCGGCGCTTCCCCGGTTCGTGAGGCTCTCAATCGCCTGGCTTCGGAAGGGCTTCTCGGTCGGCATGACCAGCGAGGCTTCTTCATCATGCCGGTCAGCGCGGCAGAGCTCGAGGAATTGACACGTACCCGTTGCTGGCTCGAGGAACGGGCGCTTCGCGAATCCATCGCCCACCGCACCGCCGAATGGGAAGAACAGCTGGTTCTGGCGTTGCATCGGTTGGGGCGCACCTCACGTCTCATGCCAACGGATCTGTCGTCGCTCAATCCGGACTGGGAGAGACTGCACCGCACTTTCCACCGTGCGCTGATCTCGGCCTGCCGGTCGCGATGGCTGGTGGGGTTTTGCGACCAGCTTTCCGATCACGCCTACCGCTACCGGCGAATGGCCAGTAACGGCGAAGGCGTCCAGCGCGACGATTTTGCAGAGCACCGCCTGATCGCGGAAAATGCGCTGGACGGTAATGCCGACGCCGCGGTCGAAGCCCTGCTCAATCACTATCGCCTGACGGCAGCCATGTGCATGGAGCGCTTCAAGCAGGTCGAAGCATCAGAGCCGGCCAGCGCCAGGGCCGAGCGCACCCCACGGTAGCGCCGCATCGCGCCTCAAGCCTTTGCCCCCCACCGCCGAGGCCTTCCGCTTTTCGCCGGCGACATGATCATGGCGGCCGCGTGGAGCAGCCCTTGCGGGCTTGACGGGTCGGCAAGAACCACCAACAGTCTGGCGCCGTGCAAGCGGCCGAACCGGAAGACAGGCCCGGCTCCGTCGGATGCATGCCTTTGGCCGCCAGACGCAGGAAGACCTCATGAGCAATCATCTGTTCGACATTTTCCGGTCCCGGATGCCGAAGCCCGGACGCCTGTTGATGCGGACGGATGACGGCCGCGTGCTGACCTATGGCGACATGCTGGCGCGCTCGGCGCAACTGGCGCATGCGCTTTTGCAACTTGGCGTCGAGCCCGGCGACCGGGTCGCGGTGCAGGTCGAGAAGAGCCCGGAAGCTATGCTGTTGTACCTCGCCTGCCTGCGCGCCGGCGCCGTCTTCCTGCCGCTCAACACCGCCTATACGCTGGCCGAACTCGCCTATTTCTTCGGCGACGCCGAGCCCCGGCTGGTCGTCTGCGATCCGGCACGGGTAGCCGACATCGACGCCCTGGCGCAAAAATGCGGAGCTCTTGCCGTCACCCTCGACGGCAAGGGCGAAGGATCGCTGGCGGACCAGGCGTCGCGGCAATCGCCCGACTTCCACGACGTCGCGCGCGGTCCCGACGATCTTGCGGCGATCCTCTACACGTCGGGAACGACCGGCCGCTCGAAAGGCGCCATGCTCAGCCACGAGAACCTCGCCTCGAATGCGCGCGTGCTGGTCGACTATTGGCGCTTCACATCGGACGATGTGCTGATCCACGCACTGCCCATCTTCCACACCCATGGGCTGTTCGTCGCCACCAACGTCATCCTGATGGCCGGCGCCTCGATGCTGTTCGAGCAGAAATTCGACGCAGGGCGCATCGTCGCGCTCTTGCCGGACGCCACGGCGCTGATGGGCGTGCCGACCTTCTATGTCCGGCTCTTGCAGCAGGACGGGTTGACCCGCGAGGCGGCAAGAAACATCCGCCTGTTCGTTTCCGGCTCCGCGCCGCTGCTGGCCGAGACGCACAGGGCCTGGCGCGAGCGCACAGGCCACGCCATTCTCGAGCGCTACGGCATGACCGAGACCAACATGAACACCTCGAACCCCTATGATGGCGAGCGCCGCGCCGGCACCGTCGGCTTTCCCTTGCCCGGCGTGTCGTTGCGCATCGCCGACCCTGACACTGGCAGGCCGCTTGCCCAAAGCGAGGTCGGCATGATCGAGGTCAAGGGGCCGAATGTCTTCTCCGGCTACTGGCGCATGCCGGAAAAGACCAAAGCGGAATTCCGCGCCGACGGCTTCTTCATCACAGGCGATCTCGGCATGATCGACCCCGACGGTTATGTCCACATCGTCGGCCGCGGCAAGGACCTGATCATCTCGGGCGGCTACAACATCTATCCCAAGGAGCTCGAGAGCGAGATCGACGCGCTTGACGGCGTCCTGGAAAGTGCCGTCATCGGCGTTGCCCATCCCGATTTCGGCGAAGGCGTAACGGCCGTCGTGGTTCGCTTGCCGGCTTCGACCGTCACCGCTGCTGAGATACTCAATGCCATTGCCGCGCGCGTAGCGAAATACAAGCATCCCAAGCGCGTGGTCTTCGTCGACGAATTGCCGCGCAACACCATGGGCAAGGTGCAGAAGAACCTGCTGCGCGATACCTACAAGGACCTTTTTTCCATAAGCAGTCCCGCCAGCTAAGTCGATCCAGGCAAGGATACCTCATCCCGCTTGTTTGGACGGGAGGCATCGCGACAGTTTCGTGCGGTCGCCTGGGCACTATCGGGGGAACAAGAGACCGACGACATGCTCGGCCAGCGCCAGGCTTGCCGTCAGGCCCGGGCTCTCTATGCCGAACAGGTTGACGATCCGGCCCGCGCCGTGGTCGGCCGGCCCCTGCATCATGAAGTCGGCCGCCGGCTGGTTCGGGCCCGACAGTTTCGGCCTGATCCCGGCATAGGCCGGCAGCAGGGCGCCGTCCCTCAGATCCGGCCAATAGCGCCGGATCTCGTCATAGAAGACCGTGCTGCGGCCGGGATCGACCGTATAGTCCGCCTGGCCGATCCATTCGACGTCGGGGCCGAAGCGCGCGCTGCCGCCGAGGTCGAGGGTCAGGTGCACGCCCAGGCCGCCATTGACCGGCACTGGATAGATCAGCCGCGAGAATGGCGAGCGGTCCGAAAGCGAAAAGTAGTTGCCGCGCGCCAGCCAGAGCGGCGGCACGAGCTCTGGCGGGAACCCTTCGATGCTACCGGCCAGCGCCTGCGCGTCGAGCCCTGCGGCATTTACGAAAGCGCCGGCTTTCAACGCGAACGTCTCGCCGTCGCCATCGCGCGTGGTGATACGAATCCCGTCGGCCTCGACCGTCGCCGCTGCGACGGCGGTCAGGAAGGCGAACGACGCACCGGCCGCCTCCGCGTCGCCGCGCAGCGACAGCATCAGCCCCCGGCTGTCGACGATGCCCGTCGACGGCGACAGCAGCGCCCCGGCGCAGCTCAGCGCCGGTTCGAGGCTTTCTGCTTGCGCGGCGGTCAGCAAATCGAGGTCGTCGACGCCGCATTGTTCCGCATTGGCCCGGATTGCATTGAGCCGAGGCAGCTGGCCCGGTTCGACGGCGACGATCAGCTTGCCGGTGCGTCGATGGCCGATGCCGCGCTCGCGGCAATAGGTATAGAGCCGTTCGCGTCCTTCGACGCAGAAACGCGCCTTCAGGCTTCCGGGCGCGTAATAGAGCCCGGCATGAACGACTTCCGAATTGCGCGAACTGGTGACGGTGCCGATCGAAGCGGCCTTTTCGACCACCAGCACTTCGCGGCCCGACAGGGCGAGCGCCCTGGCGATGGCGAGCCCGACGACGCCGGCTCCGGCGACGACGCAATCGACGTCAGGCATTGCCGGCTTTCACCGTTGCCCGCCGGCGCTGGTCGAAAAAACCTTGTCGCCGCCGATCCAGACCCTTTTGATGTCGAGATCGTCCGAAAGCGCAACGATGTCGGCGGCGGTGCCCTTGGCGAAGCGGCCGAGCCGGTGCGACTGGCCGACCGCCTGCGCCGGATAAAGAGAGGCCATGCGCAAGGCCTCGGAAAGCTCCACGCCCACACTGCGGTGAGTGAAGCGCACAGCCGAGATCATGTCGAGATCCGCGCCGGCCAGCGTTCCATCGGCAAGCCGCAGGCTGCCGTTCTTGCGGTAGATGGTGCGGCCGTTGAGCGTGAAGGAGGTCATGTCGGTGCCGATCGTCGCCATGGCGTCGGTGACCAGCACGATCCTGCCCGGCCCCTCTTTGGCCCGCAGCGCTATTGCGATGGTGGCGGGATCGACATGGATGCCGTCGGCGATCAGTCCCGCGGACAGGCCGCCGATGTCGATGGCGGCGCCCGCCAGTCCCGGCTCCCGGTTGCCGATCTGGCTCATGGCGTTGAACAGATGCGTGACCACGCTGGCGCCGGCCTCGCTGAATGCTTTGGCCGTGGCGTAGCCGCTGTCGGAATGGCCGAGGCTGACGATGATGCCGGCCTTGGCCAAGGCCGTCACGCGGGTCGCCTCGACGGATTCGGGCGCGATCGTGGTGAGCAGCACCGGGAGCTTGGCTCTCGCCGCGATCAGCATCGCCTCGTCCTTGTCCGTCATCGGCCGGATCAGCGCCGGGTCATGCGCGCCCTTGCGGGCGATCGAGAGATGTGGACCTTCCAGATGCAGTCCGAGGAACCCCGGCACTTTCCGCAGTGCCGACGCCTCGCCGGCGGCAATCGCCGCGGCGGTGATATCAGCTGTATCGGTGATCAGCGTCGGCAGCAGCGCCGTGGTGCCGAACGGCGCATGCGCCCGGCAGATGGTCTCGATCGAGGCGACATCGGGATGATCGTTGAGCATGACGCCGCCGCCGCCATTGACCTGGATATCGACGAAGCCCGGCGTCAGCATGCCGCCGCCGGTGTCGACGCGGCGCATATCCGCGGCAAGCGCGCCGGTGGGCAGGATGGCCTCGACCAGACCGTCGCGCACGACGAGGGCATGACCGTCATGCCAGTCGTCGCCGTCGAAGATACGGGCGCCAGTCAGGGCGAAACGGTCGCTCATACGGTCTCCGTCACCTTGCGAAGGTTGCGCGGCGTGTCCGGATCGAGGCCGCGGTGGCGCGCAAGGGCCTCGACGAACACGTAGAAGGAGACGATCAGCGTCAGCGGATCGGTCAGTGGATGGCCGGTGGCGACATGCAGCAGGCGTGTGGCCTTGTTCGCCAGCATCGAGGTGACGAAGACCGGCGCCCCCTTGGCCGCCAGGCTGTCGGCGGCTTCGGCCACGGACGGTTCGGATGCGTCGCGCGCGGCCAGGGCCAGCACCGGAAAATCGGGGCCGATCAGCGCCAGCGGGCCATGCATGACTTCGGCAGCACTGTAGGCCTCGGCATGCATGCCGCAGGTTTCCTTGAATTTCAGCGCCGCTTCGTTAGCCATCGCCGCGGATGGGCCGCGGCCGAGGATGAACAGCGACTTCTGCTTTTCGATCGTTTCGACGAGCACGCTCATCCAGTCGCAGGCGATCGCCTTGCCGAAATGCTCGGGCAAGCGGGCAAGCGCCTTGAGAAGCGCTTCGTCGCCGGTGGAATGCGCCATCAGAGCAAGGCCGGCGACGGCGGAATTGACGAAGGTCTTGGTCGCCGCGACGCTGCGCTCGGGCCCGGCCAGGATGTCGATCGCATGGTCCGAGGCGCGCGCCAGCGGTGAATCGGCGGTGTTGGTGACGGCGATGGTCAGCGCGCCACCTGCCCGTGCGGTTTCGGCCATGGCGACGATGTCGGGGCTCTTGCCCGACTGCGAGATGGCCAGGCACGCGGAGCCGCCGAGCCTGAGCTTGCGGCCATAGATCGAAGCGATGGAAGGGCCGACCGAAGCCACCGCAAGACCGGCGGTGAGTTCGACCGCGTACTTCATAAAAGTAGCGGCATGGTCGGACGAGCCGCGCGCCACGGTGACGACGAAATGCGGGTCGCGCTCGCGAATGCCGCGGCCGGCTTCGGAAAGTACGGCACCGGAACCGTCGAGCAGGCGGGCGACGGCTTGCGGGATCTCCTCGATCTCGCGCCGCATATGGGTCGGCTCCGTCGATTTGTTCGGCTCGGTCGTCATGGTCGGCCCTCTTCGCTCGGCCCTGTCAGCCGCAGTTCGGCGACGAAATCATAAGCGTCGCCCCTGTAGATGGAGCGGGTGAACTCGATCACCTTGCCGCTCGCCAGATAGGAAATACGCTCGATGTGCAGGCCGGCAATGCCCGGCGGCACTTCGAGCAGGCGCGCGTCGCCGTCGCCGAGATTGGCGGCCGAGATGCGCTGCACCGCGCGCACCGGCCTGTTGCCGGTCAATTCCAGGGCTGCGTAGAGCGAGGAGCCAATTCCAGCGGGGTCCGGCAGCACGCTGGCCGACAGCGAGGCGCGCTCGATCGCCAGCGGCGTGTCGTTGGCTATGCGCAGGCGCGCCACGCGCGCCACCAATTCGTTCGACGACAGGCCAAGCACCATCATCTCGTCGGGCGAGGGCGCGTAAAGGCCGCGGTCGAGCCAGGCCGAGCGCACAACCATGCCGCGCCGCGCCATGTCCTCGGTGAAGGAGGTCAGCCGCGACAGCGACTGCTCGACCCGCTCCATGCGCGGCGCCACGAAGGTGCCGGAGCCGTGGCGCTGGACCAGGATGCCGCCCTTGACGAGGTCCTGCACCGCCTTACGCACGGTGACACGCGAAATATCGGCCTTGATGGCGATGTCGCGCTCGGAAGGCAGCGCGTCGCCGGGCCCGATCAGGCCGCGATTGACGGCATCCTCAATGCTTTTGCGCAGTTGCAGGTAGAGCGGCGCACCGCTTTGCGAGGACTGTTTCAGCGCGGCGAAGATCTGGTCGGCGGCGTCGCTCATCGAGCCGCTCCCCTCGGCGCGAACAGGCGGACCGCCATCTGCACGGCGCCGCCGAGCGCATCGTCGAGCGGCTCCCGAAGCAGCGCCCGGTAGCGTGCCGACAGGCGCGGCGCGTAGAGCGGCGCCAGCCCGCCGAGCAGGCAGAGCGGCGCGTCGTCCGCCAACTCCAGCGCGCCGAGCGAGGCCTCGACATCGGCGACTGCCTTGTCGAGGATCCAGTTGGCGACCGCGTCGCCTTTTTCGGCATGTTCGAACACTTTGGGGGCGAAGCCGCCGAAATCGCCGGGCTTGGCATTGGTGGTGAATTCGACCACATCCTCCGGATTGTCGCGGAACACGGCCATCATGCTATCGGTCAGCGCCGAACGCGCGCGCACGCCATCATGGGCAAGCAGGGTCTGTTCGAGCAGGTCGCGGCCGATGCGGGCGCCGCTGCCCTGGTCGCCGACCTGGAAGCCCCAGCCGCCGATGGCACGCGACTTGCCGTTCTTGCGCGCCATGTAGGCGGTGCCGGTGCCGAGG
Organism: Mesorhizobium maamorense; assembly: GCF_044998965.1. Classification (NCBI taxonomy): domain Bacteria; kingdom Pseudomonadati; phylum Pseudomonadota; class Alphaproteobacteria; order Hyphomicrobiales; family Phyllobacteriaceae; genus Mesorhizobium; species Mesorhizobium maamorense. Next base: position 5,725,888 of record NZ_CP173356.1, read on the forward strand.
ATCGCCATGGCGCCGTCGCCGGAACCGACCGCGCCTTCCAGCGCGATTTCGGCATCGGTTTCGACGCGGCTGGTGCTGAACGGCAGGATCGCCTCGAGCTGCTGCCGGTAGGTGCCGACATTGGCGCCGGCGAGGCCGAGAATGGCCGGTGTTTGCGGGATCAGGTCCGGATCCTGGCCAGCCGCGACAAAGGCTTGCCGCGCCGCCTCGACGATGTTCGACCGGGCGCCGGTCAGGTCGGTGCGGATGTTGGCGGCGCCGCTTTTGGCGCGGCCGAGCACCGTGCCGTCCGCCATTGCCAGGGCCGCCCTGCAGCTGGTGCCGCCGCCATCGATGCCAAGCACGAATTTCACGTGATTTCTCCTCCAGGCCGATAATACCAATAAAATACCAATAGCCAAGGGTTAATTTCCGCTGCAAAAAGATTAGAGCCGTTTTATTGAAAAACTTGGTCATTTACCCGCGCCAGCGATTTCGAGACCGCGAATTCGTTAATGCGTGTGGACAAGTGGTATTTTTTGGTATTGTTTCCGAATTGGAGGAATTGGGATGGCCGAAACGCGCACCGAAGCGCTGCACAGGAACGCCGAGGGGCTGGATATCCAGGCTCCCGAAGCCATCCTTGCTTCGCTGGCCGATGCGCAGGTCGAGGCGGCGAAGACCGTGCGCAACGCCATTCCCTTCATCGCCAAAGCGGCCGAGATCATCGCCGGCAGCCTGAAGGGCGGCGGCAAGCTCGCCTATGCCGCGGCCGGCAGCTCCGGCCTGATGGCGCTTGCCGATGCGCTGGAACTGCCTGGCACCTTCGGCATTCAGCGCGACCGCATCGCCATCCTGATCGCCGGCGGCGATGAGGCCTTCAGAACGCTGGCCGGCGGCCCCGAAGACGACACCGGGGAGGCCGCGACGGCGGTCGCCAACGCCGGCATCGGCAAGGGCGACTGCCTGATCGCAATCTCGGCCAGTGGCACGACGCCCTATGCGCTGCGGGCGATCGAGGAAGCCGCCCGTCGCGGTGCGGCCACCATCGGCATCGCCAACAACCGGGACTCGGCTCTGCTGCGTCTGTCTGGAACCGCCATCCTGCTCGAAACGCCGCCGGAAGTGATCGCCGGCTCGACGCGCATGGGCGCCGGCACGGCCCAGAAGATCGCCCTCAACATGCTGTCGACGCTCGCCGCTATCCATCTCGGCCATGTCCATGACGGCTACATGGTCAATCTCATGGCCGACAACAGCAAGCTGCGCGACCGCGCGGCGCGGATCGTCGCGGCCATCAGCGGCGGCAGCCGCGACGACGCGGCCCGTTTGCTCGAAAAGAGCGGCGGTGCGGTCAAGACCGCCATTCTGCTTGCCGCCGGCGCCGACAGCGCCGACACGGCGCAGAAGATACTGGAAGAGGCCGGCCAGAAGCTGCGGCCGGCCCTTTCCGCGCTGGGGCATGATCCCGAAAAGTGGAGACCGCTTCTCGGAAAAGATCATGCTCGAACAAAGAAATAGAGCCTGTTTCATCCCGGTGTCCATCGGGGTGAAGCAGGCTTGCGAGGGGAGCAAGGGGCGCAACGCCTCTGTTCTCATCAAAACCGAACCTGAAAAAGGTCAACAGGGAGACTGAGCATGACAACGAAACTACTGACGGCACTGCTTCTGGGCACCAGCATTCTCGGCTCCGCCGGGGTGGCTTACGCCGAGGACGTAACGCTCAACATCGAAAGCTGGCGCGGCGACGACCTTGCCATCTGGAAGGACAAGCTGATCCCGGCTTTCGAAGCCAAGAACCCCGGCATCAAGGTGGTGTTCGCGCCCTCGGCGCCGACCGAATATGACGCGGCTCTCGGCGCCAAGCTCGCCGCCGGTTCGGCGGGCGACCTGATCACCTGCCGCCCGTTCGACAAGTCGCTCGAGCTGTTCAAGAAGGGCAATCTCGCCGACCTCTCCTCGCTGCCCGGCATGGACAACTTCTCGCCGGTGGCCAAGTCCGCCTGGCAGACCGACGACGGCAAGGCGACCTTCTGCGTGCCGATGGCGTCCGTCATCCATGGCTTCATCTACAACAAGGACGCCTTCGACAAGCTCGGCATCAAGGTGCCGGCGACCCGCGATGAGTTCTTCGCCGCGCTCGACAAGATCAAGGCCGACGGCACTTACATCCCGATGGCGATGGGCACCAAGGATCTCTGGGAAGCCGCGACCATGGGCTACCAGAACATCGGCCCCAACTACTGGAAGGGCGAGGAAGGCCGCGCGGCCCTCATCAAGGGCGAGCAGAAGCTGACCGACAAGGACTGGGTCGCGCCCTATGAGGAACTGGCCAAGTGGAAGCCCTATCTCGGCGACGGCTTCGAGGCGCAGACCTATCCGGACAGCCAGAACCTGTTCACGCTCGGCCGCGCCGCCATCTACCCGGCCGGCTCGTGGGAAATCGGCCTGTTCAACACCCAGGCCCAGTTCAAGATGGGTGCCTTCCCGCCGCCGGTCGAGAAGGCCGGCGATACCTGCTACATCTCCGACCATACCGATATCGGCATGGGCCTGAATGCGGGCTCCAAGCATGCGGATGCGGCCAAGACCTTCTTGTCCTGGGTGGCCTCGCCGGATTTCGCCACCATCTACGCCAACGCGCTGCCGGGCTTCTTCAGCCTGAACTCCTCGCCGGTGAAGATGGAAGACCCGCTGGCGCAGGAGTTCGTCTCCTGGCGCGGCAAGTGCAAGTCGACGATCCGCTCGACCTACCAGATCCTGTCGCGCGGCACGCCGAACCTCGAGAACGAGACCTGGGTCGAATCGGCCAATGTCATCAACGGCACCGATACGCCGGAAGCCGCTGCCAAGAAGCTGCAGGACGGCCTCGACAGCTGGTACAAGCCCGCCAAGTAAGGCTCGGGCAATGAACTGGGCCGTTCCAAGTGGACGGCCCAGCGTTTTTCGATAGCATCGACTGCGAAGGACGGCGCCGCCCCTTATCCGCCTGCCGGCACCTTCTCCCCGTACAGTGACGGTGAGAAAGGGAGTTGCCGCAACGCTGGCGACCTCCTCTCTCCGTTCTTCACCGGGAGAGGGTAAGGATGAGGGGCACCGCTGTTGTCGAAAGCATTTTCCCAGACCTGATCGGTGGGGACCGAACTCATGGCCGCAGATATCAGACCGAAAAGACCGTTCCGCTGGCATATCGCCGTCTTCCTGGCGCCGGCGGTGCTCGTCTATACGGCGATCATGATTCTGCCGCTCGCCGGCACTTTGCAGCTGTCGCTGTTCCGCAACATCGAGCAATCCCAGGTCTTCGTCGGGCTGGCAAACTTCCGCACCCTGTTCGGCGATCCCAACTGGTCGGTGAATTTCTGGAATGCGCTGCGCAACAATGTCTGGTTCTTCATCATCCACATGCTGGTGCAGAACCCGATCGGCGTACTGTTGGCCGCACTTCTGTCCAGCCCCAGGCTGCGCTTTTCGGCCTTCTACCGCACGGCGATTTTCGTGCCGACCATCCTGTCCTTCGTCATCGTCGGCTTCGCCTGGAAGCTGATCCTGTCGCCGCTATGGGGCGTGGCACCGCATATGATGGATCTGGTCGGCCTCAAAAGCCTGTTCACGCCGTGGCTAGGCAAGGAGCAGTATGCGCTGACCGCGCTTAGCCTGGTCTCGGTGTGGCAGTTCGTCGGCATCCCCATGATGCTGATCTACGCCGCGCTGCTGTCGATCCCCGACGAGGTGATCGAGGCGGCCGAATGCGATGGCATCACCGGTCTGTCGCAGTTCTGGAAGATCAAGCTGCCGCTGATCCTGCCCTCGATCGGTATCATCTCGATCCTGACCTTCGTCGGCAATTTCAACGCCTTCGACCTGATCTACACCGCGCAGGGCGCGCTCGCCGGGCCGAATTATTCGACCGACATTCTCGGCACCTTCCTCTACCGCGCATTCTTCGGCTTCCAGCTGCAGGTCGGCGACCCTAACATGGGCGCGACCATCGCCACGATCATGTTCCTGATCATCCTCGGCGGTGTCTGCGTCTACCTCTTCCTCATCCAGACGCGCCTGCGTCGATATCAGTTTTAGGGGGCGATATGTCGAGCTTGAGCACCCCCCTCTGTCCTGCCGGACATCTCCCCCGCAAGGGGGAGATCAGCTGTTGTCACGGCCTTCGCCAGCCACCAGCGATGCAGGAGATGTGTCGGCGCCAAAGCTGCCAATCTCCCCCTTTCGGGGGAGATGGCCGGCAGGCCAGAGGGGGTGGCTGGGTGCTGTTCCTCGGCAAAGTAGCTCCTCAGGAGACCATCCAATGAGCACCGCCACCCGTTCGCTGCCCCGCACGATCGGCGCCCATGCGATCCTCCTGACCTACACGGCGATTGCGCTGTTCCCGGTGATCCTGGTCATCATGAATTCGTTCAAATCCCGCGCCGGCATATTCGGCGCGCCGCTGACACCGCCGACGCCAAAGACCTTCGACCTGATCGGCTATACCACGGTGATCGGCCAGGGCGATTTCATCCACTATTTCCAGAACAGCCTCGTCGTCACCGTCGCCTCGCTGTTCTTCGTGCTGCTGTTCGGCGCCATGGCGGCATTCGCCCTGTCGGAATACCGTTTTCGCGGCAATACGCTGATGGGCCTCTATCTGGCGCTGGGCATCATGATCCCGATCCGGCTGGCCACCGTCGCCATCCTGCAATTGATGGTGGCGAGCGGGCTGGTCAACACGCTGACGGCGCTGATCCTGGTCTACACCGCGCAAAGCCTGCCGCTGGCCGTCTTCATTCTGTCGGAATTCATGAAGCAGGTGTCGGACGACCTGAAGAACGCCGGCCGCATCGACGGCCTGTCGGAATACACCATCTTCTTCCGGCTGGTGCTGCCGCTGGTGCGGCCATCGATGGCGACAGTCGCCGTCTTCACCATGATCCCGATCTGGAACGATCTGTGGTTCCCGCTGATCCTGGCGCCGTCGGAAGAGACCAAGACTGTGACCCTCGGCGCGCAGCTCTTCCTCGGCCAGTTCGTCACCAACTGGAACGCCATCCTGGCCGCGCTCTCGCTGGCGATCATGCCGGTGCTGATCCTCTACGTCATCTTCTCGCGGCAGTTGATCCGCGGCATCACGTCAGGAGCCGTCAAGTGAATTCGCAATCGCCCCTTCGCGTCGTCGTCGCCGGCCTCGGCAATATGGGCCGCAGCCATGCGCTCGCCTATCACACCAATCCGGGCTTCGAGATCGCCGCGTTGATCAACCGCTCCGACGTGCCGCTGCCGGATGAGCTGTCGGGCTACGGCATCAGGCGCTCCTTCGACGATGCGCTGCGCGACGAAAAGCCCGATGTCGCCTGCATAGCCACTTATTCCGACAGCCACGCCGGCTATGCGGTGAGGGCGTTCGAGGCCGGCTGCCATGTCTTCGTCGAAAAGCCCCTGGCGACGACGGTGGCCGACGCCAGGCGCGTCGTCGCGGCCGCCAAGGCCAATGGCAGGAAACTGGTGATCGGCTACATACTGCGCCACCACCCGTCCTGGATCAGGCTGATCGCCGAGGCGCGCAAGCTCGGCGGCCCTTATGTCTTCCGCATGAACCTCAACCAGCAGTCCTCTGGCCATACCTGGGAGACGCACAAGCAGTTGATGCGCACGACCTCGCCGATCGTTGACTGCGGCGTGCATTATCTCGACGTCATGCTGCAGATCACCGACGCCAGACCGGTCGAGGTGCGCGGCATGGGCGTGCGGCTGACCGACGAGGTCGCGCCCACGATGTACAATTACGGCCACCTCCAGGTGCTGTTCGATGATGGCTCGGTCGGCTGGTACGAGGCCGGCTGGGGACCGATGATTTCGGAAACCGCTTTCTTCGTGAAGGATGTCATCTCGCCGAAGGGCTGCGTGTCGATTGTCATGAAGGAAGGCGTGAAGTCCGACGACATCGACACCCACACCAAGACCTCGACCATCCGCCTGCACAGTGCGGAAATCGGCGCGGACGGCACGTTCGCCAAGCCGGACGAGATGCTGTCGATGGCGGGTGAACCCGGCCACCAGGATCTCTGCGATCTCGAACAAGCTTTTGTCCTCAAGGCGATCCGCGAGGATATCGATCTCACCCGCCATATGGACGACGCCGTGAAATCGCTCGCCGTCTGCCTTGCCGCCGACGAGAGCGTGCGCAGCGGGAAGGCGGTGCGATTGTGAAAAGGGAGCTAGCGGCAGGGGTTGCGCTCTACGGCGCCCCCTCTGGCCTGCCGGCCATCTCCCAATCAAGGAGAGAGATCAGCTGTCGGCATGGCCTTCGCCGATCACAAACGTCAAAAAGAGTGTTTCAGCGTCAAAGCTGCCAATCTCCCCGCTTGAGGGGGAGATGTCCGGCAGGACAGAGGGGGGCGTCTTGGCGCCCACTCATCAATTTGGAGGACTGCCGTGGGCTCGCTGAAGATCGAGAATGTGAAGAAGGCCTTCGGCCCGGTCGAGGTGCTGAAGGGCATCGACCTCGAAGTGACGGATGGCGAATTCGTCGTCTTCGTCGGCCCCTCGGGCTGCGGCAAGTCGACTTTGCTGAGGGTGATCGCCGGGCTGGAGGATTCGACCTCGGGCCGGGTGGTCATCGATGGCGCGGATGTCTCGGCCACGCCGCCGGCCAAGCGCGGCATCGCCATGGTGTTCCAGACCTATGCGCTCTATCCGCATCTGACGGTCAAGAACAATATGGGTCTTGGCCTCAAGCAGGCCGGCACGCCGGCGGCCGAGATCGACCGCCGCATCGGCATCGCTTCGTCCATGCTGTCGCTTGAGCCTTATCTGGAAAGGCGTCCCGCCGAACTCTCCGGCGGCCAGCGCCAGCGCGTCGCCATCGGCCGCGCCGTGGTGCGCGAGCCAAAGCTGTTCCTGTTCGACGAGCCGTTGTCCAATCTCGACGCGGCACTGCGCGTCAATACGCGGTTGGAAATCGCGCAGCTGCATCGCCGCCTCAAGGCGACGATGATCTACGTCACCCACGACCAGGTCGAGGCGATGACGCTGGCAGACAAGATCGTGGTGCTCAATGCCGGGAAAATCGAGCAGATCGGCGGACCGATGGAACTCTACAATTCGCCGGCGAACGAATTTGTCGCGGGCTTCATCGGCTCGCCGAAGATGAACTTCATCGACGGCGCCAGGCTTGGGGAAACCGCCAAGAGCATCGGCGTGCGGCCGGAGCATCTGACTGTCGACCCGAAATCCGGCGCCTGGAAAGGCACGGTCGTGCATGCCGAGCACCTCGGCGCCGACACCAATCTCTATCTCGACTGCGAGAAGGCCGGGCTGATCACCGTGCGCATTTTCGGTGTTTATGACGCCGAGCCGGGGGCGACACTTTATGCAACGCCGGATCCGGCGAAGACCTATCGGTTTGGCGCGGATGGGAAGGTGCTGAAGTAGATATGTCGGCGCGTCTTCTTTCCTCTCCCTCCGGAGGGGGAGGTGGCGCCGCGAAGCGGCGACGGAGTGGGGGAAGGCGCTTCTTCCAAGCGCAGTCGCTGAAAAGCAGGCACAACTCAGCGAGGGCTTAGTCTCTCGCCGAGCAGTCGACCCCCACTCCGTCGAGCTTCGCTCGACACCTATCCCCCGATCGACGGGGGAGAGGAAAGGCGCGAAACGGTCTTCTATCCTTCCGGAGCACCAAAAGGAGAAGCGAGAAGTTGCGCTTACTCGTCAGCCCTGAACGTCTGCTTCTGCTGGCCCAACCCTTCGATGCCCAGCTCCACCACGTCGCCAGCCTTCAAGAACACCGGCGGCTTCATGCCCAGGCCGACACCGGGCGGCGTGCCCGTCGAAATGATGTCGCCAGGATGCAGCGACATGAACTGGCTGAGATAGGACACAAGATAGGCGACGCCGTAGACCATGGTCTTCGTCGAGCCGTCCTGCATGGTCTTGCCGTTGACGGTCAGCCACATCTTCAGGTTCTGCGGATCCGAGACCTCGTCCTTGGTCACCAGCCATGGGCCGGTCGGGCCGAACGTGTCGCAGCTCTTGCCCTTGGTCCATTGGCCCTGGCGCTCGGCCTGGAAGGCGCGCTCGGAGACATCGTGCGCGACGCAGTAGCCGGCGACATAATCGAGCGCATCGGCCTGGCTGACATATTTTGCCGTTTTGCCGATGACCACGCCGAGCTCGACCTCCCAGTCGGTCTTTTCCGAGCCGCGCGGGATCAGCACGTCATCGTCCGGTCCGACGATGGCCGAGCTGGCCTTCATGAAGATGATCGGCTCCGGCGGCACGGTGGCGCCGGTCTCGGCGGCGTGATCGGAATAGTTGAGGCCGATGCAGATGAACTTGCCGGTGCCGGCAACGCAGGCGCCGAGCCGCGGCTTGCCGGAAACCGCCGGCAGCGACTTTGCGTCGAGCTTGGACAGCATCTCCAGTGAGGCCGGGTGAAGCGTGGTGCCGGCAATGTCGGCGACATGGGCGGAGAGGTCGCGGATCGTCCCATCCGCATCGAGCAGGCCGGGACGTTCGCTCCCCACCTCGCCATAGCGCAGCAGTTTCATTTAGACCCTTCTCCTGGTTGCGGCCTCGCGGCCTTTTGCAAACTCTTCACCGAAACGAATGGCTCCCGTTGGGGGAAGCCGGCGGACCGTACCACCGGCCTGATCCAGGGCAAGCGCGGACACCATATAGTGATCGCCGGTGAGCGGGATTTTCAGACTCCTCGATCCGGTCAGATCGACCAGCCACCATCGATATTGTAAGCCTGCCCGGATGTGTAGGTGGCGCCGGCCAGATAGACGGCCAGATCGGCGATTTCCTCCGGCGTGCCGAGCCGGCCCATCGGCTGGCGCGCGATGAAGGCGGCGCGCGCGGCTTCGTAATCGCCCTGCGCGTGCATGCGATCCTGCAGCGACGGGCTCTCGACCGTACCGGGGCAGATGGCGTTGCAGCGTATGCCCTTGCCGACATAGTCGGCCGCGACTGCCTTGGTCAGGCCGATCACCGCAGCCTTGGTGACACCATAGGCGAAACGGTTCGGCACGCCCTTCTGCGAGCTCGCCAGCGAGGCCATGTTGATGATCGACCCGTCTGCGCGCTCCAGCATGCCGGGCAGCACGGCGCGGATGGTGCGGATCATGGCGCGGACGTTGAGGTTGAGAGCGAAATCGAGATCGCTGTCCTTCATCTCCAGGATCGAGCCGGAGTGGACGAAACCGGCGCAGTTGAACAGCACGTCGACGCGGCCGATCCCGGCGAAGGCGGTGTTGACCGCCTCGTCATTGAGCACGTCGACCTTGCGTGTCTTGATCCCGGCAGTCTTGGCGAGTTCCGCCAGCAGCGTCTCGTTGATGTCGGTGGCGTGGACCACGGCACCTGCCTTGGCGAAGGCCAGCGCGCTTGCCTTGCCGATGCCTTGCGCCGCTGCCGTGATGACGACGACCTTGCCTGCCAGATCCGCCATGCTGTTCTCCTCCTGGGTTAACTGCCTTTATCGGCGGCCTGCGAAGGCGTCATGTGCCAGTCACAGGCCATGATGTGGCCTGCTCTGTCAGTTCACAGATAAAGATGTTTTTTCTCGTTAAAGAACATAAGTCCTAGCGTCAAGCCCGAACCCGATCTCCATTGTGACAGCAGGCCGGCAGCTTCGGAATCGGCCCAGGTGGGTCGCCATCCTCGGGCTTGTTGCTGCCGTTGCCCGGTCTGTCTCAACGGCGGCTTAGTCGCCGTAGGGCACCCAGACATTCTTCACCTCGACGGCGCGGCGCAGCAAAGCATCGCCAGCGGCTTCTTCCGAGGCCCAGTCGAGGCTACGGCCATTGCCGCTCCAGATACGTTTGAGGTTGCCGACGGACGCGGCCTCCGCCTTGGCGCAGGTCTCGGCATCGGCGAACAGCCAGAGCCCGTCGACATCGTTATGCTTGGCCAGCACGCCGGCAAGCTCCGCACTGCGGCCGGTGACGATGTTGATGGCGCCGGCCGGAACGTCGGAATATTCGATGACCTGATAGAGATCGGTGGCCAGCAACGGATATCGTTCCGATGGCACCGCCACCACCGTGTTGCCCATAGCCAGCGCCGGCGCGACCAGCGAGATAAACCCGAGCAGCGGCTGATTGTCGGGCGCGACGATGCCGACGACGCCAACCGGCTCATGCAATGCCAGCGTCACCGCCCGTGCCGGCGGCTGGTGCACGCGCCCCTCAAACTTGTCGGCAAGTCCGGCATAGAGGAACAACCGCTCGATCGACTGGTCGACCTCCTCGCGTGCCGCCTTGGCGGTCGCGCCCGTGAGCTGGACGAGACGGGCGGCGAACTCCTCCGCCCGGCCGGAGAGGTTTTCCGCCAGATAGTAGAGCACCTGTGAGCGGTTGTAGGCGGTCGCCTCCGGCCATGCCTTGCAGGCTCGCGCAGCTGCGACGGCGTCGCGTATATCCTTGCGGTTGCCGAGCCCAACCTCGCCGGCGAGCTTGCCCTTGGCGGCGGCTATCGCCAGCGAGTAATTGCCGTCCGGCCGCGTCTGCTTCCCCCCGATGAACAGCTTGGCCGTGCGGTCGATTGGTGCGCCATCCGCCTGTTCAACGGGTTGTGCCGAGACTGTCGCCGGCTTGATGACCGGGCCGAGCGGCAGCTTTGCCGTGAGATATTCGAACATGCCTTCGCGCCCGCCCTCGCGGCCGAAACCGCTCTCGCGGTAGCCGCCGAAGCCGCAGGCGGCGTCGAACATATTGGTGCCGTTGACCCAGATCACGCCGGCCTTCAATTGCGGTGCGACGTGCAAAGCGAGGTTGACGTTTTCGCTCCACACCGAAGCGGCAAGGCCATAGCGGGTGTTGTTGGCGAGCTCGATCGCTTCCTCGGTGTTGCGGAACGTCATGGTCGCCAGAACGGGGCCGAACACTTCTTCCTGGGCGAGAATATTAGCCGGCGAAACGCCGGTAGCGAGGGTCGGCAGATGGTAATAGCCGGATGAAGGCAGCGCCGCATCCGGCTGCCAGCAGACCGCCCCCTGTTTTGCGCCCTCGGCAACTAGGCCCTTGACGCGGTCGAGCTGCGTCAGATCGACCAGCGGGCCGATATCGGTGTTCTTGTCCAGTGGGCTGCCGACGCGCAGCCGGCTCATCCTGACCTTGACCTTGGCGATGAATGCGTCGGCGATGCCTTCCTGCACCAGCAGCCGCGAACCGGCGCAGCACACCTGTCCCTGGTTGAACCAGATGCCGTCGACCAGGCCTTCGACGGCGCTGTCGAGATCGGCATCCTCGAACACGATGAAGGCCGACTTGCCGCCAAGCTCCAGCGACAGCTTCTTGCCCGAGCCGGCGGTAGCCTTGCGGATGATCTTGCCGACTTCGGAAGACCCGGTGAAGGCGATCTTCTGGATGCCGGGGTGTTTGACGATGGCCGCACCCGCTTCCGGGCCGCCCTGCACGATGTTGACGACGCCTTTCGGCACGCCGGCGCGTTCGCAGATTTCGGCGAACAGGATGGCTGTCAGCGGCGTGAACTCGGCCGGCTTCAGCACCACCGTGCAGCCGGCGGCAAGTGCCGGCGCGATCTTCCAGGCCAGCATCAAGAGCGGAAAGTTCCACGGGATGATCTGGCCGACGACGCCGACGCCCTTCTGGCCGGGGAAATCCCTGTCCAGCGCCTGCGCCCAGCCGGCATGATGGATGAAGTGGCGGATCGCCAGCGGCACGTCGATGTCGCGGCTCTCGCGGATCGGCTTGCCATTGTCGATCGTCTCAAGCACCGCGAACAGGCGTTGGTGGCGCTGCATGGCGCGGCCGATGGCATAGAGCACTTTGGCCCTGGTATAGCTCGAGGAGGCCGACCATTTCGGCAGCGCCTTGCTGGCCGCCGCGACCGCCGCGTCGATATCGACGGCGCCCGCGTCCGAAACCTTGGCCAGCAGCTTGCCGGAAGAAGGCTCGCTGGTCTCGAAGGTCTTGCCGCCGCCAGCCGCCTTCCAGGTGCCGTCGATGAACAGCGCCTTGGAAAAATCGCGCGCGGCAAGCCAGGCGTCGGCCTCGTTGCGGGCTTCCGGCGCCGGACCGTATTCCATGGCGTGATAGCGTTCGAGAATGTTCATGGGGCCCTCCAGATAATTGCCTCGGCAAGCGCTCTGTCGCGCCCCCCTCTGTCCTGCCGGACATCTCCCCCACAAGGGGGAGATTGGCAGTTTCAGCGTGTCGCTGCCCTTGCGACGTTGAAAATGGACGAAAACAAGGAAGCGCGTGATCTCCCCCCGTGTGGGGGAGATGTCCGGTAGGACAGAGGGGGCGCCGTAGGGCTCCACGTTCGAGCCCTGACTCAAGCCATCGCGTGGCGATGATTGGCCGAATAGTGCCCGGTCAGGTGATGCTCGAGCTGCCGCTCGATGTCTGTCAGCAGGCTCGAGGCGCCGAAGCGGAACAGCTCCGGTTCCAGCCATGGCCGGCCGAGTTCTTCCTTCATCAGCACCAGCCAGTCGAGCGACACCTTGGCGGTAGAAATGCCGCCGGCCGGCTTGAAGCCGATGAGATAGCCGGTCTCCTCGAAATAAGCCCTGATGGCGCGCACCATGGCAAGGCCGACGGGCAGCGTGGCGTTGACGCTTTCCTTGCCGGTCGAGGTCTTGATGAAATCGGCGCCCGCCATCATTGCCACCATAGAGGCCAGCATCACATTACGCAGCGTGGCGAGGTCGCCGGTGCCGAGAATGACCTTCAGATGCGCATCGCCGCAGGCAGCGCGCATCGAGACGATCTCATTGTAGAGCTCGCGCCATTTGGCCCCGAACACCAGGCCGCGCGGGATGACGACGTCGATCTCGTCGGCGCCGTCGCGCACCGAGGCCTCGATCTCCTGGAGGCGGGTCGACAGTGGCGCAAGACCGTGCGGGAAGGCGGTGGAGACGGCGGCGACATGGATGCCGGTGCCGCGCACGGCGTCGACCGCGGTGGCGACGAACGGATGATAGACGCAGACGGCGGCCGGGCGGATGGGTTCGCCCGCAATGCCCAGGCCCTCAGCGATGTCGCGGCGCAGCGGATTGATCGCTTTGGCGCAAAGCCGGCGCACGCGCTCTTCCGTGTCGTTCGAGTTGAGCGTCGTCAGGTCCATGCAGGCTATCGCCCGCAGCAGCCAGGCCGCCTGGTTGTCGGCCTTGATCGAGCGCCGCTTGGTCAGGCTGGCGACGCGCCGTTCCAGCGCCGAGCGGTTGACGCTGCGCACCGACTCCAGAAAGCCGAGGTCGAGCTTCATGCCGGGATTGCGCGCGATGCGATGATCCAGCGGGAGGGCGGTGTTGGCGGCGGCGCGCGCCGGCAGCGGCATCACCTTGGCCTCGGCCTCGCGGATTGTGCTGCTCATCTCCTGCCCTTTCACTCAGCGACTGCGCCTATGTCTTGGTGTGTATCGTCTTCCCAAACCGCTCGGCACTTTTGGGCGACACGCACGAAGATAGCCCGCGAAGCCGCGCTTCACGAGTCCTCAAGCGAGGGTAGCTGAAAAAAGGCCGCGAAAGCAGCTAATTTTTGACCAGAAGGTCAAAAGGTCGATCGCCGGGAAGAGCAGGCCTCAGCCGACGAAGGCGCGCTCGACGACAAAAGTCGAGGGATGGCTGAGCGAGCCTTCCTGGAAACCGAGGCTCTCGGCCATTTCCTTGACGTCCTTCAGCATATGCATCGAGCCGCAGATCATGATGCGGTCGGTCTCGGGATTGAGCTTCTCTATGCCGAGGTCGGCGTAGAATTTGCCGGAGCCGATCAGCGCGGTGATGCGACCCATGCGCGCCGACTCCTCGCGGGTCGTGGAGTTGTAAAGCGTGACACGGCCGCCGGTCAGTTCACCGATCAGCGGGTCGCTTTCGAGCGCCGCCACCAGTTCCTGGCCATAGGTCAGCTCGGCATTGTCACGGCAGGTGTGGGTCAGGATCAGCTGCTCGAATTTTTCATAAGTGTCAGGGTCACGCAGCAGGCTGGCGAAGGGCGCGATGCCGGTGCCGGTGGAGATCATGAACAGCCGCTTGGCCGGCGTCAGCGCGTCGACCACCAGCGTGCCGGTCGACTTCTGGCGCATGATGACGGTGTCGCCGACCTGGATCTTCTGCAACTCCGAGGTCAGGGGGCCGTCCGGTACCTTGATGGAAAAGAATTCCAGCTCTTCGTCCCAGGCCGGGCTGGCCACCGAATAGGCGCGGAACACCGGCTTCTCGGCATTGGGCAGGCCGATCATGACGAATTCGCCGGAACGGAAGCGCAGCGACTGCGGACGGGTGATGCGGAACGAGAACAGCCGGTCGGTGTAGTGCTTCACCGAGACCACGGTTTCGGCATAGACATTGGCTGGAATCGGAAATTGCAGCGGGCGGGCGCCGGCGGTGTTGAACGCGGATGTGGTGTTCATCAAATCCAACCTTCTGGCCCAACTCACGAACGCGGGCGCCAAACCTTATTCCTGCGCGCCCGGACCGTTCAGGTTCCGGCGTGCTGCTCGCACACTCCAAAGCGGTAAGCTCTTGTGTCCGGAATTTATTAGTATACAAACGATATTTGCGTCAAGATGCCGCCGTAAAACACCTTTCCAAACTGTGACATATCCGTAGTCCCAGCATTTCGGGTTTCGACAATGAAAGAGAATTTTTCGGTGCAGCCGCCGGATTCCCTGGGCAGTGTTGTCGCCGGCATCGACGTCGGCGGAACCTTCACCGATCTGCTTCTGATTGATGGCAAGGATGGCGGGCGGGTACATATCGCCAAGACGCCCACGACCGTCGACAACCAAGCCTTCGGCGTCGTTTCGGCGCTCGATACCACCGGCTTTCCGATCGACGGCATCGATCTTATCGTGCATGGCACGACGACAACCACCAACGCGGTGCTCGAACGCCGGCTGGCGAAGACCGGCATGATCACCACGCGCGGCTTTCGCGACGTGATCGAGCTCGGCCGGCGCACGCGGCCGCAGCCCTATGGCATGACCGGCACCTTTGTTCCGGTCATCCCGCGCAACCTGCGGCTCGAAGTGTCCGAGCGCGTCGAGGCGTCGGGAGCGGTACGCATGCCACTCGACGAAGCCGAAATGCGCGAGGCGGTGAAGGCGCTGATCGATGCCGGCTGCGAATCTCTGGTCATCCACTTCCTGCATTCCTACGCTAACCCTTCGCACGAGCGGCGCGCCGCCGAGATCGCCGCCGAACTCTGGCCGAACGACTACATCACCGCGGGTCATGCGCTGCTGTCGGAAGCGCGCGAATTCGAGCGCGGCGTCACCGCCTCGGTCAACGCTTCGGTGCAGCCGATCCTCGAGCGCTATGTCGAGCGGCTGCGCAAGGAACTCGCCGACAAAGGCTACGCCCGCGACTTCCTGATCATGAACGGCAATGGCGGTATGATCTCGGCCCGCTTCGTCACACGTGAATCGGCCAAGACCGTGATGTCCGGCCCGGCCTCGGGCGTCATCGCCGCCGCCTACACGGGCAAGCGCGCCGGCTTCGAAAACCTCGTCACCTACGACATGGGCGGCACCTCGACCGACGTGGCGCTGATCCGCAACGCCGAACCGGCGGTTTCGAACGAGATCGAGATCGAATACGCCATGCCCATCCATGTGCCGATGGTGGCGGTGCACACGGTCGGGGCCGGCGGCGGCTCGATCGCGCGCGTCGACGCGGCAGGCCTGATCCAGATCGGCCCGGAAAGTGCCGGCGCCAATCCAGGCCCGATCTGCTACGGCCGCGGCGGCCTGGAGCCGACCATCACCGACGCCAATCTGGTGCTCGGCCGGCTGGCGTCGAAGAAGCTGCTTGCCGTTGACAATCCGGTCACATCAGAGCGTGTCACCGGCATTTTCGCCGACAGGATCGGCAAGGCGACGGGCTTGTCCGGCGTCGAAGCAGCCGGCGCGGTGCTCAGGCTCGGCAATATGAAGATGGCCGGCGCCATCCGCATGGTGTCGGTGTCGCGCGGTCACGATCCGCGCGATTTCGCGCTGTTCGCCTTCGGCGGCGCCGGCCCGCTGCACGCCACCGCTTTGGCACGCGAACTCGGACTGCCCCGGGTGCTGGTGCCGGCCCGGCCGGGCATCACCAACGCGCTCGGCTGCGTTGTCGCGGACCTGCGCCACGATTTCGTCAACACCATCAACCAGCCGGTAGGCGTTTTTGATGAAAGCCGCCTCCATGAAGTATTGGAACGGCATCGAAACGAAGGCGAGGAGCTGATCGCCAAGGAGGCGGTGAAACCGGAAATCATCCGCGTCAGCCAGTCCGCCGACATGCAGTTCGTCGGGCAGACCCACATCATCAACGTGCCGCTGCCGTCCTCGTCGGTGACCCGGCAGGAGCTGCAGGCGCTGTTCGAAAAGGCCTATTTCGCGCGCTTCAAGGTCGAGCTGCCGGAAATCCGCGCCAATCTGGTCAACTTGAACACCTCGGTGACGGGTGTCAGGCCGGCGATCGATCTGTCGCGGCTGATCGACCCCGCCGGGCGGGCAAAGACACTCGACGAGGCCCGGCGCGAGATCCGGCCGGTCTGGTACAGCGGGCGCTGGCATGACACGCCGGTATACGCACGCGAAGAACTGCCGCTCGATGCGATCATCGAAGGGCCCGCGATCCTCGAACAGATGGACGCTACCACGGTGCTCGAACCCGGCGACCGCGCCCGCTCGGACGCCGACGGCAACATCATCATCGACATCGGCGAGGCCTGAGATGCAAAAGCTCGACGCCATCACGCTCTCGGTCCTCCAGGCAGCCCTGCAGCAGGTCTGCGATGAGATGGACCTGACCTTTTCCCGCGCCGCCTTCTCACCTGTCATCGCCGAGGCCAACGACCGCTCCGACGGCATCTATTCGGCCGTCGACGGCTCGCTGATCGCGCAAGGCAGCCAGGGCTTGCCGGTATTCGTCGGCGTCATGCAATATTCGACCAGGACGGTGATCGAGATGATCGCCGACGGCCGCTGCCTGGCCCCGGAGCCGGGCGATATCTACATCGTCAACGACCCGTATCTCGGCGGCACGCATCTGATGGACGTGCGCTTCGTCATGCCGGCCTACCGAGACGGGAAGATTTTCTGCTGGCTGTCGAACACCGGCCATTGGCCCGACATTGGCGGCTCGGTGCCCGGCGGCTTCTCGGCTTCGGCGACGGCGGTCGAGCAGGAAGGCTTGCGGCTGCCGCCGGTCAAACTGTTCAAGAAAGGCGTACTCGACCCGGAGATCTACGCCATTATCTGTTCGAACATCCGCGTCGCCGACCAGCGCATCGGCGACATCAGGGCGCAGGCTGCCGCACTGCTGATCGGCCAGGATCGGCTCGATGGAATTTTAGATCGTTACGGAGACGAAACTGTTCTCGAGGCGATCGCAGAACTGCGCCGCCGCGCCGCCGAGCAGATGCGCGCCAACATATCGGCCATTCCAGACGGGACCTACTGCTCAAAGGCCTTCGTCGATTCCGACGGCGTGGTCAACGAGCCGCTCACCATCGCGCTCACCGTCGAGAAGAAGGACGACACCCTGACTTTCGATTTCGCCGGCTCGTCAAAACCCTGCGCGGGGCCGATGAACAGCGTGCTGGCGACCACCTTGTCCTCGGTTTATCTCGCCATGCGCCATATCTTCCCCGATGTGCCGATCAGCGCCGGCGCCTTCGAGCCGCTCGAGGTCAAGCGGCCGGAGGGTACCTTCCTGGACGCCAGATATCCGAGGCCCGTCTCGGGCTGCGCCGCGGAGGTTTCGCAGCGCATCGCCGAGGCGGTGTTCGCGGCCATGGTGCAGGCGCTGCCCGACAAGGTAACGGCGGCGCCCGCCGGCTCCAGCGGCAATTTCGCGCTCGGCGGCAACGATCCGGCGCGCGGCCGCGACTATGTCATGTACCAGATCTCCGGCGGCGGCTATGGCGGCAATGCCGGCCATGACGGGCTGACCAATGGCTGCTCGACCATCGGCATTTCCAAGTCGCCGCCGGTCGAGATCATGGAGCAGGCCTTTCCGGTGCTTTACCGTCACTATGCGTTGCGCGAGGGCTCGGGCGGCGCCGGCAAATATCGCGGCGGCTTTGGCCTTGCCTACGAGGTCGAGATCCTGCGTGGAGAAGCCCGCGCCTCCTTCGTCATGGACCATGGCCGCTTCGGCCCGCAAGGCGCGCTCGGCGGCCGGGATGGCGAGCCCAACACGGTGGCCGTCATCCGCGACGGGAAGGAACATGTGCCGCCGCACCTCTCCAAGGAGCAGGACATCGCGCTCAAGGCCGGTGACCGCGTCCGCGTCGGTACGCCGGGTGGTGGCGGCTACGGCAATCCGCGTGAGCGCGATCCGGAACTGGTGGCTCAGGACGTCAGGCTTGGTTATTATACGGCTGAACAGGCCAGGGATTTGTTCGGCGCCGCATGAACTCGCTGGCGCCTTGTTCGACCCGGAGGAGTAAGGCCGCGGCCTGGTCCGGCTTGCTCGGAAATCGTTTTGGCCTCTCCTGCGGGTCCATGATATGATTTGCGAATGAAGTATCTTAATTCAAGAACCGGCCGCTCAGCCAAGACGGGTCATTTCGTGCTGACGAGAGCGCATGGCGAGAAAATCAGCGCTGTCGAAGGTATGAAGTTGTCGTCCCGCATGGCGAAAATACTCAACCATGGTGTGCGGCAAGGGTTGTCCGGTGACGAGCGGCGCTCGCTGATCAAAGAAGAAATCCGCAAAAAGAAATAGGCCGTTGGTCTACGCTGCCGAGTTCGATCCACTCTGCTACCCCGGCACGACCGTGCTTATAAATCTGCTTGATATCCGCGAGCAGGCAGAGCTCGATGAGGCCGAGCTCGCCTTGTTCCTGACTCGCGCGGACGAGCCCCTTCCGGCAGGCGAACTCGACTACCGTCACTATCTCCACCTGCATCGGCACCTGTTCCAAGACGTGTATGCTTGGGCCGGTCAGCCGCGCACCATCCGGATCGGCAAGGGTGGCAGCTGGTTTTGCTATCCCGAGCACATCGCCGGCGAGATGGTTCGGGTGTTCCGTGAACTTGGCGACCCCGACTCCTTGGCAGACCTAGACAGCCTCGGTTTTGCGAGGCACGTGGCCCACATCGTTGCGGAGGTCAATGCCGTTCATCCTTTTCGCGAAGGCAACGGCCGTACCCAACTCACCTTCCTTGCGATGCTTGCTGAACATGCGGGCTTCACATTCAACGCCGATATCCTGGAGCGAGATCGCGTTATTCAGGCGATGATTGACAGCTTCGGTGGTTCCGAGGCGCCGCTTCAAACGCTTATCGAAGACATCATCGCGTAGCTCAGCCGCTCACCCCCTCCGGTCCAGCTTCGCCACCAGCCGGTCGCCCACCCACTGGATGCCGCAGACCAGGATGATCAGCACGATCACCACGGCGATCATCACTGACGTCTCGAACCGCTGGTAGCCGTAGCGGATGGCGAGGTCTCCGAGGCCGCCGGCGCCGATCGCGCCGGCCATGGCGGAGGCGCCGACCAGCGTCACCAGCGTCACGGTGAAGCCCGCGACGATGCCTGGCAGCGCTTCCGGCACCAGCACCTCGCGGATGATCGTCCAGCGGTTGCCGCCCATGGCGCGCGCCGCCTCGATCAGGCCATGGTCGACCTCGCGCAGCGACACTTCGGCGATGCGCGCGTAGTAGGGCGTGGCGGCGATCGACAGCGGCACGATCGCCGCCCAGGTGCCGATCGAGGTACCGACGATCAGCCGCGTCACCGGGATCAGCGCCACCAAAAGGATGATGAACGGCACCGACCGGAAGCCGTTGATGACTGCGCCGAGCACGCGGTTGACCCACAGGCTTTCGGCGATGCCGCCGCGTTCGGTGGCGATCAAGGCGAGACCAAGCGGCAGGCCGAAAACCAGCGAGATGAGGCCGGAAGCGGCCGTCATCAGCACCGTCTCCCAGATCGACCGCAGCAGAAGCTCAAACAGGATCGGCGACATGGCCAAGCACCTCCACCCGCGCCTCGCGCGATTTCAGGAATGCGATCACTCGCGCGAGATGGCTTGCATCGCTGCCGGGGACAGACAGGAACAGTGTGCCCACCGGCTGCTGCTGGATATGGTCGATGCCGCCATGGACGAGGCGGAACGTGCCAGGCACGAGCGTCGCGAGATCGGACAAGAGCGGGCTTTGCGCGGCCTCCCCGGCCACATCCACGCGCAGGATCGTCTCCGCGCCGGTCGCGGGCAGCAGCCGGGCCGAGAGCTCGGCCGGCAATTGCGGCCGGATGGCGCCAAGCAGGCTTTTCGTAATGTCCGAGCGCGGCTCGGCAAATACCGACCAGACCGGGCCTTGCTCGACGAAGCGCCCGGCGTCGATCACCGCCACGCGGTCGGCGATCGAGCGGATCACTTCCATCTCATGGGTGATCAAAAGGATGGTCAGGCCAAGCTGCCGGTTGATGTCTCTCAGCAAGGCGAGAATGGACCGCGTCGTCTCCGGGTCAAGCGCGGAGGTGGCTTCATCCGACAACAGCAGCGCCGGCCGCGCGGCCAGCGCCCTGGCGATGCCGACGCGCTGCTTCTGCCCGCCCGACAGCGATGCCGGATACGCCTTTGCCTTCTCCGACAGGCCGACCAGTTCAAGCAGTTCGGCGGCGCGGCGCAGCCGCTCCGCCTTCGGGCGGCCTTCGATCTTGAGCGGCAGCGCCACATTGTCCTCGACGGTCTTGGCCGACAAAAGGTTGAAATGCTGGAAGATCATGCCGATGCGCCGCCGCAGCGGCTGCAGGTCGCGCTCGCCGAGCCGGCTGATCTCGCGGCCTTCGATGAAGACTTCACCGGAATCCGGCCGCTCCAGTCCGTTCAGGCAGCGGATCAGCGTCGATTTGCCGGCGCCGCTGCGTCCGATGATGCCGAGGATCTCCCCCTTGCGCGCCGTCAGCGAAATGCCGTCGAGTGCCGCCGTCGCGCCGAAGCGGCGCTTCAGGTCGACGAGCCGCACCACGTCTTGCGGCGGTGGGCCTGTGCCCTCCACGGCTTCTGCGGTTGCTGAGAAATGCTGGTTCATGCGCGGATCCCGAAATACGATCGCGGCCCGCGCATCGCGCGGACCGCCTTCATGTCAAATGCCCTAACAGCCTCAATAGGCGCTGAGGCCGGTGCCCTTGTAGACCTTGTCGAACTCGGCTTTCACCGCCTCGTTCTGGTAGGAGGCGACCAGCGTCTTCACCCAGGGCTCGTTCTCATTGCCAACCTTGACCGCGATGAAGTTGCGGTAGGGGTTGTCGGCGATAGGCTCCTGCGCGATACGGTTTTCCGGTGTCAGGCCGCTCTTCAGCGCCCAGTCGGTGTTGACCACGGCGGCATCGAGATCCTCGACGGAGCGGCCGACAATGCCGGCGTCAAGCTCCTTGATCTCGACCTTCTTCGGGTTTTCGGCGATGTCGGCGGTGGTGGCGAGAATGCCGGTGCCGTCCTTCAGTTTAATCACGCCCTCGTTCTGCAGCACGCGCAGCGCCCGGCCTTCATTGGAGGGATCGTTCGGCACGCCGATCACCGCGCCCTCGGGCAGGTCGGCGATCTTCGTATATTTCTTGGAGTAGAGGCCGATCGGCCAGACGCCGGTATAGCCGACGCGCACGATGTGGTAGCCTTGTGTCTTGATCTGGTTGTCGAGATAGGGCTGGTGCTGGAAGGCATTGGCGTCGATCTCGCCGCGTTCCAGCGCCTCGTTGGGCTGGGTGTAATCGTTGAACACCACGGTCTCGATGCTGAAGCCCTTTTGCGCCGCCTGGGCGACGACGACGCGCCAGACATCCTCGTCCTCGCCGCTGATGATGCCGACCTTGATCGCCTTCTTGTCCTCGGCGAACGAAGCGCTGGGCGCAATCAGCCCGGCGGCCGCGACCGCCGAAGCGAAAAGCAAGCCAAGACCCGCGCGGCGGTTGAAATATGACGAGAGGGAAGACGACAAGGTGTTCCTGAAATCGGACATGATGGATTCTCTGCGGTTGCGAAGTCACAAGCCCGGCGGAACGCCAAGCCTTGTCCAGATCATCAGAAACTCTAGGGATATTATCAAAGAACCGCGTTCCCCGGTTCGCCCGGAAGCCCGGAATATTCTCTCAAAATTTTCTGGACGGCGAGCACGCCAGCCTAGCCGCCGCGCCGAGCGGGCCACAGCGCTGCCGTTGAGCTGACGAACGCACTTTTCCGTAGTGTCTCAATTTGAGATCTGGCCGGTCTGCTGGCGCATTCCGCTCTGAATCCCTATATGGCTAGAGGAAAGCACAGGAGATTTCATGATAGCCAAATACACAACCGCTGAAGAGATGGCTCAAACCGTTGGCGTTGAGCCGACCGCATTCCGTGAAGCGCTACGCAGTGCTAAGTACCCCCGAAAACGCGCCACTGACTGGGAAGTGACAATCGGCGGTCCGGCGTACTCGGGAATGCGTACCATCCTAGCGTCTCTTCTACGGCGCAAGGCGGCCTGATTCCGACCGGTCCAGAAGGCCAACACGTTCGCGCCGCTTCCGAACGTGACCGTATCGAGACACTTGCGGAACTAGAGAGACTTATCTCTTAACCGACCAACGTTTGTCAGTCGCCTTCCTGGCGATCTCGGCGCGCCGCGGTGGGGTCCTTGCCGTCGTCAATCACGTCGTGGGCTTTCTTCGCTTGTGAGAGGATCCTCTGGTCGAAGGGGTTCATAGAACCTTCCCATCGCTAGGTCGAAGCTTCCTGCCCAATCGCCTTGCGGCCCAAGCCCTAATTTCAAACTCGGACAGATCGCACTTTCCCGCTTGACTGGGCGGTGGCACGGAATAGTTTAGGCTGAAAATACCGGCCCTGGTCGCCGGGCGGCAAGAATGCCTCGTATGCCTCGCCCTCCGGCGGTGGCTGCGGGGCATCGTTATTTTTGGGGATCTGTTTGAAACGGCGTATCGAGATCGGCATCCTCTATTCCCGCTCGGGAAGCTACCAGCTCGTCTCCGATGCGTGCCGGATGGGTGCCATGCGCGCCATCGCCGACATCAATGCCGACCGCGGCTCGGATATCGAACTGGTGCCGGTCGAGCGCGACCCGCAAAGCAATGCCGATCGCTATGCGACGCTCTGCGAGGACATCTTCAAGACCAGCAGCGCCCGCCATGTCGTCGGCTGCGTCACCTCCTGGAGCCGCAAGGAGACCATTCCGGTGCTGGAGAAAGCCGGCGGCATGCTCTGGTACGCCTGCCCCTATGAAGGCTTCGAGGCCAACGAGCACGTCGTCTACATGCACGCTTGCCCAAACCAGCATCTGGTGCCGCTGATGGCCCATGTCGTGCCCCGCTTCGGCGCCAACGGCTTCCTGCTCGGCTCGAACTACATCTGGGGCTGGGAGATGAACCGCGTGGCGCGCGACCTGATCGCGGACGCCGGCGGCAAGGTGCTGGGCGAGCGCTATCTGCGCATCGGCGAGACCGACGTGTCGCGGCTGATCGCCGAGATCCGGGCGACGCGGCCGAACTTCGTCCTCAACAATCTGATCGGCACCTCCTCCTACGCCTTCCTGGCGGCCTACCGCGACTTGGGCGTTGAGGACCCGGCCTTCAGCCCCGAGGTGTGCCCGGTCATCTCCTGCAACCTCACCGAGGGTGAGCTGCCGGCGATCGGCGAAACCGGCAAAGGGCATTTGTCGGTCGGGCCGTATTTCGCGCCTCGCCCGGCGGCCTTCGCCTCGTCCTTCGAGGCCTCCGCCTATGCCTCCGTGCAAGTGATGGCCGACGTGCTCTCGCGTGATCCCGATGCCGGTCCGGCGGAATTTTCCAAGGCCTTCGCCGAACGGCGCTTCTCCACCCGGCTCGGCCCGATCGCCATCGACGCTCATTCCCAGCACGCAACGCTGCCGGTGATCATCGGCCGGATCGCCGACGGCTTCTTCGAGGTCGTCAGCCGGCATCACGAGGTCGCGCCCGATCCTTACCTGTCACGCTACGACCCCGCCACGACATTCGGCCGGCCGCGCCTGAGGGTGGTGTCGTGACCAGGCCATCGCGCATCCCGAATCTCGGCGGCGCCAGGGCATTCATCCTGCATCGCCCGCACCCGACCGTGCAGGCCATCACCAGGCAGTTGTCCGCCATCGGCCTGGTCACCGTCGACTGCTGGCCCGAACTGCCGCCTGAAGCGCTGGCCGCCGATTTCGTGTTCTTCGACGCCGATCTCGGTTTCGACGAGCAATTCCCGTGGAAGGCCGGCGAGGCGCCGATGCCGCTGGTGGCGCTGATCGGTTCGGAGGCGCCCGGCCGCATCGAATGGGCGCTCTCGCACAAGGCCGATGCGCAGCTCCTGAAGCCGGTCGGCACCGCCGGCGTCTACAGCGCGCTGCTGATCGCAAGGCAGAGTTTCGAGGCGCGAAAACATTTGGCCGGCGAGATCGCCTCGTTGCGCCAGCGTGTCGCGGAGCGCCAGACCATCGTGCGCGCGGTCGCGGCACTCTCGAAAGGCACCGATGACGATCGCGCCTATGCGCAGCTGCGCTCGCTGGCGATGAATTGGCAGATCAGTGTCGAGGATGCGGCGCGCCGCATCGTGGCGATGACGAGTGACGAAATAACGGGCGAGGAAGGCGGCGATGACCAGTCCTATCGCGCCTGATCTTCCGGCGGCCGCACGCATGCCGGTCAAGCCGCGCGCCGGCGTCTGGCGCCGGCTGGTCAAACGCCGCCTGGCGCTGCTCGGTCTGTTCATCGTCGCCATCGTCCTTGCCGGCGCGATCCTCGCGCCATGGCTGACCGGCTATGACCCGAATGAGCAGATGTTCGATGGGCTGACGCTGGAAGGCTCGCCCTTGCCGCCCGACGCAAAATTCTGGCTGGGCACCGACCTGCTCGGCCGTGACCTGTTGACCCGCATCCTCTACGGCGCCCGCACCTCGCTGATCATCGGCATCGCCGCCAACGGCGTGGCGCTGTTGATCGGCACGCTGGTCGGCGTCACGGCGGGTTATTTCCGCGGCTGGATCGGCAGTGCTCTCATGCGCTTCACCGATCTGATGATGGCGTTTCCGGCACTGCTGCTCGCCATTTGTCTCGCGGCGGTGTTCGAACCAAGTCTCTGGATCGTCGCTCTGGTGATCGCACTGGTCAACTGGGTGCAGACCGCGCGCGTCATCTACACCGAAACCTCTTCGCTCGCCGAACGCGAGTTCATCGACGCCGAACGCACCATCGGGGCGAGCGCGCCGCGCATCCTGTTTCGCCACATCCTGCCGCATCTCCTGCCCACCATCATCGTTTGGGGCACGCTCGGCATCTCCACCACGGTGCTGCTGGAAGCGACGCTCTCCTTCCTGGGCATCGGCGTGCAGCCGCCGACGGCCTCCTGGGGCAACATCATCTTCGAGAACCAGACCTACTTCCAGGCGGCGCCCTGGCTGGTGTTCTTCCCGGGTGCGGCGATCCTGGCGCTGGCGCTGGCCTTCAACCTGATCGGCGACGCGCTGCGCGACATCCTCGATCCGACGCAAAGGGGCCGCGCATGATCGCCTATCTCGGCCGCCGCCTGATCCAGTCGCTGCTCATCCTGCTCGGCGTCTCGCTTATCACCTTCGCGCTGCTTTATTTGCTGCCTGCCGACCCGGTGCGCCAGATCGCCGGCCGCAGCGCCACGCCGCAGACGGTCGAGAACATCCGCCAGCAGCTCGGCCTCGACCAGCCCTTCGTCGTCCAGTACTGGCACTATCTCACGAAGCTCGCCAGCGGCGATCTCGGCCGCTCCTACATCCAGCGCTCCGAGGTCACCGAGCTTATCGTCTCGCGGCTGCCGGCTAGCCTGCTCCTGATGGTCGGCGCCATCCTGTGCGAATTGCTGATCGGGCTCAGCATGGGCCTGATCGCCGCCGTCAAGCGCGGCACCGCCACCGACCAGACGCTGATGGTCGCCTCCTTCGTCGGCGTCTCGGCGCCGCAATTCGTCGTCGGCCTGCTTTTGCTCTACGTGTTCGCCGTGCGGCTGGGCTGGTTCCCGATCGGCGGCTACGGCACCTGGCGCCATCTGGTGCTGCCCTCGCTAACCATGGGCATACTCGGCGCCGGCTGGTACGCGCGCATGATGCGCTCCTCGATGATCGACGTGCTCCGCCAGGATTATGTGCGCACCGCGCGCGCCAAGGGCCTGGCGCGCCGCGCCATCCTGTTCCGCCATGCGCTCCCCAACGCCATCCTGCCGGTCATCGCCATGATCGGCATCGACATCGGCATCTTCATGGGCGGCATCGTGGTGGTCGAAAGCGTGTTCGGCTGGCCAGGCATCGGCCAGCTCGCCTGGCAGGCGATCCAGCGCGTCGACATTCCGATCATCATGGGCGTCACGCTGGTGTCGGCCTTCGCCATCGTGCTCGGCAATCTCTTGGCCGACATCATCGCCCCGTTCATCGATCCCCGCATCAAGCTCAGATGAAACCAGAAAACCAACAGAGAAAGGGAACATAACAATGAAAAAGCTTCTCGCATCAACCGTGGCCGCATCGGCGCTGGCGCTGATGCTCGGCATGACCAGCGCCCGCGCCGAGGACACTATCGATCCCAACGCCAAGCAGGGCGGCGCCATCACCATCACCTACAAGGACGATGTCGCGACCCTCGATCCGGCGATCGGCTATGACTGGCAGAACTGGTCGATGATCAAGAGCCTGTTCGACGGGCTGATGGACTACGAGCCGGGCACCACCAATCTCAAGCCCGACCTCGCCGAAAGCTACGAGATTTCGCCCGACGGCAAGACCTTCACCTTCAAGCTGCGCCATGGTGTGAAATTCCACAATGGCCGCGAGATGATCGCCGACGACGTGAAATACTCGCTCGACCGCGTCACCAATCCGAAGACGCAGAGCCCCGGCGCCGGCTTCTTCGGCTCGATCAAGGGCTATGACGATGTCGCCGCCGGCAAGGCCGAAAGCCTGTCCGGCGTCACCGTCGTCGATCCCTATACCGTCAAGTTCGAGCTGACCCGGCCCGACGCCACCTTCCTGCATGTCATGGCCATCAACTTCTCGCATGTCGTGCCGAAGGAAGAGGTCGAGAAATACGGCGCCGATTTCGGCAAGCATCCGGTCGGCACCGGCGCCTTCAAGCTCGCCGAGTGGACGCTCGGCCAGCGCATCGTCTTCGAGCGCAACGCGGACTACTGGCACAAGGGACTGCCGCATTTGGACAAGATCACCTTCGAGATCGGCCAAGAGCCGATCGTGGCGCTGCTGCGCCTTCAGAAGGGCGAGATCGACGTGCCCGGCGACGGCATTCCGCCGGCCAAGTTCCAGGAGGTGATGGCCGATCCCGAGCAGAAGGCGCGCGTCGTGGAGGGCGGGCAGCTGCACACCGGCTATGTCACCATGAACACCACCATGGCGCCGTTCGACAATGTGAAGGTGCGCCAGGCGGTTAATATGGCGATCAACAAGGCGCGCGTCGTCCAGATCATCAACAACCGTGCCGTGCCGGCCAACCAGCCGCTGCCGCCCTCGATGCCGGGCTACGACAAGGCGTACAAGGGTTATCCCTATGACGTCGCCAAGGCCAAGGCGCTGCTGGCCGAAGCCGGCCATCCCGACGGCTTCGAGACGCAGCTTTTCGCCATGAACACCGATCCCAATCCGCGCATCGCGCAGGCGATCCAGCAGGACTTGGCGGCGATCGGCATCAAGGCCAGCATCCAGTCGCTCGCCCAGGCAAACGTCATCGCCGCCGGCGGCGACAAGGCCGGCGCGCCGATGATCTGGTCGGGCGGCATGGCCTGGATCGCCGACTTCCCGGACCCATCGAACTTTTACGGTCCGATCCTCGGCTGCGCCGGCGCGGTGCCTGGCGGCTGGAACTGGTCGTGGTATTGCAACAAGGACCTCGACGCCAAGGCGGCCGAGGCCGACTCGGTGGTCGACCCAGCCAAATCAGGCGAGCGCGACAAGATGTGGAGCGCCATCTACGACAAGGTGATGGAGGACGCGCCCTGGGCGCCGGTCTTCAGCGAGCAGCGCTTTACCATGAAGTCCGCGCGCATGGGCGGCGCCGACAACCTCTATGTCGACCCGGTCCATATCCCGATCAACTACGACAACGTGTACGTAAAAGATGTGCAATAACTGCGACTACACCATCCACGGACGCCATCACCATTTCGGCTGGGACAATTCCTTTGCCCCGGCGCAGCGCGTGGCGCCCGGCTCGACCATCGAGTTTCAGTGCCTCGATTCCTCCGGTGGCCAGCTCAAGCCCGACAGCACCGTCGCCGACATCGCCAAGCTCGACTTCGCCGGGATCAACCCTGTCACCGGGCCGATTTTCGTCGAGGGCGCCGAGCCGGGCGACGCGCTGAAGGTGACGATCGAGATGTTCAAACCGTCCGGCTTCGGCTGGACGGCGAACATTCCAGGTTTCGGCCTGCTCGCCGACGACTTCAAGCAGCCGGCGCTCAACATCTGGAAATACGATGCCGCCTCGCTGGAGCCGGCCTTGTTCGGCAAGAACGGCCGCGTGCCGCTGAAACCCTTCGCCGGCACCATCGGCAACGCGCCGGGCGAAATGGGCCATCACTCGGTGGTGCCGCCCCGCCGCGTCGGCGGCAACCTGGACATTCGCGACCTCGCCGCCGGCACAACGCTCTATCTGCCGGTGGAGGTGGCCGGCGCGCTGTTTTCGGTCGGCGACACGCATGCCGCGCAGGGCGATGGCGAGGTCTGCGGCACGGCGATCGAAAGCCCGATGGACGTCGTGCTCAAGCTCGACCTTGTCAAGGACGCCAGGCTGAAGATGCCGCGCTTCACCACGCCCGGCCCGGTGACGCGCCACCTCGACACCAAGGGTTACGAGGTGACCACGGGCATCGGCCCGGACCTGATGACCGGCGCGAAAGAGGCGGTCGCCCAGATGATCGACCTGCTCGCCGGCCGTTACCAGATCGATCCGGTCGAGGCCTATATGCTGGCCTCGGTCTGTGGCGATCTCAGGATCAGCGAGATCGTCGACATGCCGAACTGGGTGGTGTCGTTCTACTTCCCGCGCTGCGTGTTCGAATGATGTTCGGTCGGCGCTGCACCCCCACCCCGCTGCTTCGCAGCGACCCTCGCCACAAGGGGGAGGGTAAAAAACCGGCGCCCTACCTCCCCCTTGTGGGGAGGTCGGACCGAAGGTCCGGGTGGGGGGCGCCACAGAATAAATCCCTTGCAGGTTTGCGTCTGCAATGACCTCAGCCACCGAAACAATTCTCGACATCGCCAATCTCTCCGTCTCCGTGCGTGGCGAGGACGGCGAGCGCGACGTCGTCTCCAACCTCTCTCTGACGCTTTCACGCGGCGACACGCTCTGCATCGCCGGCGAATCCGGCTCCGGCAAATCGATGACCGCGCTGGCGATCATGCAACTACTGCCGCAGCCCGCCGCGCGCATATCTTCGGGCACGATCCGCCTTCTTGGCGGGGATGCGGGCGACACCGATCTCACAGCGCTCGACGAGCGCCGGATGCGCCGCATCCGCGGCGACCGCGTCGCCATGATCTTTCAGGAGCCGATGACCTCGCTGAACCCGGTGCTCTCGATCGGCCGCCAGCTCACCGAATCCATCGAGGCGCACACCAGCCCCTCGCCCGCCGAGGCCCGAAGCCGCGCCATCGAGGCGTTGAAGGCAGTGCGCATTTCGGAAGCCGAAAGCCGGCTGAAACAGTTTCCGCATGAGCTGTCCGGCGGCATGCGCCAGCGGGTGATGATCGCCATGGCGCTGGCGCTCGAGCCGGACGTGCTGATCGCCGACGAGCCGACGACTGCGCTCGACGTCACCGTGCAGGGCGAGATTCTGGAACTGCTGCGCGACCTGCAGCGCCAGCACGGCACCAGCGTCATCCTCATCACTCACGACATGGGCGTGGTCGCCGAAATGGCCGACCGCGTCATCATCATGCGGCATGGCCGCATGGTCGAGGAAGGCAAGACATCGGACATTTTTGCTCGCCCGCGAGCCGACTACACGCGCGAGCTGCTCGCCGCCGTGCCGCGCATCGGCACTGGCGCCGGCCGCCAGAAATCGAAAGAGATTGCCGAGCCGGTTGCGCCGGCGAACGTCGCCGATGTCACCGATCTGCATGTCCGGTTCGACCTGCGTGGCGGCTTCTTCGGCCGGGTCAACCGGCGCGTCCATGCCGTCGAAGGCGTCAGCTTTTCGATCGCGCCCAACGAAACGCTGGCGCTGGTCGGCGAATCCGGCTGCGGCAAGTCGACCACCGCCAAGGCGCTGGCCGGACTGGTGCCTTATACCGGCGACATCGTCATCGGCGGACGCAACCTGTCGGGCCTCGGCCGCGACCAGCGCAAGGCGGTGCGCCGCGACGTGCAGATGATTTTTCAGGACCCCTACGCTTCGCTCGACCCGCGCATGCGCGTCGGCGATCTCGTTGCCGAGCCGCTGGTCATCCATGGCGTCGCCTCGAAGGAGGAGCGCAGGGACCGGGTGGCGGCTTTGTTCGAGCGGGTCGGCCTGTCGGCCGACCAGATGGAGCTCTATCCCCACGAATTCTCCGGCGGCCAGCGCCAGCGCGTCTGCATCGCCCGCGCCCTGGCGCTAAGGCCGAAGCTGATCATCGCCGACGAAAGCGTTTCGGCCCTCGACGTCTCCGTGCAGGCGCGCGTGCTCGACCTGTTGAAGGAATTGCAGCGCGAATTCGGCGTCGCCTACCTCTTCATCTCCCATGATATGGCCGTAGTCGAAAACATCTCCGACCGCGTCGCCGTCATGTATCTCGGCCAGATCGTCGAGATGGGCACGCGCGACCAGGTTTTCTCCAACCCGCGCCACCCTTACACCAGGCGGCTGATCGAAGCTGTGCCGGTGCCCGATCCGGCGAAGCGCAGGAGCCGGTTCGCAAGGCTGGACCAGGAGATTCCGAGTGCGACGCGGAGGCTGGGCGAGAGCCCGCAGAGGCTGGCGCTGAGCGATGTCGGAGGCGGTCACCTGGTGGCGGGGTGAGGGTATGCTGCTCATGTGGGGCGGCGCGGACGCTTGCTGCGGCAACTGCAGCCAAATCCGGGCCGCGACGGCTGTCCCGATCCCATCAATACCCAAGCGCCATTCCGTCCTTGCGTGGATCCGACGCCCCGGTCAGCGTTCCCTTTTCCCAGTCGATCAGCACCGCCTGGCCGCCGCCGAGCGGATGGTGCGGCTGGGTGATGGCATGGCCGCGCCGGCGCAGGCCTTCGATTGCCTCTGCAGGCACATTACGCTCGGCCTCCACCATGCCGTCATTGTAGAACACCCGCGGCGCATCGAGCGCCTGCTGCGGATCCATGCCGAAATCGAGCATGTTGGTCAAAAGATGGACATGGCCGAACGGCTGGTAGCCGCCGCCCATGACGCCGAACGGCATCACCACGCGGCCGTTCCGCGTCGCCATGCCGGGCATGATCGTGTGCATCGGCCGCTTGCCGGGCGCGATCGCGTTCGGATGCGCCGGGTCGAGGCGGAAGCTCGAGCCGCGGTTCTGCAGCACCACGCCGGTCTTCGGGCCGACGACGCCGCTGCCGAAGGAATAATAGGTCGAGTTGATGAAGGAGACCGCGTTGCGGTCGCGGTCGACGATGGAGATGTAGACCGTGTCGCTGCCGGGCAGCTGCACATCCGGCAGGTGCGTCATGGCACGCTGGCGGTCGATCTCGGCGCGCAGCCGCTCGGCATAGGCGGCGGAGAGAAGCTCTTTCACCGGCACGGGCACATGATCCTGATCGCCGAGGAAACGGTCGCGGTCGCGGTAAGCCAGCCGTCCGGCCTCGATCTCAAGATGCAGGCGTTCGGCGCCGTTGGGGTCGAGGCCGCCGAGCTTGAACCCCGACAGCACATTCAGCATCACGAGCGCCGTCAGCCCCTGGTTGTTCGGCGGCATCTGGTGGATCTCGTGGCCGCCATAAGAGACGCTGACCGGCGCTACATAATCGCCCTTGGTCGAAGCGAAATCCTCAAGCGAATGCAGTCCGCCCAACGCCTTGAGCCGGCTCACAATGTCGTCGGCCACGGCGCCTTCATAGAACCCGGCGCGGCCATGCCTGGCAATGATGCGTAAGGTGGCGGCAAGCTCCGGCTGCCGGTGCACGTCGCCGGCCCTGGGTGCCTCGCCGCCCGGCAGGAAAATGCGCGCGGCGTGCTCGTCGGCCGACAGGTCGGTCTCCGGTTCGGCCCAGTCGAAGGCGACGCGGTCATGCACGACATAGCCGTTCTCGGCATAGTGGATCGCCGGCGCCAACACCTCTGCAAGGTCCTTGCTGCCATGGTCTTCCAGCAGCCTGCACCAGGCGTCGATCGCGCCGGGCATGGTCACGGCATGCGGTCCCTGTTTGGGAAGTTCGCTGAAGCCTTTGTCGCGATACCAGTCCACGGTCGCCTTGGCGGGCGCCCGGCCGGAGCCATTGAAGGCCAGCACGTGTCCCTGCCCCGCGGGGCAATAGAGGACAAAGCAGTCGCCGCCTATGCCGGTCGATTGCGGCTCGACCACGCCCTGCACGGCGGCGGCGCAGACAGCGGCGTCCATGGCATTGCCGCCGGCGCGCAGCATGTCGATGGCTGCAAGCGTCGAAAGCGGATGCGAGGTCGCGGCGATCGCTTCGGTGGCACGGACCGGCGAGCGGCCGGGAAACTGGAAATCACGCATTCTGTCCGAATATCTCCTGGTCACTTGAAGCCAATTGGGCCGGTGAAATCAATGCCGCCTGCCGAAGATCTGCGCTACCGACAAGAGCACGACCGACAGCACGATCAGGCAGGTCGAGATGGCAGCGATCGACGGGTCGATCTGGTCGCGCAGGGCGTTGAACATGCGGCGCGTCAAGGTCGTCGTCTCGCCGCCCGAGATGAACAGCGAAACCACCACTTCGTCGAAGGAGGTGATGAAGGCAAACAGCGCGCCCGAGACGATCGAGAAGCGGATCTGCGGCACGGTAACTTGCCAGAAGGCGGCTACGCGTCCGGCGCCCAGGCTGCGCGCCACGCGCTCCTGGTTCATGTCGTAGGAGCGCAGGCCCGAAAGCACCGTCAGTACCACCAGCGGCAGCGCCTGCACCGTATGCGCGATGACCAGGCCGGTCAGCGTGTTGTTGAGCCCGATGCGCGCATAGAGGAAGAAAGTGCCTATGCCGATCAGGATCACCGGTACGATCAGCGATGCCGTCATCAGTGCGTTGATGCTGCCGTTGAAGCGCAGCGTGCCGCGATTGATGGCGTAGGCGGCGGCCATGCCGAGCGGCGTCGCCACCAGCGCTGTCATAACGGCCACCTTGACCGAGACGACCGTCGCGTCGCGCCACTCCGGCGACTGGAAGTAGGTCTGGTACCAACGCAGCGACCATTGCTGGGGCGGAAACTGCAGCAGCGTCGAATCCGAAAACGACATGATGACGATGATGACCGACGGCGCGATCAGGAACAGCAGCACGAGGCCGCCCAGCGCATAGAGCCACAGACGTTGCCGGTGCGAGATCGGCAGGCCGACATCTCCACTCATCGCGAACTCCACACACCTGTGGCGCGCGCGCCGAGCAGCCACTGGAACAGGCCGAGCAGCGCCAGCGTGACCGCGAGCAGCACGACGCCGAGCGCCGCGCCGGCGCCCCAGTTGGAATAGAGGCTGGTGGTCTGTTCCATGCGCATCGCCCACATGACGACCTTGCCGCCGCCCATCAGCGCCGGCGTAACGAAAAAGCCCAGGCACAGCACGAAGACGATGACCACGCCCGAGGCGAGGCCGGGCAGCGACAGCGGAAAGAAGATCTGCCGGAAGGTGGCGACGGGGCCGGCGCCCAGATTCATCCCGGCGCGCAGGCAGTCGGTGTCGATGGTCTTCATCGAGGCGTAGAGCGGCAGCACCAGGAACGGCAGCAATATATGCGTCATGCCGATGACGACGCCCGACAAATTGTTGGCGAGCGGCAGCGGCTGGCTGATGACTCCGAGGTCGATCAGCCAACTGTTGATCAGCCCCTTGCGCTGCAGGATCACCAGCCAGGCATAGGTGCGCACCAGCACCGATGTCCAGAACGGCAGGATGACGAAGATCAGGCAGATCGACGCCGCCCGGCGCGGCAGTTGCGACAGCATATAGGCCAAGGGATAGCCCAGCAGCACGCAGGCGGCGGTGACGATGAAGGCGACCTTGAAGGTGGTGAGGAAGGTCTTGATATAGGAGACCTGCTCGAAGAGGCGCGCATAGTTGGCGGCGCTCAAGATGCCGGCCTCGTCGAACAGCGACAGCCAGAACAGCCAGCCGATCGGCACGATGATGATGGCAAAGACGAGGAACAGGCTTGGCGCCAGCAGCGCCAGCAGCCGAAACTGCTCGCGCCGCGCATCGGCGCGCAACGCATGCGCGTTCAGGTCCTGGGTCATGGCGCCAATTGCCTCGTCCGTCGTGGCGGTTTGCACGCTCATCAGTCCGCCGCCACCAGGATCGTATCCTGCGCATCGAGGCCAAGCGCGATCGGCTGCCCGGCGGCCGGCAACCTGGCCAGCACGTCGCTGCGGCAATAGTCGCGCAATGTCAGCTGCCTGCCGTCGCGCAGCACGGCGTAGCAGACGAAGCTGTCGCCCTGATAGATCACGTCACTGAGCGTCGCGCTGAGCACGTTGACGCCCTTGGCCGGCTCTGCATTTGCCAGCAGCCGCAGCTTTTCCGGCCGCACCACCATCAGCTGCTGGCCCGATGCCGGCGCCGGCGCCGCGGTGTGGATTTGCCTGTCCTCGTACCAGACCGAACCGCTGCGGCATTCGACGGGAATGAAATTCGATTCCCCGATGAAGCCGGCGACGAACCGCGTGCGCGGCGCGGCGTAGAGAATTTCGGGCTTGTCGAGCTGCTCGATGCGCCCGGCATTCATGACGGCGATACGATCCGACATGGTGATCGCCTCGCGCTGGTCGTGCGTGACATAGACAGTCGTCATGCCAAGCCGCCGATGCAGGGCGCGCAGTTCGATCTGCATGTGCTCGCGCAGGCCCTTGTCCAACGCCGACAGCGGCTCGTCCATCAGCACGATGGGCGGCTCGAACACGAGGGCGCGCGCCAGCGCCACGCGCTGGCGCTGGCCGCCGGAGAGCTGGTCGACGCGCCGTTCGCCGAGGCCCTGCAACTTCACCAGCTCCAGCGCTTTCTCGACGCGTTCCACCGTCTCGGCGGCCGGAACGCGGCGCTGCTTCAGCGGAAAGGCGATGTTGTGGAAGACGTTCATATGCGGGAACAGGGCATAGTTCTGGAACACCATGCCGATATTGCGCCTGTGCGGCGGCGTGGTGATGATCTCCTCGTCGCCGACCTTGATTGAGCCGGCATTGGCCCTGACGAATCCCGCCAGGATCATCAGCAGCGTCGTCTTTCCGGAGCCGGAAGGGCCGAGCAACGTCAGGAATTCGCCGGCCGCGACGTCGAGATTGAGGTCGCGCAGCACCGATACGGAGCCAAAACGTTTCTCTATCGCGCGCATGCCGATCGGCAGCGCGGATGGCGCAATGGACAAGATTGTTTTCTCCTAGGCAGGACTCCAAGAAGCAGGGCCAGGCGGCCCCGCAATGTCAGGGTTTCCGGTCTATTGCTGGATCAGATTGTTGAACTTCTCCGTCGCCTCGACGAGGTTGTCGCGCCAGAACTCGGCGTCCTGCAGCACCTGCTTCTTGACGTTCTCAGGCGACGAGTTGATGTCCTTGATCCGCTCCGGCGGGATCTTCCCGGTCTCGAACGCCTTCTCGTTGACCGGTCCGTTGTCGACATAAAGCGGCAGATTGGCCTGCAATTGCGGACTGACGAACATCGCCAGCGCCTTCATCGCGACCTCCTTGTTCTTGGCGCCCTTGGGAATGACCATGCAGTCGGCGGTGAGTACGCCCTGGTCGAAGGAGAAGCTGACCGGCGCGCCTTCCTTCTTCAAGGTGCCGGCGCGGCCGTTCCAGATGCTTGCCATGTCGACCTCGCCGTCCTTCACCAGCTGCATGGCCTGCGCGCCGGAAGTCCACCAGGCATCGACATGGTCACGAATCTTGTCGACCGATTTCAGCGCGCCGTCGATGTCGACAGGATAGACCTTGTCGATCGGAATGCCTTCGGCGAGGGCTGCAACGCTAAGCGTCTCCGTCGCCTGGCTGCTGCTCAGTGCGCGCCGTCCGGGAAACTTCTCCACATTCCAGAAATCGGCCCAGGTCTTGGGGCCTTTGTCACCGAACACGTCGGTCCGGTAGACGAGTACCACGGAGGTGTAGGAGATGCCGACCCAGTCGTCATGCACGAGCTTGGGATCGATGCCGCTCTTGTCGATGAGGTTGTAGTCGAGCTTTTCGAAAAGCCCTTCCTTCGAGCCGCGCGCGCATTCGTCGGCGCCGAGCTCGGTGATATCCCACTTCACCGCGTTGCCTGTCACCTGCAGGCGCACGTCGTCGAGGCCGTTGGTGGTGTCTTCCTTGATGGTGATGCCGAGCGCATCGGCGGTCGGCTTGAAGAAGGCCTTGGCCTGCGCCTCCTGATAGGTGCCGCCCCATGAGGCGACGGTGATGGCGTCGCCTGCCACGGCGGGCGCCGTGACCGCTGCCATGAGGCCCGCTGTAGCTTGGGGATCAGCGAAGTCAACACCGCTCGGCGGGGCCTTGGGGCCACCGACCCGGGCCGGGGAATGGCAAAACGCGCCGATTTTGAATACAGCTACGCGCGAAAGACAGCGATTTCCGGCACGGACCGGAGACAGGATACGGAACTTGGCGAAGGAAACAAAAAACACGCTGCGCGACTCGGTCTATTCCGCGCTCAAGGCAATGATCGTGACCGGTCAGATCCCGCCGGGCGCGCGCGTCACCGAGAGCGACATTGCGGCAAAGCTGAATGTCAGCCGCACGCCCGTGCGCGAGGCCTTCAACCGCCTCGAGCGCGACGGGTTGGTCACCGGCCGGCCGCGGCAGGGCTACGCCGTCACCGAGTTCGACATAAACATGTTCCGCGAGGCCTTCGACATCCGCGAACTGCTCGACGGCCACGCCACCGAACTGGCGGCGGCTGCGGCCACCGAGAAAGACAAGGCGCGGCTGCGCGCCATGCTGGCCGAATGCGAGAGGCTGGCCGCCATTGCGGATCGAACCACAAGGGAAAAATTCCAGGAGCTTGAAGTCGGCATCGATCTGCACCGCGTCATCGCCGAAATCAGCGGCAATGCCATGCTGCACGGCATGCTGTGCGGCATCCTCGACAAGTGCCAGCACTATGTCTGGACGGAACTGCTGTGGCTCGACGAATGGAAGATCGCCCGCGACGAGCATGCCGAGATCGTCGAGGCGATCTGCGCCGGCGACGCCAAGCGCGCCGGCGCCCTGGCGCGCGCCCATGTGCGCGGCTCGCGCGAGAACGTGCTGCGCCTGCGTTGCAGGCCAAATCGGATTACCAGAGCTTTCTAGCCAAGGCGTCGTGAGCGGGGTTGGACTTGGCGCGAAGCAACGCGTTAGCGATCTCGACTGGGCAGCCATGGATATTGCGGGTGGCGATGCTACCATAGGCCGGACGAACCTCGACAAGGACACTCCAGGTGCTTCCCTCGACAGGCCTTGAGCGATTGAGCGCATTTTCGGATGGCGTGTTCGCCGTCCTTATCACCGTGCTCGTGCTTGACCTGCGTCCACCGGAGGTGCCGACCTTCACCGCGTTGCTGGCCTTGTGGCCGACATGGCTGAGCTACGGCGTGAGCTATCTCTTCATCGCCATCGTCTGGGCGAATCACCATCATCTCCTGCGCCACGCCACGGCGGCGACGACCAGCCTGATGTGGTACAATTTCGCGCACCTGTTTTCGGTGTCGCTGCTCCCGTTGGCAACCGCGTGGATGGCGGTCAGCGAGCTGGCCCCGCAGCCGGTGGCGTTCTACGCGGTCGTCTTCTTCCTGGTGAACCTGACCTACATTCTCCTGATCCGGGAACTCATCGACCCGATGCCGGCCGACACCGTTCCGCTCAAAGTGCGCAAGGTCATGCGCATCCGCTCGATCGTGACGCTGTGCCT
Organism: Mesorhizobium maamorense; assembly: GCF_044998965.1. NCBI lineage: Bacteria > Pseudomonadati > Pseudomonadota > Alphaproteobacteria > Hyphomicrobiales > Phyllobacteriaceae > Mesorhizobium > Mesorhizobium maamorense. The sequence goes on from NZ_CP173356.1 coordinate 5,763,817, forward strand.
TTTCGGCTTTGCGGCGGTCGTCGCCCTGAAATACCCGATCGCCGGACTGGCGATCTGTTGCTGCTGCCTGACGGTCTATCTCCGGCCGGGAGCGCCGGGATCGCGCGCCGGCTGAGCGCAATGTCAGGTCATGCCGCCCGCGTCGGCTTTCGGCCTCGATCCGCCAGACCGCCCTGAATTTGCGCTGGGCAGTTCTCCAGATGCTCGCCGCATCGCCACTTGGCCGCGTCAGGCCGCGCGGCTCGAACGGCAGGGTCGTTACGGTCGAAAACGGTCAGTCGGCGGAGCGCTTCTCGAATACGGAGCGTGCGACCGGGGCTGCCGAGAAAGCGTTTGGCCATCCCGCGTAATAGGCGAGATGACTGATCACCTCCGAGGCCTCGGCGCGCGTCAGTCCATTATCCATGGCCCTGTTGAGATGGTAGGGAATCTGCTCCACCTGACCGGCGGCGACCAGTGCGCTGACCGTCACCAGGCTGCGGTCGCGCGGCGCGAGGTCGGGACGCAGCCACAGGTCGCGAAACAGCACTTCCGTCGTGTCGCGCACCAGGCCCGGCGACGCCGGTCCCGTGCCTTGCTCGACCCGTGCGGCACGATCGGCCTCCGCCTTTTCGTCGAGCGGCAGCAAATCGACGACAGCCTTGGGGAGCTGGTCCGGCCCGATGCCGCGTGCCTCGAACACCGCTTTGGCGATGGCCGTGGCTGCCATCGCGTTGCCCCACCCGGCATAGAAGGCAAGATGCGTGATCATCTCCGAGATCTCGGCCGGCTTCACGCCACTGTCGAGGGCGAGGCTCAACTGCTCCGGCAGGAGTATGCCCTGGTTGCGGGTGACCACCGCCGCGATGGTGACGATGCTGCGATCGCGCCGCGACAGGCCGGGGCGCTTCCAAACGTCATTGGCAAGCTTGTCCGTCGCATAGCGCGCAAGGGCGGGCGAGACGGCCTGCAAATCCTCTGGAGGCAGGCTGCCGGTCTGCGACCCAGTCTGCGCCGCAGCGTCGGCAGCCCCCATCGACAAAGCGAGTGCGAGAATGGTTGAAGGTTTCATGATAATGCCTTTCGTTCCTGCGTACGGTCAGCGGTATTGCTCGTCGGAGACAGCCTCCAGCCAGTCGACATTCTTGCCGTCATGCATGTAGCTCAACGCGATATGGGCCATCGGGCTGGTGGCGGTTGCGCCATGCCAGTGCTTCACCCCGGCGGGAATCCAGACGACGTCGCCTGGATTGATGACGCGGGCCTCCTTGCCGTCTTCGCGAATCCAGCCTTGGCCTGATGTGACGATCAGCAACTGACCGGCAGGATGGGTGTGCCAGACGGTGCGCGCTCCGGGAGCAAAGTTCACCAGCCCTGTGCTTGCGCGCGTTATCTCGGTGGCGGGAAACAGCGCAGTGATGACCGCTTGCCCGGTAAAGTTTTCTGCCGCTCCGATCATCGCCGGCGTGCTGCCGTTTGTCCGGATTTCGATCCCCTGCGCTTGGACGGGCATGGTTCCCGCCACACTCGCGGCCGTTGCTATCAGGATTTTCTTCATTTTGGTCTCCTTAAGGTTTGCTCCCCTGCATTTGTGGGCTGAACCCAGTGCGGCGCTTACAGACGAAGCAGCGTCTTGATCGCCCGCCTCTCATCCATGGCGCGGTAGCCCTCGGCGACATCGGCCAGCGGCAGGGTCAGGTCGAAGACCTTGCCGGGATTGATCTTGCGCTCCAGCACCAGATCCATCAGATGCGGAAGAAAACGGCGCACGGGCGCGGGGCCGCCGAGCAGGCTCTTCTGGGCGAAGAAGAGGCCCTGGCCTTCGAGCTGGACGCCATGCGGCACGCCGACGAAGCCGATCGAGCCGCCGGGGCGGGCACAGTTGATCGCCTGCATCATGGATTCCTGCGTGCCGACGCATTCCAGCACGGATTCCGCGCCGACGCCGTGGGTCAGCTCCTTGATCCGCGCCACGCCGTCATCGCCGCGCTCCGAAATGATATCGGTGGCGCCGAATTCGAGCGCGAGATCCTGGCGCGTCTTGTGGCGGCTCATGGCGATGATGCGCTCAGCGCCCATCTGCTTGGCCGCAAGCACGCCCATCAGCCCGACCGCGCCGTCACCCACGACGACCGCGGTCGCGCCGGGCTCGACGTGCGCGGCGTCGGCGGCATACCAGCCGGTGCCAAGCACATCCGATGCCGCCAGCAGGCTCGGGATCAGATCGTCCTCGGGCATGCCGGGGGTGGCGACCAGCGTGCCGTCGGCAAGGGGCACGCGCAGCATCGGCACCTGCGCCCGGCTCATGAACTCGCGCTGCTCGCAGGACGAGGGGAAGCCGAAGCGGCAATGCGGGCAGGTGTTGTCGGAGGTGCAGAACGAGCCGACGACGAACTGGCCGGGCTTCACCGTTCTCACCGCGCTGCCCACTTCCACCACCACGCCGCAATATTCGTGGCCCATATGCATCGGTTCGTTCAGCGGCTGGAGCCCGCGATAGGGCCACAGGTCGGAGCCGCAGATGCAGGTGGCCGAGAGCTTGAGGATGGCGTCGGTGGGATGAAGGATTTCGGGCTCCGCCACTTCCTCGCAGCGGATGTCGCCGGCACCGTAAAGAACTGTTCCGAGCATGGTTTTCTCCTTGAGCCTATGTCAGGCGTTCTATGCGTATGTTGAAGCGTCCGCCGCGCAGCAGCGGCGCGATACCGCTGTCGACGCGGCCGAGCCGGATCAGGCCGCGCGAATACCGGTAGGGGCCATAAAAGAAGATGAGATTGCCCCAGGGCGCGTAGTAGGCGATGTCGCCGATGGCCTCGTTGTCGAACGGGCCGCTGCCCTCGATCCGCAATTTGCGCGGCAGGTAGCCGATCTTCTCGACGGATGCATAGTCTTCCAGTGTCAGGTCCAACGGCAGCATCGCGGCGAAATCCTGCGCGCTCGGATTGTCGAACAGGAAGGCCGTCAGGCGCATCGCGTCCACTTCAATAGCAATCCTCATCAACGATTTCTCCTGTCCGTCCGTTCCGCGGGCTTGGCCTGGCGCGGCGGAGGGCGCGAACGCGGCTGCCAGTGCGGCGGCAACCGCGGTGCGGCGCGTCATGTGGCTGCGTGTCATGGCGCGTCCTTGCCATGATCATGGGCGGCTGCCGCCGCGGCCAGCGCGGATCCCACAAGCAGCACCGCGCCGAGTGCGAAGGGGCTTCGCCAGCCGAGCGTGTCCAGCAGCAGGCCGCCGCCCGCCGCGCCGAGCGTGATGGCGAACTGGATGACGGCGACCTGCAAGCCGCCGCCGGCTTCGGCATCGTCGCGCAGCGCGCGGCTCAGCCAGGTGCCCCAGCCGACCGGCGCCGCGGTTCCGAAAAAGCCCCAGCCGACGAGCAACGCGGTGACGGCCACCGGCATCGATCCAAGCACGATCAATGCGACCGCCAACAGCGCCATGGCCAGCGGAATGATGATGACGATGCTGTAGAGCCGCGTCTTGAGCAGCCGGCCTATGGTCCAGGTGCCGGCGACGCCTGCTAGTCCCATCACGAGCAGGATCGCCGAGAGCGCCGAAACGCCGACACCGGTCACGGTTTCCAGGAAAGGCCTGAGATAGGTGAAGAGCGCGAACTGGCCCATGAAGAGCAACAGGATCGAGGTCATGCCGAGCGCGACCTGACGGCGCAGCAGCAACCGGAGGACATTGCCCGACGCCTTGCGGCCGCGTGGCGGCAGCGCAGGCAGGCTGAAGCTTTGCCAGACAAGGGCAAAGAGGGCCAGCGGCACCACGAGGAAGAACGCGCCGCGCCAGCCGACATAATCGCCGAGCAGGCTTCCGAGCGGCGCCGATATGGTTGCCGCGATGGCGTTGCCGGCGTTGATCATCGCCAAGCCCTCGGACACGGAGTCCTCCGGCACGAGGCGCATCACGATCGCGGTGGACATCAACCAGAAACCGCCGATGGCAATGCCGAGCAAGACGCGGCCGATCATCAGCACGGCATAGTTGGGCGCAAAGGTCACCACCAAGCCGGACACGGCGAGCAGCAGCGAGAACGACGTCAGCACCAGCTTGCGGTCGATATGCCGCGTCAGGCCGGCGATGAACAGGCTGGTGAGGACCGCGAAGATGCCGGAGACCGAGATCGCCTGTCCCGCCCGGCCTTCGGTGATGCCGAGCCCGTCGGCGATCGGCGTCAGCAAGCTGACCGGCATGAACTCGGAAGCGATGAGGACGGCGACGCAAAGCGTCATCGAGAACACCGCACCCCATGCTGCCCGAGGCTTCACCAGCCTGTCGTCGTAAGTCGTTTCCATCAGCCGTCACCACGCACAAAAAGCCGGCCGCCGGAAAACGCATCGGCGGCCTGTTCGCGACAGGAGATAGCGCCGGACTATTGGAATGACTAGCGGCTGAAAGTCGCTTGAACTTATCGATGCAGGCCATAAATAACGTCGGGCCGTATTCAGCGGGGCAGAAGGCCATGCGCGAAAACTTCAACGATCTTCTGTGGTTCCTGATGGTGGCCGAGGAGCGCAGTTTCACCAAGGCCGCCGCCAAGATCGGCATTACCCAATCGACCCTCAGCCACACCATCAAGCGGCTCGAAACGCGCCTGGGCCTGCGGCTGCTGGCGCGAACGACGCGCAGTGTCTCGACGACCGAGGCGGGGGAGCGGTTACGTCAATCCCTGGCGCCGCGCATCGTCGATATCGAAACCGACATCGCGGCGCTGACGGCCTATCGCGACAAACCCTCGGGGACCGTGCGCATCACCGTCTCCGATCATGCGCTCGAGCAGCTGGTCTGGCCGAAACTGCGGCCTGTCCTTGCCGACTATCCCGACATCAAGCTCGAATTCAGCCGGGACAACGGATTGCGCAACATTGTCGAGGATGGTTTCGATGCTGGCGTGCGGCTTGGCGAAAGCGTGGAGAAGGACATGATCGCCGTGCGCATCGGGCCGGACTGGCGACTTGTTGCCGTAGGCTCGCCGGCCTACATCGCCGGACGTGGCGTGCCGAAGGCGCCGCAGGACCTGATCGGCCACAATTGCATCAACCTGCGCATGACCAGCGCCGGTGGCCTCTATGCCTGGGAATTCCAGAAGGCCGGCCAGGCTCTGCGCGTCCGCGTCGATGGCCAGCTCGTGTTCAACTCGACCCTGCCGATGGTCGACGCCGCCATTGCCGGCTACGGGCTTGCCTATGTGCCCGAGGATCTGGTCACGGCGCATGTTGCCGCCGGCCGGCTGCAACTCGTGCTCGACGATTGGGCGCCGAAATTCGCCGGCTATTACCTATACTATCCAAGCAGTCGCCAGAACTCGCCGGCCTTCAAGGTCATTGTCGACGCGCTTCGAAAACACAGCCAATGATGGCCACCACACAGAAGCCGAGGAGGGGGCTGAGCACAACCGGGAATAGGAGCGGCGGACCTCAGATGATGCCGTGCTTCCTTAACAGCGCCTGCTCATCGCCCGCCACCCATCCGAATATCTTCGGCTCCCCGTCGAGTTTCCGGACAAGGTAGTGAACGTCGAAATCTATCCCGACGTCCGCTTGGCCCTCGCGGGCATAGGTCGCGGTCCACGCAACATGGGCAACGCAATGATGCTCGTCGATCGGCGAGATGCCGATGTCGCGTATCCGCATCTCTTTCGTTCCGATTGCCCGGTAGTGAGCATAGCCCTGAGCCATGACTTGCTTGAGTTGATCGTCGTTCTTTCCGGTCACGACGCCGGCAGGCGAGGCGGCTATGAACTCCGACGTGTAGAGCGACGCGGCCTCATCCATATCCATGCCGCCGCCAAGCGACTCCTTGAAAAACCGCTGATAGCGTTCAAAAAATCTCTTTACGCTCATCTCCATGATTTCCGCTCCGGTCGTGTCCTCGGATCAGCGCTGTTCCCGCACGCTCCGGAGGAAATGGATCATCGCGGCGTTGACCTCGTCCGGGCGTTCCTGCTGGGTCCAGTGCCCGCAGCCGGGCAGCATCAACTTGTCGCGGAGTTGCGGGACGAAATTTCCGAGATTGGCCAGCAACTGGTCCATTCCGGGGAAGGCGACCACCAGATCGCGGTCGCCCGCTATATAGAGCGCGGGAACCTTGATCCGCGCGCCCGCAAAGGGCGCCATCAGCTCCCAGTTCCGGTCGATGTTGCGGTACCAGTTGAGACCTCCGGCAAAACCGGTGCGCTGGAACTCGCCGGCGTAGAAATCGAGGTCGCCTTGGCTGAGCCAGGGCGGTAGGCCCGGCGGTGCCTCGACGGCTTGCAGGAAACCTCCATCATGTGGAACCATGCCGATTCCACCCGCGCTCGTGCCCGAGGAATCCCCCGATGCGGCGGAAAGCATGGCCCGCACCGTGGTCCGGGGGTCCCGCTCCAGCTCGGCTTCTGCAATGCCGGGTTGCTGGAAATAGAGCTGGTAGAATTGCGAGTCCGTCGTTCGCGGCATCACGCTGGTTGGGCGCACCTTGGCCCGCGGCCGGAACGGCACGCTGAGGCCGATGACGGCTTGGAATCGGTCCGGGCGCATCAGCGCCGCGTGCCAGGCGACGACGGCGCCCCAGTCATGGCCGGCGATGATGACGGTCGGCGCTTCGAGGGCGTCAAGAAGGCCCACCATGTCGCCGACCAGATGGAAGAGCGTATACTGTTCGACCGCCTCCGGCCGATCGCTCTTGCCATAGCCCCGCATGTCGGGGGCGACGGCGTGAAAGCCCGCCGCCGCGAGCGCACTCAATTGATGGCGCCAGGAATACCAGGATTCGGGAAAGCCGTGGCACAAGAGCACCAAAGGGCCATCGCCCTGCTCCGCGACGTTGAGGCAGATGCCGTTGGTCTCGACCATTCGCTGCGTCGGCTCGCTCACGGCTGCTTCTCACGCTCGTGTGTCAGTCTCTGTTTAACGGCTGGCGGCGGACGCCGCAACGAGAGGGTTGAGCGAACCGAATGCCTGTCCCGAAGGTCACGCATCTTTTGTCGCCGGTCTCAGGAGTGATCGCGGCAATGAATATCCGAGATTCGGTCGGCGCCCGCTTTGCGGTTCCCGAACTTCTGCCCCAGCTTCAAACGCGATGAGCGCGCTTGCCTATTGTCATCCGGCTGTCATATGTCGGCACTACGAAGCCTTAGTTCTGGATTTATGGATACGTAGATAAAAAATCAGCTCTCCTCGCTTTGGCGGCACTCGGCCAGGATACAAGGCTCGAGGTCTTTCGCCTGCTTGTCCAGGCGGGCGCCGGGGGGACCCCCGCCGGCGAGATCGCTTCCCGCCTCGACATCGTGCAGAACACGATGTCGGCGCACCTCAAGGTTCTTGACCATGCCGGCCTCGTCCGCGCCGAGCGCGATGGTCGCACAATCCGCTATGTTGCCGACATGACCGGATTCCGCGATCTGCTCGCCTATCTATGGAAGACTGCTGCAATGGCGCGCCGGAACTCTGTCGGCCCGTGATCCAGGCGGTCACCTGCAAGTGTTAGAAGGAGGCATCCGCCATGAGCGAGCCATACAACGTTCTTTTCCTCTGCACGGGCAATTCGGCAAGGTCGATCATCGCCGGGGCGATAATCAACCTTCCGAAAGCCGGCTGAGCAAGGAAAGTATCATGAACGATCACGCTTTGAGCGCGGGCGGCGGCATTGGTTTCGTCGAGAAATACCTGACCGTGTGGGTGGCGCTGTGCATCGTCGCCGGCATCGCGCTCGGCCATCTCATGCCAGGCGTCTTCCACGCCGTCGGCGAGGCCGAGATTGCCAAGGTCAACCTGCCGGTCGCGGCACTGATCTGGCTGATGATCGTGCCGATGCTGATCAAGATCGACTTCGCCGCGCTCGGCCATGTGAAGGAGCATTGGCGCGGAATCGGCGTGACACTGTTCGTCAATTGGGCGGTGAAGCCGTTCTCGATGGCGGCGCTCGGCTGGCTGTTCATAGGATATCTCTTCCGGCCTTATCTGCCGGTCGACCAGATCGACAGCTATATCGCCGGCCTTATCATCTTGGCGGGCGCGCCCTGCACGGCGATGGTCTTCGTGTGGTCGAACCTGACGAAAGGCGAACCGCATTTCACGCTGGGCCAGGTCGCGCTTAACGACACCATCATGATCTTCGCCTTCGCGCCGATCGTCGGCTTGCTGCTCGGCCTCTCGGCCATCACCGTACCCTGGAATACCCTCGTCCTCTCCGTCGCGCTCTACATCGTCGTGCCGGTCATCGGCGCCCAACTCCTGCGTCGGCGGCTGCTCGCCGCGGGCCGCGAAGCCGCCTTGAAGCGATTTCTCGAGCGGCTTCAGCCGCTCTCGCTCATAGCCCTGCTTGCCACGCTCGTGCTGCTGTTCGGATTTCAGGGCGTGCAGATCCTGGCGCAGCCGCTGATCATCGCGCTGCTGGCCGTGCCGATCCTGATCCAGGTCTATTTCAATTCAGGGCTCGCTTACCTACTCAACCGTGTCTCGGGCGAACAGCATTGCGTCGCCGGCCCCTCGGCCCTGATCGGCGCTTCGAATTTCTTCGAACTGGCGGTCGCCGCCGCCATCAGCCTGTTCGGCTTTCAGTCGGGGGCGGCGCTCGCCACCGTCGTCGGCGTGCTGATCGAAGTGCCGGTCATGCTCACCGTGGTCTGGATCGTGAACCGCTCCAAAGGCTGGTACGAGGGCGGCCGGGCAGTGTCCCGTGTTGCCGAAAACATTAATGCTCGACCCTGATCGAAAAATTGCGAAATAGCCGTTGATCCTCAGCCGGCCGGGTAGCCTGCTGGTTGACTGCTTTGCAGGAAAAGCTCGGGATAGCCGCGCGACGCACTCCCGTTAATTGCGCGGGGTATCCGTCCGCTTGACAGTCTGCCTACTAGAAGGTAGACAGATCGCATGAGCAACTTTTCAACGACATCTGACGAGATTTTGGCCTCCGCACAAAAGCTCATCATCGCCGGCGGCTATAATGGATTCAGCTACGCAGACATCGCGGCCCTGGTCGGCATACGCAAGGCCAGCATCCACCACCACTTCCCCAGCAAGGTCGATCTGGTGCGTACGCTTGTGTCGCGTTACCGCGAGAACGCCGAAGCCGGCATGGCCGATCTCGAGCGCAGCGTGCCTGAACCGCTCGAACTCGTTCAGGCCTACGCGGGTTATTGGGCCAGATGCATCGAGGATGCAAGCATCCCGTTCTGCGTATGTGCGCTGCTGGCAAGCGAACTTCCAGCGCTTCCGAACGAGGTCGTCTCGGAGGTACGGGCTTATTTTCAGTTTCTCTCGGCGTGGCTGACGTCGGTCATCGAACGCGGCGAACAGCAAGGCTCCCTGAAAATCTCTGGCCCGGCGCGGATAGAGGCAGAGGCGCTCATGGCCACTGTTCATGGCGCCATGCTATCGGCTCGGGCATACGGACAGCCTGGCGTCTTCGCTACAATTCTCGACCCGACCCTGCGGAGGCTGAAGCCCGAATGATATCAGTGCCCGGCGGCTAAGCGATGGGTCGCCCCGACCAGAGCATCGATAAATGCGCCGCAGTAAACTGCCAACTAGTAGGTAAAGGAATTCCCTATGTTTCACAAACTCCTCTCGGCTCTCTTGGTCGTCGGTATTCCGGCAAATTTAGCCCTCACGGCGCCCGTTCAGGCTCAAAGCCGGAAGGCCGAGCAGATCCACATCAGGGGCAGCGTGGCGACCTTCAACGCTTCGACGCTGAAGGTCAACACGCGGGAAGGCGAGACTGTTGACGTTGCGCTGGCTGATGGCTGGAAGATCTCCGGCGTCGCTGCTGCGAAGGTGGCCGATATCAAGCCAGGCGACTTCGTCGGAATTGCCTCGCTGCCGAAGGACAAGGGCGGTGACGGCGCTCTGGAAGTCCTGATCTTCCCGCCCGCGCTGAAAGGCGCAGGTGAGGGAAGCTACGGGTGGGATCTGAAGCCTGACAGCAGCATGACCAACGCAACAGTCGCCGATGCCGTCAAGGACGTCGACGGGCGCACCGTGACAGTGTCCTACCAAGGCAAGGAAAAGAAGATCGCGATCCCGGATGGTACCCCTGTCGTGACCCTCGCTCCGGCAACCCAGGATGAACTGGTCCCGGGTGCCGTCGTCTTCATAACAGGCGAGAAGGCCGCAAGCGAAACGATCGGTCATCAGGTCGTCGTTGGCAAAAATGGCGTGGTCCCGCCCATGTGAGCCAGGTCGCCGCTCGTTCGCAGGCTGACAAGCGCCTCGGCCACCTGTGGTCGCCGAGGTGCATCGGACAAACATTGAACCATACCCGAAGGATATCCAATGAGACGCGATCGCGTTGAGGTTGCTTCAAATGACCAGCACAAGTGGCTCAAGCTGTATTACCTCGCCCGTACGGCCTTTTCTGTGGTCTGGGTCGTGGTCGCTTTGACGGTCGGCCGGCAGTCGGCGTCCATCGCGGCTGTCTTGCTTGTTGCCTATCCTGCCTGGGATGCAGCCGCCAATTATGTCGATGCTTCCCGCAACGGCGGGCTTGCCGTCAATCCTACGCAAGCATTCAACGTTGCAGTCAGTTCGGTGGTCGCCCTTGCAGTCATCATGGCGCTGGCGATGAACATGAATTGGGTTCTCGGCGTTTTCGGCGCGTGGGCAATCTTCTCCGGCCTGCTGCAGCTCGGAACCGCAATCCGGCGCTGGAAAACCGCCGGAGGCCAATGGGCCATGATCTTGAGCGGAGGCCAATCGGCTGTCGCCGGCGCATTCTTCATCGCGCAAGCGCAGATGCCCGCACCGCCCTCGATCGCCAACATCGCAGGCTACGCTGGCTTCGGCGCCTTCTATTTCCTCGTCTCAGCCCTTTGGCTCACCGTCTCGCATTCGCGGCGCCGGAAAGTGGCATCCGTTCAAGTATGATCCACATTGTCGGTCTACTGCGTATCCCATCGTGGTCCGGCGATCGACATTCATGGCGGACCATTCGAGGTCGTCGCGCGCGACGGCGAGACCATTCCTCGCCGACACCATCAATGTCGGTCCGGGCCAGCGCTATGATGTCGTCTGGACGGCGCGGCGACCCGGCAAATGGCTCATCCACTGCCACATTCCGCACCACACGACGAACAACAATGTCGAGCAAAAGGGCGGCGGCGGGCTGATGGTCGTCATCGACGTCAGCTGACGCGGGCGCCGGAATTGGCGCTGTTGCGGCATCAGCGCCGCACTCGGCCCGGCGACGGCTGCCCAGAGGTTGGCCTCGACGCCGAGCGGCGCAGGCAGCCTCGGAACGCGTGCGGGCCCTGCACGTTGATCCCGAACCGCTCGTGGAGTGCTCCATGCCAGATTGGATCGGGACTTGGCGAAACCAATACGGCTCGACCGTCATCATCGAGGACGATGCGGAAGGCGTCATCCGCGGCACGTTCAGGACGGCGTTGGAAGACAGCAGTTTCTTTGGTCAGGAACTTCCGATCCATGGCGCTGCTTGCGGCGACGTAATCGGCTTCACGGCTGCGGGACAGGGCAAGGCCGGGCCTGCGGCCGTGAGCTACACCGGTATTCTGCGGGAAAGTAAGCTCGAGATGCTTTGGCATACCGTTGCAGGGCAGACCCTTACCGCATCGGCGGAAGGGGCGCCTGCCAGGATGGTCAGAGTTGGGGCATGGCGCGCCTTCGGGACCAGCCTGGATGTGTTCGAGCGCGTGGAATGACCCAGCCTCTCGGGCCGGCGTGGCTCCATGGGCGGCTACGGAAGGCCGCCAGGCCCGCATATGCGCGACTGAAGGCGGCTTGCCGATCCTGAGCGATTTCGGCGGCGCTGTGGTCGAGCCGACCGGAGGACGGATGGGATGGCGGAAGAAGACAACGACGCGCGGGTAGTCCTGCAATGCATGACAACCGAGCACTTTGTGCTGCAGACCGCTCGCGCGGCCACCATTCAGGAGGCAAATCAGCGCGCCAATCTGTTCCTCACGTCGGTCTCAAGCGCGGCGATCGCGCTGTCATTCGTGGCGCAAGTCACGAAAATGGGTACGCCGTTCGTGCTGTTCAGCCTGATCTTGCTGCCCTGCGTTTTCTTCATCGGCCTGGTCACCTTCGTCCGCGCCGTGCAGGTCGCCATCGAGGACATGGTGCACGCCCGTGGAATGGCGCGGATCCGGCACTACTACGTCGAAGTCGCGCCCGCCATGCAAAGCTACCTCGTTCATTCCACGCATGACGATCGCTCGGCGGTGCTCGTGGACAAGGGGCTCAGCCCATCGCCGTTGCAGTATTTCATGACCACGGCCGGAATGGTGAGCGTGATCAGCAGCGCCATCGCAGGTGTCTTTACGGGCATAGCCGCCACAGCGGCAGCCGGCGCCGGAATGGCTCTCGGTGTGGCAGCCGGGATGCTCGCCTTCGCTGCAAGCGTGTTCGTGCTGCGCAGCTACCACCTGCGGGCTTGGGCGGCGGCCGAGCAAAGACTGACGGTTCTTTTCCCAGGCACGCGCGGGGAATGAAGCTCTGCGGAGCCAGGGATCGCTTGGCCGAGGTCCCATATGCCATGCATGCCTTGTGACATCTTCTATTGCTGCGGCCCAAAGCCTCTATATGGCCGTAGCGGAACAATGGAGGCCGTTTCCTGCATGCCGCTTTTGAACAGCGCAAGGGCATTGAGCACCGAGCGAACCTCTTCCTCCGTTTCGGCCTCCATGAGAAGACAAGCGCCGCCCATGTCGCCGCGGTTCCAGATTTGTCGCACGGTGCTCGCCATGAAAAGTCGGCGAACGCCTTCGGCTTCGGCTTCCAGTCTCTCGGGCGTGTAGTCCGCGTCGTTGAAGCTTTCCGTCCGCCGACGTGTCAAGACCATGAACTGCATGTTCTTTCTCCTGTTGATGAAGGTAAGGCTTTCCGGTTTGTCCCGGTGGGTGCTTGATGCCTGTCATGGTTATTTAGCGACCATCGGCTGGAACAGGGCGGAAAGGATCGGTTTTCCAGTCTCGGCCGGCAACGTCGGCGCGAGAAAGACCGATGTCTTGCAATTGCGAGTCCGTGAGTTCCATCAGCATGCGGCGGCTCCGGCGCCTTTCCATACCGGCTTCGACCCAGACCAAGATCGCCGCGACGCGCGCCATCAGAATCTGTAGAGCCTCGACTCCACGCCGCTGCGGTGCACTCCTTGTTTCGGCCCGCTCCAAGGCGGCGCCGTTGACGACTGCGTCCATCGCATTTCTCCTTTTTTTCGCGACCGGTCGAACCCCGAGGCGAAGGCGGCGAATGAGCCCGCTGCTTTGGGGGTTCGGCGGCCGGAGCCGGTGTCTAACGGTTGCCGAAAAGGTCCCGGCGACGCTCGACCGCCTGATCCTGCGCGATGGCCGCATTGGAGCCCGCATTGAGCAGTTCGTAGGCTGCACTATGCGCGATCGAGGACGTGTGGGTGTTGTCGAGCTGTTCCCGGGCAATCGCATTGATGTCGGAACCGCCGACATTCGGGTTCTCGGCGAGTGCGGCGCCAGTGATGGCCAGGAACGCGGCGGTGGCAAGAGCGATCTTTTTCATGGAAATCTCCTAAGGTTGAGTTCTGGACTTGGGTTCAAGAACAGGTCCTTGCCTGTTCGCCAAGACGATGCATCTTGGGCCCACTCATGATAATCATCGAAGATTGGGAAGGATCATCCGCCAAGAGCGGATAATAGGATCATGAGCGGGCGCGCTGCCTCAGCGCTGACCCCTCCCCGGATCGAGGATTTTGCCATGTCGGTGCTGGCAATCGCTCCGGCCCTTGCCCGCATGTGGCCGGCCAGAAGATCAGAAGAGACATCAGCCCGCCGACTTTCCGGCGCGGACGGTGGACTGCTGTTCAGTACTTCAATTCCATCCATCTGCGGTGTTCGGCAAAGCGCTCGGCCAACAGATCGATGAAAGTCCTGACCTTGGCCGAGACATGGTGACGATGCGGATAGAACGCGTTGATCGCGAACTCGACTCCTGAATATTCCTCCAGCACCCGGACAAGGCGCCCGGCGCTCAGGTCGTCGGCCACGAGGAAGGGCGGCGGTATGAACAGACCGCGGCCGTCGAGAGCAAGGCGTCTGAGCGTCTCCTGGCTGTTGGTCAATAAGTTGCCATCGACGCGGACGGAAACGGGCTCGCCGTCGGGGTCCTCGAAACGCCACTCGTTACCGAAAGGATATGACGCATGGCGCATGCAATTGTGGCGTGCGAGGTCATCGGGCCGACGCGGTGTTCCATGGCGTTCGAAATAGCCGGGCGAACCGCAGACGATGTTGCGCCATGAGGTCAGCCGCCGGACGATCAGGCTTGAATCGGGAAGCGGCAGCGAACGCACGTCAAGGTCGAAGCCCTCCTCCACCATGTCGACCATTCTTTCGCCGACGGTGAGATCGACCGAAACAGCCGGATAAAGGTTGACGAATTCGGAAACGATCGGCGCCAGAAAACGGATGACGCTCATGCTGGAATGAAGGCGAAGCGTGCCTTGCGGCGTCGCCTGAAGTGCTCCCGCGACGCGGTCCGCCTCCTCCAGATCGGCGAGGATCTGCGAGGAACGCTGATAGTAAGCCTGGCCGATCTCGGTCAGGCTCACCTTGCGGGTGGTGCGATTGAGAAGCCGAACGCCGAGCCTTTCCTCCAGCGCCTGGACGTGGTTGCTGACCATCGTCGTCGACATGTTGAGGCGTCGGGCCGCCGCGGAAAAGCCTCCGCATTCCACAACGCGGCCAAACACCGTCAAGCTCGTGAGCCTGTCCATTTCGATTATCCGCTCTTAATGGATGATCCTTCCGTTCTTTCCTCGATTATCACATCAAGATTGCCGTTGCATCGTCCTTGCACCAATCGGCCACTCGGCCCGACCGTGAGAGGAGATTACGATGACGGTAAGCGTCAACCCCGCCACCTTGGAATACCCGGTTGAGGTAAAACCCGCGCGGCGGTCCCGCAAGACGATGATCAAACGCACCGTTATCGGGTTGGGTCTGGTGGCCGGCCTGACCGCGGCTGCGCTCTACGGCTATGACTATTGGACGGTCGGACAGTATCTGCAATCGACCGACGATGCCTATGTCAAGGCCGACTATACGGCTGTCGCGCCGAAGATCTCGGGCCACATCGCCGAGGTGCTGGTCGAGGACAACACTCACGTCAAGGCGGGCCAGGTTCTGGCCCGCATCGACGATCGCGATTTCAGGACCGCGCTAGACCAAGCGCAAGCCAATGTCGAAGCAGCCGAAGCGACGCTGCATAACCTCGACGCCCAGATCGGCCTGCAGCATTCGGTGGTCGAACAGCAAAAGGCCAACGTCGCCGCAACCGAGGCGAAGCTCAAATTCGCGCAGCAGGAGGGTGACCGCTATAAAACCCTGCTGAAAAGCGGCTACGGCACCAGCCAACGCGCCCAGCAGGCCGAAGCCTCCCTTGGCGAAAACGAAGCCCAACTGCAGAGGGATCGCGCCGCACTGGTTGCTGCCCGCAAAGCAATCGACGTGCTCACGACTGAGCGCGGCAAGGCGGAGGCCGAGCGCGACAGCAGCCAGGCCGCCCTGCGTCAGGCGAAACTCAATCTCTCCTACACCACGATCACAGCGCCCGTCGACGGCACCGTCGGGGCCCGTTCGCTTCGCGTCGGCCAGTATGTGCAGGCCGGCACGCTGCTCATGGCGGTGGTGCCGCTGAATGCGGTCTATGTCGTGGCCAATTTCAAGGAAACACAGCTCACTCATGTGCAGAGCGGACAGCCGGTCGAGATCGCCGTCGACGGCTTTCCCGGCGTGGCACTCAAGGGCCGCGTCGACAGTGTGTCGCCGGCCAGCGGTCTCGAGTTCGCGCTGCTGCCCCCGGATAACGCCACCGGCAATTTCACCAAGATCGTGCAGCGCATCCCGGTGAAGATCGCGATCAACGACGGCAGGCTCGCCGGCAAGCTGCGCGCCGGCATGTCGGCGGAACCGACGATCGACACGAAGGCAACCATCCTGGCCGAACGGGGTGAACCGGACAGCGGCCGCCGGATCATCGCCGGCTGGTAACTCGTAGCGGCTGCGCGAGGTTCTCCGAGACCTCGCATGGTGGCCGCCACGCCAGTGTCTCACGCGCGCTTCGTCAAACAAGGAATTCAGCCGTGCCCGCAACCCTCACCACCAACCCCACGCCTGCGCCGATGGCAGCCAAAGCATCGAGCCTGGCGCCGACCGATGCCTCTTCCGCCCCGCTCAAGACCTGGATCGCCGTCATTGGCTCGACGCTCGGCGCCTTCATGGCGGTCCTCAACATCCAGATCGTCAACGCATCGCTAGCCGACATTCAGGGCGCCATCGGCGCGGGCATCGATGACGGCGGCTGGATATCGACCGCCTACCTGGTGGCCGAGATCGTCGTCATTCCGCTCACCGGCTGGCTGTCGCGGGTCTTTTCCATCCGCGTCTATCTTCTGGCCAATGCAATCCTGTTTCTCGCCTTCTCGGTTGCCTGCGCCTTCGCGCAAAACCTTCAGCAGATGATTGTTCTGCGTGCTTTGCAGGGCTTTTGCGGCGGCGTGCTGATTCCGGTCGCCTTCACCATCACCATAACCCTCCTGCCGAAGGCGAAGCAGCCGATCGGATTCGCCCTGTTCGCGCTGTCGGCGACCTTCGCACCAGCCATCGGGCCGACAATCGGTGGCTATCTCACCGAGAACTGGGGTTGGCAGTTCATCTTCTATGTCAACTTGGTCCCCGGCGCGCTGATGGTCGGCATGCTGTGGATGTCGCTCGAAAGGGCGCCGATGCAGCTCTCGCTGCTGCGCCAGGGCGACTGGGCCGGGATCATCACCATGGCGATCGGGCTCGGCTCCTTGCAGACTGTGCTCGAGGAGGGCAACAAGGACGATTGGTTCGGCTCGCCTTTCATCGTGCGGCTGTCCATGATCGCCCTCGTCAGCCTCTCGCTTTTCCTGTGGATCGAGTTGAGAAGCGAAAGGCCCTTGCTTAACCTCAGACTGTTCGCCCGCTGGAATTTCGGGTTCTCCATCCTGGCCAGCTTCCTGCTCGGAATTGCGCTCTACGGGGCGGTGTTCATCCTGCCCGTCTATCTCGCGCGCATCCAGGGCTACAACGCTCAGCAGATCGGCATGGTGCTGGCCTGGACAGGCCTGCCGCAACTGGTGCTGATCCCGCTGGTGCCGCAGTTGATGAAGCGTTTCGACATGCGCATTATCGTTGCCTTCGGCTTTGCGCTGTTCGCGGCGAGCAATTTCATGAACATCGAAATGACGGCGGCCTACGCGTCGGAGCAGTTCTTTTGGCCGAATGTCGTCCGAGCCGTCGGTCAGGCGCTGGTCATGGTACCCCTGGCTGCGGTCGCTACGGCCGGCATCGAGCAGGAGAACGCCGGCTCTGCCTCCGCATTGTTCAACATGATCCGGAATCTCGGCGGCGCCGTCGGCATCGCCATGCTGCAGACTTTTCTGACCAAGCGCGAGCAGTTCCACTCCAACGTGCTGGTGCGGTCGGTGTCGCTGTTCGAAGAGAGCACTCGCGCGCGCATCGAGCATCTGACCCGGTACTTCCTGGCGCATGGCGCCGGCGATCGCGCAGCCGCGATGCACAAGGCCGTCATCGCCATCGGACAGATGGTGCGCAAGCAGGCTTTCATCATGGCTTTCAGCGACGCGTTCTATCTGCTCGGAGCAGCCCTTGTCGTCGCGTTCTTCGCCACGCTGCTGTTGCGCAACCCGGGCCATGTCGAGGCAGGTGGTGCGCACTGAACCATCGGAAAGGAGAACTATAATGATTTCAAATCCCGACTACGCCTGCGCGGCCCCGGAATGTGAGTCTGTCACGGTGCACCGCCAGGAGACTCAGCAAATTCGAATGCTTGGCAGAGACTGTGCCGTTCCAAGTAGGGCACTTTAGCCCATAGTGCGATTTTGGCACCGGCTGCCGCCGTCTTGCCAAAACCGGCTGAATTCCGAAAATCGAGCCAGTGGCGTCGCGCTGGAAACGCCTGGAAGTCTATTGATTTCAATAGGGTAAAATGGCGCGCCCGAAGAGATTCGAACTCCTGACCCCCAGATTCGTAGTCTGGTGCTCTATCCAGCTGAGCTACGGGCGCGCATCAGGTCATGCTTTCCATGACCCCGCGATCCGATCCTCGAGGACCGGCCGCGAATGTGTGCAGTTCCCTAGCGACTGAATTCGCGAAAAGCAAGCCGATCCGGCAAAAGTTTTGTCGTCGATGCGTCATCCGCTGGATCCGGCCGGAAATCGGGTTGTTCGAAGCGGCATTCAGGGCGAAGGGGGCCGGACCGGTTTGCGGGCGAAACAGCGCCCAAGCCTATCAGGCCGGGCGGCGCAGCCCGTTGCGGGCCTGGTCGAGCCGCACCGGCTGGTCGGGAATGGTGACGGCGAAGGTGGTGCGCCCGCCGATCGATTCGACCAGCTCCACCGTGCCGCCATGCGCGCGGATCAGTTCATGCGCGATCGCCAGGCCAAGCCCGGTGCCGCCGCTGCGCGCAGAGCCGCGGAACGCCGCGAACAGGTTCTCGCGCGCCTTCGGCGGCAGGCCGGGACCGGTGTCGGTCACGACGATGCGGCTGACGCTGCCCATGCGCTCGGCCGAAACCGCCAGCCGGCGCACCACGGCGCTCTCCGTGTCCGCCGCCATCGCCTGCACGGCGTTGCGGCACAGATTGGTGAGCACGCGGAACAACTGGTCGGAATCGGCGTCCACCTCGAACGCCTTTTCGACCGCGTTGATGAACTCGATGCCTTCCTCGATGTCGAGCAGGCCGTGCACGTCCTCGACCAGCTGGCGCAGCCGCACGCGCCGGCGCGAAGGCGGCGGCTCCTGCGTACGGCCGTAATGAAGCACGCCTTCCGAGTAGGAGACCGCACGGTCGAGCGCACGCAGGAGCTTCGGCGCGAAGGCCTGCACGGTCGGATCCTTGACCTGGCGCAGGCGGTCCGAAATTAGCTGCGCCGAGGCCAGGATGTTGCGCATGTCGTGGTTGATCTTCGACACGGCGAGGCCGAGGTCGGCCAGGTGCTTCTGCTCGGTCAGCATCTTCTGCAGCCGCTCCTGCATCTGCGACAGCTCGCGCTCGGCCACCCCGATCTCATCGGCGCGAGCGGCGGGATGAATGATCCGGCTGGGGTCGTCGGGGGCCTGCGAGAAGGACAGCATGGAGCGCGTCATGTTGCGGATCGGTCCGATCATGATCAGGTCGATCGCGGCATAGACCAGCATGGCCGTGAACAGCGAGATCAGCAGCGAGACGAAGGCGACGTTGCGCGAATAGATAAGCATCGCCTTGCGCAGGCTGTAGTCCGGCATGATCAGCTCGAACTCCTTGTCGCTGTCGCCGACCGGCCCGAAGACGCGCAGCATCCGGTTGCCGCCGAAAAACAGCGTGTCGAGCGCGCCGGTCATGCCCTTGACCATGCCGACGCTGGCGAGGTCGATGTGCTCGTCGACCTGCGGCGGCATGTCGGCCACCACAAGCAGCCGCGACACGCCGCCGTCGCGCACCGCGATCGCCTTGGCGCCGATCGCCATAAGCACGTCGTTCTGCGCCGTGCGCGACAGCGAGGTCGGTTCGCCCTGCACCAGCACGATCGATACGGCCGCGGCGGTACTCAGCCGCTCCTTGAGCCAGGCCAGCCGGTAGCTGGCGATCCAGGGCAGGAAGATGAGCACCTCGGCCAAAAGCACGAAAACGATGGTCAACAGCAGCAGTTTTGTCGACAGGCCGCGCGACAAGGGTACGCTGCGGACGGCGGCTGGCGCTGGTCCTGTCCCTTCCTCGGCGTGCGTGGTTTCGCTCATGCGGTCCTGTCTTCACAATCGCTTGATCAGCCCAGATTAGGCGATTGCGGCTTTTTTGCCAATTTCCCCCTTGGTCGGAGAGATATAATTGCCGCCGAAAGTGCGCATCCCGGGCCCGGCGACACCGGCCCGGCACCGGCCCGGCACCGGATTGACTTCCAAAACCCTTCTTTCTATAAGCCCGCTCACGCTCGGGCCATTCGTCCCGGCGCGGTTTCGATCGCGCCAAAGCCGGCCCGGCAAAGCTCCTGTTACAGAGTGACAGAATCAAGAAGGGCCGCACCCCGCGGTATTAAAACAAATGAAGCGTACCTACCAACCGTCCAAACTCGTCCGCAAACGCCGGCACGGTTTCCGTGCCCGCATGGCCACCAAGGGTGGTCGCGGCGTCGTCGCAGCTCGCCGCAACCGCGGCCGCAAGCGGCTCAGCGCCTGAGCGAGACAAGATCGTTGCCCGCAACCGGCAAGCCAGTGGGACAAAATCCCAAGCGGCTTCTGAAACGCGCGGAATTCCTGGCCGTCCGCCGTGGTGAAAAACGTCGCGGGCGGTTTTTCCTCGTCGAGGTCCTCGACCGCGGCGACGGCGGCGCGCCGCGCGTCGGCTACACCGTCACCAAGAAGGTCGGCAACGCGGTCGTGCGCAACCGCGTCAGGCGGCGGCTGAAAGAGGCCGTGCGCACCCATGCGGCCGATGACATGATGCCCGGCAATGATTATGTCATCGTCGGGCGCGATGATGCGCTCCGCGCCCCGTTCGGCCAGTTGAAGGTCGAACTCTCCCGCCGACTTCGCGGAACACGATAGGCCAAGGGCTCTCGATGGAAAACAACCGAAACTTCTTCATCACCATCGCGCTGTCGGTGCTGATCCTGACCCTGTGGCAGGTCTTCTACATGAACCCGCGCGTCGAACAGCAGCGCGAGGCGGCGCGCGTCGAGCAGCAGCGCGTGGAAGAGCAGAAGAAGGCGGCAGAGACAGCCAATCCGGGCGCGGCAACGCCGGCACCGGCCGGCACCGCTCCCGGTGCCATCCCCAACGCGCCCGGCGGCGACACCGTCACCGCGGCCAGCCGCGACCAGGCGCTGGCGGCTTCGAAGCGCGTCAAGATCGACACGCCGAGCCTCGAAGGCTCGATCAACCTGACCGGCGCCCGTCTCGACGACCTCAAGCTCAAGCACTACACCGAAACCGTCGACAAGGATTCGCCCGAGATCGAACTGCTCAACCCTTCGGAGTTGCCCAGCGGCTACTTCGCCGAGATCGGCTTCGTCGGCAACGACAAGACGGGCACGGTACCGGGCGCGGATACGGTGTGGAACGTCGAAGGCAATCCGACGCTGACCCCGTCGACGCCGGTGACGCTGACTTACACCAGTGACAAGGGGCTGACCTTCAAGCGCACCTTCTCTGTGGACAGCGACTACATGTTCACCGTTTCCGACGAGGTGCGCAATTCGGGTTCGGCCCCGGTTACGCTGTCGAATTACGGCCGCGTCACGCGCTACGACAAGCCGGCAGTCGCCAGCACCTACGTGCTGCATGAAGGCCTGATCGGCTTCACCGGTGCGGAAGGCCTCCAGGAACACAAATACGCGTCCATCGAGAAGGACAAGGAAGTCAAGCCGGGCAAGTCGACGGACGGCTGGCTTGGCATTACCGACAAATATTGGGCGGTGACGGTGGTTCCGAGCGAGAAGCAGCCGTTTCAGCCGCGCTTCGGCTATTTCGTGGACGGCCGCCACCGCTACCAGTCCGACTTCCTCACCGACCCGATCAATGTCGAGGCCGGCCAGTCGGCAACCGTCGAGACCGAGGTCTTCGCCGGCGCCAAGGAAGTCGCCAAGATCAATGCCTATGCCGAAGACCGCCACATCAAGCGGTTCGACCTGCTGATCGACTGGGGTTGGTTCCACTTCATCACCAAGCCGATGTTCTGGCTCATCGACACGCTCTACAAATTCCTCGGCAATTTCGGCCTGGCGATCCTCGCCACCACCGTCATCGTCAAGGCCATCTTCTTCCCGCTCGCCAATAAGTCCTACGCGTCGATGGCGAACATGAAGAAGGTGCAGCCCAAGATGCTCGAGATCCGCGAGAAATACGCGGACGACAAGATGAAGCAGCAGCAGGCGATGATGGAGCTGTACAAGACCGAGAAGATCAATCCGCTCGCCGGCTGCTGGCCGGTGGCATTGCAGATCCCGGTCTTCTTCTCGCTCTACAAGGTGCTCTACATCACCATCGAGATGCGCCATGCGCCGTTCTTCGGCTGGATCCAGGATCTGGCCGCGCCCGATCCGACGTCGATCTTCAACCTGTTCGGCCTCGTTCCGATCACGCTTCCGCACATGCTGATGATCGGCGTCTGGCCGCTGATCATGGGCGTCACCATGTTCCTGCAGATGCGCATGAACCCGACGCCGCCGGATCCGACGCAGGCCGCCATCTTCACCTGGATGCCCGTCATCTTCACCTTCATGATGGCTGGTTTCCCGGCAGGCCTCGTCATCTACTGGGCCTGGAACAACACGCTGTCGATCCTTCAGCAAGGCGTGATCATGAAGCGCCAAGGCGCCAAGATCGAACTGTGGGACAATCTGCTAGCGCTGTTCCGCAAGAAACCGTCGCCAGCGGAATAGAGGCGCCGGCTCACGATTTCAAAAAGCCCGGTTGCCCGGGCTTTTTCTTGTGCGCCGGCATCGGTCCACGTCCGCCCGCGATGGGCGAAACTGCAAACGCGCGGCACCGTCCGATCCGGCAAATGCGCTTGTCCACCATCGAAGACTCGCTCCCGGGGCGATTGGTGCTATACGGCGGATTACGCTACTTTGACGAGGTGTGCGCCGACGCGGGACGCGTCCGCCAGCCAATTCCCGGACGAACCGCCATGACCGGACCCAATCCCGACATCAAGCACCCGATCCCGATGCACACGCGCGTCGGCTTCCTCAAGGCGCTGGTGAGCGCGCCCAACATCGAGATCGGCGACTTCACCTATTATGACGATCCGGAAGGGCCGGACAAATTCGCCGAGAAATGCGTGCTGCACCACTATGCCTTCATCGGCGACAGGCTGATCATCGGCAAGTTCTGCGCCATCGCCGAAGGTGCCCGCTTCATCATGAACGGCGCCAACCACGCCATGTCCGGTTTTTCGACCTATCCGTTCAACATTTTCGGCCATGGCTGGGAAAAGGGTTTCGACCCCGCCACATGGTCGAAGGAGGTGCGCGGCGACACGGTGGTCGGCAACGATGTCTGGATCGGCATGGAGGCAGTGATCCTGCCGGGGGTGCAAATCGGCCATGGCGCCATCGTCGCGGCGAAGTCCGTGGTCACGCACGACGTGCGGCCCTATGCCATCGTCGCCGGCAACGCGGCCAAGGTCGTCAAGATGCGTTTCGACGACAGGACGATCCGGCGGCTGCTGGCGGTGGCTTGGTGGGATTGGCCGGTGGACAAGATCAGCCGCAACCTCGATGCCATCAGGGGCGCCGATATTTCTCTTCTGGAGACAGCAGCTTGAACGCTCAATACAGCACCACGATCGGCACGGACCTGTTTACCCGCGGGTGGATCTTCATCCGCGGTGTGCCCGCCATGAAGTTCCTGCCGCCGGAAGGGCCGCCGGAAATCGCCTTTGCCGGCCGCTCCAACGTCGGCAAGTCGTCGCTGATCAACGCTCTGGTCAACCAGAAGGGCCTGGCGCGCACCTCCAACACGCCGGGGCGCACGCAGGAACTCAATTATTTCGTGCCGGACGGATTTTCGGGGGAGGGCGCCGACCTGCCGCCAATGGCATTGGTCGACATGCCGGGCTACGGCTATGCCACCGCGCCCAAGGAAAAGGTCGACGATTGGACGAAGCTGGTCTTCGACTATCTCAAGGGCCGTGTCACGCTGAAGCGGGTTTATGTGCTGATCGACGCCCGCCACGGCATCAAGGCCAAGGACGACGAGGTGCTGTCGCTGCTCGACAAGGCGGCGGTTTCGTACCAGCTCGTGCTGACCAAGACCGACAAGATCAAGGCCGCCGGCGTGCCGCGGCTGATTGAGGAGACGCTTGCCAAGATCAAGAAGCGACCGGCGGCGTTTCCTTTCGTGCTGGCGACGTCATCGGAAAAGGCCGAGGGCCTGGAGGAGCTGCGCGCCGCGATCGTGCTCGCGGCCAATGGCGGCTAGCGGCACAAAAAGCCGGGTTAAGCCTTCGCCTCCAGGGCGATCATCTTGTGGCTTTCCTCCGCGGCAAGCATTTCGGTGCCATAGGCCTTCAGGAACATGTCGACGCCCGACCTGACGATATGGTCGATTTCGTCCTGGTTCGGAGCCTTGGCGCGATAGGCGAAGATGCACTGCCGGAAAAGACCGGCCAGGCAGAGTTCTGTGAACTGATAGGCGGCAAGGTCGACATCGTCGATCTTGAGCAGGCCACGGTCGATGGCGGCATTGAGGAAGGTCACGACCTTGTCGTGGCCGCGTTTGGGGCCGCGTTCGTAAAACCGCGCGCCCATGTCGGGTATCCTGTCGGAGGCGCCGATCACCGTGCGCTGGGCCTGGATGACCTTGGCCGAGGTGATCTTCATGGACAGGACCTTGCCGAATTTCACCAGCGTCTCGCGCAGGTCGTCGGCACGGTCGAGCACGTCATACATGTTCTTGAAGATCGTGCCGCGCTCTTCCTCGATCAGCGCCTCGAACAGCTCTTCCTTGTTTGCGAAGTAGACATAGATGGTGCCTTTCGACACGCCGGCTTCCCGCGTGATGTCGTTCATCGAGGCCGCCTCGAAGCCCTTGTCGATGAAGACCCGGCGGGCGCCATCGATGATCTGGCTGCGCTTGACCGGATCCTGTCCGGCTGCCGGGCGGCCGCGGCGCAAGCCGTCCAGCAGGTCGCCGCAATTGTCGTTTTCGACGTCGGGCGTTGTGTCGGCCATTAAAGTCACACCTCGAAAATAATTCGAACCAAGCGGTTCGATTGCCTCTTGATATGGTCCTCTTTAGGCGCTATGTCAACGGCCGGATCGAACCGAACGGTTCAGTATTATAATTTAGAGAGATGTCATGTCCTCGAACGCGCCGTCCACCGCCGAAGTCCGTCCTTTCCCCAACGCCAAGGTTGCTCCGGCGACGGAAGCACCGGAAGTTCCCGTCCAGCCAGTCGCAGCGCCGCCCCTGGCGGAAACTCCGCCGAAGAAAAAGCGTTCCGTGCGCTCCTTCCTGCTGCCGATCATCGGCGTCGCCTTGCTCGGCGCCGGCGCATGGTACGGCTACGATTACTGGACCACCGGCCGTTTCATGATTTCGACCGACGACGCCTATGTCCAGGCCGACATGGCTTTCATTTCGCCCAAGATCTCCGGCTATGTCGATCAGGTCAAGGTCAGCGAGAACCAGCAGGTCAAGGCCGGCGATCCCCTGCTGACGGTCGATGACGGCGACTATAAAATAGCGGTCGCCCAGGCCGAGGCGCAGATCGCCACGCTGGCCAGGACGCTCGATCGCATCGATGCGCAGACCAAGGCGGCGCAGGCCTCCTTGCAGCAGGCGCAGGCCGCCAAGACCGCCGACCAGGCCGCGGCGGCCAATGCCGCGCGCGCCCAGCAGCGCGCCGCGCAACTGCTCAAGACCCATGTCGGTACTCAGGCGCAACTCGACGACGCCCAGACGGCGCTCGACCAGGCCAACGCCGCTCTCGTCGGCGCCGACGCGCAGATCGCCGCAGCACAGGCCAATATCGGCGTGCTGGAGGCGCAGCGTGCTGAATCGGCAAGCACGCTGGCATCCTTGCAGCTCAGCCGCGACAAGGCCGCGCGCGACCTGTCCTTCACGGTGCTCAAGGCGCCCTATGACGGCGTTGTCGGCAACCGTTCCGTCGAGCAGGGCGACCTCGTCAGCCCCGGCCAGAAGCTCGCCGTCATCGTGCCGATGAACAAGCTCTACATCGTCGCCAACTTCAAGGAGACCCAGCTTGCCCGGCTGGTGCCCGGCGAAAAGGTCAGGATTTCGGTCGATGCCATCGACGGCGAGCCCATCGAGGGCACTGTTTCCTCGCTGGCGCCGGCCTCGGGTGCCGTGTTCTCGCTGCTGCCGCCGGAAAATGCCACCGGCAATTTCACCAAAGTGGTGCAGCGCGTCCCGGTCCGCATCGACGTGCCGGCCGATGCGCTGAAGAGCGGCAGACTGCGCGCCGGCTTAAGCGTCGTTGTCGCCGTCGACAGCCGCACCGCGCCGGCCGCGATCAACTGAGCGCGCTCCGGGGAGCAACGCCATGGCCACCGCAACCCTGACCGCAGGAGCGCCGCCGGCGAGGCCGGCTGTGCCTGACACCATCTCGACGCGGCGCGTCATAGCCTTCCTGGCGATGGTGTTCGGCATGTTCATGGCCATCCTGGACATCCAGATCGTCTCGGCCTCGCTGGCCGAGATCCAGGCTGGCCTGAGCGCCAGTTCCGACGAGATCCCTTGGGTGCAGACGGCCTATCTGATCGCCGAGGTGGTCATGATCCCCCTGTCCGGCTTTCTCAGCCGGATGCTGTCGACGCGTGTTCTGTTCACAATTTCGGCGGCGGGTTTTACCGCTGCAAGCGCGCTCGCCGCGACCGCCACCAACATCGACCAGATGATCGTTTACCGCGCCATCCAGGGTTTTATCGGCGGCGGCATGATCCCCAGCGTCTTTGCGGCCGCCTTCACCATCTTCCCGCCGTCGCGCCGTGCCGTCGTGTCGCCGATGATCGGCCTGGTGGCCACCCTGGCGCCCACCATCGGTCCGACCGTCGGCGGCTATATCAGCCACGCAATGTCCTGGCACTGGCTGTTCCTCGTCAATGTCGTGCCCGGCATTCTGGTGACGACGGCGGCCTGGTCGCTGATCGACTTCGACAAGCCCAACCTCAAGCTGTTCTCGAAGTTCGACTGGTGGGGCCTTGCCGGCATGGCGGCGTTCCTCGGCTGCATGGAATATGTGCTCGAGGAAGGCCCGAACAATGATTGGCTGCAGGATCAGGCGGTGTTCATCTGTGCCGTCGTCATGACCTTCGGCGCGGTGCTGTTCTTCTGGCGGGTGTTCACCGCCGAGGAGCCGATCGTCGATCTCAAGGCGTTCAGCAATATCAACTTCGCCTTCGGCTCGCTGTTCTCCTTCGTCATCGGCATCGGGCTTTACGGTCTCACCTATCTCTACCCCGTGTTCCTCGGACGCATCCGCGGCTACGATTCCATGATGATCGGCGAGGCGCTGTTCGTCAGCGGCCTGGCGATGTTCTTCACCGCACCGGTCTCGGGCATCCTGTCGAACAAGATGGACCCGCGCCTGATGATGATGATCGGCTTCTTCGGCTTTGCCACCGGAACATGGTGGATGACGCATTTGACCGCCGACTGGGATTTCTACGAGCTGCTCATCCCGCAGATCCTGCGCGGCTGTTCGATGATGCTGTGCATGGTGCCGATCAACAACATCGCGCTCGGCACGCTGCCGCCCGAGCGGCTGAAGAATGCATCGGGCCTGTTCAACCTGACCCGCAATCTCGGCGGTGCCGTCGGCCTCGCCCTGATCAACACGGTGCTGATCGACCGCAACGCCTTCCACTATGCAAGGCTCTCCGAGCACGTGCAGTGGGGAAGTGCGGCCGCGCAGCAGAAGCTTCAGAACATGACGCTCAATTTCGAGCAGACCGCCGGCCTGGATGCGGCCAGCGCGGCGATCTCGAAATTGTCGGGCATGGTCCAGCAGCAGGCGGCGCTGCTGTCCTTCATGGACGTGTTCTACATGCTGACGGTGCTGTTCGCGACGCTTGGCCTGTTCACCATGATGATCCGCAAACCGGCGGCCGCCGGCGGTGGTGGCGGCGGGCACTGACACCAGGGCAATACCGGAGAAACGATTTGCGTCCTGAATCGCGCTGGAAGCAAGGAAACACGGGCAGCCGTTTCGGGAAGCTCCTCCAGTCCACGCCCGAAATGACTGACCGCTAAAAAGTCCGGGTCGCAAGCCCGGAGTTTTTTCATATCGCGGCCGCATGGTCTCAGGCGGTGGCGGGCTTGAAGCTCAGCGCCACGCCGTTGATGCAGTGACGCAGCCCGGTCGGCGGCGGGCCGTCGTCGAAGACATGGCCCAGATGGCCGCCGCAGCGGCGGCAGTGGACTTCGGTGCGAGTCATGCCGAGCGACCGGTCCTGCGTCTTGCCGACGGCGTTGGCGATCTCCTGCCAGAAACTCGGCCAGCCGGTGCCGGAATCGAACTTCGTCTCGGAGGAGTAAACCGGCAGGTCGCAGCCGGCGCAGGCGAAGACGCCCTTGCGGTGCTCGTTGAGCAATGGGCTGGTGCCGGGATATTCGGTGCCTTCCTTGCGCAGCACGTCGAAGGCCGCGGGAGACAGGATCGCGCGCCATTCGGCATCGGTCTTGGTGACTTCGAAGGTCTCCGCCGCACGTGCATCCTGCGATCCGCCCATGCGCAGCAGAGATGCCGTGCCGGCGACCACGCCGATGGCGGCGGCGCCGCTCAAGAGAAAGTCGCGACGGTTCATGGCCAATCCTCCTGCTATCTGTTTGCCACATTCAACGCTCGGCTGAAAATCAAAAGCCGTTGAGGGCCGAACGTTACCCGCACCAGCCTCCTGGATGGAGCCACAGTGCGGAGCGGACGCCTGCCGGCGCAACGCGTGTACGAAGTCGCGCACCGGCAGGAGAGCCTTGCTGCCTGTTCGCCGGCAGCGAGCCGTATGTTACATCTTCGGCAAAAGAACCTTGTCGATGACGTGGATGACGCCATTGGACTGCCTGACGTCGGCAATCGTCACATGGGCGACATTGCCGTTCTCGTCCGTGACGGTGACCTTGCCCTTATCGGCCTTGAGCGTCAGCTCGCAGCCGCCGGCGGTCTTGACTACATGCGCGCCGCCATCGGCCTTGGCCATCTTGGCGACGTCGGCGGCCATCGCTTTCGCCGCGATCACATGGCAGGTCAGGACCTTGGTCAGCTTGTCCTTGTTCTCGGGCTTGAGCAGCGTTTCGACCGTGCCGGCCGGAAGTGCTGCAAAGGCCTCGTTGGTGGGAGCGAAGACGGTGAAGGGCCCGGCGCCCTGCAGCGTGTCGACCAGGCCCGCTGCCTTGACGGCAGCGACCAGCGTCGTGTGGTCCTTCGAATTGACGGCGTTCTCGATGATGTTCTTCTTGGCGTACATGGGTGCGCCCCCGACCATCGGATTGGCGGCATAGGCGATGGTGCCGAGCGCTGAGAGGCCGATCGTACCGGCGAGCAAAAGGGTGGCGAATTTACGCATGATGTAAGTCTCCTCGGGTTGTTTTCCCCATCATTGGGAACGCGAGGAGATACGGGCCATGAAAAACTTAGTTTCGCTTTCTATGAAAGAATTCTTTTCTTCCGAATGAGGTCCAGTGATTTTGGTGGATAGGCTGATCCAACCGCGGGAATTTGGTCCGCAGTTATCCTTGCAAAAATAGACTTCACTATTTTGTAAGGCGACGGTCCGGGCGGGGAGCCATCAGATGCTCTTCAGGTCGCCTGCCGCGACCACCGGTCCCGTCGGCTGGCCGGTCGGCGAACCGCCTGAAGGCTCGAGGCTGACCGCCAGCACGGCGCCCTGCGCAAGTTTCTGCTGCACGGCCGGCGAAACCGCCACATGCGCAGCCTTCCCGGCCGGGATGACGCCCATCGAAACCGGCGCGTTCTTGCCCACGATCACCCACAGTTCGAAGTCCTTGCCGGAGGCCCGCTCACCGGAAACGTGCGACAGGCCGACTTCATGATGCGCCGCGTCATAGACGACGAGGTATCTGACGTCGCTGCCTTCGGCGGCCAGCGAGGCGACAAGCTGTGGTTGTTGGAGCGGCGGGTTGATGAAAGGCAAGGCGATGTAGATCGCCAGCGCCGCGATGGCGGCGGCGGCAAGGCCGCGCCAGAAGGCAAGGCTCGACCATAGGCCGGCGCGAGGCTGCGAGGCGAACAGCCGGCGACCGATCGCCTCCTTGACCCTGATCGGAGGTTCTGTCCCGGGATAGGCGACGGCCAAGGGCGAAAAATGGGCCTCCCAGGCATCGACAAGCCGAGCGAATGCGGCGTCGCCATCGATGCGGCGGGACGCGATCTGGCGTTCTTCCGCTGTCAGGACGCCAAGCACGTATTCGGCGGCGAACAGGTCGTCGCCTCCACGTTCCGGTCCGTCGTCGTCTACCAGCGTCATCTTTCCAGACACTCTCTGAGCTTCAGCAGGCTGCGTCGCAGCCAGGTTCGCATCGTGTTCAGCGGCACGCCGTGGCGCTCCGCCAGTTCGGCATAGCTCTCGCCGTTCAGATAGGCGCCCCGGACAGCCGCTGCCCGGCCCTTTTCCAATTCCTCGAGACAACGGTGGATGCGCTCGGACTCGCCACCTGCCACGGTCATGGCCTCCGGTCCCGGCGCCGGATCGGCCACATCGAGCGCGGCATCGATGTAGGCGGCAGGTTCCCGCCGCGCCCTGATACGATCGATCGCATGGTTGCGCGCGATGGCCACCAGCCAGGAAATCGGGCTTAGATCCGAGACGGCGAAACGGTCCGCCTTCGTCCATATCTTGACGAAGACTTCCTGAAGCGCCTCTTCGGCATCTCCCCGGTCCTTCAATACACGAAGGCAGACACCGAAAAGTTTCGCGCTGGTCTGCCGGTACAGCAGATCGAACGAAGCCCGGTCCTTCATCGAAGTCCGGACAATCAGATTGCTGATCTCCTGTGGCGTCATGTCGGCAAATTAGGGGATTGCGATGTATTTGCAACGGCGCAAATTTCCGTGCACCCAAAGCTTTCCGCACCGCGCCGCACTCGTTCATCGCTCGATTGCCAACGGATTGGCCGCTGGTTACCTTGCCTGGATCGGGGGAGTGCGCATGTCGGTCGAACGAGTGCTGTGGGAAGAAGACGCCACCGGCCTTGCCACGTTGGTGCGCAAGGGCGAGGTTTCGCCGGTCGAACTGGTCGACGCGGCGATCGCGCGCGCCGAGGCCAGCCGGCCTGAAATCAATGCCACGGCCGAGACACTCTACGATGCGGCGCGCAGCCGGGCGAAGGGCATCGATCATTCCCTACCGCTGGCCGGCGTGCCCTTCGCCGTCAAGGATCTCGGCATCGCCATCAAGGGCGTGCCGTCGCATGGCGGCAGCCGCATCCCCGCCTGGATGCCCGAGGTCAGTTCGGTGCTGACCGAACGCTATCTCGCCGCCGGACTGATACCCATCGTCACCTCGACATCGCCCGAACACGGGCTGCGGCTGATGACCGAATCAAAAGCCTTCGGCATCACCCGCAATCCCTGGAACACCGGCCACACCAGCGGCGGCTCGTCCGGCGGCGCTGCGGCACTGGTCGCCGCCGGCGTCGTGCCGGTGGCGCATGCCTCCGATGGCGGCGGCTCGATCCGCGTGCCTTCTGCCTGCACCGGGCTGGTCGGCCTCAAGACCTCGCGCGGCCGCGTTCCGCTGTCGCCATCGGTGAGCGAAAGCTGGTACGGCATGGTGGTCGACCATGCCGTCACCCGCTCGGTGCGAGATTGCGCCCTGCTGCTTGACCTCACCCATGGCCCCGACCCGCTCGCGCCCTATGCCGCGCCGCCGCCGAAGGGTGCGTTCGCCGCGGCTGCCGCGCGCGATCCCGGCAAGCTCAAGCTCGCAATGTACCGGAACTCTCCGCTCGGCCTGCCGATTTCGGCCGAGACGCTGAAAGCGCTCGATACCGCGGTGGCGCTCGCCCGCGAGGGCGGCCACAGCGTCGAGGAAATCGATTTGCCCTCCATCGGTCGCGACTTCTTCGCCGATTTCTGCAGAACGGTTGCCTCGGCTGTCGCAGGCATGTTGCGGGCCGAGGCGGTGCGCATCGGCCGCACCGTCACCGGCGACATCGAGCGCGCGACGCGGGTGCTCGGCCGATTGGGCGAAATGGTCTCGGCCGGCGAGACCTATGCCGGCTTGCAGCGGCTGCATGCCGCCTCGCGGCAACTGATTGCGGAGACGGCGCGTTACGACGCCGTGCTGATGCCTGTTATCGCCCACCCGCCGCTCGCTTGCGGCGCGATGGACCCGAAGGGCGCCGACGAGCTCATCGAAAATATGCTCGACAAGCTTCGCCTCACGGCGCTGCTCAGGATCGAACCGCTGTTCGGCCAGCTGATGGACAAGAGCCTGTGGTTCACCCACTGGCCGGCGATCCAGAATGTCAGCGGCCAGCCCTCCATTGCGTTGCCCATCCACGTCACCGAAGCCGGCCTGCCGCTCGGCGTCCAGGCCGCGGGCCGCCCCGGTGACGAGGAGACGCTTTTGTCCCTGGCCGCGCAGATGGAGAAGATCTCCGGTTGGCTTGGCCGCAGGGCGCCGCTTATGGTGCCTTAAGTGATGACGAGGTCGTGAGCCGCCCGAATATGACAGCAAAGCCGTTTGCGGCCCGCGTCAATTCCCGCTAAGACGCCGCCGTCTTTACCTGATGCATGTCGCCAAAAATGCGCAGCGACTTTGGGGCAACGACAGGCATGAAATCAAAAGCCAGGGAACCACGCCGATGACGGACATCGCCGCCACCGCCGAAATGCAGGCCGCCCTGCTGTCGCGGGCGCTGCCCTACATGCAGCGCTACGAGAACAAGACGGTGGTGGTGAAATATGGCGGCCACGCCATGGGCGACAGCGAACTCGGCAAAGCCTTCGCGCGCGACATCGCGCTGTTGAAACAGTCCGGCGTCAACCCGATCGTCGTCCATGGCGGCGGGCCGCAGATCGGCGCCATGCTCAACAAGATGGGCATTGAATCCAAATTCGAGGGCGGCCTGCGCGTCACCGACCAGAAGACGGTCGAGATCGTCGAGATGGTGCTGGCGGGCTCTATCAACAAGGAGATCGTCGCGCTCATCAACGCCGAGGGCGAATGGGCGATCGGCCTGTGCGGCAAGGACGGCAACATGGTGTTCGCCGAAAAGGCGCGCAAGACCATGATCGACCCGGACTCCAACATCGAGCGCGTGCTCGATCTCGGCTTCGTCGGCGAGCCGGTCGAGGTCGATCGCACGCTGCTCGACCTTCTGGCGCGCTCCGAGATGATCCCGGTGCTGGCGCCGGTGGCGCCCGGCCGCGACGGACACACCTACAACATCAATGCCGATACCTTTGCCGGCGCCATCGCCGGCGCCTGCAAGGCCTCGCGTCTTCTGTTCCTCACCGATGTGCCGGGCGTGCTCGACAAGGACAAGAAGCTGATCGACGAGCTGACGGTCGCCGAGGCCAAGGCGCTGATCAAGGACGGCACGGTGTCGGGCGGCATGATCCCGAAGGTCGAGACCTGCATCGAGGCGATCGAGCGCGGCGTCGAAGGCGTCGTCATCCTCAACGGCAAGACGCCGCATTCGGTGCTGCTTGAACTGTTCACCGAGCACGGCGCCGGCACGCTGATCGTGCCCTGACATTTGTGGGCTGTCGCGCCGGACGCTAGTCCGGTAGAGCGGCGATCGCCACGATCTCGATGACGAGATCGGGATGCGCAAGTGCGGCAACCCCGATTACCTCCGATGGCGGCGGATTGTTGTAGCTGCAGTGCTTCGGGCAGTGCGCGGCGAAGAATTCGTCCATGACGTCCAGCCGGAAATTGGGGGAACTCAGAACGCCGCCGTCCGGAAATGGTCCTTTGACATATTGGGTGATCTTGACGAGATGCTCGAGCGAGCTGCCAAGCTCCTCCAGGTCCGATTTGATGGTCGTCAAAATGGAGCGCCATTGCGTCGCCGCGTCCCCGACGGCGCCACCTTTGCCCGTCGACGGGTCGTAATCTTCGGCCGTGCCCGTATTGCCGGCGAGAAAGACATAGCCCCTGGCGCCGCTGACGACGGTGCCTTTTCCCCAAGGCATCAGCCGGCCCTCTTTCATCTTTTTATGGGTGACAAGCTCCATCGCTTCCTCCTGCCGGACACCCTCTGCTTCCAGGAAGTAGCGCGCAGCCTGATAACGGCCAGCGTGAAAAAGTCAGGCGCGGTGCGAATGCATGGCCGCGAGCACGGCAGGTTTCCATGCCGTCCGTTCGAACACCATCGATTGCTCTTCCGCGTCCTGTGGCGCGCTCCGGAAATCGGCCATCTTTCATCCGGCCATCGCGCGTCAGAAATCCCTAGACTCGCGGACCAGAGCCGCCGTCCATCTGCGTATACCAGCGCATGGAGAACGAGCTTCATGGCGGGACCTCTTCATGGGTGATCCGCCCATGCTGGCCGGCGCCATCACCGCCGCAGATGTCCGAGCGGCACGTGGCCGGGTCCCTTGATGTTCTGCAGCACGAGCTGCGTGTGGACGTCGCGCACACCGTCGAGCCGCATCAGCCGGTGCATGACGAAGGCGTTGAGTTCGTCGACCGACGGCACCATGACATGCAGCAGGAAGTCGTGGTCGCCGGTCATCGTCCAGCAGGATGATACCTCGTCCATGCGCTGGACCGCGGCGATGAAACTCTCGGGCGAACCGTCGCTGTGGCTGACCAGCCGCACCTGGATGAACACCTCGACCGTCAGGCCGACGGCACGGCGGCTGAGCACGGCGGCAAAGCCCTTGATGATGCCGGCCTCCTGCAGCGCCTCGAAGCGCCGCGCGCAAGGTGTCGTCGACAGGCCGATCTCCTGCGCCAGTTCGGAGACCGGCTTGCGTCCGTCGCGCTGGAGGATATCGAGCATCTTGATCTCGAAATCGTCGAATTGAGGCATTTTCACTCCGCTATGGCATATTCCGAGTGGATGTTATCCAAAAATCCTCATTCCGGCCATCACCAAAACCGATTTGCCTCCGCAAATCCGGTTAACTTCGGGCACATCCGGAATTCAAGATTGGCGAGGAGAAAACCATGACGACGATGAGCGTTGCCGAATATGCCCGCGACTGCGCGGCTCAAGGGTTGCGCGGCGACTACTCGGTCTGCCGTGCCGATTTCACCGTGGCGCAAGGCTATGACTACAGCGCCGAGGAACAGGCGGTCTGGCGCACACTGTGCGACCGCCAGACGAAACTGACGCGCAAGCTCGCCCACCATTCCTATCTCGACGGCGTCGACAAGCTCGGCCTGCTCGACCGCATCCCGGACTTCGACGAAGTCAGTGCCAAGTTGCGTAAGCTGACTGGCTGGGAGATCGTCGCCGTGCCAGGGCTCATCCCGGCCGCGCCCTTCTTCGACCATCTCGCCAGCCGCCGTTTCCCCGTCACCAACTGGCTGCGGACGCAGCAGGAGCTCGACTACATCGTCGAACCCGACATGTTCCATGATTTCTTCGGACATGTGCCTGTGCTGTCGCAGCCGGTCTTCGCCGACTTCATGCAGATGTATGGCCAGAAGGCCGGCGACATCATCGCGCTGGGCGGCGACGAAATGATCAGCCGGCTCTACTGGTACACGGCCGAATACGGCCTCATGCAGGAAAGTGGTCAGCCGCTGAAGGCCTTCGGCGCCGGCCTGATGTCATCCTTCACGGAGTTGCAGTTCGCGGTCGAAAGCAAGGATGCGCACCATGCGTCTTTCGACCTGGAAACGGTGATGCGCACGGGCTACGAAATCGACAAGTTCCAGCGCGTCTATTTCGTGCTGCCGTCCTTCGACGCGCTGCGCGACACATTCCAGACCGCCGATTTCGCGGCGATCGTCGCTCGCCGCATGGGCGAGCCCGCACTCGACCCGGCGACTGTGTAGCCGGATTTGGGTGGGCAGGGGCGAGCGAAAACTCGCCCTTCCTATAGTGCGGCATAGATGTTGCGGTTGAACTTCGTCTCCATCACCACATGCGATGCCGTTTTGACGATGCCGCTGATTTCATTCAGCGCATTCACTTCCCGGTTCAGCTTCTCGAGCGTCTCGGCCGCGACATGGATGATCAGGTCCCACTCGCCGGTTATGGCGTAGACCGCCTGGATCGAAGGCATAGCCTTGATCTTCCTGGAGACGTCCGGGTAGCTCTTGTTGTTCAGGGCGGCGAAGGTGAAACAGTGGACGGAATTCTGAGCCGCGTCCTTGGTCAGCCGCACCGCGTAGCCTTCGATGACCCCGCCCGCCTCGAGCTTTTGTATGCGCTCCTGCAAGGCAGTCCGGGATACGCCGAGCTGACGCGCCAGTGATGCGACCGGCTCACGCGCGTTCTTCTGCATCAGCGCGAGCAACTGGCGATCTTTTTCGGTCAATTCCACAATCAATCCTCTCCTTCGATCCGCCCTGGAACCCGTCCAATCGCTCGGCGCGATCCTATCGGCTGAACCACCGCCGCGACAATCCTCAGGAACCGCCGGTGCAGGCTGCGCAAGGCGCAAATATCCGGCATTTTGCCGCCTCACGGCACGTAATGACTGCATGGCTGCCACTATCCGGCATTTCGCCGGGTGGAACCCTGCTTTTCGCGACCTGAGTGTCAACTGTCACAAACGCCAGTCCATGAGGGGGAACAGCTTCGGCTGCGATGGACGCAAATCGACACCGAGCCGCGTTGGACTTGCATCCGCAAGCCGAACGCCACGGTACGCCGCGGAGACGTCGCGGACGAGGCCGATCGAAACAACCACTGGTGCCCGACGCAGGTACCGTCATTTCAGCTGCATCCATAAGGGAGGATAACTTTGAAAAAACTGCTCGATTTCGCCATTCTTGCCGTCGCGACATTCGCGATCACGACGGCGGCCATGGCCGGAGAAACTTTGGATCGCGTCACGTCGAAGAAGGCGATGGTCGTCGCCACCAACGCCGCCTGGCCGCCGCAAAGCTTTCTCAATGACAGCAACGAGCTCGCCGGCTTCGACATCGATGTCTCGCGCGAGATCGGCAAACGGCTGGGGGTCGAGGTCTCGTTCGAGACGCCTGACTGGGCGACGCTGACCGGCGGTCGCTGGCAAGGGCGCTACGACCTCGGCGTCGGCTCGGTCACACCGACCAAGGCTCGTTCCAAGGTGATCGATTTTGTCGGCATCTATTACTACAGCCCCTATGTCTACGTCGTGCACAAGGACAGCACCGCGAAGTCGGTCGCCGATCTCAACGGCAAGGTGATCGGCGTCGAGACGGCCACCACCTCGGAGGATTTCATCCGCCGCAAGCTTGAGATCGACGCGCCCGGCTTGCCTCCCGTCGAATACAAGCTGGAGCCCGGCGAGATCCGCACCTTCGCCGATTCCATGCTTCCCTTCGATGATCTGCGGCTTGGCGACGGTGTTCGCCTGAATGCCGTGATCGCGCCGGAGCAGACGGCGCAGAACGCCATCAAGAACGGCTATCCCGTGAAGATCCTCGAAGGGGAATATGCCTTCCGGGAACCGCTCGTCGTCATTGCCGAGAAGAACGATCCCGAGTGGACCGCAAAGGTTTCGGGCATCATCGCCGAGCTGAAGAAGGACGGCACGCTCGCCGCGCTGACCACGAAATGGTACGGCAAGGACTACAGCGCCAAATGACGTTGGATTGCTCGCCGGCTGCCGCTCGGCTGCCGGCGGGCAACACGCGTCAAATGCTGGAGCGGTTCAGCGTTTGAAACAATCGCCACCCCTCTCTAAACCTTTGTTCTTGCGCAATTTCCCGGGGAAAAGCGCTACGCGCTTTTCCTGACTATGAGCGGGATGCAGTTGAAAGTCGCCGATGGCCTATCCGGACACCTATTACGCCCGCACCATGATCGACCGGAAGATCAGGCCCCGGCTCCGCGGCGAGGCGCACCGTGACGTGGCCATCGTCGGCGGGGGACTGGCCGGCCTGACCACGGCGCTGCAGCTGTCGCGCTCCGGGCTGCGCGTCGCCGTGCTGGAGGCCCAGGTCGTCGGTTTCGGCGCCTCCGGCCGCAATGGCGGCTTCGTCACGCCTGGCTTCGCCACCGGCGGCGACACCATTGCCGCACGCGTCGGCAAGGAGGCCGCGCGGCAACTGCACCGGCTGTCGATCGAGGGCGTCGAATTCGTGCGTCATACCATCGAGGCGCTCGACATATCGGCCGCCATGCCGCGCGAGGGGCTGGTCAGCGTCCTGCGCTACGACGATGGCGACGCGCTCAAGGCCTATGCCGACCAGACGGCGCGCGACCACGGATACGAGCTTCAATATCTGCGCAGAGAAGACGTCCGTTCGGTGCTTAAATCGGCTCGCTACTATCAGGGCCTGCGCGACCCGAAAGCCTTTCACATCCATCCGCTTAATTATCTGCGTTCCGTGGCCGATGAGATCGAGCGGCTTGGCGGCAGCATCCATGAGAGCTCCGAAGTCGTGCAATGTGATCTGTCGGGGCCGCAAAAGATGCTGCGCACGCGAGAGGGCACGCTTCGGGCACCGCGCGTCGTGCTGGCTACCGGCGGCTACACCGGCCCGGTATTCAGTCAGCTCTACCGCGCCTTCCTGCCCATCGCGACCTATGTGATGGTTTCCGAGCCGGCGCCGCGCCTGATCGCGCAAGCCGTTGCGACCACGGACGCAGTCGGCGACAACCGGCGGGCCGGCGACTATTATCGGCTGGTCGATGGCGGCAATCGCCTTTTGTGGGGCGGGCGCATCACCACGCGCGCCGCTTCCGCCTACGCGCTGGCGCGCGAATTGCGCCGCGAGATGATCGGTACCTATCCGCAGCTTGCGGACCTCAAGACCGAACTGGCCTGGTCCGGATTGATGTCCTATGCCCGTCACCTGATGCCCCAGATCGGCGAATTGCAGCCGGGTGTCTGGTATTGCACGGCTTTCGGCGGCCATGGTCTCAACACCACGGCCATCGCCGGAAAAATCGTTGCGGAAGGCATTCTGGGCGTTTCGGACCGGTACCGGCAGTTCGCGCCATTCGGATTGAGCTGGGCCGGCGGCGCCGCCGGCCTGGCGGCCGCGCAGCTCACCTACTGGAAATTGCAGGCGCAGGACTGGTGGCGAGAACGTCATGCCGCCACGAAAGACAAGGTGACGGCATGATCGGCAGGCTGATGCTCTTCTATCCGGGGATCACCCGCCGCGCAGCGGCGGCGCTCGTGCTGGCGCTGTTGGCCGCCGGCCTTTACGCGATGGGCATCAAGTCAAGCTGGATCGGCTCGATGATTCCAGTTGCATCCGGCTGGCTGCAGGCCAACCCTGCCCTGTCGCGCGCGCTTTCCGCGGTGCTGATCGCGCTCATTGTGCTGGTGAATTGCAAGCTGCTGCTGCTTTTGACCCGACGGCAGCAGATCGTCGGCGTCTGGATCGAACTGTTCGTACTCCTGATGCTGTTCTTCTATTCCTTCGACCTGTCGCTTGCCTTCATCGCCAGGAAGATCGGCTTCCTGATCACCCAGGGCGTCACCACCACGCTCTACATTTCGGCGATCTCGATCCTGATCGCGACAGCCATCGCACTTGTCGGCGCGATCGCCAAACTGACCGGAAACGGCATTGTGTACGGGCTGGCCACTTTCTACACCTCGTTGTTCCGCGGCCTTCCTTTGCTGATGCAGATCTACATCATCTATCTCGGCCTGCCGCAGGTCGGTTACGTGATCGGCGCGGTGCCGGCCGGCATTCTGGCGTTGTCGCTGTGTTATGGCGCCTACATGACCGAGATCTTCCGCGCCGGCATCGAAAGCATTCCGCGCGGACAGAGCGAAGGCGCCACCGCGCTTGGACTGAGCCCCGGCCAGACCATGGCGCTGGTCATCCTGCCGCAGGCCATGCGCGTCATCATCCCGCCGACCGGCAACCAGTTCATCGCCATGCTGAAGGACTCGTCCCTGGTGTCGGTCGTCGGCGTCTGGGAGATCATGTATCTCGCCCGCACCATGGGCCAGACGGAGTTCCGCCATATCGAGATGTTGATCACCGCCTCGATGATCTACTGGATCCTGTCAATCACGCTGGAGTTCGGCCAGGCCTATCTCGAACGGCGTTTTGGCCGGTCGGAGCGGCGGGCGTAGGACAATTCCGGAAAGCTGCGTCGCCGCCGTGCTGGTGCGCATCTCCACGGCCTTTGAGCCGCTCCGGCGGCCGCGCCATCATGTGACGCGGCCTTGCCGGGATGAGGTGATTTCGCGGGGCTGCGGAACGATCAGGCGGTGACCACCTTGCCGAGATGCTCGCCGAGCCGGCAGGCCAACGCCGTGATCGTCGTCGTCGGGTTGCATTGGCCCGAGGTGCAGAACACCGAGGAGCCGCCGACATAGAGATTGTCCATCCCGTGCACCTTGCAATTGGCATCCACGACGCTCTTGGCGACATCGGTGCCCATGCGCGTGCCGCCCATGTGATGGTGACCGGCCGTCTCCTCGTCCGTTGGGTAGTCGCCGCCACTCGAAATCCAGTCGGCTATACGCACCCGGCCCAGGTTCTTCTGGGCTAGCGTCGTCCCGAAAAGCCTCAGCCCTTCGAGCAGCGTGCGGCGTTCCAGGTCCGATTTCTTCCAGTGCAGCTCGATGCGCGGCACGCCGGCGTGGTCGACCACGGTCTTCGACAGCTCGACCTGGTTCGAGGCCAGCGGCGCCTGCTCCCAGGCTACATAGAGTTGGGCCGCGCAGCGCAGGTTCCTGGTTGAGCCTGCCCGATAGCCACTCCGCCATGTTGGGCGCCGTACAGGCGAGATCCGCGATCAGGTCCTTGACGCCGGGATAGGGCGTCTCGATCAGCCTGATGCCGAAATTCATGATCCGCAGCCGCTCCATCGCGGCCGGCATCGGCGAGAAGAAGGCCTCGTTCACCGCATCGACCTCGAATGCGCCATAGTCGGACAGGATGGCGTTGCCGCCCTGGAAGGTCGGGTGTTCCATCCAGTAGCGGCCAAGTGCCGTCGCATTCGGCACGACGCCGCCATTGGAGCGCTGGTTCGACCATAAAAGCAGCCGCGAATTCTCCAGCCCCCCGGTACAGACGATGAAATAATCGGCGCTGAAGAAGCCGGCATCCTGCCCCTGCGACCACAGCCTGGCGCCGGTCACGCGTCTGCCGTCGCCGGCAAGCTCGGTGGCGCAGGTGTTGAGCACGACAGCGATGTTCCTGCTCTTGTCGAGCTCGTCGGCGTATTTTTCAGCGAAGCGCACCGCACCGCTCTTGATCAGCT
This sequence comes from Mesorhizobium maamorense, assembly GCF_044998965.1. Taxonomy (NCBI): domain Bacteria; kingdom Pseudomonadati; phylum Pseudomonadota; class Alphaproteobacteria; order Hyphomicrobiales; family Phyllobacteriaceae; genus Mesorhizobium; species Mesorhizobium maamorense. The sequence goes on from NZ_CP173356.1 coordinate 5,804,572, forward strand.
GCACCCAGCGGATGTCGTCCGAGATCGGCGCGTCCGGCCGGAAATCTGGCAGTTCCAGGATGTCGCGCACTTCGCTCAGATACGGTTCGATGTCGCTGCGCCGGATCGGCCAGCCCGTGTCCGGCACCCACGCCTTCGGCTCGAAATCCTGTTTGTCGAGCACGCGGCACCAGCCGGCCCAGTGGTTCGAGCTGCCGCCCATGAACCGCAGCCGGGTGATATCGAGATCGAAATAGAAATCGCCGACTGTGGTGCCGCGGTAGAAATCCTGCGAGGTGTCGCTGAACTCTCTGCCGCCGGCCTCCAGCACCACGACCGGTATGCCGGCGGCACCAAGCTTTCTGGCGATCGTGGTGCCGGCCGGGCCGGAGCCGAGAACGCAGACCCTGGGCGTGAAATTCGCGGCGCGAAACGCCTCATAACTGTCGAAGATCATGCCAGGTCGCTCCGCTTCAGGATCCAGCCATTGACCTCGACGATCTCATCGGGGGCGGCTTCGGAAGAACCCGCATCGGGCAATTTGCGGAACAGCGACAGGGCAGGCACCGCGATCAGCGTCTGCATGATCATTCGGCGCGATATCTTCTTGATAAGGAAACTCATGACAGGTCTCTCGACGGGGTCTCTATCCAGGCATGTTCCCTGAACATCCAGGCATGGTCCCTGAACGGCACATGCTTCATCATCGAAGCCAGAAGCGTGCCAAAACTGGTTGCAAGCCGGAACAATGCGCAGCCGAGTGCAAACAGGGTTAGAGACTCCTTAACAGGCCGATATGCTGGATCGGCCCGTTCAGGCCGCCTCGGAGATGTCGGTGTCGAGGATCACCAGGTTGCGTCCCCGATGTTTGGCCTGGTAGAGGCGCCGGTCGGCGGCCCGCATCAGCTCCGACACGCTGGCGCTTTCGTCGCAGAGGGTTCCGCCGATGCTGACGGTCAGCGGAATGGTCCGCTCGTCCACGGGCCGGAAGCGGATCAGCTCGACCTCGCGGCGGATGTGCTCGGCGACGCGCTTGGCTTCCCGTTCCGTGGCTCCGGCCAGCAATGCGCCGAACTCCTCGCCGCCGATGCGGCCGAGGACGTCGCCGTCCCGCACCCCGCGCTTGATTGCGCTGGCGATCAGCAGCAGCGCGTCGTCGCCGGTCAGATGGCCGAAGCTGTCATTGATCATCTTGAAATGGTCGGCATCGATGATCAGCAAGGCGCCGCGATCGGGCTTGTGCCGGGATCCGTTGAGCACGGCAAAGAAGCTTTCCCGGTTGAGCATGCCCGTCATGTCGTCGCGGCTGGCCTTTTCCGCCAGCCGGCGATGCGCTGCGGCAAGCTGGGCATGGGTGCGGGCAAGGTCGCGATGCGCCGACTTCAGCCTGTCGCTGTGCCAGAACGTGCTTGCGCAGGCCGCCCATGCAAGGACCAGCGGACACAATGTCGAGGTCAGCCAGATCATGCGGTTGACCGGGAATCCCATGGCGGGGACGATGATCAGGGTCAGAAGGAGCGAAACCGCGACAGAGACGAAAGCAATGGTGGCGGACTTCAGAATTATACTGCTCATCGCTGGCTCCCACTGGACCGCCTCTGTGCCAGCAAGCCCTGAAGGCCACCTTTCCAGGATGCCTAAAATTTGAATGGTGAGACTGTTTCTGCTACTTTCGGCCCGTAGAAGTTGTGGATAAAGCCCCTTCAAGATTGTCCGTTTCGTGCCATAAGGGGCGCATGGCTACACACCCCGAACCCGCTCGCTTCGCCCATGTCACCGACTGGGTGTTCGACCTGGACAACACGCTCTATCCGCACCATTCGAATCTGTTCTCGCAGATCGACGTCAAGATGACCGCCTATGTCGGGGAACTGCTGTCGCTGCCGCGCGAGGACGCGCGCAAGCTGCAAAAGGAACTTTATCGGGAATATGGCACGACACTGAACGGGCTGATGACGCGCCATGGCATAGACCCCGACGATTTCCTCGAGAAGGTCCACGACATCGACTATTCCTGGCTGGTGCCGGATCCCGTCCTCGGCACCGCCATTCGCCAGCTTCCCGGCCGCAAGTTCATCTTCACCAACGGCGACCGCAGGCATGCCGAGCGCACTGCGCGCCAGCTTGGCATCCTTGATCATTTCGACGACATCTTCGATATCGTCGCTGCCGGGCTCAACCCCAAGCCTGCGCGCCAGACCTACGAGAAATTCGCCGAACTTCACGCCGTCACCGGCCACAATGCGGTGATGTTCGAGGATCTCGCGCGCAACCTGTCCGTGCCGAAGTCACTGGGCATGACGACGGTCCTGGTGGTGCCGCGCAATTTCGAGCCGACATTCTCCGAAATCTGGGAGCGCGATCCGGCGCAGGAAGATGATGTCGACTTCGTCACCGACGATTTGGCCGGGTTTCTGACGGAGATAGTCGTGGGGATAAGGCAGTAGGGCAGTAGGGCAGTAGGGCAGTAGGGCAGTAGGGCAGTAGGGCAGTAGGAAGATGAGGGGCGCTCTCAGCCCTTGATTCTAGATATACTGCCTTACTGCCCTATTCCCTTACTCCCCTAACTTATAGAACCGGCTGACGATGCCCCAGGCCTCGTCGGCGGTGTCGACGAAATCGATGATGTCCTGGTCGCCGGGACTGATCGTGCCTTGCTCGGCGAGGAAGTCGAGATCGATCGCCCGTTTCCAGAAGGATTTGCCGAACAGGATCACCGGCACGCGCTCCATGCGCCCGGTCTGGATCAGCGTCAGCGTCTCGAAGAATTCGTCCATCGTGCCGAAGCCGCCGGGAAACACCGCGACAGCCTTGGCGCGCATGACGAAATGCATCTTGCGGATGGCGAAATAGTGGAAGTTGAAACAGAGTTCCGGCGTCACATAGGCGTTGGGCGCCTGCTCGTGCGGCAGAACGATGTTAAGGCCGATGGAGGGCGCGCCGACATCGTCGGCGCCGCGATTGCCGGCCTCCATCACGCCGGGCCCGCCGCCGGTCACCACGACATATTCGCGGTAATATGAACTGGCCGATTGCTGCGAGCAGAGGCGGGCGAATTTGCGCGCTTCCTCGTAATATTTGCTGTTTTCCTCAAGGTTCTTCTTCTGCGTCTCGTTTTTGGCCGCCCAGGCCTCGCCGCCGGGTTCAGGCAGCCGCGCGCCCCCGAACAGGACCACGGTCGAGCGGATACCGCGCTCGGCCAGGATCATCTCCGGCTTCAGGAGTTCGAGCTGAAGCCTGACCGCGCGCAATTCGCGCCGCGTCATGAAGGCGGGATCGTTCCACGCCAGGCGGTAGGTCTCGGCGCGCGTCTGCGGCGTGTCCGGCACGCTCCTGGCCCGCTCCAGATCCTCGTCCGAATGCGGCAGCGGCGTCCAGCCCGCCTTTTCCATGGGTGTCATGATGTCAGGTCCGTCCATTTCATTCACTTGCGCCGTCCCATGGCGCGGTCGCGATTGACCCCTACTCTGCCTTCACATAGGGTCCGCGCGATTTTCAAAACAGGTTAAGGCTCAGCCCCTTAACAGCCTGGTAATGGAGCGAATTCATGTCGAAGCCGGATCTGGCGAGCCTCGAAAAGACCATCGACAAGGCCTTCGAGGAACGTGACGCGATTTCGACGGCGACCAGAGGCGAGACACGCGATGCCATCCAGTCGGCGCTCGATCTGCTCGACCGCGGCACCGCCCGCGTTGCCGAGCGCCAGGCCGATGGCCAGTGGCATGTCAACCAATGGCTGAAGAAAGCCGTCCTTTTGTCCTTCCGGCTGAACCCGATGGAGATCATCAAGGGCGGTCCCGGCCAGGCCGTGTGGTGGGACAAGGTGCCGTCGAAGTTCGACGGCTGGAGCGCCGTCGATTTCGAGAAGGCCGGTTTCCGCGCCGTGCCGTCGTCGGTCGTGCGCCGCTCGGCCTATGTCGCGCCGGGCGCCGTGCTGATGCCGTCCTTCGTCAATGTCGGCGCCTATGTCGATTCGGGCACCATGGTCGATACCTGGGCTTCGGTGGGCTCCTGCGCCCAGATCGGCAAGAATGTGCACCTGTCGGGCGGCGTCGGCATCGGCGGCGTGCTGGAGCCGATGCAGGCCGGTCCCACCATCATCGAGGACAATTGCTTCATCGGCGCGCGCTCGGAAGTGGTCGAAGGCTGCATCGTGCGCGAGGGCTCGGTGCTCGGCATGGGCGTCTTCATTGGCCAGTCGACCAAGATCGTCGACCGCGCCACAGGCGAGATTTTCTACGGCGATGTGCCGCCGAATTCCGTCGTCGTAGCCGGTTCGCTGCCTGGCAAGCCGTTTCCGAACAATGAGCCGGGTCCAAGTCTCTATTGCGCGGTCATCGTCAAGCGGGTCGATGCCAAAACCCGGTCCAAGACGTCGATCAACGAATTGCTGCGCGATTGATCTTTTTGGAAAGCGGGCGCACCTTCCGCGGGCGCGACGATCGGTCGCGCCGGTTCAGCATGGAGGGGTGACATGGACTGGAAATCTCTGCTGACGAGCTTCGACGGCCGCATCGATCACGCCAAGTTCTGGGCCGGCATCGATATATTCATCGTCATCGGTATTGTTGCCTTCATTCTCGATGCGATTCTCGGCACGCGCTTCACGACCGCAGGCGGCGGCAGGATCGGCATCATCGGCATGCTCGTCGCGCTGGCGTCGATCTATTTCGCGATTGCTCTCTATGGAAAACGCTGGCACGACCGCGACAAGTCGGGCTGGTGGACGCTGATCGGTCTCGGCGTTCTCGAAGGCGCCCAGGGTGTCAATCAATATGGACGGGACCCGCTTGCCTGACAGATCCAACCTTACTTGGCTTTTCTTCAAGACATCGGGCCGCGTCAGCCGCGCGGCCTATTTTCTTGGTGGGCTGCTCGTGGCCATCATCCAGGCCTTCCCGCTCTATCGTTTCACGCTGGTGCCGGAAGGCTCGCCCGAGAGCAACATGTGGTCGTTCGTCTTCTTCATCGCCTTCATCGCCTCGCTGTGGTCGAACATCGCACTGGCGGTGAAGCGGCTGCACGACCTCGACAAGCCCGGCATCGCGGCGTTGATCCTGTTCGTGCCGGTCGTCTCGATCGTCGCCTTCGTCGTGCTTTGCCTGTTTCCGGGCAAGCCCGGACCCAACCGCTATGGCAAGCGCACCAATGCACCGGCCGAACCCTGAGCGCCCATCATCGCGATGCGCTACTGACGGTATGCATGAAAATGAAGGCCTGATCCGCGTCGCCTGAATTCATTCAGACGCGACGCGCTTCAGGCGCGGCGACCTGATCCGCGCCGAAACCGGGCGATCCGCGGCCGGCCGCTTCCGCTTCACGCACCAGGGCGATGATTCGTCGGACCGTCGGCGCCGGCGTGCCCGCTTCTTGCGCCAGGCGAAGAACGGCGCCTTGCAAATCGCCGATCTCCGTCGGCCGGCCGCGCTGCAGATCGTCCCACATGGAGGAACGCGCCTCCGGGTCGATGGCCAGCATCCGCCGCGCCAGCAGCCTGAATAGCCAATCGGGGAGGCGGAGCACTATCGGCAACAGCGCCGGCCGCAAGCCGGCGATCCGCGCCGGCTCGATGCCCGACGCCTTCATGGCCTGGAGTGCCTCGTCGATCTGTCTTGCCAGGATCAGCCGCCAGCGCCGGTCGGCAAGCTCGCTCGCCAGCGGCAGGCCCGAAAGCGCCACCAGCGCATTGTTCAAATTCATCAAAAGCTTGCCCCACAGCACGGCTTTCATGTCGGCATGGACTTCAACCCGGAACCCTTCGACGCCGATAAGGCTGATCAGACCGGCATCGCTGTCCTCGATCATGACCTTGCCGTCGCTGGCGCGGTGGACACGCAGCGGTAATTCGCCGTCGGCCGATTGCACGACATTGAACGGCACCATGCCGGCCAGCACTGGTCGCCCGCCGACACCGGCGCGCAGCCTGTCGGCATTGTCGATGCCGTTCTGCAGGCTCACCACCACGGCGTCCGGCGGGGCGTGGGCGGCGATGAGCGCAGCCATCTCCCGCGTCGCGCCGCTCTTGACGGTGACCAGGATCACGCCCGCCTGCGGCAAGGCAGCGGCTGGTTCGGTGGTGACGGCAAGCGCTTGCGGCTCGAGGCCTCGATCGCGGCCCTCAAGGTCGCTGATCCGCAATCCGCCTTGCCGCAGAGCCGCCTCGACGCGCGGCCGGGCCAGCAGGATGACCTTGCGCCCGGCGAGCGCCAGACAGCCGCCGGCATAGCAGCCGATGCTGCCGGCGCCGGCAATGACGATTCTCTTGCCCCCGTTTGCCATCCTGTCGCTCCGCACGGGGCCCACGACTATACGACATGAAAACCATAATGTCGGCGGTATCGCCGGTCATAGGACTGGCCCCTACGTCTGGCCGTGACAGGCCTTCAGCTTTCGACTATCGCTTTTGCCATGACGCTGCCGACCGATCCCGCCGCAAACCTCGCCGCCCTCATCCGTTGCGCCTCCGTGACGCCGGCCGAAGGCGGTGCGCTGACCGCGTTGCAGACGATGCTGGAACCGCTCGGCTTCCTCGTCGATCGCCCGGTGTTTTCGGAAGACGGCACGCCCGATATCGAGAACCTTTATGCCAGGCGCTCCGGCAATGGCCCTCATCTGATGTTCGCCGGACACACCGACGTGGTGCCGGTCGGCGACGAAGCCGCCTGGACGCATCCGCCCTTCGGCGCCGAGATCGCCAATGGCGAGATGTATGGCCGGGGTGCGGTCGACATGAAGGGCGGCATCGCCTGTTTCATCGCCGCGGTAGCGCGCCATGTCGAGGCGAATGGCGGCCCGAAGGGCTCGGTCTCGCTGCTGATCACCGGCGACGAGGAAGGCCCGGCCATCAACGGTACCACGAAGCTGCTCGAATGGGCGGCTTCCAGGGGCGAGAAATGGGACGCATCGATCGTCGGCGAGCCGACCAACCCGGCTGCGCTCGGCGACATGATAAAAATCGGCCGGCGCGGCTCGCTGTCGGGCGACATCACCGTCAATGGCCGCCAAGGCCATGTCGCTTATCCCTTGCTTGCCGACAATCCGGTACGCGGGTTGATGAGCCTGGTCGATGCTTTGCTGCATCCCGTCTTCGATGAGGGCACGAAGGATTTCCAGCCGACCAATCTGGAGGTGACATCCATCGACGTAGGCAACCCGGCCACCAACGTCATTCCAGCCAAGGCAACCGCCACCTTCAACATCCGCTTCAACGACAGCTGGACCGCCGAGACCATACAGGCCGAAATCCACAACCGTCTCGACCAGGCGGCGGGCCGCAAGAAATACCGGCCCGGCAAGGAGATGCCGGTCGACTACGAACTCGTCTGGCGCGACCGGCCGAGCCATGTCTTCCTGACCCGCGACGACAGGCTGATCGAGACATTGAGCGGCTCGGTCAAGGCGGTGGTCGGCAGAGAACCGGCGCTGTCCACCTCCGGCGGCACGTCGGATGCGCGCTTCATCAAGGACTATTGCCCGGTGGTCGAATTCGGCCTGGTCGGCAAGACCATGCACATGGTCGACGAGCGCGTCGCCCTTGCCGATCTCGAGACGCTGACGCAAATCTATCAGCGCTTCATCGAAGACTGGTTCGGACAGGACTGAGCAGCATGCTTTCGGCGGACGAGACCCAAGTTTCGCTGACCGGCGCCTGGCGACTGATGCTCGGCAGGGCCGATGGCCTGCGTCTGCTCGACCTGTCTGCCGATGGTTTCTGGAATTCCTTTTTCGCCATCGTCGTCGCGGCGCCGGCATTGATCGTCGGCTGGGTCGGCATCGCCAACGAGATCGGCGATCCCGATGCCTTCGCGGGCCGCTTCAGCATGCTGTTGCGGCTGGCGACAGTCGATATCGGTTCCTGGGTGCTGCCTCTGGTCGCACTCGCTCTGGTCGCGCCGCGCGCCGGCATCGGCGGCCGCTTCGTGCACTATGTCGTGGCCTCGAACTGGGCTTCGGCCATCACGGCCTGGCTGATGCTGCCGTCCGCGCTGATCAGGCTTTTCCTGACCTCGGCGAGCCAGATCTCCAGCCTTGTGTCGCTGCTGTTGTTCGCGCTGTCGATGGTGCTGACCTGGCGCATGACCAACGCGACCATCGGCAGGGGTGCCGCAATCGGGACCGCTGTCTTCGTTGGCATGTTCATCGCTTCGCTGATCGTGCTGTTCGGGCTGCAGGCACTGCTTGGCATCACGGTTCCGGACACCGGAGCTCAGAGCCTTTCGGGACTCTATCCGGGATAATCGACGCCGACCAGAAAAAGCCCGTCGGGCGGCGCCACCTGACCGCAGGCGGCGCGGTCGTGCGCCTCGAGCGCCGCCTTGAGATCGCCGGCCGTCCAGGCGTCTTCGCCGACGCGCTTGAGCGAGCCGACCATCGAGCGCACCTGGTTGTGCAGGAAGGAACGCGCCGAGGCTCTGACTTCGATCATGTCGCCCGAACGGCTGACGTCAAGACGGTCGAGCGTGCGCACCGGGCTCTCGGCCTGGCATTGCGTGGAACGGAAGGTGGTGAAATCGTGCCGTCCAAGCAGCACTTTGGCGGCTTCGTGCATGGCAGTGGCGTCGAGCTGCTTCGGCACCCACCATACCTTGCCCTTTTCCAGCGCCGAGGGCGCGCGCCGGTTGAGGATGCGGTAGAGGTAGTGACGGCCGATGGCCGAGAAGCGGGCATCGAAGCCGTCGACGACGGTCGTTGCTTTCAAGATCGCGATGCGGTTGCCGGCGGCCTGCAGATGCGCGTTGACGGCGTCGCGCACCTTGTCGTCCGGCCAGGCCTTAGCCAGGTCGACATGCGCCACCTGGGCCGTCGCATGCACGCCCGCATCGGTACGGCCGGCAGCGCGCAAGCGGACCTGTTGGCCGCAGAATTTTTCGATCGCCTGCTCGATCGCCTGCTGCACCGAAGGCTGGTCCGCCTGGTGCTGCCAGCCGGCAAACAGGCTGCCGTCATATTCGATGTCGAGGCGAAAACGCGGCATGCCGGGCGGCTATACGACTAGGCGGCGAGTGCGGTGAAGGCTGAGGCGTAGACCAGCCGGCCGGTTTCGGGAGCGTCGCCCCAGGCCAGCGCCTGCAGCGCCTCGCCCTGGTATTCACTCTCGAATCCTTCGGCGCGCGCGTGGCTGTAGCCGAAACGGCCGTAGTAGGTGGGGTCGCCCAGCACCACGGCCAGCATCTCGCCGGCGTCGCGCAGGCGAATGTGAGCCTCGCGGATCAGCGCGCCGCCAATGCCGGTGCCGTGAAAGGAGGGCTCCACCGCCAGCGGCGCCAGTGCCACCGCCGGGAAATCCTTGCCGCCGGTGCGGGCGAAAAGCCGCGAAAACAGGATGTGGCCAACCACCTGCCCGTCTTCTTCCGCCACCAGTTCGACAACGGCGTCGCCGCCGGAAACCAGCGCGTCAACCAGCCCGGCCTCCGCCTGCTGGCCGAAAGCGTGTTCCTCGACGAGGCGGATGGCCTCGCGATCCCGCGGCGTCGCCGCGCGTATCGACATCATGCTCATGACAATTTCATTCCTTTTTCGATCTTGGTCCCGCGCAGGAATTCTTGCGCGGCGGCGGGCCTTCCGCCCGCCCGTTGAACTTCGACCAGCCGGATCGCGCCCGCTCCGCAGGCGACCGTCAGGCGGTCGTCGAGAATTCCTCCCGGTTCGCCCATGCCTTGCGCAAGCGTCGAGCGAAGCAGTTTCAGCCGTTCCACCCGGCCACCAATTTCAACCTCGCACCAGGCGCCGGGGAAGGGCGACAGGCCGCGAATATTATTGTGGACTTCGGCCGCGGGTCGCGTCCAATCCACGTGCGTCTCGGATTTACCGATCTTTTTGGCATAGGTCACCCCCTCAACCGCTTGGGCGGTGAAGGCTAGGCCATTCCTTTCCAGCCGCGCCAGCGCTTCCACGATCAGTGCGGCGCTGACGCTCATCAATCGATCATGCAGATCGCCGGCGGTCATATCGGGTTCGATGACGCATTTTTCAACCAGCCCCACCGGGCCGGTGTCGAGGCCTTCTTCCATGCGCATGACCATCATGCCGGTTTCGCTATCGCCCGCCATAATCGCCCGTTGGATGGGCGCCGCACCGCGCCACCGCGGCAACAGCGAGGCATGGCCGTTGATGCAGCCCAGTCGCGGCGCCTCAAGCACCGCCCTGGGCAGCAGCAGGCCGTAAGCCACGACCACGCCGATATCGGCTTGCAGCGCGCGAAAAGCTGCCTGTTCGGCCTCGCCCTTGAGCGACGTCGGCGTGCGCGTCTCGATGCCCAGCCGTTCCGCCTCGCGCTGTACCGGCGACGGCGTCAGCTCAAGGCCGCGCCGGCCGGCGGCTCGCGGCGGCTGCGTGTAGACGGCCGCGACCTCATGTCCGGCATCGGCAATCGCGCGCAATGTCGGCACGGAAAACTCCGGCGTCCCCATGAAAATGACGCGAAGGGGCATTGTCCCCTATCCCACCAGCTTGCCCGGAGCCTTGTCCTTGGCCAGCTTCTTGAACTTCTTCACCACCATGTCGCGCTTCAGCTTCGAAATGTGGTCGATGAACAGCACGCCGTTGAGATGGTCGATCTCATGCTGCAGGCAGGTTGCCATCAGCCCCTCGGCCTCCATTTCCTGCAGCTTGCCATCGCGGTCGAGATACTTGACCCGCACGGAAGCCGGGCGTTCGACCTCGGCATAATAGTCGGGAATCGACAGGCAACCTTCCTCGTAGACGGAGCGCTGGTCGGCGCTTTCCAGGATTTCGGGATTGATGAAGACATGCGGCGCCGGCGTCTCGTCCTCCTTGGCGAGGTCGATCACCAGCATGCGCAGCGGCTCGCCGATCTGGATCGCGGCCAGCCCGATGCCGGGCGCGTCATACATGGTCGCCAGCATGTCGTCGGCCAGTTTGCGCAAGGGCGCGTCGACGCGCTCCACCGGCTTGGAAACCTGGCGCAGGATGGGGTCGGGAAGAATGATGAGCGGCTTGATCGGCATGGCGTCTCACCTAAGACCTTGAATAAAGGGCGTCAACCGGTACGCCGGGGGATCGTTCACGTTTTGATCTGTGCTGGCCGGCCGAATCGTCTATGCTGTGTGCATGAACGACCTGACATCCATCCTTTCGGAACCTGTCGCCCGGCTTGGCGCGACCACGATCACGCTCGGCCATGCGCTGGCGTTCGGGGCCTTTGTGTTTCTTGGCCTGTTCGTGGCGCTTGTCGTCGCGCTGTGGCGCTCGGCCAAGGCGCGCGCCGTGGCCGCTGCCGAAGCCGCCGACCATGCCCGCGACGCCGAGGCGCGGATGGCCGGCATATTGCAAAGCCAAGCCGAGATGCAGGGCCGCATGGGCGCCATCGCGGAAGTCTTCGGCGCGCGGCAGGCGGAACTGACGCAATCGATCGGCCAGCGCCTCGATGCCATGACCGGCCGCCTCGGCCAGACCATGACCGAGCAAACCAAATCCACTCATGAGAGCCTGGCCAAATTGCAGGAGCGGCTGGCCGTCATCGACACCGCGCAAGGCAACATCCAGTCGCTCGCCGGCCAGGTCGTGCAATTGCAGGCGATCCTCTCCAATAAGCAGACGCGCGGCGCCTTCGGCCAGTCGCGCATGGAAGCGATCGTCGCCGACGGTCTGCCGCACGGCGCCTACGAGTTCCAGGCGACCTTGTCCAACGGCAGCCGTCCCGATTGCCTGGTGAAGATGCCCAACGGCGCGCCGGCGCTTGCCGTCGACGCCAAGTTTCCGCTGGAAGCCTGGAACGCCATCCGCGCCGCCGAAGGCGCCGAACAGCAGAAGGTCGCGTCGCAGGCCTTCCGCCGCGACATCGAGGTGCATGTCCGCGATATCGCGGATAAATATCTGATCCAGGGCGAGACGCAGGATACCGCCTTCATGTTCGTGCCGTCGGAATCGGTGTTTGCCGAGATCCACGAAAATTTCGAGGCGGTGGTGCAGAAGGCGCACCGCGCCCGCGTCGTCATCGTCTCGCCGTCGCTCCTGATGCTGTCGATCCAGGTCATCCAGGCGATCCTGAAGGATGCCCGTATGCGCGAGCAGGCACACCTGATCCAGGGCGAGGTGATCCGGCTGATGGAGGACGTTTCGCGCGTCGACGAGCGGGTGCGCAAATTGCAGGGCCATTTTGCCCAGTCGGCCAAGGATATAGACGACATCCTCGTCTCGACGTCGAAGGTGACCAAACGCGGCCAGAAGATCGAAGCTCTGGAGTTTGGGGCGCAGCCCGGAGGCGATGCCCACCCTGACATGGCGTCACCAGCCCCTGCGAAGCCGGAACCCGGCCCGCGCGTTGTCGATTCCCCACGCGTTGCCGATTCAAAGACCGGCCAGCTCAGGCTGAGGGTCGTCGAAGGCGACGAATGAGGCGCCGCACCGGACGGCGCTACTGCTCCTCCACTGTGGTCATGCCGTGAAATTCAGGTAGCCAGTGAAGCGCCGAGCGGTGCCATTTTTGCAGTGTCGGAATCAAATCCTGGCGTTGCCGCGCGGTTCCCACTCGAATGCCGTAGACCTTTGGGCCATCTCCGACCGACGTGGCGTAAAGGTGCGAACCGCAGTCGGCGCAAAAGGCCTGGACGCGCTTGGCGCCGCTTGCCACGGTCTTGATGTAGACCTTCGGTGTACCCTTTGTGACCCGGTAGTGATCTTCAGGCGCCGGAACGGTGACGCGAAAGGCCGTACCGGTCAACTGTTGGCAATCGGTACAATGGCAGATCGAGGTCTTTTCCGGTTCGACCTCCGCCTCATAGGTGATGGCACCACAATGACAGCCGCCGTCGATCTTCATAATCAGTCCTCCAAAACTCGATCGGCTGATTTTAGCGGCGCAGCGTCGCAAGGCAACGACGCGACGCTGGTCCAAGACATAATCCCGAGGAGTGGAATGTGGTTTCGAGACCTGCTCAAAACTCTACTCGGATGCCGATTCGATCAGCTTGCGCCGCTGTTCCCAGGTGCCTGTCGTCTGCGGCTTGACGAACAGCCGGGTGATCTCGGGCATTTCCTTCCTTAGCCGCGCTTCGAGGCGCTCGACGCAGGCTTCGATTTCCGGCGCGGACAGATGGTCCTCGAATTCGATGCTCAGGCCGGCAACGATTTCTTCCGGCCCCAGGTGGACCGTCAGGACGCCGTTCGCCCGCTGCACCGCCGGATCCTGCTGCGCGATCGCCAGCACTTCTTTCTGCACCGCGGGCGAAGCAGGCTCGCCGATGAGCAGCCCCTTGCTCTCGCGCGCCAGGAAGGCCGCGGTCGCACCCAGGATCAGCGCAATGCCGATCGAGGCGGCGCCGTCCAGTTCCGGCATCTCGAAAATCTCCGCCGCCAATATGCCGGCAAAGGCGACGATCAGGCCGAGAAGCGCGGCACTGTCCTCGAATAGCACTGTGTAGACGCTTGGATCCTTGCTCGATTGCACGGCCTGCAGCCAGCCCTGCTGGCCCTTCTGCCGGCGGAATTCCCTCAGCGCCACCAGCCATGAACTGCCCTCGAACAGAAACGACAGGCCGAGCACGATATAGTTGACCCTGACATTGGCGGCCGGTTCGGGCGCAATGATGTGCGTCACGCCTTCGTAGAACGATACGCCGGCGCCGAGCGCGAAGACGAGAAGCGCCACGATGAAGCTCCAGAAGTAGAGCTCGCGGCCATGGCCGAGCGGATGCGCGCGGGTGGCCGGGCGTGCGGCGCGATGCATGCCATAAAGCAGCAGGCTGCCATTGCCGGTATCGACCAGCGAATGCACGCCTTCCGAAAACATCGCCGAACTGCCGGTGAAGAAGGCTGCGACGAATTTGGTCAGCGCGATCGCGAGATTGCCGGCGAGCGCCGCGTAAATGACCGTTCGAGAGCCGCCATGCCCCGCCATTGCTTCCCTGTCGTCCTGTCCGACACGCGAAGTCTAGAGTAATTGCAGGAAAAGTGGGAGCCGATTTCCTTGAGATCATGCTGCGGGCCCGCCGAAATTCCGCGGCCATCGCGACGCACCAACACCCCGTCCGTTCAAGTCGCTGCGCGCCGGTTCGGATTCATAAGGCCGCCGAAACAGGTTGCCGGTTTTCGCGGCCGTGACCGCGAACGGCCCTTGCCTAGAGGCATTTCTCTTGTTTCACTTCACTTCCCGCAACTGGAGGAACGAATCATGGCAAAAGGTGCGATGAAGGCAGGCAAGGAGGCCCGCAAGCCAAAGAAGGACGCCAAGAAGCCGGCCGCTGCTCCCACGCTCAAGACGCCGCCGGTCAAGGCAACGAGGCTCAAGGAAAAATAGTCGCGTGCCTCGGATGGAGTTCGCCGGCGGCGTTCGGAACACCGCCGGCAGTTTGTTGATCGGGCGTTAAGACACCCTATATCTGGTGCGGGGACGACCCCACATCTCCTGAAATCCGGTCGGGACGACCCGCCCACTGTCTGATAGGGCATCGGCTGCCGCGGTGCTCGGTCGATCGCGCATTGCATCGTCTTGAAACGGACATTGGTGCGATGCTTGGATGGAGCGTTCCCCATGTCATGGATTTTTCTGTTTTTCGCCGGCCTGTTCGAGATCGGCTGGGCAATCGGCCTCAAATACACCGACGGATTCACCCGGCTCGTCCCGACCGTGCTCACGGTCGCCTCGATGATCGTCAGTCTCTCGCTGCTTGGACTGGCGCTGAAAGCGCTGCCCGTCGGCACCGCCTATGCGGTGTGGACCGGCATCGGCACGGTCGGCACGGCGCTGCTCGGTATCTGGCTGCTCGGCGAGCCGGCGACCGTGATCAGGCTCGCCTGCATCGCACTCATCGTCTGTGGCATTATGGGGCTGAAATTCGCGGCGTAAAGCAATCCAGGAAAGGTGCGAAGCGGTTTTCCGTCCGGAATTGCGTCGAAGCAAACAGAGCAATTCCGCGAAAGTCGTATCACGAACGGCGTCGGCAATCGCATGAATTGGCGCGCGGACAAACGCATGCAGGGCCGCTTCGCAGCGACCCTGATCCTCGAAGCAGATTGCTCCGGCGGTCTGAGGCTAGCGGCCGGTAAAGCCTGGCGGTGTCCTGCCGGTGCGCGCCTTGCGCGCCGCATAGCGCGCGTCGCGCTTCGCCTTGCGCTCGGCCTCGTCGGCCAGCAGACGCGCGATACGCTCGGCCTCTTCGGCTTCCCGAATCCTGGCTTCCGCCTGCGCCGCCTCTTCGGCCGCGATCCGCGCGGCTTCGGCTGCGGCCTCGCGCTCGGCCTTCTCGATTGCCTCGCGTGCCAGCCTTTCCTGCTTCAGCCTCGCCTTCTCGGCCTCGCGTATCTCACGCGCCGCAAGGATAGCCTTGCGTTCGGCCTGTCGCGCCAGCACTGCGGGATCGTCCGCCGCCGGCTTCGACTTGAAGCGCTCCAGAAGCGCCTTCTTTGCCTCGTTCGCGGCGTTGCGCCGCTCGAAAATGTCTTTTTCCCTGTAGATAGCCAAGTCCACTTCCCTGAAGTCAATTCGCGACGCTTACATACGCGCGAAAACCGGGAGTTCAAGCGCCAAAACGGTATGCCAGCCATGAAATTCCGTGCTGTTGCAGCCGGGAGACGCCTTCGCGGCCGAAACGGACACGCACTGTTCGCAGTCAGACCCTCTGGTGGTGATACGGGCTGATCGCTACCTCTAGCGCGAAAATCAAACGCCAGGATGACACCAGATGGAACTCGGTCTCTACACTTTCGCCGACGTCAGCCCGCAGCCGGGCCCCGGCGCAATCGGCCCGCACGAGCGGCTGCGCAACCTGATCGAGGAGATCGAACTGGCCGATCAGGTCGGCCTCGACGTTTTCGGCCTCGGCGAGCATCACCGGCCGGACTATGCCGCGTCCGCGCCTGTCGTGGCTCTGGCCGCGGCGGCCGAGCACACCAAACGCATAAAACTGACCAGCGCCGTCACTGTCCTGTCCTCGGACGATCCGGTCCGCGTCTTCCAGCAATTCGCCACGCTCGACCTTCTTTCCGGCGGCCGGGCCGAAATCATGGCCGGGCGCGGCTCGTTCATCGAGTCCTTTCCGCTGTTCGGCTACAATCTTGAGGATTATGACGAGCTGTTCGCCGAAAAGCTCGACCTGCTGCTCGCCATCCGCGATCAGGTGAAGATCACCTGGTCGGGCAATCTGCGCGCGCCGATCAACGATCGCGGCGTCTACCCACGCCCCTTGCAGGAAAAACTGCCGATCTGGATCGCCATCGGCGGCACGCCGCAGTCCGCCGCCCGCGCGGGCGCGCTCGGCCTGCCGCTGGCGCTCGCCATCATCGGCGGCGAGCCGGCGCGGTTCGCGCCGCTGTTTGACCTCTACCGCGAGGCCGCCAGGCGCGCGGGCGCCGATCCGAAGGGTCTTGCCACTAGCATCAACGTCCACGGCTTCATCGCCGACACGACCGAGAAGGCGGCCGACGATTTCTATGGCCCACAGGCCGAGGTGATGAACCGCATCGGCCGCGAGCGCGGCTGGGGGCCGACCTCGCGGGCGCATTTCGACCAGTCACGCGGCCCGGGCGGCGCCTTGTTCGTCGGCAATCCCGAGCAGGTGGCCGAGAAGATCGTCGCCCAGCACAAGATCTTCGGCAACGACCGCTTCCTGCTGCAGATGGCGATCGGCATCATGCCGCATGCCAAGAT
Organism: Mesorhizobium maamorense; assembly: GCF_044998965.1. Taxonomy (NCBI): domain Bacteria; kingdom Pseudomonadati; phylum Pseudomonadota; class Alphaproteobacteria; order Hyphomicrobiales; family Phyllobacteriaceae; genus Mesorhizobium; species Mesorhizobium maamorense. Next base: position 5,821,157 of record NZ_CP173356.1, read on the forward strand.
CATGAAGGCGATTGAACTCTACGGCACCAGGGTGGCGCCGATCGTGCGCAAGGAAACGGCTGACGCCGTCCCGGCCCCGGCGCCTGCCGCGTAGTATTGCACTTCCGCGAAAAATTGCGCGGGAACAATAACCGCGACGGCGGGCCTCGTGGGCTCGCCGTCAACGCCGGCTCACGGAACCTTGGACCGGCAGGGGCGTTTTCTCAGCGGTTGCGCCAATTGCGGTGCGCCGCCGAGGGACCGTGATGAAAGCTGACCCCACCGCTTCGGTCGCGGGCGTTTCCGAAGCAGAAGAGGCGCGCCTCGCCGCCCGCGCCGACACGCATCTGATACGCTCGCTGCTCGTCGGCATCTTCATCTTCATGGCCATCTACGCGCTCTATTTCGCCCGTGCCTTCTTCATGCCGGTCATACTGGCCTTTCTGCTGGCATTGACGCTGACGCCGATCGTCAGGCTTCTGCGCAAGCGCGGCATACCCGAGGTGATTTCGGCGACGCTTCTGGTGCTTCTGTCCCTCTGCCTCTTCGCCAGCGCCGGCTACCTGCTGAGCGGCCCGGTGATCGATCTCATCAACAACACTTCGTCGATCGGCCAGCGGCTGACCGAGCGGCTGGCGCATTTGCGACCTCCGCTCGAGAGGATCATGGAGGTTACACATCAGATCGAAGGCCTCACCGAGACGTCGCAGGAGCCGGGCATACAGAAAGTCGCGGTAGCCCAGTCTGGCTTCCTGTCGTCGGCGGCCTCGAACATTCTTTCGGCGGGAACAAGCCTGACCATCATCTTCGTGCTGTCGCTGTTCCTGCTCGCTTCAGGCACGATGTTCTATGAAAAGATCATCCAGTCCTTCGCCAGCCTCACCGAGAAGAAGCGGGCGCTGCGGGTCGTTTACGACGTGGAACGGGAAATCTCGCACTATCTGCTCACCGTCACCATCATCAATATCGGCCTCGGCACGATCATTGGCCTTGGTCTGTGGGCACTCGGCATGCCCAACCCGCTCGTCTGGGGCGCCACGGCCGCTCTGCTTAATTTTCTGCCCTATGTCGGCGCCATGATCACGCTCATCGTGGTCACGATCATCGCGCTGATCAGCTTCGACACGATCTCCTATGCGTTGTTGGCGCCTGCCTTCCTGCTTTTGTGCGACATCGTCGAAGGCCAATTCGTAACGCCGATGGTTGTCGGCCGGCGGCTCGAGATCAACGCCGTGGCGATCTTCATCGCCATTGCCTTCTGGTCATGGCTATGGGGCTTTGTCGGCGCGCTGATGGCGGTGCCGCTGCTGGTCCTCATCAAGGTGTTCTGCGATCACTTCGATGGTCTGAGCCATGTCGGCAACTTCCTGGCGGCACAACATCTCTCGGCGGTGGAAGATGAGGCCACCGAGGAAGGTAAGGCTCCGGCATAAAGCCGCGCGTCTGGTTTGCGGCGCCTGGCTCGAATGCCTATATCCGGCCGGTCCAATGGCCGGTGCCCTTCCCATGAGCGATGCTTCCTTCGACCTCGACGACTGTTTCGCTCGCATCGGCCATGCCGGCTTGCGCGATGCGCGGCTGGGCGCGTCGCCAACATTTGGCGTCGACAGATCCGGGCTTGCATTTCCTGTCCATCATCGCGGCAGCCCCGCCGAGCAGAAACGCATGGCCGCGGCCAGCGGATTTGCCGATGCGCTCGGGGGCGGCTTGGCATCCTCATTCCCGACCGCACGGCCTTCGAGGCAGGGTGCTTGAGATAAACCTCGTGGAGACCTGACATGGCAGCCCTTTCCGTCCTCGACCTGTCGCCGATCGTCGAAGGCAGCGATGCCTCGCAGTCGCTGGCCAATTCGCTCGATCTTGCCCGCCATGCCGAGCGGCTGGGCTACAAGCGCTATTGGCTGGCCGAGCATCATAACATGCCGGGCATCGCAAGTGCCGCCACCTCGGTCGTCATTGCCCATGTCGCGGGCGGCACCAAGACCATTCGCGTCGGCGCCGGCGGCATCATGTTGCCCAATCACTCGCCGCTGGTCATCGCCGAGCAGTTCGGCACGCTGGCCGCCTTGTTCCCCGGCCGCATCGATCTCGGTCTCGGCAGGGCGCCCGGCACGGACATGAACACGGCGCGCGCCTTGCGCCGCAATCTCGAGGCCGGTGCCGACAATTTCCCGCAGGACGTCGTCGAGCTGATGGGCTATTTCCCGCCGGCGGAAGAGGGCCAGCGGCTGCGGGCCGTGCCGGGCGAAGGCCAGACCGTGCCGGTCTGGATCCTCGGCTCCAGCCTGTATGGCGCGCAGCTTGCCGCCATGCTCGGCCTGCCCTACGCCTTCGCTTCGCATTTCGCGCCGGCCGAGCTAGACCAGGCGCTGGAAATCTACCGCTCGCGTTTCCAGCCGTCGGAACAGCTCGACAAGCCCTATGTCATGCTCGGCCTCAACGTCTTTGCCGCGCCGACCGACACTGAGGCGCGGCTGCTGTTCACCTCGCTGCAACAGGCTTTCGTCAATCTGCGCACCGGCCGCCCCGGAAAATTGCCGCCACCGGTCGAGAATTATGACCGCGACCTCGATCCGATGGCCAAGTCCATGCTCGGCCAGGCGCTGTCCTGCGCCGTCGTCGGCTCGCCGGAAACGGTGCGGCAAGGCATCGACGCCTTCGTTCGCCGCACCGGCGCCGACGAATTGATGGTCACCGCGCAGATATTCGATCATGCGGCTCGGGTGAGGTCCTTCGAAATCCTGGCCGACGCCCACAAATCGCTGTCGCAAGCGGCGTGAGATTTCCAGCTCGGCGCTTGCCGATAGCGATTCAACCACTGAACCGCTCTACGCACTCACACTCTGCGCCACCGCTCCCAGCGGTCGGCATGAATTGCGGATCATCAGCCGGCCCTTGAGCACCAGCTTGCGCGGCGGCGCGTCGCGATTTCCGGCAAGGCGGTCGAGCAGCAAATTGGCCGCCTGTTCGCCGATCGCCTGCACCGGCTGTGCCACCGTGGTCAGTTGCGGGACAAACACGTCCGACCACGGAAAATCGTCGAAACAGGCGATTGAAACATCTTCCGGGCAGGACAGGCCGATATCGCGGATTGCCTTCATGGTGCCGATCACCATCGGATTGTTGGCGGAGAAGATCGCGCTCGGCCTGTCGTGCAGCGACAACAACTGCATGGCCGCGTTATAGCCGTCGATCTCGTGAAAATTGCCGGAACGTACCAGCTCTTCGGCGACCGGCAGGCCGGCTGCCTGAAGCGCTTCGCGATATCCGGCCATGCGATCATGCATCGGTGAGATATCCGACGTTCCGGTGATGTAGCCGATGCGCCGGTGCCCGAGATGGATCAGGTAGGTGATGGCGTCGAACACGGCCCGCTGGTTGTCGAGCACCACGGCATCCGTGTCGACGCCGTCACAGATGCGGTCAAGCAGGACGACCGGCACGTTGGCGTCGTCGACGATGCGCTTGAGGATCGTCCCATCGCCGACGCGCGCCACGATCAGCCCGTCGACCATACGGTCGAGCAGCAGCCTGATCTGGTCGTCCTGGGTGTTGAGGTCCTCGTCCGTGCAGCACAGCATGACCGCATAGCCGGCGCGGTCGAAGGCCTGCTGGATGACTGACACGACATCGGTGAAGAACGGATTGGTGATGTGCGGGACAGTCAATCCGATGGTGCGCGTGGTGCCCATTTTCAGGCTGCGGGCGATCGCATTGCGCTTGTAGCCGATATCGCGGATCGCCTGCTCGATGCGCTGGCTGAGCTCCGGGCTGACGGTCGCCGTGCCGTTGATCAGCGCCGAAACGGTGGCGACCGACACGCGCGCCGCTTCGGCCACGTGAAGCATGGTCGGCGCCGTCGATTTTCGCTGCCTTGTCTTGCTTGGCCCTGCCATTTTCGAAACGTTTCGCCGCCTCACTATACCTCATACCTACGGAACATCGCGGTTTTTCGCAAGAATTGAAATGAGGCAATCTCGCTTAACCAGATAGAAGCTTGACAGGATCGAAACGTTTAGAATAGCGTTCATGAGGTCAGACGACGACGGAAGGGAGGCCGCCTTTGTCATGGAGCACGGAAATTCCATCGCGCGTCGGGATGTTGCGGCGGATCGTTCGGATGTCGTCCTAAGCGCTGAGCACGTATCCAAGAGCTTCGGCGGCATTGCCGCCTTGGTCGACGTCGGTTTCGAGCTGCGGCGCGGCGAAGTCCACGCCTTGATGGGCGAGAACGGCGCCGGCAAGTCGACGCTGATGAAAATCCTTTCCGGTGTCTACACGGGTTATGAAGGCACGGTTCGCGTCGACGGCGTAGCCGCGAATTTCGCCGGCGTGCGCGACGCCGAGGCCGCCGGCATTGCCATCATCCACCAGGAGCTCAATCTGGTTCCCGAACTCAGCGTCGCCGACAACATCTTTCTCGGACGCGAGAAGCTGATCGCCGGGCTGATCGTCGACCGCAAGGCGAGCAGCCGCGCCGCCAGCGCCCTTCTGCAGCGGCTGGGCATCGAGCTCGACCCGGAAGCCCGTGTCGGCGCCTTGCGCGTCGGCGAACAGCAACTGGTCGAGATCGCCAAGGCGCTGTCGATGTCGGCGCGCATCCTGATCATGGACGAGCCGACCTCGGCGCTTTCTCCAGCCGAATGCCAGAGGCTGTTCCGCATCATCCGCCAGCTTGCCGACAGCGGCGTCGCCATCGTCTACATCTCGCACCGCATCGACGAGGTCATGCACCTGGCGGGCAGGGTCACGGTGTTTCGCGACGGACGCCACGTGCTGACGCGGCCCATGGGCGAGCTCGACGAGAACGCCATCATTTCGGCAATGGTCGGGCGAGACCTGCTGGCCTCCTCGGAAGAGGAGCGCCGTTCCGGCGGCGAAGTCGTGCTTTCCGTCGAGAACCTGTCGCTGACGAAACCCGACGCCCATGGCTGGCGCACCGTGATCGACGGCGTCAACTTCGAACTCGCCGAAGGCGAGATCCTTGGCATTGGCGGGCTGCTGGGTTCAGGGCGCACCGAGATCCTGGAGGCGATCTTCGGCTCGAGCGATGGCCGCACCGGCGGCGAGGTCCGGCTCGACGGCGCGCCGGTCGAGATCCGCTCGCCGCGCGATGCCAGGCGCCTCGGCATTGCGCTGGTGACCGAGGACCGCAAGACGCAAGGCCTGCATCTCCAGGCCTCCATTACAGACAACGTCGCATTGCCGCTGGTCGGATCGCTGGCGCGCTTCGGCATCCGTTCGCTGGCCGGCGAACAGGAGCTGGCGCGCCACGCGGTCCGGGCGCTCGGCATACGCTGCGAGGACATCGACCAGCCAGCCGGCACGCTGTCGGGCGGCAACCAGCAGAAGGTCGTCATCGGCAAATGGCTGGCGACACGGCCGCGCGTGCTTCTTCTCGACGAGCCGACGCGCGGCATCGACGTCGGCGCCAAGCGCGAGATCTACGATCTCATCTTCAAGCTTGCGCGCGACGGGCTGGCCATTGCCGTCATCAGCTCCGAATTGCCGGAACTGCTGCACCTCTCCGACCGCATTCTGGTGATGGCCGATGGCCGCCAGACCGGCATCCTTTCCCGCGATGCGGCGAGCGAGGAGGCCATCATGCGTCTCGCCGCGCCGCGCCGCACGATTTCGAGACCTGCCGCATGACCGCCTTGAAACTCCTGTCCCGCACCAAGCTCTACTGGGGCCTGATCGCCATTTTCCTGATCGGCGTGCTGGGCTCGCCGGTCAGCTCCAAGGGCAACAACATCTTCCTGTCCTACGGCAATCTGCTCGACGTGCTGCGCCAGGTGTCGACCACCGGCCTGATCGCCACCGGCATGACGGCGGTGATCATCACCGGCGGCATCGATCTTTCCGTCGGTTCGCTGATGGCCATCTGTTCGGTGGTCTGCGCCATGCTGCTGACGGTTCCGGGCGTGACGCCGGGAGTGGTGCTTGGCGTGCCCACCGTCGCCGTGGTGGCGCTCTGTCTCGGCTTCATCGTCACCCGCTTCATCTTCCTCAATATCGAAAAGTCGCGCGCCGGCGCCGATGCCTCGCGCGACGCAAGGCTGGACCGCGCCCGCGGCCTGGTCACGCCGGCAATCGTCGGCGTGGTCCTGTGCTGTCTTTCCCTGTGGTACCTGCTGCCGCAGGTCGAGCCCAAATTCGGCGTCCTCGGCGTGCTGCTGGTCGCGCCATGCGTGGGCCTGCTGTTCGGTGCGCTCAACGGCTTCATCATCGTTGCCGGGCGGCTGCAGCCCTTCATCGTCACCCTGGCGATGATGGTGACGGCGTTGGGCATCGCCCGGCTGACCGCCGGCCAGAACAATGCTGTGCTGCCGGTCTATACCGGCTCGAACGCCACCGAGGATTTCGAGCTGCTGCGCTCGATGGTGTTCGGCGTCATTCCGATGCCCGGCCTGTTCTTCCTCGGCGCCATCCTGATCTATGGCGCGGTGCTGCGCTTCACGCCGTTCGGCCGCTATGTCTACGCCATCGGCGGCAATGAGGAGGCGGCCAGGCTTTCCGGCATCGCCGCCGGCCGGGTCAAGATCGTCACCTACGCCGTTTCGGGCCTGCTCGCCGGCATTGCCGCGGTGCTCTATGTCGCGCAGTACCGGCAAGGCAAGCCCGATGCCGGCGCCGGCCTGGAGCTCGACGCCATCGCCGCCGTGGTCATCGGCGGCACCAGCCTGATGGGTGGGCGCGGCAGCCTCACGGGGACATTCTGCGGCGTGCTGATCTTCGGGCTGCTGTCCAACATATTGCAGCTCCACAACATCAATTCGAACCTTCAGCTGGTGCTGAAGGGGATGATCATCATCGGCACAGTGCTCGTGCAGGAGCGCAATGCCGGTGATCTCCTAGCCTATCTGCGCCTGCCCGGAGCGGCGCACAAGGAAACGGCCGCGGCAAAACGGCCGTCGCAAGAGACCCGGTCTCTCAATCTCGGAGGAAACAAGAAATGAAACGACGTGACACGCTGAAGCTTGCCGCCCTTGGCGCGGCATTGCTGACCACCACCGCGCTGCTCTCCACCGGCCACGCCATGGCCCAGGACAAGAAGTGGAAGATCGGCTTCTCGCAGGTGACGACCATCGAGCCTTGGCGCGCGCAGTTCAACAAGGACATACTGGCCGAGGCCGCCAAGCACCCCGAGGTCGAGCTGATCATCACCGACGGCGAGGACAAGACCGAGAAGCAGGTTGCCGATGTCGAGAACCTGATCCGCCAGGAGGTCGATGCGCTCTTGGTGTCGCCGAAGGAATCGGCCGGCCTGACCGGCGTCGTGCAGCAGGCGATCGACGCCAAGATCCCGGTCTTCGTGCTCGACCGCAATGTCGACACCAAGGACTACACCCAGTTCGTCGGCGGCGACAACAAGCTGATCGGCCGCGCGGCCGGCGAATATGCCGTCGAGCTGCTCGGCGGCAAGGGCAAGGCATCGGGCAATGTCGTCGAGATCTGGGGCGGCATGGGCACCCAGCCGGCGCATGACCGCCATGACGGCTTCCATGAGTTCACCGACAAGGAGCCGGGCATCAAGTACCTGCTCGACCAGCAGTCGGGCGACTGGAAGCAGGACCAGGCCTATAATCTGATGGCCAACGCGCTGAAGAGCAACGAGAAGATCGATCTCGTCTACGGCCACAACGACCCGATGGCCTATGGCGCCTATCTTGCCGCCAAGGATGTCGGCCGCGAGAAGGACATCAAGTTCATCGGCATCGACGGCCTGCCCAACGAAGGCGTGCAGATGGTGAACAAGGGCGAGCTGACGGCGACCTTCACCTATGTCACCCCGGGCGCCGAGGGCCTTCGGCAGGCGATCAAGTTCCTCAATGGCGAGAAGGTCGAAAAGACCATCACCTTGCCGACGCAGAAGATCACCAAGGAAAACGCCGCCCAGGTGCTGAAGGACAACGGCCTCTGAGATTTCGCCGGAGATAAGCGCCGGCCCAAGGTCCAGGTTCTTCGTCCCAGGACAGCTTAGCGCCTTCCTCTCCCCCGTCGATCGGGGGAGAGGTGTCGAGCGAAGCTCGACGGAGTGGGGTCGACCCTTGGCGCGGTGCAGGAAGATTCTTGCGCCCTGGTCCCCTCTCAATATCCGTCGTCGGCGGTGGCCAGGTGGTTCCCCTCCGGAGGGAGAGGAAAGGACCTCGTCGTCGGCCCCTACGCCAATTTCGCCAGCAGCCTCATGAAGGTGGCGATCTCCTTGGCCGTGAGCGGTGCCAAGGTTTCCTCGGTAATCTCGCGCGCCAGCGGGATCAGGCGTTCGATCGCCTCGCGCCCTTCGGCGGTCAAATTGACCAGCAGCCGCCTCTTGTCGCCCTCGTGCTTGGAAAGCTCGACAAGGCCGCGCGCCTTCAGCCGGTCGATCACGCCCTTCACCGTCGCCGCATCCATGGCGATCAGCGTGCCGAGCTGGTTCTGCGAAGTCTCGCCGACATCGCGCAGCTTGGCCAATGCCGCGAATTGCGGTGGCGTCAGGTCGCCGATATGGGCAGCGAAGATCGAGACGTGGCGCTGATGCGCCTTGCGCAGGATGAAGCCGACCTGCTCCTGCAGGTGGTAGTCCTGATCGTCCGCCTCCTCGACCTCGACCAGCTTCAGCAGATTGTCTTCGCCGCTCACCGCAGCCCGTCCCATGCCTTGATGTCGTCGGCGGCCAGGCCGCCCATGCGATTGTGCACGCGCGGACCGCAGGTCATGGCGAGGCAGAACAGGATCTCGTCGGGACGCGGTCCGTCGCTGACGCCGACTTCCATCGCATCGAAATGGCTGCGCACATAGGCGGCGTTGATGTGGCCGAGAGGCACATCCAGCCGCGAGCCGAAGGCGCCGACCTTCTTGGCCGACGGCACGATCGCCTTGGCGTCGCCGAGCCGCTCGCGCATGGCGTAGCCGCCCGGCACATGCCAAAGCGCGCCATGCTCGAGCTCGCCCGATGTGCCGACGATGGCGCCTTTGCCATAGCCGTCGATCTGCTTCACGTCGCCACCCAATGCCGCGATCAGTCGGTCGGCGAGCAGGAGGCCAAGCGGCTTCAGATCGTCCATGGCGCTCTGCAATTCCTCGACATAGCGCCCGGCGAACGGGTTCTTCACCAGTGCCATGGCGGCGGCACGGCGGCGCGGCACCTTGGGCGCCGGCCCGCCCTCATGAAAGATCTCTTCGGTCAGCACCACGATCTTGCGGAGCGGAAACTCAGGCATGGGCAACTTCCTTCCCTGGACTTTTGTCGGGCGCGGCAAGCGCCATGGAGCCCTCGATGCGGGTCTGGCCGGCGAGGAACAGCGCCGATGCGGCGATCAGTCCCCTGCGGCGGAAATCTTCGGCGACGGCAAGTCCGCTGTCCAGCGCCGTGGCAATCTCTTCGGCAGAAAGCGGCCCGACTTCTTGCGTCACCAGCCTGTCGCCAAGGTCGTTATCCGGCGCCAGATCATGCGCGGGCACACGCCGAATAGCGGGATGGTGGGCCAAGTCGACGGCATTGGCGATCAATGTCGCCGCGGCATCGGCCTCGGCGCCGGTCCTCGCCAGCACGGTGACGGCGTCGGCGATGCCGAGCGAAAACGAGCGCCCGCGCCAGCCGCTGGTGGCAACGCCTTGCACGCCGTCCTCGGCGCGGATGACGATGCGGTCGGCAAGGCCATGGCCGGTGCCGGCAATGGCAAGAGTGATCGACTGGCCGGTACCGAGATGAAGCGCGCTGTCGCCGCCATTGTTGACATAGGCGCGATCGAGTTTTCGCCCGGCAATCAGCGCGGCAAGTATTTCGTCGGCTACCGAACCGGCGACGGCTGCCATCGGCGTGATGAAGTCGTCCGCCAATGGCGTAACTGCCGCTTCCATGCGCCGCGCCGTCGGGCCGGCGAAGGCGCGCGGGCGCAACGTGGCCGGCCGGCGCAACTCGGGCAATTCCTCCACCAGTTCCGGCAGGATGGTCTGGAACCGCGCCACGGCCTGCTCATAAGCTCGCCGGCATTCGCCTGGTGTCCCAAAGGCCTCGACGATCAGGTCGATCGGCCCGTGGTTGAGGTGCAGCCGCCTGCCATCCCCGAGCCAATGCGCTTGCGGGCCGTTCATCGTCACGCGGCCCCGTTCGCGGGCGTGCGCCACAACTGCGCCAGCGGCGGCCACGGGTTGCCGGCCGGCGCACCGCCGCCCCGGCGCGCGTTCAGGTACTCGCCGCCTTTGGCGACGACATCCTCGACGCTGCGGATCTCGGCTTCGTAGCCGCCGAGCCTGATATAGTCGTCGCGGAGCAGCGTGAATTCGATGGGCGCCACCAGCGCCGGCGTCGGCACATAGCCGAAGGCGCCTTCCGGCACACGCGTCACATCCACCATCAGCGTGATGCCGCCGCCCGGCCAGACATAGACCGGCGCGCCGCCGACCGTCACATAAGTGGTCAGGCCCTGCACGGAACGCGTCAGGTTGACGGGATTCTCGGTGACGCCGGCGCGCAGCGAACCACCGGCGCCGCCGATGAACAGCACGGTGCACAGCGCCGGTTCGCAATTGTCCTCGATCAGTCCCACGGATTTCTGCAACCGCTCGGGAAAAGGTTTTTCGACTGGCTTCAACTGGTCGTCGAGTTCGTAATAGGCGAACTGCTCGCCGGTGGTCGAAACCATCAGCAGCGACAGGCCGGGGCGCGCGCCCTTCTTGGCGTTCCATTCGCCCAGGATCGACAGCGGGTCGGATATGCTGGTGCCGCCCCAGCCGGGGCCGGGCTCGGAGACCTTGAAATAGCGGCCAGGGGTCGAGCGGCGGCCGATGATCTTTATCCCCGTGTCCTGCCAGCCCAGCACCTTGCCGGCCTGATGCTCCGAGACGACGCCGGTTATGTGGTCGTCGACCACCACCACCTCGTCGACCAGGCCGCGCCATTGCGTGGCGAACATGCCGATGGTCGCCGACCCGCAGCCGACCCGCATGCGGTGTTCCTGCTTGCCGTCGATGACGGGCGGTTTGCCGGCTTCGACCGTTATGGTGGCGCCGCCGTCGATGGTCAGCTCCACCGGCTTGCGGTTGCACAGACCGAGCAGCGCATCGCAGGTGGCGCGGCCTTCGGCCTTGGAGCCGCCGGTCAGATGATGCACGCCGCCCAGCGACAGCATCTGCGAGCCATATTCGCCCGTCGTGACATGACCGATCGCCTCGCCTTGCGACCGCACGACAGCCGTTTCGGGTCCGATATGACGGTCGGTGTCGATCTTCACCTTGACGCCGCAATAGGAGAAGATGCCCTCCGTGACGACGGTGACGAGATCGACGCCCTCGACCTGCTGGCTGACGATGAAGGGCGCCGGCTTGTAGTCGGGATAGGTGGTTCCTGCCCCGATCGCCGTGACGAAGCGGCGGCCGGTGTTGACCAGTTCGCCGTCCCAGGCCTCGCCCTCGGCGACCAAGGGCACGACAGCGCCGCCGATCTCGGCGGTATGATCGAGAATGGTCAGCGGGTCCATGCGCACGATCCGGCCGCCGGCATTGCCGTAGCGGTCGCAAGCGCCGGTGCGGCCATCTGATATGTAGCACATCACAGGGCAGGCATCGCAGCGGATCTTCTCCGCCACCAGCTTCTCGCCGGGATCATGGGTTTCGAAGCGTTCGGCAAGCTCGCTCATTGGCATGCCTCCTTCTCGCGGATGGCGGCGCGGATGCGCGTCGGCGTTGCCGGAACTTTTGTGATCGTAATGCCGGTCGCATGGCGGATGGCGTTGAGGATCGCCGGCGCGGTCGGGATCAGCACATGTTCGCCCAGGCCCTTGGCGCCGAACGGCCCCTCCGGGTCTGGCACCTCGATCAATATCGTCTCGATCGGCGGCACGTCGCCGATGGTCGGAATGAGATAATCGTGCAAATTCTCGGTGCGGCCGGGAATATACTCTTCCATCAGCGCCATGCCGATGCCTTGCGCGATGCCGCCCTCGATCTGGCCCTCGGCCAGCAGCGGGTTGATCGCCTTGCCGACATCGTGCGCGGCGGTGATCTTGACCAGCTTGACCGTGCCGAGCTTGAGGTCCACCTCGAGCTCGGCGATCTGCGCGCCGTAACCATAGACCGCATAGGGCTTGCCCTGGCCCTTGGCGTCGAGCGGCAGCGTCGGCGGGTCGTAAGTCTCCTCGGCGCGGAAGACGAAGCCGTGGATATCCGCTTCGAGTGTGCCAAGATCGACACGGCGGACCGCCTCGCCCTCACGGATGACGATCGCCGGACCTTCGAGCTGAAGCGACGCTTTTTCCGAGACATTGGCAAAGCGCAGGATTTTTTCGCGCAAGGCGCGGCCGGCCTTCTCGGCCGCCTTGCCGGTGACGAAGGTCTGGCGCGAGGCCGAGGTCTTGCCGGCATCGGGAGTGATCGCGGTGTCGGCGCCTTTCAGCCGGAACTTTTCCAGGGGCAGGCCGAGCGCGTCGGCGCAGATCTGCGTGACGACGGTGTTGGAGCCCTGGCCGATGTCGACGGCGCCCTGGTGCAGGATGATCTCGCCTGACGCCGCGATGCCGACCCGGATGGTCGATGGATTGGGCAGCGAGGTGTTGCCGCAGCCGTACCAGCAGGAGGCGATGCCGACGCCGCGCTTTTTATCCGTGTTGGCACTGTTGAAGGCATCCACGTCAGCCACTGCACGCGCCCAATGCGGCCGCAGGGCATCGAGGCATTCGGCAATGCCGACGCCCGATTCCAGCCTCTGTCCGGTAACTGTTTCGGATCCGTTACGAAGGCAGTTTCTCAAGCGGAAGTCGAGCCGGTCGATGCCGAGCTTGCCGGCCAGCTCGTCGTACAAGGTCTCCTGCATGATGGTCGCCTGCGGCACGCCGAAGCCGCGGAAAGCGCCGGCAATCGGCCCATGTGTATGGATGGCGCGGCCTTCGGCGCGGTAGTTCGGGGTGGCATAGGGACCCGAGGCATGCACCGGCACACGGTTGGCGACGGTCGGTCCCCAGCTCGCGTACGCCCCGGTGTTGAAATCGCCTGAGAAAATCATGCCGGTGACATGGCCCTCGGCGTCGGCGCCGATGGTCGCTTGCATCTGCGCGGGGTGGCGCTTGGTGGTCGACATCATCGATTCATTGCGCGTGTAGGCAAGCGCCACCGCCCGCCCGGTCTTCATCGCCACCAGGCCGATCAGCGGTTGCAGGGACACGTCGAGTTTGGAACCAAAACCGCCGCCAGTCGCGGTCGGCACGATGCGCACCTTGTCGACGGGCAGGCCCAGCACCTTCGCCGTCTCGTCGCGGTCCATATAGGGCGCCTGCGTGCAGGCGACGACGACCAGCGTGTCGCCATCCATATAGGCATGGCCGGCTTCCGGCTCGATATAGGCATGCTCGACATAGGACGTCTCGATCGCACCGGTCACGGTGACAGCGGCATCGGCAAGCGCCGTCTCGGGATCGCCGCGTTCGACGAAGCCCTTGGTCAGAAGGTTGGCCGGACGGTTCGCATGGATCAGCGCCGCTCCTTCGGCCTGTGCCTCGCAAGGCTGCAACAGGTGTGGCAATTCGGTCCAGCGCACCGGAAAATCCGACAGGTCGAGATCGAGCATCGCCTCGCGCTCGCCGGCCACAAGCGCCACCGCCTCGCCGCGAAACCGCGCCAAGCCTTCGGCGAGAGCCGGCTGGTCGGCGAACGGACCGATGACGCCGAAACAGTTCTTTCCCGGGATATCGGCCGCCGTGAAGATACCGGCGATGCCGGGACGAGCTTTTGCCCAGCCATCGAGGTCGCCGAAGGCGAAGCTGGCATGGTAGTGCGGCGAGCGGATTACCAGCACCGCCAGCGCATCGGCCGCGAACGAATCGCCGCCGAATTTCTCACTGCCGGTCACCTTCGGCACGCCATCGAGCCGGATCGGGGAGGAACCAATGGCGTGACCGGACCGAGGCAGACGGAAATCCAGGCTTGCAGCCTGGGCGGAGGCATCCATCACAGCAGCGACGATCTTCCGGTACCCGGTGCAACGGCAGAGGACACCACCAAGCGCGTCCTGCACTTCGATCTCGCTCGGCCTGGCTTTCTTCTCTAGCAGGGCCGTCGCCGCCACCAGTAGGCCCGGCGTGCAGATGCCGCACTGCGCCGCGCCATGCGCCAGGAAGGAGGCCTGTAGTGCCGACAGCCGGCCATTGGCGAGCCCTTCAACCGTCGTTACCGACGCTCCGGCGGCCGACGCCGCAGGCATCAGGCAGGCGCAGACCGGATCGCCATCGACCAGCACCGTGCAGGCGCCGCAGTCGCCGGCGTCGCAGCCGACCTTGGTCCCGGTCAGCAGCAATTCGTCGCGCAGCACCGAGGACAGCCGGCGCAGCGGCGGCACGTTGACCGAGACGGCGGCGCCATTGACCGCGAAGGTGATCTCCGCGCGTGCCAGGCCAACTGCATCACTGCCGGATAGGGCCCCGCCGGGTCGAGCCTGGCTGATGTGAGGCTGAGCTTTGTTCATGCCGCCACCCTGTCACCGCTCATCGGCCCCGCCGCCGCAAGCACGGCGCGGACAACGATTTCGCGCGCCGCGTCCTGCCGGTATTCGGCGCTGCCGCGCACGTCGCCGATCGGCGACAGCTCTTCCATCGGCGCGGCGAGGACCGCTGTGGCCAGCCCATGATCCGCCGCCAGTCCGCGCAGGGCCGCCTCGACCCCGCCGAGCCGCTTTGCAACAGCCGAGCAGGAACCGACGGCGACCGCCGCTTGCTCGACGATGCCGTCCTGCACGACCAGGCGTGCCCCCACCATGGCGATCGAGATGACGAGATAGCGCCGCGCGCCGAGCTTGACGAAAGCCGACATACCCGCGCCGGCCGCTTTCGGCACGCGGATGGCGGTTACCATCTCGCCGGGCCGCAGGTCCGTGCGGCGATTGCCGAGGACGAATTCCCGGAGCGGCAGGTGGCGCACCGCTTGCGCCGAGCGCAGTTCTATCTCGGCGTCGAGCACCAGCAGCGCCGGCACGCCATCCGCGGCCGGCGAAGCGTTGCAGAGATTGCCGGCGATCGAGGCGACATTCTGGATCTGAACGGACCCGACCTCCCGCGCGGCCGCTTTCAGCGCATCGAAGGCCGGCGGCAAGGGATGGCGAACGATATCGGTCCAGCTGGTGCGCGCCCCGATCTGCCAGTGCGTTTCCGTTTCCGCAATGCCGCGCAGCGCGGCCAGCCCGTTGATGTCGAGCACATTGTCGCGGAAAGGCTTGTTGCCTTGCGCCGGGTAGAAGTCGGTGCCGCCGGCAAGGATGCGCCACGAAGCTTCGCCAAGCAGGGCGAGCGCCTCGTCGACCGTGGTGGGTTTCGCGTAACGGATCACGCTTTGCCTTCCCAGAAAAAGGGCCTTTCCGAGGGAACTTGCCGGCGTCCGGGCCCGGCTTAAATTCATTCGTATGCAAATGATATCAAGTCGGCGGAAATTGTCAAAGCCGGAGTTTGCGCAGCACCCGCACGGCTGCCGCCGCCACGCATTTGTTCTCCGCAAAATCTAGGTGCTGGGGCGCCCTTTGCGCGTTCGGGGTTGCGCCCGGCGCTCTAATGGTTGACGCGGCCCGCCATCTGGTCAAGTTTCTCCCTCCGGTCGCGCCAGCGGCTTTCTTTCGCCGGGATCCCCCTGGGAGCCCGCGCCCGATACCGACAGGAAGGAACCCCATGGCCGAAGAAGCGCTTGTCGTCATCGACCTGCAGAACGACTTTTGCCCTGGCGGCGCGTTGGCTGTGACCGGCGGCGACGAGATCGTGCCGCTGGTCAACGACCTGATCCGGCGAACCGATCATGTCGTGCTGACGCAGGACTGGCATCCAGCCGGCCATTCGAGCTTTGCCTCAAGCCATCCAGGCGCCCAGCCTTTTGAAACCATCGAGATGCCCTACGGCCAGCAGACATTGTGGCCGGACCATTGCATCCAGGGCAGCCTCGGCTCGGATTTTCACTCGGGTCTTGCCTGGACCAAGGCCGAGCTCGTCATCCGCAAGGGATTTCGGCCTGATATTGACAGCTATTCGGCCTTCTTCGAGAACGACCACACGACGCCGACCGGCCTTGCCGGCTATCTCAGGGAGCGCGGCATCGACACTCTGACCCTGGTCGGCCTGGCGACCGATTTCTGCGTCGCCTTCTCGGCGCTCGACGCGGTCAAGCAGGGGTTCAGGGCCACTGTCAGGCTCGATGCCTGCCGCGGGATCGACCTCAACGGTTCGGTCGAGACGATGTTGGCAAGGATGCGCCAAGCAGGCGTGACGCTCGAAGACCACGCGGCGGACTGACCTCATCGTGGGAGAAGAGAAGGGGTCGATAGGGGCGACGGCTTTGACGGCAAGTGCCGTGGTGGCTGTCGCGATGCTGTTACCGGGAACGGCCTTCGCCGCGGAAGAGCACGGCCTGCCAGGCCGGACGATGTCGCTGTGGTGGGCGCTGCCCTTTGCCGGGCTGTTGCTTTCGATCGCCACGGGACCGCTGCTTTTCAACCATGTGTGGGAGCATCATTACGGCAAGATTGCTGCATTTTGGGCGGCTCTCGTGGTGGTGCCGCTCGCATCGGCCTTCGGCACGACGGTGGCAACGGAAGCGGTGCTGCATGCGCTGCTCACCGAATACATGTCGTTCATCATTCTCCTGTTCGCGCTGTTCACCATTTCGGGCGGCATTCTCGTGGCCGGCAACATCCACGGCACGCCATTGGTCAATGCCGGGCTGCTGCTCATCGGCGCCCTGCTTGCTTCCGTCATCGGCACTACCGGCGCCTCGATGATCCTTATCCGGCCGCTCATCCGCGCCAATGACAACCGGCCGTTCAACGCCCATGTCATCATCTTCTTCATCTTCCTGGTGTCCAACATCGGCGGTTCGCTGACGCCGCTCGGCGACCCGCCGCTGTTCGTCGGCTTCCTGCGCGGCGTCGATTTCTTCTGGACCACTGCCAACCTCTGGCGCGAGACCCTGTTCGTCAGCGTCGTCGTGCTCGCCGTCTTCCTGGCGATCGACACCACGCTGCATCGCCGCGAAATGGGCGCGCCAAAGATCAAGGACCCGACGCCGGACACGAAAGTGCGCATCCGCGGCCTGCCCAACCTGCCGCTGCTGGCCGGCGTGATCGGTGCGATCCTGCTTTCGGCCACATGGAAGCCCGGCATCAGTCTTTCCATTCAGGGGGTGGACCTCGAGTTGCAGAACCTTGTGCGCGATGTCGTCATCCTGGCGCTTGCCTTCGTTTCGCTGGCCGTCTCGCGCAAGGAGTATCGGCAGGCGAACGGTTTCAACTGGGGGCCGATCGCGGAAGTGGCGAAACTGTTCGCCGGCATCTTCGTCTGCATCGTGCCCGTGGTCGCCATCCTGAGGGCCGGCCACGAAGGCGCGCTGGCGCCGCTGGTCGCGCTCGTCACGTCAGCGCAGGGCATGCCCAACGATCTCGCCTATTTCTGGCTGACCGGAGCGCTGTCGTCCTTCCTGGATAACGCTCCGACCTACCTGGTGTTCTTCGAGCTGGCCGGCGGCGCTCCCCGGCATCTGATGACGGAGCTCGCTTCGACCTTGGCGGCGATCTCGGCGGGTGCGGTGTTCATGGGCGCCAACACCTATATCGGCAACGCGCCGAACTTCATGGTCTACGCCATTGCCCGGCACCGCGGCGTGAACATGCCGGGTTTTTTCGGCTACACGGCATGGTCGGGCGCGGTGCTGATCCCCACGTTCTTGATGGCGGGCTTCCTGTTCTTCGGGTGAGCCGGCGAGGACGCCAGGCCCTTACCTTCCACAAGGGGAGGGCAAATCCTCAGCCTACGCCGACATAGCGCCTGACCGCCGACGGGTCGGCGCGCAACGCCTCTACGTCGACCGTCTCACGGTTGCGGCCATTCTCGATGAAGGCGACGCGGTCGGCGACCGACAGCACGGCATCGACCCGCTGCTCCACCAGGATGGTGGAAACGCCCAGTTCGCGCAGCTTGGCCACCGTCTCGCGGATTTTTGCGATCATCGACGGCATCAGCCCTTCGGTCGGCTCGTCGAGCAGTAGCACCTGCGGTTCCAGGCAGAGCGCGCGTGCCATGGCCAGCATCTGCTGCTCGCCGCCCGACAAGGTGCCCGAGCGCTGCCTGAGCCGCTGACGCAGCAGCGGGAACAGGTTGAGCACGTTTTCGCGCACGGCCTTCCCCTTGCCGCGCGCCATCAGCCCGATCTCGATGTTCTCCGCCACCGTCATTTCGGCGAACAGCCGCCTGCCTTGCGGCACATAGGCAATGCCGGCTTTAGGCACCTCGTGGGCGGCCAGACCGGTCAATTCCTGGCCTGCGAGGCTGATCGAACCGGCACTCGCCCGGACCAGCCCCATGATGGCTTTCAGCGTCGTCGTCTTGCCGGCGCCGTTGCGGCCGAACAGGCACAGCACCTCGCCCTTGTTCAGCGCCAGGTCGAGCCCATAGAGCACCTGAACTTCGCCATAGAAGCAGTCCAGTCCCGCGATCCGCAACGCTTGCGTCTTGCTCGTCTCGGTCATGGGGCGGTCCCCAGATAGGCTTCCTGCACCGCCGCATTTTCGCGGATCGCCTCCGGCGTGCCCTCTGCCAGGATCTTGCCGGCGTTGAAAACGGTGATGCGGTCGGCAAGCTGCATGACGACAGGCATGTTGTGCTCGATCAGGAGCACGGTGGCGTCCCTGGCGATCTCGCGCACCAGGGCGATGAAATTGTCGATCTCGCTGTCGGCGAGCCCCTGCGTCGGCTCGTCGAGGATCAGCAGGCGCGGCTTCAGCGCCAGGCCCATCGCCACCTCCAGCAGGCGCTGGTGGCCATAGGACAATTGACCGGCCGGCATATGGGCGCGGTCGGCCAGCCCAGTGCGTGCGAGCGCCGACATGACAGCGGCCTGTATCGCGCTCTTGGAATGGCCATGCCGTAGCGTCAGTTGCACTGGCAGCGCGACGTTGGCGTAAACGGACAGGTTGGCATAGATGCTGGTGATCTGGAACGTGTAGGCAATGCCTTGGCGGACCCTGACATAGGCCGGCAGGCCGGTGATGTCGGAGCCGTCGAAAACGATCGATCCGGACGAGGGCGGGATTCGGCCGCTGATCAGGCTGACGAAAGTGGTCTTCCCGGCACCGTTGGGGCCGATGACGGCGCGGATTTCGCCCGGCACCAAGGTGAAATCGACGCTGTCGACGGCGCGCAGGCCGCCGAAATTGCGCGACAGGCCTTTGGTGGTCAGAAGCGGCGTCATGGCAGCCATCCGAGCCAGCGCTGCCGGATGCTGCCCAGAATGCCTTTCGGGAAGAACAGCACCAGCAGGATCAACGCGACGCCGACGATCAACAGGTAGGCGGAGGTGAAGCCGCTGGTGACGTCGATGACATAGTACATGAACAGCGTGCCGATCAGCGGTCCGAGCGTGGTGGCGGCGCCGCCGAGCAGCACCCACAGCAGCGGCAGGATCGAGTACTGTACCGAGGCGAAGCTCGAGCCGACATAGCCGAACAGCAGCGCATAGGCAGCGCCCGACGCCGCGCAGATGGCGCCGGAGACGACCACGGCGGCGAGCTTGTTGGAGAAGGTGTCGTACCCCAGCATTTTGGTCCGTTCCTCGTTCTCGCGGATGGCGACCAGCACGCGGCCGTATCGGGAGCGGACGACGGCCAGCGTGACCAGAAGCACGAGCGAGAACAGAGCCAGCGCGCTCATGTAGCGCACCGTCGGATTGGTGAGATCGAGCGACGTCGCGCCGAAATTCAGGACGCGTGCCGGCTGCGGCACCACCATGCCCTGGTCGCCGCCGGTCCACGCGGCAAAATAGAGGATGAGGAGGTAAAAGACCTGCGCGAACATCATGGTGACGATCATGAAGGCGACACCCGTAGTGCGCAGCGCCAGCAGCCCGATCACCAGTGCCAGCACCGCGCCGCAGGCGATACCGCTCAACAAAGCCGCCGGCACGCTCCAGCCAAGCTGGATGACGGCAAGGCCGGCGCCGTAGAGGCCGGCGGCAAAGAACATGGCATGACCGAGACTGAGCAGGCCGACATAGCCGAACAGCATGTTGTAGCCCATGGCGAAGACCGCCAGCACCATGATGCGGGCGACGAGGCCGTGATGATAGTCCGGCAGCACGAAGCTCAGGACAAAAAGCAGCGCGATGACGCCGAGATGCAAGCCGTAGGCTTTTGCCGGCGAGGTCTCGCTCATCGCGTCGCCGTCCCGAACAGGCCCTGCGGCCGGAACACCAGCACCATGGCGACCAGCAGCGTGGCGATGATCTTGGCCAGCGTCGGCGAGAAGAACACCGAAATGATGCCGTCCGACAGCCCGATCAGCACGGCGGCGATGACGGTTCCGCGCAACGAGCCGAGGCCGCCGATGATGACGACGATGAAGGACAGCAGCAGCGGATCCTGCCCCATCAGGTAATGCGCCTGGCTGATCGGCACGATCAGCACCGCCGCAATGGCCGCGAGCATGGCGCCGAGCGCGAAGACGCCGCCATAGACACGATCGACAGGGATGCCGAAGGCCTGTGCCGTCTCGCTGTCATACTGCGTGGCACGCATGACGAGGCCGACCCTGGTGCGCGTCAGCACCAGCCATGTCACCACGAGCAGAAGGACGGATGCCGCGATGATCGACAGCTTGTAGCCCGAATAGCCGAACCACGGCAGAAGGATGCGATAGCTGAAGGGCGGCTCTACCGGGCGCGCTTCCGGACCATAGAAGGTCAGCGCCAGCTGCTGGATGATGTAGAGCATGCCGATGGTGGCGACGATGGTGGCTTCCGGATTGTAGTTCAGCCGGCGCAGCACCAGCCGCTCGGCCACCAGTGCAAGGGCGCCGACGACCAGCGGTGCGATGATAAGTGCCGCCAGGAACCCGAGCGCCGGATGGCCTCCGATCGCAGTCGTGATCGCCCAGGCGAGCACGGCTCCCAGCATGAAGAACTCGCCATGCGCGACGTTGACCACGCGCATCACGCCGAACACCAGCGACAGCCCAAGCGCGGTCAGCGCCAGCACGGCGGATGTGACGAGCCCTTCGAGGGCGGCAAGGAGGAGGTGGGGTCCGAAATGCATGGGTTAGGCACTCACCGATAGCGCAATCGCGCCCCTTGAGGGGGGTGAGAAGTGGTCCGCGCAGCGGACGGAAAGCCAATTGCTTGGCTTTCCGAACGACGAACGCCCGGAGCGACAGCGAAGGGCCGGGTCCGGTAGGACAGAGGGGGGTGGCTTGGCGCTCACGCTTGCTGTTGAGCCGGCCTATAACGCCTGCGTCGTATAATCCCCCTCGGCCTCGTAAAGCCCGTCCTCGATCTTGGTCTTGTGCACCACCTTGAGCTTGCCGCCGTCGACCTTGGAGATGTTCTGGATGCCGAAGCACTGGTGGATCTTGCCGTTGAAGGTTTTTGGCCCCTGCGGATGCTCCGGACCTTCGGCGAATTCGGTCAGCGCCTCGGTCGCCTCGACCAGCTTGGCGCGGTCTTCCGGGCCCTTGTAGCCGGCGTCTTCCATCGCTTTCTTGACGACGTAGAGCGTCTCCCAGCAGCCGAACATGTGCGCGGCGGTGGAGACATCCTTGGGGTCGCCGATGGCCGCGCCATTGTCGTCGATGCCGACGGCGGCGCGATAGGCCTTCTGCGCCTCGGAATCGTCCGCCTGGGCATAACGCGGCGAGCCCTCCCAGAAATGACTGCCATCCAGGAATTCGAGCCCGGGGCTGTTGATGTCGACTGCTTCGAGCGAATCGATGAAGCCGAACAGCTGCGGCCGGTTGGAGCCGTAGAACTCGCCAAGCTCCTTGACGAAGGTGAGCACCGCCGGGCCGACCATGACGTGGTAGATCACCTCGGTCTCGGCAGGGATCTGCGGGAAGTATTTGGTGAAGGAGCTCTCCGTCGGTGGAATGGCGATTTGCGCGATGACCTCTGCGCCTTGCGCCTTCAACGCCGGCGGGAGGTAGTCGCGGTGGTCGTAGCCGAAAGCAAAATCGGGGAAGATCTGTGTCACCTTCTTGCCGGCATTGGCCGCGATCCACGGCGCCATCGACTGGATCTGGCTCTTCACGTCGGTGATGCCGGGCTGGAAGACATAGCGGTTGAGCTTGGTCGAGGCGACATGGTGGCCTTCGCTGACGACGAAATAGGGCATCTTGGCTTCGCCGGCGGCGGGTGCCGAGCCGATGACGACATGCGAGAACAAGGTGCCGAAGACGATGTCGGTCTTGTGCTGGGTGGCGAACTTGCCAACCACCTCGGCACCCCGGCCGGGATCGGTGCCGTCATCCTCGATGATGACCTCGACCGGCCGGCCATTGATGCCGCCGGCCGCGTTGATCGCCTTGACCGCCGCGGCCGTGGTCTTCTCGTACCAGCGGCCATAGGCGGCGCCGATGCCGGTTCGGTGCGACTGGAAGCCGATCTTGACCGGGGCGGAGCTTTGCGCCTGGGAGTAGCGGACGAAACCGGGCGCGACCGCCAGGCCGGCGCCGGCGGCCAGACCCTTCAGCGCGGTGCGGCGGGTGAGACCGGCCTTGGAGAGATCGAAAAACCCATTCTTGTCAGTCACGGCAGTTCCCCTGTTTTTGAGTTTTGACCAATGGCTGGAACGTAGCAGACCGCTTCCTGCGGACGGCCGAAATTGCATGTGTACAAACTAAATCACCAAAGTCCGGACACGGCAATGCCGTTTCCCCAGGGGGATCCCGGTTTATTTCCACCGCGTCTAGCCAACGGTCGGCGTGGCGAGCAGCCAGAGGCCGAAGACGGTGTAGGCGATCATCAGCAAGGTGAGCGGAAACTGGCTGAGCGCGGCGCGGGCGGGAACCGGATGCAGGCGTGCGGCGAAGCCGTGGGCGACGAGCACAGCAAGCAGATGACCGAGAATGATGGCACCGGCCTGGATGTTCCACAGCCACCATGCCGAGCCCGCGCCGGCGACGATACCGGCTTCGATCTGCATGTCGGCGGTGCCGAAAAGGTTCCAGCCGAGCGCAAACGGATCGGACAGTGCCGCAAGCGCATACTGGCCGTCGACCAGCAGCGCCGTCAGGTAGTGCGCGATGTGGTAGGCGAGCGCGATCGGCACGATCGACCAGACCAGCAGTCCCGTCGCCTCGCCAAGCCTGTGGCCTTCGCCGGCGAGCTTCTGGCCGACGACCACGGCAAGCAGGAAGACCGCCGCAAGCAGCATGAATGTCAGGACGAGGCCGAAACTGCCGCTGCCGATCACCGCCGTGCGGCCGGGGAATTCAAGCGGATTGATGCCGAACAGGCCCAGCCAGAAGAAGGTCTTCGACAGGCCGTCATAGGAAACCGAGGACAGGGCGAGCAGCAGGAAGGCCACGCCGCTTGCCGGCAAAGGCGCGGCGGTCAGCAGCTTGGCGCCCGGCCAGCATAGCGCGAGCCGGCCGCGTTCGTCGCGCACGACCGGCGCGAAGCGTGCCACCATCGAGAAGAAGACGGTGAGGAACTCGCCGCTACTGGCCCACGCCCTATAACCGAACAACAGCATCGCCAGCAAGGTGAACAACCAGTAGAGGCCGGCGGCCCAGGCCAGCCGCGTCGGATCGTCGGGCGCCGGATCGATGAGTTCGAACCAGGCAAAAGCGAAGAACAGGACGACAGCCGGCCAGCAGCCGAGCCATGGCGGAAGGCGCCAGGCCGCTTCATCGCCTCTGCCGGTCAGACGCAACAGGAGACGCACCGGCCCGTACCAGGGATTGAGCCAGGACCAGAGATCGCCAAGGAAACCTTGCAGCAGCGTGAAGCCGGCCCACAGCAGTGTCCAGATCACCAGAGGCAGCGGGTTGGAGAGCGGATCGCGGCTGCCGAGAAAGCCGGCGGAGATGAGGAATGCAAAGCCGGCAAAGGATATCAGGCTGGCAGCGGTGCGGGCATCATCACCCAGTGTGAACAGTGGCAGGCGCCGCCGCCAGAAACGTTCGAGCCGATCCGCTGCCAGCAGCGCCAGCACGAGGAAGCTGGCGGCCACGGCGAAAGCGCCGCCGACAAGGTAATAGCCGGTCGGGAGAAGCAGGACGTGGCCGCGGTCCGAGGCGTGGGCGAAGGCTGGGGTGGGTGAGAGGAGCAATAGAGCGATAGGCAAAGATGCTAATGACCGACGAGGGCACTCTACGGCGCCCCCCTCTGTCCTGCCGGACATCTCCCCCTCAAGGGGGGAGATTGGCGGTTTCTCTGTCGGCGCTTCCCTTGCAACGCCGGAGGTTCGCGAAGACGAAGATGACAGCATGATCTCCCCCTTGAGGGGGAGATGTCCGGCAGGACAGAGGGGGGCGCCAAGGAACTCAGCCTATCCGACTTTGCCGTCTCGTATGGCGATGCCGGAAGCACCGGTGGTGCCCTCACACCTTGACCAACTGCTCCACCCGGTCCTTTTCACCGAAGATGCGCAGATACCGCTCGATCTCCTTGAGGTCGCCCGTCGCCTTGGACGGATTGTCGGAGAGCTTGACCGCTGGCCGGCCGTTGGCCTCGGTGACCTTGCAGACCAGCGATATGGCGTCGAGGCTGTCGGTCGCCGTAGGCGCGCAGCCCTCGAAATCATTGGTCAGGTTCGTGCCCCAGCCGAAGGACATGCGCACCTTGCCCTTGAAGTGGCGGTAGGTCTCCTCGATGGTCTCGACCTCGAGCCCGTCGGAGAAGATCAGCAGCTTCTGCCTGGGGTCCTTGCCCTTCTCGCGCCACCAGGACAGGATCTTCTCGCCGCCCTCGATCGGCGGCGCGCTGTCGGGGCGAAAGCCCGTCCAGTCGGCCACCCAATCCGGCGCGTCGCGCAGGAAGGAAGCCGTACCGAAGGCGTCGGGCAGCACGATCAGCAAATTGCCGCCATAGTAGCGCTGCCAATCCTGCAGCACCTTGTAGGGCGCCTGTTTCAATTCCTTTTCCGAATTGGCCAGCGCCCCAAGCACCATCGGCAGTTCATGCGCGTTGGTGCCCAGCGCCTCGAGGTCGTTGTCCATGGCCAGAAGCACGTTGGAGGTGCCGGTGAAAGCCTCGCCGATGCCTTCCTTCAGTGCTTCCACGCACCAGCGCTGCCACAGGAAGGAATGGCGCCGGCGCGTGCCGAAGTCGGAAATACGGATGCCGGGCAGCGCCTTCAGCCGTTCGGTCTTGGCCCACATCTTGGCCTTGGCGCGGGCGTAGAGCACGTCGAGCGTGAAAGGCCCGAACGACCGCAAGGCGGCGCGCGAGCGCAATTCGTTGATGATGGCGAGTGCGGGTATCTCCCACAGCGTGGTGTACATCCACGGGCCGCTGAAGGAGAGTTCATACTGCCCGCCGCGCCTGGAAAGCTCGTAGTCGGGCAGCCGGAAATTTTCGAGCCAGGCCAGGAATTCCGGCTCGAAGATCTGCTTGCGGCCATAGAAATTGTTGCCCCCCAGCCAGATCATCTCCTTCTTGGAGAAGCGCAAGGTGCGGGCGTGGTCAAGCTGTTCGCGCAACTCGCCCTCGTCGATCTCCTCGGCCAGCCGCACCGAAGTGGTGCGGTTGATCAGCGAAAAGGTGGCGTCGACCTTGGGGTACATGCCCCAGATCATCTGCAGCATCAGAAGCTTGTAGAAATCCGTGTCCAGCAGGCTGCGCACGATCGGGTCGAGTTTCCAGGTATGGTTGTAGACGCGCCGCGCAATATCGGTCCTGGCCATGTCTCGTTACCGCCTTCGCTGCCTGACGCCCATGATCGCGACAGGCCTCATAGCATCGAATTGGCAAAAGCGCTGCCCGGTTTCAGGCTGGCCCGACAAAAAAGAAAGACCTGCGTTTGGCGGGCACGGGCCGACATCAGCCCGCGGGTCTGCTGCCCATTACCTTGAGCGCCGGGCGCTTGCGGCGGGTGACAAGGCGACCCGCGACGGGGGCATCGGCGCGGCCGTCATCCTGCGCCTTCTCGGCAAACAGCCAGTCGATGAACACCTGCACGATCGGCGTCGCCCGCATTTCGTTGCGGCAGACGACATAGAAATCATCGACCGCCGGCACCGAAAGGCTGAACGGCGCGACCAGCATGCCCCTGGCCAGCAGCGCGCTTGCCGTCACCGAGTCACCCAGCGCCACGCCATGGCCGTGCACGGCGGCCTCCGCCGCCATGCGCGCATCGCCCAAATGATGGCGGCGACCGCGCTCCAGGTCCAGTGCATCAGCGGCGGCCAGCCAGGTGTGCCATTCGCGGCCGTCGTCGCCATGCAGGAAGACGTGGTCGGCAAGGTCCCTCACGCCGCGGATCGGCCGGTTGTTGATCAGGGTCGGGCTGACCACGGGAAACAGTTCGAGGCCGGACCATTTGCGCATCCAGCAATCGGCCCAGCTGCCGTCGCCATAATGTACGCAGACATCGACATGCGGCGCACGGATGTCTCTTGGATCGTTGGAGGGGATGAGCGTCAGCTGGATGTCGGGATATTGTGCGGTGAAGCTGCCCAGCCGCGGCGTCATCCACAAAAGCAGCAATGCCGGCACGCAGGATACCGAAAGCGCGCCGCTGCTCGCCGGCCGCGTCAACCGCTGCGTGGCGGCGGCAATGCCTTCGAAGGCCGTCGACACCGCCGGCAAAAGTTCGGCGCCATGCGGCGTCAGCTTGACCCGCTGGCCGACGCGTTCGAACAGCTTGACGCCGAGTGACTGCTCGAGCGCCTTGATCTGGTGGCTGACGGCGCCATGCGTAACGTTCAGCTCGCTCGCCGCCTTGGTCAGCGAGGCATGGCGCGCCGTCGCCTCGAAGGCGCGCAGCGGGTTGAGGGGCGGCAGGCGTTTGGCCATCGTGCTCGGCGGGTTAATTGTGAGATTTTCTCACAGAAAACACCTTAACAATATCAATTGCTTTTTCAATGCGGCTGCCGGACACTTTGGCCCGGAACAGCATCAAGACGTGAAATCCGCAGGCGGCCAGCGGGACACAGCGGCCCGGCCGGATGGTGGCCGGCTCGCCTGCCCACGGCACACTGCATCACCCAGGAGGAGCGATATGGGTTACGATCGGGGCAAGCTCGACGCGCTGCGGCGCAAATATGGCGAGAGCCATGGCGGCGAGATGTTCGATCCGAAGTTCCGCAAGGTCGCCGACAAGATCTTCTCCAAGTCGGGCACGCGGCTCGCACCCTATTCCGGAATTCCGACCTTCCTGGCCGCGCCCTATCGTGAAATATCGGCGGACAATCCGGATTTCGGCGATTTGCAGGTGGCGATGACAGGCGTGCCGATGGACCTCGGCGTCACCAACCGGCCGGGCTCGCGTTTCGGGCCGCGGGCGTTGCGCGCCATTGAGCGTATTGGCCCCTACAATCATGTGCTGGAATGCGCGCCGACGCATGAGCTTCGGGTTGCCGACATCGGCGACACGCCGTTCCGCAGCCGCTATAGGCTGGAAACCAGCCATGAGGACATCGAGCGCCGTACCAACCAGATCGTCGATGCCGGCGTCATTCCCTTGTCTGTCGGCGGTGACCATTCGATCAGCCATCCGATCCTGAAGGCCGTCGGCAAAAAGGCTCCAGTCGGCCTCATCCACATCGACGCCCATTGCGACACCAGCGGCCTGTTCGACATGACCAAGTTCCACCACGGCGGCCCATTCCGCAACGCGGTGCTCGACGGCGTGCTCGATCCGACGCGCACCATTCAGATCGGTATCCGCGGTTCGGCCGAATATCTGTGGGAGTTCACCTACGAGTCCGGCATGACCGTGATCCATGCGGAGGAAGTAACCGGCCTTGGCATCCCCGCCATCATCGAGAAGGCGCGCAGGATCGTGGGCGACGGCCCGACCTATGTCTCCTTCGATATTGACAGCGTCGATCCGGCCTTCGCCCCGGGCACCGGTACGCCGGAAGTCGGTGGGCTGACGACGCGGGAAGTGCTGGAACTGCTGCGCGGCCTCAAAGGCCTCAACATCGTCGGCGGCGATGTCGTCGAGGTGGCGCCGCAATATGACGCCACCACCAACACCGCGCATGCCGGCGCGCAGGTGCTGTTCGAGATACTGAGCCTGATGGTGTTCAGCCCGGCCGTTACAAGCAAGGGCGCCTGACGTTCAGCAAAAGCAAAGGCGGCCGTCGCGCTGGAGCCGGCGGCCGACGGAAAACGAACAAAGCTTCCAGAAGGGGAATAACAATGACAATCCACTCGACACTCAACTCGTCCATCGCCGCCATCCTGGTGATGGGCGCTGCCGGACTCGGTCTCGCCACACAGGCCGCCAATGCCGACGCGCTGGCTGACATCACCAAGGCCGGCACCGTCAATGTCGGTGTCTTCGCCGATTTCCCGCCCTTCTCCTCGGCCAGCGCCGACATGAGCCTCAAGGGCTACGATATGGATGTCGCGCAGTACATCGCCGACACGCTCAAGGTGAAGCTCAATCCCATTGCGGTCACCGGCCAGAACCGAATCCCGTACCTGAACGACCATCGCGTCGACATACTGATGAGCGTCGGTTACTCCAAGGAGCGTGAGCAGGTGATCGACTTCGCCGCCGCTTACGCACCCTACTACATCGCCGTGATCGGTCCGGCGGCGATGGCGGTCAAGGGCAAGCAAGACCTTGCCGACAAGTCGATCGCCGTCAATCGCGGTACGCTCGAAGACACCTCGCTGACGGAGGCCGCACCCGCCTCGGCCGACATCAAGCGCTTCGACAACTACAATTCGGTGATCCAGGCCTTCATTTCCGGCCAGACCCAGCTCATGGTCGTCGGCAACGATGTCGGCGCGCAGGTGCTGGCCAAGCAGGATGCGCTCAAGCCCGAGCAGAAGTTCCAGCTTCTGACCTCGCCCTCGCATATCGGCCTCAACAAGAATGAGGACGGCCTCAAGAAGGCGGTCAACGACGCCGTTGCCAAGATGCTGGCAGACGGCAAGCTGGACGAAAGCTCGAAAGCCTGGCTGAAGACGCCGCTCAATCCCGACAACCTCAAGGATTGAACCTCCGTGACCTTCGGCTGGCTTCCGGCTGCCGCCGCTGACATCGCGCGTGGCGCCGCCACGACGATCCTTCTGATCGTCGTGACCACGCTGGCGGGAACGTTGCTCAGCATCCTGGGTGCCGCGGGACGGCGAAACGGCCCCGTGCTGCTTCGCCAGGCCATCGCCTGGTATGTCGAAGTGATGCGCAACACGCCGTTCCTGGTGCAGCTGTTCTTCATCTTCTTCGGCCTGCCCAGCCTCGGGATCAGGCTCGATCCCATTCTGGCCGCCATGCTGGCGATGACGCTTAACATGGCGGCCTATACGATCGAGATCGTCGGCGCCGGGCTTGACGCCGTGCCGCACGGACAGACCGAAGCAGCGCTGGCGCTTGGCCTTCGGCCGCGTCAGGTGTTCGTCAAGATCGTGCTGCCCCAGGCGCTCAAGGTCATCTATCCGGCGCTTACCAGTCAGATCGTCATCATGATGCTCGAGTCCGCCGTGGTGTCGCAGATCGCCGTGCGCGAGCTCACCTACGAGGCCGACATGCTGCAGGCGCGCACCTTCCGCTCCTTCGAGACATATTTCGTCGTGACGATGGTCTATCTGCTTCTATCGATGGCCTTGCGGAGGCTTCTGGTCACAGGCGGGCGCCGTGCCTTGGGGGCCGGCGTAGCATGATCGAGTTCACTTTCTGGGACATCGTTCGCAATCTTGTGCTTGCCGCCCGCTGGACGGTGCTGCTGTCGCTGGCCGCCTTCGTCGGCGGCGCGGTGGTCGGCATGATCGTGCTGTTCTTCAGGATCGCCAAGAACAAATGGACCCGGCGCCTCGCCTCCGGCTACATTGCTTTGTTCCAGGGAACGCCGCTCCTGATGCAGCTTTTCCTGATGTTCTTCGGCCTGCCGATGCTCGGGTTCCGCATCGAGGCATGGACGGCGGCCGTGCTCGGCCTGACCTTCTTCGCCAGCGCCTATCTGGCCGAGATCTGGCGCTCCGGCGTCGACGCGCTGCCGCGAGGACAATGGGATGCCGGCGCCAGCCTCGGCCTGCACTATCTGCAAGGAACTGCGGCTGATCATCCTGCCGCAGGCGTTTTCGATCACCCGCGCGCCGACGGTCGGCTTTCTGGTGCAGCTCATCAAGTCGACGGCGCTGACCTCGATCATCGGCTTCGAGGAGCTGGTGCGAACCTCGAACGCCATCAACAACGCGACCTTCGAACCGTTCAAGGTCTATGGGCTGGTGGCGCTGATCTTCTTCCTCATGTGCTTTCCCCTGACGCAATACGCCCGCCGGCTGGAGAAGCGTGCGGCCGGGCACTGAGCCGGCAAAGCAACCGGCCACCAGAATTTAGGCAACCGGTTACGTTCAATGTCCGACCACCAGCGGCGGCGCCAGGCGATCCCGCCGCAACCAGCGCGCCAGAAGCAGCGCCGCCACCACCGCCAGTCCGCTGGACAGCCCGATCCAGATGCCGACGCCGTGGAAGCCGAAAGGAAAGGCGAGCAGCACGCCCAACGGCAGGCCGACGCCCCAATAGCCGATGGCGGCATAGATCATCGGCACCTTGGTGTCGTGCAGGCCGCGCAGCATGCCGGCGGCAACCGCTTGCGCGCCGTCGAAGACCTGGAACAGGGCCGCGAAGACCAGGAACGATACGGCAAGCGTGATCACCCTGGCATTGGCGGGGTTTGCAAGATCGATGAAGGCGCTGATCAGGAGATGCGGCCACAGGATCATTACCAGGCCCATCAAGGCCATGAACGAGACGCCGATGACGAAGGGGGTCCAGCCGGCGCGCGAGACGCCTTCCGGATTGCCGGCGCCATGCGCAAGCCCGACGCGCACCGTCACCGCCTGGTTGAGGCCGAGCGGCACCATGAAGGAGATCGAGGCGATCTGGATGGCGATGGCGTGCGCGGCAAGCGAATCCGCGTCGATAAGGCCCATCAGCAGCGCCGCGGCATTGAAGATCGTCACCTCGAAAGCAAGGATGCCGGCGATCGGCAGGCCAAGCCGTAGCAGGCCCTTGAAGCGCGGCCAGTCGGACCGCCAGAAGCGGCCGAACAGATGATAGCGCCTGAACTTCTTCTCCCACATCACCACGGCGGCCATGCCGACGAACATCAGCGTTGAGGACAGCGAGGTGGCAAGGCCCGAGCCTGATATGCCCATGGCCGGGACGCCGAGATTGCCGAACATGAACACCCAGTTGAAGAGCGCGTTGCAGGCGACGGCGACGAAGACGATTATCAATGCCCAGCCCGGCCGCTCCAGCGCCGAGATGAACGAACGCAGCACGATATAGCCGTAGAAGGGCAGCACCGCCCATTCCAGCCAGCGCAGGTAGATGCCGGCGCTATGCGCCAGAGCGGGCTCCTGGCCCATGGCGAGCAGCACGTTCTCGCCGTGCCAGAGAAAGATCCAGATCGGAATGCAGATGAGGATCGCCAGCCACAGGCCCTGGCGCACGGTGCGGCGCAGGTCGCGCACCGAATGACGGCGGCGGCCGAGCTCGGTCGCCATCATCGGCGAGGTCGCCAGCATCAGGCCGAGGCCGAAGATCAGCGGCATGAAATAGAGATTGGCGCCAAGCGCGCCGCTGGCCAGCGTGTCCGCCCCCAGCCTGCCCATCATCATGACGTCGGTGGCCGTCATGGCGGTCTGGCCGAGATTGGTCAGCACCATGGGCCAGGCGAGCGCCAAAGTCGCCCTGATTTCCTGAAGCCAAAGATTTTCCGGCGCGCGAGCGCCGGCTTCGATCGCAGACATTATTCCGCTCTTTCAAGGTTGCGGCGCATCGGCAAAAAAGCCGGAAGCCGCATTGCAAACGGCGAGACCTTCGGTTTCGCGGCGTTTACGTCAGCTTTTGTACGAAACGCGACATGAAGGCAAGGGAGGAGGGGCGGGAACAGATTGATCCAGTCGGATCGCCGATGACGCTGAAGCCTCGTGACCGACGCTCTCCGACGGCCCATTTCACACATGGCCTCAAGGCTGCTACGCATTGCAAGGACGAGCGAGGTGCCACGGAACCCAAATTTGCAGGAGGCAGGATGCAGTTCAGGCGCAGAAGGAATCCGGTTGCGACGCTTCGCACGGCGCCGGCCTTCGAACATATCGTCACCGAGGCGAGCGACAGTTTCCTGTGGCGGCTGGACGACTATCCCTGGGAGCGCAATGTCTGGAATTTCCATCCGGAGTACGAAATCCACCTCTTGCGAAAATCCTCCGGTGTGGTGCTGGTCGGCGACCACATCGGCGAGTTCGGGCCGGGTTATCTGACCATCGTCGGCGGCGGGCTGCCGCATGATTGGGTGACGGCGGTGCAGCCGGGCGAGCTGATCGAAGGCCGCGACATCGTCCTCCAGTTCGATGCCGAGAGGCTGCGCGGCTCGGCTGGCCTGTTGCCCGAACTGCGCGAACTGGAGCCGTTCCTGGAGCGGTCGCTGCGCGGCATGGTTTTTCATGGCCGCACGGCATTGGAAGGCGCCGAGCTGATGGAACGGATGGGGGAGGTCAGCGGGCTAACCAGGTTCTGCCTGTTCCTGAACCTCGTCGATCTCCTCGCCAGGACCGACGAATACGAGCTGTTGTCCTCGCCGGATTTCTCCCCTGTTCTGGATGCCGCCTCGCTCGACATCATCCAGCGCACGCTGACCTATCTGTTCCAGCATTTCGCCGAGGATCTGAAGCTGCCTGATGTGGCGGCGCTCGCTGGGATGACCGAGAGCACATTCTCGCGCTTTTTCCAGAAGAACACCGGCAATTCCTTCAGTGACCACCTTGCCAAGCTGAGGCTGTGGCAGGCCTGCAAGCTGCTGGCCGATACCGATATTCCGATCACCGACATCTGTTTCCAGGTCGGCTACATGAACATCTCCAATTTCAACCGCGCCTTCATGCGCAAGCACAAGATGACGCCGTCATCCTATCGCAAGCTGTCGCGGCAGCGGCTGGCGATGCGCGCGTAAGCACGCCCTAAAAACCACCGCCCCCGAGTCCGATCGATACTCATGTGAGATTGGGCGCAACCGGATGCCGGTTTTTGCGTCGCACAATGCATAAAAGTACAGGTCTTCTGCAACGGAGCTTCTAGCGCGAGCCGCTGCAACTCCGCATTTTGGCGATGGGTGGCAAGTCGCTCGGGCGATGGTGAGGATCGCGCAACCCGAGGACGTCCGCTTCCTGCGACGTGTTCCTGGAGGAGAAAATAATGAAACCAATTCGGCTCGCTGCCAGCCTTGGTGCAGCTTTCATGCTTTCCGCTACCGTTTCAACCATCGCTTTAGCGCAGGCGCCGGTCTGCTCGGCGCCGGTCAAGGTGCTGGCGCAGCCACGTGACGGCCTGACGCTTCTGGAGGACTCCAAGGCCGAGTTCGAGAAGCTTGCCGGCGCCGGCTTCCAGATCGATTACCTCAACGAGAACGACCGCCGGGCAAAATCGCGCGCCGACGCGTCCACGGTCGGCAACTACAACGTCTACTATGTCGACGAAGCCAATGTCGCGCTGTTCGCTTCCTCGAAATGGATCGTGCCGCTGGCCGACTACTATCCGGCCGACTACGACTATGCCGACTTCGACCCCGGCCGCCAGAAGGTCGCCACCTATGACGGCAAGGTCTGGTTCGCGCCGCTGACCGGCGGCGGCGACCTGATGGTCTATCGCAAGGACGTGCTGGAGGCCGCCGGCATCCAGCCGCCGAAGACGCTGGACGAGCTGATCGCCGACGTGCCGAAGCTGACCAATCCGGACAAGGGCATGTATGGCATCGCGCTGCGCGGCGCGCGCGGTTCGGGCGCCAATGTCTGGCGCTGGATGCCCTTCTTCAAGGCCTATGGCGGCCAGTGGTTCGACGGTGACAAGCCGGCCTTCAATTCGGATGCCGCGGTCAAGGCGACCGAGACCTACCTGAAACTGTTCAAGGATTCGGCGCCCGGCACGCAGACCGGCAGCTGGGATGAATCGACCGGCGCCTTCCTGTCGGGCCAGGTCGCGATCCTGGTCGAATCGACGCCGCTGTCGGGCATGGCGGTCGATCCGAAGACCTCGCAGGTCGTCGGCAACATCGGCTTCATGCCGCCGCCGTCGCCACTGCCGGGCGGCGGTTACGGCCATGGCCTCGCCATCGCGACGAAGGCCAATGCCGACGACGCGTCGAAGAAATGCGCCGGCCTGTTCATCGCCTGGGCAACATCGAAGGAAAACGAGAAGCGCCGGCTCGACGCCCACCAGTTCGGCGAGCTGAACCGCACCAGCATCCTGGCCAGCAAGGAATTCGCCGATATCTACGGCGCCGATCTCGGCCAGGCACTGGCCGAAACCGGCAAGGTCACGGCGGTCAATTTCTGGCAGGACCCGCGCTGGCCCGATCTCGGCGACCGCTGGGGCATCATCCTCGAGGAACTGGTCACCGGCACCCGCACCGATATCAAGGGCGGCCTCAACGAACTCGAGGCTTATGCCAACGAGCTGGTGAAGAAATAAGCCATCCTCCCCCTGCGGCGCGCGGTCCACGGCATTCGGTGGAGCGCCGGAACCTGTGCGCCGCAGGTCTTGGTTCATCATTGCGGTTTGAGCCAGCCTTCGCGCGAAAGGTCAGTCATGCTCAATCGTTCGAGACGCAGCAGAGGTTAGACAGATGCCGCGACGCTCATCCCTGCCGGTCACCTTCGTCGTGCCGACACTCGCCATCCTTCTGGTGCTGTCGATGGTGCCGACGCTCTACGCGGTCGTCATCGCCCTGCAGAACCGTGAACTCAGCTCGACAGCCTATTCCTATGTCTGGTTCTCGAATTTCGCCGACCTGTTCGTCGACCGCCGCTTTCTCAACGCCGTCTGGGTGTCGGTGAAATGGGAATTCGTCACGGTTATCGCGACGATGACGGTCGCCATCGGACTGGGCGTCCTGATGTTCGAGGTCGCCTCGCCGCGCCTTCGCAACGTCTATTGCCTGCTGTTCATCATCCCGGTCCTGCTGCCGCGCGTCTCGGCGGCCTTCGTCTGGAAGTTCGCCTACCATCCGCTCTACGGCATCGCCACTTACCCCTACCGGCTGCTGACCGGTGGGCTGATCTTCGATCCGCTGTCCAAGCCGTCGACGGCGCTGTTCGCCGTCGCTTCGGTCGACGTCTGGCAATGGGGCCTGTTCTTCGCCGTCATCGTGCTGAAGCTCCTGGAAACGCTGCCGCCGCAGCCGATCGAGGCGGCCCGGCTCGACCATGCTAAACGCTGGCAGATCCACGCCTATGTGACCTTGCCGATGCTCAAGGCGCCGCTGATCAGCCTGATGTTCGTCAAGATGATCGAGTCGCTGCGCTCCTTCGACCTGATCTATGTGATGACCCGCGGCGGTCCGGGCGTGGCGACCGAAACGCTCGACATGTACGCCTTCTCGCAAGGCTTCATCGAGTCCGGCAAGGTCTCCTACGCCTCGGCGATGG
Source organism: Mesorhizobium maamorense (assembly GCF_044998965.1). Classification (NCBI taxonomy): domain Bacteria; kingdom Pseudomonadati; phylum Pseudomonadota; class Alphaproteobacteria; order Hyphomicrobiales; family Phyllobacteriaceae; genus Mesorhizobium; species Mesorhizobium maamorense. The sequence continues at coordinate 5,856,455 of NZ_CP173356.1, forward strand.
CGGTGCTGATGATGATCGCAACGGTCATCACCTTCACCATGCTCTGGAAGCGGGTGCAGGCATGAGACCATATCGCATGAGACCCGGCCGCCTGATCGGCAAGACCGTGCTGGCGTTTGCAGGCTTCATGGCCGTGTTTCCGTTGCTGTGGACGGCGCTCAATTCGCTGAAGAACAATGTCGACATCATCACCCGCGTCCCGCGCCTGGTGTTCACGCCGACGCTGGCCAACATCAGCTATATCGTCGGCCGCGACAGTGTCATGACCGGCCTCTACAATTCGGTCGTCGCCTGCGGCTGCGCGGTACTGATCGGCGTGGTGCTCGGCCTGCCGGCGGCTTACGCGGTGGCGCGCTACCCGAACCGCTGGGCCGGCGACATCCAGTTCTTCGTTTTGTCGCTTCGCTTCCTGCCGCCGGTGGCGGTCGCCATCCCGCTGATGGTGATCTGGCTTCAGCTGGGGCTTTACGACACGCTCGCCGCGCTGATCGTCACCTATTGCCTGCTCACCATCTCGGTGATCATGTGGCTCGCCATTCCCGCCTTCCAGGCCGTGCCGAAGGAGGTCGAGGAAGCCGCCTTCGTCGATGGCTACGGCGCCTATTCGGTGTTCTGGAGGGTCGCGCTGCCGGTCGCGGCGCGCTCGCTGATCGGCGCGGTGGCTTTCAGTTTCGTGCTGGTCTGGAACGAGTTCCTGATCGCGCTGATGCTGTCGAGCTCCAATGCCAAGACCTTGCCGATCGTCGCCTCGGAACTCTCCCAGCAAGGCATGAATGTGCCGTGGGGAATCCTGAACGCCTCGGTCGTGCTTTTGTCGCTGCCGCCGCTGTTGTTTCTCGGCGTGCTCAGCGGCTTCCTGAATTCCGTTTTCCGGCAAAAAAAGACTTGAAGCGAGGACGACACGATGCGGGCACTGGTGCTTGAGAAAAAGGGCGAGCTGTCGCTGCGCGAAATTGCGTTGCCGCTCGAGGTCGGGCCGGACGACGTCAGGATCGCCATCCACACGGTCGGCGTCTGCGGTAGCGACGTGCATTATTACACCCATGGCGCCATCGGCAGCTATGTCGTGCGCGCGCCGATGGTGCTCGGCCACGAAGCGTCCGGAACGATCGTCGAGATCGGCGCCAATGTCCGGACGCTAAAGGTCGGCGATCGCGTCTGCATGGAACCAGGCGTACCGAATCTGTCGTCGCGGGCAACCAAGCTCGGCATCTACAATGTCGATCCGGATGTCACCTTCTGGGCGACGCCGCCGGTGCATGGCATTCTTGCGCCGCAAGCCGTGCATCCGGCCGCCTTCACCTACAGGCTGCCCGACAATGTCTCCTTCGCCGAAGGCGCGATGGTCGAACCTTTCGCCATCGGCATGCAGGCGGCGGCGCGCGCGCGCATCGTTCCGGGTGACGTGGCCGCTGTCGTCGGCTGTGGCCCGATCGGCATCATGATCGCGCTGGCCGCCCTGGCCGGTGGTTGCTCGAAAGTGCTGATTTCCGACTTCTCCGCGCCCAAGCTCGAAATTGCCGGGCGCTATCCCGGCGTCGTTCCGGTCAACATCGGCGAGCAGCCGCTGGTCGATGCGGTGCGCGCGGCCACCGACGGCTGGGGTGCGGACATCGTCTTCGAGGCCAGCGGCAGCCCCAAGGCCTTCGCTGATTTGTTCGACGTCGTGCGCCCTGGCGGCGCGGTGGTGCTCGTCGGGCTGCCGGTGGAGCCGGTAGCGCTCAACGTGCCGGCGGCCATATCGAAGGAAGTCCGCATCGAAACCGTGTTCCGCTATGCCAACATCTTCGACCGCGCCTTGCAGCTCATCGCTTCCGGCAAGGTCGATCTCAAGCCGCTGATCACCGGCACCTATCCCTTCTCCGACAGCATTGAGGCTTTCGAGCGGGCGGCGGCAGCGCATCCGCAGGACGTCAAGCTGCAGATCCTGCTCAGCGGCGAAAAGGGCTGACCATGTCCGCGATCACCTGTTCCCATGTCGACAAGGCCTATGGCACCACGACGGTCATCCGCGACCTCAATCTCTCGATCGAGGAGCACGAGTTCGTCGTGTTCCTTGGCCCGTCCGGCTGTGGCAAGTCGACCTTGCTGCGCATGTTGGCGGGGCTGGAGGACATCAGCGGCGGCGAGGTCTCGATCGGCGGCACGGTGGTCAACGATCTCGATCCGGGCGACCGCGGCATCGCCATGGTGTTCCAGAACTACGCGCTCTACCCCCACATGACGATCTTCGACAACATCGCCTTCGGACTGCGGCGCCAGAAAGTTCCGGCGGCCGAGATCCAGAAGCGGGTCGAAGCGGTGTCAAGGACGCTCGGGCTGGAACCCTATCTCGGCCGCAAGCCGGCCGAGCTTTCCGGCGGCCAACAGCAGCGCGTGGCGATCGCGCGCGCCATGATCAAGACGCCGAAAGTCTTCCTGTTCGACGAGCCGCTGTCCAATCTCGACGCCAAGCTGCGCAACCACATGCGCGTCGAGATCGCGCGGCTGCACCAGTCGCTGAAGACCACCACCGTCTATGTCACCCATGACCAGCTCGAAGCGATGACGCTCGCCGACCGCATCGTGCTGCTCAAGGACGGCGTCATCGAGCAGGTCGGCTCGCCGGCGGAAATCTACGAGCGGCCGGGCAATCTGTTCGTTGCCGGCTTCATCGGCACGCCGAACATGAATTTCATCGATGTGACGGTGGCCCGGAAAGAAAATGGCTGGACGCTGACCAATGGCGGAACTGTCTTCACCCTCGACGGCTCGCGCTTCAAGCTACAACATGGCGAGCAGGCGGTGCTTGGCATCAGGCCTCCGGATCTCAAGCCCGCGACCCCCGGCAGCGCCGGAAATTTCCTGGCGGGAACGGCCGATCTCATCGAGTTTCATGGCAACGATGCACTGGTGACATTCGCTCTTGGCGGCAAGGAGATCAGCGCACTCGTTCCCAGCCGCGTCTGCCCAACTATCCGCAGCGATGTCCGCTATACGTTTGACGAATCGGATATGCATCTGTTCGATGCCAAGTCCGGCCTATCCTTGTTGACACGGTAAGGCGCGTTCTACTGGATCGCGTCGAGCGCCTGGCGTTGCCGGTGCATCTCCAGGAAAATCCGGTAGTCGCGATCGAAGCGGGCGCCGGCGGCCGGGTTGGCGGCGCGCGTCCTGCCGCCCTGCTGCATGGCAAGACAGGCCGCATTGAGGTCGGGGAAAAGCCCGGCGGCGGTCGCCGCCACCATGCCTGTGCCGAGCAGCACCGCCTCGTCGGCCAGCGGCTCGACCACCGTGCAGCCGGTGGCGTCGGCATAGAGTTCCATCAAGAGCGGATTTTTGGTGTGGCCGCCGGTGACATGCAGCGTGTCGATGAGATAGCCGTTCTCGTTCAGCGCTTCCAGCACGTGGCGCACGCCGAGCGCGATGCCGACGGCGGTGCGCCAGTAAAGCCGGCACAGGCTGTCGAAGGAGGAATCCAGCGTAAGGCCGCTGACCACGCCGACCGCATGTGGATCGGCGAGCGGCGAGCGGTTGCCGTGAAAGTCGGGCAGCACATGCAGCCGGCCGGCAAGGGCGTCGCCCTCCGCCGTGCGCAGCTCGGCGACGCGGCTTGCAATCCTCGCATGCATGGCCGCGTTCGGCTCGCCGCCCGCGCCGTGCCAGCGGATGATGTGGTCGAGCAGGGCGCCGGTGGCCGACTGGCCGCCCTCCGACAGCCACAGCTTCGGCAGCGCGGCGCCGTAGTATGGCCCCCAGACCCCGGCGAAGGGCTGCGGATCGGGTGACATCGCCATGACGCAGGAGGATGTGCCGGCGATCAGCGCCAAATGACGGCCGATATTCCGCTCGTCGCCGGCAAACCCGCCGAGCACGCCAAGCGCACCGGCATAGGCATCGATCACCCCGGCGCCGACCCGGCATGTCTCCGTCAGGCCGAGCTCCGCCGCTGCTTGCGCGCTCAAAGAGCCGATGTAAGCGCCGACCGGACTGGCCCTTTCGGGCAGATTGCCGTGCTCGAAGAGGTCGCCGAGGCCGACGAGTTCGAAGAAATCGCGCTGCCATGCGGGTTCCCGGTGCGCCAGATAGGTCCATTTGGCGGTCAGCGTGCACTGCGAGCGGGCCAGCGACCCCGTTGCCTGCCAGGTCAGGAAGTCGGTAAGGTCGAATAGATAGCCGGCTTTATTCCAGGTCTTCGGCAGGTTTCGCTTCAGCCACATCAGCTTCGGCGTCGCCATTTCCGGCGACATGACGCCGCCGATATAGTTGAGCACCTCATGGCCGCTCGCCGTGCATTCGTCGGCCTCGGCGATGGCGCGGTGATCGAGCCAGACGATGGTATCCCAGCGCTCCTCTCCGGTCATCGAAACGCTGAGCTGGCCGCCTTGCCTGTCGCGCACGACCAGCGAGCAGGTGGCATCGAAGGAAATGCCGGCAATGTCCTCGGCGGCAACACCGGATTTTTCGCGGGCCGCACGCACCGCGGCGCACACGGCTGACCAGATATCGCGCGAATCATGCTCGGCGTGATCGGCCTTCGGCTGGTGCATGGCGATCGGGTGCTCGGCGCGGCCGAGCAAGGTGCCACTGGTGTCGAGAATGCCCGCGCGGGCGCTCCCGGTGCCGACATCGACCGCGCAAACGAACTGTTTCGTCAAGATGCTCTGTCTCTCGCTCCCAGGCCTGCAATCAGATCGGGCAATTGCAGCATGTCAGCGAATATAAAGTCCGGCTCACTCGACGCAAGCCGCGCTTTCAGGGCAGGGTTGCCGGCATGCGCGCCGCCGGTGAAGGCGAACACGCGCATATCAGCCGCCCGCGCCGCCGCGACGCCGGCGGGGCTGTCCTCGATCACAAGGCATTTGCGCGGATGCGCCCGCATCGAGGCGGCGGCATGAAGGAACAGGTCGGGCGCCGGCTTGCCCCTGGCCACCATGCCGGCACTGAACAGATGCGGCTCCATCAATCCGAGCAGGCCGGTGACGTCGAGCGCATAGCGGATGCGGTCGAGCGTGCCCGAGGAGGCGACGCAGAACGGCAAGCCAAGCCTCGGCAGCACTTCCTTGACGCCGGCGATTGGCTTCAGCTCCTCGCGAAATTTGCGCATCAATTCGACGCGCATCGTGGTCAGGTGCTGATCGGTGATGGGCAGGCCGAAGTCGCGGGCGAGGATCTCGCGCACGCTCTTCATGCTCTTGCCGAGGAAATGCTCGTAGGCCGTGTCTTCGCCAATGCTGCCGCCGGCAAGCGCAATCATGCCGAGCAGCGCCGAGACCGACAGCGCCTCGCTGTCCACCAGCACGCCGTCGCAGTCGAAAATGACCAGTTCCGGCGCCATGGTCCCGTTTCAGAGCTTGCCGGCGAGGTAGCGCGTCAGCGTGGCGCGCGTGCCATCCGTCCACAGCAGGTTCAATGCATGCGCGAAAGCCTCGACGAACGCGGTGGCGCGCCCGACATCGCCATAGATGTCTTCCATCGCAAGCCAGGCGGCGGGCGCGTCCTTTGCCGCCTTTGCCGTCGCCTGCAAGCGGTCCCAGTTCGGATCGTTGGGCTCGATGACCGCGCCGCTGTCCGTCGTGCCGAAGCAGTAGCGGCACCACAGCGCCGATTCCAGTGCCAGGCCGGCGACGCTCTTTCCCGCCTTCAGGCGGTCGGCGATGGTCGGGATGATGAATTTCGGCTGGCGATTGGACCCGTCGAGACAAAGCCGGCGCACCGTGTCGCCGATCTTGGGGTTGGAAAAGCGCCTTTCGATGAGCTGGTAATAATCCTCCAGGACCGTGTCTGGCACCGGCGGTACGGTCGGAATGATTTCGTCATGCTCGAGCTTGTCGAGAAAGCCGCGCACCAGCGGCTCCTGCATCGCCTCATGCACGAAATGGATGTCCATCAGCCCGGCCGGATAGGCGATGGTGGCATGGCCGCCATTGAGGATGCGGATCTTCATAAGCTCGTAGGGCGCGACGTCTTTGACGAACTGCACGCCGACCTTTTCAAGCGGCGGCCGGCCGTCGGTGAAATGGTCTTCCAGCACCCATTGCCGGAAGGGTTCGCAAAAGACAGGCCAATTGTCCTCGACGCCGAAATCCTTGGCCAGGATCGCGCGTTCGCGGTCCGACGTGGCCGGCGTGATGCGGTCGACCATCGCGTTCGGGAAAGCGACATTGCCGCCGACCCAGGCCGCCAGATCCTCGTCGATCAGGCGGGCCAACCCGATGACGCCATCCGACGTGACATGGCCGTTGTGGGGAATGTTGTCGCAGGACATCACCGTGAACGGTGCGATGCCATCGCCGCGCCGCCGCACCAGGCCGGCGAGGATGATGCCGAACACGGTCTTCGGCGTTGCGCCCGGCTGCGCATCGGCGACGATATCGGGATGCGTCGGGTTGAACACGCCGGAGGCAGGATCGATGAAATAGCCGCCTTCGGTGATGGTCAGCGACACGATCTTGATCGCCGGATCGGCCAGCCGTTCGATGATGGCGGCGACATCGCCGGGCGTCAGGAAGTCGATCATGGCGCCGGTGACGCGGGCGCTCATATGCCCCTCATCCTGCTCGACCACCGTCGTCAGCCAGTCCTGCTCTTCCAGTTTGCCGCGGCCGGTCTTCTCGCCCTCGAACACGCCGGCGCCAACCAGCGCCCAGTCATGGCCGATGCCATGGTTGAACAGGTCGTCGAGATAGACGGCCTGGTGCGAGCGGTGGAAATTGCCGACGCCGAAATGCACGATGCCGGCCTTCAGCGCTGCGCGGTCGTATTTCGGACCTGCGACCCTGGCGGGCAGGTTGGCGAGATTGGCGGAAGAGAGTTTCACGGTCATCTGTTTACCCTTTGGCCGGGTTGCGGCCTTCGTTACCCTTCTCTCCCCTTCACCGGGAGAGGGTAGGAAGCGGCACATGCCTTCCGAGGCGATGCGGCCGCCACCTTGATGTTGGCCTCTTCTCCCCGCGGAGGCACGGGGAGAAGAGGCCGCCCCCGCCTCAACTCATCCACTGGCCGCCATCGACATTGTAGGTCTGGGCGACGATGTATTCGGCTTCGTCGCTGGCCAGGAACACGGCCATGCCGGCGAGGTCCTCCGGTCTGCCCATGCGGCCGTAAGGCACGCCTTCGCCGACCAGTCTTTTCTTTTCGCCCTTGGGCCGGTTTTCGTATTTGGCGAACAGCGCGTCGACCTGGTCCCACATGTCGCTGTCGACGACGCCAGGCGCGATGCCGTTGACGTTGATGCCGTGCTTGATCAGGTCGAGCCCGGCCGACTGGGTCAGTGAAATGACCGCCGCCTTGCTGGCGCAGTAGACCGCGACCAGCGCTTCGCCGCGCCGCCCGGCCTGGCTCGCCATGTTGATGATCCTGCCGCCCTTTCCCCGCGTGATCATCGAGCGCGCCGCCGCCTGCAGCATGAACAGCGTGCCGGCGACATTGACCGAGAACAGTTTTTCATAGCTCGCCCGCGAGATCTCGACGATCGGCGCAAGGTCGAAGATCGCGGCGTTGTTGATCAGTATGTCCAGGCCGCCGGTCCTGGTTTCCACCGCCTGCACCGCGGCATCGATGGAGGCCTGGTCCGTGACGTCGAGCTTCACCGCGTAGGCCTTGCCGCCGATCTCGGCGGCCGTCTTTTGCGCCGCCTCGAGGTTGATGTCGGCTATGGCAACGGTGGCGCCTTCGCCGACATAGGCTTCGGCGAAGGCCTTGCCGATGCCGCGCGCCGACCCGGTGATCAGCGCCGATTTGCCTTTCAGCCTCATGCCGCCGACGCCTTGCCGTCGGGGCCGAAGCGATGCAGCTTGGCCTTGTCGGGCGTGAGATAAATGCTGTCGCCATGGTGGACGCTGAGTTCGCCGTCGGCGCGCACCGTCAGCGGGCCGACACCGTCGGCCTGGACATGCAGGAAGGTGTCGGATCCCAGGTGTTCGGCAACGCCGACTGTTGCCTTCCAATCGCCCGCCGTGGTCGAGATCGCCATGTGCTCGGGCCGGATGCCGATGGTCTTGGCGCCGTACTTCGCCGCCGGGGCGCCTTCGATCAGGTTCATTTTCGGCGAGCCGATGAAGCCGGCGACGAACAGGTTCTTCGGCGTCTTGTAGAGCTCCATCGGCGAGCCGACCTGCTCGACATTTCCGGCATTCAGCACGACGATCTTGTCGGCCATGGTCATCGCCTCGACCTGGTCGTGGGTGACGTAGATCATCGTCGTCTTGAGCTGGTGGTGCAGTTCGCTGATCTCCAGCCGCATCGTGCCGCGGAGTGCCGCGTCGAGGTTGGACAAGGGTTCATCGAACAGGAAGGCCGAAGGCTGGCGCACGATGGCGCGGCCGATGGCGACGCGCTGGCGCTGGCCGCCGGAAAGCTGGCCGGGGCGGCGCTCCAGATAATTGGTGAGGTTGAGCACGCGCGCGGCGTCCTTCACCTTCCTGTCGATGGTCGCCTGGTCCTCGCCCGCCATCTTCAGCGGAAAGGCGATGTTCTTGGCCACCGTCATGTGCGGGTAGAGCGCATAGGACTGGAACACCATGGCAAGCTTGCGCTTGGCCGGCGCCTCGCCGGTGACGTCGCGACCGTCAATGTTGATGGTGCCGCCGCTGGTGTCCTCCAGGCCGGCGATCAGGCGCAGCAGCGTGGACTTGCCGCAGCCCGACGGGCCGACGAAGACGACGAACTCGCCGTCCTCGATGACGAGATCGATGTTCGGAATGATCGACGTCGAGCCGAAGGATTTCGAGACGTTCTTGAGCGTGATATTTCCCATGCTTTCCTCCCGGTGGATTTCCGTCCGCCGCCTGGCGCACGCTGCTACTTCACGGCGCCGCCCCTACTTCACCGCACCGAAGGTCAGGCCGCGCACCAGTTGCTTCTGGCTGAACCAGCCCATGATCAGGATCGGCGCGATCGCCAGCGTCGAGGCGGCCGAGAGCTTCGCCCAGAACAGGCCTTGCGGGCTGGAGAAGGAGCTGATGAAGGCGGTCAAGGGTGCTGCTTCCGTCGTGGTCAGCCGGATCGTCCAGAACGCTTCGTTCCAGGCCAGGATGATGTTGAGCAGCATGGTCGAGGCGATGCCCGGCACCGCCATGGGTGTGAGCACATAGATGATCTCGTTCCACAGCGAGGCGCCGTCCATGCGCGCCGCTTCCAGGATCTCGCCGGGGATTTCGCGGAAATAGGTGTAGAGCATCCACACCACGATCGGCAGGTTGATCAGCATCAGCATCACCATCAGGCCGATGCGGCTGTCGAGCAGGCCGGTGTCGCGGAAGATCAGGTAGATCGGAAACAGCACGGCCACGGCCGGCATCATCTTGGTGGACAGCATCCACATCAAAATGTCTTTGGTCCGCTTGGTCGGCGAGAACGCCATCGACCAGGCCGCCGGAATGGCGACCAGCAGGGCCAGGATGGTCGAGCCGACCGAGAGCAGCACCGAGTTCAGGAAGAACTTGAAATAGCCGTTCTGCGCCTGGACCTCGGAATAGCTCTCGAAGGTCCCGGACGGGATCAGGTTGAAGCCCTGGATCGCCTCCTGTTCCGACTTGAACGAGGTGATGATCGTGTAGAGGATCGGGAAGAAGATCAGCAAGGCGACGATCCAGGCGGCAGCCGTCGCGATCGTCTTGTGCCGGGTTGTGACTGCGCGTGCCATCTTTTCCTCCCTTATCTGTCCAGGTTCTTGCCGACGGCGCGCATGGCGAAGAAGGCGACGATGTTGGCGAGAATGACCGCGATGATGCCGCCGGCGGAGGCCTGGCCGATTTTGAATTCGAGCAGCGCCTTCTGGTAGACCAGGAAGGGCAGGTTGGTGGAGGCGTATCCCGGGCCGCCATTGGTGGTGACGAGGATCTCGGCATAGACCGAAAGCAGGAAGATCGTCTGGATCAGGATGACGACGGTGATCGCGCGCGACATGTGCGGCAGCGTCAGGTAGATGAAGCGGCTGATGAAGCCGGCGCCGTCCATCTCGGCGGCTTCCTTCTGCTCGCCGTCCAGCGACTGAAGCGAAGTCAAAAGAATGAGCGTCGCGAAAGGCAGCCACTGCCAGGCGACGATGATGATGATGGCGGTCAGCGGATATTGTCCGAACCAGTCTATGGGCTGGAGGCCAAAGAACCGCGCTATGTCGGCGAAGACGCCGTATTGCGGATGCATGATCATGTTCTTCCAGACCAGTGCCGCCACCGGCGGCATGACGAAGAACGGCGAGATGACGAGGATGCGCACGATGCCCTGGCCCCACATCGGCTGGTCGATCAAAAGCGCCAGCAGGATGCCTCCGACCACGGTGATCACAAGCACGCTGACGACGATCAGCAGCGTGTTCAGGATCGATTGCAGGAAGGCCGGGTTGGAATAGAACAACGCGTAATTGGAGAAGCCGACGAAGCCGTCGCGGATCGGATTGAGCGGATTGTACTGCTGGAAGGAGAACCAGAGCGTGAGCGCCAGCGGAACGACCATCCAGACGAGCAGCAGGACGACGGATGGCGCCATCATGAAACGGGCAAGCGAACGGGTCTGCTGAGTAGCCATGACGGTCACCCTTCAAGGATCGGACGGAATTTTCTCGAGCTGTCGGGAAGTGGCCGCCCGAACTGGGTTTCGGGCGGCCGTTGCCGGCCATGGTCGGCGACCGGCCTTAGGCACCAGGAGGAGCCTTACTGGATGTAGCCGCCCTCGGTCATCGCCGCGGTTGCGGCGTCCTGGGCCTGCTTCAGCGCGTCGTCGACGCTCGACTGGCCGGCAAGGGCTGCCGAGAACAGCTGGCCGACGGTGGTGCCGAGGCCCTGGAATTCGGGGATGGCGACGAACTGCACGCCGACATAGGGCACCGGCTTGACGGTCGGATGCGTCGGGTCGGCGGCATTGATGGAGTCCAGCGTCATCTTGGCGAACGGAGCCGCCTTCTGGTACTCTGGATTGGCATAGAGCGAGGAGCGCGTTCCCGGCGGAACGTTGGCCCAGCCTTCCTTCGAGGCGACCAGTTCTGCATAGTGCTTGCTGGTTGCCCATGACACGAACTTCTCGGCGGCATCGGCCTTCTGCGTGCCGGCGGGAATGGCCAGCGACCACGCCCACAGCCAGTTGCCGCGCTTGCCGAGCCCATTGTCAGGCGCCAATGCGTAACCGACCTTGTCGGCGACCTGCGAGGCCTTGGGATCGGAGACGAAGGAGGCGGCGACGGTGGCGTCGATCCACATGCCGCACTTGCCCTGCTGGAACAGCGCCAAATTCTCGTTGAAGCCGTTGGAAGACGCGCCCTCCGGCCCGTCGGCCTTCATCAGGTCGACATAGAACTGCAAGGTGTTCTTCCATTCGGGCTGGTCGAATTGCGGCTTCCAGTTCTCGTCGAACCAGCGCGCGCCGAAGGAGTTCGACATGGCGGTCAGGAAGGCCATGTTCTCGCCCCAGCCGGCCTTGCCGCGCAGGCAAACGCCGTTCACGCCATTGGCGCGGTCGGTCATCTTGTCGGCGGCCTGCTTGATGAAGTCCCAGGTCGGCGCGTCGGGCATCTTCAGCCCTGCCTTCTCCATCAGGTCCTTGCGGTACATGACGAAGGAGCTTTCGCCGTAGAAGGGCGCGGCATAGAGCTTGCCGTCGACCGAGAGGCCGCCGGCGATCGCCGGGATGATGTCCTTGGCGTCGTAGTCGTCGCCGAGCTTGTCGAGCGGCAACAGCCAGCTCTGCTTGGCCCAGATCGGGACCTCGTAGGTGCCGATGGTCATCACGTCATACTGGCCGCCCTTGGTGGCGATGTCGGTGGTCACGCGCTCGCGCAGCACGTTCTCTTCCAGCGTCACCCAGTTGAGCTGGATGTCGGGGTTCGCCTTGGTGAAGTCGTCGGTCAGCTTCTGCATGCGGACCATATCGCCATTGTTGACGGTGGCGATGGTGATGGATTCGGCATGTGCCGCGAACGCGAGCGCGCTGGCCGAGCACAAGCCCAGGATGAGCGTACGAAGTTTCATCAAATTCCTCCCATGGACCAAGATGAGCATTTGCCTTGGCTATGAGCAATTACTCACTAAGAATGAATTATGTCAAGCCAGATTCGATGGTGCAGCGCACACTCGATGGAGGAGCGCCGACCTGGCGCGTTGCAAATGGCCGTCCCGCAGGCGCGGACCGGGCGACAACGGCGATCTGGATGGAGCGCGGTTTTGATCCTGGAGTTAGCCGGTCAGCAGGCGATCTCGGCCAGGATCCAGTCGCGGAAAGCGCGGATCTTCGGCACGTTGCGGCGCGCCTCCGGATAGACCAGCCAGTAGGCGTGGCCGTCGTCGCCGACCAGGTCGAAGGGCTGGATCAGGCGGCCGTCGGCGAGTTCCGCCTTGAACAGCGCCCTGGTCAGGACCGCCACGCCATGGCCTGCAATGGCCGCATTGGCCTCATAGGCCTGCGCGCCCATGCTGCTGCCGGGGCGCTTGGCAAGGTCATGGCTTTGCACGCCCGCGGCCTCGAACCATTGCGTCCACCAGATGTCGCCGGGATCGAGGATAGGCAGCTTGAGCAGATCGGCCGGTTCCTTGACGCCGCCGATGCTCGCGGCGAGCTTGGGGCTCAGCATCGGCGTGAAATCGGCGTCGAGCAGCTTGTAGGCCTCCAGTCCCGGCCATTTGCCGCCGCCCGAGCGGATGGCAAGGTCGACATCCTCGCGGGCGAAATCGGTCAGGCGGCTGGATGTGTCGAGCCGCACGGCAAGGGCGGGATGCGCGATCTGGAACGAACCCAGATGATGCGCCAGCCAGTTGGAGGCAAAGGTCAGCACCGTGGTGACGCACAGCAGACCGTCCGCCCCGCCGCGCGCCGCCGCATAGGCCTGGCCGAGTATGGCGAAGGCCTCGCTGACCGCCGGCGCCAGGCGCTGTCCGGCTTCGGTGAGCTCGATCTGTCGCGGCCGGCGCAGGAAAAGCGGCGCGCCGACCCGCTCCTCCAGCACCTTGATCTGATAGCTGACCGCTGCCTGCGTCATCGCCAGTTCCTCGGCCGCTTTGGTGAAGGACAGATGCCGCGCCACCGCTTCGAACACCCGGATCGCCTGCAGCGGCGGAAGCTGCGCAACCTGTCGCGAGCTGAGATCCGGCATAAAGCCTCCTTATGGGTCCTTATCGACGTTCGATTGGCAAAGGCGGCCGGCAAGACCGACATTCATCCTCAGCCCGTCACTCGGGTTGAAGATAGCGAAGGTTGACGATCATGACCATGGCGCAGCAAAAATGCACTCCCGCTCCGGATCATCGCTGGATTTCATGGCTTGCGGACGGATTCGGCTGGTTCGCGACCAGGAAAAAGGCGCATCTCGACATCAGGGACCTGTCACCGCACTTGCGGCGGGACCTTGGCTTCCTCGACGGCAACGACCCCTTCGGACGGCATGGATAGCCCGCCCGGATTTTATCGCAAATCGATGTTGCCTCGAGGCTTTTGGCTCATCCGCTCGCCAGCAGGGCGGCGGCGGTTCGTTCGTCGGTGATGAGGCCGTTGACCAGCCGGCGGTTCACGGCCGCCAGGATGCCCGGCAGCTTGCGTTCACCCATGGCGAGCGCGATGACCAGCGACTTCTCGCGTGACGGCAGGGCCGCCGACGACACCCGGTCGTTGGTGATGCCCTCGATCATGCGGCCGTCGCGATCGAACACCCAGCCGACAATTTCGGCGACGCCGCCGGCCTTCTGTAGCGCCTTCAGCTCGGCGTCGGAGATGAAGCCGTCCTCATAGAGCGGCGCCTTCGGGCCGAGGTCGCCGATGCCGACGAAGGTGACGTCGGCCTCCGCGGCCAGCGCCAGCGTCGGCTGGATCATCGGCTGGCTGAGCAGCATCTCGCGCTCCTGCGGCGAGGAGGCGATGACCGGCAACGGCATCGGGAACGACCGCGCCTTGACCCTGTCGGCCATGGTGAAGATGACGTTGTAGAAAGCGGCCGAACCGTCGGGCGAGATATTGCCGGTCAGGGACACCACCTTGTGCTGTGGGCACTCCATCGGCGGCAGTTGCTCGATCGCCGCCTTCAGCGTACGGCCGGTGCCGATCGCCAGCACGATCGGCGCCGGCGATCTCAGCCGCCTCTCGATTTCCGCTGCCGCCGCCTCGGCGATGCCGATCGTTGTCGACGACGAGGTCGGGTCGCTCGGCACCACCTCGACCAGGTCGAGCGCGAAGCGCGACTTCAGGCGGGCGGCGAGGTCGAGGCAGTTGGCGATCGGATGGTCGACGCGCACCTTGATCAGGCCTTCCGACACTGCCAGCGACACCAGCCGCTGCGCGGTCTGCCGCGAGATGCCGAGCGTGGCGGCGATCTGGTCCTGCGTGTTGCCGGCAACGTAATAAAGCCAGCCCGCGCGCGCGGCATCGTCCAACCTGTTGCTGCCGCCCTCCTGCCGGTTGTTCACGTCCTGCCTCCCGAAACCGCCGGTCATGGAGGCGGTCCGCGCCTACTTTCGCAGGGAACCGCGCGCTGCGCAATTGTCAAATCGCCAGGGCAATTGCTTGCGCATGCGGGCGTGGGATCGGCCGGATCATCGTCGGCCTGGGGATTCCACGGCAGGCAAAAGGAGGATTTCCGTTCCGACAGGTGGCACGTTCTGCCGTCCGGATGGTTTATCTCGCGGGGTAAACCCTTTAAGGGAACGCCAAAAGGAGCGTTGCATGACACCGAAAGCGGTTTTCTGGGACATGGACGGCACGCTGGTCGACAGCGAACCGCTGCACGAAGCAGCCCTGGTGGCGGCGATGCGCAATGTCGGCCTTCAGCCTCCGCCCGACCTGCATGAGCGCGTTCTCGGGGTGGCTGCCTGGCCGGTCTACCTGATGATGCGCGACGAGTTCGGCCTGGATCTGCCCTTCGACGAGTGGATCGTCCATAAATACGAGCATTATCTGCCGCTTGTCACGACATTGAAGCCGCGCCCCGGTGCGATCGAGATCTTCAACGAATTGCGCGCACTTGGCGTGCAGCAGGCCGTGGTCTCGAATTCCGACCGCATGATCGTCGACGCCAATCTGCACATGGTCGGCCTGATCTATCCAGGCATGAAGACCATCAGCCGCAACGACGTGCGCGAAGGCAAGCCGCAAGCCGAGCCGTTCCTGCGCGCCGCCTATCTGGCCGATGTCGATCCCGCGAACGCGGTGGCGGTCGACGACAGCTGGCCGGGCGCCATGGCGGGGCTGGCGGCAGGCATGAAGACGATCTTCTGGCCGGAAAAACCGATGGACGGCCCGCCCGGTGCGGTGGTCATCAACAGCGCCGAGGAATTGCGGGCTGAACTGGGGCTTTAACTTCAGTTCCGGTAGACCGGCTCCTGCTCGTCGAGGATCGCCTTCAGCTCGCTGAGATGCCGCTCGGCCTGGCCGGGATAGTCGTCCATTTCGCTTGCCGCCTTCTCGGCGATGGCGTCGGAAAGCGTGCGCAGCGGACGCCCGGTCCACAGCGCCTTGATGTAGGTCTCGGCGGCGCGTTCGAAATAGAACATGCGGTTGAAAGCGTCGGCCACCGTGTCGCCGATGACCAGCACGCCGTGATTGCCCATCACCATTACCTTGACCTTGGGGTCGGTCAGGAGCTGCGAGCAGCGCTCGCCCTCTTCCTCGAAGGCCAGCCCGCCATAGTGGGCGTCGACGACGTGGCGGTTGAAGAACATCGCCGAATTCTGGTCGACCGGCGGCAGCCTCGAATCGGCAAGCGAGGCCAGCACGGTGGCATGGATGGAATGCACATGCATGACGCAGCGCGCGTGGCGGACATTGCGGTGGATGGCGCCGTGCAGGCCCCACGCCGTCGGGTCGGGCGCATTCGGGCCGGACAGCGTCTCGGGATCGTTGGCGTCGATCATCAAAAGGTCGCTCGCCTTGATGCGCGAGAAGTGCACCTGATTGGGATTCATCAGGAATTTTGTGCCGTCTTCGTTGACCGCCAGCGAGAAATGGTTCGCCACCGCCTCATGCATGTTGAGCCGCGCCGTCCAGCGGAAAGAGCAGGCGAGATCGACGCGCTCCTCGTAGAAGGGCAGGTTGGTCAGCTGTTCCTTTTGCAGGCGGGCGATGCTCATCGAAAAATCCTCCGGGTTTTAGGAACAATGCCGTGCCCTGCTTGTGCCCGCAACCGGTTTCGGTTGGTGCAGCCGGCTCACGCCGCCGTGCTTGCGGCGGCCCCGACCTTCAAGCCGCCATGCTCGACGATGAAATCGATCACCTCCCGCAACCCCTTGCCGCGCGACAGGTCGGTGAAGCCAAACGGCCGTTTGCCGCGCATGCGGGCGGCGTCGCTCTCCATCACGTCGAGATTGACGTTCACATAGGGCGCCAGGTCGCTCTTGTTGATGATCAGGAAATCGGAACGGGTGATCGCCGGACCGCCTTTCCGCGGGATCTCCTCGCCCTGGCAGACGGAGATGACATAGAGCGTGAGGTCGGCGAGATCCGGCGAGAAGGTGGCGGCAAGGTTGTCGCCGCCGGATTCGATGAAGATGATGTCGAGATCGGGGAATTTGCGGTTGAGCTCCGCGATCGCCTGCAGATTGATCGAGGCGTCCTCGCGGATGGCGGTATGCGGGCAGCCGCCGGTCTCGACGCCGACGATGCGCTCCTCCGGCAGCGCCTGCAGCCGCGCCAGCATCATGGCGTCTTCCCTTGTGTAGATGTCGTTGGTGACGACGGCGATGGAGAATTCCTCACGCAGCGCCTTGCACAGTTTCTCAGTGAGCGTCGTCTTGCCCGAACCGACGGGGCCGCCAATGCCGATGCGAAGGGGACCGTTGGGCTGCGTCATGTCGGGAACTCCGTGATGGCGAGAACTGCGAAGCCGAGCCCGATCAGCAGGCACAGCGGCGAATAAAGGCTCCTATCGAGCCGCGCGAAAGGCTGTTCCGGTGCCAGCCGGCGCCACCGGGGCGTGAAGCCGGCAATGCCGCGTCCGAGAAACACCAGCCCGATCAGCAGCGCGGTGGCGGCGAGGCCTTCCCTGGGAAAGGGCGAGGCAAACACACCCTCCAGAGCCATCGGCCAGAGCGTTGCCAGCGCCAGGCAGGCGGCGACGGCAAAGCAGGCGAACGGCGCCGGCATCTCGTCGACGCCGCGAAAGCCGACGACCGCATGCGCGCAGGACGCCGCATCCTTGCCCGGCCATATCCCGCCAATGCCCCAATAAACGTGCAACGCGGTGATCACCAGCAGGACGAATGAGAGGACGAAGGCAAGGACGATCATGAGCGGAACAATCGCGAATACTGGGTTTCGTGCTGCATCGCCACAACGTCCGAGACAAAGGCGCAACCGCCGAGATCGTCCATTGTCGAGCGGGATGCGCGGGCGGCCGTCGCAAGGGCCAGTACTTCGAAGCTGGCGAGCAGCATCACGGCGTCGCTCTGGCCGATGACACCCAGCCGGATTGCAGCCTGGACGAGATTGGAGAAGAAGGCCTGCAGGAAGGCGGACAGGGCGTCCGGCAAGGCGATGCCGTTTCCGCCGGCGACCGCGCCTACGGCGACGCAATAGGCACACTCCGCCGGCAGGCGCGCCCGCACCGGGTTGGGCCACGCCGCCGCGGCCTTCAGGAAAGCAGCACCTTGCAGCATCGTCTCGGCATGGCGCTCGCGCGACCCGGCCAACGCCTCGGCCAGTGCGGCGACTTCGGCCAGATGGCCGCCGTCGCGGGCGTTGCGCCAGCTCTCCGCGAACAGCACTGCATCGTTCCAGGCGGAGCCCATCTCAACCAGCGTTTCAAGCCAAGCGGCGAGGCCCGCCGCATCGGTCACCAGCCCATCATGCACGGCGCGCTCGAGGCCATGGCTGTAGGAAAAGCCGCCGACCGGAAAGACCGGCGACAGCCATGCCATCAATCGCAGCAGGGCGATGCCGGATGGCTGATCAGTCATGGTGATCATGGTGGTCGTGCGAATGGTTGTGCGAATGCGACCCGCCGTGGCTGTGCGCTTCGGCGTGGCTATGGGCGTGCGCATGGCCGTGGTCATGGCCACCGGAATAGGCGCCCCGCACCGGTTTGAACGGTTCGGAAACCTCGCTCACCGTGGCGCCCAGGCCTTGCAGCATCGCCTTGATGACATGATCGCGCAGGATGAGGATGCGCTCCGCCTCTATCGCCGCCGCGAGATGGCGGTTGCCGATGTGCCAGGCAAGCTCGGCCAGATGCACGGCGTCGCGGGCGCGGACATCATAGACCTCCTCCGGCGCCGCGATGATCTCGACGTGGCGGCCGTCTTCCAGCACCAGCCTGTCGCCGTCGTTGAGGGTGACGGGCTCCGGCAGGTCGACCAGTACCTTGCTGCCATCGGACAATTCGATCGCCCGACGGCGCAGATGCCGCTCGTCATGGGCAAGAACGGCACGACCGGATGGCGCCGTGGTGCCGGCATTGCCGGACGTCAGCACCGAGATGGCGCGCGGAAATTTCGTGAAGTCGGTGTTGAGGTTGAGCTTCATTTCATGGCTCCGCCATTGGCTTGCGCCCGGGCACGGGCAGGGCGTGAAAGCACGCGGTCGAAATAGGCGTTGACGCGGTCGGATTCGACCGGGAACCGGCCGGCGCGCGCCCAGCCGCCCATGTCGCCGAGCAGCACGTCGACAGCCGAGAACCGGTCGCCGAGCGCGAACGGCTTGTCGCCAAGCCGGCGCTCCAGCGCCTTGACCTCGGAGGCGAAATCGTAAGCGGCTGCGGGGCCGACATCGACCCGGACTTCCTTGGGCAGCAGGAAGCGGTGGCGCAATTTGTTCCATAATGGCGCTTCCAGCTCGGACTGGGCGAAATGCATCCAGGAATCCATCTCGGCGCGGCCTGCGAGGCCGGGACTGGCGCCCATGCCCTTATCCGCGTGCTTATCGGCGAGATAGACGCAGATCGCCGCCGAATCCGTCAGCGTCAGCTCGCCGTCGATCAGGATCGGCACCTTGCCCGAGGGGTTGAGCGCATAGGCTTCGGGCGAGCGCAGGGGAATTTCGACGAATTCATAGGCCTGCCCGAGTTCTTCGAGCATCCACAGAACACGGCTGACCCGGGATCCACGCGATCCGACGGCCTTGTACATGGTTGAACCCTGCCTTTCCCGGTCAGCTTAGAGCATCCGCGGCCGTCATACGATCGTGTCGAACAGCCGCAGGATGAACGATATCTGATAGATCAGCGCCGCGGCGACGAAGGCGATGTGAAAGCGGCGGTCGCGCACCAGGATCGCGGCGATGCACAGCGCGACGAAGACTGGCGTGCGGAACAGATATTCGTTGCCGAAGCGGGCGAAATGCTCCGGCCCCTTCAGCAGCGTGTCGATCACGTCGAGCACGTAGGTCGCGGCCAGCAGGCCGAAGAACCAGGCGCGGCGCGAATAGAAGAAATCCTCATAGCTGGTGTAGTCGAGCATCGAATCCGGAAACAGCAGCGCGCAGAGCAGGAACAGGGTGATGGCGTAGAAGATGATGAACAGGTACTTGCCGAAGGTCCATGTTTCGATGGCGTAGAGGCCGAACTCCCACCACCAGAAATGCACCAGCATCAACAGCACCGAAGCGACCCAGGCCAGATGCACCGCATAGAGCCGGTACTGGCCGGGATGCTGGACGATGCGCGCCACCCCCGACAACAGGCGCGCGACGCCGAGCCCGATCACCATGCCCATGACGATGCGGATATGCGGGAAGATGTCGTGGGGCGAAGCTATTTCGGTGGCCATGCCGAATGCTCGCCAGGTGATGGAACGTCCGTCAACACACCACTATCAGTCTATTCGCGCATAAGGTTGTCTGAAGACCACGGTGATCCTGGGAAATAATCATCGTCCAAGATTTCCTTGATCCCATAGGGGCAATGGACAGGGAAATCCCGATCTCTCAGGCCTGTTTCGTCCAATGCCTTTAATCTTGCTATCTTGAACTCTCGGTCGAGCACCTGCGCAGGATATTTTTTGAGGCTCGGACTTTCATCAAGCAGGCCCTCAATCCGAAGCCGTTGCTCCCGAATTGTCAGCAACCAGCCCGTTTTGCGCTGCTCAGACTGAAACTCCCATTTTAGCAAGTGAAGGACCAAAGTGCCAAGCCTGCTCGCAATTTCCCTTTTGTCGCTCCGCCCCAAGCTCTCGATCTCCTCGGCAACATTCTCACGATCGAGGTCGGAAAGACGACCTTCGCGCAGCAACGCGCCCTGCTCGGCGCACCACTGAGCATAGTCGGCCTCGTAGGGCGTCAATTGCTGTTTGCGAAATATCTTGTTCATTGAGGAGATATTGCTCCCAAAGTGCACAATTTCCAAGTCCGCGGAGAACGAGTGGGCCCATTCGGGCAGTCGGCACAACCCACTCACCGCCGCATTTAACGAGGGCAATGGCTCGCGGCGATCTTATCAAAACAGAAAATATCGCTGCGCCATCGGCAGCACCGTCGCTGGTTCGCAGGTCAAGAGTTCGCCGTCGGCACGAACCTCGTAAGTCTCGGGATCGACTTCGATATGCGGCGTGGCGTCGTTGAGCACCATGGAGTGCTTGCCGATGCCGCCACGCGTGTTTTCGACCGCGGCGAACTGCTTGTCGACGCCGAGCCGGCCGTGCAGACCGGACTCTAGTGCCGCCTTCGAGACGAACGTTACCGACGAGTTGGTGCGCGCCTTGCCATAGGCGCCGAACATCGGCCGATAGTGCATCGGCTGCGGCGTCGGGATCGAGGCGTTGGGGTCGCCCATGGGAGCGGCCGCGATCATGCCGCCGATCAGTACCATATCAGGCTTGACGCCGAAGAAGGCCGGGTTCCACAGCACCAGGTCGGCGCGTTTGCCGACAGCGACCGAGCCGATGTCCCTGGACAATCCATGCGCGATGGCAGGGTTGATCGTGTATTTCGCGATATAGCGGCGGACGCGGAAATTGTCGTTGTTGCCGGTCTCCTGCGGCAGCGAACCGCGCTGGCGCTTCATCTTGTCGGCGGTCTGCCAGGTCCGGATCGCCACCTCGCCGACGCGGCCCATCGCTTGTGAGTCCGAGGAGATGATCGAGAAGGCGCCGATGTCGTGCAGAATGTCCTCCGCCGCGATGGTCTCCTTGCGGATGCGGCTTTCGGCGAAGGCGATGTCTTCCGGGATCGACGGCGACAGATGGTGGCAGACCATCAGCATGTCGAGATGCTCGGCCAGCGTGTTGACCGTGTAGGGCCGCGTCGGGTTGGTCGAGGACGGGATGACGTTGGGCAGGCCGCAGACCTTGATGATGTCGGGCGCATGCCCGCCGCCCGCGCCTTCGGTGTGGAAGGCGTGGATGGTGCGGCCCCCGATCGCCGCCACCGTGTTCTCGACGAAGCCGCTCTCGTTGAGCGTATCGGTATGGATCATCACCTGAACGTCATGGTCGTCGGCGACCGACAGGCAGCAGTCGATCGCGGCCGGCGTCGTGCCCCAGTCCTCGTGCAGCTTCAGCGAGCAGGCGCCGCCCAGCACCATCTCCTCGAGCGCTGCGGGCAGGGAAGCGTTGCCCTTGCCCGACAGGCCGATATTCATCGGGAACGCATCGAAGGACTGGATCATGCGCGCCATGTGCCATGGCCCGGGCGTGCAGGTGGTGGCGAGCGTGCCGTGCGCCGGGCCGGTGCCGCCGCCGAGCATCGTGGTGATGCCCGACATCAGCGCTTCCTCGATCTGCTGCGGACAGATGAAATGGATATGCGCGTCGAAGCCGCCCGCGGTAAGGATCTTGCCCTCGCCGGCGATGATCTCGGTGCCGGGGCCGATGATGATGGTGACGCCATCCTGTGTGTCCGGGTTGCCGGCCTTGCCGATTGCCGCGATGCGGCCGTCCCTGAGGCCGATATCGGCCTTGAAGATGCCAGCGTTGGCGTCGATCACCAGCGCATTGGTGATGACGGTGTCGACCGCTCCTCCAGCGCGGGAAACCTGGCTCTGGCCCATGCCGTCGCGGATGACCTTGCCGCCGCCGAATTTCACCTCCTCGCCATGAATGGTGAAATCCCTCTCGACCTCGACGAAGAGTTCGGTATCGGCAAGCCTCACCCTGTCGCCGACCGTCGGCCCGTACATCTGCGCATAGGCGGCGCGGGTTATTCTGGCCATCAGTGATTGCTCCCGAATTGCGGTGCTGGTGAAACCGGGCTGCACATTGCTGCCATCCAATGGTCACGCAATGACCCGCTGGTCGACACCTTCTGATCCCATTTGGCGGTTGAGGTTGGAGGGTCACCCCAAAACGACCGTTTGCCAAATCGATGGAAGGAAAATCCATGCGCAAAACGATAGTTCTCGCCGCTGCCGCCACCCTGATGCTGGCGGGTGCCGCCAGTGCCCAGCAGCAGCCCGCGCAGCAGCCCGCTCCGGCAGCGCCGGCCGCGCCCGCCCCCGGCGGGCAGCAGGCCGCGCCGACGATCCAGAGCGTCAACATCGTCGACATCACCGAACTGCCGAAGGACACCCAGACGCAGGTCAACCAGGTGATCGCCCAGCGCGGCGATGCCGGCCTGCAGAAGCTGCGCAGCTCGATCGATGCCACGCCCAAGGTCAAATCCGCCCTCGAGGCCAAGGGAATGACCTCGGCGCAGGTGGTCGCGGCCAGCATGGAGCCCAACGGCGCCCTGACCCTGATCACCAAGAAGGCGAGCTGACGGCGCGCCTGCGCGGCGGGCCGTCGTCCGGTCCGCCCGCGCTATCTGGAAGGGAACCTTGGCCGGGCAGGAGCCGTTTCGTTTCATCGGCGCTGAACGGCGCCGCGAAACGAACCCGTCC
Organism: Mesorhizobium maamorense; assembly: GCF_044998965.1. Lineage (NCBI taxonomy): Bacteria > Pseudomonadati > Pseudomonadota > Alphaproteobacteria > Hyphomicrobiales > Phyllobacteriaceae > Mesorhizobium > Mesorhizobium maamorense. The sequence continues at coordinate 5,879,154 of NZ_CP173356.1, forward strand.
AGGAGCGAGCGATGGCGACCAACCCCGGCAAGAGACGGCTCTATGCCTTCGCCTCCATGGCATTCCTGGCGGCGGGCAGCCCCGGAGCCTCCCTTCACGCACAAGGACTCGAAAGTCCCGAGACCGTCAACCGGATCATCGGCTCGGACGTCAAGCAGGAAGAAACCAGGAGCGATGCCGAAGCGGGCAAAGTTGCCAGGGCGATCGACCGGACGCGTGAAAACATCGGCACGGTGCGCAAGACCTCCAAGCTCGACAAGGTCGACATCGTGTTCCTGACCGATGCCGCGCGCACCGAAGGCGGTCCGCCGCCGGCGATCGAAACCAAGGTCAAGCAGCATCAGGACGACATTGCGGAGCTGCGCAAGGAGATCGAGGCCAACGCGCTGCTGTTCAACGCCATCGACTCGCGACGCGTGCTTGCGCAGGACGTTCTCGCCGTGGAATTCGACGACCCCGGAAAGATCGTCATCTATGCGGCGGCCAAGCCGTCCGATTGAGCCGAGGGCACAACTCGCTTTCGTGCTGGCCCGAAAGCCCTTTGCCCTCTTTGCACGCCGCGCATGAGACGCCCTCGGCCTCACAGCCTGCCCATCACCTTCTGCTGAAAGCCATAGACCTCGCGCTTGCCGCCCAGCGGCACCAGCGTAACGTCGCGCTCCTGTCCGGGCTCGAAGCGCATGGCGGTGCCGGCGGCGATGTCGAGGCGCATGCCGCGCGCCTGTTCGCGGTCGAATTTCAAGCCCTCATTGGTCTCGAAGAAATGATAGTGGCTGCCGACCTGGATCGGCCGGTCGCCGCTGTTGGCCACTTTGAGCGTAACCGTCGGCAGGCCTTTGTTCAGGTCGATGTCGCCGTCGGCGGGAATGATTTCACCTGGGGTCATCGTTCGTCACACGGCGCCGAGGACGAGGCCGAGCCCTATCGCCGTGCAGGCGGCACCAGCGGCCCGCACGAGCACGCGAAATCGCCTGCCGAGGCCAAGCCCGGCGGCGATGCCGGCGGCGTGCAGCAGCGCCGTGGCGACGGCAAAGCCGGCCATATATTCAAGCCCTGCGGCATTTTCCGGCACTTCGGTGCCATGGGCGTGGCCATGAAACAGCGCGAACGCGCCGATGATGGCGACGCCGGCCGTGACAGGAAGATCGACGGCCAGCGCCACGAATAATCCGAGCGCCACCACCGACGCCAATATGCCCGGCTCGACGAAGGGCAGCGGCACATGCAGCATGCCGAGCGCGCCACCGGCCAGCATGACGCCCACAAAGGCCGCCGGCCATGCCCACATGGCCTTGCCGCCTTTCTGTGCCGCCCACAGGCCGACCGCGACCATCACCGTCATGTGGTCGAGGCCGGAGAGCGGATGCATGAAGCCGGCCGCGAAGGAGGAGGTCGTGCCGGCCCCGACATGGGCGTAGGCGGGCATTGCGGCTGCCATGAGCAGAATCGCCGAGAGGGCTGTGCGTTTCATCTGTGCTGAGATCATCGGTGCGTCTTTCCTATCAGGATCGTCTTTCCTATCAGGGTCGTCTGGCGTTCACGCGGCCTCGCGCGGGCCACAGGCCTCGGCTTTGAGGACGCGCTTGGTCGAAGCGGGATATTTCTTCAGCATTGCCGCCGGACGGATCGGCCGTGCCGAAAAATTGCCGCCGCAATTGGGGCAGACGCCGCCGAGCACGTCTTCGACGCAATCGGCGCAGAAGGTGCATTCGAAGGTGCAGATCAACGCATCCGCCGCTTCCGGCGGCAGGTCCTTGTCGCAGCATTCGCAGTTCGGGCGCAGCTCAAGCATATCTGTCTCCTCACCGTATCGGCTCATGCACGGTCACCAGCTTGGTGCCGTCGGGGAATGTCGCCTCCACCTGCACGTCATGGATCATCTCGGCGATGCCTTCCATCACCTGGGCGCGGCTGACGACGTGGGCGCCGGCTTCCATCAGCTCGGCGACGGGACGGCCGTCGCGGGCGCCTTCGACGACGAAGTCGGTGATCAGCGCGATCGCCTCCGGATGATTGAGCCTGACCCCGCGCTCCAGACGCTTGCGCGCCACGACCGCCGCCATGGCTATCAGCAGCTTGTCCTTTTCCCTTGGCGTCAGGTTCATGCGTTTCCCTGAAATGATGCGGACACGATCACAGTGACCATATTTTGGGCAGTCCCGCCTTTCCGTTGAGCAAGCCGACGAGCGGAACCAGATGCTGGCGCAGCCGGTAGCCGTCGCCGGCATACAGCCTCGCAAGAAGCTTGCCAGATTCCTGCACGCTCCAGGTGCTGGCGCCGCCCTGGCCGCCGATGATCTCCCGAACCGGATCGAGAAGCGCTTCCGCCCGCGGCGAGATCAATAGCACCGTCGCCATGGCGACGGCGCCGCCGGCAATCGGTGGGCGCGCCAGGGTCGCGGCGATGTCGGGCCCGATGCGGAAATCCTCGGCATGGATGAGAGCCCCGCCCCGGCGGACGCGCCAGCGATCGTGAAAGCCGCCCTGGACCGCGCGTTCGCCCATAGCCGTCCGGCCGAAGACGGTGGCTTCCAGCACCAGCGCCTCGGCGCCGGCGGCAAGATCAAGGTCGAGCGTGCGGGCAAAGGCCGATCGGTCGAAAACGATGGTCTCCTGCGGCAGCCAGGCGACGCGGCCGTTTTCGCCGACCGTTAGCCGGACGCTGACTTCGGCCCGGTCGGAAGCGGCGCGATAGATTTTCTCGCAGGCCTGCGTCGTTATCGTGGCGCTGGCATGCGCGCCGACGTCGATCTCCCAGCCGAGGCGGTCGCCTCCGGTCAGCCCGCCCGCGGTGTTGATCAGCACGGCTTCCAGCGGGCCGCCGGAAACGGCCGGCATCCTTATCTTGGCGGAACCGTCCTGATAGAGGCGGCGCAGCCGTGTGCGGCCGTCTTGACTGGCGCAGGCGAGCTGCGCCAGTCCGGCCGCCCGCTGCGCCGGCGGGGCCGAAAATCCGGTATGTTCGATCGTATCCACGCCGTCAGGTTAAGCACCGCGGCGGTTTTGTCGATATATAGCTTGTTGCTTGATGGCGTTTCCGTTTCTATAGAGGGAGCCACCTTGGTACGCTCATGCGACGCCTGGCGGGGGTCCAAGGCGACGGTCGCGGCCTGATATCGAGGACAAAAAGGCGCTGTTCAGTTGGCGTCGGGAAACGACAAAGTGGGGAAGAAACCGAATGGCTGACCAACTGGCGACCGAAATCATCGAAAAGATCAAGGCTCATGCCGAGCCGGGCGGCGAGGAGATCACCACCAGCACCGAATTGACGGCGCTCGGCATCCATTCGCTGGAACTGACCGAGATCATCTTCGATCTCGAGGAGCAGTATGGCATCGAGATCGAGATGAACACGGTCGATGCCTGGAGCAACCTGAAGAATGTTGGCGACATGGTCGAGGCCGTTCGCGCGCTGATCGCGAAAAAAGCCTGACCGGATGCACAAGCGCGTCGTCATTACCGGCATCGGCGGTTTGTGCGGGCTTGGCACAGACGTGCCGGCGATCTGGACCGAGATGCGCGCCGGCCGCTCGGCGATCGGACCCATCGACAACCCGTTCCTGCACGATTTGAAGGTCAAGATCGGCTGCGAGATCAAGGCGCTGCCCGACCATGGCATCGAGCGCAAGCAGCTGGTGTCGATGGACCGTTTCAGCCTGTTGGCGGTGATCGCCGCCCGCGAAGCCTTACGGCAGTCCGGCTTGGCCGCCCATGCGGACAATACCTACCGCATGGGTGCCGTTATCGGCATCGGCGTCTGCGGCTTCGAGACGGTCGAGGAGAACTACCGCGCCATCCTGATCGAGGGCAAGAATCGCGCCGGCATCTTCACGGTGCCGAAGGTCATGCCGGGCGCCGCCGCCGGCCAGGTCAGCATGCATCTTGGCCTGCGTGGACCGGTGTTCGGCGTCACTTCGGCCTGCTCGTCGGCCAACCACGCCATCGCATCGGCGGTCGACCAGATCAGGCTCGGCCGCGCCGACGTCATGGTCGCCGGCGGCACCGAGGCGCCGCTGGTCTGGGGCGTGCTGAAGGGGTGGGAGGCGCTGCGCGTGCTGTCGCCCGATACCTGCCGGCCGTTTTCGGCCGATCGTCAGGGCCTGGTGCTCGGCGAAGGCGCCGGCATGGCGATTCTGGAAAGCTACGACCATGCGGTGGCGCGCGGCGCAAACATCCTCGCCGAAATCGTCGGCGCCGGCCTCTCGGCCGATGCCTCCGACATCGTTGCGCCGACCATAGAAGGGCCGGAAGCGGCGATGCGTTTCTGCCTGGCGGACGCCGGGCTGAATCCCGAGGACATCGATTACCTCAATGCGCACGGCACCGGCACCAAGGCCAATGACCAGATCGAGACCGCCGCGATCAAGCGCGTCTTCGGCGAGCACGCGCGCTCGCTTTCCGTCTCCTCGACCAAGTCGATGCATGCCCATTGCCTTGGCGCCTCGGGCGGGCTGGAGATGATCGCCTGCGTCATGGCGATTCGCGAGGGCGTGGTGCCGCCCACGGCGAATTTCCGCGAGGCCGACCCCGATTGCGATCTCGACGTGACGCCGAACGTCGCGCGCGAGCGCAAGGTGCGCGCCGCCATCAGCAACGGCTTCGCCTTTGGCGGCACCAATGCGGTGCTGGCCTTCAAGGCGATCTGATCCCGGCGATCATGTTCTGCCCGGCAGGTCAATCTGCCGGCTCCCGATGCCGGCATCATTCGATTTGTTGACTGGGCGTGCACGGCCAAACGCCTGACGCCGCATTGATCATCCCTGGGCCTGCGCCTAATTCTTTGCCGATCTCACCCAGACCGCGCCGCTCGGTGCGAAATCCCCGCCCAGGAGTTCTCGATGGCCGACCTGTCCGCCTTTCCAATCACCGCCCGCTGGCCGGCCAGGCATCCGGACCGGATCCAGCTCTATTCGGCGACGACCCCGAACGGGGTGAAGATATCGATCGCCCTGGAAGAGATCGGCCTGGCCTACGAGCCGCACTATGTGGACATCGGCAAAAACGAAAGCTGGACGCCGGAATTCCTGTCGCTCAATCCCAACGGCAAGATACCGGCGATCATCGATCCGAACGGTCCCGACCGCAAGCCGATCGGCCTGTTCGAGTCCGGCGCCATCCTGCTCTACCTCGCCGACAAGACCGGCCTGCTCGTCCCGGCGGACGCGGCGCGGCGCTACGAGACGATCCAGTGGGTGTTCTTCCAGATGGCGGCCGTCGGCCCGATCTTCGGCCAGGTCGGCTTTTTCCACAAATTCGCCGGCCGTGAGATCGCCGACAAGCGGCCGCTGGAGCGCTACCGCGATGAGTCGCGCCGCCTGCTCGGCGTTCTCGACGGCAGGCTGAAGGGCCGCCGATGGATCATGGACAATGACTACACCATCGCCGACATCTCGCTCATCGGCTGGGTGCGCAATCTGATCGGCTTCTATGAAGCGCGCGACCTCGTCGGCTTTGATGATTTCGCGCATGTGGCGGCATGGCTGGAGCGCGGCCTGGCTCGGCCGGCGGTGCAGAAGGGCCTGACAATCCCGGCAAAGGGCTGAAGCGGCCCGGCCGCCCTGGCGGGATATCGTAGCCTTGGCCGACTCGGCTGGGCTATTTCGCCTTGGCTTTCGGGCCGCCCTTGCCCATCACGGAAGCCGCCAGCGAAGCGGCGCCGCGTGCCGTCGCCACCATCGCGCCGGCCGCGACGCTTGCCACGGTGCGGACGGCGCCGGATTTCTCTGGCGCCGGCTTGCGCGCGCTGGCCGGCTTTGCGGCCGCGGCCGCGACCTTCCGAGGCGCGGCCTTGCCGAAGCTGGGCTTGGCGTCCTTCGAACGTTCGGCGATCGCCGGACCAGCGCCGGCTTTCGCCTGCGTCGTCTTTGTCGTCCTGGTCTTGGCGGTCGCGGGTTTTCTTGCCTTGGTTGCCATTGGAAAATCCCCTTACGCAGGACAATCAGTTCCCGGTCATAACGGTGCGAAACCCCTTAAGGTTCCCGTCGAAAAATACCGACAATTAAGCAGGTTAACCAATCACCAGGTCGGCCGCCCGGCGCCGCGCCAGCACGCGTTCGATGTTGGGCATGTCGTTGGAGGCGATCCAGGCGCGCGCATCCTCCTCGGAGCGGCCATGTTCGTGCCAGCGCTCCATCAGCCGGCGCTCGAGCTCGTTGCGCGGCACCTCGACGAAGATCGAGAAATCGAACAGCGGCGCCAGTCGCGACCATGGCTCCTCGTCGAGCAGCAGATAATTGCCCTCGACCAGGATGAATTTGGTCTCCGCGCCGATGATCGCCGCGGCCGCGCGCGACAGTTCCATGCCGCGGTCGAACACCGGGATGGCGATGTCGGGCTCGCCGGCCCGGATGCGCTTCAGAAGCGCCTCGAAGCCACCGAAGTCGAACGTATCCGGCGCGCCCTTTCGCGCGCGTAGCCCGCGCTGGTTGAGAACGACGTCGTCATAGTGGAAGCCGTCCATCGGCACGACCTCGACGGCGCCTTCCGGCAGCAGATCGTGCAGGCTCGCCGACAATGTCGACTTGCCGGCTCCCGGCGGTCCGGCAATGGCGACGATGAAGCGCTTAGCCTTGCCGGCGCGCTTGAAGATGGTGGCGGCGAGATGGGCGATTTCGGACATGGCAGCCTCGCTTGCCCCTGATGGTTGGCGCGACCGTTATTCTGGCGGCACTCGTCGGAAATTTCAAACCGGCATTTTGGGTAAGGGGCCGTGTCAAATGTCAAAAGCCGGCGTTCGAAGCCAATCCGCTCAGCCAGCCGCGGCCTGCCCGACGCGCAGGAAATCGCTATCGAACGGAACCTCCCGCACCGAGCCTCCGCCCGCCAGCCGCATGCGGCCCTCCGCCGTGGTGACCTCTTGCGGCGGCTCGCCGCCCGCCAGCGGCAGTGCGCCGATGACATGGCGGAAGGAGATGCTGGGGCCTTCGCCGAGTGCGAACGCCGTCGCCACGCCTTCGCGCGTCAGCCAGTTGTCGCCGATCGAGGCGGCGTGGCCTATCGCCGTGCGCCCGTCCTCTATGCCGAGCACGCCCAGATGCCGTCCGCTCCACGGCGCGTAGTCGCGGCCGCCATTGCTGAACCACAGCATGGTGACCGGCAGCTCCGCCGGGTTCTTCAGCACCAGAACCAGATCGTCCTCGGCCCGGCGCGCCAGGGCCGTCCAGCCCGGCCCGCCATGGTCGGCCTCGACCAGCGTGACAAAATCCTCGCGCCGGTCGTCCATGCGGTAATCCGTCAGGTCGAGCGTGCCGCCGCCGGCGGCGGGAAAATGGCCGAGATCGCTGGTGCGTCCGGGATAGGCGAGCAGGAAGCGGCCGCGCTTGGGATCGGGCTCCAGCGGATCGGCGGGCGAGGCCGCGAAGCGTTTTGGCGAAAAGGCGAGCCGGCCGCCATCCGTCATCGCCGTCATCGGATGATGGGCGACGGAGATCGCGCCGTGGCTGCCGGAAAACACATGTTCCTGATAGAGGAAGGCATGGCCGTCGCGCAGCGTCAGGATCTTGTCGACGGTCGCGCCCATGACCTTGCGGCGCAGCCGGAAAACGGCTCGCCAGCCGCCGTCCACGGCGCTGCTTTCGGTGACGTCCCAGGCGCTGTTGGCCGGCCAGCCATGCAGCGGTGCTTCCTCGACGTCGCTGCGCGAAAACGGCGCGCACAGGAAATCGCCGGACAGCCGCACCGTGCCCTCGGGCAAGTCGGCCGGCAGCGTCTCGCGTGGCGCGCCGACCCAAGGTGCGCGGTGCAGCGGCCGCAGCCGGCGACCGCCATCCTCGACAACCATGTCGGCGATATGGCCTACCGTGGTGTCCAGCGAAACCGAAATGCCGCGTGCCTTGAGGTTGACCGTATCCATAGCGCTCTCATCGAATCCGAAGGCGCAACAAGAACCGTTCGCCACCGGTTGCGCAAGCGCCGCGACCGGCATTTTGCATCATCCTTGGAACGCAAGCTTGCGAAAGCAGACAAAGCTGGGGCTACCGCTATTAACCAAATGGACGCAGCTGGCGGGTTACGTTAGCTTCGCCGCATCTCAGCAACAGCCTGACCCGAACAGACTTGCCCTTGTCCAACCAGCGTCGCCTTCCGCTCGTCCAGAGACTTTTCGTCGCCCTTGGCCTGTTGCTGATGGCTGCGGGCTGCTCGACCACGACACCGCCGGACTCTGTGCTCGCCGTGCCGGCGCCGCCGCAGAAATACGCGGCCATCGTCGTCGATATCAGAAGCGGAAAGCAGCTGTTCGAGGTCAATTCGAGGGCCCAGCGCTATCCGGCCTCGCTGACCAAGATGATGACGCTCTACCTCCTGTTCGAGGCGATGGAGAGCGGCCGCGTCTCCAAGGAAACGCAGATCCCGGTCTCCGACCACGCCGCCTCGCAGCCGCCGACCAAGATGCGCTTCCGGCGCGGGGAAACGATCGACGTCGATTCCGCCATCCGCGCCATCGTCGTCAAGTCGGCCAATGACGTGGCGGCGGCGGTGGGCGAATATCTCGGCGGCTCGGAGGACGAGTTCGCCGCCATGATGACGTCCAAGGCGCGCCAGCTTGGCATGACCAGCACCATTTTCCGCAACGCCTCGGGCCTGCCCGACGACGGCCAGGTCACCAGCGCGCGCGACATGGCGGTGCTCGGCATGGCGCTGCACCAGCGCTTCCCCCAGCATTTCCACTATTTTTCCGAAAGCGACTTCATGTTCCGCGGCCGGCTGGTGCGCGGCCATAACGACATGCTCGGCCGCGTGCGCGGCGTGAACGGCATCAAGACCGGCTATATCAGGGCTTCCGGCTTCAACATCGTCACCTCCTACGAAGCCGACGGCCGCCAGCTGATCGTGGTGGTGATGGGCGCCGACAGCGCCCGCCAGCGCAACGACCATGTCGAGGCGCTGATCCAGCGCAATTTGTCGCCGGCCGACGCCCCGACCAGGGTGATGTACGCCGAACAGCAGTGAGCGGGCGAACTGCGGGGCTGCCTCGCTTCGGACCAGCTTGCTCAACTATCGAAGTCGGTGCCGCCCCTCATCGCCCTGCCGGGCACTTCTCCCCGTATAGTGACGGGGAGAAGGGGCTGGCCGCAACCTCGGCACCCTTTTGCAGCGTTGGTGATTGGCGAAACCGGCGATAACAGCCCCTCTCTCCCCGTTCTACGGGGAGAGATGTCCGGCAGGACAGTGAGGGCGGCGCAGTCGCTCGAAAGCGGGCGATGGCGTCGACTTGACCCGATAGGAATTTTTTCTTGACAGGGTGAAGGCAACTATGCTACTGTTCACGCTATGGTGCTGATTTGCGCCGGCCACCCGCCGCAAGGCGGGTTTTTGTTGCCGTCGCCAGGGCACCGGCCAATCACTTCGTCATCGACGGGCGGACCAAGGAGCTTAGCGACGCGGCGCGAGGATCCATGCCGCGACTCGGCAAGGGCCGCAACGGTTCGCAATTCTGCTCCACCGCGGCCAATGTCACGGAATGGATCCAGGCTCCGCGACGGAGCTTCGCCCCCGTTAGGTTTCCCCAGGGGTTGATGGCGATTTCATAGGGCCGCCGCGAACCTCGAATGTCTCTCTAACAGGCGAGCCCCGAAAGGCGGCCCGCTGCCCCCTTCCTGTCACGCAATCGTCCGCAAGGCGTGGCATAGGCATGCCAATTCGCCGCGATGCTGGCTAAGCATCGCCGCATCGGTCTATCGTCTTCCACCACAGCAGGAGCCCGCATCATGAGCACCGTTCCCAAGGCGTCCGAGCAGCAGGCGGCGGACAATGACAGCGGCGGCGAATATTTCGAGGCGCCGACCGCCGGGGAGGACCTGCACGGGGTTTCGGACGAGCATTTCGACACGCCGGAGGTGCCGGACTCAGAGCCGGCCTTGCCCGGCGCTTCGCGGGCCAAGCCCAAGAAAAGACCGTCGGCGATCTCGGGCCGCAAATTCCGCAAGCGCGACCTGGTGCGTATCGACGATCTGCGCCCGAGCCTGGCCGACCGCATCCGCTCCGACCATCCGGACCTGCCGCATGGCGCCCGCATCAGCCGCGAGGAGCTCGGCCGCTACCGCATGCGCTACATGGAGGAGCTGCTCCAGCAGGAGCACGGCGAATTCTCCGAGCTCGACCGCCAGGTGGTGGAATCGATCGCCAGGCAGGACACGATTTCGGAAAACTCGGAAGAGGAGTTCGAGGAGCACCGCTCGTTTGCCGACCGCGTCTCCGACAACATGGCGGCCTTCGGCGGCAGCTGGTGGTTCCTGATCTCGTTCGCCAGCGTGCTCCTGGTGTGGATCGCCATCAACCTGTTCGAGGGCTTGAACCGCGCCTTCGATCCCTATCCCTTCATCCTGCTCAACCTGCTGCTCTCCTGCATCGCCGCCATCCAGGCGCCCATCATCATGATGAGCCAGAAGCGCCAGGAGGTGAAAGACCGCCTGCGCTCCTTCAACGACTACCGCGTCAACCTCAAGGCCGAGCTCGAAGTGCGCCATTTGCACGAAAAACTGGATTACCTCATCTCGCGCCAATGGACGCGCCTGGCCGAGATGCAGCAGATGCAGCTCGACGCCATGCACGAGCTGACCGGCGCGAAGAAAGCCAAGCGCGCGGCAAGAGGCGTGAGGAGGCGAGCGGTGCGGGGTGAGGCGGGCGGGTGAGGGGTGTTGGGTTCCTCGCCCCCGGGGGAGAGGTGGCTCGGCGAAGCCGAGACGGAGAGGGGGAGCGCCGTACGCAACAGGCTCCCGCCTACGAGGGCCACCCGAACCCTGAGACGCCGCGCAATCTCCAATTGCCCGTTGAAGCCCGCGCCAGCTTCCGCTAAGAAGCCGTGACTTGCCGGTTCACCCGGTTCGTTTTCCGGCCCGCCGGGAAGCACCCGTAGCTCAGCTGGATAGAGCGCTGCCCTCCGAAGGCAGAGGTCACAGGTTCGAATCCTGTCGGGTGCGCCAGTTCCGACGGGTCCGTTCTGGACACATAGGTTACGGTTTATACCGGAGACATGGGTAACACTTTTGGCCCGAAGGGGCTTTGGAGTGGTTCGAGCTTGCGCGCCCATCCCTCCGATATCCTAAACCCACCCAGCTCTCTCAAAAAACCCCGGCACATCGTCCAGCCCGTGCGCCACCGCGTCGGGCTCATAGTCCGCCGGCGGCTTTCGTCCCGTCCCGCGATCGACCCATATCGCGCGAAAGTGCAGGTCGCGCGCGGCGGTCAGGTCGAGGTGCGGGCTGGCGCAGATGTGGACCAGCTCGTCCCTGGTCACGCCAAGGGTGCGCCAGGCGTGTTCGAAGATCTGCCGCGACGGCTTGTAGGCCTGCGCCTGTTGCGCGGTGATGACCCGGTCGATGGCGCCGCCCAGCTGCGCGACATTGCCGGCGATGATGGCGTCGTCGGTGTTGGAGATGATCGCCAGCTTGAAGCCGGCTTGCTTCAGCTTTTGCAGCGTCGCGACGACCTCCGGGAAGGGCGGCATGCGGCCGATCGAGGATGTCAGCAGTTCGGCGTCGCCGGCTTCCGCTTCCAGCGAAAAATCCCGCATCGCCAGCTGCAGCGCCTTGGCCGTCACCTCGGCGAAGGAGAGGTGCGGCCTGGTATGCTCGAGCTGGTGTTCGTGCCGGTCGTAGACCGGGATGAATGTCTGCGCCTCGATCCTGCGGCCCTTGCGCGACAGGATCGTCTCCATCGCGGCCATCAGCCCTTCATCCCATTGGATCAGCGTGCCGTAGCAGTCGAAAGTAAGCCAAGTCGGGCGCGGTCCGCCAAGTGCCATTCGGGTATCCCCTGCGAAAGACGTCGGAATCCCGAGGGAGATTAGACCACTGCTCGCTTTTATCCAGATGCAGGGTTCCCCGCGTTGGAGGGCCACCTCTCGGCCGTGGAGATCATCTTCGCTGTGTCCGGACATCGCAGCCACCGGAGGTCACAGTTGCGCCGGAGGCAGGCCAACTACCCCTGTCGACCAACTGCGCCTATGCACTCGTCGTCAACGTAGAAATCTGGTCGGTGTCGTAGCGGTTCCGCAGTTCGGCAAGCGCGTTCGGATCCGGGGAGCCCTTTGCGGCGAGCCTCGCAAGGTCTTCGAAATAGTGCTCATGCCCGGGCGGCGAGACGGTCATCAGCACGCGGGCCGGTTTTTCGCCGACATTGGTGATGTTGTGCCGCACGCCGGGCGGAATGAACAGGAAGGTGCCCGGGGTCGCCCGGATCACCTCCGCCCCGACGTGCCAGACACATTCGCCGTCAAGCACATAGAAGGTTTCTTCCTGCACGCGATGGACATGCAGGCCGGTGGCGAAGCCGGCCGGTATGGTCCAGTCGAACATGCTCGTGTGTCTGGTATCCTCGCCGGTGACGAGAAACACCATCGGCTGGCCACCCAGCATGACCCCCTTGTTCTCGTCGGGCATCCGGATGACAGGGGCGGCGCTCATTTGATCCTCCATCGGTTCGCTGCTTTTTCCCGCAGCCACCGGCACAGAATGCCTCTACCCGGCCGGCCAGTCGTGAAGCCGTTGCGAAATCATTGCGAAAAGATTGCAAACGGTATCTCCTTCGGGAATGGCAACAAGCCTGGCCTTTGGCCCCTTTCGCATCGACGGCGAAGCCGGGATCCTGTTCCACGGCGACCAGCCGACGCCGCTCGGCCAACGGGCCGTCGCGCTGCTGGCGCTGCTTGTCGAACGCACGGGCAAGCCGGTTCCCAAGCAGGCGCTAATCGACGCCGCATGGCCGGGGCAAGCGATCGAGGACAGCAATCTGACGGTGCAGATCGCGGCGGCCAGGCGCATGCTGGAGAGCGCGGCCGGCGGCGGAAGCTGGATCGAGACGCTGCCGCGGCACGGCTATCGTTATGTCGGCCCCGAGGTCGCGATCGGTGGTCTGGGCCCCGAGGCGGCAACGCTGACATGGCCCGGCAAGCCTTCGCTCGCGGTCCTGCCGTTCTCGAACCTCAGCGGTGATCCCGAACAGGATTATTTCGCCGACGGCATCGTCGACGACATCATCACCGGCCTGGCGCGCATCAACTGGCTGTTCGTCATCGCCCGCAACTCCTCCTTCACCTACAAGGGGCGCGCGGTGGACGTGAAGCAGGTCGGCCGCGAGCTCGGCGTCCACTATGTGCTCGAAGGCAGCGTGCGCAGGGCCGGCGGCAGCGTGCGCGTCACCGGCCAGATGATCGACACCTCGACCGGCGCCCACATATGGGCCGAGCGCTTCGACCGCGCCTCCGCCGATATTTTCGCGCTGCAGGACGAGATCGCGCTGGCGGCCGTCGGCGCGATCGCGCCCAGCCTGCGGCGTGTCGAAATCGAGAGGGTGAGGCGCAAGCGCCCCAACAGTCTCGATGCCTACGACCTCGTGCTGCGCGCCCAGCCGGACGTGGATTCCGGCATGCCCGAGCGGGTGGCGCAGGCGCTCGTGCTGCTCGAACGCGCCATCGAACTCGAGCCGACCTATGCGCTTGCCCATGGCAACGCCGCCATGTGCCACCATTGCCTGTTCCTTCGCGCCGGCCTGCAGGAAGCCGATCGCGAGGCTTCGGTACGCCACGCCCGCCTGGCCATCCTGCACGGGCAGGACGACGCCTCGGCGCTTACCCTTGCGGGGTTTTCGATCGGCATGGATGGACATGACCGCAAGGCTGCCTTCACCGCCCTGGAAGCCGCGCTCGCCGTCAGCCCGTCATCCGCCCTGACCTACATTCTGGGCAGCGTCATCCTTGGCTGGAGCGGCGAAGCGGAGCAGGCCATCGCGTGGAGCGAGCGCGGGATGCGGCTCAGCCCCTTCGACCCATGGGCTTTCGCCGCCTTCGACGCCCAGGCGATGAGCCACCTGCTGCGCGGCCGCTATGACGAGGCCTGCCGTGCCGCATACAGGTCGGTGCAGGCCAATCCTGCCCACAGCATCACCTATGTGCAACTGGCCGCCGCCTTGGCCAAGCTCGGCCGGCTGGACGAGGCCATGGCGGCAGCGGCGCGGGTGCGTGAGCTGCATCCGACGTTTCGCTACGGTCGGCAGTTCGCCGCCGTACATTGCGCCCCGGCGCTGGCGCAATGCCTCGGCGAGGCGCTGCAGGCCGCCGGTTTGCCGCAATAGTGCCGGTGCGTCTTCATGGAGGCCGGCCTGGGCGGAAGATGGCGGTTGGCGGTTCTTCGGCGCCCCTTACCGCACCACGCCCCTGCAGGCCCAGGCCACATTCGCGAACGACCGCGGCCCATCCGGCCGGCCGGCCTCATAGGCTTCGCGGACGGCAGCCTCGCTGCGCGTCCGCTCGGCTGGATCGAGCGTCATCATGTATTTGCCGAGCGGACCTTCGCCGGCCGCTATCGGCGCCCAATAGTCGTCGAAGTCCCGGTAGTCCATGCGGATCATCAGCTCGGTTTCGGTCACATCGGCCAGGTCCTGCTCGACAAAAGTCCGCTTCATTTCGCCCGGCTGCATCATCGGCTGGAAGCAATAGCGGCTGCGCATCTGGCGTCCGCCTTCGCTGAGCGCGGCCACCGTGTCGATCATCATGCGCATGCCAGGCATGCCGCCGAGATGGTCCCACACCACGGCCGCCACCACGCCGCGCGGCCGCACCACGCGGCGCATCTCGCCCACCGCCTTGCCGGCCTCCGGCACGAAGTGGAGCACGAGCAGCGCCAGCGCGCGGTCGAAATTGTCGTCGGCGAACGGCAAGGCGGTGGCGTCGGCTTGCTGGATTTCGATGCGCGGGTCGGTGTTGCGCCGCTTCGCCGCCTCGACGAAGACGGGCGAAAAGTCGATTGCCGCGATCGCCGCGAGGTCGGCGGATTTGGCCAGCTCGAATGTCAGGCTGCCGGTGCCGCAGCCGACGTCGAGGATCTTTTCGCCGCGGGCAAGCCCGGCGAAGTCGATGAATTTGGGCGCGAGCTTGCGGCTCCAGCGGCCCATGAGCTGCTCATATCCGCTGGCGTCATGAACGGTGAAACTTGATGTCATCTCGCTCTCCCTGCGCTGAAGAGGCGAGGCTAGGGCAATTCCGGGAAAGGTGTGAGGCGGTTTTCCGTCCGCGGTCGCGCAACCTGCATTCGACGAATGGCTAGTGCCTGGGCGTGGGCTCCGCGCGGTTTAGCCCTCACTGGCGGGTCAACATCGCCCAGCTCCGCCTTTCGGTGGGTGCCTGAAGGTCACTTCAACCGTACGATTCCCGGCCCGCCGGATCCGCGCCTCGCCAGCCCGTTCGGCATCCTGGCGCAACGGGCTGGCCGAACGCCCGGCTTCAGGGCCGCACGGCGGTCACCTCGATTTCGACCAGGAAGCCGGGACCGGCAAGGCCCGCGACCTGCACCACCGAACGCGTCGGCAGGTTCGGCTGGTCCTTGGTGCCGAAAAACTTCGTGTAGCCTTTCATGAAACCGGCGAAATCCATCTTGCCGCCCTTGGCGGAATCGCCGACCAGGAAGACCTGCATCTTGACGACGTCGCCCATCTTCAGGCCGAGATCGGCCAGCGTCTTGTCGATCGACTTCAGCACCGAGCCGGTCTGGGCCTCGGTGTCGCCATAGGCGGCGATCGTCGCCTTGTCGGCCTTCTCGTCGATGACCGACGGCACGGCGCCGCTGAGATAGACCGTGGTCTTACCGGCCGGCACCTCGACGGCGCGCAGGATCGGAAAATCCGAATTCGGAATCTTGTGGCGAACGACGTCGTCGGCCACGGCCGCGCCGGCCGCCAGCATTCCCGCTGCCAGCACGGCGGCCCCAATCCATGATTTCCCGATCGATGGTTTCATGACCCGTTTCCTTCCATTCGAGAGGGCGGCGAGCGCCAAAATGCCCGCCGCGCGGTTTGCGTTGCCGCATGTGCGGGCGACATCCGCAATCAGCGGACATCCTTCACGTCTTGCGCCGTCACGGCATCCTTGTAGTCGTTGCCGAAATGCGTCCTGACATAGTTGACCACGGCAGCGACCTGGTCGTCGCTCATCATCTGCCCCACCGGCGGCATGCCGTTTTGCCCGTGCAGGACGAGGCTTACCGGATAGCCGCCGGTCTCCAGGTTCTTGTTCTTGGCCAGCGCCGGATAGTGGCCGGCGCCGACCGCGCCTTGCCCCTTGTCCAGGTGGCAGGCGGCGCAGACATTGGCATAGAGCGCCGCGCCGTCCTTTTCGGTGAAATTATCGCCCTGGCTGAACGTGACGCCGGCCGAATCGGCGAACGCGCCGGGGGCCGTGAACGCCATGGCGACGGCCATGGCGGCGATGAGACCGCAGGGTCTTTTGAAGGAGCTGCTCATGATGGGATGCCTCGCGGGATACGGGGTGAACGAAGGAATCGGCATGGCCTCATCCCTGCATGACGCGCTGATGCAGGCGGGTGATGGCGTTGAGCGAGGACAGGATCGCGCCCTCCTGCCAGGCGGGAATGTAGGAGGCATGCTCGCCGGCCAGCACGATGCGGCCGTCGATCTGGCACAGATTGTCGTAATGCTCCTTGCGCGCCTCTTCGGTCCAGTCGCCCGCGCAGCCAAGGGTGAAGGGCGAGCGGTGCCATGCCCAGGAAACGCCGGTCTCGAACTCCTGTTTGTATTGCGGGTGGAGCTGCGCGCCGTATTCCACCGCCTTCTGCACGCGCTCCTGCGGGGTCATGGCGGTGAATTCGTAGGAGTTCGGTCCGTTCCATGTGTAGCAGCCGAGCAGCACGCCCTTGCCGCCGGCGTTGAAGCCGGTGCTGGGGTAGGAGATCTGCGAAATGGGCAAGTTGGTGTAGCTGACGCCGCCGAAGATCGATTCGTCCTCCTCCCAGAAACGGCGCTTCATCTGCAGGCCGACCTTGACCGAGGACGCATAGGGCACCGCCCCGATCGCCGCCTGCATGGCGCCGCCGACCTGGATTTCGATCTGGCTGAGGATGGTGAGCGGAATGGTGCACACGCACCAGTCGGCGCTGGCTTCCTGGGCGGTTCCGGGGTTTTTCGCGTCCTCATAGGTCACCGTCACGCCCTTGTCGTTCTGGGCGATCTTGGTGACCTTGGCATTGTAGGTGATGAGGTCGCCGACCTGCTTGGCGAAGGCTTCGCCGATCCTGCCCATGCCGCCGACCGGCTGGAACATGGTGGTCTGGAATTCGTAGAGCGAGAAGTTGGCGAGGCTGCCCCACAGGCGCGAATTCAGCACGTCGGACGCGCCGATGATCTGACCCGCCACCGGCTCGGCGCCGATGCCGCCGCCCGGCTCCTTCTCGTAGCCGCGGAATTCGGCGGTCGCGAGGCTGGATTTGTAGCTGTAGTCCTTGTCCAGCGCGCCCCAGGACTGCAGCGCCTCGAGCAGCACCTCCTGGTCCTCCTTGGAGACGAGCCCTTCCAACTGGCCCTTCTTGGCCACCTTGGCCAGCAGCTCCGAAGTGTGGCCCTTGAAGTCGGTCTCGATCTCGCGCACCCGCTTGGGCTTGCCGCCGAAGGCCTCCGTCGAGTGCAGCAGGGCGTTGTGGTTGGTCTGCTGGAACGGCTCCAGCGTCACCCCGAGCCTCCGGCAATAGGCCAACAGCCCGTTGTGATGGTAAGGGATGCGCCAGGGGCCGGGATTGAGGTAGAGCCCCTCGTCGAACTCGCATTTCTGCGTGTAGCCGCCGAGTTCGGTGACGGTGTCGCCGCCGCGTATCGTCCAGTTGCGGCCGCCGGCGCGGGCATTGTATTCGAGGATCTTCACCTTGTAGCCGGCCTGGCGCAGTTCCAGCGCCGCCAGCATGCCGGCAAGGCCGGCGCCCAGGACGAGCACCGAAGCGCCTTTCGGGTCGCCTTCGAGCTTGATCGGTCCCTTGTAATCGGACTCTGCCGCCAGCCCCATGCTGGTCATGGCCTGGTACATTGCGGCGCTGCCCGCCGTAATGCCGATCATTTTGAGAAGGTCGCGCCGGCGCATGCCGGCAAGGGATTGTTCGAGCTGCATGTTCGTCTCCTCGATCAGCGGCACGCCGCGATCCGCCGCCTGTTGCCCCCGCAAGCTCGAGGCGAGCCCCGGTGGACGACGCAAGGCTATGCCTGCAACCCAATCTGTTCAACCAACACGCCGCGCTTGGAACAAATGTCCTCGAATCTTGGCGCAATAGGGCTCTCGCGGCGTCGCTGGCCGGCATTTTTCACGCCTTCGCGGCCTCGGGGCCGGCGGCCAGACCGCTTGCTGTGCCAATTGAAAGGGCACGCCTGGCTGCCCCGGCAGCGGGAAAGTCCGTGGCCGGCCGGCGCTCGCGGCGCCGGTTTTCATCGCCCAAATGCTTGCCTTGTCGGCCGGGTCGGTCAGCCTGCCACGGCCCGCACGCTCTCCCTCTCCACCAGCGGACATTCCAGCTTGGTGATGGGATAGCGCGCCCGTCCCACCATCGCCGGCGCCTCGAGCTGTTCGATCGCCCATTGGCCCATCGCCATATGCGGCAGGATCGAGGTGGTCAGCGGCGGGAACAGATGCCTGGCGATTTCCTCGTCGTCGTAGCCGACCACTGAGATGTCTTGCGGGATGTGCAGGCCGGCTTCCTTCAGCGCTTCGTAGCAGCCGATCGCAGTGCGGTCGTTCTGGCAGAAGATGGCGGTCGGGCGGTCCTTCAGCGCCAGGAGCTTGACGGTCGCGGCATAGCCGGCACTTGCCGACCAGTCGCCCTCGACCACCAGTTCGGGATCGAAGGGGATGTCGGCGGTGGCAAGCGCGCGGCGGTAGCCCTTCAGGCGGTCCTGTGCCGCCTGCATCCAGAGCTCGCCGGTGATGGTGGCGATGCGGCGGTGGCCATGGCTGATCAGGTGCCGGGTGGAGTTCTGGCCGCCGGCGATCTCGGAGGGCACCACGGCGGGGAAGGCATAATCCGACGTGTAGCAGTTGAGCAGGATCACCGGGATGTCGAGGCTGTAGAGGAAGTCGGGCGCCGTGATCTCGCGGGTGAAGATGGTCATGTAGATCAGCGCCGAAATGCCCCGCCTGGTCAGCGCCTCTATGGCGCGCGGCTCCATCACGGCGTCGCCCATGGTCTGCGCCACCAGAAGCACGTTGCCGGCGTTCCACGAGGCCTGGCGCGCGCCCTCGATGGCGACGACGGCTTCCGGGCTGGTGGCGAGCTGGTCGACGGCGAAGCCGATCACCCCGTCCAGCCCGTCGAAGGCGGTGGCCGGCGCCTTCAGCGCCGAAAAGGCCGGCGCACTGTAGCCCAGCGCGCGCGCCGCCTCGATCACCCGCTCGCGCGTCTGTCGCGACAGTTTTATGCCAGGCGAATTGTTGAGCACGAAGGAAACAGTCGCCTGCGAGCAGCCGGCGGCGCGCGCAATGTCGGTCATGGTGACCCGGCCCTTGGGCTTCACCGGCGCCTTGCGGCGCCTTGCCGTCGCGATATCGGTGGTCTCGCTCATGCTGTTCGTGTTCCCCGGCCTGTCCGGCCTGCCCGGCGACCATCAAGGCCGCGCCGGTTTATAGAAATATCGGCTGACTTATATCTATTAGCCGGCGACCGGTCTACTGGCTAAGGGGCTCGGGCAGCTTAAAATCACAGCATATGAGCCGATTATCCCTTTTGCGCCAAACCCTTGCGTTCTCGGCAAAGCCAACGGCGTTACCGCCGGCGCGGTCGCCATCGAACGCAACTAATATCGTTTACTAATACGAAAATGCGCTGTAACGTCGGTCCGTCGCGTCCGTTTTCCCTGGGGCGCGGTGCATGCGAATGGCCCGATGGCAAGCGGATAGTACCCCGCGAGCCTTGTCGCGGACATGTGATATGTCAGACAAATCGGACTATTTACGAACGGGGGATGAGTCTCTAGAGTCCGTCGCCGTGGCTGGAACGACGCCCTCTTCAGTGCCGGGAACCCTTGAGGAGGAGGGCGTCCAAGCCGCGAACGGCAAATCAGACAAGTGCAGGATCGGCCGGTCCGACGACCGGCCAAAACGGGAGGTTGAACATGAAATCCTTGATACGCAATGCATCCGTGGCCACCGCGGCGCTGCTGCTCGGCCTGACGGCGAGCACGATCGCGCGCGCCGACGACAAGCCGACGCTGGCCTTCGTCGTCAACGGCGCTTCCGACTTCTGGAAGGCGGCCGAAGCCGGCGTCAAGAAGGCGCAGGGCGAACTGCCCGACTACAATCTCGAGCTGAAATATCCCGAGCAGTCCTCGGTCGCCATCCAGCAGCGGCTGATGGACGATCTGGTCACCGCCGGCGTCAAGGGCATCATGGTTTCGGCCGTCGATCCCAAGACCTCTACCGACGGGCTGAACAAGATCGCCTCGGAAACGGCGCTGTTCACCACCGACAGCGACGCTCCGCAGACCAAGCGCGTCGCCTATATCGGCTCGTCCAATGTCGACGCCGGCAAGCAGGCGGCCGAAATCGCCAAGAAGGCGATGCCGGACGGCGGCAAGTGCCTCGGCTTCGTCGGCCTGCTCGGCGCCGACAATGCCAAGGAGCGCATCCAGGGCATGAAGGATGGCCTGGCCGGCACCAAGATCGAGCTCGTCGACGTGCGCGGCGACGACATCGACCAGGCCCGCGCCAAGAAGAACGTCGAGGACGCGCTCGTCGCCAGCCCCGACGTCACCTGCATGGTCGGCTTCTACTCCTACAATACGCCGCGCATCTATGAAGCGCTGCGCGATGCCGGCAAGCTCGGCTCGATCACCGTCGTCGGCTTCGACGACGATCCGATCACCCTGGGCGGCGTCAAGGAAGGCACCATTGCCGCCACCGTCGTGCAGCAGCCCTTCGAGTGGGCCTATCAGGGCATGAAGCTGATGGCATCCTATCTCAAGGGCGACAAGTCGGGCATCCCGGCCGACGGCCTCATCATCATCCCGACCAAGATTATCGGCAAGGATGACGTCGACGCCTACGCCGCCAATCTGAAGGCGATGGCTGGAAACTAAGACCGAAGGCAGAGCAGCCGGCTCAACGTCGCTTGGGCCGGCTGCTCTCGCATTGACGAACCCTTCGAGGCCAGTCAGTCTGCCAAGAGGTCGGCCCGCCAACGCTGTCAGGCATGATGAATTATTCCGACACATCCATCGCCGCGACCACCCCGTTCCTCAGTCTCGAGAACGTGCGCAAGACCTATCCGGGCGTCGTCGCGCTCGACGGCTTCTCGATGGAGGTCAGGCCGGGCGAGGTCATCGGTCTCGTCGGCGAGAACGGCGCCGGCAAATCCACCTTGATGAAGATCCTCGGCGGCGTGACGCGGCCGGACAGCGGCACCGTCACCGTCGACGGCACCGCCCATGACGGCCTGAGCGTCGAGGGCAGCCTTGGCTCCGGCATCGCCTTCGTCCACCAGGAACTCAACCTCTTCGAGAATCTCGACGTCGCAGCCAACATCTTCTTCGGCCGCGAACCGCTGCGCGCCGGGCCGCTCAGGCTCGTCGACCGCGCCAGGCTGCGCGCCATGGTGGCGCCGCTCCTGAAGCGCGTCGGCGCCAATTTCTCCGCCGACACGCCTGTCGCCGAACTTTCGCTCGCCCAGCAACAGATGGTCGAGATCGCCAAGGCGCTGTCGATCAAGGCAAGGCTGGTCATCCTCGACGAACCGACATCGAGCCTGCCGATCGCCGAGACCGACAAATTGCTCGACGTCATCAAGGCGCTGAAGGCGGACGGCATCAGCGTCATCTTCATTTCGCATCGCCTGCACGAGGTCGAGCGCGTCGCCGACCGCGTCATCGTGCTGCGCGACGGCATGCTGGCCGGCACCTTGCCCAAGCGCGACATCAACCACGACCAGATGGTCAAGCTGATGATCGGCCGCATGCTGAAGGAGCGCGAGAAGGCTTCCGAGGCGGCCCGCGCCCCCGGCGCCGTCGCCCTGTCGGCCAAGGCCATCCGCACCCCGACCTATCCCGGCCGCCCGGTAGATCTCGACGTCAGGCGCGGTGAAATCCTCGGCCTTGCCGGCCTTGTCGGTTCCGGCCGCACCGAGCTGGCGCGGGTGTTCTTCGGCATTGAAAGCAGCCTCGGCGGCACGCTCGAGCTCGCCGGCAAGCCGCTCTCCCTGGGCTCGGCGGCCGATGCCGTCGCGCACGGCATCTTCCTGGTGCCGGAGGACCGCAAGCTGACCGGTATCCTGCTCGACCTTTCGATCGCCCAGAACATTTCGCTGCCCAACCTGCCGGCGCATGCCAAGCGCTCCTTGGTGTCGACCAGCGCCGAAACGGCAACCGCCGAGAAGCAGAAAAAAGATCTCGGCATCAAGGCGCCCTCGGTGCAGACGCGCACCGGCACGCTGTCGGGCGGCAACCAGCAGAAGGTCGTGCTGGCCAAATGGCTGGCGATGAACCCCAAGGTGATGATCCTCGACGAGCCGACGCGCGGCATCGACATCGGCGCCAAGGCGGAGATCTACGGGCTGATGCGTGCGCTGGCCGACGCCGGCGTCGCCGTGCTGATGATCTCCAGCGACATGGAGGAGGTGATCGGCGTGTCCGACCGCATCGCCGTCATGCATGAGGGCCAGATCTCGGGCATTCTGGACAAGGACCAGTTCAGCCAGGAAAACGTGCTGCTGCTGGCGGTAGGCAAGCAGCCGAAATAATTCTGCCGCCGCGCCGCGGAAGCGCTCGGGCCGGCATTGGGGAGAAGATGATGAGCAAGAAAGATCTCGGCCTGCTGATCCTGATCCTGGTGGTCGGCGCCATCGTCGCCATCATCAATCCGCGCTTCCTGCTGCCGATCAACCTCGCCAACACCTCGAACCTGATCGGGCTGTTCGGCATCCTGTCGATCGGCCAGGCCTTCGTAATCATCACCGGCGGCATCGAATTGTCGGTCGGCTCGCTGGTGGCGCTGCTGGGAACGCTGTTCATCGACTTCATCGCCGTGCGCGGCATGGAATGGCCGCTGGCTTTCGTACTCATCCTGGTGCTCGGTGCCATCATCGGCCTGGCGCATGGCTGGCTGATCACGCGGCTCAAATTGCAGCCCTTCGTGGTGACCTTGTGCGGCCTTTTGATCTATCGCGGTGTCGCCCGCTTCTACACCGCCGACGGCACCGCCGGCTTCGCCTTCGGCCAGAATTTCCCGGAGCTCGAATTCTTGACCGCCGGCCGCTCCTGGGGCGTGCCGAACTCCTTCTTCGCCCTGATCGTCATCGCCATCGTCATGTGGGTGGTGCTGCACCGCTCGGTGTTCGGCCGCTATCTCTACGCCATCGGCAAGAACGAGGAGGCGGCGAAATATTCCGGCATCCGTACCGGGCGTGTCGTCATGGCCGCCTACGTCATCTGCGGCGTGCTGACGGCGCTGTCGGCGATCTATTTCGCCATGTACACGCGCTCCATCTCGCCGGCCAGCCACGGCCAGTTCTACGAGCTTTACGCCATTGCCGCGGCCGTGCTCGGCGGCTTCTCGCTGCGCGGCGGCGAGGGCTCGCTGATCGGCGTCATCCTCGGCACCGTGCTGCTGCAGGAGCTGCAGAACCTCGTCAATCTGCTCGGCATCCCGTCCTCGCTCAATTTCGCGGTGATGGGCGGTGTCATCCTCATCGGCGTGCTGATCGACCAGCAATGGGGCGTGTTCCGCACGCGGCGGCGCATGGTCGACGCCAGCCGCAAGAGCATCGCCGGCGCAGCGGCGGAATAGTCAGGGGCAAAAAGCCGCCATCCGCCGTGGCCGTCGAAAGATAACGCCGCTCTATCTCGCCGGCCCGCAATTCCGCTCGATCTATTGTCAGCCGTATCTGTGCGGCCCCAAGTGACTTGAGTGCAAAGGGGGACGGCGTCGCGAAAACGATCTTGCGAGCTTCCATCCGGATTGGAACGAAACCCTTGTCTGGGCGTTGTTCAAAGCTTTTCTATTCGGAGGCATTGTCATGGCCGCCAATCCGCTAAGCACCGCCAAGGTGGGAGGTCATCCCATCCATCCGATGCTCATTCCCTTTCCTGTTGCGTTCCTTGTCGGCGCGTTTCTCACCGATCTGATGTTCTGGGGGACTGCCGACGCCTTTTGGGCACGCGCGTCGATGTGGCTGATTGGAGCAGCCATCGTCATGGCTCTCCTGGCGGCGATTGCCGGCTTTATCGATTTCCTGAGCGAGCCGCGCATCCGCGCCCTGACGGACGCCTGGTACCACATGGTCGGCAATTTGACCGCCGTCGTTCTGGCGCTGATCAATTTCTATCTTCGCTACAGCCAAGGCGCCGAAGCGGCAGTTCGCCTATGGGGAGTGCTGCTTTCATTGATCGTTGTCTGCATCCTGCTGTTTACCGGCTGGAAAGGCTGGGAAATGGTGTACCGCCATCACGTCGCGGTTCTGGACGCGCCGACACAACCTTCGGCAACGCCGTCGGCCGGCACGCGTCGTGCCGATCACGACCGGCACGCGGCATAGAACGAAGGCGCATTCGATATTCAGGTCAGGCGGGCGCCACCTGACCATCAACACCTTTAGTCGATCAGCCCCGACATGTCGGAGAATGCCATCGCCTTGCGCAGCACCTCGGCAAAGCGCTCGCCTGCCGCTTCGCGCGAACCGCTATTGTCGATTGAGGTGACGCCGGGTCCGGAGAGCGTCACAGGGGCGCTTCGCGCCAGGCGTGCCAGAACCTCCCCGCGCGACTCGCGGCCACGCATCGCCAGCCGCCCGGCCAGCACATCGGGCGAAGCGGTGATCTCGACGACGGCCAGGTTGGCATAGCGCTCCCGCAAGGCAGGGATGATCGCGCGCGATACATTGGCGACAGCGACATGGCCGTTGGCCACTGCCCAATCGACCTCGGCCGGCAGGCCGTAGCGCAGGCCGTGCGCTTCCCAGGAAACGGCGAAGGCGCCGTCGGCTTCGGCCTCGATGAAGGCGGCATCGGCCAGCGTGTCGTGATCCTCGCTTGCCGTGTCGCTCGGTCTGGTGATGACGCGGCGCACGAATTCCAGCCGCGTCTCGTCGGCGAAGAGCGCCTTGGCATGGCCGATGATCGTATCCTTGCCGGCGCCGCTCGGGCCCACCACGGCAACAAAGACGCCGTCGCGTATCGGAAACGCCTCGGCCGACAGTTCACGCTCGATCAACGCCGACACCATCATGCGACCCGCCGCCCTTGCCGCCAGACCGTGCGCACCACCGGAACGTGGTCGTCGAGGCGCACGCGCACCAGGTCGGCCCGGCGGCCCTCTTCGATGACACCGCGATCGGAAAGACCGACGGCCTCAGCCGGGTTCTTGGATACCATTGCCACCGCCTGCGGCAGGGAAATGCTATCGACGACGTCGCCGAGAAAGAAGGCGGACTGGATCAGGCTGAAGGGGATGTAGTCGGACGACAATATGTCGAGCAGGCCGTCGCTGGCCAGCGTGCGCGCCGAGACATTGCCCGAATGCGAGGCGCCGCGCATGACATTGGGCGCGCCCATCAGCACGCCGAGCCCGGCATCCTTCGAAGCTCTGGCGGCCTCCTCGGTGGTCGGGAATTCGGCAACGCGCACGCCTTGCTCGATGGCTTCGTCGACATGGCCCGTCGTCGCATCGTCATGGCTCGCAAGCACGATGCCGCGCTCGTGGCAGGCGGCGGCGATGAAGACGCGGTTCGGGGCCGAATTCCGGGCCGATTCGCCCATCCGCTTCTCGCAGAATTTCTGGAAATCGTGATCGGTCAGCTTCAGCTTGCGCTGATAGTAGTAGGCGTAGGTTTCGAGGTTGACGAACTGGCGCTGGCCTGGCGCATGGTCCATCAGCGAGGCGAGCTTCACCCGTTCGTCCGTCTCGAAATTGGCGAAGGCCCTGGGGCAATCCGGCGCCGAGACCTCGCAGCGCAGATGGATGAAATGATCGGCCCGCAACCGATCCATCCGCACGCTGTCCTCGATCGCATCGGCGAGCTTGCGGATGTCGGCGGCGTTGAGATCGGCATCCTCGTCCATGCCGACACGCAAGGCATCGAGCACGGTGGTAATGCCTGCCGTCGCCACTTGCGCGTCATGGGCGAGCACGGCGGCAATCGGGTTCCACCGCACCTTCGGCCGCGGCGCATAATGGCCTTCGAGATGATCGGTGTGCAGCTCGACCAGCCCCGGAATGATGAAATCGCCAGCCATGTCCTCGCCGGCTCGGACGGCGCCGGCGGATATGTCGGCGATCAGACCGTCACGCATCACGAGCGAGCCGTCGATGATCTCGTCGGCAAGAACGATGCGGGCGTTGCTCAGAATGGTCTCGGCGGTCATTTCAGGCAGTCCTTGGTTTTTTGGCCTTTACGGCTTGTTGCTTCAGGCGGTTTTTCTGGCCGGACGGCGCCCGAGCGCGTGTTGGGAAAGCACCATGAACGGGGCGCCGGGTTCGGGCTCGATGAACAACGTCAGTGCGTCCACCGGAACCGGCTGGCGCAGCACCTCGGCGAACAGGCCCTCGATTGCCAGGCGAAGACGAGGGCTATCCTGTGGCCCGGCCCTGCCGGACAGCGTCATGTGAAAGCGGAAGCTCTCGAAGACGTAAGGATAGCCCCATTGGCAGAGATTGCGGAATTCGCCCGGCTTCAGCGAGTCCGGGCTGCGCCGCTCGATCTCGGCCTCCGTCAACGGCGCGCGAAAGCGGTCGAAATCGCGCACCACGTCATCGGCGAAGCGACTGAGCGGAGGCAATGGCGCCTCCGGCACCAGTGCGAAGAAACCGTCGATCTGGCTGACGACGAGACGCGGGATCATCACAACCGGCGTCGCCTCGGCAAAGGCGTCGAGCGCTGTGCGCAACGAGGCTTCGGTTTCGTTGGCCGCTAACCGGAAAGGGGCTTTCAGCGTCGCATGAAAACCATAGCGCCGTGCCGATGCGGTGTGGAAGGCGACTTCCGCCGCCGACAATTCGCCCACCGCCTCCGCCGGTCGCGTCGTGGCGCCGAAGGGGTCACGGCCCAGCCAGTTGGCGGCGATCCGTGCCAATTTTTCGTCCTGCCGGGGGGTGAAGTAGATGGCGTAGCGCATCGAAAATCCTCGTCAGCCCGTTGCCATAGGTGATTTCCATGACGGATTGACGAAGCTTTGAAGGGTTTTCGAAGGCAAATCGACCCCGCCGGTCCTTAGCCGACGATTTTTCTGATCTGGACCAACAGGTTCAGCCGTGAACGCGCAACGGTCAGGCCTTCATCAGCCATTCGTGCTCGGGCGCATTGTGGAATTTCCACGTCCGCTTCGGGCCGGCCATGACGTTGAGATAGTAGAGGTCGTAGCCATGGCAAGCCGCGCAGGGGTGATAGCCCTTGGGCACCAGCACGACGTCGCCGTCCTCGATCGCCATCGCCTCGTCCAGCGCGCGGGAGCCGTCCTTGTCGGCGTCGGTATAGACCCGCTGGAAAGCAAAGCCCTGCGGCGGGTTGAGGCGGTGATAATAGGTTTCCTCGAGATAGGATTCGTTAGGCAGATTGTCCTGGTCGTGCTTGTGCGGCGGATAGCTCGACGTATGGCCGCCGGGCGTGATGACCTCGACCACCAGCAGCGAATCGGCCGGCTTGCCCTCGGGCAGGATGTTGGTGACGTAGCGCGTATTGGTGCCCTTGCCGCGCACCTCCTGGCCGAGGTCGTCAGGCCCGATGACGCGAACCGGCAGGCCGCCGCTCAATCCCGGCGCCGAGCAGACCGCCAGTTCCAGTCCGCTATCAGCCGTCACCGACCAGTCCGATCCCTGCGGCACATAGACCGACCATGGTTTGCCTTCGAAGGGCGACATGCGCTGGCCAAGCAGGCCGAGATCCTTGCCGCCGGCCGTGACCGTGCCCTTGCCGGTGACGAACACCAGGCAGACTTCGCGATCGTCCGTTGTTCCCGAAGCCGTTTCGCCCGGTTCCAGCCGGTGCAGGTCGAACCCGACATAGGTCCACCCGGCGCTTTGCGGGGTGACATGCGCGACACGGCCATGGCCCTTGTCGGCTTTGACCAGCAGCTTCGACATTCTGTCTCTCCTATTCCTTTGGCTTGCTACAAAGCCTGCGAAGCCAAGCCGTGTGGTCGAAGCCTTCCAACTTCGTCATCCTAGGGCGTAGCAGGAGCGAAGCTCCGTCGCGAAGACCCTAGGATCCATGCCGTGACCTCACCCGAAGGGCGCGGCGGAGCGGAATTCTGCACCGCAGCGGCTGTTTTGATGCCCGGCATGAATCCTGGGGTCTGCGCCGCGTCGCTTCGCTCCTTGCTCCGCCCCAGGATGACGAAGCGAGAGGCGTTTCGCCCGATCTCCCAGGCACGCTATCTGTCATGCATACAGTGCCCGACCCGTAAGCCTTCTGCGCACCATGGACCGTTTATTCCTTGGGCTCGGCCGGAGGCTTAACCTCTTCCGCCGGCTTATAGAGATAAAAAAACTGCCAGACGCCATAGCCGGCGAAGCCCAGGGCGATCACGCCCCAGAACGGCGTGCCGCTCGCGAATTCGATGATCGACCAAATGACGCAGACCGCGACGACGGCGACACGCCGCCATAGGGGCCGGAAGAAGGGGTGCTCGGAATCTTTCATCGCGGCAACCTACAGCAAGCCCGGCCTGGCGAGAACCCGATCAGACATCGGGGAAGCCCTGGGTCTCGACCGTGTAGCCGGCCGCCGTCATCACCCGCATCAACTCCTTGTGGCCCACCTGCGCCATCTTGAGCGGCGGGTTCTTCTTCGGGTCCTGTTCGGCCTCGACCACGAACCAGCCTTCATAGCCATGGTCGGCGAAACGCTGCACGATGGCGCCGAAATCCAGCGAGCCGTCGCCCGGCACGGTGAAGGCGCCGAGAGCCACCGCATCGAGGAAGGACTGCCTCGTGCGGTCGAGCTTCTCGATCACACCCATGCGTACATCCTTCACATGCACATGGCTGATGCGCTTGTGGTGATTGTCGATGGCGCGCAGCACATCGCCGCCGGCAAAGGCCAGATGTCCAGCGTCAAGCAGCAGCGGAATGCCCGCTCCGGAATGGCGCATGAAGGCATCGAGCTCCGCCTCGGTCTCGACCACCGCCGCCATATGGTGATGATAGGAAAGCGGCATGCCTTGCTCGGCGCACCATTCGCCGAATTCGGTCAGGCGCCTGGCATAGGCCTTCATCTCGTCGCTCGAGAGTTTCGGCTTGGTGGCGAGCGGCTTCGAGCGGTCGCCCTGGATCGAACGGCCAACCTCGCCATAGACGATGCAAGGCGCGTTGACCGCCTTGAACAGGTCGATCATCGGCTGGATGCGATCCTTGTTCTTGCTCATCTCCTCGTCGACCAGCGTGCCCGAGAACCAGCCGCCGCACACGGTGTGACGTCAGCCGCCTTCAGGATCGGCAGCATCACCTTGGGGTCCTTGGGAAAGCGCCGTCCCATCTCCATGCCGGTGAAGCCGGCCGAACGCGACTGGCGTAGGCACTCCTCCAACGACACGTCGTCGCTGAGTTCCGCAAGATCGTCGTTCCACCACGCGATGGGGGACATGCCCAGTTTGGCTTTCAAGTCGTCACTCCGGTTCTTGTTCACCCTCCCCTTGTGGGGAGGGTCGCTGCGAAGCAGCGGGTGGGGGTGCGGCGCCAGACCCCACCCGGACCTTCGGTCCGACCTCCCCACAAGGAGAGGTAGGGGGTGGGCAGCGCCGAGATCAATCGCCGACGCTCTGCATCCGCCGCTTCTCGTCATAGACCTTGCGCGCCGCGTTCACTTGGCTGCGCTCGGAGACTTCCGGCACCGCCACGTCCCACCAGTGGCCGCCGGCATCGGTGGAGACCAGCGGATCGGTGTCGATGACCAGTACCGTGGTGCGGTCGTTGCCTTTCGCCTGAGCCAGCGCCGTCTCCAGCCCTGCGATCGACGAAACCTTCTCGGCGATCGCCCCCATGCTCGCAGCGTGCGCGGCAAAGTCGACGTCGGGCAACACCTCGTGGCGCGCATCCTTCAGGAGATTGTTGAAGTTGGCGCCGCCGGTCGCCATCTGCAGCCGGTTGATGCAGCCAAAACCCCTGTTGTCGAGCAGCACGATGGTCAGCTTCAGGCCGAGCATCACCGAGGTGGCGATCTCGGAATTGAGCATCAGGTAGGAGCCGTCGCCGATCATGACGACGACCTCTTCCCCGGGCTTGGCCATCTTGGTGCCGAGCCCGCCGGCAATCTCGTAACCCATGGTCGAGAAGCCGTATTCGGCATGATACGAGCCGGGCGCGCCGGCCTGCCAAAGCTTGTGCAATTCGCCCGGCAGCCCGCCGGCGGCGTTGAGCAGCGTCACGCCGGAGCCCATGGCGCGTTGCACGGCGCCGATCACCTGCGCGTCGGAAGGGTAGGCGGCATTGGTCGACGCCGTCACCTTGGCGGCTTCGGCCTGCCATTCCTTCTGGCCGGCTGCCGCATTGTCGGTCCAGGCGGAAGGCGCCTTCCAACCCTTCAGCGCGGCACCGAGTTCGGCCAA
Source organism: Mesorhizobium maamorense (assembly GCF_044998965.1). Classification (NCBI taxonomy): domain Bacteria; kingdom Pseudomonadati; phylum Pseudomonadota; class Alphaproteobacteria; order Hyphomicrobiales; family Phyllobacteriaceae; genus Mesorhizobium; species Mesorhizobium maamorense. The sequence continues at coordinate 5,909,442 of NZ_CP173356.1, forward strand.
GCCTTCGGCCGCGTCGGCGACCAGCGGCGATGCCCGATGCTTGCCGGCATCGAAAGGCTGCACATTCAAGCCGATGATGGTCTTGCCCGAATTCTTGAACAGCGCCCAGGAGCCGGTGGTGAAATCCTGCAGGCGCGTGCCGATGGCGAGCACGACATCGGCCTCTTCCGCCAGCCGGTTGGCGGCCGACGTGCCGGTGACGCCGACCGCCGCCATGTTGAGCGGATGATCGTCCGGCAGCGAGGATTTGCCGCCCTGCGTTTCGCAGACCGGAATGCCGGCGGCTTCGACGAATTTCATCAGTTCGTTCGAGGCCTGAGAATAGAGCACGCCGCCGCCGGCGATCACCAGCGGCTTGCGTGCGCTCTTCAGCGCTGCAACCGCAGCCGCCAATTCAGCCCGATCCGGGCGCGGCCGGCGCTGGCGCCAGACCCGTTCGGCAAAGAAGCTCTCGGGATAGTCATAGGCCTCGGCCTGCACGTCCTGGCAGAGCGACAAGGTCACCGGCCCGCATTCGGCCGGGTCGGTCAGCACGGCCATGGCGCGGTTGAGCGCAGGGATGATCTGCTCCGGCCGCGTGATGCGGTCGAAATAGCGCGACACCGGACGAAAACAGTCATTGACCGTCGCCGTGCCGTCGGAAAAATCCTCGGCCTGCTGAAGCACCGGATCGGGAACGCGGTTGGCGAAGACGTCACCCGGCAGAAACAGGACAGGCAACCTGTTTACATGCGCAAGTGCCGCCGCCGTCACCATGTTGAGCGCGCCGGGTCCGATCGAGGAGGTGGCGGCCATGAAGCGGCGGCGGAAATTGGCCTTGCCATAGGCGATCGCCGCATGCGCCATCGCCTGTTCGTTGTGGGCGCGGAAGGTCGGCAGTTCGTCGCGCACCTGGTAGAGCGCCTCGCCGATGCCGGCAACATTGCCGTGGCCGAAGATGGCCCAGACGCCGCCGAAGATCGGTACCTTTGCGCCGTCGATCTCGGTCTTCTGTTTGCTCAGGAAACGGGTCAGCGCCTGCGCCATCGTCAGGCGGATTGTCTTGCTCATTGGTTTCCTCCGCAGTCCCTGTGCCCGTGCCTTCTTATGCTGCTTTACGGCCGCGCGCGGCAAGCCATGCCTCGGTCAGCTGCTCGAAGCGCGATGCCATGTCGGCAACCGCTTCGTCGTCCGACATCCTGCCGGAAAGCCATTGTTCGGCGGCGTTGATGAAGATGGTGCGGCCGACCGCGAAACCCTTCACGATAGGCGCCTTGGCCGTCGCTGCGAAGGCGGCCTCCAACTCGTCCTGCGGCGCCTCCAGGCCGAGCAGCACGACGCCGCGGCACCAGGGGTCGTTCTTCAGGATCACGGCCTCGATCTTCGTCCACGCGCCTGCGGATGCCTGCGGTTCGAGCTTCCACCAATCCGGCTTGATGCCGAGCGCATAGAGTTCCTCAAGCGCACGCGGGATGGTCGTGTCGTCGAGCTTGCCGTGCTTGCCGGCGATGATCTCGATGAGAAGCTCCCTGCCCACTTTCCGCGCGGCCTCGAACAGAGCGCGTAATTTCTGCTGCTGTTCCTCCTTCAAGCCCGGCGGATCGTCGGGATGATAGAAGCACAGGCATTTGATGCAGTGGTCGACCGGCCATTCGGTGAGCTGCGAACCGATGTCCTGCGAGAATTCGAAGCGCAGCGGCCGCGAGCCCGGCAGCTCCACCGGCCGCCCGAGCCAGGCAAAGGAATGCCTGGCGAATTCGAACATCGCCTCGCGGCCATGCCTCTCGTCGAGCAGCATGCCGTATCCGTCGCGCCCGGCGGCGACCTTGGCCGCCGCCTTCACCGTCAGCACCTTGAAGTCCTCGATGCGCGAGGCATCGGCGCCGGTCTTGGCCGCCACGTCCTCGAGCTGCACCCGGTGATCGCAGGCGAACGCCATCAGCGAGGGAATGTCGTGCCGGCGCGTCGTTGCCCAGTGGATGTGATTGATCGCCTCGTCCTTGCGCAACGCCAGATGCCTGCTGCCGTGCTTGAGGAAGAACTGCAATTCCTCGAAAGTCGGATACTCCGGCGCACACAACAGCCGCGACACGGCGAAGGCGCCGCAGCCATTGGCCCAGGTCGCCGCCGTGGCAAGGCTTTCGCCGCCGAGCCAGCCGCGCAGGAGGCCCGACATGAAGGCATCGCCGGCGCCAAGCACGTTGTAGATCTCGATCGGAAAACCCTTGCCGACCACGCCGTCCTCGAGATCGTCGCTGATCGGCCCGTCATAGACGATGCAGCCCATGGCGCCGCGCTTCAAGACGATGGTGGCCGGGGACAGCGAACGGATCGTCTTTAGTGCGCTGAGGCAGTCGTCGGCGCCCGAGGCGATCATGATCTCTTCCTCGGTACCCACGACGAGGTCGCAATCGGGCAGCACCGTCTTCAACTGCGCCGAGACGCGGTCGGACTTGACGTAGCGCTCAAAACCTTCGGCGTGGCCGGCCAGGCCCCAGAGGTTCGGCCGGTAGTCTATGTCGAACACGACCTTGCCGCCCTTGGCCTTCATGATGCGGATCGCCTTGCGCTGGGCGGCATCGCTGTTGGGCCGGGAAAAATGCGTGCCGGTGACGACGACCGCGCGAGCCGAGGAAATAAACGCCTCGTCGATATCCTCCTCGGCCAGCGCCATGTCGGCGCAGTCGGAGCGGTAGAAGATCATCGGCGAAACGCCTTCGCTCTCGACCGAAAGCAGCACCAGCGCGGTCAATCGCTCCTTGTCGGTCTTCAGCCCGTCGGTATTGACGCCTTCGCGCTTCAATTGTTCACGGATGAAGCGCCCCATCTGCTCGTCGCCGACGCGCGTCAGGAGCGCCGAACGCAGGCCGAGCCTGGCCGTGCCGACCGAGATATTGGCGGGGCAGCCGCCGACCGACTTGGCGAAGGAGGTGATGTCCTCCAGCCGCGAGCCGATCTGCTGGCCATAGAGGTCGACGGAAGCCCGGCCGATGGTGATGACGTCGAGCGCAGCGTATTTCGCGTCCACGGCTTCGCTCATTGGAACCTCCCGTCGGGCCTGTTATGTTGGGGTACACGCGCGAGCGGCAGCGTGGCGCCGAAAAATATGAAATAATAATTCCAATCCATAGTCAATATGGAATGAGCATTCCCCGATCTAAAATCGCCTTTTGCCTTCCGCTCAGGCCTTGCGCCCTTTGCCGGGGTTGCGCCGCTTCTCGCCGACGCCAACGGTCAGCGCCATGGCCAGCGCCATCGTCGCCGATAGCGAGCGGAAGCCGGCAAAATCCGCCTCGGCAACCTCGAACCAGACGCTGGCGAACTGAGCAAGCGGTGAAAACGAGCTGTCGGTGATGGCAATGATCGGCACGCCCTGTTCCGAAATCGTGCGCGCCTCCTCGATCGTGGCCGGCGCATAGGGCGAGAAGGAAATGGCGACGACGGCATCCGCGGGCGTCGCAAAGCTGACCATCTCGGCGTTGAGGCCGGCGGCTGATTCGATCAGCTGGTTGCGGATCTTCAGCTTGCCAAGCGCATAGGCGATGTAGGACGCCACCGGATAGGAGCGCCGCTTGGCCAGCACATAGATGGTCTGTGCCTTGGCCAGCAGGGAAATCGCTTCTTCCAGATGCGCGTCGTCCAGCGTGCGCGAAATGTCGTTGAGCGAGGTGCTGGCGGCGGCGACGAAGCCGTCGAAGATCGCCCGGTGGCCGGCGCCGCCCTCGGCCTTGGCGCGCAGCGCCTGCAGCCGTTCGTCATAGGAGGAGTTGCGCTCGCGCAGCCGTTCGCGAAACACCTGCTGCAGGCTGGTGAAGCCGTCAAAGCCGAGCTGCTGGGCAAAGCGGATCAGCGTCGAGGGCTGCACGCCGGCCGAGGCGGCGATGCTGGCGGCGGTGCCGAAAGCGATATCGTCGGGATTGTCGAGCGCATAGGCGGCGATCTGGGCGATGCGCTTGGGCAGGCTTTCGCGCCGATCGAGGATCGTGGCGCGCAGCGTCTCGAAGTCGCGAGGTACCCGTTCGTCCATCGTCGGCCCGTCCAAGCTCATCGGTGAAGCGTCCTCTCTGCCCCATCATAGCGAGGCTGCGCAAGAACACCATAAAAAATGAGGCAGACATTCCATTCCGAACAAAAATGGACTAATTCATCCACGTAGCATCTATGACGGTGGAGGAACGGAAAATGGTCGGCGTCGGTCTTATCGGCACGGGATTTATGGGCAAGTGCCACGCCATCGCGTGGAGTGCCGTCGGCGCCGTCTTTCCCGACATAACCAAACCGCGGCTTGTCCATCTCGGCGAGGTCAATGAGGATCTCGCCAGGCGCAAGGCCGGCGAGTTCGGTTTCGCCAGGGCGTCCGGCGACTGGCGCGCCGTCGTCAACGATCCCGAAGTGGACGTCGTCTCGCTCACCACGCCCAACCAGTTCCATCCGGAAATGGCCATCGCAGTTCTCGAGGCCGGCAAGCATTTGTGGTGCGAAAAGCCGATGGCGCCGAGCTTCGCCGAAGCCGAGGCGATGGCGGCCGCGGCGAAGAAATCCGGCAAGGTCGCGGCGCTCGGCTACAACTACATCCAGAGCCCGGCCATCCGCCATATCGGCGCGCTGCTGGACGAAAAGATCATCGGCGAGGTCAACCATCTGCGCATCGAGATGGACGAGGATTTCATGGCCGATCCCGAGGCGCTGTTCTTCTGGAAGCACGAGGCATCTTCCGGCTATGGCGCGCTTGATGATTTCGCCGTGCATCCGCTGTCGCTGGTGTCGACCCTGTTCGGCCGCGTCGCCAGCGTCATCTGCGACATGGCCAAGCCCTATGCCGACCGCAAGCTGGCCGCCGGCGGCCGCCGCGCGGTCGAGACCTACGACATTGCCTCCGTGCTGATGCATCTGGAGAACGGCATCGCCGGCACGCTTCTGGTCAACCGCTCGGCCTGGGGCCGCAAGGGCCGCATCGCCGTCCAGATCTTCGGCTCCAAGGGCTCGATCCTGTTCGACCAGGAGCGGATGAATGAGTTCCAGCTCTACCTCACATCGGATCGCCCGACCGAACAGGGCTATCGCACCATCCTCGTGTCGCCACAGCACAAGCCCTACGACCTGTTCGTCCCCGCGCCCGGGCATAGTCTTGGCTTCAATGATCTCAAGATCATCGAATGCCATGAACTGCTGACCCGGCTCGCCGGCAGACCGGCGCGGCTCATCGAATTCGACGAAGGTCTGGAGATCGAGCGCACCGTGCATGCGATGGCGCGATCGTTCGAGGAGAAGCGCTGGGTGGATGTAAGGTAAGGTTCGCTCTGCTGGTCGGTTTAGCCGGCGGCCGCTGCGTTGACTTCCCACCCATTGACCCAGATCTGCCGCAACCGATCGCCTTCGCCCTTGAAGCGCAGTCCGGTCGGCCGGCAATCCTCGATGCGGTCGCTGCGGAAATTGCGGATCGCCTGGCGCAGCTCGCACCAGGCGACGATGTTGGCGGTCTCGGCATAATAGATCAGCGCGATCGGGCGGATGAGGCGCTCGGAAGCGCGGCCAAGCTCGTCGCGATAGGAGAGGTCGAGCTTCTCCTCGTCGCGTATGGCGCGGCGCACCAGCGCCAGGTCGATCGCACCTGCAGAGGGCGCGGCGAATCCCCACGCATGCAGCGCATTGGCGTCGAGCGTCTGGCGCAAAGGCGGCGGTACGGCGCCGGCGATCTTGGCGCCGACGCGCTTGGCTGCCTGCTTGAGCTCGTCGTCGCCCGTGCGCTCCAGCAGCGCCAGTGACAGCACGATCGCCTCCATCTCCTCGATCGAAAACATCAGCGGCGGCAAGTCGAAGCCGGGGCGCAGGATATAGCCGATGCCCCTCCCGCCCTCGATCGGCACGCGCATGGCCTGAAGCGCTGCGATGTCGCGATAGATCGAGCGTATCGTCACCTCCAGCTGCGCGGCGATCATTGCCGCCGTCACCGGCTGCCGCGCCAGCCGCAGGATCTGGATGATCTCGAACAGGCGCGACGCCTTGCGCATTTTTCTCACCCGGTGCCGATCACAACTGACACATCATCGTCAGTTGCGTCGGCCTATCAGAACCGCGTATCGGGTTGAAAATCAACAGGTTCCGCTGCGGCTGGGCCGAGCGAGGCGACAGGCTACTGACATGAGCTATGCTGAAAATCTCTGGCTGTTCTTTATCCTGCTGTTCGGCATCATCGCCGTTCCGGGCATGGACATGCTGTTCGTGCTGGCCAATGCGCTGACGGGCGGGCGCGACAGGGGCCTTGCCGCGACCGGCGGCATCATGGTCGGCGGCATGGTGCACACGCTGAACGGCGCGATCGGCGTCGGCCTGCTGATGCATTTTTTGCCGATCCTGTTCAAGCCGCTGTTGATTGCAGGCGCCGCCTACATGGCCTTCATCGGCATCACGCTGATGCGCAGCTCCATCACTGTCGGTCGCGACGGGCCCGCCGGCAGCCGCTCGGCATGGAAGGCGTTTCGCCAAGGCCTTGTGACCTGCCTGATCAACCCGAAGGCCTACCTGTTCGTCCTTGCCGTCTATCCGCAGTTCCTGAAAACGGACTACGGCCCGATCTGGATGCAGGCGACGGTGATGGGCCTGCTGACCGTGCTGACGCAGGCCGCGATCTATGGCGGGCTCGCAATATCGGCCGGCCGCAGCCGCAAGCTGCTGATCGCTAATCCGCGAGCGACCATCCTTGCCGGCCGGGCGGCCGGGCTGCTGCTCTTCGCGGTGTCCGTGTTCACCGCATGGGAAGGGCTGAGGGCGGCGTAATGCCGGGCTAGACCGGACCGCCGCCCTTCTGGCGCCGGCCGGATCAGGCGGCGCCCTGCAGCGTGGCGAGAAGCTCGTCCAGCTGCTCGAATTGCTCGGACATCGCATCCGCCGCCCCGGCGCCGGCGTCGAGGGCTTCCTTCGAGGGATAGAGCTCGCGCATGACTAGCAGCGTCTTGCCGCCTTTTTCCTCGAAGGTCACCGTGGTGACGGGTCCACCCTCACCCCCTTCGTCATTGGTCCAGACGAGGCGCGAGTGCGGTGTCACTTCGAGATACCTGCCGAAGAACTCGGCAGGGTTCGAGCCGTCATGCCCGAACACCAAACGGTACCCGCCTCCCACACGAACATCCATCTCGCAGGAACGCAGGAACATGCCCATCGACTTCGGCACCCACCACTGCTTGAACAGCTCAGGCTTGGTCCACGCCTCGAACACGATGCGCGCAGGCGCGTCGAAGCTTCGCGTAACGACCAACTCCCGGTCGGACCTCCGTTCCACCGTCGTGCGTTTGGCCTCACTCGCTCTTCCTGCGTCCATCGACTTCCTCCTTGCGTTTCAATTCCTCGATAACCTTATCCAACTCGTCGAAGCGTGCGGCCCAGAGCTGGCGGTATCTCTCGATCCATGCGGTCTCCTCCTCCAGGCGGCGTAAGCCCAGCTTGCAGGTCCGCACGCGCCCGACCTTCCGCGTCGTGACGAGTCCCGCCTGCTCCAGGACGCCGACATGCTTCTTCATGCCCGTGAGGGTCATGTGGAATTTCTGGGCCAAGTCCGTGATCGAAGCGTCCGCACGGCCGAGCTGCTCCAGAACGCCGCGCCGGGTGGCGTCCGAAAGCGCGGCGAACGAGGCATCCAGGCGGGTCGCGGAATACTGAACCATTTGGTTCAGTATGTAACACGCGGGTCGGAGGCGTGCAAGTGAGGTGGAGCGCTGCGGGCCCTAGGGCGGCGTGGTCCTGGGCTGAAACCGGAAACGCCGCCCTTATGCTCCAACCGGATCAGGCGGCGCCCTGCCGGCTCTCCATCAAGGCGCGGCGCGCCGACCGGCGCCATTCCACGGCGCCGGCAAGGCCGTGCAGCACCGTCTCCGTGGCCGCCCAGTCGATGCAGCCATCGGTGATGCTCTGGCCGTAGACGAGCTGCTTGCCCGGCACGACATCCTGCCGGCCGGCGACGAGATTGCTCTCGATCATGACGCCGATAATGCGCTCGTCCCCCGCCGCGACCTGTCCCGCCACGTCAGCCGCGACCTTGGGCTGGATCTCCGGCTTCTTGGCTGAGTTGGCATGGCTGACATCGATCATCAGGCGGGGCGCGATACCGATGCGGGCGAGTTCGACCGAGGCGGCCTCGACGCTTGCCGCGTCATAGTTGGGCTGAACGCCGCCACGCAGGATGACATGGCAATCCTCGTTTCCGGTCGTTGCCGCGATGGCGCTGCGTCCGCCCTTGGTCACCGCCATGAAATGATGCGGCTGCGCGGCCGACTTCACCGCCTCGGCGGCGATCCTGAGATTGCCGTCGGTGCCGTTCTTGAAGCCGACCGGACAGGACAGGCCCGAGGCCAGCTCGCGATGGATCTGGCTCTCGGTCGTGCGCGCGCCGATCGCGCCCCAGGCGACGAGGTCGGCGATGTATTGCGGCGTCGTCATGTCGAGGAATTCGGTCGCCGCCGGCAGGCCCAGATTGTTGACGGCCGACAGCACATTGCGGGCCATCCGCAGCCCCTTGTCGATGTTGAAACTGCCGTCGAGGTCGGGGTCGTTGATCAGGCCCTTCCAGCCGACCGTCGTGCGCGGCTTTTCGAAATAGACCCGCATCACGATCTCGAGCCGGTCGGACAGAGCTTCGCGCAGCGCCGCCAGACGGCTGGCATAGTCAACGGCCGCGACCGGATCGTGGATGGAACAAGGGCCGACGATGACAACAAGTCGGTCGTCGGCCCCGGTCAGGATGGAGTGGATGGCGTTGCGCGAGGCGGCAACGGTGCGCGTCGCCGTGAGTGAGCGCGGTATCTCGCGCATCACCTCTTCCGGCGTGCTCAGCAGTCTCAGTTCCTTGACCCGAAGGTCGTCTGTGGTGGTCAACACGGCTTCTGCTCCTGGTTGGGAGACCTGCCGGCTGAAAACAAAAAAGCCGCCAGGTCTGGCGGCTTGTCGGACTGTTTGCTGCAATCTTCAGATCGAGCGCAATCCTCCCGCCGCCAGCGAGCTGCTAAAGTACCAATAGGTGGCGGTCAGGTGGATCATGCGGCTCATATAGTCGAAGCGGCGGGTTTTGTCACGTACCCTGGTAGCAAGCAATTTCAGGTGAGGGCCGAGCCTTTGCGATTTCGTCATTCTAGAGCGAAGCAGGAGCGAAGCTCCGTCGCGGAGACCCTGGGATCCATGCCGCGACCTAGACGGGAGAGTGCTGCGGTGCAGAATCTTGCGCCGTAGCGACGGCCCGGAAGTCGCGGCATGGATCCTCGGGTCTGCGCCGCGTCGCTGCGCTCCTTGCTCCGCCCGTGGATGACGACCTGGTTAACGGTTTCGCTTACGCGGCCGCTATTCCGGCGACGCCCCAGCGATGCTCTGGTCGTAGTCGACCAGCGAGCCGGTCATCACGCCGGATTGCGGGCTGACCATGTAGCTGATCAGCCGGGCAAGCTGGTCCGGCTTCACCAGCTGCCCCATCGGCTGCGCGGCCTCGGCCTTCTCGAGCCAGTCGTCGGGTGCGTCATGCCATTTCTTCTGCACGATATCCTCGCCCTCGGTGTCCATCCAGCCGGGCAGCACGGCGTTGCAGCGGATGCGATTGAAGCGATAGGCGTTGGCGACATTCTTGGTCAGCGTCATCAGAGCGCCCTTGCTGGTCGAATAGGGTGTCAGGAACGACTGGCCGGTATGCGCCGACATCGACAGCACGTTGACGATCGATCCGGGGGCCTTTTTCTCAAGCAGATGCGCCACCACGCCCTGCATCAGGAAGAAGGGTCCTCGCACATTGGTGTCGAAGATAGTGTCGAACAGCTCCTCGCTGGTCTCCACCAGCGAGCCGCGCGCGGATGTGGCGGCGGCGTTGACCAGGGCGTTGATGGTGCCGAAATGCGAAAGCGCGGTGGCGACGGCGCGCTTGCAGTCGGCCACCTTGGAGACATCGGCGCTGATGAAGATCGCGTCGACGCCCGACTTCTTGAGGCTGGCGACTGCCTTGCCGCCCTTTTCCTGCGAGCGGCCGATCAGGGCCAGCGCCCGGCAGCCTTCGTCCGCCAATGCCTCGGCGACCGCGAAGCCTATGCCTTGTGCGCCGCCGGTGACGATGGCGCGCGTTTGTGAATTGCGATCGGCTGATGCGCTCATCGCTCTGCTCCTGTGCTTTAAGTCGTTACTTGTCGAGGCGGACGGTCTGGCCTGATGTCGCCGATTTCAGCGCCGCATCCGCCAGCCGAAGTGCGATGAGTCCGTCCGTCCCGCTCGGTGCCGCCTTCTTGCCCGACGTCGCGGCGGCGATGAAGGACGCAATCTCGATGGCATAGGCGTCGAGGTAGCGGGTCATGAAGAAATCGTGCAGCGGCGGGCGGGTATAGCCCTTTTCATTGGCCAGTTCGATCGACACCGGCCGCTGGTTTTCGGCCGCGACCATGCCTTTCGAGCCATGCACCTCGATGCGCTGGTCGTAGCCATAAGTGGCGCGGCGGGAATTGGAGATGACGGCCTGCTTGCCCGACGCGGTTTCGAGGATGACGCTGACCGAGTCGAAATCGCCGGCCTCGCCGATCTTCTTGTCGACCAGCACCGAGGCATGCGCACTGACCGCCACCGGCTCTTCGCCGAGCAGGAAGCGCGCCATGTCGAAATCATGGATGGTCATGTCGCGAAACATTCCGCCGGAGCGCGCGATGTAGTCGATCGGCGGTGCGCCCGGATCGCGCGACGTGATGGTCACCATCTCGACCGTGCCGATGGCGCCGTCATCGATTGCCTTGCGCACCGCAGCGAAGTGCGGGTCGAAGCGCCTGTTGAAGCCGACCATCAGCGTCGCCTTGGCCTTCTCGACCACGGCCAGGCACTGCTCGACCCGCTTGACGTCGAGGTCGATCGGTTTCTCGCAGAAGATCGCCTTGCCGGCCTTGGCGAAGCGCTCGATCAGGTCGGCATGGGTGTCGGTCGGCGTGCAGATCACGACCGCGTCGATGTCCCCGGATTTCTCGATGGCATCAATGGTGCGCACCTCGGCGCCGTAGGCCGTGGCGAGTTCGCTCGCCGCCTTCTCGAAAGCGTCGGCAACGGCGACCAGTTTGGCCTGCGGATTGGAGCCGACGGCGCGGGCGTGGACCTTGCCGATGCGGCCGGCACCGAGGAGGGCGAAGCGGAGAGTCATGGAAATTTCCTCTGGGGAATGGTTCGAAGGTTGGCGGGGCGCCGGTCATGCGCGCAGGTGTTTTTCCGGTCAAGACAAGATCGACAGGGAGGCGATGACCGCCGCCTCCGCGCCCGGCCTAGGCCGCGAGTTCGGCCTCTCCGGTCTTGGCGCCGGTGATGTAGGAAACGATATCGTTTCCGTCGGTGTTCTCCTTGCGCAAATTGGCGACGATGCGGCCACGCCGGAAGACGACGATGCGGTCGCAAAGGTCGAACACCTGGCGCATATTGTGGCTGATCAGGATCAGCGGCTCGCCATTATCCTTCAGCGTGCGGATGATGTTCTCGACCTGCGCGGTCTCCTGCACGCCGAGTGCCGCCGTCGGCTCGTCCATGATGATCAGCTTGGAGGCGAAGGTCGCGGTCCGGGCGATCGCCACGCATTGCCGCTGGCCGCCCGACATATGGCGGATGGTGTTCGACAGGTTGGGGATTTTCACCGCCGTGCGCACCAGCGCCGCTTCGGTCGCCTTGCGCATCCCCCGGCGGTCCAGGATCGAAAACGGTCCCAGATTGAACAGCACTTTTTCTCGGCCAAGGAACAGGTTCGACGGCACGTCGAGGTCGTCGGCCAGCGCCAGGTTCTGGAACACGGTCTCGATGCCGGCCTCGCGCGCCTCGATAGGGCCCGAAAAATTGACTTGCTTGCCGTCGAACCAGATCTGGCCGCTGGTCGGTTGCTCGACGGCGGTGATCTGGCGCACGAAAGTCGACTTGCCGGCGCCATTGTCGCCCATGATGGCGACGTGTTCGCCCTTGCGCAGCTCGAAATTCGCGCCTTCCAGCGCCTGCACGCCGCCATAGCGCTTGGTCAGGTTTTCGGTCTTCAGGACGATGTTTGACATGGTCAAGCCCTCAATGCCCGCAGGCGTTGACGCCACTGGTCGAGAACGACGGCGCCGACGATGATCACGCCCTTGACCATCTCCTGGTAGTAGGCGTCGAGGCGCAGGAAGGTGAAGCCGGAGATGATGACGCCGAAGATCAGCGCGCCGATCACCGTGCCGATGATCGAGCCGCGGCCGCCCGACAGCGATACGCCGCCGATGACCGCCATGGCGATGGCGTCGAGTTCGTACATCACGCCCATGCCGGCCTGGGCGGTGAGGTTCTTGGAAGACAGCACCACCGCGGCGAGCGACGCAAGTATGCCGGCGATGACGTAGACCAGGATCTTGTGGTTGGCGATCTTGATGCCGGACATGCGCGCGGCATCCTCGTTGGAGCCGATCGCGTAGCAATGCTTGCCGTATCGTGTGTAGGTCATGATCAGCTGGAACAGCACGGCCAGCGACAGGAAGATGATGACGGGCATCAGGCCCTTGCCGATGGCGGCGAAGCTCTCGGTCGGGAACGAGATGGGCTGCCCCTTGGACCACCATTTGGCGATGCCGCGCGCGGTCACCATCATGCCTAGCGTGGCGATGAAGGGCGGAATGCGCGTGTAGGCGATCAGGGCGCCGTTGACCAGGCCTGCCAGCAGCCCGCAGCCGATGGCGACCAGCACCGGCACGATGACCGGCAGGTCGGTCCAGCCCTGAGCCAGGAACATCGCCTTGGGATTGGGGTTGCCGTTGACCGTCGCCACCTGGGCGAAGCTCATGGCGATCATGGCGGTGGCGCCGACGATCGAGCCCGACGACAGGTCGATGCCGCCCGATATGATAACCTGCGTCACGCCGATGGCGATGATGCCGACGATCGATACTTGCAGAATGATGATCTGTAGCCGCGCCTCGTTGAAGAGGCCGCCGACATTGCTGCGGGTGTTGAACAGGAAGCTGTCGCCGAGAAAGACGCGGCCGATCAATTCGAAGATGACGACAAGAATGACGAGCGCCAGGAAGACGTTGAATTCCGCCGGCCATATGCGCTTCTTCGCATCATAGCTGACCCCGCCGACGCCATGAGATGTCTGTGCCACTCGTCTATCCTCCGTCAGCCGCGGTCGCCCCTGGCGCTATCAAAGCGCCGAGAGGAGGAGCGGCGCCCGGTCCTTTGAGCGCCGCCCCGAGGTGAACCGTTCCGCCGCTCAGTTCTTCTTCAGGAACTTGTCGATGTTGGCCGGCGTCACCAGTTGGAAGGGCACGTAGACCTTGTGTTCGACCTTCTCGCCCTTGGACAGTTTCAATGCCGCGTCGAGCGCGCCGGCGCCCTGGCCGGCCGCGTCCTGGAACACGGTGGCGTCGAGGTCGCCTGCCTGCATGGCGGCGAGCGCGTCCTGCGTGGCGTCGACGCCGCCGACGACAACCGTCTTCATGTCGACATTGGCGGCCTTCATTGCCTGGATGGCGCCGATGGCGCTTTCGTCATTGTTGGCGATGACGCCGTCGAACGGCTTGCCGGTCGACAGCCAGTTGGTCATCAGGTTCTGGGCCTCATCGCGGTTCCAGTTCGACGTCTGCTTGTCGATGATCTTGATGAAGCTGCAATCCGGCGTTGCGATCACCTCCTCGATGTCCTTGGTGCGCTGCACGGCTGCCTGGTTGGAAAGCTCGCCCATGATCACATAGACATTGGCTTCCTTCTTGCCGGCTTCCTTGAACAGGCGGCAGACCTCCTTGGTTTCGAGCGTGCCGGAGTCGGCCTCGTTCGAAGCGACGAAGGCCTGGTTGTCAGGCAGCGTGTCGACATTCACCGGTTCACGGTTGACATACACCAGCGGGATCTTGGCGGCGGCCGCGGCATCCGACATCGCCTGCGTGGCCGAGGTGTCGACCGGATTGACGATGATGGCGTCGACCCCTGATGCGGCGAAGTTCTTGATCTGGTCGAGCTGTTTGGCGACGTCGTTCTGCGCGTCCTCGACCTGCAGCTCCACGCCGCTCATGCCCTTGGCCTGCTCGATCATGCCGTTGCGCAGCACGGTCAGGAAATTGTCGTCGAACTTGGCCATCGACACGCCGATCTTGGCGGCCATGGCGGACGAACTCATCAGCGCCGCGAAAGCGACGCCCAAAATCATTTTCTTCATTGTATCTCTCCTCCACTTTGGGTGTCCGGTCGCACCGATCTATCCGGAATCCCCGATCTCCTCGGGGAATCTCTCCCTGATATCATTTCGTTCCAACGCGGTTCACCACTGGCTGGAACGCCGAACTGCCTGCTCGAACCAGATGTTGTCGGAACGAAAGAACCAAAATGTACAGCCAGTGAAATATTTATTCCATTTCGGATCGGGGCGTCAAGGGAGATTCCGAATCTGGGCGTGCGATTTTCGGCTGCCTCTGATGGATTCTATCATTTTAGGCGGCCGGTTTGCGGCAGACCGGGCTGCCCGGGCGCTTTATCGTTTCATGGAAACGCTCTACCTCCCGTCCCGACGCGACCTGGACGGAAAACCGCTCCCGCGCTTTCCTGAAATGGCTTCAGATGTTTTCCGGCAAATAAATCTCGAAGGGGAGGAATGTCTGGCCCGGCGCATTGGCCGCGCCAGTTTCGATGGCATGCGCCATCCGATCGACGAGCTCGCGACAGAGCGCGGCAAGCGGCGTCGAGATCACCATCGTCAGGATGTTGTCGGCAAGCGCGGCGCGCGATTCGGCGTTGATCTCGTTGCAGACAACCACCGGCATGCTTGCGGGCTTCGCTGTCCGCAGCGCCGAGACGGCGCCCTCCATGCCGCCGCCGGCGACGTAGCAGCCGACAAGATCCGGATATCGCGTCAGAAGATCGATCGTCGCATCATGGGTCACCTGGTTGGCCTCCAGATTGACCAGCGTCTCCAGCACGTTGAAGTCCGGCGCATGCTCGCGAAAGAAGGAGCGGAAGCCGATCTCACGCAGCTCATGGCCGTGGAAGCGATGGCTGCCGACAAAAAGGGCGACCTTGCCGGGCTTCCTCGCAGCCTTCGAGATCATCCAGGCGGCGGTGCGGCCGACCTTGCGGTTGTCGAGCCCGACATAGCCTTCGCGGATGCCGGCGGCGAAGTCGGACAGCAGGGAGAAGACCGGCTGCCCCCTGGCCTTTAGCGCCTCCACGACCGCCGTCAGCGTCGGATGGTCAGGGCCGACCACGGCGATCGCCCGCGATTTCGCCGCCAGCCTGCGCATCTGGGCGGCGATCTCATCCGGGGCCAGGGAGCTGGCGAAATCGATGGTTGCGACGCCACGGAAGCGCTGCGATTGTGCGACCGCGAGTTCGAGTTCCCGCGCGAAATCGCCATAGAAAACGTCATTGCCCCGAAGCAGCAGGAAACCCAGCCGATACTCGGGCATCTCCTGGCGCATGCGCTGCTTGATCAGGCCTGCGGCGTGATAGCCGATCTCGGTCGCGGCGTCATAGACGCGGCGCGCCGTTTCCTCGCGCACCGGCAGGCGGCTGTTGAGCACGCGGTCCACCGTGGCGACGCTTACGCCGGAGATGCGCGCCAGATCTGATATGGTCGGCCGTTTCGCCATGTATGCCCTCGTTCGACTGCGCATCTTTCCTACATTATTATGATAGGAAATGATAGAAACTATCTTTATGATGTTGAGTCTATCATGAGCTGGCGTTATTTTCAGCCTCGAAGCTAGGAAATGTCGGGCATTCGCGTGGCGGATGCCCTTGCCGAGGAGGCAACCATGCATGCTACGCCGTCCCGGCGTGACTACAGCCTGATCGGCCGCGACGCCAAGCTGGCCGTCGAGACCGGCCTGTCGGCGGCCGAATGGTATCACACCGACATTCCCCGCAAGCAGATGAAGGAGCTGATGCAGCGCTCCGATACGCCCGCGCTCCGGGACACGGCGATCTGGATCGCCGCGCTCATCGTCAGCGGCGCCGGCGGTGCCTGGTTCTGGGGCACCTGGTGGTGCGTGCCGTTCTTCTTCGTCTATGGCGTGCTCTACGGCTCGTCCACCGATTCCCGCTGGCACGAATGCGGCCATGGCACGGCCTTCCGCACGCAGTGGATGAATGATTGGGTCTATCAGGTCGCCTGCTTCATGATCATGCGCAACCCGGTGACCTGGCGCTGGAGCCACACGCGCCATCACACCGACACCATCATCGTCGGCCGCGATCCGGAAATCTCGGTCATGCGGCCGCCGGACCTGGTGCGCGCCATCCTCGGCTTTGTCGGCGTGCTCGACGCCTGGCATGCGATGTCAGACATGCTGCGCAACGCCGCCGGCAACATCAGCGCGGCCGAAAAGACCTTTATTCCCGAGCAGGAACAGCCGAAAGCGATCCGCATCGCCCGCATCTGGACCGCGATCTATGCCGCAACCATCGCGCTGGCGCTCTATACCGGCTCGTTCCTGCCCTTGATGCTGGTCGGCCTGCCCAGGCTCTATGGCGCCTGGCACCACGTCATGGTCGGCCTGCTGCAGCATGGCGGTCTTGCCGACAACGTCACCGACCATCGGCTGAACAGCCGCACCGTCTACATGAACCCGATCAGCCGTTTCATCTACTGGAACATGAACTACCACGTCGAGCATCATATGTTCCCGATGGTGCCCTACCATGCGCTGCCGAAGCTGCATGAACTGATCAAGCATGATTTGCCGGCGCCGACGCCCTCGATCCTGGCCGGCTATCGCGAGATGCTGCCTGTCTTCTGGCGCCAGTTGCGCAACGAGGATTATTTCCTCAAGCGCGAGCTGCCGCCAACGGCGAGGCCGTATCGCGAGGATCTGCACAACGACAATGCTGCCTTCAACGCCGCGGCGGAGTGATATCCGCCCGTGAGGCGCGATCGGGAAATTTCGCGGGAGAAATGTATGAGCGACTGGGTCGAGGCCTGTGCCGTGGGAGACATCGACGAAGAAGATGTGATGCGGTTCGATCACGGCGGCCGCAGCTACGCCATCTATCGCAGCCCCGATGACGAGTATTTCGCCACCGACGGCCTGTGCACGCACGAAAAGGTGCATCTCGCCGACGGGCTTGTCATGGACGAGATCATCGAATGTCCCAAGCACAATGGCCGCTTCAACTACAAGACAGGCCAGGCTAAGGGCGCGCCGGCCTGCGTCAATCTCAGGACCTATCCGGTCAAGGTCGACGCCGGCAGCGTCCTCGTCCAGATCGGATGACCGGTATGACGCGCGGAATGGTCATCATCGGCGCCGGGGAATGTGGCGGCCGGGCAGCGCTTGCATTGCGTGACCTCGGCTATGAGGGACCAGTGACGCTGGTCGGCGACGAGCCGCATCTGCCCTATGAACGGCCGCCTCTGTCCAAGGACGCCATGGCCGGCGGCGCGCCCGAGATCAAGGCGATCGCCAGCGACGAGATCCTCGCCGAAAAGTCGATCCGGCATATCCATTCCATTCAGGCTGCAGCGATCGATCGCGCCGCGCATACTGTGCGCCTGTCGGACGGCTCGATGCTGCCCTACGACAAGCTGCTGCTGGCGACCGGCTCGACGCCCCGCAAACTGTCGATGCCTGGCCTTGACGGGCGCTGCGTCTACCTCCGCACCTTCGTCGATGCGCTGGCTATCCGCGCCCATCTCAAGGCGGGCAACCGCATTGCCGTCATCGGCGGCGGCTTCATCGGGCTCGAGCTCGCCGCGGTGGCCCGCAAGCTCGGTGCCGCGGTCACCGTCATCGAGGCGCAGCCGCGCATCCTGATGCGCGGCGTACCGGCCGAGATCGCCAAGGTCGTCCATGACACCCACGTCGCCGAAGGCGTCGACATAGCGTGCGGCGAAGGCATTGCCTTGATCGCCGACGACGACAGGCAGGTGCGCATCGCGCTTGCCGGCGGCCGCGAAATCCTCGCCGATCTCGCCATCATCGGCATCGGCGCCGTGCCGGTGACGGCTCTTGCCGCCGAAGCGGGACTGGCCATCGACAACGGCATATCAGTCGACGCCGAACTGCGCAGCAGCGACCTCGACATCTTCGCTGCCGGCGACTGCTGTTCGTTCCCGCTTGCCGTCTATGGCGGCCGTCGCGTGCGGCTGGAGGCCTGGCGCAACGCCCAGGAACAAGGCGCGCTGGCGGCAAAAAACATGCTCGGCGCCGGCGAAGCACATGCGGCGGTGCCGTGGTTCTGGTCGGATCAATACGGCCTGTCCCTGCAGATCGCGGGGCTTTCCGACGAAGGCCGCAGCACGGTGCGCCGCGATCTCGGTGAGGACGCCTTCATCCTCTTTCATCTTGCCGAGGACGGCAGGCTGGTGGCCGCCAGCGGCATCGGGCCGGGCAATGCGGTCGCCCGCGATATCAGGCTGGCGGAGATGCTGATCGGCAAACGGGCGAGGCCGGCGCCGGAAGCGCTCGGTTCGCAGGCGGTGAAATTGAAGTCGCTGCTGGCGGCGTAGGATGCAGCGCCAATTGTCAGGGTCTGCGGCGCAGGCGTTGGCAAATTAACGTCAGCGCGCCTGAACTCCCTAAAACAGCGCCTTCAGCTCCGGTAGTTTGTCATTGACCAGCCAGCCGTAATAATTCTCTTCCGGTAGCTTCAGCGGCCCGCCGGCGGCGCTGCGCTTGTCGTTCTCCGCCTTCAGCGCATAGGCGCGTTGCTCGGGATTGCCGACATTGTAGAGCGTGGCGGTCAGGCCCGGATTGCCCGAAATGTCGAAGCCGGCGATGCTCTTATAGGCGTCGATCGATTTCCGGATCGTCGCGGCAACGTAGGGCAGCGTCAGGTCGGGATCCATGATGGTCTTGTAGACCGCATTGGGATCGCCGACGTCGAGCTTGGGCAGGCCGGAAACCTTGTGCACGAGATCGCTCATCTGGAGCGCGGTCAGCGGATTGAGTTGGCCGAGACCAAAGGTCTGGCCGGCATAGTAGGGTTGGAAGAAAGTGGCGCCGAAACGGTCGTTGGGGAAATCCTCGCCGCCGACGGTCTTGCCGCGGAACGAACGGTTCCACACCTGCTCGCGGCATTCCCACAAATCGTAACTGTCGGACATTCCGGCGCATTTCCTGAATTCCGGCCGCTGCACGAAATCCGTGATGTCCTCGCCGTCATAGGCGAAGGACAGCTTGCTGGAGAGATAGGAGATCGCCTTGACGTAGTAGGTCTGCAGCCGGTCGTAGGCGTCGACATTGTAGGTGTGCTCGCCGACGATGGCGCCGACAATGTGCATTGGATCGATGCCGTAGACGCTTGCCGCCTTCTTGATCTTGCCGCGCAGGTCGGCGTCGTTCTGCAGCAGCGCGTAGACCTTGCGGTACTTCGCCTGGAAAGTGGTGTTGGTGGCCTGCGTGCGCCGGCTCGAGGCTCCCGGAATGCTGGGCTGCTCGGCATTGCGGTTTCCCGGCGGCACCAGGGTTGCCGCGTCGGCGCCGAACAGCGTTGCCGCCAGCGTCAAGCCGAGAATGACTGGGATGAGTTTTTTCATGCGCCCCGCCGCCTAGAGAATTGCCGCGCAAACTAGGTAAAGCTCCTGGTCGAGTCGAGAGCGGCCCTGCGCTCGGCAGAACGAAAGGTGGCCGAATGATACCATCCGGCCACACATGATCCATTCGCCCGACAGGCGCCGGAACGATCCGGCGCGCGCCTGCTCAAAGAATGAAGCGCGACAGATCGGTGTTCCTCGACAAGTCGCCGACATGCTTTTCCACATAGGCGGCGTCGATGGTCACCGCAGTGCCGTTGCGGTCCGGCGCGTCGTAGGAGATATCGTCCAGCACGCGCTCCATCACCGTCTGCAAACGCCTTGCGCCGATATTCTCGACGCTGGCGTTGAGGTCGACGGCGATGCCGGCCAGCGAATCGATGGCGTCGTCGGTGAAGGTCAGGTCGACGCCTTCGGTCTTCATCAGCGCGATATACTGCTTGATCAGGCTCGCTTCCGTCTCGGTCAGGATACGGACGAAGTCCTCCTTCTCCAGGGCGCGCAATTCGACGCGGATCGGCAGGCGGCCCTGCAGCTCCGGCAAGAGGTCGGACGGCTTCGAGACGTGGAACGCACCCGACGCGATGAACAGGATGTGGTCGGTCTTCAGCGGTCCATATTTGGTCGCCACCGTCGTACCTTCGACCAGCGGCAGCAGGTCGCGTTGCACGCCCTCACGCGAAGGCCCGCCCGAAATATCCGACCGGGCCGCGATCTTGTCGATCTCGTCGAGGAAGACGATGCCGTCATTTTCCGCGGCGTCCAGCGCCCGGCGCACCACCTCGTCCTGGTCGAGCAGCTTGTCGGACTCGTCGTTGACCAGCAGGTCGTAGGATTCCTTCACCGTCGTCTTGCGCAATTTGGTCTTCTTGCCGCCCATCGCCTTCGACAGCATGTCGTTGATGTTGAGCACGCCGATATTGGCGCCCGGCATGCCGGGAATCTCGAAACCGGGCATGCCGCCATTGCCGGTGTCGGCCACTTCGATCTCGATCTCCTTGTCGTCGAGTTCGCCCTCGCGCAGCTTCTTGCGGAAGGAATCGCGCGTGGCAGGGCTGGCAGTCTTGCCGACCAGCGCCTCCAGCACGCGTTCCTCGGCGTTGACATGGGCGCGCGCCTTGACGTCCTCACGCATCTTCTCGCGCACCAGGCCGATGGCGACCTCAACGAGGTCGCGCACGATCTGCTCGACATCGCGGCCGACATAGCCGACCTCGGTGAATTTGGTCGCCTCGACCTTGACGAAGGGCGCACCGGCCAGCCGCGCCAGGCGGCGCGAGATTTCGGTCTTGCCGACGCCGGTCGGCCCAATCATGAGGATGTTCTTCGGCATCACCTCTTCGCGCATCTGGCCTTCCAGCTGCTGGCGGCGCCAGCGGTTGCGCAAGGCGATAGCCACGGCACGCTTGGCGTCCTTCTGGCCGATGATGAAGCGGTCGAGTTCCGAAACGATTTCGCGGGGAGAAAATGTGCTCATATCACTAAATTCCACTTTGCCACTGCTTGATGGCCTCGAA
The DNA here is from genome assembly GCF_044998965.1 of Mesorhizobium maamorense. Lineage (NCBI taxonomy): Bacteria > Pseudomonadati > Pseudomonadota > Alphaproteobacteria > Hyphomicrobiales > Phyllobacteriaceae > Mesorhizobium > Mesorhizobium maamorense. Next base: position 5,930,406 of record NZ_CP173356.1, read on the forward strand.
CGGATGCAGCAGCATGATCACGTTGAGTGTCAGATTGTCCCGGATAAGGTAGCCCGTACCCAGTTCGAAAAGGATGGCGAGGCTGACGATCACCCATATAGGTAGCCTTCGCGCCATCACAAATCCCAGCACCATGGCCAGCGTGTCCGACACCGAATTGATGATGCTGTCGCCGTAATAGTCGAGCGAGATGGTGCCGGCGCGGTAGCGCTCTATGATGAACGGGCTGTTCTCGATCAGCTCCCAGCCGCCTTCTATGAAGACGGCGAAAGCCAGCCGCAAGCCGACCGGCGAACGCGGAAACAGGAACCTGGCCAGCGCATAGAACAGGAAGCCGTGGATGATGTGCGAGAACGTGTACCAGTCCGATATATGCTGGGAATTCTCGGAACTGTTCACCACGCCGTGCCATAGTTTGACATAACCGCAGGTGCAGATCGGCGGATGCCCCATGCCATAGAGGGCTCCGGCCTGGAAAATGACTAGGGCGAGCACGAGCAGAAGCCCCATCCGCCAGCTGTCTTCATAGGCCGAGAGCGTGCTGTCCTCGCCAACTGCGTTCATCCGCTAATTCCCCGCTTCCCCGTTGTCCGCTTGCGTGTCGTGCGCATCGATAGCCATCAGCAAGACGTCGCCATATCTGGATTGCCGGCGACCAATTGCCTGGAATCCCGCCTTTTCATAGGCGCGGATGGCGCGGCCATTGGATGGATCGGGATCGATGATGACGCGCGGCACGCCTTCCTCGAACAACTGCTCGACGAACTGCCGCACGATCGCCGAACCATGGCCGATGCCGACCAGTTCCGGCCGGCCGATCGACAGGTCGATGCCGAGCGTCCCGAACGGCTGGTCGGCATAAGGGTGGTCTTCTTCCAGGTGTGGATCGTAGCTTTGCAGGTAAGCGATCGGCGTGCCGTCGAGTTCCACGATCAGCGGCTCGACGGAAATCGAATCGATATGATCGCGAATCTCGGCGATTTCCGTCTCGGGATCGTCCCACCACTGAGCGACATGCGGTTCGGCGAGCCAGCCGGCGATCATCGGCAGGTCCTTCTGGGTCACCGGCCGAAAATCGTAGCTATGGTCGTGTCTTTCCATGATCTTCTCCGAAGCCGGCCTCCATTTTTCGCTTGCGCGGTCTTTCGGATCGGGATCATGGACGCCGGCCTGTTTCAGGCGGCATCGAGTGTTTCGACGACGAAATTGTTATTGGTGTAGACGCAGATGTCGGAGGCGATCTGCATCGCCTTGCGCGCGATCTCCTCGGCATCCTTGTCGCTGTCCATCAAGGCGCGGGCCGCAGCCAGCGCATAGTTGCCGCCTGAACCGATGGCCATGACGCCATGCTCGGGCTCGAGCACGTCGCCGGTGCCGGTCAGCGCCAGCGAGACCGACTTGTCGGCCACCAGCATCATCGCTTCCAGCCGGCGCAGATAGCGGTCGGTGCGCCAGTCCTTGGCGAGTTCGACGCAGGCGCGCGTCAACTGGTCGGGATATTGTTCGAGCTTGGCTTCGAGCCGCTCCAGAAGCGTGAAGGCGTCCGCCGTGGCGCCGGCGAAACCGGCGATCACGTTTCCGCCCTTGCCGATGCGGCGCACCTTTCTGGCATTGCCCTTCATGATGGTCTGGCCAAGGCTGACCTGGCCGTCGCCGGCGATCACCACCTTGTTGCCCTTGCGCACCGTCACGATGGTCGTGGCGTGCATGGTCAGTTCATTGGACATTTGCTGCTCCGATTCGCGCCATCCCTCAAAAGGCGATTGGCGCGGTACGAGTGACTTTGATCGGCCCATATGTATGCATGGGGGCGGTGATTGCAAACGCTCGATACCGGCCTGGATCGCAACTGGCAATCGCCGGATCATGCTGCTAGAAGGCTTTCGTTTTCAAGCAGGCGAACGCCTGAAGCGCTTAAACTCACGGACAAGGACAAGGCCATGTCGCCCCGTTCCGCCGAAATCAGCCGCAAGACCAGGGAAACCGACATTGCCGTGTCGGTCCATGTCGACGGCTCCGGCAAATCGGACATCGTGACCGGCGTCGGCTTCTTCGATCATATGCTCGACCAGCTTTCGCGCCATTCGCTGATCGACATGACCGTTCGGGCCAAGGGCGACCTGCACATAGACGACCACCACACGGTCGAGGACACCGGCATCGCGCTCGGCCAGGCGCTGGCCAAGGCGCTGGGCGAGCGGCGCGGCATCATGCGCTATGCCTCGATCGATCTTGCCATGGACGAGACGCTGACGCGCGCGGCGATCGATGTCTCTGGCCGTCCCTTCCTGGTGTGGAACGTTTCGTTTTCCTCGCCCAAGATCGGCACCTTCGACACCGAGCTGGTGCGCGAATTCTTCCAGGCGCTGGCACAGAACGCTGGCATCACGTTGCATGTCACCAATCACTATGGCGCCAACAACCACCACATCGCCGAAACCTGCTTCAAGGCGGTGGCGCGTGCGCTGCGGGCAGCGCTGGAGCGCGACCCGCGCCAGCCGGACGCGGTTCCCTCCACCAAGGGATCGTTGAAGGGATAGGTCATGGCCAGCTATGTCGTGATGGAACCGCCAGGCCTTGGCGAAAAAGCCGATGCGACGGCCCTTGTCCGCGACGGCTTCACCTGGCTCGGCCTGCTGGTGCCGCCGCTGTGGTTCGCCTGGCATCGGCTGTGGATCGAAGCGGCACTCACCTTCATTGTCATGGCGGTGCTTTCGATGCTTGGCGAAAGGCTCGGTCTCGGGTTGGCCGGTTCGCTGCTGTCCCTGCTTGTCTCGCTCTATGTCGGCTTGGAAGGGCAGGCGCTGCGCATCGCGGCGCTCCGCCGCCGCGGCTGGCGCGAATGCGGGGTGGTCGAAGCCGGTTGGCTCGACGATGCCGATGCGCGCTTTGCCCTGGAGGCCGAGCGGCATGCGGATGAAGCCGAGCCTGCGCCGCGCATGGTGCCGGACGCCGCCCTGGCGCGCCCGGCGCAGCCGGGCATGGCGCTTGGGCTGACCCACATTCCGGGAAGGCGCTGACATGCGCGTTGCGATCATCGATTACGGCTCGGGCAATTTGCGCTCGGCCACCAAGGCCTTCGAGCGCGCGGCGCGCGAGGCGGGCATCGCCGCCGGCATCGACCTGACCGCCGACGCCGAGCGGGTGCGCACGGCCGACCGCATCGTGCTGCCTGGCGTCGGCGCCTATGCCGATTGCGCGGCCGGCCTGCGTGCCGTCCCCGGCATGTGGGAAGCTGTCGAGGAAGTCGCCATCGCCAAGGGGCGTCCTTTCCTCGGCATCTGCGTCGGCATGCAGCTGATGTCGCAGCGCGGCCTCGAAAAGACGATCACCGATGGCTTTGGCTGGATATCAGGTGACGTGAAGGAGATCACGCCGGCCGATCCGGCACTGAAGATCCCGCAGATCGGCTGGAACACGATCGAGCTGATGCGCAAGCATCCGCTGTTCTCCGGCGTTCCAACCGGGCCAACCGGCCTGCACGCCTATTTCGTCCATTCCTATCATCTCGATGCGCGCAAGCCCGACGAGGTGCTCGCGGTCGCCGACTATGGCGGCCCGGTAACGGCGACCGTCGCCCGCGACAACCTCGTCGGCACGCAGTTCCACCCAGAGAAGAGCCAGGCGCTGGGCCTCGCCCTGATCACCAATTTCCTGCGCTGGAGGCCTTGAGGAGCCATGAGCAAGAAGGGCTATTGGATGGCGATGATCGATGTTCGCGATCCCGATCTGTACAAGCGGTATATCGAGGCGAATGCCGTTGCCTTCGCCAAGTATGGCGCGAAATTCGTCGTGCGGGCGGGACGCCACGAGAGCCCGGAAGGGCCAACCGGCAACCGCCACGTCCTGGTCGAGTTCGAATCCTACGCCAAGGCCGTCGAATGCTATCATTCGCCGGAATATCAGCAGGCCTCGAAGTTTCGGCTTGCAGCCTCGACCGGCCATTTTGTCATTGTCGAAGGCGCTTGAGAAAAATGATCCTGTTTCCGGCAATCGACCTCAAGGATGGCCAGTGCGTGCGCCTCAAGCACGGCGACATGGCGACCGCGACCATCTACAACGACGACCCGGCCGCCCAGGCAAAGGCATTTGAAGAACAGGGCTTCGAATGGCTGCATGTCGTCGACCTCAACGGCGCCTTCCAGGGTCAGAGCGTCAACAGCGCCGCGGTCGGCGCCATCCTCAAGGCGACCAAGAACCCGGTGCAGCTCGGCGGCGGCATCCGCACGCTCGAGCAGATCGAGGATTGGCTCGACCGCGGGCTTGCCCGTGTCATTCTCGGCACCGTGGCCGTGCGCGATCCGGACCTGGTCAGGCAGGCTTGCAAGGCCTTTCCGGGCAAGGTCGCCGTCGGCATCGACGCCAAGGGCGGCAAGGTGGCGGTCGAGGGCTGGGCCGAAGCGTCGAGCCTCGGCGTCGTTGAGCTAGCCAGGAAATTCGAAGGCGCCGGCGTCGCCGCCATCATCTACACCGACATCGACCGCGATGGCGTGCTGACCGGCATCAACTGGGATTCCACGATCAGCCTCGCCGATGCCGTGTCGATCCCCGTCATCGCGTCGGGCGGCCTCGCCTCGATCGCCGACATCGTGCGCATGACCATGCCCGACGCGCAAAAGCTCGAAGGGGCGATCTCCGGCCGTGCGCTTTACGACGGCCGTATCGACCCGGCCGAAGCATTGGCGATCCTGAAAGGCGCGCCCCCGGTGGAGATGCGATCTTGAAAGTCTCGATCATCCTGGCCTCCTATGACAGCGGCCATTATCATGGCGGCATGGGGCAGGGGCCGGACGCGCTGATTGCGGGCGGACTGGTCGAAGCCTTGACCATGGCCGGCCACGATGTCGCGGTCGAGGACATCGGCAAGGTCGGCGGTGCCCAGGAGCGTGAGATCGCCACCGGTTTCGCTGTCTGCAATGCCGTTTCGGGCGAGGTCCGCATTGCCCGCGACAGGGGACGCTTTCCCATCGTGCTGGCCGGAAACTGCCTGACATCAGCCGGCGCGGTCGCCGGCGAAGGCGCCGACGCGATCATCTGGGCCGACCAGCACGGCGACCTCAACACGCCCGACACATCCATATACGGGTTTCTCGACGGCATGGCGCTGGCCACCGTGCTTGGCCTGTGCTGGCGCCCGATGGCGGCGGCCATTCCCGGCTTCCAGCCGATCGATCCGTCGCGCTGCGTGCTCGTCAACGCTCGCGATCTCGACCCGGACGAGAAACAGCTTCTGGAGGCATTGCCGGTGATCCGCACGGAATGTCCGGGAGCGGCAGCGGCAACCGAAAAACTCAAGGTCGCCGGCGCTAAACGCGTGCACTTGCATCTCGATCTCGACGTGCACGACCCTGAGGCGCTGCAGGCCAACCGCTATGTAGCGCCGGGCGGGCCGAACCCGGAACAATTGCGCGACGCGACCTGCGCTATGGCGCTTGCGGTGCCGATCGTCGGCATCACCGTTTCCGCCTACGATCCGGCTTTCGATGCGCAGGCCGATGTGCCGCCGCTGGTCGGGCAGCTGCTCAACGATCTCATAGCCACGATAGAAGGCCGCTGATGCTGAAAGCCCGCGTCATCCCCTGTCTCGACGTCAAGGGCGGCCGCGTCGTCAAGGGCGTCAACTTCGTCGATCTCGTCGATGCCGGCGACCCGGTCGAGGCCGCCAAGGCCTATGACGCGGCTGGCGCCGACGAGCTTTGCTTCCTCGACATCACCGCGTCATCGGACAATCGCGAGACCATCTTCGATGTCGTCGCCCGCACGGCCGAGCAATGCTTCATGCCGCTCACCGTCGGCGGCGGGGTGCGCCAGGTTGCCGATATCAGGAAATTGCTCCTGGCCGGCGCCGACAAGGTGTCGATCAACACGGCGGCGGTGAAGAACCCGGATTTCGTCGCCGAGGCCGCCGACAAGTTCGGCAACCAGTGTATCGTCGTCGCCATCGACGCCAAGAAAGTGTCAGGCGCCGGCGAGGCCGACCGCTGGGAGATATTCACCCATGGCGGGCGGGAAAAAACCGGCATGGATGCGGTCGAATTCGCCCACAAAATGGTCGATCGCGGTGCCGGCGAGATCCTGTTGACCTCAATGGATCGCGACGGCACCAAGGCCGGTTATGACATCGCGCTGACCCGCGCGGTATCGGACGCGGTGCGCGCGCCGGTGATCGCTTCGGGCGGCGTCGGCACGCTCGACCATATGGTCGAAGGCATTCGCGACGGTCATGCAGGTGCCGTGCTGGCGGCCTCCATCTTCCATTTCGGTACCTATACGATCGCCGAGGCCAAGGCCCATATGGCGCAAGCCGGCCTGCCGATGCGGCTGGACTCCTCGGGCGATCGGCCCTAGAGGCTTGCGGCAAGAAATAGGGCCAAGGCGCCATGACCGGGTTTTCACTCTCCGATCTGGAGACAATCATCAGCGAACGCGCCCATTCCGGCGATCCGGACTCGTGGACCGCCAAGCTTTACGCGCGCGGCATCGAGAAGGCGGCGCAGAAGCTCGGCGAAGAGGCGGTCGAGACGGTGATTGCCGCCATCAAGAGTGACAAACAGGCGCTCGTTTCGGAAAGTGCCGATCTTATATATCATTGGCTCGTCGTTCTCGGCATTTCGGGTGTGCCGCTGGACGACGTGCTTAGGGAGCTCGAAAGCCGCACCGGGCGTTCGGGTATCGCCGAGAAGGCGTCACGGTCCAAGCGCTGACCGCGAGGAGGGCAGGAATCTCGATGGATCAGCTCGCACCGACCGAGAAATATTCCCCTTTTCGTTTCTTCTCGGCCGAGCAATGGTCGCAATTCCGCGCCGACACGCCGCTGACGCTGAGCGAGGATGAATTCCGCCGCCTGCGGTCGCTGAACGATCCAATCGATCTCGAAGAGGTCAAGCGCATCTATCTGTCGCTGTCGCGGCTTCTGTCGGCGCATGTCGAGGCCAGCCAGCTGCTGTTCCGGCAGCGCCAGGCTTTCTTCAACGCCTCGGACGTGGTCAAGACGCCCTTCATCATCGGCATCGCCGGTTCGGTCGCGGTCGGCAAATCGACCACGGCGCGCGTGCTGAAGGATCTGCTCGCGCGCTGGCCGTCCAGCCCCAAGGTCGATCTCATCACCACCGACGGTTTCCTGTTGCCCAACGAGGTGCTGCGCCGCGAAAACCTGATGGAGCGCAAGGGCTTTCCCGACAGCTACGACGTCGGCGCGCTGCTGCGCTTCCTCTCGGGCATCAAGTCGGCGCTGCCAGATATCCGCGCGCCGGTCTATTCGCACCTCACCTATGACGTCATCCCCGGCGAGTTCGTCACCATCGACCGGCCCGACATCCTGATCTTCGAGGGCATCAATGTGCTGCAGCCGGGCAAGCTGCCGCAGGACGGCAAGATCGTGCCTTTCCTGTCCGACTTCTTCGACTTCGCCATCTACATCGATGCCGACGAGAAGCTGATCCACGAATGGTACATTTCCCGCTTCATGCGGCTGCGCGAGACCGCTTTCCGCAATCCGGAATCGTTCTTCCATCGCTATTCGCAACTGTCGGAGGATTCGGCACGGGCGATTGCCGAAGGCCTGTGGACCAACATCAACCTGAAGAACCTGCGCGAAAACATCCTGCCGACACGCGCCCGCGCCGACTTGATCCTACGCAAAGGCGCCGACCACCTCGTCGAGGAAGTGGCGCTGCGCAAGCTTTAGCTGGCGCGATTAACGGCACTTTAGGCTATCCGAGCTAGTTTCCGATGCAATCTTAATGGGATCGCAAGCAGCTATGCCTCTGTCCCAGTTTCGATCATGACCTTTAATCTTTTGCGGAGGCTCGTCCTTTTAGAGGCAATCATATGAGCTTGTCGGGCGCAAGAACGTTCGATGCGATGGTCGCATCCCAGTACCGTATCGGCAGTCTGCGGCAATTCTCGCTCGTTGGACTGGTCGTCGTGATCTCCTTTTTCATGCCTTGGACAGCGGGTGACAACACCGATGTGAGTTGGATAATCATTATCTGCGAGAAGATTTTTTCTGGTCAGAAACTCTATGTCGACATTTTAGAAACCAACCCGCCTTTTTCGGTCGCTCTGTATATCGGACCAGTGTGGTTGTCCCATAGGTTGGGAATTTCGCCGGAATTGGCGATCGAATATTTCATCTATCTTATCTTCGTCGTTTCGATTTTGTTGTCGGCCCTTGTGATCGAGAAAGGCAGGATCTTTGTCGATCTCAGAACCCAGTGGGTCTATCCCATGCTCGCGGTTCTGCTTCTGATCATGCCAGGGAATATTTTCGGACAACGCGAGCATATCGGTATGATGCTGTTCATGCCGATGCTGTTCCTGATGATGTGGCGTTCCAACGATAGTCCAGGCCAGCATATACCATTTGCACTTGCATTCACCGTTGGGCTGGCGGCAAGCGTGTTGCTGCTCGTTAAGCCCCACTGGGCACTTGGCATCGCACTGCCTTATCTTGTCATCGCCTGGCGAAGGCGGTCGCTTCTGGCCTGCCTGACTGTTGAGAATATCGTCATAGGCGCGATCTGCACGGGGTATCTCGCCAGCGTGCGAATATGGTTCCCAGAATTTCTTGATACATTCTTGCCTTTGCTGATGCGCTACTATGTCAGTCTGCGGGCCAACATAAATATTCTGTTGGCGCTGCCGACCTTTGCGGTGTTCGTCGTTTTTATAGCCTTCCAGATGCGGAAATCTGCTTGGCGAAGTGATGTGGCAATTGCGGTAACAAGTGGCGCAGGCTTCTTTGTCTCAATGGCATATCTTGGCAAATATTGGCCCAATCACCAGTATCCGTATCAGCTTGCGTTGCTGGTCGCGATGCTGTTGGCTGTTGCATCGCGACGGCAAAAAGTGCTCGCGCTTTCAGGAGAAGAAGCGGCCTCGGAGCGCGCCAATGCAAGACTTCATTCTAGCGCCGCCTTTGCCGTGGTTGTCGCTCTCACGGTAACGCACCACCAGTTTTACCAGATGCCGGAAAAGAGCCTGGTCGATGCAATCAAGGCCCGATACTCCTCGCCGTCCATTGTTCAGGTCAGTTCGGATCTTTCCGTCGGGAATCCGCTGGCGAGGATGGTCAATGGCCGCTGGCTTTCAGCCTACGCTCATGATTGGGTTGGCGCCCATGCGCTTTGGGGTTTGATGAAAGGCAACTATCACGGCGAAGACGAACGAATAGCGCGGCACGACCTCGACAACTATACGCTTTATGTCAACTCCTTGATCCGCGACAACAAGCCGGACATCATCCTTGTCGATCGCTTGGACAAGAAGAAATCCGTGTTGTCGTTGGCGGCGAATTATCCTCCAATATGGACTACCTGGATGCGTCAGAACGCTGACTTCCAGGCCTTGATGAGCAATTACGAAGAGATCGCGCTAGGAGACTACATCGAGGTCTATGCGCGGCGCAGCAGTGCTCACTGACCCCTCGTCACCCGCCGCAGCGTCAGATTGATCCTGCCGCCATTTTTCAGCAGCGCCGAGGTCGAGGGGTAGATGCGGTCGACGCCGTGAAAGCAGAGGCGTCCTTCGCCGCCGAGCACGACGACGTCGCCGCTCTTCAGCCGGAACGACCGGGTCGCCCCCTCGCGCGTCGTCTGGCCGACCCTGAACAGGCAGTCGTCGCCCAGCGAGACCGAGACGACGGGTGCTGAGAAATCCTCCTCGTCGCGGTCCTGATGCAGACCCATCTTCGCATCCGGCGCGTAGAAATTGACCAGGCATGCCTGCGGCGGATGCGGGTAGGCCGAGACCTCTCGCCACAACCGCATCAGCACATCCGGGATCGGCGGCCACGGCGTCCCTGTCACGGGGTGCGTCGGCTGGTAGCGATAGCCGCGTTCCTTGTCGGTGACCCAGCCGAGCGGGCCGCAATTGGTCATGCGCACGCTCATTTCCTTGCCGGTGCGCGGCATGGCCGGCACGAATAGCGGCGCCTGCTGGACGATGCCTCTCACATCCTCCACCAGCGCCTCCTGCACGTCGCGGGACAGATAGGCCGGCATGTGGCGGACGCCCTTGGGCAGAACGAGCATGAGGTCGGTCGCTAGCTCCGTTTCGTCGGTTCGAGCATGCCATCTGAAAATGAAAACGGCGACCCGAAAGCCGCCGTTCCCGAAAAATTCGCGTCTCCCTTGATCAGGTGAGGTCTGGAATGCGCAGGACCTGCCCCGGATAGATCTTGTCGGGATGGGTCAGCATCGGCTTGTTGGCCTCGAAGATGACCGTGTTCTTGGCGCCCTTGCCCTTGCCATAGCTTTTCTCGGCGATCTTCCAGAGATTGTCGCCCTTCTGGACGGTGTAGAAGGTCGGTTCCTTGGCCGCGGCCGCCGCCGAACCGGAGGCCGGCGCGACCTGCAACTCGTCCGCCTGCACCTTGGAGACGCCTAGCGTGTTGCCGACGGCGATGACCGCCTTTTCGAAAACCGACTGGTCCTTGACCACGCCCTTCAGCACCGCCGTGTCGCCCTGGACGACGACCTGCACGCCGTCGGTACCGAGCTTGTGCGAATCGAGTTCTTTCTTGAGCGTATCGGCGCTGGGTGCCGCTTCCTCGTCACCGCCTATGCCGAGCTTTTTGCCGACGCTCTTGACGAAATCGAACATACCCATCTCCAGGTCTCCTTGCTGTGGCAATGAGTAAACCTTGCATCTGCAAAGCGAAATTGAAAGCGGGTTCACGCGCGCGATTGGTGTGTTGCTTAATCGTTCTCTACCCGGCCGCGCAGTTTCTTGATGGTGCCGCGTCCGGCCTTGCTCTTCAGCCGCCGTTCGACCGCGCCTTTCGACGGTCTCGTCTTCTTGCGCGGCGGCGGTGGCGGCTCGGCCGCCTTGGCGACCAGCGCCGTCAGCCGCGCCCGTGCATCCGCCCGGTTCTGCTCCTGCGTGCGGAAGCGTCCGGCTTCGATGACGATGACGCCGTCCTTGGTGGCGCGCTGGCCGGCAAGCCTGATCGTGCGTTCGCGCACGCGCTCCGACAGGCCGGGTGCGTTGCGTGCATCGAAGCGCAGCTGCACCGCCGTCGCCACCTTGTTGACGTTCTGCCCGCCGGGGCCGGAGGAGCGGATGAAATCCTCGTGCAGATCACCCGGATGGATCACGGCATCGTCGGCAATGATGATTGTGTCGTCGCTCGTCATGCCGCAGTCATGGCGCGGCGCACGAAAAAAGAAAAGGCCCGATCGGGACCGGGCCTTGCGAGGATGGCTGAGCCTGGCGGGCGATTATTCCGCCGCTTCCCGCATGTGCGGCGCCGCGCCGAGGACGGAGGCGTCGACATGGCTTTCGAACTTCTCGAAATTGACGGCGAACATGCCGACCAGCCTTGCCGCTTGCCGGTCATAAGCGGATTTGTCGGCCCAGGTTGATCGCGGGTCGAGGATGGCGGCGTCGACGCCCGGCACCGCCACCGGCACCTCGAAACCGAAATTGGCGTCGGTACGGAAACCGGTCGTCTTCAGAGAGCCGTCGAGTGCCGCGGCAAGCAGCGCGCGCGTCGCCTTGATCGGCATCCGCCTGCCTGTGCCGTAGGCGCCGCCAGTCCAGCCGGTGTTGACCAGCCAGCAATCGGCACCGTGCTGCGCGATCAGCTCGCGCAGCAGATTGCCATATTCCGAGGGATGGCGCGGCATGAACGGCGCGCCGAAACAGGTCGAGAACGTCGCTTCGGGCTCGGTCACGCCCTTCTCCGTTCCGGCCACCTTGGCCGTGTAGCCGGACAGGAAATGATACATCGCCTGCGCCGGGGTCAGTCGTGCGATCGGCGGCATCACGCCGAAAGCGTCGGCGGTCAGCATGATGATGTTCCGGGGATGGCCGGCGCGCCCCGTCTTGCTGGCATTGGGTATGAAGTCGAGCGGATAGGCGCAGCGCGTGTTCTCGGTGAGCCGGCCGTCGTCGAAATCCGGCACGCCATGGGCGTCGAGAACGACGTTCTCCAGCACCGTGCCGAAGCGCTGCGTGGTGGCGAAAATCTCAGGCTCCGCTTCCGCCGACAGCTTGATGGTCTTGGCATAGCAGCCGCCTTCGAAATTGAAGATGCCGTGCGGCCCCCAGCCGTGCTCGTCGTCGCCGATCAGCGTGCGCGACGGATCGGCCGACAGCGTCGTCTTGCCGGTGCCCGACAGGCCGAAGAAAATCGCGGCGTCGCCGCCAGGGCCCTCATTGGCCGAGCAGTGCATCGGCATCACGCCCTTGGCCGGCAGCAGGTAGTTCAGCATTGTGAACACCGATTTCTTCATCTCGCCGGCATAGGAAGTGCCGCCGATCAGGACAATCTTGCGGGTGAGGTCGACGGCGATCACGGTTTCGGTGCGGGTGCCGTGGCGGGCGGGGTCGGCGCGGAAGGAGGGCAGGTCGATGATCGTCATCTCGGGCACGAAATGGTCGAGCTCCGCGGCTTCCGGACGGATCAGCAGGTTACGGATGAACAGCGAATGCCAGGCAAACTCGGTGATGACTCTGGTGGGCAGCTTCAGCTCATGGTCTGCGCCGCCCACCAGGTCCTGCACGTAGAGATCCTTGTCCGCGGCGTGCGCCCGGAACTCTTCGAACAGCGTCTCGAACTGGTCCGGCGAGATCGCCTTGTTGTTGTCCCACCAGATGTCATGCTCGGTGGCGCCGTCGCGGACGACGAACTTGTCCTTGGGCGAACGGCCGGTGTGCTGACCTGTTTCGGCGACCAGCGCGCCGTGCGCGGTCAGCCGCGCTTCGCCGCGCCTGATCGATTCCTCGTAGAGGGCGGCCGCCCCGAAATTGTAGCGCACCAGGCCAGAGGTTCTGAGACCGATACGATCGATCGCGCAGGCAGGATTGCGTTTGCCGACTTCCGACATGGGTGACCCTTCTCCGATTTGCCGCATCTTTGCCGGCGCCTTTCCGGCACGCCCACTACGCGAGCTTAGATGGTCAGAACCAGAAAAGCCGAATGATATCAAATCATTAATCGATTTAAATATTTTGAAAGTTGTTTAAATCGTTTATATGTGCAAAAAGTTTCGTGGTTGCCCAAAGGATTGGCGGCGCTGGTTCGTCCAATCCATATCGAGGTGCGATCGTGGCCGCCGGCATGCCGCCCGTGACAGCGGCGAAGGCCTATGCCACATTTTGTACCTAATTTGTCCTGCAAAAGCCCCTTCTCTACCAAAGAAGGGACAGCTCATGAGGGAGCCGCTTGAAATGGCAACAATCGCGCTTGTCGATGACGACCGCAACATTCTGACCTCGGTGTCGATCGCCCTCGAATCCGAAGGCTATCGCGTCGAAACCTACACGGATGGTGCGTCCGCGCTGGAAGGCCTGGCGGCGCGCCCGCCGAATCTCGCCATCCTCGACATCAAGATGCCGCGCATGGACGGCATGGAACTCTTGCGCCGGATGCGCCAGAAATCCGACCTGCCGGTCATCTTCCTGACCTCCAAGGACGACGAGATCGACGAGCTGTTCGGCCTCAAGATGGGCGCCGACGACTTCATCCGCAAACCCTTCTCGCAGCGTTTGCTGGTCGAGCGGGTGCGCGCGGTGTTGCGTCGTGCCAGCGCCCGTGAGGCCGCGGCAAAAGCGCCCAGCCAGCAGGCGCGCTCGCTCGAGCGCGGCCAGCTCGTCATGGACCAGGAACGCCACACCTGCACCTGGAAAGGCGAACCGGTGACGCTCACCGTCACCGAATTCCTGATCCTGCATTCGCTGGCACAGCGCCCCGGCGTCGTAAAAAGTCGTGATGCGTTGATGGATTCGGCTTATGATGAGCAGGTCTATGTTGACGACCGTACCATCGACAGCCACATCAAGCGGCTGCGCAAGAAGTTCAAGGCCGTCGACGACGACTTCGAGATGATCGAAACCCTTTACGGAGTCGGATACCGGTTCCGCGAGGCGTGAATAGGCGGGTAGGCAATAGAGAATAGTCGGTAGTCAGTTTTGAATGGTGCGAGCGGCCACCCGTGCATCGCCGCGATCTCAGCCAACCATTTCTCTATTCGCTACCCGCTACTCACTAATACTAAGCAGGGAACTGCTGTTCGATGGCAGTGGAAGCACAGCGGAGCAGATCGGCGGGCGTTGCAAGGCGGCCGGCGCGCATCATGCCCGCGTTCCTGTCGAAGCTCACCGTGCCCATGCGCCGCTTCCTCGGCCATCACATCTTTTCCAGCCTGACGCGGCGTATCCTCTTCCTCAATCTCGCCGGCCTCGCAGTCCTGGTCACCGGCATTCTCTATCTCAACACCTTCCGCGACGGGCTGATCGACGCCCGCGTCGAAAGCCTGATGACCCAGGGCGAGATCATCGCCGGCGCGATCGCCGCCTCGGCGACGGTCGAGACCGATTCGATCAGCATCGATCCGGAAAAGCTGCTTGAGCTGCAGGCCGGCGAAAGCCTGGGACCGGGCTCCGACCAGCTCGACAATCTGGATTTCCCGATCAATCCCGAGCGCGTCGCCCCGGTGCTGCGCCGGCTGATCTCGCCGACCCGCACCCGCGCCCGCATCTACGACCGCGACGCCAATTTGCTGCTCGATTCGCGCCATCTCTATTCGCGCGGCCAGATCCTTCGGTACGATCTGCCCCCGGTCGACGAGGAAGAGCCCGACCTTGTCGAACGCATCCAGAAGTTCATCTTCGACTTCTTCCGCAACACCGATCTGCCGGTCTATCACGAGCAGCCCGGCGGCAATGGCGCCGCCTTCCCGGAAGTGGTCAAGGCGCTGACCGGCAGCCCGTCGACCATCGTCCGGATCAGCGAACAGGGCGAGCAGATCGTTTCCGTCGCGGTGCCGATCCAGCGCTTCCGCGCCGTTCTCGGCGTGTTGATGCTGTCGACCGAAGGCGGCGACATCGACAAGATCGTCGCCGCCGAACGCAAAGCGATCCTGCGCGTCTTTGGCATCGCGGCGCTCGTCACCGCCATCCTGTCGATGCTTCTGGCCTCCACCATCGCCAATCCGCTGCGCCGGCTGTCTGCGGCGGCCGTGCGGGTACGGCGCGGCGTCAAGAGCCGCGAGGAAATCCCTGATTTCTCCGACCGTCAGGACGAGATCGGCAATCTGTCGATTGCCGTGCGCGACATGACGAACGCGCTCTATGCGCGCATCGAGGCGATCGAGAGCTTCGCCGCCGATGTTTCCCATGAATTGAAGAACCCGCTGACCTCGCTGCGCAGCGCGGTGGAGACCTTGCCGCTGGCCAAGAACGACAATTCGCGCAGCCGGCTGATGGAGATCATCCAGCACGACGTCAGGCGGCTGGACCGCCTCATCACCGACATTTCGGATGCCTCCCGTCTCGACGCCGAGCTGGCGCGGGATGACGCGGGGACCGTGGACCTGAAGAAATTCATCACCGACCTCGTCGCCGTCTCGCGTGAAACGACGCGCAACAAGAAGGCGGTCGAGATCGAGCTCAGGGTCGCCAAGCTGCCGCAGGGCGTCAAAGGCTATTTCGTCGTCGGCCACGACCTGCGCATCGGCCAGGTCATCACCAACCTGATCGAGAACGCCCGCTCCTTCGTGCCAGAGGAGCGCGGCCACATCATCCTGTCGCTGGCGCGCACCGGCAAGTTCAACATCCTCACCGTCGATGACAATGGTCCCGGCATCCGTGCCGACAACATCGACCGCATCTTCGAACGTTTCTACACCGACCGGCCCGCCGGCGAGGCGTTCGGCCAGAATTCAGGCCTTGGCCTGTCGATATCCAGGCAGATCGTCGAGGCCCATGGCGGCACGCTGACCGCCGAGAACATCCCCGGCACCAAGCCAGGCGAGATCAAGGGCGCCCGCTTCGTGGTTACGCTGCCGGCCGAAGCATGATCCCGAAAAGTGGGAACCGGTTTTCGGATCAGATCATGCCTCATGCAAAAATGATCCCGGATATCGCGGCCTTACGGCCGTCATCCTCGGGCTTGTCCCGTGGATCCGCCGCACAGCGGGACTATGGTGCGAACACTATTGAAAGGCCTGCAGATTCTCGGGATGACGGGGTTGGATCAGGATTTCCGAAATACATAAGCGGGCACGCTCATGCAGCCTGAAAACATCCACGCAACGGCCATCCTGATCGGCGAGCGCGGCGTTCTCGTCAGCGGCGCATCCGGTTCGGGCAAGACGACACTGGCGCTGGCGCTCATTGACCATTGCCACCCGCGAGGCTTGTTTTCACGGCTCGTCGGCGACGACCAGCTTTTCGTCATGGCACATGCGGGACGGCTGGTGTGCCGCGCGCCCGCCGCGATCGAGGGCCTGGTCGAGGTGCCCGGGCGTGGTCCGCGACCCGTGCCGTTTGAGGCGGGCGCCGTCATCGATCTGCATGTCAGGCTTTTGCCGGCCGGCGAAGTGGCACGCTTTCAGGAGGATGCCGACGACAACATCGCCGGCTGCCTGGTGCCGCGGATTGACGTGGCGGAACGCAATATTGCCGCTGCCTTGCCCGCCGTGATGGCGCATCTGTCGATCGCGCCTTTTCTATGATGCGACCGGGGTTTTTTGCTGCAATGCGTCAAAATGGCATGGGCCGGCGCAATTTTGGGCTTGTCAACGAGCCGCGCGTCGACAAGATAGCGCTCCCGCCGCCTGGAATGGCTGGCGAGCATAAAATGCGCCTGTGAAGCGGCGATGACGGGAGCCACCAAAGAATGATCGGACTCGTGCTTGTAACGCACGGTCAACTGGCCACCGAGTTCCGACATGCCGTGGAACATGTCGTCGGGCCACAAGACAATTTCGAAACCGTGGCGATCGGGGCTGACGACGATATGGAGCAGCGCCGGCGCGACATCGTCGATGCCGTTGCCCGTGTCGACACCGGGACGGGCGTGATCGTGTTGACCGACATGTTCGGCGGCACGCCTTCGAACCTTGCCATTTCCGTGATGGAGTCCGGCCGCACCGAAGTCATCGCCGGCATGAATTTGCCGATGCTGATCAAGCTATCCTCGATCCGCAAGGGCGACAACATGGCGGCGGCCCTCGACGAGGCGCAGGCGGCGGGGCGCAAATACATCAATGTCGCCAGCCAGCTCCTGAGCAGCAAATGAGCACGATGTCGTCGGAAAAGGACCAGATCGTCCGCGAATTTCCGATCGTCAATCAACGCGGCCTGCACGCGCGCGCCTCGGCCAAGTTTGTGCAGCTCGCCAGCGGCTACAACGCGTCGGTCCACGTCGAGAAGGACGGCGTCAAGGTCGGCGGCACCTCGATCATGGGCCTGATGATGCTGGCGGCAAGTCCGGGCTATTCGATTCGCGTCACCGCCAGCGGTCCCGAAGCGCTTGAGGTCATGAATGCGCTGGAGCAGCTGGTGGCGTCCCGCTTCGGCGAGGAATGCTGATCCTTTACCTCCATACGAAAGACATGCAGGGATAAAGATTTCCTTATATCCCATTGTCGTCTTGACGCCGATCTGCTAGTCAGGCGGGCAATTCGCGCCCTTCGACGCGCCTGCCGGCGCGGGCGCATCCGCAAACAATTCAATAGCGTAACAATTCGCATCGGAGCACTGCCATGACGGGTAGCAAGGATTATGTGGTCGCCGACATCTCGCTTGCCGGCTGGGGCCGCAAGGAAATCGAGATCGCCGAAACCGAAATGCCGGGCCTGATGGCCTGCCGCGAGGAATTCGGCTCCAAGAAGCCGCTCAAGGGCGCGCGCATCACCGGCTCGCTGCATATGACCATCCAGACCGCGGTGTTGATCGAGACGCTGAAGGCGCTCGGTGCCGATATACGCTGGGCTTCCTGCAACATCTTCTCGACCCAGGACCATGCGGCCGCGGCCATCGCCGAGGCCGGCATCCCGGTCTTCGCCGTCAAGGGCGAGACGCTTGAGCAGTACTGGGATTATACCGACAGGATTTTCCAGTGGGCCGACGGCGGCACCTCCAACATGATCCTCGATGATGGCGGCGACGCCACCATGTACATCCTGATCGGCGCGCGCGCTGAGGCCGGCGAGGACGTACTGTCCAATCCGCACAGCGAGGAGGAGGAATATTTCTATGCCCAGGTCAAGAAGCGCATGAAGGCTTCGCCCGGCTTCTTCACCAAGCAGAAGGAAGCGATCCGGGGCGTCACCGAAGAGACGACCACCGGCGTCAACAGGCTCTACCAGCTGCAGAAGAAGGGCTTGCTGCCTTTCCCGGCCATCAATGTCAACGACTCCGTCACCAAGTCGAAATTCGACAATAAATATGGCTGCAAGGAATCGCTGGTCGACGGCATCCGCCGCGGCACCGACACCATGATGGCCGGCAAGGTCGCCGTCGTCTGCGGCTATGGCGACGTCGGCAAGGGCTCGTCCGCCTCGCTGAAGGGCGCCGGCGCCCGCGTCAAGGTCACCGAGGTCGATCCGATCTGCGCCCTGCAGGCGGCGATGGACGGCTTCGAGGTCGTCACGCTCGAAGATGCCGCACCCACCGCCGACATCGTCATCACCACCACCGGCAACAAGGATGTCGTCACCCTCGACCACATGCGTTCGATGAAGGACATGGTGATCGTCGGCAACATCGGTCACTTCGACAACGAGATCCAGGTGGCATCGCTGCGCAACCTGAAATGGACCAACGTCAAGCCTCAGGTCGACATGATCACCTTCCCCGATGGCAAGCGCATGATCTTGCTGTCGGAAGGCCGCCTGCTCAACCTCGGCAACGCCACCGGCCATCCGAGCTTCGTCATGTCGGCGTCCTTCACCAACCAGGTGCTGGCGCAGATCGAGCTGTTCACCAAGGGCGAGCAGTACCAGAACCAGGTCTACGTGCTGCCCAAGCATCTCGACGAGAAGGTCGCGCGCCTGCATCTCGACAAGCTCGGCGCTCGCCTGACCGAACTGTCGGGCGAACAGGCAGCCTATATCGGCGTGACCCCGCAGGGTCCGTTCAAGCCGGAACACTACCGCTATTAACCAAAGCTGAATTTACTACCAGATATTGACGCCGGGCGATTGACTTTTCGCCCGGCTTTATTTTTGCGCCGAATGATTCTTCACGCCGATTCCAGCAGGCGCTATTGTTGTGATTCGCGGTCCGGGGACGAGGACCGGCGTACGCATCAGGGCGGTCTTGCATTCAGGCGGCGAAGAGGACCAAGACATGCCGGGGGATAACCCGCTTTGCGCGGGACGGGCCGTTTCCGGCGGCCATGACGATTCGAGGATTACCGGCACCGCCACGCGAGGCGGGCGCCCTTCATGGCGCGCGCGCGCCGGACTTTTCCTTGCCGGCTCCGCACTTGGCTGGCCTTTGGCCGGCACGGTGGCCCACGCCCAGGCTGCTGGTGCGGAGGCCGCAAGCCTATCGGTGAGCACGGTCGAGGTCGTGCAGCTTGCCGTCTTTGTCGGAGTGATGGGAGCGGCATTCCTGTCGGCAATCGTTCTGATCCGAGAGAGAGCGCGCACCTCGGCCGAAAATGTCGAGCTCAGGAGCCGCATCGCGGACATCAACGCGGCGCTGCGCCGTTCGGAGGCGCTGCTCAACTTGCGCGACCAGCGTGTCGTCGTCTGGGCCTCGGAGAACAAGAAACCCGAGCTCATCGGCACGCTGCCGG
The DNA here is from genome assembly GCF_044998965.1 of Mesorhizobium maamorense. Lineage (NCBI taxonomy): Bacteria > Pseudomonadati > Pseudomonadota > Alphaproteobacteria > Hyphomicrobiales > Phyllobacteriaceae > Mesorhizobium > Mesorhizobium maamorense. The sequence continues at coordinate 5,949,943 of NZ_CP173356.1, forward strand.
TCGAAAGCGGCGCGCCAGAGGAGCGGGCCGCCTTCCTTGCCTTCGGCCGCTGGCTGATGCCGCGCTCGGCTGCGGCCCTCGAGCATGCCGTCGCGGGGCTGCGCGAAAGAGCCGTGTCCTTCGACCTCGTCATCGAAACGCAGACCGGCGCTCCGCTGGAAGTGCATGGCCGAAAGAGCGCGGCGCATGTGCTGGTGCGGTTCGTTTCCCTTTCCGAGACGCAACGCAGCCAAGCCCGGCTGAAGATCGAAAACCAGCGGCTGGCCGCCGACCATGATACGATGATCGGCCTGCTCGAGGCGCTGAAGATGCCGGCATGGCTGCGCGGCGAGGACGGCCGCCTGAGATGGGTGAACCGGGCCTATGCCGAAGCGGTCGAGGCCGAAAGCGCGGAGATGGCCGTCCGCGACGCCAAGGAATTCCTCGGCGGCCAGGCGCGCGACGCGATCGCTGCCCAGCACAAGTCGCACCCGGTCTTCGAACAGACGCTTTCCACGGTGATCGAAGGCGACCGCCGCGTTTTCGCGGTGACCGATTTCGCCGGCGCCGACGGTTCGGCCGGGCTTGCCTGCGACACCAGCGCCATCGAAACGATCCGCAGCGAATATGAGCGCACCGTGCGCAGCCACGCCGACACGCTCGACCAGCTCAACACGGCGGTCGCGATCTTCGACACCGACGAGAAGCTGCGCTTCTTCAACCAGGCTTTCCAGAAGCTCTGGGGCCTCGATGCAGGCTTCCTGCACAGCGCGCCCGATAACGCTTTGCTGCTGGATCGGCTGCGCAGCGAGGGCAAGATCGCCGAGCAGCCGGAGTGGCGTCGCTGGAAGGAAGGCCTGCTCGGCGCCTACCGCGCGGTGGAATCGCAGGAGCATTGGTGGCACCTGCCCGACGGCAAGACCATCCGCGTCGTCGCCAACCCGCAGCCCAAGGGCGGCGTCACCTGGGTGTTCGAGAACCTGACCGAGAAGATGGACCTCGAAAGCCGCTACCGCACCGCGGTGCGGGTCCAGGGCGAAACACTCGACAACCTCGCCGAAGGCGTGGCGGTGTTCGGTCCCGACGGCAGGCTGCGTCTGTCGAACCCGGCATTTGCTACTTTGTGGGGCCTGGACGCCGAAACCGCCCGGCCCAATGTCCATGTTTCCGCAATCCGTGAGCTTTGCGACCTGCAAGCGATCGACAGCCCGTGGGGCGGCTTCGTCGCCGCCATCACCGGCTTCGACGACGAGCGCCGCGACCGCCACGGTCAGACCGAGCTCAACAATGGCACCGTGCTGCGCTACGCCGTGATCCCCCTGCCCAACGGGCAGGTGATGATGACCTTCGTCGACGTTACCGACAGCGTCCGTGTCGAACGCGCGCTCAAGGACAAGAACGAGGCGCTGGAGAAATCCGACCAGCTCAAGAACGAATTCGTCCAGCACGTGTCCTACGAACTGCGCTCGCCGCTGACCAACATCATCGGCTTCACCGAACTGCTGTCGCTGCCGGCCACCGGTCCGCTGACGCAGAAGCAGCGCGAATATGTCGAGCATGTCGGCTCGTCGTCTTCGGTGCTTTTGACCATCGTCAACGACATACTCGACCTCGCCACGGTCGATGCCGGCATCATGCAGCTCGACATTTCCGAGGTCCATGTCGACCGCACCATCGCCGCCGCCGCCGAGCTGGTTGCCGACCGGCTGGAAGAGCATTCAATCAGGCTCGAGGTCGACGCCGCGGCGGCACCGAAGACCTTTCACGGCGACGAAATCCGCATCCGCCAGATCCTCTACAACCTGCTCAGCAACGCCGCCAACTACGCGCCGGAGGCCAGCGCCATCCGGCTCGCCTGCCGTCAGTTGGCGGACGGTGTGGAATTCTCGGTCCATGACGATGGACCCGGCATGCCGCCCGACGTGCTTGACTCGGTGTTCCGCCGCTTCGAGCCGCGCGCCAATGGCGGCCGCCGGCGCGGCGCCGGGCTCGGACTGTCGATCGTCAAGAGCTTCGTCGAGCTGCATGGCGGCAGCGTCCGCATCGAAACCGGTAAGGACAAGGGCACGACCGTCATCTGCACCTTTCCCGACATGCCGGGCATCCGCGCCGCGGCCGAGTAGCGCACTCGATGGCCGCATTGATGCTCGAGCGTTTACTCGCCGACGAAACACAGACAGCGCGGCTGGGTGAGGATCTGGCGCTGGCGTTGCGCGCCGGCGACGTCCTGGCGCTGAAGGGCGATCTCGGCGCCGGCAAATCGACGCTGGCGCGGGCGCTGATCAGGACCTTGGCCGACGATGCCGGCCTCGATGTGCCGAGCCCGACCTTTACCCTGGTGCAAAGCTACGACACGCGCATTCCGGTCCATCATTTCGACCTCTACCGCCTGTCCTCGGCAGCCGAGCTCGATGAACTGGGCTTCGACGAGGCGTTGGCGCAAGGCGCGGCCCTTGTCGAATGGCCGGAACGGGCCGAGGGTTATTTGCCTGGGACCGCCGTGCTGATCGAACTCGTCCAGCATGGCGATGGCCGATTGGCGAGACTGTCCGGGCAAGGCGCTGCCTACGATCGGGTGGCGCGCTCTCTCGCCATGCGTGATTTCCTCGAAGGCGCTGGATGGGGCGAGGCCAGCCGCCGCCATTTCATCGGCGATGCCTCTGCCCGCTCCTACGAAATTGTCTCGCTTCCAGGCCACGCCGCGAGGGTGCTGATGAACTCGCCGCGGCTGGTGCTAGGCCCGCCGGTGCGCGACGGCAAGCCCTATGGCGTCATCGCCCACACCGCCCAGTCGGTGTCAGCCTTCGCCGCCATCGACCGCGCGCTGCTCGCCGCCGGGGTCAGCGTTCCCGAAATCCATGCGCAGGATCTCGACCAGGGATTCCTGCTGCTCGAACATCTGGGCTCCGAAGGTTTCCTGGACGGGCATGGCAGGCCGGTCGCCGAGCGCTATGAGGCGGCGGCCGAACTGCTCGCCATGATGCATGGCAAGACCTGGCCCCACCGGATGGAGGCCGCACCGGGTGTGTTTCACGATGTGCCGCCCTTCGACCGCGACGCCATGCTGATCGAGGCGGACCTGTTGGTCGATTGGTACGTTCCAATGCTGACGGGCGCGTCGGCAGGCGATGCCTTGCGCGTCGGCTACCATAAGGAGTGGAACGCGGTTCTCGATCGGCTCGCTGACAGCCAATACACGCTGATGCTGCGTGACTTTCATTCGCCGAACATCATCTGGCGCGCTGAGCGCTCCGGCCATGACCGGCTCGGTATCGTCGATATCCAGGACGCGTTGATCGGCCCCGCCGCTTACGACGTCGCCTCTCTGGCCATGGACGCGCGCGTCACCATCCCGCCAGGCATCGAGAAACGCACGCTCGATGCCTATGTCGCCGCCCGCCACGCGGCCGGCCCATTTGACGAGGCGGCATTCCTCGAGGCCTATGCGATCATGGCGGCGCAGCGCAATTCCAAGATCCTCGGCATCTTCGTCCGGCTCGAAAAACGCGACGGCAAGCCCTATTATCTGAAGCACTTGCCGCGTATCCGCGACTATCTGCGCCGGGCGCTGTCCCATCCTGCCTTGGCCGGCCTTCGCGAGTTCTATACCGCTCACGGTCTGCTGGAGGAGCAAACGCCGTGACATCGATACCGGACGCAGCGAGCGTGCCCAAAACTGCGATCGTGCCCAAAACTGCGATAGTGCTTGCCGCAGGGCTCGGCAAGCGCATGCGGCCGATCACCGACACGATCCCCAAGCCGCTGGTCAGGATCGCCGGCAAGACGCTGCTCGACTGGGGCCTCGACAGTCTCGCCGCGGCCGGCATCGGCAAGGCCGTCGTCAACGTGCACTATCTTCCCGAACAGATCGTCGCCCATCTCGGCGCGCGCCATGCGCCGCGGATCGTCATTTCGGACGAGAGCGAGCGGTTGCTCGATTCCGCCGGCGGCATCGTCAAGGCGCTGCCGGAGCTCGGCCAACAGCCCTTCTACATCCTCAACGCCGACACCTTCTGGATCGACCAAGGAACGCTCAATCTCAACCGTCTCGCCCTTGCATGGGATGCCGCGAAAATGGATATTCTGCTGATGCTGGCGGATCTCCATCAGGCGACCGGACACTGCGGCAGCACCGATTTCGTGGTGGCGCCGGACGGCACCCTGCGGCGTTCCAAGGGCGATCCGGCGGGCCTGATCTATGCCGGGGCGGCGATCGTCCATCCGCGCATCTTCAAGGGTGCCCTGCCGGAACCTCATTCGCTTAACGCCTACTTCGACAAGGCGATCGCCGCCGGCCGGCTGTCCGGCATGCCGATGCACGGCCATTGGATCACCGTCGGCACGCCTGACGCTATTGCGAGCGCGGAAGCGGCGGTGGCCGACGCGCTAGCCGAGTTGCAATGAGCGGCCCGGGCCGCGTTTTCTCCATTCCGCCCGGTGCGCCGTTTCTGCCGACGCTTGCCGAGGCGCTGCTGGCCGGGCGTCTTGTTCCGGGCTTTCGCTTCGATGGCGACCCGCTCGCCTTGGCCGATGTCACCATCTATGTGCCGACGCGGCGCGCCGCGCGCGCCTTGCGCGGCGTCTTCGTCGACAGCCTGTCGGCCAGGGGCGGCGGCGGTTCGGCGATTCTGCCGGTCATCCGGCCGCTCGGCGAATTCGACGAGGACGAGGCAGCGTTCGAGACGGAAGCGTCGGCGGCCATCGACCTCGCTCCGCCGATCGCGGCAACCGAACGCCTGCTGCTGCTGGCGCCGCTGGTGCGCGCCTGGAAACGCCGGCTGCCGGCGCATGTGGCGGCGCTTTTCGATGAGGAGATCGTCATTCCAGCCTCCACCGCCGATGCGATCTGGCTGGCACGCGATCTCGCCCGGCTTATGGATGAGATCGAGACGGAAGGCACGGACTGGACGCGGCTCGCTGACCTGGTGAGCGGCAATCTCGCGGGATGGTGGCAGGTCACGCTTGATTTTCTCGGCATCGTCACCGACGCCTGGCCGAAATTCCTTGGGGAACGGAACCTCTCCAACCCGGCCGCGCATCGCAGCGCCCTGCTCCGGCTGGAAGCGGCGCGGTTGCGGCGCAATCCGCCCGCCGGGCCGGTTATCGCCGCCGGTTCCACGGGCTCCATCCCCGCCACGGCAGAGCTGCTGGCCGCCATCGCCCGCTTGGCGGGCGGAGCCATCGTGCTGCCAGGCCTCGACCGGACGATGGATGAGCCGTCCTTCCAGGCCATCACGGCGCCGGGCGCACGTCCGGCCGTGCTCGGCCATCCGCAATACGGCCTCGCCAAGCTGATCGGCACCATCGGGGTGCTGCGCGGCGATGTCGAGGAGATAGGCGCGGCCGGACATGAACTCGCGCTTCGCGCCGCCCTCGTCGGCGAAGCGCTGCGGCCGGCCGAGACCACCGAATTGTGGGCCGAGACGCGCAGCGGCTTTTCCGCCTCCGACATCGAGCAGGCGTTTTCCGGCGTGAGCCTGCTGGAGGCGGCCAGCGAACGCGATGAAGCCGTGGCGATCGCCGTCGCGCTCAAGCGCGCGGTCGAGCAGCCCGGCCAAAGGGCGGCCCTCGTTACCGGCGACCGTGCGCTGGCGCGCCGCGTCTCGGTCGAACTCGCCCGCTTCGGCGTCGTCGCCGACGATTCCGGTGGTGTGCCGCTTTCCAACACGCCCGCCGCCGGCCTGCTTGGGCTGGCGTTGCAGGCGGTGTTCCGCCCCGGTGACCCCGTCGGCCTGCTGTCGTTGCTCAAGCATCCCCTGCTTGCCCTTGGCCTGGACCGGACGAGCGTTCGCCATGCGGCGGAACTGATCGAGCTGGTGGCGCTGCGCGGCGGCACCGGCCGCCCCGACATCGCGTCGCTGCCGGACCTGTTCGAAGCCCGCCTGGTTGACCTCGGCGCCGACAGCAGGCGGCCTTTCTGGTTTGCCCGGCTGACCGTGCGCGCCATCGAAGGCGCGCGGAATTTGCTCGGACGTCTCAACGAAGCGCTGGCGCCGCTTGCCGCCTTTCGCGGCCAGGCCGACGCCGGTCTTGTCGCGCTGGTCGGGGCCAGCGTCGTGGTGTTGGAAAATCTCGGCCGCGCGGCCGATGGCGGGCTTGGCGCGCTCTATGCCGGCGATGCCGGCGAGAAACTGGCCGAGCTGTTGCGCGGACTGGTCGCGGCGCCCGTGCCGCTGTCGTTTGCCGCCGACGAATGGCCAGACGTCATGGCGGCGCTGATCGCGCCCGAGACGGTCAAGCCAGCGCGAGGCACAGACAGGAACATTGCCATCTGGGGGGCGCTGGAAGCCCGCTTGCAGAATGTCGACACGCTGGTCATAGGCGGCATGAACGAAGGCGTGTGGCCGCGCAAACCCGAAAGCGATCGCTTCATGTCGCGGCTGATGAAGACCGGCATCGACCTGGAGCCGCCCGAACGGCGCATTGGGCTTGCCGCACATGATTTCCAGATGGCCATGGGGGCGGCGAAGGTGGTGCTGTCGCGCTCCGCACGCGCCGGCGACGCGCCCGCCGTGCCCTCGCGCTGGCTGCAGCGCATTCTCACTTATATCGGGAAGGACCAGGCAGCCAGGCTTGCCGAACGTGGCGACGAACTCATCGCCTGGGCGCGCGCGCTCGATTCTGGCCCGCGGCGGGACTTCGCGCCGCGCCCGCAGCCGAAGCCGCCGGTCGCGCTGCGTCCAACCCATTTCTCGATCACCGAGATCGAGACGCTGCGTCGCGATCCCTACGCCGTCTATGCCAGGCGCATCCTCGGCCTGCTGCCGCTCGACCCGGTCATCCGCGACCCGGGTGCGGCCGAGCGCGGCACGCTGTTCCACGCCATCCTGCATCTGTTCTCGGGCAGCGTGGCCGATCCGCGTGCTCCCGATGCGCTGTCCGGCCTGCTCGCCGCCGGCCGGACCTGCTTCGCCGAGGCAGCACTTCCCACCGATGTCGAGGCGGTCTGGTGGCCGCGTTTCGAAAAACTCGCCGCCAGCATCATCGAATGGGAACGCGGCCGCGCTGGGGCCGTGGCCCGGCGCCACGCCGAGGCGCGAGCGGGCAAGACCATGGTCGGCCAATCCGGGATCACCCTGTCGGGCTATGCCGACCGGGTCGATCTTCTCCATGGCGGCATGGCCGACATATTGGACTACAAGACCGGCTCCTCGCCTTCCAAGGCCCAGGCGCACACGCTGCTGTCGCCGCAACTGGCGCTGGAGGGCGCGTTGCTCAGGCGCGGCGCTTTCCAGGAACTCGGCGCGCGCGAGCCCTCGCAATTGGCTTTCGTCAGGCTGAAGCCGAATGGCGAGGTTTTCGAGGAATCGATCCTCGAATACAACCGGCAGCCACGCACCGCCACGGGCCTCGCCGAGGAGGCCTGGGCGCGGCTGGAGAAATTGCTCATCCACTATGCCGATCCGGCGGCCGGCTACCTGTCGCGGGCACTGCCGTTCCGCGAAGGCGAGACCGACGGCAACTACGACCATCTCGCCCGCGTGCTCGAATGGTCGGCGGGCGGCGATGCGGATGACGAGGAGGGAGGCATGAAGAAAGCCTATCCCATCCCCGGCGAAACCGCCTCCAGGCAGGCCAGCGCCTCGGATCCGAGGAATTCCGCCTGGGTGTCGGCCAATGCCGGGTCCGGCAAGACCCATGTGCTGGCCCAGCGCGTCATCCGGCTCCTGCTGCGTGGCACCGATCCGTCGAAGATACTGTGCCTGACCTACACGCGCGCCGCCGCCGCCAACATGTCGAACCGGGTTTTCTCGACATTGTCGGAATGGACCGCGCTCGGCGATGCCGAATTGGCGGTGAGGGTCGAGGCGCTCGATGGCCGCCGGCCCGACCGCGAAACCATGCGCCGCGCCCGCCGCCTGTTTGCCGAGGCGCTGGAAACGCCCGGCGGCCTGAAGATCCAGACCATTCATGCCTTCTGCGAATCGGTGCTGCACCAGTTCCCGCTGGAAGCCAACATCCCCGCGCATTTCGAGATGCTCGACCCGCAGATGGAGGCATCGTTGTTCGCCGCCGCGCGCCGTGAAATGATTTCGGGCAGCGCGGCGGATCGGCCGGACCTCGCCGAAGCTTTCGCCGCCGTGCTCGAGCGCGGTGGCGAGGCCGGGCTCGACGCTTTGCTGGGTGAGATCGTCCGCAAGCGCGACGAACTGGGCGCCTTCATCGGTGAAATCGATCGAGGCGGCCCGAACTTCCAGGCGCTGTTCGACGAATTCCAATTCCGCCCCGGCCAGACCGCCGAAGGCATAGCGGCCGCCATCTGGCCGCTGCCCGGCTTCCTGCCGGATTATTTTGCCGGCTTCGCCCAGGCGGCGGAGGCCGCCGACGCCAGGACGGTGCTCAACAACATCTTGCCTCATGCGCGCCTGGCTTTCGCGGAAACCGACCCCGTGCGCCGCCTGCAAGCTGCTTTCGCGGGCTTTCCTGAAGGCCGACGGCGACGTCTACGATCCAGCCAAGGCCTTCAAGAAGGCGCTGCTCGACCGGCTGCCGGATCTGGCGGAGCGCTATCTCTCGGCGACCACCGCAATCGTCGAGACGGTCGACCGGCTCGCCCTGTTCCGGATGCTGGAGGGCACGCGCGCCGCGCTGACGCTGGCCGACTGGCTGATCGCCCGCTACGAGCAGTTGAAGCGTGGCCGCGGGTTCCTCGACTTCAACGACCTGATCACCCGCACCGTCAGTCTCCTGGCCAGGCCCGATGCCGGCCCGTGGGTGCAATACAAGCTCGACCAGGGCATCGACCACATCCTGCTCGACGAGGCGCAGGACACCAGCCCCGACCAATGGGAGGTGGTGAAGCGACTGGCCGAGGAATTCTTCGCCGGCATCGGCGCCCGCGACACCGCGCATCGGACGATCTTCGCTGTCGGCGACGAAAAACAGTCGATCTATTCCTTCCAGGGAGCGGCGCCGGATTCCTTCGCCGACAGCAGGCTCCTGTTTGCAAGCAAGGTGCGCGACGCCGATGCGCCTTTCGCCGATCTGAAGCTCACCTGGTCGTTCCGCTCGACCGACGATGTTCTGGCCGCTGTCGACCGTGTCTTCGCCGATCCGGTCGTGCGGCGTGGCATCAGCCATGACCCCGACCCGCTGAGCCACAAGGCGATACGCACCGATGCACCGGGCTATGTCGAGGTCTGGCCATCCATCGGCGCCGACGTCGTCGACGAGCCAGACGACTGGACGCAGGCAGTCGACCATGCCCGCGCGCCGGCGGTTCGGGTTGCCGAAAACGTCGCCGCCACCATTGCCGGCTGGATCGGCAATGGCGAGGTCATCGAAGGCCGCGGCAAGAAGCTGCGCCCTGGCGACGTGCTGGTGCTGGTGCGCAAGCGCGATCGCTTCGTCCATGCGCTGACGCGTGCCCTGAAACGTCGTGACATCCCGGTCGCCGGCGCGGACCGGTTGAGCCTGCCCGGCCACATCGCGGTCAAGGACCTGATCGCGCTCGGCCATTTCCTGATCCAGCCGCAGGACGATCTGTCGCTCGCCGCCGTGCTGCGGAGCCCGATCTTCGATCTGTCGGAAGAGACGCTTTTCACACTGGCCGCGCAAAGACCATCCGGCCTGTCGCTGGCCGGGTCCCTGCGCCAGCATGCCAGCCAAAGCGAAGCGCTCGCGGCGGTCGCCGCTCAACTCGACATCTGGGCCAACGAGGCCGTCTTCAAGCCGGTGTTCGAATTCTATGCCGGCCTGCTGGCACACGGTGGCGTGCGCCGCAAGATGGTTGCGCGGCTCGGGCCGGAGGCCGGCGACATTCTCGACGAATTCCTGAGTTTCTGCCTTGCCGAGGAGCGGGCCGGCTTGCCCGGGCTGGAAGCCTTCCTGTCGACGCTGGAGAGCGCCGGCCCAGAAATCAAGCGCGAGATGGACCAGACCCGCGACGAGGTCCGCGTCATGACCGTGCATGCAGCCAAGGGGCTCGAAGCGCCTGTCGTCTTCTTGGTCGATGGCGGTTCGGCTCCGTTCAGCGATCAGCACCTGCCGCGCCTGATGCCGTTCGAGGGTTCGGGGCTGAACTGGAGCGGCAAGGGCTTTCTCTGGCGCTCGGCCAGCGACGTCGCCAACGGCATTTCGAAGGCTGCCGCGGCCAGGGCGCGCGATCTCGCCGATGACGAGTACCGGCGGCTGCTCTATGTCGGCATGACCCGGGCCGAGGACAGGCTGATCGTTTGCGGTTATCACGGCAAGCGCGCACCGAACGCCGGCACCTGGCATTCGATCGTCAGCTGTGCCCTGGTCGGGGCGCCGGAGAGTGCCGAGTATCCGCATCCGGCCGGCGGCGTCTCAGTGCATCGCTTCCAGGTGACCGGACTGCCGCCGTTTGCACCGGTCGCCGAGAGCGAAGCCAGGCAGACGCGGGACTTCGGGCCGCCGCCCGAAATCTTGTTCAAGCCGCTGCCGCCATACGAGGACCTGCCGCGCCCGCTGTCGCCATCCGGAGCCTCCGCCCTGATCGACGAGGGCAAGGAAAGCGTCATCGACGCCGGCTCGCCAGTGCTGGATGGCGACGCCGAACCCGGCTTCGCCGTCATGCGAGGCCTGGCGCTGCACAAACTGCTGCAGATGCTGCCCGGCGTGGCGCAAGACGAACGCCAGGGCGCAGCCGAACGTTATCTCGCCCGCGCCGGCGCGCAATGGCCGGCCGGCGAGTGCGAAAAGGCGGTCGCCTCGGTGATGGCGATCCTTGCCGATCCGCGTTTCGCGCCGCTTTTCGGACCCTCTTCGCGCGCCGAAGTGGCGGTCATGGGCAGCCTCGACGTCAAGGGCACGAAACGCTCGATTTCCGGCAAGATCGACAGGTTGGCGGTGACGCCGGACCGCGTATCCATCATCGATTACAAGACCAATCGGCCGGCGCCCGCCTCGCTGGGCGAGGTTCCGCCCGCCTATCTGCTGCAGCTCGCGCTCTATCGCGCCTTGCTGCGGCCGCTCTATCCCGGCCGCGAAGTCACGGCGGCCTTGCTGTTCACGGAGGCGCCGCGGCTGATCGAACTGCCGGCTCGGGCCATGGATGACGCTCTTGCCCGACTCACGCGAGCGTGACACAAGAACTGCTTGAAGAAGGGCGCGGCAACCACCACATTTGGTGCGACGAAAAATTTCGAAAGGATTTCCGCATGGCTACCGTCAAGGTCGACAAGAACAATTTCCAGACCGCTGTGCTCGACGCCAAGGAGCCGGTCGTGGTGGATTTCTGGGCGGAATGGTGCGGTCCCTGCAAGATGATCGCGCCGGCGCTGGAAGACATCGCCAATGAGCTCGGCAGCAAGGTGAAGATCGCCAAGCTCAACATCGACGAGAATCCCGAACTGGCAGCGGAATTCGGCGTGCGCTCGATCCCGACGCTGATGATCTTCAAGGGCGGCGAAAGAGCCGATGTGAAGGTTGGCGCCGCGCCCAAGACCGCGCTGTCGCACTGGATCAACGGTAATCTCGCCTGATCAATCCGAAATTCCTGACATCAAGCCCGGCCGATCGCGCCGGGCTTTTTGTTGGCGTCATTGGTCGCCCGCTCTGGCCCTGACGTCCGGGGCCTCCATGTCTTCTGCTGGCAGCAGATGCAGGGAGAGGAAAAATGACCGGATCCGCCAAGGCCACCGTCTTCATCGACAATGAGCGCGTCATCGTCACGGAATACCGCTTTCAGCCGGGCGACAACACCGGCTGGCACCGCCATGGCCACGACTATGTTGTCGTGCCGCTGATGGACGGCAAGGTAAAGCTTCTGACCAAGGACGGCGAATCCTTCGCCGAAATGAAGAAAGGCGCGCCCTATTTCCGCAGGGAAGGCGTCGAGCACGACGTCATCAGCGCCAATGACGGCGAATATGCCTTCATTGAGATCGAGCTGAAATAGCGGCGTTCGCCTCGAATACCGCAGCGGAAACCGGTATATATGTCTTCCAACAACGGAGTTTGAGATGGCCGAACCTCAGCTCTCGGTCCGTAGCGCAAAAGCACGCGACCTGGCACATAGACTTGCTCGTCGCGAAAATCGCTCGATAGCAGATGTCGTCGAGCGAGCGCTTGAATCGTACGAGATCCGTGAGGCGGGACGCGAGCCCGCCACCACCTTCTACGCCCGCCTCACGGCCAGTTGTGGCGTCGATATCGATCTGAGGAAATCATCCGCGACGGCCGCCTGGTTCATGCTGGACCCGAGCTTTGATTTTCGTCGACACCGATGTGATTTCAGAGACACTCAAGAAGGCACCGGACGAAGCCGTTCTCGCCAGGCTTGTCCGCAACGATGCTGAATTGGCCCACGGTGACGATTGCTGAAGTCGCTTTCGGCATTCACAAAATCCGACCTGATGAGCGTGCGGATCGCCTGGAGCAGGGGCTTTCTCAATGGCGCCGTCGCTTCGCTGACCGGATTTCTGGGCTGACGGAAGAGGCTGCGCTGGTTTACGGGGAGATTATGGGAACCGCCAGCCGCCTGGGCCGTGGAATGTCGGCTCCCGATGGCATGATCGCCGCGATCGTGCGTGTAAGTGGTGGTCGGCTGGCGACGCGCAACCTCAATGATTTTGGCGCGGCCAACCTCGACCTGATCTCACCGTGGGATTTCTAGCGTTGAAACGGATTCACGCGAAGCGTCTTTGATACGTTGTGCCATGACGTTTTCCCAAGCCGAGATCGTTTTCCGGCGGCGGGTAGGATAGATTTCCGATTATCGCCACGTCACGTCGGCGGCGTGCCGTTCTCCGCCAACACCGCGCCAGCCAGATAGAGCGAGCCGCCGATCAGGATTCGCGGCGGCGGGCCGTCCCAGGTGTCGCGCAGCAACATCAGCGCGCGGGCGACGGAACTCACCGGCTCGGCCGTAAGCCCGGCCTCCGTGGCGCGGGCCGCCAGTTCGTCGTTCGGCACGCTGGCGTCGCTCAGGCTCACCGGCACGGTATAGACGTGCCGGGCGAGGCCATTGAAGGCGCGGAAATAGCCGCTCTGGTCCTTGGTGTTGATCATGCCGGAGATGAGAAAAAGCGGCCTGGGGTTCTTCTCTTCCTGTTCGGCCAGCGCCTCGGCGACGACCACGCCGGCGCCCGGATTGTGGCCGCCGTCGAGCCAGATGTCGGCGCCCTTGGGCGCCAGTTCCGTCAGCCTGCCTTGCGACAGCTTCTGCATCCGCCCCGGCCAGGCGACAGTGGTCATCGCCTTCTCGGCGGCACGGTGGCTGATCTCGAAGCCGGCTGCCTTGACGGCGGCGATCGCGGCGGCAGCATTGGCGAACTGGTGGCGCCCGGGCAGCCGCGGCGGCGGCAGATCCATCAAGCCATCATCGTCCTGATAGACCATGCGGCCGTTCTCCTCGAAGGCGAGGAAATCCTGTCCATAGACCAGGGTCGGGCAGCCGAGCCGCTCGGCGGTTTCGATCAGCACCTGCTGCGCCGCCTCGGTTTCCTGCGCGCCGATGACCACCGGGCAGCCGCGCTTGATGATGCCGGCCTTCTCGGCGGCGATCAGTTCGACGCGGTCGCCGAGATAGGCTTCGTGGTCCATCGACACCGGCATGATCACCGAGACAGCCGGCCTGGCGATGACATTGGTGGCGTCGAAGCGGCCGCCGAGACCGACCTCGACGATGGCGGCATCGGCCGGATGCTCCGAAAACAGGATGAAGGTGACGGCGGTGAGGATCTCGAAAACGGTGATCTTCTCGCCGCCATTGGCCTTGGCGACGCGGGCGATGGCCTCGGCGAAGATATCGTCCTCGACCAGCCTGCCGCCGCCATCGGCCGCCAGCCGGTAGCGCTCGTGCCAGCTGACCAGATGCGGCGAGGTGTGCACGTGCACGAGCCGGCCGGACGCTTCCAGAAGCGCCCGCGAGAAGGCGGCGCAGGAGCCCTTGCCGTTGGTGCCGGCGATATGGATCACCGGCGGCAGCAAGTCCTGAGGATTGCCCAGCCGCTCCAGCAGCCGTGAAATGCGGTCGAGCGAAAGATCGAAGCCTTTCGGGTGAAGCGCCATCAGCGCTTCGATTTCACGGTCGGCGGCAAGCGTGGTCATGTAGAGTCCTAAGCGCGCGATGGATCGCGCGCAATCGCGGTTCGCGGCAAAGAGTGTCGCGTCAGGCCTGCGGCCGTGCTTCCGTCGCGACCACCGCCGGCGGCAGGATTTCCGGCTCCAGGGGCTTGTGCTCTTCCGGCATCTTGAGCAGCATCTTCAAGAGCCGCGCGATGGTCCGGCGCATCTCCAGTCGCGACACCACCATGTCGACCATGCCGTGCTCCATCAGATATTCGGAGCGCTGGAAGCCGTCCGGCAGTTTTTCCCGGATGGTCTGCTCGATGACGCGCGGTCCGGCGAAGCCGATCAGCGCGCCTGGCTCGGCGATGTGCACGTCGCCCAGCATGGCGTAGGAGGCAGTGACGCCGCCGGTGGTGGGATTGGTCAGCACGACGATGTAGGGAAGGCCGGCTTCCTTCAGCCGGTCGACGCCGACCGTGGTGCGCGGCAATTGCATCAGCGACAGGATGCCTTCCTGCATGCGCGCGCCGCCGGAAGCGGCAAACAGGATCAGCGGCCGCTTGCGCTGCACGGCCACCTCGAAGGCATGAACGATGGCGTCGCCCGCGGCCATGCCGAGCGAACCGCCCATGAAGGCAAAATCCTGAACCGTCACCACCACCGGCAGGCCTTCTACGGTGCCCAGCGCGTTGACGATGGCATCTTCCAGGCCGGTCTTGGCCTTGGCGTCCTTCAACCGGTCGGTGTAGCGCTTCTCGTCGCGGAATTTCAGCGGGTCCAGCATGACCTTGGGATTTTCGAGCTGTTCGTACTTGCCGTCGTCGAGGAAGTATTTCAGCCGCTCCTTGGCCGAGATCTTCATGTGATGGCCCGAAGACGGGATGACGAACTGGTTGGATTCCAGATCCTTGTGGAACACCATCTCCCCGGTCTCGGGATCCTTGATCCACAGGTTCTCGGGCATGTCGGTGCGCCGGCCGAGCATCGAATTGATCTTCGGGCGAACGTAGTTGGTGATCCAGTTCATCGCTTCGGCTCCTGTCCTGACGAAGAGTTAGAGCAATTCCAGGAAAAGTGTGAACCGGTTTTCCGTCCGGAATTGCGATAAAACAAAAAGATAGAGCGGTTCGGCGTTTCCGTGAAACGGCAAACCGATCCAGCGCATGCCGCCCGGGATGGCGACGTGCACAAGATCTGAGGTAGGAAAACTATTCGGCGGCAGCAAGGCGGGCCGAGCGCACGCCCTGCGCGAGGCCGCTGACAAGCGTGGCGACGGCCTCGGCCGGGTCGGCGGTCTTTTCACCCTTCGGCCCCAGCACATTGGCGACCGCATTGACGATCGCGGTGCCGACGACGACACCGTCGGCATTGGCGCCGATGACGCGCGCCTGTTCGGCGGTCTTGACGCCGAAGCCGACGCAGACCGGCAGATCAGTATGGCCCTTGATGCGCTTGACCGCCGCAGCCACCTTGCCGGTGTCGGCCAGCGCGGAACCGGTGATGCCGGTCATCGACACGTAATAGACGAAGCCGGACGTGTTCTGCAGCACCTTGGGCAGGCGCTTGTCGTCGGTGGTCGGTGTCGCCAGCCGGATGAAGTTAATGCCGGCTTTCAGCGCCGGGATGCACAGTTCCTCGTCCATCTCAGGCGGCAGGTCGACGACGATCAGCCCGTCTATGCCGCTGGCCAGTGCGTCCTTGAGAAAGCGGTCGACGCCGTAGATGTAGATGGGATTGTAGTAGCCCATCAAAACGATCGGCGTCTCATTGTCGCCGGTGCGGAAGTCAGCCGCCATCTTGAGCGTCTTGACCAGCGTCTGGCCGCCTCTAAGCGCCCGCAAGCCCGCGGCCTGGATCGCCGGGCCATCGGCCATCGGATCGGAGAACGGCATGCCGAGTTCGATGATGTCCGCGCCGGCCATTGGCAGCGCCTTCATGATCGACAGCGAGGTCTGATAGTCCGGGTCGCCGCCCATGAAATAGGTGACGAGCGCCGGGCGGCCTTCGTTCTTGAGCTTTGCCATGCGGCGATCGATGCGGGTCACCATGATCAGATCTCCATGCCCAGCATCGAAGCCACCGTATGCACGTCCTTGTCGCCGCGGCCGGACAGGTTGACGATGACGATCTGGTCCTTGTCCATGGCGGGCACGATCTTCACCGCATGTGCGATGGCGTGCGCCGATTCGAGCGCCGGGATGATGCCTTCGACGCGTGTGGTCAGCTTGAAGGCCTCCAGCGCCTCGTCGTCGAGGATCGGCACATATTCGACGCGGCCAGAGTCGCGCAGCCAGGAATGCTCCGGGCCGACGCCGGGGTAATCGAGGCCGGCCGAGATCGAATGGCCGTCCATGATCTGGCCGTCGGCATTTTGCAGGAGATAGGTGCGGTTGCCATGCAGCACCCCCGGCGCGCCGGCGTTCATCGAGGCGCAGTGCTCGATGCCGTCGAGGCCACGCCCGCCAGCCTCGATGCCGATGATGCGGACATCCTTGTCGTCGAGGAACGGATGGAACAGGCCGATGGCATTGGAGCCGCCGCCGACGGCGGCGATGATGGTGTCGGGCAACCGGCCTTCCTGCTCGAGGATCTGAGCGCGCGCCTCCGAACCGATCACCGACTGGAAGTCGCGCACCAGCTCCGGATAGGGGTGCGGGCCGGCGGCGGTGCCGATCAGGTAATAAGTGTCCTCGACATTGGTCACCCAGTCGCGCAGCGCCTCGTTCATGGCGTCCTTCAGCGTGCCGTGGCCAGCGGTCACCGGCCGCACTTCGGCGCCGAGCAGCTTCATGCGGAAGACATTGGGGCTTTGGCGGGCAACGTCCGTGGCACCCATGTAGACGACGCAGGGAAAGCCGAAACGGGCCGCGACGGTGGCCGACGCCACGCCGTGCTGGCCGGCCCCGGTCTCGGCGATGATGCGCGTCTTGCCCATGCGCTTGGCCAGCAGGATCTGGCCGAGGCAATTGTTGATCTTGTGCGAACCGGTATGGTTCAGGTCCTCGCGCTTGAAATAAACCTTTGCGCCGCCCCCGATGCCCTTCGCCAAGGAAACCTCACGAAGATGCCTGGTCAGTCCTTCGGCGAAATAAAGCTTCGACGGCCGCCCCGCATAATGGGTCGAAAGATCGGTGAGCTCGGCCCTGAAATCCGGATCGTTCTTGACCTCGTTCCAGTGCCGTTCGAGGTCGAGGATCAGCGGCATCAGCGTTTCGGCCACGAAACGACCGCCGAAAATGCCAAACATGCCCTGTTCGTCGGGTCCGGTGCGGAAGGAATTGGGTGTCGCCGGCTTGTTCATCGCCGATCTCCTGGCATCTCGATTTTCTTGAGCATGCCCTGTCGAAAACCGGTTTCCACTTTTCCGGGACATGCTCGGGTTTGAGGCGGTCAGGCGGCGCGGTCGTCTCGCACTGCCTTGACGGCCCGGAAAAACTGCTCGATCAGCGCCGGATCCTTGACGCCCGGCGCGCTTTCCACGCCTGAGGAAATATCTATTCCGGGCGGGCTGGCAAGCCGAAGGGCATCGCCGATATTGGCGGCGTTGAGCCCACCGGAAAGCATGTAATCGAGCCCGGCGTCAAGGCCGGTCAGGATGCGCCAGTCGAACGCAACGCCATTGCCGCCCGGCAACTCGGAGCCCTTCGGCGGCTTGGCGTCGAACAGGAACCGGTCCGCGACCCCGACGAACGGTTTGATGCGCTCGAGATCGGCGGCTTCGCTGAGCGGCAGCGCCTTCATGACCGGCAGGTCATAGCGGGCTTTCAGTTCGGCCACCCGTTCGGGCGTTTCCGAGCCGTGCAGCTGCAGCATGTCCGGGCGCATGCTGTCGATGATGTCGTCCAGGAAGGTGTCGTTGGCGTCGACGGTAACGGCAACCGCCAAAGCCTTGCCGCGCGCCGCTTCGCGCAACCGCCCGGCTGCAGCCGGTTCGATGTAACGCGGGCTCTTGGCAAAGAAAATGAAGCCGACATGGCTGGCGCCGCCGGCCAGCGCCGCGGCCATTGCCTGGTCGGTCTTCAAGCCGCAGATTTTGACGTCGAGTGCCATGGCGCGGGAATTGACATGAAATCGAGGCAGAGTCGAGAAAAAGCATGTTGTTTGCCGGCAGGGCCAAAGGCGCTACCTATCATGGGAAAGCATGCAAGGCGGGAGAACATCATGACTGACAGAACCGTTGCCGAACTCAGGCAGAAGATCGCGCAGGCGCGCGAGGTGATCGCGCATTTGATGGACAAGGCCGCCTTCAACGGCGCCGAGGCGCATCGGGCGCTCGATTATTTCGACACCGACGCCTTCGATCGGAATTTTTTACCGTGGCCGCATCATAGCGAAGAGGGGCTGCGGCCTGAAGAGTTGAACGCCGCGAATGACGATTGAGTTCGTGCGCCCAGTAAGAACGTAGACGCTGGCGGGACCGGAGGTGTGAAGCATCACCGCGGAAAAGCTTATTTTCTGGCGCCGTACGACGCTTCATTGCGCTACTCGAAAACGATCGCCTGCAAGGCCCCGCCATTGCGCTTCAGCCAGTCCTTGCAGCGGTCGGTGTCGGGGCAGAGCTTTTCGCACAATTTCCAGAATTTCGGGCCGTGGTTCATCTCTTTCAGATGCGCTACTTCATGCGCGACGAGGTAGTTGATGACGGGCGGCGGCGCCATCATGATGCGCCAGGAAAAGGACAAATTGCCTTCGGAGGTGCACGAGCCCCAGCGGCTGGACGTATCCTTGTAGCGGATCGCCTTGGCGCGCTTGCCAAGCGCTTCGGTGTGCCTGGCCACCAGCTTCTCGATCTCCTTCTTGGCCTCGCGCTTCAAAAAATCGGCGATGCGGCGCGGCAGGTGGATGCGCTCGCCATGCACGATCAGCAGCGGGCCGCGTTCGTCGCGCGACACGGTGACGGTGCCGCGCCTTGACGGCTCATGCACGATGCGGTGCGGCACGCCGCGGATTGGTATCTTGATGCCTGGCCGTACCTGCGGCCGTGTCGGCACCTTGGCCAGCCGCTGCTCCAGCCAGTCCTGATGACGATCGAGGAACCGCTCCACCTCGCCGCGGCGCAGGCCCGGCGGCACGGTGATACGCAGGCCCTGGCCGCTGGAATCGATGCGCAGCGTCAGACGCCGCGCCCTGGCGCTCTCGACGATCTTGAGCGGCAGCGTGCGGCCGGCAACGCAGTATTCTCGCTCCACGACAGGCGTGGGCTTGGGCTTCGTCAGATTGCGGAAGAATCCGAGGGTCATGGCCGGACGATACGCGATTCGAGAAAAACGAATAGAACAAAAAAGAAACGGCGCCGCCCGCGCGACGCCGTTTTTTCACGATCGGGCCTGTCGCTCAGCCTCAGTCGTCAAGCAGGTTCGAGCCTTTGCCACGCTTGGTGGGGGTCGTGCCTGTGCTCGGGTCGCTCTTTGCCGGAGCGGTCGACTTGTTGCGGTTCGCCATGAAGCGATCGAACTCGTCCTGGTCCTTGGCGCGACGCAATTCGCGGGCGTAGTCGTCGAACTCGGTCAACATGTCGTCGAGCTTGCGGCGTTCCTCGGCCAGGCGTTCAAGCTCCTTTTCGCGCCAGTCGTCAAACGCGACGTTGCCGGTCCGGGCGGAGCCGTGGCCCCAGCGCGCGGCTTTGTCGGAACCGCGGCGGCAGCCGGCGAAGATGCCGTCGGTCGCGCGGTTGACGTCACGCTTGAAGCCCTCGAGCCGGTCGCCCCAGATGATGTAGGCGAGCATGGCGAAGCCGAGCGGCCAGAACACCATGAAGCCGATCACCATCAACGCGATGGTTGCCGGCGTCCAGGCCGGGCGGATCAATGCAGATGTGTTCATTTTCTCCCATTTCCTTCGGTTGGAGACAGCCAGGACCGGCTGCGTGGAATCGAAATGGGAAGGCAAAAACGGCGATTCAAGACAATGTCGGCTAAAACCGGACAAGCTGCTGAAATGATTATCGCTTTTTGAGCATATCAAGGAAAAGCACGACCAGCCCGGCAATCAGTCCCCAGAATGCGGCGCCGACGCCGAACAAGGTCAGCCCGGAGGCGGTGACGACAAAAGTGACGGTGGCGGCCATGCGCTCGCTTTCGTCCTTGAGCGCGATCGCCAGCGCGTTGGCCAGCGAGGCCATCAGCGCAAGACCCGCAACCAGCACGATCAGGCTCTGCGGCAGGACGGCGAAGGTCGCCACCAGGGAGGCGCCGAAAATCGCGAAGATCAGATAGGCAAGGGCATAGAACGGCCCTGTCTTCCAGCGCTCCGTTGGGTCTGGATGAACGTCGGGCCCGGTGCAGATAGCCGCCGAAATTGCCGCCAGATTGGTGGTCGAGCCGCCGAACGGCGCCGAAAGCAGCGAAAACAGGCCGGTGATGCCGATCAGCGGACCGGGTTCCGGATGGTAGCCGGCGGCACGTAGCACGGCGAGGCCCGACAGGTTCTGCGAAGCCATGGTGACCAGGTAGAGCGGTACTGCCAGGCCGATTATCGCCTTGGCGGTGAACACAGGCGCGATCAGAGTGAGCGTCGACAGTTCAGGAGTGGGCAAACCGCCGACGCGGCCGGTGAGAAACGCGGCGAGACCGCCGCCGACCAGCACTGCCAGCACCGACAGCGCCGGATTGAACAGGCGGATGACGAAGAAGGCGGCGATCAACGGCAGGATCAGCCAGGGATCGGCGGGAACAGTTTTGACCGCATTGAGCGCGAAGGTGACGACAATGCCGGCCAGCATTCCTGAAGCGACCGAGGGCGGTATCCCCGAGATCAGTTTCGTCAGCGGCCGGAACAGCCCGGTGGCGACCAAAAGAATGCCGGTAACGATGAAGGCGGCGACGGCCTCGCCGATCGAAAAACCACTCGACGCCGCCATCAGCGCCAGGCCCGGCGTCGACCAGGCGGTGATGACTGGCATTTTCGTTCGCCAGGACAGCCACAGGCTTTCGACCGCCATGGCCAGGCAGATCGTGGTCACCCAACTCGCGGTCTGAATTTGCGTGGCCTCGACCGCGTGGGCGGCGGCAATGACGATGGCCAGCGTGCCGCCGAAGCCGACGATGGCCGCGACGAAGGCTGAGATCGGGATGGAAAGGCGCATCGTCACTTGCCCCGCGCAGCCATGTCGCCGACCGCCCGCACCAGCATGTCGAGATCCTGCGGCCGCGACAGCCGGTGGTCGCCGTCCGGGATCAGCGACAGCGTGACATCGTCGGCCGGCAGCAGGCTGACCAGCTTCAGCGCATGGCTCGACGGCACGTCCCGATCGGCCAGGCCCTGCAAGACGTGTACGGGGCAGTGCGTGTCGAGCGGGCCTGTCATGACCAGGTTGTCGCGCCCATCCTCGATCAGCGCGCGCGTGTAGATGTAGGGCTCGGTGGAATAGTCCGACGGCTCCTCGAAGAAGCCTTTTTTGGCAAGGTCGCGCTTCTGCGCTTTGGTCAGCACCGGTTCGACCAGTTCTGCGGTAAAATCCGGCGCCGGTGCTAGAAGCACCAGACCGACGACGCTTGCGTCGCCTGCCTTGCGCAATTCCTGCACCATGCGCAGGGCGATCCAGGCGCCCATCGACGACCCGACCAGGATCTGGCTGCCGCTGGTGAAATGCCGGAACACGGCCAGGCTTTGCGAAAGCCATTTCGAGATCGTGCCGTCGGCAAAGGCGCCGCCGGATTCGCCGTGTCCGGAATAGTCATGGCGCAGGAAGGCGCGGCCTTCTTTTGCCGCCCAGTCCGAAAGCGCTTCAGCCTTCGTGCCCAGCATGTCCGACTTGTAGCCGCCGAGCCAGACGACGCCAGGCGTCGCGCCCGCAATATGGCGCACCGCGATGCTCGATCCGTCGACATCCAGAAAGACCGGGGCAGTCATGGCTTTTTCCTCACGCCGACTTTCGGCGCAGGGTCTTGTGACACAGCCAGTGGTGTGGCGAAAAGTGCTCGCCATCTTTCTTTGTTCGCCGCAGGCAGCGATCAGGTGATTTTCTGTCAATGCTGTGCTATTGACTCCGCCCGCGCGCTCACCACATTGGCGCGTCCACATATCAACACCTGCAAATCCAGAACGAAACGGCCAAGGAGACCACGACCATTCGCAGACCTTTCAAAGCAGCGGCGCCGACCAAGGATGGGCCGCGCTCCAATCGTGACATCCGGGTTCCCCGGGTCCAGCTTATCGACGCCGAAGGCCAGAACCGTGGCGATGTTTCCATCAACGACGCATTGCTGCTCGCCGAAGAGGCAGGGCTCGATCTTGTCGAGATATCGCCCAACGCGCAGCCGCCCGTCGTAAAAATCCTCGATCTCGGCAAGTTGAAATACGCCAACCAGAAGAAGGCGGCCGAGGCGCGCAAGAATCAGAAGGTCATCGAGATCAAGGAGATCAAGATGCGCCCGAACATCGACAGCCACGACTACGAGACCAAGATGAAGGCGGTGCGCCGCTTCTTCGAGGAAGGCGACAAGGTCAAGCTGACATTGCGCTTCCGTGGCCGCGAGATGGCGCATATGGAGCTCGGCATGCAGCTTCTGAACAAGGTGCGTGAGGAAGTGGCTACCATCGCCAAGGTGGAAGCGGAGCCGAAGCTCGAAGGCCGCCAGATGATGATGGTGCTGGCGCCGCGCTAGATCACGATAAGGTTAGCGCGACCGACGCGCTCCAATTCCGCCTGAATTGTGCTACAGGGCGTCCCGGCGATCGGCGGGACGGCCATTTCTCGGCCATAGCTGCGGTCGCCGGCTAAGTTCTCGACGATCGGATTCCTCCTTTGGACAAAAAACTCAAATACGGGCTGGGTAGCTACCAGCGCACGCGCAGGCTGGTGCTTGCCGTGCTCGTGGTGGTGCTGTTCGCAGCCCTGCTGTTCGGGCAATCGAGCTTTCCGCCTGATACGGCGATGCATGAAACGATCGAGATGTTCGGCGTGCTGCTGATTTTCCTAGGTATCTGCGGTCGCCTTTGGTCGACGCTCTACATAGGTGGGCGCAAATCTTCCGAAGTTGTGACGGGCGGGCCTTATTCGATCACCCGCAACCCGCTCTATGTGTTCTCGACTGTGGCCGCGGCCGGCGTCGGCGCGCAGATCGGCTCGTTCTCCGGCATCATTCTGTTCGCTGTCCTGTGTGCGGGCGCCTTCCATATCGTCATCCTGCGCGAGGAGAAATTCCTTAAGGAAACGCTCGGCGAGCCCTATCAGGCCTATCTGGCAAGAGTGCCGCGATTCTTTCCGAAGCTTTCCCTCTACCAGGAAGGCGACACCGGCAGCTTCAAGCCGCGCCTGCTGTTGACCACGCTTCTCGACGGCCTGGTGTTCCTCATCGCGCTGCCGGCCTTCGAACTGATCGACGGCGCCCAGCAGTCGGGTATGCTGCCGGTGTTGTTTACGCTCCCTTGATGAAGGACCGGGCGCCGCATCCCGGCGTTCGGGGAAACGCGCGGCGCGGTGGGTGTTGCACAGTCGCCTGCTTTGACGTATAGGACCGCCGTTCCAAGAAAACCGCCCGGCAGGGCATGCCGTGGCGGTTTCATTTGCTTTTCGGGCTTTGGTCGGCCCGAAGCGAACAAGAAGCGCGATGGTGCGCCACAATACGGAGTAGCAAAATGCCCAAGATGAAGACCAAATCGGCCGCCAAAAAGCGGTTCAAGATCACCGGTACGGGTAAAGTCCTGTCGGCTGCGGCCGGCAAGCGTCACGGCATGATCAAGCGTTCCAACAAGTTCATTCGAAATGCCCGCGGCACGATGGTTCTGGCTGAACCGGACGGCAAGAAGGTCATCAAGAATTTTCTGCCGAACGGCCTCTGAGCATTCGGCCGAACACGAATTTGTTTTACGCAATTCCGAACGGAAAACCGCAAGGCACTTTTCCTGGAATTGCTTTTAAGGAGATCATGACATGGCACGCGTAAAAAGAGGCGTCACCTCGCACGCCAAGCACAAGAAGGTCCTGAAAGCCGCGAAAGGCTTCTACGGCCGCCGCAAGAACACCATCCGCATCGCCAAGCAGGCGGTGGAAAAGTCGCTGCAATACGCCTATCGCGACCGCAAGAACCGCAAGCGCTCGTTCCGCGCGCTGTGGATCCAGCGCATCAACGCCGCGACGCACGAGCACGGCCTGACCTATGGCCGTTTCATCGACGGCCTCAACAAGGCTGGCATCGAGATCGATCGCAAGATCCTGTCGGATATGGCCATCCACGAGCCGCAGGCTTTCGCCGCGCTCGTGGCCAAGGCCAAGGTTGCTCTTGAGTACCTCAAGAACACCACCCCGAATGCTTTTGAAAGCGCTGTCGCCTAAGACCAGCGCTTCCCAAGCATTCGAAATTCTGATTTGGGGAACCCGCGCTGGCACGGCTGGCGCGGGTTTTTCTTATGCCTGATGTAACCAAATTGGTGACACGCCCGGTGATGGTGGGTTGCCCGATCGAGAGAGTTTCGCCGTGAACGCCACCGCTGGAAATCTTGAAAGCCTGGAAGCTTCGCTGCTCGCCGACATAGCGTCGGCTGCTGACGAGGCCGCGATAGAAGCTGTGCGCGTGGCAGCCCTTGGCAAGAAGGGGTCGATCTCGGAAATGCTGAAGACGCTCGGCTCGATGAGCGCTGAGGAGCGCCAGGTCAAAGGCCCCGCCATCAACGGCCTCAAGAACCGCGTCACCGATGCGCTCACCGCGCGCAAGGCGGAACTCAGGGATGTTGCCATCACTGCCCGCCTCGCCGCGGAGAAGGTCGACGTGACGCTGCCGGTGCGGCAGTCGCCGGCCGAGCGCGGCCGCATTCATCCGATCAGCCAGGTCATCGACGAGATCGCGGCGATCTTCGGCGATCTCGGCTTCACCATCGCCGAAGGGCCCGACATCGAGACCGACTATTACAATTTCACCGCGCTGAATTTCCCGGAAGGCCATCCGGCGCGCGAGATGCATGACACCTTCTTCTTCCAGCCGGACGAGAAGGGCGAGCGCAAGCTTCTGCGCACCCACACCTCGCCGGTGCAGATCCGCACCATGGAGAAGCAGAAGCCGCCGATCCGTATCGTCATTCCGGGCAAGACCTACCGGCAGGATTCCGACGCCACCCACTCGCCGATGTTCCATCAGGTCGAAGGGCTGGTGATCGACAAATCGGCCAATGTCGCCAACATGAAGTGGGTGCTGGAAGAGTTCTGCAAGGCCTTCTTCGAGGTGCCGTCGGTCAAGATGCGCTTCCGGCCGTCCTTCTTCCCGTTCACCGAGCCAAGCCTCGAGGTCGATATCCAGTGCGACCGCTCGCGGCCAGGCGAGGTGCGCTTCGGCGAAGGCTCCGACTGGATGGAGATCCTTGGCTGCGGCATGGTGCACCCCAACGTGCTGAGGGCCGGTGGGCTCGATCCGGACGAGTACCAGGGCTTTGCCTGGGGCATGGGCATCGACCGCATCGCCATGCTGAAATACGGCATGCCGGATCTGCGCGCCTTCTTCGATGCCGATGTGCGCTGGCTGTCGCATTACGGCTTCCGGCCGCTCGACATGCCGACTTTGTTCGGGGGCCTGAGCGCGTGACGGTCAAGACGATTCCTGCTGCGATACGTTACGGAACAGCATCATGAAATTCACCCTCTCCTGGCTCAAGGACCATCTCGAGACCGACGCCTCGCTCGGCGAGATCGTCGAGCGGCTGACCTCGATCGGCCTCGAGGTCGAGCATGTCGAGGACAAGGCGAGCCTGAAGCCCTTCG
Source organism: Mesorhizobium maamorense (assembly GCF_044998965.1). Classification (NCBI taxonomy): domain Bacteria; kingdom Pseudomonadati; phylum Pseudomonadota; class Alphaproteobacteria; order Hyphomicrobiales; family Phyllobacteriaceae; genus Mesorhizobium; species Mesorhizobium maamorense. Next base: position 5,975,591 of record NZ_CP173356.1, read on the forward strand.
TCATCGCCAGGGTGCTGACGGCGGTGCAGCATCCCGACGCCGACCGGCTGCGGGTGCTGACCGTCGACACCGGCGACGGCAAGCCGCCCGTGCAGGTCGTCTGTGGCGCACCCAATGCGCGGGCGGGCATGATCGGCGCCTTCGCCGCGCCCGGCACTTATGTGCCCGGCATCGACGTGACGCTGACGGTTGGCAAGATCAGGGGCGTCGAAAGCCACGGCATGATGTGTTCCGAGCGCGAGCTGGAACTTTCCGACGAGCACAACGGCATCATCGACCTGCCCGAAGATGCGCCGGTCGGCACCAGCTTCGCCGCTTACGCGCATCTCGACGATCCGGTCATCGAGATCAATCTGACGCCAAACCGGCCTGATGCCACCAGCGTCTACGGCATCGCCCGGGATCTCGCGGCGAGCGGTCTCGGCCGCCTCGTCGGCGGCGCGATCATGCCGCATGTCGGCAATGGAATGTGCCCCGTCAAGGTGACGATCGAAGCGCCGGAACTCTGCCCCGGCTTCGCGCTCAATCTGGTCAGCGGCGTCAAGAACGGCCCGTCCCCGAAATGGCTCCAGCAGCGGCTGATCGCCATTGGGCTGAGGCCCATCAGCGCGCTTGTCGATATCACCAACTACGTCACCTTCGATCGTGGCAGGCCGCTGCATGTCTTCGATGCCGGCAAGGTCGCCGGCAATCTTGTCGTGCGTCGCGCCAGGGATGGCGAAAAGGTACTGGCGCTCGACGGCCGCGAATACACGTTGACGCCGGAGATGTGCGTCATCGCCGATGACAATGGCGTGGAATCGATCGCCGGCATCATGGGCGGCGAGCGTTCCGGCTGCGACGAGAACACGACCGACGTGCTGATCGAATCCGCACTCTGGGACCCGATCACCACGGCCCGCACCGGGCGCGCGCTCGGCATCATCACCGATGCCCGCTATCGTTTCGAGCGCGGGGTCGACCCCGAATTCATGGTGCCGGGCGTTGAGCTTGCGACCCGGCTGGTGCTTGATTTCTGCGGCGGCACGCCGACGGAAATCGAGGTGGCCGGCTATGCCGGCCATCAGCCCAAGATCGTCTCCTTCCCGCTGTCGGAAGTGAAGCGGCTGACCGGCATAGAAGTGCCGACGGCGGAAAGCCTCGATATTCTCACGCGCCTCGGCTTCAAGCCTGAGGGTTCGGGCGATGTCGTCGAAATCGCCGTGCCGTCCTGGCGTCCCGATGTCGACGGCAAGGCCGACCTGGTCGAGGAGGTGATGCGCATCCACGGCGTCGACAACATCGCTTCGCAGCCGCTCGGCGCGCATGACGCGGTCAACGGCAAGATCCTGACGACGCTGCAGATCCGCACCCGCGCGGCCAAGCGGGCGCTGGCCGTGCGCGGCATGATGGAGGCAGTCACCTGGTCGTTCATCCCCGCCAGGCACGCCGAACTATTCGGCGGCGGGCAGGCTTCGCTCAAGCTCGCCAACCCGATCGCCGCCGACATGTCCGACATGCGGCCCTCGCTGCTGCCCGGCCTGATCGCAGCCGCCCAGCGCAATGCCGACAAGGGCATTGGCGACGTGGCGTTGTTCGAGGTCTCCGGCACCTATGAGGGCGACGGCGCCGACCAGCAACGGCGCGTCGCCGCCGGCGTGCGGCGCGGCACCGCCAAGCTCGACGGTTCCGGCCGCAACTGGGCTGGCAATTCCGGTCCGGTCGGCGTGTTCGACGCCAAGGCTGATGCCATCGCCGCACTCGAAGCCTGCGGCGCGCCGGTCGAGCGGCTGCAGATCGAGGCCGGCGGCCCGTCCTGGTACCATCCTGGTCGTTCCGGAACGATCAAGCTCGGACCGAAGACGGTGCTCGGCACGTTCGGTGAATTTCATCCAAAAACGCTGGAAGGGCTCGACGTCTCCGGCTCGCTCTGCGGCTTCGAAGTGTATGTCGATGCCGTGCCCGAGCCCAAGGCAAAGCCGACGAAAACCAAGCCCAGGCTGGATCTCTCCGCCTTCCAGGCGGTGAAGCGCGACTTCGCCTTCGTCGTCGACAAGGCGGTCGAGGCCGGCACGCTGGTACGCGCGGCGCTCGCCGCGGACAAGAAGCTGGTCACCGGCGTCTCGGTCTTTGATGTTTTCGAAGGTGCGGCGCTCGGCGAGGGCAAGAAGTCCATCGCCATCGAAGTGTCGATCCAGCCGGTCGAGAAGACGCTGACCGACGAGGATTTCGAGGCGTTGGCCAGGCGCATCGTCGAGAATGTCGGCAAGCAGACTGGAGGCGTGCTCAGGGCATAGCCTCTTTCCGGGATTGCGGGAGCACGGCGAATCGCCCTCCAAAGGGCGATGGACCATTTGCACTATTCCGGGCTCCCGTTCGAAGCACAACGCGCTGCGTTTCTCGACATCCTGCTGTCGGATGCGCTCGTGCGCCAGGCGCTGGTATGTGCCCGCACGCTCGATCTTCCGGACTGGCTGGTGGTCTCCGGCGTGCTCTATAACTCGGTCTGGAACCATCTGACGGGGAAGCCGTCGGGTTATGGCATCAAGGATGTCGACCTGTTTTATTTCGACGATAGCGACCTGTCCTACGAGGCCGAGGACGCCGTCATCCGCCGGGCGGCGAAGCATTTCCAGGGGCTGCCCCTGCCGGTCGAGGTGCGCAACCAAGCGCGGGTGCATTTGTGGTACCCGCAGAAGTTCGGGCGGCCCTGTCCGCGCTACACGAGTTCGAGCGAGTCGGTCCGGTTTTTTGCGTCGAAGACACATGCGGTCGGGGTGCGATACGACGCGGATTGTCAATTGGAACTGCTGGCGCCGTTCGGTCTCGACGACGTCTTCTCATTCCGCGTCACGCCGAACCGGGCGATGGACAATCAGCGGACGCATGAGGCGAAGGGCCAGCGGGCGCGGGATTACTGGCCGGAGATTACGGTCGTGCCATGGTAGGAAATGTCGGCGCGAGGCACCCCCCCTCTGTCCTGCTGGACATCTCCCCCGCAAGGGAGGAGATCGGCTCTGATTCGCTTTCGCGAATTACAGACGGCATAAGGTAGACGAGACAGCGAAGCTGCCAATCTCCCCCCCTTGCGGGGGAGATGTCCGGCAGGACAGAGGGGGTGCCTCGCGCGGACATCCGTGATCTTCTGTATCGCGCATCGCCACCCCACCCCTGTCTTCGCTTCGCTGCGACAGCGAGCCGACCTCCGCACAGGGGGAGGGTGAAAGCTCACCCATTCACCAGCGCCAGCAGCTCCTCTGTGTAGCGCTTGCCCATGACCTTATCAGGCGACAGTGCATCGCCGATGGTCTGTACCTCGGCGGCACTCAGCTCGATATCAGCCGCCGCCGTGTTCTGCTCGAGATGGCGGATCTTTCGGGCGCCCGGGATGGGGACAATGAAATCGTCCTGGTGCAGTACCCAGGCGAGCGCCAGCTGTGCCGAGGTCACTCCCTTTTCGGTCGCCAGTTTTTCCAGCGTGACCACGACTTTGGCATTGGCTTCCATGGCGTCGGCCTGAAAGCGCGGCAAGGTGCGGCGCCAGTCGTCGTCATCAAGCGTTTCGGGCTTGGCGATCGTGCCGGTCAAGAGGCCACGGCCGAGCGGGCTATAGGGAACGAAACCGATGCCGAGTTCGCGGCAGACGGCGAACACATCGTCTTCCGGGTCACGGCTCCACAGCGAATATTCGCTCTGGACGGCCGCGATCGGATGCACGGCATGCGCCCGGCGGATGGTGGCGGCACTCGCTTCCGAAAGGCCGAGCGCGCGCACCTTGCCCTCGCGGACCAGCTCGGCCATGGCGCCGACCGTGTCCTCGATCGGCACGTTCGGGTCGACGCGGTGCTGGTAATAGAGATCGATCACGTCGGTGCCCAGCCGCTTCAGTGACGCCTCTGCGACGGCCTTGACGTGTTTGGGGCGGCTGTCGACGCCCGCCATGCGATCGGTGCCGGTGCCTTCCTCCAGGATCTTGAAGCCGAACTTGGTTGCGATCGTCACCTGATCGCGCACCGGCTTCAGCGCCTTGCCGAGCAGGCTCTCGTTCTCGTAGGGCCCGTAGACCTCTGCCGTGTCGAAGAAATTGACGCCGATCTCGACGGCGCGGCGCAAGGTGGTGATCGCCTCGGCTTCCGGCTGGCCGCCATAGCCGAAGCTCATGCCCATGCAGCCGAGGCCGATCGGGAAAACTTCGAGTTCAGTACCGAGTTTGCGGGTTTTCATCACGCGTCTCCTTGTTGCGATGCCCAGGAAATAGCGCCTTGCCTTATGTTCGATAATCGTCTCATCTGTGCACGGGGCGTTCTAGTAAATAGATCAATGAACCGAGCACATCTTTCACAGCTTGCGGTGCTGGCAGCTGTTGCCCAATGCGGCAGCTTTCGCGGCGCGGCCAGGGAACTGGCGATCGCGCCGTCGGCGGTCAGCCATGCCGTGTCCAGCCTTGAGGCGCGGCTTGGCGTGCGGCTGTTGGCACGCAGCACCCGCAGCGTTGCCCCGACCGAAGAGGGCGCGCGGTTGCTGGAACGATTGCGGCCGGCGCTGTCGGAGATCGACCTGGCGCTGGAGGCGGCGGTCGAGGCGCGCGACCGGCCGGCCGGCAATCTGCGGCTGAGCGTGCCGCGCACGGCAGCCCATCTGGTGCTGACCCCGCGGCTCGGCGCCTTTGCCGCGGCTTACCCCGATATCGTGCTGGAGATCGTCATCGAGGACCGCTTCACCGACGTGGTGGAAGGCGGTTTCGATGCAGGCGTGCGGCTTGGCGAAAGCCTGCAACGCGACATGATCGCGGTGCGCATCGGGCCTGATATACGCGGCGCCGTGGTCGGCGCGCCCTCCTATTTCGACACCATGCCCAGGCCGCGCCATCCGCGTGACCTGTCCGACCATCGCTGCATCCGCTTCCGCTTCTCCAGCGGCATTCTCTACCGCTGGGAATTCGCCAGGGATGGCGAGGAGATCGAGATCGCTGCGCAAGGACCACTGATCCTCGACGAAGACCATCTAATCGCTCAGGCGGCGGTCGACGGGGCCGGGCTTGCCTTCGTCTTCGAGGATTATGTCCGCGAGCCGCTCCGCGATGGCCGGCTGGTTCGCGTGCTGGAGGATTGGTGTCCGTCCTTCGAGGGTTTCTTCGTCTACTATCCGAGTCGCCGCCAGATGCGGCCTGCGCTCAGGGCCTTCATCGATTTCTTCAGGGTGAGCGGATAGGCTGCCCTCTCCCTTGTGGGAGGGTGGAAGAAAGCCGACGCGGCATTCGTTCGCCTTCCATGCGAGCTTCGATCATAAATACCCCGACCCGCTACGGCTGGGCGGCAATCCTGCTTCATTGGCTGATCGGCCTGGTCTTCATCGGCCAGTTCGCACTCGGTTTCGCGATGGTCCGCATCAGCAGCCAGCGCACGGCTTTCGAGCTCATCCAGCTGCACAAATCGCTGGGCTTCCTGCTGCTCGGCCTGATCATCCTGCGCATCGCCTGGCGGCTCGGCAATGCCGCGCCGGCCTTGCCATCCTCGGTCGGATCCCTGGAGCGCCGGGCGGCGCCGCTCGCTCACCTGGCGCTCTATGCCTTCCAGATCGCTTTGCCTCTGTCCGGCTGGGCGCTGGTTTCGGTCTCGACGCTGGAAATTCCAAGCATGCCGTTCAACCTGTTCGTGATGCCCAACCTGCCGCTCGCGGAATCCAATGCCGCCGAAAGTTTCTGGGCGGCAGCGCACTGGTACCTCGCTTATGCCGGCGCAGCACTTGTGGCGCTGCATGTCACGGCGGCACTGCGCCATCATTTCCGACTGAGGGACAATGTGCTCACACGCATCGTCACGCCTTCCTCAGGCGGGGAATAGAACGGGCTTCGGCCTCGTTTGTAAGCGAGGCGCGAAGAGCGTTGCCTCCGAAGAAGGAAATAATCTCATGTATGCGCGACTCCTCGGATCGGCGGCCCTTGCCGCTTGCCTTGCCGTGCCTGTCTGGGCAGCAGTTGTCCTCGACGATGCCGCCGGCAGTTACACGATCAGCCAGGCTGACTCCTCGATCCGCTTCACCATCGGCAAGGCCGGCGGCGGCGGTTTCGATGGTGCGTTTGCCCACTTCAAGGGCACGATCCGCATCGACAATGACGACGTCAGCCGCTCGAAGGTCAACCTTACCATTTTTCCCGAAAGCGTCGGCACCGGCCAGGGCCGCATCGACGCTTTCCTGCGTTCAGACGCCGTGTTCGATGCGGCCAACAGCCCCGAAATCCAGTTCCGCTCGACCAGCGTGACCCGCACCGGCGATACGACGGCGCTTGTCACCGGCCGGCTGACGGCGCGCGGCAAGACGTTTGCGGAAAAGTTCACCGCCGAGCTCGATGGCCTGAAGTCCGGCACGATCGGGTTCCACGTCACCGGCAAGGTGCTGCGGTCGCGCTACGGAATGGATGTCGGCACGCCGATCTATTCCAACGTCGTCGGTTTCGACATGAGGCTGACGGGGAAGAGGGGTTGAGCCATCGCTCCCCGCTCCGTGGGGCGAGGAACTTGGCCCCCGCATTGGCTTTTGCCCCGATTTCAGGCAAACCTCCTCGCCTGTAATCGAGAGGAGAAGCCTGATGTTCCGATGGGGTGTGTTATCGACGGCCAAGATCGGTCGCGAGCAGCTTTTGCCTGCGATCGTGGAGGCGGAAAATGGCGTGCTGTCGGCAATCGCCAGCCGCGATCAGTCGAAGGCCCGTGCGCTGGCCGATCGCTTCGGCGCGCCGCATGCTTTCGGTTCCTATGAGGAGTTGCTCGCCTCGAACGAGGTCGACGGCGTCTATATCCCGCTGCCGACATCGCAGCATGTCGAATGGACGGCCAAGGCCATTCAGGCGGGAAAACATGTGCTGGTCGAAAAGCCGTTGGCGCTCGACGCCAAGGACATTCCGCCGCTAATCAAGCTGCGCGATGCCAGCAAGGTGTTGGTCTGCGAAGCCTTCATGGTCGTCTACCATCCGCAATGGATCAAGGTGCGCGACCTGATCGCCAGCGGCGTCATCGGCCGGCTGCGCCATGTGCAGGGCGCGTTCTCCTATTACAATGTCGATCCCAACAACATGCGCAACCAGCTCGACCTTGGCGGCGGCGCGCTGCCCGACATCGGCGTCTACCCGACCGTGTCGACGCGCTTTTCCACCGGCAAGGAGCCGCTGCGCGTGCAGGCGACGATCGAGCGCGACAAAAAATTCGGCACCGACATCTATTCCTCGATCCGCGCCGATTTCGGCGACTTCGAACTGTCCTTCTATCTCTCGACCCAGATGGCCGCGCGCCAGGTGATGGTGTTCCATGGCGAGAACGGGTTCATCGAGGTGTTTTCGCCGTTCAATGCCGGGCTCTACGATCACCACCGCGTCGAGCTGCACAATCAGAACCACACGGAGGCGCAGGTGTTCCGCTTTCCCGGCACGCAGCAGTACCGGCTCGAGGTCGAGACCTTCGCGCGGGCGGCCCAGGGCGGCAAGGAGCGCGTCTTCACGCTGGAGGAATCCGTGCTCAACCAAAAGGTCATCGATGCCATCTTCCGCGCCGGCGGCAAGGACGGCTGGGAGGCGGTCTGACCATCATTGATATAATTCCGGTTCGAGATTCATACGGTAGCCAGCTAACGGGAGGGGAAATTGGCTGACGACGCGGATGTCATCATCGTGGGCGCCGGCCTTGCCGGGCTGGTCGCCGCCGCCGAACTGGCCGAGGCCGGCAAGAAGATCGTCATCGTCGACCAGGAACCGGAGCAGTCGCTGGGCGGCCAGGCCTTCTGGTCGTTCGGCGGTCTGTTCCTCGTCGATTCGCCCGAGCAGCGGCGCATGCGCATCCGCGATTCGCACGAGCTGGCGCTCGAGGACTGGCTGGGCACCGCCGCTTTCGACCGGCCGGAGGATCACTGGCCGCGCAAATGGGCGGAGGCCTATGTCGGCTTCGCCGCCGGCGAGAAGCGCTCCTGGCTGCTGGAGCGCGGGATGAAATTCTTTCCCGTGGTCGGATGGGCCGAGCGCGGCGGCGGCAATGCGATTGGCCATGGCAATTCCGTGCCGCGCTTCCACATCACCTGGGGCACCGGTCCCGGGGTGCTCGAGCCCTTCGTGCTGCGCGTGCGCGAGGCCGAGAAGAAGGGACTGATCCGCTTCAAGTTCCGTCACCGCGTCAACGAATTGATCCGTACGGGCACGAGGATCGACGGGGTGCGCGGCGACATCCTGCAGCCAAGCACCGTCGAGCGCGGCCACAAGAGTTCGCGTGAGACATCAGGTGATTTCGAGCTTCATGCGCAGGCCGTGATCGTCGGCTCCGGCGGCATCGGCGGCAACCACCAGCTGGTTCGGGAAAACTGGCCGAAGCGTCTGGGCGCGGCGCCGAAGTGCATGATCACAGGCGTGCCCGACCATGTCGACGGCCGCATGCTGGCGATCACGGAACAGGCCGGCGGCAGCGTCATCAACCGCGACCGCATGTGGCACTATGTCGAGGGCATCAGGAACTGGGCGCCGATCTGGACCGATCATGCCATCCGCATCCTGCCCGGTCCGTCGTCGCTGTGGCTCGACGCCAGGGGCAAGCGCCTGCCGGTGCCGCTTTACCCCGGTTTCGACACGCTCGGCACGCTCAGCCACATCACGAGCACCGGGTTCGATTATTCCTGGTTCATCCTGACCAAAAAAATCATCCAGAAGGAGTTCGCGCTCTCGGGCTCCGAGCAGAACCCGGACCTGACCGGCAAGAGCTGGCGCCAGGTGCTCGGCCGCGCCACGTCGGGCATTCCGGGCCCGGTCAAGGCGTTCATGGAGAAGGGCGAGGATTTCATCATCGAGGCCGAACTGCCCGATCTGGTGGCGCGCATGAACAAGCTGGCCGGCGGCGAACCGCTGCTCGACGTCGCCCATGTCGAGCGCGAGATCCGCGCCCGCGACCGGCAACTCGACAATCCCTTCTCCAAGGACATGCAGGTCACCGCGCTGCGCGGAGCGCGGGCCTATCTCGGCGACCGGCTGATCCGCACGGCCAGGCCGCACAAGATGCTCGATCCCGCGAACGGCCCGCTGATCGCGGTTCGCCTCAACATCCTGACCCGCAAGACGCTGGGTGGCCTGCAGACCGATCTCGAAAGCCGCGTGCTGGGGAGCGATGGCGAGCCGGTTCAGGGCCTCTATGCGGTCGGCGAAGCCGCCGGTTTCGGCGGCGGCGGCGTGCATGGCTATGCGGCGCTCGAAGGCACGTTCCTGGGCGGCTGTATCTTCTCCGGCCGCAGCGCCGGCCGGGCGGCGGCTCGTTCGGTAGGGTGAGCGCCGAACGGCTCCGCACTCGCTGGGTTGATCATCTTCTGTCGATTGTCATGCGAGGAGGCCCTCACCAGATCCACTCGCTTTTGCCGAGCGCCGACACCGCTTCGATGATGCGGGTAAAGCTGGCGCGGGCGCGACCGACCGTGTGCCTCGCCCTGAGATAGCCGTGCACAAGCCCTTTCTCCTCGAACCAAGTTGCCCGCCCACCGTCCGCCACGACGCGGTCGCGATAGGCCCCGCCGTCCGACGACAGCGGATCGCACTCGGCGGTGATCAGCACGGTCGGCGGCAGGTTGGCGAAATCGCCGTCAGCCAGCGGCGACAGCGTGATGTCGCCGGTCTGGTCCACGCCGCCGGTGCGGATATGCTTGTAGAATTCGAGGTCGCGCGTGGTCAGCATCGGCGCTTCGGCATGTCTCACATAGGAACCGCGCGAACGATCGCCGCCGAGCCCGGGATAGATCAGCACCTGCCCGATCGGTTTCTTCGCATGGCCGCGCGTCGCATGGCTGACCGCGGCGCAGAGATTGCCGCCGGCGCTGTCGCCGCAGAGCAGGATGGGACGATCGCGGGTGGCTGCCGCCCACTCGAAGGCGTTCATCGCGTCGTCAAACGCGGCCGGATGCAGATGCTCCGGCGCCAGCCGGTAGTCGACCGAAACGACGTCATAACCGGTGCAGCTGCAAAGCTCGGCGCAGACGTCGTCATGGCTGTCCAGCCCGCCAAGGATGAAACCGCCGCCGTGGCAATAGAGCACCGCCGCCGCTGCCTGCGGGGCGCTTCTGTAGATGCGGATCGGGATATTGCACGCCGGCCCCCCAAAAGCGGTGGTCTCCGCTGTCACCCCCTCGGGATAGCCGGCAAAGAACTCCCGGCACATGCGGTTATAGATCTCGCGCTGCTCGGCAATCGTGTAGTCGATCGTAGCCGGCGGGTAATAGGAATTGGTCCGCTCGATGAAAGCCTGGGTCTCGGCATCGATGAGTTTGCTGTAGTCGGTCATGGCCGCGCCGACTGTGAACGGCGAGCCCAGGCACCCCCCTCTGTCCTGCCGGACATCTCCCCCGCAAGGGGGAGATTGGCAGTTCAATCGGTATCGCCCTTCTTGCAGCGTTGACGATTAGCGAAAGCGGAAATGACATCCAATCTCCCCCCTTGCGGGGGAGATGGCCGGCAGGCCAGAGGGGGTGCCTCGCGCTGTCATTTCCGCAGAGTCACTTCCCCTTCCAAACCGGGTCGCGCTTCTCCGCAAAAGCCCGGAACCCTTCCATATTGTCCTCGGAACCGTACAGCGCATCGACCGTCGGCAACTGCCGGCGCGTCACCCTGTTCATAGCGTCCTGGAAAGTCAGCGCTTCGGCCACCCGCGCGGTTTCCTTGATCGCGGCGAAGACAAGCGGCGGGCCGCTGGCGAGCAGGCGGGCGATCTCCCAGACGCGGTCCTCCAGCTTCTCCTTCGGCAGCACCTCGTTGACCAGGCCCCAGCGATGCGCCTCGGCAACGTCCATCCAGCGGCCAGTGAGCAAAAGGTCCATGGCGACATGATAGGGAATGCGCTTCGGCAGCTTGATGGTCGCGGCATCGGCAAGCGTGCCGGCGCGGATCTCGGGCAATGCGAAGGAGGAGTGATCGGAGGCGTAGATGAGATCGCAGGACAGCGCCAGCTCGAAGCCGCCCCCCACCGCCATGCCGTTTACGCAGGCGATGACAGGCTTGTTCAAGTCGCGCAGTTCCTGCAGCCCGGCAAAGCCGCCGACGCCATAGTCGCCGTCGACGGCGTCGCCGCCGGCGGCGGCCTTCAGGTCCCATCCGGCGCAGAAGAACTTGTCGCCGGCGGTCTTGACGATGGCGACGCGCAAGCCGGGGTCGTCGCGAAACGCCTTGAAGGTCTCGCCCATCAGCCGAGAGGTCTTCAGGTCGATGGCGTTGGCCTTGGGCCGATCGAGCGTGACCTCGAGGATCGAGCCTTCACGGCGGGTCGAAACGACGTCAGGCATTCTTGTTCCCTCCCAGCACCAAAAGCGCATCGGCGATCCAGGCGCCCTTGCCCTCGCTGCAGACGATCAGCGGATTGATGTCGAGTTCCTCGATCTCGCCGGCATTCGTCTGCACGAAGGCAGCAATGCCCGCGATGGCGTCGATGGCAGCTTGGACGTCGGCCTTCGGCCGACCGCGATAGCCTTCGAGCAGCGGGAACAGTTTGAGACCGCGAAGTGCTGCCTCGATGTCGTCGCGGGTCGCCGGCAGCATCAAGGTGACGCTGTCGCGCAGCAATTCGACCAGTACGCCGCCGGTGCCCAGCGTCATGACAGCGCCGAACATCGGATCGCGGGTGAAGCCGACGATCAGCTCGGCGACGCCGTCGCGCACCATGCGCTCGACATAAAGGCCGGTGCCGAGCGGCAAAGGTCGTGCGCGGCGGTGCTGACGGATTCGGCGTCCCTGAGGTTGAGCCTGACAGCGCCGACCTCGGATTTGTGGGTGACACCCAGGGCCTTCAGCGCCACCGGGAAGCCGAGCGCCATGGACGAGATCACCGCCTCGACGGCACTGTCGGCGCGCTCGCCCTTGGGCACCGGCAGCCCGGCCTTGATCAGCCGCGCCTTGGCTTGCGCCTCGTCAGGCGTGACATGCTCGCCGCCGGCAGCGCCGGAAGCGGAGGTGTCGACCGGCTGCGCCTGCGGCTCGCGCCAGGCCCAGCCGATGAAGGCGGCCGCCTGGGCGGCATCCATCGCTTCGGAAATGCCGAACAGCGGCACCATGCCCCGCGCCATCAGCTCGGCGGTGTATTCCTCGGGCAGGTTCTCGGGCAGCGACGAGACGATCGCGCCATGCGCCTTGTTGGTCTTGAGCGCCGATTCGAAGGCGCGCAGCGTCGCCCACCAGTCGGTCACCGAGCAGCGGTCCGGGCGCGGGAAGTCGAGCACCAGCATGTTGAGGTCGAAGCCGCCCGACACCATGGCGGTGAACGTGGCGGTCATCGCCGGCTCGTTGTTCCAGATGAAGGTGTGGTAGTCCAATGGATTGGCGACCGCGACCAGCGGCCCGAGCGTCGACTTGACGTGGGCACGGTGTTCTTCCGTCAGCACCGGGAAGTTGACCCAGCGGCCTTCGGCGCTGTCGGCCATGACCGAAGCCTCGCCGCCCGAACAGCTCATCGATGACAGGCTGTAGCCGGGCAGCGGACCGGTGACATGCAGCAGCTTCAGCGCCTCGATGAAGGCGGGGATGGAATCGACGCGCGCGATGCCGAGCCGTTTCAGGAAGGCCCCGGACGCTGCGTCCGAGCCGGCGAGCGACGCGGTGTGCGAGACGGTCGCTTGCCTGGCCTGTTCGGAGCGGCCGACCTTCATGGCGATGATCGGCTTTTTCAATTCCCTCGCCCGTGCCGCCAGCCGCTCGAAGCCGGCTACCGAATCGAAAGCCTCGATGTGCAGGCCGAGCGAGCTGACGCGCTCGTCCTCGATCAGGCCGAGCGCCATTTCGGAGAGGCCGGTCTGCGCCTGGTTGCCGGCGGTCATCAGGAAGGCGATCGGCAGGCCGCGCTTCTGCATCGTCATGTTGATGGCGATGTTGGACGACTGGGTAATGATGGCCACCCCTTTGCCGCCGTCGGCCAATCTTATGCCGCCATGCTGGTCGGGCCACAAAAAGCGCGCCGTCGGCATAGTTGATCAGGCCGTAGCAGTTCGGCCCGATGATCGGCATCTCGCCGGCGGCGGCGACGAGTTCGGCCTGCAGGCGCTCGCCATGCGCGTCATAGGCTTCGGTTTCGAGGAAACCGGCGGCAAAGCAGACGGCCCCGCCGGCGCCGCGTTCGGCCAAGGCCTTGATCACGTCGATGGTCAGGTGTCGGTTGACGCCGACAAAGGCAGCGTCCGGCGCGCCGGGCAGATCGGCGATCGAACGATAGGCCTTGCGGCCGGCGACCTCTTCCTTGCTCGGGTGCACCGGCCAGATCTCGCCGGCAAAGCCCATCTTGATCGACTGCGCCACGACCGCGGCGGCCTGCGCGCCGCCGAACACGGCGATCGATTTAGGGCGCAGAAGGCGTTCAAGTTTGTGCATGGATCAGGCCCCGAACGGGCGCAGCAGCGCCCGCGAAATGATGTGGCGCTGGATTTCCGACGTGCCTTCCCAGATGCGCTCGACCCGGGCGTCGCGCCAGATGCGCTCCAGCGGCAGGTCGTCCATCAGCCCCATGCCACCATGGATCTGGATCGCTTCGTCGGCGACGTAAGCCAGCATTTCTGTGGCCTTCAGCTTGGCCATGGCCATGTCCTGGTCGGTGACGGTGCCCTGATCGTACTTCCAGCCGGCTTCGAACACCATCAGGTCCGCGGCCTTGAGTTCGGTTGCCATGTCGGCGAGCTTGAACGACACGCCCTGGAACTTGCCGATCTGCTGGCCAAATTGCTGACGCTGCGCGGCGTACTCGACCGCATGGCCAAGCGCCCGCTCGGCACGGCCGAGGCAGGTGGCGCCGACCTGCAGGCGGGTGGCGCCGAGCCAGGAATTGGCGACGTCGAAACCCTTGTGGACTTCACCCAACACCTGGCTTGCCGGAAGGCGGCAATCGTCGAATTCGAGGATGGCGTTGGTGTAGCCGCGATGTGAGACGTTGCGGTAGCCGTCGCGCACCGTGAAGCCCTTGGTGCCCTTGTCGACGAAGAAGGCGGTGATCTTCTTGCGTTTGCCGCGCGGCGAATCCTCTTCGCCCGAGGCCATGAAGACGATGGCGAAGTCGGCAAGATCGGCGTGGCTGATGAAGTGCTTGGTGCCGTTCAGGACCCAGTCGCCGCCATCGTGAACGGCTGTCGCCTTCATTCCGCGCAGGTCCGAACCGGCGCCCGGTTCGGTCATCGCCAGGCAATCCCATTTCTCGCCGCGGATGCAGGGGAACAGGTATTTTTCGCGCTGCTCCGGCGTGCCGGCCAAAAGGATGTTGGAAGGGCGCGCGACGCAGGTCCAGTGCAGCGCGTAGTTGGCGCGGCCGAGTTCCTTCTCGTAGAGCAGCCAGGTCACCGTATCGAGCCCCGCGCCGCCGACATCGGCCGGCATGTTGGCGGCATAGAGACCGGCTTCGATCGCCTTGGCCTTCAGCTCCTCGATCAATTCGCGGCGCAGCACGCCGGTGCGCTCGACCTCGCGCTCATGCGGGTAAAGCTCATTCTCGACGAAGGCGCGCGTCGTCTCGACAATGAGCTTTTGTTCCTCCGACAGACCGAAATCCATGGTCTCAGCCTTTCTTCTTTTTCTTCGGTTTTTCGGCTTTCTTCACCGGCTTCGATGCCTTCGCCTTCTCGGCCGCCTTGGAGGCCGCCGGCTTTTTCGCCGCCAGCTTGGCCAACTGCTTCGTATAGTCCCTGTGCAGGGCGCCGGCTCCCCAGCCCTTGCCCTTGTTCTGCTTCGAGAGCGCATCCATGATGGCGACCAGATTGTCGTCGCGGATCTTTTCCAGTTCGCGGATCGACAGGCCATGCGCCTGGTCGTCCGACTGCGTGGCGATCAGGTCGACCAGCTCGTCGTTGAACTCCGGTACGTCCATCAGCTTGGTCCACGGCCATTTCAGGCAGGGGCCGAACTGCGCCATGAAGTGGCGCATGCCGGCTTCGCCGCCGGCGACGCGATAGACCTGGAACATGCCCATCTGTGCCCAGCGCAGGCCGAAGCCATAGCGCATGATGTCGTCCAGTTCCTCGACGGTGCAGATGCCGTCCTTGATCAGCCACAGCGCCTCGCGCCAGGCGGCTTCCAGCAGGCGGTCGCCGACGAAGGCCTCGATTTCCTTGCGGATGACGACAGGCTTCATGCCGATCGAGGCATAGATTTCCCGGGCAACCTCGATCGCCTCCGGAAAGGTCTGGTCGCCGCCGACGATCTCGACCAGCGGCAGGAGATAGACCGGGTTGAACGGGTGGCCGACGACCAGCCGCTCCGGATGCTTCTTCATCGCAATCTGCATGTCGGTCGGCTTGATGCCTGATGTGGACGAGCCGACGATGGCGTTGGCCGGCGCGTGAGTGTCGATCTCGGCCAGCACCTTGTGCTTGAGGTCGAGCCGTTCCGGCACGCTTTCCTGGATGAAATCGGCGTCGGCCACCGCGTCGGCAATGGTCTTGGCGAAGGTCAGCCTGCCTTCTTTCGGCAGGCCTCCGGGAACCATCTGCTTGTAGGCGCGGCGCGCACCCTTCATCACTTCCGAGACCTTGCGCGAGGCCTCGGGATCGGGATCGAAGATCGACACGTCGATGCCGTTGAGGAGCAGCCGCGCCACCCAGCCCGCACCGATGACACCGCCGCCGATGGCGGCCGCCTTGTTGATGATGCTCATTGTCAGGCTCCGGTTCTTTTGCTGGCTGTTTGTGGATCCGTCAGAGGTACGCGCTCGCCCGTACGGATCACCAATGGGTCGTAGGCCTTGCGGGCAAAGACTTCGAGCACGAAAGGCCGGAAGAACTCGATCGGCAGCGTCTCGTAGTCGGCGTCGAAGCTCGACTGGTCCCAGCGTTCGCAAAACTGGTCGCAATCCTCGAAATAGGCATGGCCGGCGAAGCGGTCGCGCGCGCGGCGATTGCCGCCGAGATGATGGGCGTAATAAAGGCGCTGGAAATCGCCGTGCTTTTCCACCACCCAGGTGCATTGCTCGCGCACGAAGGGCTTCAGGATCGACGCGGCATATTCGTCGTGATTGTAGGGCGCGTAGATGTCGCCGATATCGTGCAGCAGCGCGCAGGCGATCCAGTCGGTGTCTGCGCCGTCGCGCCAGGCCCGTGTCGCCGCTCTGCAGCGAATGGCCGAGCCGGGTGATCTTGTAGCCGGACAGGCCTTCGTCGAGCTGCACGAGCGCGTCGAGCAGCCGCTCGCCGGTCTTGGCTGCGTAGTCGATTTCATGGGCCGTCAGGAACTCGTAATCGTCCCTGTCGCCATCCTTCATCGCGGTGAATTTGACGGTAGCCATATCGACCCTCCCTGCGAATTAGTCTTCTTGTTTGAGCATGATCTTACCCGAAAACCGGGTCCCACTTTTCGGGATCATGCTCATGCCGCGATCGGCGGCCGCTTGGTGAGGTTGAGCTTCCTGCGCACTTCCTCCGGCCCCAGAATCCTGGCGCCGAGATTGGTGACGATGCTGGCGGCGCGTTCGACCAGCTGCGCGTTGGTGGCAAGCACGCCCTTGTCGAGCCAGAGATTATCCTCGAGCCCGACCCGGACATTGCCGCCCGCCAGCACCGCCGCCGCGGCATAAGCCATCTGGTTGCGGCCGATGGAAAAGGCCGACCAGTTCCAGGTCGACGGCACGTTGTTGACCATGGCCATGAAGGTATTGAGGTCGTCTGGCGCGCCCCACGGCACGCCCATGCAGAGTTGCACCAGCGCATCCGGCTTCAGCACTTTCTCCTCGACCAGTTGCTTGGCGAACCAGAGATGACCGGTATCGAAGGCCTCGATCTCCGGCTTGACGCCGAGCGCGGTCATCATGCCGCCCATGGCGCGCAGCATGCCGGGTGTGTTGGTCATGACATAGTCGGCCTCTGCGAAGTTCATTGTGCCGCAGTCCAACGTGCAGATCTCCGGCAGGCACTGGCGTACATGCTCCATGCGGTTGGTGGCGCCGCCCATGTCGGTGCCCTTCTCATTGAGCGGCAGCGGCGCTTCGGGCGAGCCGAACACCATGTCTCCACCCATGCCGGCGGTAAGGTTCAGCACCACGTCGACGTCTGCCTCGCGGATGCGCTCGGTCACCTCGCGGTAGAGATGAACGTCGCGCCTGGGCTTGCCGGTCTCGGGATCGCGCACATGGCAATGCACGATCGCCGCCCCCGCCTTGGCCGCGTCGATGGCCGAATCAGCGATCTCTTTGGGCGAGCGCGGCACATGCGGGCTGCGGTCCTGCGTGCCGCCGGACCCGGTCACGGCACAGGTAATGAAAACCTCACGGTTCATCGCAAGCGGCATGGAACTCTCCTCCCAGTCGAAACAGGCGCCAAGCATCGCCCGACTTGCCGAAAACTGCTTTGCGTTTTACGAAGCTTCCATGACTAAAGGCGAAAAACTGACGATCTTTCGCGCCGAGCGTCTGCCGCTCAAGGTGACGATGCTGGTGTTTTCCGGCTCGTCCATCATGTGCGTGGCCTCGGCGGTCGACCCGCTGCGCGCCGCCAACCGCATCTCCGGCGAGACATTGTTCGATTTCAAGCTGGTTTCCGTAACCGGCGAGGCGCCGGTCACCACTTGCGGCCTGCCAGTGGCTGTCAGCGGCCGCTTCGATGCGGCCGAGCCGACCGACGTTCTTGTCGTCGTCGCCGGTTTCGGCACGCAGAATTATGCGACGTCGGCTCTGCTCTCGGGCCTGCGCCGCGCTGCCCGTTCGGCGCGCGCCTGCGGCGGCGTCGAGGCCGGTACATGGCTGGTCGCGCGGGCCGGCTTGCTCGAAGGCCGCAGCGCCACCACCCACTGGGAAGACATGGAGGATTTCTCGTCGGCCTTTCCGGGCGTCGACGTCCGCCCGGACCGTTACGTCATCGACGGGCCGGTCTTCACCTCCGGTGGCGCCTCGCCCACCTTCGACCTGATGCTGCACCTCGTTCGCACCCGCCTCGGCATGGCCGTGGCGCTCGATGTGGCCAGCGTCTTCATCTACGATCAGGCCCGTGCGGCCACCGACGCTCAGCCCCTGGTCTCGCTTGGCCGGCTCGACGGCTATGATCCGCGCCTGGCGCAAGCCATCCGGCTGATGGAAGCGCATGTCGACCAGCCGTTGACGGTCGCCGCCGTGGCAAAGCGCGCCGGGGTTACGGCACGGACACTGGAGAGCATCTTCCGCAAGTCGATCGGCGAGACGCCCGGCGCCTACTATCTCAGGCTGCGCCTGGGCGCTGCGCGGCGGCTGGTGATCGACACCAGAGTGGCGATGGCCGACATTGCCGGGCGGACCGGATTTTCATCCGCCGCGGCATTTTCGAGGGCGTTTTCAAGAGCTTTCGGTGAAGCCCCGGTCAGGCTACGCCGGGGTTGATGTACATGTCGTCCAAAGTGGGAAGCGGTTGATCAGGCAGCGTTCTGCCGGTCGCCGCCACTATCGATCTGCGAGCGCATCTGTCTTGCCAGATGGGTCTCGAAACGGCTGGCAACGGCGCGGTCCCATTCGTTGGAGCGGCGCGCACCATCCTTCGGATGCGGCATTGCCATCAGCCGGTCGATGATCGACCCGGCCTCGCCATTTGAGAGCAGGGCGTCGATTTCACGTTCGTTCTGCATATCGGTTCGCCTCCTTCTTCCTCTCCCGCCACGAGCCCTTCTTATAGGAGATTCGTGACGGCAGTTTGAAGGCAAGAGAGAGGCGATTGGGGGGCGTCAGTGGGCAAAACCTTGTCTTCGGTTCCGCACTGGCGCAAAGCCGTTTCACCCGGTCTCGGCGCCACCCTCGTCCGCCCGCCGGCACCTTTCCCGTTCAATGGCGAAGAAGGTGGCAGGCAGATAAGCGCGACGCCGGGAACTTCTTCCCGCGAAGCGGCGTGGGTAAGCGGAACGGTGGCTGAACGAGCCGCCGCCCGCCTTTCATCCCTTACACGTAGCGGTTGACGATGTTTTCCAGCAGTTCCTGGCGGCCGGAGCGCGGCTGCGGTTCGATCTTCTTCTTCACCACGCGCTCGGCGATGTCCTCCAGCGTACGCTTGCCGGCAAGCATCGCTTTGGCCTCGGCGCTGTTCCAGCCCGCGTAGCGCTCGGCGAGCGGAGCCGACAGCGCCTTGTCTTCGACCATCTTGGCGGCCGCTTTCAGGCCGCGCGCGCAGGCATCCATGCCGCCGATATGGCCGATCAGCAGGTCCTGCGAATCGAGCGACTGGCGGCGCAGCTTGGCGTCGAAATTGGTGCCGCCGGTCTTGAAGCCGCCCGCCTGCAGAACCTGGTAGTAGGCCAGTGCCATCTCCGGCACGTTGTTGGGGAACTGGTCGGTGTCCCAGCCCGACTGGTAGTCGTTGCGGTTCATGTCGATCGAGCCGAAGACGCCGAGCGCATTGGCCAACGCCAGCTCGTGCTCGAAGGAATGGCCGGCGAGGATGGCGTGGCCCTGCTCGATGTTGAGCTTGACCTCCTTCTCCAGTCCGAAGCGCTTGAGGAAGCCATAGACGGTCGCGACATCGTAGTCGTACTGGTGTTTTGTGGGTTCCTGCGGCTTCGGCTCGATCAGGATCGTGCCTTTGAAGCCGATTTTGTGCTTGTAGTCGACGACGAGGTTGAGGAAACGGCCGGCCTGCTCCTGCTCGCGGGCAAGGTCGGTGTTGAGCAGCGTCTCATAGCCCTCGCGTCCGCCCCAAAGCACGTAATTCTCGCCCTTCAGCCGCTTGGTGACGTCGATGCAGCTCTTCACCGTCGCCGCCGCATAGGCAAACACATCCGGATCGGGGTTTGTCGCGGCACCCGACATGAAACGGCGGTGCGAGAACAGGTTCGCCGTGCCCCACAAGAGCTTGACGCCAGTCTGCTTCATCTTGGTGGCGAAATAGTCCGCGATCTCGTCGAGGCGCGCGGAACTTTCCGAAAAATCCTTGCCTTCGGGCCGCACGTCGGCATCGTGGAAGCAGAAATAGGGCGCGCCGAGCAGCGAGAACATCTCGAAGGCGACGTCTGCTTTCAGTTTTGCCAGTTCCATCGTGTCGATGCCGCCGGCCTTGGGGAACCACGGCCGATCGAAGGTCTGGCCGCCGAACGGATCGCCGCCCGGCCAGGCGAAGGAATGCCAGTAGGCGACGGCGAAGCGCAGATGGTCTTCCAGCCGCTTGCCGGCCACCAGCTCGTCCGGGTTGTAGAACCGGTAAGCCAGCGGATTGGCCGAATCCGGCCCCTCATATTTGATCTTCTTGATGTCGCCGAAAAAGCCGCTGCTCATGGATTTCCTTCCTCTCCGAAATGGCTCCGCCTGATTACCTCAGGCGTAATTGGTTCCGTTCGTCCGTTGGATGAAAAGGGTCATGTCAAAGCCAACGAAGGAGACAGATCATGACCGATCTCAACAAGATCGCCGAAAGCTACATCACCGCCTGGAACGAGAGCGACGCCGCGCGCCGTCAGGCGCTGCTCAAGGCGACTTTCACCGAAGACGTCAGCTATCGCGATCCCATCATGCAGGGCGACGGCCATGAAGGCGTCGCGGCGCTGATCGACGGCGTGCAGCAGCGCTTTGCCGGCTTCCGCTTCTCGCTGAAAGGCACACCGGACGGGTTTGCCGACAAAATCCGCTTTTCCTGGAACCTCGGCCCGGAGGGCACACCGTCCATCATCGAAGGCACCGATATCGGCGTCATCGAGAACGGCCGCCTGAAGAGCATCACCGGCTTCCTCGACAAGGTGCCGGCGCAGTGAGGCTTCACGGCTAAGGTAGGCGCCAGGCGCCCCCCTCTGGCCTGCCGGCCATCTCTCCCCTCAAGGGGGAGATTGGCTGATTTTTATACCTTCGCCAACCTCCGGCCTTGCAAGGCTAGCGTAGCCGCCAAAGCTGCCGATCTTCCCCCTAGAGGGGAGATGCCCGGCAGGGCAGAGGGGGCGCGTGGCGCCTGCTCACGCCGTTGCCGCCCTGATCGCCGGATAAAGCCCGCGGTAGCGCTGGTAGGCATCGGCAAATGCACCATCCAAGCCGGCATCCGGTTCGATCGTTGCATCGGTCCTCGGCGCCGTGCAGACATCGAGCGGATCAGTGTCCGTCGCTGCGATCAGGCCGAGCCGGGCGGCGCCGAAGGCGGCGCCGAAATCGCCGTCGGCGGGAATGTCGACAGGCAGCTGAAGCGCGGTGGCGATGGCCTTCAGCCAGTAGCGCGAGCGCGAGCCGCCGCCGATCGCCGTCACACGCATCAAGCTCGTGCCCGCAGTCTTCAACGCCTCGAGGCTGTCGCGAAAGGCGAAGGCCACGCCTTCCAGCACGGCCTGGGTCAGGACGGCGCGGCTCGATTCATGCGCCAGTCCGGTAAAGGAGCCGCGAATGACGGAATCATTGTGTGGCGTGCGCTCGCCCGAGAGATAGGGCAGGAAGGACACGCCGGTCGGCGCCTTCAGTGTATCGCCCAGTTCCGATGTCAACTCGCCTGCGCCCTTGCCGGTAATCTCGGACAGCCAATTGAGCGAATCGGTGGCCGACAGGATGACGCCCATCTGATGCCAGGTGTCAGGCAGCGCATGGCAGAAAGTGTGGACCGCGCTTGCCGGGTTGGGCAGATAGGAGGCATTGGCGGCAAACAGCACGCCTGACGTGCCCAGAGACACGAACGCATGGCCGGCACGGACCGTGCCCATGCCGCAGGCGGAAGCCGCATTGTCGCCGGCGCCGCCGGCAATCGGGATGCCGGCTTCGACGCCCCATTTCGACGCCAGCTCGCCGCGCAGCCCACCGGCCTTCTGCGTACCCTCGACCAGGGATGGCATGTGCTTTTCGTCGAGCGACGTGGCCGCGAGCAGGTCGGCGGACCAGCGCCGCTTCCCAACGTCGAGCCAGGAAGTGCCAGCCGAGTCCGACATTTCCGAAATATGTTCGCCGGTCAGCCACAGCCGCAGGAAATCCTTGGGCAGCAGCACCTTGGCCACTTTGGCGAAAATGGCGGGTTCGTTGTTCTTCACCCAGGCGAGCTTCGGCGCGGTGAAACCGGGAAAGACGATGTTGCCGGTCAGCTCGCGAAACCGCGGATCGGCGTCGAGCGCGGCTGCCTCGGCATGGCTGCGCGTATCGTTCCACAGAATGCAGGGGCGCAGCACCTTGTCAGAGGCATCGAGCAAGGTGGCGCCATGCATCTGACCGGATAGGCCAATGCCTTTCACCGCCGCGAACTGCCAGGGATGGGAGGCCTTCAGTTCGGCAATCGCGTCTTCGCAGGCGCGTAGCCAGTGGGCTGGATCCTGTTCGGACCAGCCGGGATGCGGCCGCGAAACGTCGAGCGCGCCATGGCCGGAACCGATGACGGTCTGTTCGGCATCGATCAGCAGCGCCTTGACGCCCGACGTGCCAAGGTCGAGGCCGAGATACATGTTTTCCTCCCTTGCCATTATTTTTTTCGGATCTCGAAAAAATCTGGCCGAGGCAGTTTTTAAGCCAAGATCCGCCGCGGGTCAATTCTCTGAAAATCAGCCGCGCATCACGAAAACAACGCCGACGGCGGGCTGTGTGGCCGCGCCAGCGTACGCGCCGCCACCAACACGCTTTGGAGGGTTGGCGAGACGCACGCCAAGGACCAATTCTGGCGCAATCAAAGCACAGCTCTGTCCGGCCCGTTTTCCAGTTCATCAACCATGACGGGCAGATTAGGCTTTGTAAAACGGAACGAATTGTGTCTTCATTGCGGCGTAGGGTGGGGGCTTGCAATCGCGAATCTTGGAGGGACGCGGTGCGGCGCTTTGAAAACAGGCTTCCGAATGGCGATTCGGAAGACATCGCTAAATTAGTTGTTCTGAAACGGCATATGCCGGTGATGTTTCTTCCTCGAATGCTTGGCGTTTTTGCCGCGACGTCGCTGGCGTTGCTGCCCAATTCCGCCGCCTTCGCCGCATGCCTGCTCGTTCCGACCGCCGGAAACGACACCTTCATCTGCGACAGCGGCGATTCGGGCGGGAGCCTCAACGATCTGAACGGCGACAACACGCTCACCTTTCCCGCCGGCGGCACCGGCCAGGTGAGCGGCAATGTCACCTTCGGCGTTGGTTCGGACCGCATCGACATGCAGTCCGGTACCATCACCGGCACGGTCGACCAGGGCGGTGGCGCCGATTTCTTCACCATCGGCGCTGGCACCGTCGTCGGCAATGTGCAGCAAGGCTCGGGCATCGACGACTTCAACATGAGCGGCGGCCAGATCGGTTCACTTAACCAGGGTGATGGCCTCGACACCTTCACCATGACGGACGGACGCATCGTCGATTTCTTCGACGACGGCGACCATGCGGTGATGACCGGCGGCCGCATCGGCCGCGTCAACATGAAGCTCGACCAGAACTACTTCAACATGTCCGGCGGCACCATCGACCGCAACCTGGTCACCGGCTTCGACAAGGACACGATCATCCTTTCGGGCGGCACGATCGGCGGCAACATCAGCGTCAGCGGCGGCAATGACAGCGTGACGATTACCGGCGGCACGGTCGGCGGCGACGTGCTGATGAGCTTCGGCGCCGACAGTTTCGTCTGGGACGGCGGCGGCATCATCTATGGCGCCGTCGACCTCGGCGCCGACAACGACACGGCAAAGCTGAGCAACCTGACCAATTCCAATATGGGCGGCGCCGACGCGCTGAATGGTGGCCTCGGCACCGACACGCTGAGTTTCGACAACGTCAAGCTCAAAGGCATCAGCCGGGTGCAGAACTGGGAGAGCATCGACGCCACCAACGACACCGAACTCACGCTGGACGGCAATCTGGTGCTGGGAGACAGCGGCACCGGCACGGGCTCGCTCAGCGTCGATGCGGCAAGCACGCTCTATGGCGGCGGCTTCAACGCGTCGATACAGGCCTTTACGGCGGGCCAGCTTGCGGACGTCGTCAATGCCGGCCGCATCGACCTGACCAATGGCAGTACAGGCGCGACGGATCGGCTGACGATTTCGGGCAATTACACCGGGCTTGGCGGCCTGCTGCTCATCCAGACGGAACTCGGCGATGATTCCTCGGCCTCGGACAGGTTGGTGCTGTCGGGCGGCACGGCTTCCGGCTCGACCGGCATCGGGGTGGTCAATGTCGGCGGCACGGGTGCCGAGACGACGCAGGACGGCATCATGGTCGTCCAGGCGGTCAATGGCGCCACCTCCAGCGCCAGCGCCTTCGCGCTCGACGCGCCGGTCGCGGCGGGCGCCTTCGAATATTATCTGTTCAAGGGTGGCGTCACCGCAGGCAGCGCGGAGAACTGGTATCTGCGCTCGTCGCTGATAACACCGACATCGCCGGCCGCGGCGCCGCCGGCGATCGGACCGACCGCGGCGCTCGAGCCCGAACCTCCGGCAGTCGAGCCGCCGCCGCCACCTTCCCAGCTGCCGCCGGTGCCCGTGCCGTCCGAAGGCGACGTCAACAATCCGCCGGTCGATCCGACGCCGCCGGTGCAGGCCAGCGATCCGGAGCTCCAGCCCCCGCCACCCCCGCCGGCGGCACCGGCGGCTGATCCGCCACCGCCGCCCCCGCCCGTCCCGACTGCGGTGCCCGATCTTCCGACGCCCGCGGCAGGGGAGGAGATCCTGCTCTACCGTGTCGAGGTCCCGGTCTATTCGGCGGTTCCGCCGGTGGCCGAGCATCTGGCGATGACGACACTTGGCACTTTCCATGAACGGCGAGGCGAACAGAGCCTGTTGTCAAACACCGAACTCTCTCCGGTCTGGGGCCGTATCTTCGGCCAGGACGCGAAGATGGGCTGGTCGGGAACGGTTTCGCCGTCGTTCGACGGCACCTTGTTCGGGTTCCAGGGCGGCTTCGACGTGTTTGGCCAGGAAACCGCTTCAGGTGGCGTCGATCGTGCCGGCCTGTTCATCGCCTATGCCACCATGAACGGCGATGTGCGCGGCCAGGCGCTGGGGCAGAACGATCTGGGCGTCGGCGACATCGATCTCGGCGGCACCAGCGTCGGCGGCTACTGGACCCGTATCGGTCCCGGGGGCTGGTACCTGGACGGGGTCGTCATGGCCACTTTTTTCAGCGGCGATGCGACCTCGACCCGCGACATCGGCATCGATGTCAAGGGAACCGGCGTCACCGCTTCGCTGGAAGGGGGCTACCCGATCGCGCTGGCGCAAGGCTGGACGCTCGAACCGCAGGCGCAACTGATTTGGCAGCATCTATCGCTCGACGATGCCGAGGATCGCTTCGCGTCGGTTTCCTTCGATCTCGACGACAACGTCACCGGACGCCTCGGCCTGCGCCTGCAGGGCGAGACGAAATTGAACGGCACCGCGCTGCAACCTTACCTCAAGGCCAATCTCTGGCACGGTTTCGGTGGCACGGATCACGTCAACTTCGACACCACCGACATCTCGACCGAAAGCCGCTCGACCTCGTTCGAATTCGGCGGCGGCGTGATCGCCAAGGTGACGGACAAGGTCAGCCTCTTCGCCACCGGCGACTACACCACCAATCTCGGCGGTGACAAGCGGCGCATCCTTGAGGGCAATCTCGGCGTCAGCATCAAGTGGTGAGACGGCGAAGCTGGCGCTGTTTTCGTGCGTAAAGTCGACGCCGCCCCTCATCCGCCGGCAGGCAGGTGAGGGGCAGCGCTAACGCTGTGCGTTGAGCGAATCCCCCTTGTTCAATTCCCTGAACGCATCGCCACTGTGGCGATGCCGGCGCCAACCAGCAGCGTGCCGCCGGTGCGGTTGAAGACGCGGATCGCCCTGGGGTTGCGCACAAGGTTGCGCGCTCGCGACGCGATCAGCGCGTAGCCGAAGGCGTTGGCGAAGGCGAGCGCCAGGAAGGTCGTCTCGAAGATCAGCATCTGCGTCCAGAAATCGGCGTGCCGGTCAAGAAACTGCGGCAGGAAAGCGACGAAAAAGGTGATGCTCTTCGGGTTGAGCGCGGTGACCAGCCAGGCATGCCCCGTCATCCTGGCGGAGGACACGGCATCGGTGCGGGGCTCGGCCTTGAGCGCGCCGCCGGCGCGGAACAGTTTTACGCCGAGATAGACCAGATAGGCGGCGCCGATCAGCTTCAGGATCGAGAAGACGGTGGCCGAAGCCGCCAGCAGGGCGCCGATGCCCAGCATCGACAAGGTCATCGCCGTGAAGTCGCCCAGCGCCACGCCGACAGCCATCGGCAGTGCGGTGCGCCAGCCCTGGCCGAGCGCATAGGACACGACCAGAAGGATGGTCGGTCCCGGAATGACTAGGAGGATGGTCGACGCGGCAGCGAAGGCGGCCCAGTTTTCGAAGGACATGCTCGTCTCCTTTGAGCTCAAAGAAGAGGATAAATCCTTCGGTCCAGGAGAATGTAAAGCGGTTTGTTTCTACCCCCGCCAACGGCAGTTCGGCGTCAGTCGAGCCGCCCGACAGGTTCACGATCTCGGCGAGAAGCTCGAGGTTGATCTTTCAGGTCTTGCACATGGAGGCCCCCGCTTTTGACACGCTGGCGCCGGGATCATGACCCGCCCGAGGTGATTTCGTGCAGGGCACGCTGGTTGGCGATACCGGAGAGGGCGTAATGGCGCCCAGTCTGTTCGCAAATGCAGGCAGCGCAAGGCCTTCACGCTTTATCAACCATGAATGATGAAAATGCCCGTCATCCGGCCGGA
The DNA here is from genome assembly GCF_044998965.1 of Mesorhizobium maamorense. NCBI lineage: Bacteria > Pseudomonadati > Pseudomonadota > Alphaproteobacteria > Hyphomicrobiales > Phyllobacteriaceae > Mesorhizobium > Mesorhizobium maamorense. The sequence goes on from NZ_CP173356.1 coordinate 6,002,113, forward strand.
CCGTGCTTCCCGCCGACAGCGTAGGGTTTGGGTACATGCGTGAGTTGCCGCAAGGTCTGACGCCGCCGCGAAACGGCGACGCAATCGAAACCGGTAGTCTTGTCTCCCGCCGCGCCGTTTTATCCGGGGCAGGGGCGTTGGCCTTGCTTGGCGCCGCCGGCTGCTCGATTTCGGGCGGCGGCCTGCCGGCGCTCGAGCTGGACGACACGGTCACCGGCTCGCTGCGGCCGATCCGGCCGAGCATCAGCGTCGACAAGAACATCACCAGCCCCGACCTGATGTACGCGTCCCTGAGCGACGGCGGCTTCAACGTGCCGGAGGTGCCCTACCTCAAGATCAAGCCGGAATTCCGCCGCCAGATCGTCGTCGACCAGACGGGCGAAGCGCCCGGCACCATCGTCGTTCATCTCAATGAGCGCATGCTCTACCTCGTCCAGCCGGGGGGCGACGCCATCCGCTACGGGGTCGGCATCGGCAAGGACGGCTTCCGCTGGTCCGGCCGCGCCAACATCCAGTACGGACGGGAATGGCCGACCTGGACCCCGCCGCCGGAAATGATCGCCCGCAAGCCGGAATTGGTAAAATGGCAGGGCGGCCAGCCCGGCGGCCTCACCAACCCGCTCGGCGCGCGTGCTCTCTACATCTATCAGGACGGCAAGGACACCGGCTACCGCATCCATGGCTCGCCCGAATGGTGGAGCATCGGCCAGGCCATGTCGTCGGGCTGTGTGCGCCTGATCAACCAGGACATCATCGACCTCTACAGCCGCGTTTCCAAGAAGAACCCGGTCGTCGTCGTCTAGCTCAAGCCTCACCTCGCGGCCGCTGGCGCGGCCGGTCGTTTCTGCCGTTGCGCGATGGCCAAAGACAGGCGAAGGTGCCTGAAATTCAATCGCCCGGGAGAATTTCACCAATGGCCGGAACTTTCGTCATCGCGCAGGGCGGCGGCCCGACGGCCGTCATCAACCAGACCGTGGTCGGGGCGACGCTGGAGATCCGCAAGCGGCATCCCGGCGCCAAGGTCCTGGGCTCCATCCACGGCGTGCGCGGTATCCGCGACGGCAATTATGTCGACCTTTCCGCCGTCCCGGAAGACCGCCTGCGGCTGATCGCCGGAACGCCGAGCGCGGCCCTTGGCTCGACGCGCGACAAACCGGATGCAGCCTATTGCGAGGTCGTCCTCGACGGCCTGAAGAAGGCCGGCGCGGATGCCTTCATCTATATCGGCGGCAATGACACGTCGGGCACGCAGCAGATCCTGACCGATGCCGCCGGCGGCAAGATCGCGTTCGTGCATGCGCCCAAGACCATCGACAATGATCTCGAGGAGAACGACCACACGCCGGGTTTCATCTCGGCGGCCGAGTTCGTCGCCGGCGCTTTCCTGTCCGTCGATCTCGATTTTCGCGCTCTGCCCGGCATCTATGTCGGCATCGTCATGGGTCGGCACGCCGGCTTCCTCACGGCCGCGGCCGCGGCTTGGCAGCTCGATCCCGACAGTGGTCCGCATCTCGTCTACGTGCCGGAGCGGCCGTTCTCGGCCACAGCCTTCATCGAGGACGTGCGCGCCACGCTCGACCGCCACAAGCGCTGCATCGTCGCCGTCTCGGAAGGGGTCAGCACCGCCGACGGCAAAGCGCTGGTTGAAAGCCTGGTGCCGCCGGAGAAGCTGGAGCGCGACCAGCATGGCAACGTCAAGCTATCGGGCAGCGACCTGCCGGCGGCACTTGAGCGGGCGCTCGCCGAAGGGCTGCCTGGCAAGCGCGCCCGCGTCGATGCGCTGGGCTACATGCCGCGCGGCTATGTCGGCGCCATCAGCGCCGTCGACGCGCAGGAGGCGTTCGACGCGGGAGCTTTCGCGGTCACCGTGGCCGAACAGGGCGGCGGCTCGGTGGCGCTGCAATATGACGGCACCAAAACCGTGCTGAAGAAGGTGCCGCTGAAGAACGTGGCCGGCAAGACCCGTCACATGCCTGAGAACTTCATGAAGCCGGACGCCAACCATCTGTCCGACGCCGGCATGGCTTACCTGAAGCGGCTGGTGCCGGAAAAATACAGGGTCGGAAAGCCCTTCGTCTGATGTCGGGACCATACTTGATCTCAGGCTCACACCTGATGCGAGGCTCACACCTGATGCCGGGCCGCTTCTGATGGAGAACTGGTTCAGCAGGAGCATCGTCGACGACAAGACGACCATGCTGACCGAGCCGTTCGTGCATGACTATGTGCGCGCCAACATCTGGCATCTCACCGGCCGGGACGCCGACCTCTTGGTCGATACCGGCATGGGCATCTGCCCGCTGGCGCCGGAGATCGAAACCCCGGCCGGTAAACCGCTCATCGTCGTCGTCACCCACATCCATCTCGACCATGTCGGCTCGCTGCATGAATTCGCGCTGCGCGCGGGACCGAGGATGAGCGCCGCGCAGTTCGAGAGCATGGATGAGGCGGCGACCTACGCCTACATGTTCCACGACCTCGACGGCGCCGTCTCGCAACTGCCGGCGCCGGGCTGGAAGGCTGCGGATTACAAGATCCCGCCAGCGCCGCTGACGCGCACCCTCGACGAGGGTGATGTCGTCGATCTCGGCGACCGCCGGTTCCGCGTGCTGCATCTGCCCGGGCATTCGCCGGATTCGATCGCGCTGTTCGACGAAGCAGACGGCCTGTTCTTCAGCGGCGACGCCATCTATGACGACCGGCTGATCGACGACCTGCCAGACTCGGACAAGTCGGTCTACTGCCTCACCATGCGGCGCTTGCTCGACCTGCCGATCCGCATCGGCCATGGTGGTCACGGCCCGAGTTTCGACGGCGAGCGCATGCGCGAGATCGCCTCGGCCTATCTCAGCCGAGCGGCTGGTCCATAAGCTGGCTCTAAAATTAAATCTTCGTAAGGTCGCCCGAAAACCCTAAATCGGGCCAATCCGCGCCCTAGATGCTGGTTTGTCGATCCGGCCGGCTGCCATGCGCGGCGAGACAGGCAATCCGGCTGTCGACAGCCGACGGGTGTTTTTCCCCGAACCATCCGCGGCCCAGGTTCAACTCTCGCCCGGACAGAACGACCATGTCACCCATAAGCATTCTTCGTAGACATCGCGTCGCGGCCCTGCTGGGCGCTGCGCTGATCATTTCTCCCATCGTGGCCTCCTTCGCCGAAAGCCCGAACGACGTCCGCAACGCCGTCGGTACGACACAGACTCCCGTAGCCGGCGTAGCGGCCCCGAACGGCTCCTTTGCCCCCATCGTGGCAGCCGACAAGCCGGCCGTGGTGACGGTTACGACCGTCATGAAGGGGCAACCGGACGCCATGAGCGATGCCTCGCCCCTGGACGGCGGCGGCTCGCCTTTCGACGATTATTTCCGCCAGTTCTTCGGCGACCAGGGCGTGCCCGGGCCGAAAGCGCCGCCGCAGCAGTCGCAGCGCGCCGAAGCGCTCGGATCCGGCTTTATCGTCGGCGCCGACGGCACCATCGTCACCAACAACCATGTCATCGACGGCGCGAGCTCGATCAAGGTGACGCTTGACGACGGTACAGAGCTTCCCGCCAAGCTGGTCGGCCGCGACGCCAAGAACGACCTTGCGGTGATCAAGATCAAGGCCGACAAGCCCCTGCCGACGGTGAAATGGGGAGATTCCGATAAGTTGATGCCGGGCGATCAAGTGCTGGCCTTCGGCAATCCGTTCGGCATCGGCACCACGGTCACCTCAGGTATTGTCTCGGCGCGCGGCCGCGACCTCCACAGCGGGCCGTTCGACGATTTCATCCAGATCGACGCGCCGATCAACCACGGCAACTCTGGCGGTCCGCTGGTCGATGTGAGCGGCAACGTCGTGGGCATCAACACCGCGATCTATTCGCCGAATGGCGGCAGCGTCGGCGTTGGCTTCGCCATTCCGTCCGACCAGGCGCAAAAGGTGGTCGCCAAGCTGATGAAGGGCGGCGAAATCGAATACGGCTATCTTGGCGTCCAGATCCAGCCGGTGACCCCGGACGTTGCCAGTGCCATAGGTCTCGATCACCCCGGCGGCGCATTGGTCTCCTCGGTCACCGAGGGCTCGCCGGCGGCCGCGGCCGGCATCCAGACGGGGGACCTCATCACCGGCTTCGCCGGCCAGGAGATAAAGGATCCCAAGGACCTGTCGCGTGCCGTCGCCGATGTCTCGCCCGGCAAGAAGGAAACGCTCGACGTCTGGCGCAATGGCAAAACCATGCAGCTTTCCGTCGACGTCGGCCGCAATGGCGACGATGCGCAGACCGCGTCGGTATCTGGTGATTCCGGCGCGCCGGGAAACGGGCAGGGCGCCCGCCTGCCGGCGATCGGGCTCGGCCTGATGGACATCACGCCCGATATTCGCCAGCAGATGAACCTCCCCGACAACCAGCGTGGCGCGGTGGTCGCCGCGGTCAATCCCGACAAGGCGGCGGCGGCTTCCGGCGTCCAGCCCGGCGACATCATTATCGCCGTCAACCAGATGCCGGTGAAGAGCGCCAGGCAGGCCACGCAGGCGATCGCGCAGGCCGGCAAGTCAGGCCGCAAATCGGTGCTGCTGCTGGTGGAACGAGGCGATGCCCAGATCTATGTCGCCGTGCCCTTCGCCAATGGCTGAGACATCGCGTTGACATGAATGCAGGGATGGCGGGCTTGTCGGTCGACGAGCCCGCCTCCCGGCCGGGGATTGACGCTTCAGGCCTTGAAATTCGAACCGCAAGGTAATACCTTCGGGAGACATGGTATTACCGAGGAACGAAGATGGCGACGACCGTTACAGCGAAGGGACAAGTGACCATCCCCAAACCGGTTCGCGATCTCCTGGAGATCGTCCCGGGAAGCAAGGTCGATTTCCGGCGCGCTGCCGATGGCAGCGTGGTGCTGACCCGTGCTGACAAAAAGCAACCGGCGAGCCGCTTCGCCAGGTTGCGAGGCCATGCCGGCGAGGGGCTCACGACCGACGCGATCATGGCGCTGACGCGTTCCGAACGGTGACGCTCGTCGACGCCAACGTTCTGCTCGACGTTGTTACGGACGATCCGAGCTGGGCGGATTGGTCGGTCGCCCATCTCGAGGCAGCGAGCCTCGATGGGCCGTTGTTGATCAATGATGCGGTCTATGCCGAGCTTGCCGTCCGCTACGCACGCATCGAGGATCTGGAAGCGTTTGTCGAGGCGGCCGGTCTAGAAATGGTTCCGATGCCAAGAGCAGCCCTCTTCCTTGCCGGAAAAGCATTTACACAATATCGCAGATCGGGAGGATCCAGGACCGGCGTGCTGCCTGACTTTTTCATCGGCGCCCACGCAGCCGTCGGACGCCTTCCGCTGCTGACGCGTGATGTCGGCCGCTACCGGACTTATTTCCCTTCTGTGACGCTGATCACTCCCTGAATGGCCGTCGGATTTCGCTCCAAAGCGTGTCGCATCGAAATGGGCTCATGCGACGCGCTTTAAGCGGCGTTGCAGACCGCCGAGCGCCGTCGGTCACGCCTCGATATCAAGCGCCGAAAGCGGCTTGGAGCAGCAGGCGAGAATGAAGCCGTCCTCGATCTCGTGATCGAGGATGCCGCCATTGTGGCTCATCTCGACCTCGCCCGAGAGCTTCTTGACCTTGCAGGTTCCGCACAGGCCGAATTCGCACGCGGCGGGGATTCTGACTCCCGAGGCGCGCGCCGTCTGCAGCACCGTCTGGCCGGCGACGCATGCGGCATCGACATCCGAAATCGAGAACCGGATCGGCGTCGCGGCTTCGACAGGAATGGCTGCGCCGTCTCCGGTCGGCGAGGCGAACGGCGCCGGGATTTCCTCCGCCAGAGGCGCTGCAAAGCTTTCCTGATGGTATTTCGCCATGTCGAAGCCGGCGGCTTCGAGCATGCCGCGCACGGCACGCATGAAGGGATCGGGGCCGCAGCAGAAGATTTCGCGCTCTCGGAAATCGGGCGCCAAAAGCGGCAGCCGGATGGCGTCGATGCGGCCCATATGGCCGAACCAGCCCTCCCGGCTCGACCGCTCCTCGATCATGAAGCCGAGCGACAGGCCGGGCATGCGGCTGCCGAGCAATTCCAGCTCCTTGCGGAAGATGATCTCTTCGGGCCGGCGCGCGCAGTTGACGAAGCCGACATCGGTCCATGGCGCGCAGTCGTTCAGCCAGCGCAGCATCGACATCATCGGCGTCACGCCGGAGCCGGCCGAGATGAACAGATATTTGGCTGCCGGGTGGCTGTGCAGCGAAAAGTCTCCGGCCGGCCCATACGCCTTGACGTGCGAACCAGGCCTCAAATGGTCGAACATCCAGCGCGTGCCGGTGCTGCCGGCCTGCGCCTTCACCGTCACCGCGATCGAGAACGGCCGCGAGGGCGAAGACGACAGCGTGTAGGTGCGCATCAGGGGCCCATCCGCTGTCGGCAGTTCCAGCGTCACGAACTGGCCCGGCTTGTAGCGGAACCAGGTCTGGTTATCGGAGCGGAAGGTGAAGGTCTTTACATCAGGCGCCTCATCGCTCACGCCGATCACTTCCAGCACCTGGAGCCTGTCGTTCCAGGGCGCCATCTGATCGAGATGGCGGTAGAGGCCGAGATCCGTCATCGCATTCATCCCTCACCTCTCAAGCAACGCTGCGCAGGGCCGGCCGGCCGTCTTCGGCGAGGCGCGGACCGATGAAACGCGCGTACCAGTCGACGAACTGGATGACGCCGCCTTCGTGCAGTTCGGAATAGGGGCCGGGTTCATAGGCCGGCGACAGGATGCCGAAGGCGTTTTCCTCGACGATGCGACGATCCTGGCCGTTGGTCTCGGTCCAGACATGGGTGAGTTCGGCAAGGTCGTAGTCGACGCCCTCGACCGCGTCCTTGTGAACCAGCCATTTGGTCGTCACCGCGGTCTCGGTGGCGCTGATCGGCAGCACGCGGAACGTGACGGCGTGGTCGCCAAGGATGTGGTTCCAGGTCGTCGGATAGTGATAGAGCAGCAAGGAGCCGATGCGGTCGGTGGCAACGCCGTCGGACAAGTTCTTCTTGACCGCGCGTTTTCCCGTCATCGTATAACTGACGGCATCGCGCAGCAGCGGCGCGCGGGTGGCACGGTACTGTCCGGCCGGGTCGATGCGGAACCTGCTCGGCAGGCCGGCCGCCTCGCACTTGGCCCAGTGCGCCAGCATCTCCGGGTCGCTGTCGGCGTCTTGCACGCCAGTCACGGTCGGCGCCTCCGGGAAGGTCTTGCAGAGCTCCGGATGGTTGCCGGCGCAATGATAGCATTCGCGGTTGTTTTCCCAGACCAGCTTCCAATTGCCCTTCTCGACGATGGTGCTCTCGAAGGCGACCTTTGCTTCGCGCAGCCGATGCGGCAGCAAATAGGGTTCGATCATCGTCCGCATCGGCGCGAAATCCGCCGGCTCGTCGGCGAGGCAAATGAAGATGTAGCCGCCGACGCTTTCGCAGGCGACCGGCTTCAGGCCGAACTGGCTCTTGTCGAAACCCTCGGCCATCTGCCTGGCGAACAGCAGCCTGCCGTCCAGTTCATAGGTCCACTGATGGTAGGGGCAGACGAGCTTCGCCGCCGTGCCCTTGTCTGTGTTGCAGACGCGGCTGCCGCGATGGCGGCAAGAATTGTGGAAGGCGTTGATGTTGCCCTTCTGGTCACGCACCAGCACCACAGGATAGTCGCCGATCTGCACGGTGATGAAGCTGCCGGGCCGGGGCAGTTCGCAATCATGGCCGATGAACAGCCAGTCGCGGTACCAGATCAGCTCCATGTCGAGCTTGAAGTAGTCGGGATCGGTATAGAAGGGCTGCTCGAGCGAGAAGCCGTCCCTGCGGCCTTGCAGCCGTTTCAGCATGTCGTTGCGCGCATCCATGTCCTGTCCTCGCATTGAAGTCCTGTCCTCGCATCGAAGGACTGAACGGAGGGGAGAGAGGAAGGATCAAGCCGCGCCGGCTTGCGCCGGACATGCACCATCCGCCTCTTGACCGCCCGCCGCGATCAGTCGAGTCCAACATCTCGGGCTGGTTTCCGGGCTCTGGAGCTGTCCTTGCGGACTGTCGCGACACCTTCCCAGGCCTTTGCCCAGTGGTCTCCCGTTGCGACCTGAACTCCACCACCGTTGCGGGGGCAGCGCCGGATTCTGACCGGCTTCCCAATTCTCCGCCTCGTCGTCACGCGGCGGCACCTGAGATGGCAGGATCTAACCATGATCGCCGGCTTGTCGTCGGCATGAAAACGACATCGCATCCATGCCGCGCGACACGCATTGGAAACAATGCGGCCGCCGTTGCAGGGGCAGAAAGCCTCAGGTCGCCGCCTCGGATTCCGTCTCGTGGCGGAGGTGACTATTAGCGTCCCCTAAAATCGAACCGAACGGTTCGTTTCTGTTGACGATGCGTGCAGGACGGTGTGAACACTGGGCCTTCGACACAGTTGGTGATCGCGCGACGTGTTTGCATAACCATCTGATACTAAACAGAAAAAAACGAATGTTGAAGGCTCTGGCACAATTTCAAGTGGTGGAAACTTGGTCCACACGGAAAAACTTCGTGATTGGAAATGGCGGTATGGCCTTCCCACATCGGGGCTGTCCGAACGACGCGATTTCCTCCCAAGACACGCCGCTAGACGGACGGAAAAATACTGGAGTATCAAAAAATGAAAAAGATCATTCTCACTGCCGCCGCCCTTCTGGCTGTTTCCGGCAGCGCCTTCGCTAGTAGCGACCATTATGGTTCGAATGCCCCTGCGGCCACCGCCGTCGACAGCTCGTACACCGCTTCGACCAAGAAGTCGGAACCGGCTGCCCAGACGCCTGTCCAGGGTGCCGATCGCAACCTCTTCGGCAACAACTAACAGCCGCTCTCCAGTTGACGGCGGGCCTTCCGCCGTCCTGGCGAAATTTGAGAATTCAGGAGACTTGAAATGAAGAAGATCGTTCTTGCTGCCGCCGCCGTCCTGGCCGTGTCGGGCAGCGCTTTCGCCGGCAGCGACAACTATGGCTCCAATGGCGCCAACCAACCTGCTGTCACCTCGGTCGACAACGCGCACACGGCTTCGGTCCAGAAGTCGGCGCCGTCTGCCCAAGCGCCTGTTCAGGGTGCCGATCGCAACCTCTTCGGCAACAACTAACAGCCGATCTCCAGTTGACGGCGGGCCTTCCGCCGTCCTGGCGAAATTCGAAAATTCAGGAGACTTGAAATGAAGAAGATCATCCTTGCTGCCGCCGCCGTTCTGGCGGTTTCGGGCAGCGCTTTTGCTGGCAGCGACAACTATGGCTCCAATGGCGCCAACCAGCCCGCGGCCACTTCGACCGACAGCTCATACACCGCTTCGACCAAGACGTCGGCTCCGGCTGCCCAGGCACCTGTTCAGGGTGCCGACCATAACCTCTTCGGCAACAACTAACAGCCGATCCTGCAGCAGATGGCGGGCAAGCCCGCCTCTGCGGTGGAATTTGAGAATTCAGGAGACTTGAAATGAAAAAGATCATCCTTGCTGCCGCCGCCGTCCTGGCCGTTTCGGGCAGCGCTTTCGCCAGCAGCGACAACTATGGCTCCAATGGCGCCAATCAGCCTGCCGTCACCTCGGTCGACAATGCGCACACGGCTTCGATCCGCGACAGCGGCTCGCCCGTCTACAAGCTGCTCAATTCGTCGGGCGATGTACACAAGTCCGCCCCTCAGGGCAGTGACCGGAATCTCTTCGGCCACTAACAGCCGAAGCTGACACCAAACAGGAGTGGCGGGCTTTGCCCGCCGCTCCTGTTTTTGCGTGACCGGCAATTAATTCATGGCCTGCTCTCAGGCCGCTTTCGCTTCCGTCTCGTGCAGCGCGAAGGATCGTCCATCCGCGTCGAAGATATGAAGGTCTCCGGCGTCGGCGCTCAGCCGCAGTGTCGCCCCGCGCTTGACCTCGACATTGCCCGGCAGCTTGGTCACCAGCGGCAGGTCGGCGCGGCCGATGTCGACATAGACGAGTTGCACCTCGCCGAGCTGCTCGACATAATCCACCGTTCCTTCGAACAGATAGTCCGTGCCGCCGGCGATCGTCAGGTCCTCCGGCCGCACGCCGAAGCTCACCGACGCGCCCTTGGCCGAGGCCGGCGTCGCGATCGGCACCGTAGCCTTGCGGCCGCCGACATGACTGATGACGGTCGGATTGCCCGATTTGTCGATGGTCGCCGGCAGGATGTTCATGGCCGGCGAGCCGATGAACTGGGCAACGAACAGATTGCCGGGTTTCTTGTAGAGTTCCATCGGCGTGCCGACCTGCTCGATATGGCCCTCCTTCAGCACCACGATGCGGTCGGCCAGCGTCATCGCCTCGACCTGGTCGTGGGTGACATAGATCATGGTGGTGTTGGGCATCGATTCCTTGAGCTTGGCGATCTCGATGCGGGTGGCGACGCGCAGCGCGGCGTCGAGGTTCGACAGCGGTTCGTCGAACAGGAACACCTTCGGGTTGCGCACGATGGCGCGGCCGATGGCCACGCGCTGGCGCTGGCCGCCCGACATCGCCTTGGGGAGGCGGTCGAGATAGTTGGTCAGCTGCAGGATCTCTGCCGCCTGGCGCACGCGCTTGTCTATCTCGGCCTTGCTTTCCTTGCCGATCTTCATCGAGAACGCCATGTTGTCGTAGACCGTCATATGCGGATAGAGCGCGTAGGACTGGAACACCATGGCGATGCCGCGTTTCGACGGCGGCACGTCGTTGACCACCTCGCCGGCTATTCTGAGCTCGCCCGAGGTGATCTCCTCGAGCCCTGCGATCGAGCGCAGCAATGTCGACTTGCCGCAACCCGACGGGCCGACGAAGACGATGAACTCGCCTGATTTGATGTCGAGGTCGATGCCGTGCAGAATGTTGAGATTGCCGTATGATTTCTTCACTTGCCTCAGCGTGACATCGGCCATGTTTCCCTCCAGTGGTCCCTAGAATTCAGTCGATGCGCCCGAACCAGGCGCCGTAGCCGCCGAGGCGGATGGAGCCGGAGCTCTGCTGTCCCGAAAATCCGTGTCCGGGCAAAGGTTGCAGCGATCGACCGCCAAGGTCAACCTCCGCTGGCCCGGATCCCAGGTTGAAGACGCAGACGATCTGCTCGTTGCCCGCGCGGCGCGTGAAGGCGACAGTGTCGCCCTGGCTTTCGATGAAATTGATATCGCCCTTGGCCAACGCCGGATGGGCACGGCGGAAGCCGAGAAAGCGCCGGTAGTGTTCGAGCAGCGAATGCTCATCGCCTTGCTGGACATTGACGGCTTGCGACAGGTGCTTGGCCGGCACCGGCAGCCACGGCTTTGCCTGGGAGAAGCCGCCATTCCTGGCGCTGCCGTCCCACACCATCGGCGTGCGGCAGCCGTCGCGGCCCTTGAATTCCGGCCAGAAACGGATGCCGTAGGGATCTTGCAGATCCTCGAACCGCAATTCGGCTTCGCCGAGCCCCAGTTCCTCGCCCTGATAGATGCAGACCGAACCGCGCAAGGACATCAGCAATGCCGAGATAACCTTGAGATAGGCGGTCGGGTCGGCTTCGTTGGCGGCCCAGCGCGAGGCCGGGCGCATCACGTCATGGTTGGAGAAGGCCCAACACGACCAGCCGTCACTGGCAACCTTGCCGAAGGTTTCCAGCACCGAACGGACCTTGGCGGCGCTGATCTTTTCCGGCGCCAGGAAATCGAAGGAATAGCACATGTGCACGCGCTTGCCGCCGGCTGTATAGGCCGCAACGACGTCCAGTCCGCGCTGTGAATCGCCGACCTCGCCGACCGCGGCCGTTGCCGGATATTCGTCGAGCAGGGCGCGGAAGCGTTCGAGGAAGCCGAGGTTCTCCGGACGGCTCTTGTCGTAGATGTGGTCTTGGTAGTTGTAGGGATTGACCGCGGGTGCGGTCTGGTCGTTGCGCTGCTCCGGCGGCAGCGGCGGGTTGTTTTCCAGCCCCTGGCTGTGGAAGTAGAAATTGATGGTGTCGAGGCGGAACCCGTCGACACCGCGCTCCAGCCAGAAGCGGGTCACGTCGAGCAGCGCGTCCTGGACTTCGCCGTTGTGGAAATTGAGGTCCGGCTGTTCCGCGAGAAAGTTGTGCAGGTAATATTGCTGGCGGCTGGTGTCCCATTGCCAGGCCGATCCGCCGAAGATCGACAGCCAGTTGTTGGGCGGCGTGCCGTCCGGCCTGGGATCGGCCCAGACGTACCAGTCGGCTTTCGGATTACTGCGGTTCGATCGGCTTTCCCTGAACCAGGGATGGATGTCGGCGGTGTGCGACAGCACCTCGTCGATCATCACTTTCAGCCCCAGCCTGTGCGCCTCCGCCGTCAGCGCGTCGAAATCGGCCAGCGTGCCGAACATCGGGTCGACGTCGCAGTAATCCGAGACGTCGTAGCCGAAATCCTTCATCGGCGATTTGAAGAAGGGCGAGATCCAGATGGCGTCCGCGCCGAGCGCGGCGATATAGGGCAGCCGCCCGATGATCCCCTTGAGGTCGCCGATGCCGTCGCCATTCGAGTCCTGGTAGCTGCGCGGATAGATCTGGTAGATCACGGCACCTCGCCACCAGTCGCTATCGACGGCGAGATCGGGCCTCGAACTGGCTTTCAAAGCGGATTGCATGGTTTCAGCCTCCTTTCACCGAGCCTGCGAGCAGCCCGCGGACGAAATAGCGCTGCAAAGAGAAGAACACGATCAGCGGCACGATGATGGTCACGAAAGCCGACGTCGTCAGGATCTCCCAGTCGCCGCCACGCGAGCCGAGCAAGGCATTGAGCTTGGCGGTCAGCACGATCTGATCCGCCTGCGTGCCAAGGAAAACCATCGCCACCAGGAGATCGTTCCATACCCACAGGAACTGGAAGATGGCGAAGGACGCCAGCACGGGAAATGACAGCGGCAGCACGATCTTGACGAATATCTCGAAATCGCTGGCGCCGTCGATGCGCGCCGATTCCATGATCTCGCGCGGCAGGCCGGCAATGTAGCTCCGCAAGAGGTAGATGGCGAAGGGCAGTCCGAAGCCGGTATGCGCCAGCCAGATGCCGAGATAGGTCTTGGAGGGCACGCCGAAGAAGGCGCCGACGCCGTTATAGAGCTTCAACAGCGGGATCAGCGACATCTGCAGCGGCACCACCAGCAGGCCGATGATGACCGCGATCAGAAGCGCGCGCCCGGGAAAGCGCATCCAGGCCAGAGCGTAAGCCGCAAAAGCGGCGATCAGGATCGGGATGACGGTCGCCGGGATAGTGACGGTCAGCGAGTTCATGAAGGAGCGGCCGATGCCTTCCGAAAACAGCACGGTCCTGTAATTGTCGGTGGTGAATTTCGGCGGCGCCGAGGAGGCATAGTAGACGCGCTGGCCGCGGTCGCCCTCGAACGCCTTGGGCGAGGTCATGACGAAGCTGCCGTCGGCATTGAGCTGCAAGGTAACGCCGTCGCCGAGATCGGCCGATGTGCCGGCCGGATATTGTGTCGGTGCCGCCGACTTGACGCCGAAGGCGCTGATCTCGCGCTTGGCGCCATCGCCGAAAATGTTGCCCTGGAGGACGAACTTGCCGTCCTTCTCGACCTGCGCCGAGGCGGGCGGCAGGCGTCCAGCTTCGGTCTGGGTCGAACTGGCGAACGAGTTCCACCAGCCCGAGGCGATGATCTGGTCCTTGTCGCGCAGCGACGATACCAGGATGCCGAGCGTCGGCATGGTCCAGATCGCAACGAAGACCAGGACGGCGATGTGAACGCCGAAGCGGCTGGCGAAGGAGTTTCCGGTCGCGACGGTCATCTCAATGTCCTCCCGTCTCTTTGTTGGCCTGGCGTATGTTCCAGACCATGATCGGAATGACCGCGATCATGATGATGATGGCGATTGTCGCGCCGCGGCCGAAATCACCGCCGCCACGGAACATCCAGTCGAACATCAGATTGGCCAGCACCTGGCTGTTCCATTGGCCATTGGTCATGGTCAGGACGATGTCGAATACCTTGAGCACCAGGATGGTGATTGTGGTCCAGACCACGGCGATGGTGCCCCAGATCTGCGGCACCATGATTTTCCAGAAGATCTGGAACGGATTGGCACCGTCGATGACGGCGGCTTCCAGCGTCTCTTCCGGAATGCCGCGCAGCGCCGAAGACAGGATGACCATGGCAAAGCCGGTCTGGATCCAGATCAGGATCACCATCAGGAAGAAATTGTTCCAGAACGGCAGCGATATCCAGACCTGCGGCTGGCCGCCGAAATGCTGGATGATGGCGTTCAGGATGCCGATCTGCGTCTGGCCTTCGCCGCGATACTCATAGATGAATTTCCAGATGACGCTGGCGCCGACGAAGGAGATCGCCAGCGGCAGGAAGATCAGGCTCTTGGCGATCGTGCCCCACCAGATCTTGTCGGTAAGCACGGCGATGATCAGGCCAAGGAAGGTACAGGCGGCGGGCACTACGGCCAGCCAGAGCACATTGTTGAGGATCGAATTGCGAAACTCGCGGTCGCCGAAAGCCCATTGATAATTGGCCAGGCCGACGAAATTGGCGCCGCCGCGATCGAGGAAGGACAGCCGCAGCGTCTCGACCACCGGATAGATGAGATAGATGGTCAGGATGATCATCGCCGGACCGACGAACAGCCAGGGCCGGATCAGCCCTTGCCGGCGCAGATTGTCGACGGCGGCGGCACCCGAGACGCCGCGCGAGGGAAAGGTGACATCGAGCAGTTTGTTGGCGCCCCAGAAATAGGCGACGCAGCCGCCGACGCCGATGATGATGACGAATATGGCCGAGAAAATCTGAGCCGCCATGGGTCCCTCTCCCTGCACGACCCGCCAGGATGGAAACGATCCTTGCGATTGCGCCGCGCGCCGATCTCGTTGTTGAGCGCGAGCAGGCAGGGAAGCGTGTGGCTCCGTGCCCGCCGCATGCCGGAATGTCTACGCTGTCAAGACTGGAACCTGATCCGTCCCGGTTGGCCGGGCTGGGATGTTGCGATGGGGCCGGTCGGATCCGGGCCGGTTGGCCCGGATCCGCTCGGGAGGTGGAGGCCGAGGCCTCCGCAGACGCGGCTCTTACTTGATCGCGTCCCAGCTCTTCTGGATGTCGGTGGCGACGTCCTGCGCCGACTTGCCGCCGACCAGGTCGATCATGCCGGTCCAGAAGGCGCCGGCGCCGATCTTGCCCGGCATCAGGTCCGACCCGTCGAAGCGGAAAGTCGAGGCGTTGGCCAGGATCTCGCCCTGCTTGCGCAGCGCATCGCTGGCATAGGCATCCTTGTTGACCGCCTTGAACGGCGTCACGAAACCGCCTTCGGCCATCCAGATCTCATGGGCCAGCGGCATCTTCAGGAATTCGATGAACGCGCGGGCGGCCTTCGAGTCCTTGGTGATCATCGCCAGCGTTCCGGCGCCGAGCACGGGAGTGCCGAGTTCGGGCTTGGAGGCATAGGGCGGGAAGTAGAAGAAATCCGCGTCCTGGCCGATTTTCGTGCCTTCGGGGAAGAAGGTCGGGATGAACGACGCCTGATGGTGCAGGTAGCACTTCGGCGGCACCGCGAAGAGGCCCTTGGGGCTGTCGCGGAAATCTGTGGCCGCGACCGCCTTGGCGCCGCCATCCACCATCTTGTCGTCGGTCGCGATCTTGCCGAAGATGTCGATGGCATTGACCACGGCCGGGTCGTTGAACGGGATCTCGTTTTTCACCCATTTGTCGTAGGTTTCCGGAGACTGCGTGCGCAGCATCAGGTCTTCCACCCAGTCCGTCGCCGGCCAGCCGGTGGCGCCGCCCGAGCCGAGCCCGATGCACCACGGCGTGCCGCCGTCGGCGATAATCTTCTTCTCGAGATCGGCGAGTTCTTCCTGCGTCTTCGGCACCTTGTAGCCGGCTTCCTCGAAATTGTCCGGCGAGTACCAGACCAGCGACTTCACGTCGGCCTTGTAGGGGAAGGCGAAGAAGCCCGGCTTGCCGTCCTTGTCCTTGAAGGTGCCGAGGTCGACCCATGACTGGCCGGCGCCGTAATTGTCCTTGACCCATTTGGCGGTGTCGTCGCCGAGCGGCGTCAAGAGACCCTTGGAAGCAAGGTCCTGGATCAGGCCGGGTTGCGGCAGAACGGCGATGTTGGGCGGGCTGCCGGCCTGCGTGTCGATGACGATCTGCTGCTCGTAATTTTCCGAGGAGGAATATTTGATCTCGGCGCCGGTGGCTTCCGAGAAATAATCGAGTACGCCGCGCACCAGGGTCTCGTCCTCGCCGCGCCATGGCCCGAAGATCGACAGGGTCTCGCCCTTGAGGTCGACTTTCTTGAGCTCTTCGTAGTTTGCCCAGTTGAAACGCTTGTCCTCGCCCGGCTTGAACTTCAGTTCGGCCTGCGCGGGCGCGCCGAGGGCGAGCAAGGCAAGCGCGGCGCCCAGCAAAAGCATTTTCTTCATCGGTATTCCCTCCCAGTGGGTCACAAAACACCGGACGGAACCTCCATTCCGCCCGCCGACGCCGCAGGACTGTGACTCAGTCGGAAAGGAACCGCAACCTTTCGAAGAGTCTTCCAAAGCGCTTTGGCTATTTCGATCTCGCCATTGAATCGTCCAGAAGTCAAGGGGCGTGGTAACTTAATCGATTTAATTCCGGAGTCTGGCGCCTGGAAAATCGCGCTGCAGCATGCTTTTTTGGCAGTGCAGCAGCAATTTATGTTTCAAACCTGCACCAAGCCTGCCTATGGTCGCCATGATATGACGGGCCTGCCGCAGGGCTTGGGTCGATTCAATTTAAAGCGCTTTGAGGCATATGGAGCCCTCTCGTGAACCTGAAGCAACTCGCGCACATGCTGGCGCTTTCGCAGACCACGGTAAGCCGGGCGCTGAACGGCTATCCCGAGGTCAACGAAGAGACGCGCCGGCGCGTCATGGACGCCGCCAAGCGCCATGGCTATCGCCCCAATCCGAGCGCACGCCGGCTTGCGACCGGCAAGTCCGGAATGATCGGCTATGTCTTGCCGACGGGTGCTGCCGTCGACATCGACCCGCACTTCGTCGAATTCCTGTCCGGCCTTGGCGATTATGCGCGCTCGCACGAACTCGACCTGGTGCTGTCTCCCGCCGACGCCGACGACCAGGAGACGACTTACCGGCGCATCGTCGCCAACCGCCAGGTCGACGCCGTCTACATCTCCTCGCCGACGCCGGCCGACCGGCGCGTGGCGCTGGTCAACACGCTCGGCATACCCTTCATCATCCATGGCCGCAGCGAAGGTTTCGATTTCGATTATCCCTATCTCGACATCGACAATGAGGGCGCCTTTCACGAGGCGGCACGGCTGCTCGTCCAGCTCGGCCACCGGCGGCTGGCGCTGATTAATGGCGATGACCGCGAAACCTTCGCCGTGCATCGCGAGCGAGGCGTGCGCCGGGCGCTCGCCGCGAGCGGCCTGACCTTGGGCGACCGCCATGTCTGCTCCGTTGCCATGACCGAGGAGAACGGCTATCGCGCCGCCCGGCGCCTGCTCGAACAGGACGGCGCGCCGACCGCGATCGCCTGCTCCAGCCTGATCATGGCGCTCGGCGTCGTGCGCGCCGTGCGCGACCTCGGCCTGAGCATCCCCGGCGACATCTCATTAATTGCACATGACGACGTCTTCCCATGGCTGAAGCCGGAGAATTTCTCCGTACCGCTGTCGACGACGCGCTCCTCGATCCGGCTCGCCGGCGCCCGCATCGCCGAGCGTCTGGCCGCACGGATATCGGGCCTGGAGGAGGGCCCGCGCGGCGAGGTCTGGCCGGTCGACCTGGTGATCAGGGGGTCGGTTGCCGGAGCGCCTGCCTAGGGTTAGAGCCAATCGCTCCGAGGGGCCGAGTTCGACCGCTTGCGGGCGTTGCCGGAAGATCGATTGCAGTGTCATGGATAGTGGTCTGCCTGCACCGCGCTTGCTTTGGCTTTCAGAGGGTGGCAACCAGTAAGCCAAAGCCATCAACCAGCCCTCCTGGATGCCCAATTTGCCCATATTCCCGTTCTCCGAAATGGATCCAATCCAACATCCTGGCCCACCGCCGAAGCGTTCGGAGGTGGTCATCATTGGTGGCGGCATTATCGGCGTAACGACGGCTCTTTTCCTGGCGGAGCGGAACATTCCGGTCACGCTGCTGGAAAAAGGCCGCGTTGCGGCCGAACAATCGTCCCGAAATTGGGGCTGGATTCGAAAGCAGGGGCGCGACGCAGATGAACTGCCAATTGTCATCGAGGCTTTTCGCCTATGGCGGCAACTGGCTGAGGAATGCGGCGAAGACATCGGGCTGGACCAGACAGGTGTGACCTATCTGGCGAACTCCGACAAGGACATGGCCGGTTTCGAAGAGTTCATGAAGATCGCCGCCATCCATGGGCTCGACACTCGCCTCCTGGACGCGGACGAAACCGCGAAACTCATCAGGGGCATGTCGCGCAAGTTCAAGGGCGCGATGACGACGCCCTCCGACATGCGCGCGGAGCCTTGGTTGGCGGTACCTGCGCTTGCTCGTCTTGCCGTCCGAAAAGGCGCCAAGATCATAGAGAATTGCGCAGCGCGAACCCTCGAAATCTCAGCCGGCAGGATCAGAGGAGTGTGGACCGAGGCGGGATACATTGAAAGCTCCAGCGTACTGGTCGCGGGCGGCGCCTGGTCGTCCCTGTTCCTGAGAAGACACGGCGTCTCCATCCCCCAACTCAGCGTCAGGGTAACCGTAGCCGCAACGGAGCCTATGCCTGAAATCTATGCAGGTGCGGCAGCGGACGAACACATCGCTTTCAGGCGCCGACAGGATGGCGGATACACGCTCGCCCCGGGAGGTAGTAATTTGCTTTACCTGGGGCCTGACGCATTCCGGCACGCCACCAAGTATCTTCCCGCCCTCATGGCCAATCCGCTCGGAACCCGCTACTTTCCGTGCGCTCCATCGGGTTACCCTGATAGCTGGTCGACCCCGCGCGATTGGCCCCCGGATTCCCAGAGTCCTTTCGAAAGAATGCGGGTGCTCAACCCGGCCGCTGAACGCTCCGGCCTCCGTTCTGTAGAGCGCAATTTCAGACGCCTTTTTCCACAGTTCGAAACAGTTCGCTTGAAGGCAGGGTGGGGAGGCATGATTGACGCCATGCCCGATGTCGTCCCCGTCGTGGATCACGCCCGGGCAGTCGTCGGTCTTTTCGTGGCCACGGGAATGAGTGGTCACGGCTTCGGTATCGGACCTGGAATCGGTCGCGTCGTTTCCGACCTGATACAGGGTAACGCGAGTGGGCATGATCTCAGCCGCTTTCGGCTGTCACGCTTCTATGATGGAAGCGCCGTTCGGTTGGGTCCGGCCCTCTAGATGTTTAGTCCAGCATTCGTCCCGTCTCGGCCTTCGCAAATAGCCGATTGAATTTAGGAGCATGTTGCCAAGGATCATTCCTTCGCCGTCTCGGCGGCCTTGATGTCCAGCAGCCCGTAGCCGAAGTCATCGTCCCGCCCTTTCGAACCGAGATCCCGGGCCGTTGCGGCAAGCGCCTTTTCGATGGCGTCGGCCGAGCGGTCCGGCGCGGCGTGGATGAGATTGGCAATGGCGCCCGAGACGATCGCGGCGGCGAACGATGTGCCGGTGACGACATCCGAGCCGGCTCCGCTCGGCGCCACCATCTCGACGCCCGGCGCCGAGATGAAGACATAGCCGCCGCGATTGGCCTGCGGCATTAGCCCATCCCTGGCGTCGGTGGCGGTCACCGCGATGACGCCGTCGAAGGCGGCCGGGTAGCCATAGGGCGCCTTGGGCCCGTTGTTGCCGGCGGCGGCGACCAGAACCATGCCGAGCGCGCGTGCATTGCGGCAGGCGACGCCGAGCAGGTCGTTCTTCGGACCGACGAAACTCATATTGATGATGCGCACGTCCTGCTCGGCCGCCCAGTCGAGCGCAGCAAGGATGACGTCCATTGTCGACTTGCCGCCTTCGAAGGCACGTGCGTGATAGATCCTGGCGCCGGGCGCCATGCCCTTGAGCGCGCCGACGCCGGCGATCAGCCCATCGATCGAAGTGCCGTGGTCGCGCTTTTCGACCGGCACGTCGGGCATGGCGTCGAACTGGCCGGCGATGACCCCGGCCAGCGTCGGATTGGTGTCGTCGATGCCGGTATCGATTACCGCGACGCGGACGTTCTCGCCGCTCGCCTGGCTGGGTTCCAGCGCGATGCGCTCGAACGCATAGTTGACGATGCCCGCCGCCTGCTGAAGCGAATAGGTATGGTTGGGTTCACGCCGCTCCGTGCGGCTGTCGGCGGCAAGCTGCGCCAGCACGACGCCGACGGGGCGGCCGTCCGGAATACCGAAGCGCACAAGGGTGGTGCCGAGCAGAAACGACCGCCGCTGCGAGCGCACATCGAGGCCAAAGGAAGCGGCGATCTGCTGCACGGCGCCCGCATCGCCATCGACGGTCACCAGCACCTCGTCGGGCACGAAATCGCCGGCCACGGCGCGTGGCGGCTGAACGGCGATGAGATCGCTCGGCGAGACGATTGGCCCGCCCGAAGGCGGTCCGGCCGGCGTGCCGCCGTGCGGCGTCGCCGGGTCCGGCCGTGGCGTCGGCACCGGTGCCGCGGGAGCGGCCGGATTGGGGAACAGGTCGACGATCAGGGCGGGAAGAAACACGGCACCGGCCGCGCCGTCACTGATGCCCTTGCCGTCCTTGCCACAGTCGGCGCCCGCCGCATCGGTGCCGTTGCGGCAGTCGATCTTTCCCCGGTTGGCATTGGCGTCGTTGCCCTGCGCCGACGCAGGCCCGGTGGCGATCGTCATCGCTGCCGCAAGAATTGCCGCAAATCGGATGACCGCCTCAGCCGCCATCGGCCGGTTTCCTTCCCTCGATCACGGTGTCGGTGAAAGGCTGGGCGGCAACAAGGCCGAGTTGCCTGGTGTAGTCGGCCGCGTTGGCGGCCGGAATGCCGAGCCGGAACACGCCCCCGGCGGTCGGTCCGTCCAGGATCTTCAGGCCGCTGCTGCCGAGAAAGGCGGCGATGTCGGACATTTTCGCGTCGGGCTTGAACTTGACCAGGGCGAACGGCATCTTCGCCATCTCGTCCTGCGCGCCCGCGATCTCGAAATTGCCGTCCTTGCCGCCGGGCTGCACGAACGACTGCACCATGACCAGCGCCAGCAGAGCCGCGGCCGCCGCCCAGGCGACGCCGACCGGCAGCGCCATGAAACGGCCCCAGGCCTGCGCCAGCCAGGACGAACCGGCGGCGGCGCGCGCCGGGCCAGCCTCGGCATCGAGCGCCCTGGAAAAGCGGCTCAGCGCGTCGGCCGGCGGACGGATCGCCTCATTGGCGGCCGCGGTGCTGGAGAATTCAGCCTCCGCCTCGCCAAGGGCGGCCATCGCCGTCGGATCGCTGGCCAGCCATTCCTCGACGGCCTCCAGTTCCGAGCCTTCCAGCGAACCGTTCAGGTAGAACGGCAGCAACGTTTCCATTTCGTCGCGGCGCGACATCTTTTCAGCGGCGCTCATGGCCACCCCCTGTCGTAACCGGCGGCCTTGAGGGCTTCGCCGAGTTTCTTGCGGGCATAAAACATGCGGGTCTTGACGGTCGCGACCGGGATGTCGAGCACCTCGCCGATCTCGGTCACCGATTGCCCCTGATAATAGGCGAGATCGATGACCACGCGATGCTCGCGCGGCAAGGCATCGATGAAGCGGCGCAAGGCAGTGCTCTTGTCCTCCTTCATGGCAACGATCTCGGGCGTATCGGCGCCGTCGGGCACCGCGGCTGCGGCCTCGTCGTCGATCCAGTCTTCCTTTTTCTTGCGCAACAGGGACAGCGCCTTGAAGCGGGCGATGCCGAGCAGCCATGTCGAGACTTCGGAACGTCCCTCGAAACCCGGCGCCTGGCGCCACAGTTCGAGGAACACCTCGTTCGCGATGTCGTCAGCCATCATTTCCGATCCCGTCTGGCGCGCCACGAAGCGGTATATCCGCGCGTAGTGGCGCATGAACAGGAGCCGCACGGCGGCCCGGTCGCCCTTCGCGACCCGCTCGACAAGCGCGCGATCGGTCTCCATCGCGCCGGTCATGACCGATCGAGCCGCCTGGCTCCTGCCTGCTCTGTCGCTGATCGGCTCAAAAAGGTTCATCCTCCGCCAAGGAATTTGCGGAGGCTAACCGAAGAAGATGAGCCTTGCCAGTGGGTGAAGGGGAAGCTAGCTCAGGAAAGGCTTCGCCTTCATCGTCGCCGGCACCGACACCCCCAGTCGGCTTAGAACCGTCGGCGCCAGCTGCAGCTGGTCGAGCAGTGTGTCGGCATCCGGTCCCTTGCCGGCGCCGAAATAATACAGCGCGAAATCCTGCATCTCCTCATCATGGCCGCCATGGTGGCCGCGGTCGGTCTGGCCGTGATCGGCGGTGACGATCACTTCATAGCCGGCGTCGCGCCAGCGCGGCAGGAAAGCGGCCAGCATGCCGTCCATCGCGTAGCACGCATGGTCCATCTCGTGACAGTCATGGCCGAAACGGTGGCCCATCGAGTCCAGCGTGCAAGTGTGCAGGATGCCGTAGTCGATGCCGTGGCGGCTGCTCAGCATGGTCAGCGTGGCGAACAGGTCGACGTCGCTCGGCGTCATCTGGTTGCGCGCGTTGTAGCCGGTCATGGTGTGGAAGCGGCCATGCGTGATCGGCCCGCCCGGCTCGTCATACTCCATGTCCTCGACGAGGTCGAACGGGTAGGAACGGAAGAACTCCGACCAGTAGGAGTGGGTGACCGCGCCGGTTATTCCCCCGGCCCTGGTGACCTCCGAGAAGATGTCGGGCTGGCTGACGCGGAAGCGGTTCTCGTTGGAAAGAATGCCATGCGCCTGCGGCGGCACCCCGGTGTGGATCGAAGCATAACAGCAGGCCGAGGTCGACGGCAGCACCGAGCGCATCCTCCATACCCGCGCTTCGCCCGACTGCACCCAGCCTTCGAGGTTGCCCATCAGCCGGCGCCAGTTCCGGTAAGGCACGCCGTCGAGGATGATCAGCAACAGTTTGGTCTTGAGCGCCACGAGCTGCTCCATGCGATTGTCGGGGGAACGAGCACGCCACGTGTCGCACGGACACGCGGCGCTTTCGGCGGGAACTTGATGTCAGGCGTTCAGCCAGCATTCGGCGAGCGCGTAGCCGTCCATCATCTCGCCGATCGGGCTCTTGGCGAAGCCGCCGATCTTGTTGGTGGCGGCGTCGATGAACTGGTTGAAGAAAGGCACGATCAATCCGCCTTCGTCGCGCATCAGCACGGCCATGTCGTGATAGATCGCCTTGCGCTTGTCCTGGTCGAGCTCGCCGCGCGCTGCAAACAGCATCTTGTCGAACTCGGGCCGCTTGAAACGCGTGTCGTTCCAGTCGGCGTTCGACACATAGCCGGTGGAATACATCTGGTCCTGCGTGGCACGCCCGCCCCAGTAAGACAGCGAGAAAGGCTGCTTGTTCCAGACCTCCGACCAATAGCCGTCGCCAGGCTCGCGCTTGATCTCGATCTTGATGCCTGCCTTGGCGGCGCTCTGCTGATAGAGCTGTGCCGCATCGACGGCCCCGGGGAAGGCGACGTCGGAGGTGCGCAGCAGGATCGAGCCGCTGTGGCCCGACTTCTTGTAGAGCGCTGCAGCCTTTTCCGGGTCGAACTTGCGCTGTTCGATGGCTGAAAACAGCGGATAGGCCTCGTTGATCGGGAAGTCATTGCCGACCGAACCGTAGCCGCGCAGGATCTTTTCCAGCATCTCGTCGCGGTCCATGGCGAGCTTGAGCGCCATCCTGAGATCGCCGTTGTCGAAGGGCGCGGTGTCGCAGAACATGTTGAACGGGTAATAGCCCTTGCCCGAAACGTTCTCGATGCTGACGCCGGGGATGCGCTTGACTAGGTCGACCACCTTCGGCTCGACGCGATTGATCATGTGCACCTGGCCGCCTTGCAGGGCCGCCAGCCGCGCCGTCGCATCGTTGATGACGACGATCTCGACCTGGTCGGCATGGCCCGCCTTGTCGCCCTGCCAGTAATTGGCGAAGCGCTCGCCGCCATGGCGCACGCCGGGCTGGTTGACGGTCACCTTATAGGGGCCGGCGCTGATGCCCGCGTTCGGATCGTCCTTGCCGCCATTGGGCTGGATGACGAGATGATAGTCGGCCATCAGATAGGGGAAGTCGGCATCGGCGTCGGCAAGCGTGACGACGACCTCCTTGCCGTTGGCCTTGATGCCCTTGATGTTCTTGAGAATGCCGAGTGCGCCCGACTTCGACTTCTCGTCGGCGTGGCGCTCGATGGTGGCCGCGACATCCTCCGCGCCGACCGTCTTGCCATTGTGGAACTCGATGCCGTCGCGGATCTTGATCGTCCAGGTCTTGGCATCCGGGGAAGCGCCGATGTCCTCGGCGATCAGGTTGACCAACCTGTTGTCGGGGGTGAGGCGAACCAGATATTCGCCCCACTGCTTGCCGAAGCTGAAGGTGACCTGGCTGAGGTTCAGCGCCGGATCGAGGCTGTTGGTCGATTCGCCGCCCTGCAGGCCGGCCTTGAGAATGCCGCCCTTGACCGGCGTCTGCGCGAAGGCTTTCCCGGCCAGCGTCGTTGCCAGCGCCGCCGACATGCCCAGCGCCGCGGTGCGCCCGAGAAAGTCACGCCGCGATATCCGGCCTTGGCCGGCGAGTTCAGCGAGATGGTCGAGTTCAGTCTTCATGTCCTACCCCTTTTTGAAACAACCGCACACAGGCGATGCCGTCCGAAGGGACGCGTGGCCCTCCAGTGTTGCATGCGGATCACGGTCGTCATCTCCTTGACTGGCGAACCGCTGCCTAGTTCCCGGCGCTCGCCATGCGTCGCCCCTTGATCGCCTTTTCCAGCCAGCCGATCTCCATTTCCGGAACCGAGGACAGCAAGAGGTCGGTATAGGCATCGAAAGGCGGTGTGAGCACCTTGCTTTTGGAACCGTAACGGACCACCTCGCCGCGATACATCACCGCGATCGAATCGGCGATCGACCTTACCGTCGCAAGGTCGTGGGTAATGAAGAGATATGCGACCTTCTCGTGCTGCTGCAGGTTCAACAAAAGCTTGAGAATGCCGTTGGCCACCAGCGGGTCGAGCGCCGAGGTCACCTCGTCGCAGATGATCAGCTTCGGTTTGGCGGCGAGCGAGCGGGCGATGCAGACGCGCTGCTTCTGGCCGCCCGACAACTCCGCCGGATAGCGGTCGAGGAAGCCTTTGCCCATCTCGATCTCGTCGAGCAATTCGGCGACGCGCCGGTCGCGCTCACGTCCCCGCATGCCGAAATAGAACTCCAGCGGCCGGCCGATGATGGTGCCGACGGTCTGGCGCGGGTTCATGGCCACGTCGGCCATCTGGTAGATCATCTGCAGCTGCCGCAGATCCTCCTTCGGCCGGTCGGCAAGTCGGTTGGCAAGCGGGCGCCCGTCGAAGGTCACCGTGCCCTGTTCGGGCGGCAGGAGCCCTGTGATGGCGCGCGCCAGCGTCGACTTGCCGGAGCCGGACTCGCCGACCACCGCCAGCGTCTGGCCGGGATAGATATCGACGGAGACGTTCTTCAGCACCTTGACATGACCGCCGCCATACGCGGCGGTGACGTTCTTCACGGACAGGAATGGCGAGACGCCGGGTTTCTGCTCGGCGTGTTCGATCTCGTGCACTGACACCAGAGCGTTGGTGTACTCCTGGCGCGGCTCCTTGATGATCTGGCGGGTGCCGCCCCATTCGACCAGCCGGCCGTGGCGCAGCACCATGATCTCGTCCGACACCTGGGCGACGACGGCGAGGTCGTGGGTGATGTAGAGCGCGGCCACATGCGTGTCGCGGATGGCGTCCTTGATCGCCGACAGCACGTCGATCTGCGTCGTCACGTCGAGCGCCGTCGTCGGCTCGTCGAAGACGATCAGGTCCGGTTCCGAGCACAGCGCCATCGCCGTCATCACACGCTGCAGCTGGCCTCCGGAGACCTGGTGCGGGAAACGCTCGCCGATGGTTTCGGGATTGGGCAGGCTCAGCTTCTTGAACAGCGCGACGGCGCGTTTCTCGGCCTCCGCGCGCGTCGCCCTGCCGTGCAGGAGGGTGGCTTCGACAACCTGGTCCATCAGCCTGTGCGCCGGGTTGAACGCCGCTGCCGCCGACTGCGCGACATAGCAGACCTCGCGGCCGCGCAGCCTGCGGAAACCTTCCTTGCCGCCCTTGAGGATGTCGCGGCCGTTGAGGAGCACCTCGCCGCCGGTGATGCGCACGCCGCCGCGCCCATAACCCATCGAAGACAGGCCGATGGTCGACTTGCCGGCACCGGATTCGCCGATCAGGCCGAGCACCTTGCCCTTTTCCAGGGTCAGCGAGACGTCATGGACGAGCGTGATGGTCTTTGGCGCTTCGCCCGGTGGGTAGACCATGGCCTCGATGCGCAGGTTGCGGATATCGAGGAGCGGGCTGGATTTCGCTTTGCTGTCGGCCATCATCCGCGTCCTCCTTTCAGGCTTGTCGTGCGGTTGAGCACCCAGTCGGCGACGAGATTGACCGAGATCGCAAGCGCCGCGATCGCGGCCGCCGGTATGAGCGCCGCGGCAATGCCGAAGACGATGCCGTCCTTGTTTTCCTTGACCATGCCGCCCCAGTCGGCATCCGGCGGCTGTACGCCGAGGCCAAGAAAGGAGAGCGTCGACAGGAACAGCACGGCATAGATGAAGCGCAGGCCGAGTTCCGAGACCAGCGGCGACAGCGCATTGGGCAGGATCTCGCGGAAGATGATCCAGGCGCTGCCTTCGCCGCGCAGCTTGGCGGCTTCGACATAATCCATGACGTTGATGTCGACGGCCACCGCGCGCGACAGGCGGTAGACGCGGGTCGAGTCAAGAATGCCCATCACCAGGATCAGCGTCACCAGGTTTGTCGGCAGCACCGAGAGCACGACAAGGCCCATGATCAGCGTCGGGATCGACATCAGGAGATCGACGAGGCGCGACAGCAGCGTGTCGAACCAGCCGCCGAACACCGCCGCCGAAAAGCCGAGAATGGCGCCAAGCGAGAAGGACAACGCCGTGGCGAGCACTGCGATGAACAGGGTGATGCGCGCACCATAGATCATGCGCGACAGCAGATCGCGGCCAAGGTTGTCGGTGCCCAGCCAATGCGCGGCCGACATGGGCTCCCAGACGTCGCCGACGATCTCGCCATTGCCGTGCGGCGCAAGCCACGGCGCGAAGATGGCGGCCAGCACGAACAGGGCCGTCAGCACCAGGCCGACCAGCGCGGGCACGGGGATGCGTTTGATGTCGAGCATGCCCGCCCTCTTCATTTGGGATGCCTCAGGCGCGGATTGGCGACGATTGCCGCTATGTCAGCGATGATGTTGAGGCCGATATAGACGGCGGCGAAGATCAGTCCGACCGCCTGCACCACCGGCACGTCGCGCTTGGTGACGTGATCGACCAGATACTGCCCCATGCCGGGATAGACGAAGATCACTTCGACCACGACCACGCCGACGATCAGATAGGCGAGGTTGAGCATGACCACGTTGATGATCGGCGCGATGGCGTTCGGGAAGGCATGTTTGCGGATGACCGCGAAAGCCGAGAGTCCCTTGAGCTCGGCGGTCTCCACATAGGCCGATTGCATGACGTTTAGGATCGCCGCGCGCGTCATGCGCATCATATGGGCAAGCACCACCAGCGTCAGCGCCGCCGCCGGCAGCGCGATCGCCTGCATGCGTTCACCGAAAGGCATGCCGTCATAGACGGTCGAGATGGCGGGGAACCACTGATGCTGAACCGCGAAGTAGAAGACCAGCAAGTAGCCGATGAAGAATTCCGGGAAGGAGGTCGAGGCGAGCGCCAGTCCCGAGATCAGCTTGTCGACCCAGCCGTTGCGGTAGCGCACCGCGATCAGGCCAAGCGTTATGGCTAGCGGAATGGCCACGATCGCCGCCCAGAAGGCGAGGAACAGCGTGTTCCACAGCCGGCCCTTGATCGATGTCGCGATATCCTGTCCACTCGACATGGCGGTCCCGAGATCGCCGGTCAAAACGCCGCCGAGCCAGCGGAAATACCTGATATAGGCCGGGTCGTTGAGCCCAAGCTGCTCACGCAGATTGGCGAGCGATTCCGGTGTCGCCGACTGCCCCAGGATGGCTTGCGCGACGTCGCCGGGCAGGATCTGTGTGCCGGCGAAGATCAGGACCGAGACGGCCAACAAAAGGAGGATGCCCAGCGCAACGCGCTGGGCCACCAATTTCACGATGGGTGAGGACATCTGGGCAAGGCCGGCTCAGGCTTCGAGCCAGCACTTTGCCAGGGCGTAGCCATTCATCAACTCCTGGTGCGGATCGTCCACCCAGCCGCCCACCTTGGCGCCGGTGGCGTCGATGAACTGGTTGAACATCGGCAGGATCAGGCCGCCTTCGTCGCGTACCATGACGGCCATGTCGTGATATATCGCCTTGCGCTTGGCCTCGTCCAGCTCGGCGCGCGCCGCCAGCACCATCTTGTCGAAATCCGGGCGCTTGAAACGCGTGTCGTTCCAGTCGGCGGTCGACAGGTAGGCAGTCGAGTACATCTGGTCCTGGGTCGAGCGTCCGCCCCAATAGGAGGCGCAGAAGGGCTGCTTGTTCCAGACCTCGTTCCAGTAGCCGTCGCCCGGCTCGCGCTTGAGCTCGATCTGGATGCCGGCCTTGGCCGCGCTCTGCTGAAAAAGCTGGGACGCGTCGACGGCGCCGGGGAAGGCGACGTCGGAGGTCCTGAGCAGCACCGCACCGTCATGCCCCGACTTCTTGTAGTGGAACTTGGCCTTGTCCGGATCATACGTGCGCTGCTCGATCTCGGTGAACAGCGGGTAGGCGGCATTGATCGGGAAATCATTGCCGAGCGAACCGTAACCGCGCAGCACCTTCTTCAGCATTTCTTCGCGGTCGATCGCCAGCTTCAGCGCCATCCTGAGGTCGTTATTGTCGAACGGCGCCGTGTTGCAGTGCATGATGAAGACGTAGTGGCCCGGTCCCGCATGGTTGCGGATGGTGACGCCCGGCACGCGTTTGATCAGGTCGACGATCTTCGGCTCGACGCGGTTGACCATGTTGACCTGGCCGCCCTGCAGGGCTGCCGTACGGGCCGTGGCGTCGTTGATGACGATGATCTCGATCTGGTCGGCATGGCCCATCTTGTCGCCCTGCCAGTAATTGGCGAAGCGCTCGCCGCCATGGCGCACGCCGGGCTCGTTGGTGGTGACCTTGTAGGGGCCCGCCGAGATGCCGGCATCGGCCTTGTCCTTGCCGCCATTGGGCTGGACGATCAAGTGGTAGTCGCTGAGCAGGTAGGGCAGATCGGCATTGGCCTCCTTCAGCGTCAGCACCACTTCCTTGCCGCTGGCCTTGATGCTTTCGATGCCTTTCATGTAGCCGAGCGCGCCGGACTTCGACTTCTCGTCCGAATGACGCTCGAGCGTGGCGGCGACGTCTTCGGCGGTCACCGTCTTGCCATTGTGGAACTCGACGCCGTCGCGGATCTTCAGCGTCCAGACCTTGGCATCGTCGGACGAGCCGATCTCCTCGGCGATGCGGTTCTCGAGCTTGCCCTCGGGGGAAAGCTCGACAATCAGTTCGCCCCACATTTTGCCGAAGGCGAATGGCACCTGCGTCATGAATAGGGCTGGATCCAGGCTATTGGTGGACTCGCCGCCGACCAGGCCTGCCTTGAGCGTGCCGCCCTTGACCGGGCCGGCTGCGCGCGCCGCGCTCGAAAGCAGTGAGTTGGCGAAGGTCGCGGTGACGCTGAGCGCTGCCGCCCGGCCGAGAAAATCACGACGGCTGAGCTTGCCTGAAGCGACACGTCGGCTAAGGAATTCCAGTTCGTTTGACATTTTGAGTTCCTCACTCTGTTGGTTCGACCTTAGTGGTCGTTTTCTTGTTTCTTGTGAGGGGAATAATGACCGCAAGGGAAAGCGGTAAGCAAGACCGAATGCGACATGCCGTGGCGTAAATGGCACGTCGCAATTGGACCAATGCCTTGCCGCTCAAACAAGCGAGCGCGGAACCGCCTGTTCAAAATCGCGTTCGAAGACGAGTTTTTCGCCTTCGTAAGCTTCAATTCGGGCGCTTACGATGAAGTTTTTGGCGTCCGAGCGTATTTCGGCCGATGTTTCGGTGCGCACCGACCATCCGCTTCGCGACAGGGTTTGCGTCCAATGCGTCCGTCCCCCAGCCGACAACGGATCGTCCGGATGGATCGTCCAGGTCTCGCGGGCGATGCTGCCGTTCGCCAGGCCATGTGCAAGATCGCGCACCTCGCCGAAATCGTCTTCTATGGAAAGCGTGACGATGCCGGTCTTCTCGTCGCGGTCGACGCGGCGTTCCGAATTGGCCGGGCGGATGGTCTCGGTTGCCCAGGGGGAAGCAGCCTCCGGCGCGGCGAACGTGACCTCGTCGCCCGTCGCCAACGGGCGCAGCGGCAGCTTCAGCGTCGCCGCCGACAGGCTCAGGCGGACCGGCTCCGGCGAGGGCCAGATCATGGGCCAATAGGCGTTCGAGACGGCTATGCGCAAATGGTGGCCGGCCGGCACGCGATAGGCGCACTGGTCGAGCACGACGCGTGCCGAAACGCTCTCGCCGGGGACAAGCGCTTGCGGGAATTCGTGCGAGAGGCGGTGCGTGAGGTTGAGCACGCCATAGGAGATCAGTTCCGAGGCGCCATCGGGATGCACGTCGCAAAGCCGCACCGCGATGTTGGCCTGCGGACGGTCGCAGGATAACCGGACGTCGACTTCCGGTGCGCCGACGATGTCGATCGCCTCGGCGAGTTCCTGCTGGTCGAAACACACCGACAGCGCGTCGTCGGGACGCTGGTCGCCCGGCAATTCCGGGCCGAAGGTGAACGGGAAATACTCACCGCCGGCCAGCCCACAGCTTTGCGGCGAAGCGATGGTGACGGATTTACCGCCCGCCGGGATCAATTCGATCGTTTGCGTCTTGATGTCGGGCGAAGGCCACTGCCGCTCCGCCACCCAGCGGCCCGGCCGTTCCGGATGCCAGCGCGCTGGCCGCACGCTGTCCATCACATAGGCGCGGTAGGCCGGGTCGGCCTCGACGCCGGTCTCGATACCCTTCAGCCAGCGGTCCCACCAGCGCAGCGCTTCCTGCAGGAAGCCGATTGCCGGCTGGGGCCCGGCATAATGCGGGTATTTGTGGATCCACGGGCCGACAATGCCTTTGACCGGCGCCTCGATGTTGGCGACGAGATGCGAGATGGTGTTGCGGTAGCCGTCATGCCAGCCGCCGATTGATAGCACCGCGGCCTTGACGGCGGAGAAATCCTCGCAGATTGAGCCCCGTTTCCAGTAGGCGTCGCGGTGCTGGTGGCCAAGCCAGAGTGGCAAAAGGAACGACTGGTTCTCCAGCCGGCTGAGCCACAGGTCGCGCCATCTGTTGTCGCCCGCCAGCAGCGGGTCCGGCGGCCGTGACGAATAGGACAGCATTGTCGAGGCCCAGCCGAAATTTTCCAGCAGCAGGCAGCCGCCCTTGTAGTGGATGTCGTCGGCATAGCGATCAACGGTCGAGCACAGGCTGATCACCGCCTTGAGCGCCGGCGGCTGCTTGGCGGCCACCTGCAGGCAGTTGAAGCCGCCCCAGGAAATACCCATCATGCCGACATTGCCGTTGCACCAGGGTTGAGCCGCCGCCCAGGCGATGACGTCGCAGGCGTCCTGCAATTCCTGCTCGGAATATTCGTCGTCCATCAGCCCTTCGGAATCGCCATTGCCGCGCATGTCGACACGGATCGAGGCATAGCCGTGGCCGGCGAAATAGGGATGCGTCAGCTGGTCACGAAAGATGGTGCCGTCGCGCTTGCGGTAGGGCAGATGCTCGAGGATGACAGGCACCGGATCGTCGCCGGCATCTTCCGGCATCCATACCCGCGCCGACAGCCGGCAGCCATCCGGCATGACGATGGCCATATCAGGGAATTCGACGACCTTGCGGGGAAACTCGGTGACGGTTTTCATGGCGCGCATAACGCCTCGCGGCGCGGCAAGTTTCAATCGCCATTCGCGACTGGAGCAGCGGAATATGCGACCTGTGCCGCTGCTTGGTGCCCTCAGTTCAGCGGAATGTCGTTCTCGGCCTTGTTGGCCTGGTAGTCGCCAGAGAGCGCTTCATAAAGTGCTGCAATCTTGCCGATGCGCGCCTCCAGCCGCCCGCGTTCCGCCTCGGGCAGCGCCCGCACCAGCCTGCGGATCGAAAAGCTCTTCCAATAGGCATTCTCGGCATTGTAACCGCCGGGATCGAGGGTGAAGACCTCTTTCAGGATTTTCAGATCGTGCGGGATGGCAAAACTGTCGCGCGAATCCTCGTGGCTGAACAGATAGTAGAAATTGTCGAAACCGGTCCAGGTGATCGCCGACAGGCAGAGCGAACAGGGCTCGTGCGTGGCCAGGAAGATGGCCTCCTTGGTGTCGACACGTTCGGCTTTGGGCATTTCGTAGAAGCGTTTCAGGCAGTGCACTTCGCCATGCCAGAGCGGGTTTTCGATCTCGTTGTTGGTTTCGGCCAGCACCAGCGAGCGGTCGCCTTTCTTCAGGATCGCCGCGCCGAACAGCTTGTTGCCATGGGCGACGCCTTCCTGCGTCTTCGGCACGATGTCGTGCTCGATCACGTCGAGCAGGCGGTCGATCAGCGAAATGTCGGTCATCAAAGGATCTCGTCGGGGAGATGAATCTCGTAGGCGTGCGAAAAATGGAATTCTTCGAGATTGGAGCCGTCGCCGCCACGGTCGACGATCAGGAAATCCTGGGGCTCACCCAATGGCGTCAGTACGCCGTGCCATAGATTGCGTGAATAATTGATGCCTTGCCCTGGCTTGGTGATGAAGGCATGCGGCTCGGCCGGACCGTCCTTGCCGTCATGACAGACGACGACCAGGAACGGTCGTGGCGACAGCGGGACAAAGGCCTGGCTGCCGAGCGGGTGACGCTCGACCATGGTCAGCGCCAGCGGCAATTCGTAAGGCGTGCCGCGCACCATCGAGATCAGCACGCGCGCATTCGGCCCTACCGCCTCGGCGGTCGCCAGATCATGGTAGCGCTCGGCCTTGCCGCCATTGATCGGGTAGTGGTTGTCGCCGCCCATGTCGATGACATCGCCGAACGGGGCAAAGCCCTCGCGGGTCAGCGGCCGCGCGACGATGCGGGTCACGGCGCACGCCCCGCGATCCCGGCACCGCCGAGCTTGGCGTGCCGGTTGACGTCCTTGTAGAGCAGATAGCGGAATTTTCCCGGTCCGCCGGCATAGCAGGCCTGCGGACAGAAGGAGCGCAGCCACATATAGTCGCCGGCCTCCACCTCGACCCAGTCCTGGTTGAGCCGGTAGACGGCCTTGCCTTCCAGGACATAGAGCCCGTGCTCCATGACATGGGTCTCGGCAAAGGGAATGACCGCGCCCGGTTCGAGGGTGACGATGGTCATGTGCATGTCATGGCGCATGTCGGCCGGATCGACGAAGCGCGTCGTCGCCCAACGGCCGTCGGTACCCGGCATCGGCGTCGGCCCGATGTCCTGCTCGTTGGTGAAGAAGGCTTGCGGGACCTCGAGGCCGCTGACGGACTCATAAGCCTTGCGTATCCAGTGAAAGCGGACAGCCGCATTGCTTTCGTTGCGAACAGTCCAGCCGCTCGACGGCGGCAGGAAGGCGAAGCCGCCCGGCCGCAAGACATGTCTTTCGCCGGCAAGCAGGACGGTCAGTTCGCCTTCGACCACGAACAAGGCGCCCTCGGCGCCGGCATCGGGTTCCGGCCGGTCGCTGCCACCGCCGGGCGCGATCTCGACGATGTACTGCGAAAACGTCTCGGCAAAGCCCGACAGCGGCCTCGACAATATCCAGACGCGGGTCTTGTCCCAGAATGGCAGGGCGCTGGTGACGATGTCCTGCATCACGCCCTTGGGGATGACGGCATAGGCCTCGGTGAAGACGGCGCGGCCGGTCAGAAGCTCACTCTGGCCGGAATGGCCGCCATGTGGAGCATAATAGGTTCGCTCGGGCATCCTGATCGTATCCATGGGTTCAAACCTATTGCGGAAGCATGTCCTTGAGGCGGAAGAGCGCGATGCGCTCGACCTGTTTGCAGGCGGTCTCGAATTCGACGCCGCGGCTGTTGCCGATGCGCCTTTCGAACTCCGCCAGGATTTCTTGCCTGGTCTTACCCTTCACCGCGATGATGAACGGGAAACCGAAGGTGGTGACGTAGGCGGCATTGAGCTTGGAAAACAGCTCGCGCTCCTTGTCGGTCAGCTCATCGAGGCTGGCCGAAGCCTGTTCCCTGGCCGATTCAGCCGTCAGCCGCCTGGCCCTTGCCAGCTTGCCGGCAAGGTCGGGATGGGCGTTGAGCACGCCGAGCCGCTCCGTTTCGCTTGCGGCGCGGAAAACGCGGCAGAGCGCATTGTGCAGGCCGCCGGCGCTGTCGTGCGCCGGGCCAAGTTCCAGCTCGTAAGCGCGCTCGGCTATCCACGGCGAATGTTCGAAAACGCCGCCGAAAGCATGCACGAAGGCCTCGAATTCCATCCTCGAAGGGCGCAGCACCGGCGGCTTGTATGGATGGGTCTCGCGCCAATGCCTGGCGATGTCGATACGCCGCGCCAGCCAGACCTTGTCGTGCGACTTCACATAGTCGACGAAGCGCTTCAGCGCCGCCACCCGCCCCGGCCGCCCGACGAGGCGACAGTGCAGGCCGATATTCATCATGCGCGGCCGCCCAGCCTTGCCTTCGGCATAGAGCGTGTCGAAACTGTCCTTCAGATAGGCGAAGAACTGGTCGCCCGAGTTGAAGCCCTGCGGCGTGGCGAAGCGCATGTCGTTGGCATCGAGCGTGTAGGGGATGATGAGCTGCGGCCTGTCGGTCCCGTCATCCGCGAACCAGTAGGGCAGCTCGTCGTCATAAGTGTCGGAGACGTAGTCGAAGCCGCCTTCCTCCGCCACCAGCCGCACGGTGTTGATCGACGTCCGGCCGGTGTACCAGCCCGTCGGGCGCGCGCCTGTCACTTCGTAGTGCAGCCGGATCGCCTCCTTGAGGTCGCGGCGCTCGTCCTCGGCGCTGTGGTCGCGGTAGTCGATCCATTTCAGTCCGTGCGAGGCGATCTCCCAGCCGGCATCCTGCATCGCCGTCACCTGATCGGGCGAGCGGGCGAGTGCCGTGGCGACGCCGTAACAGGTCACTGGCACCTCGGCCTCGTTGAACAGGCGAAGCAGCCGCCAGAAGCCTGCCCGCGCCCCATATTCGTAGATCGATTCCATGTTCCAATGGCGTTGGCCCGCCCAGGGAGCCGCGCCGACGATTTCCGACAGGAAGGCTTCCGAAGCCTTGTCGCCATGCAGGACGCAGTTCTCGCCGCCTTCTTCGTAATTGACGACAAATTGCACGGCCACATGCGCGCCACCGGGCCATTTGGGATCCGGCGGATTGGCTCCGTAGCCGCGCATGTCTCTGGTGTAACGCATCGTCCCTCCCACGGGGCATCGCCCGAAGTATGATCAGGATATCGAAAGGGTGCTTCTCGCATTCCCCCGAAAATTTTTGAAAGTGTTTTTGTCGCACTCCGCTCGACCGGGACTTATGCATCGCCTTTAATTGGCGCACAATTCATCAGCAATGTTTGGCTGTACCGGCCGGTTTGTTCGTGTTGGAATGGGAGGCGGACAATGGCAGAAACGTCGAAAATCGATGGCGGACGTCTGACGACCCATGTGCTGGATACGGCGACCGGCAAGCCCGCGGCGGGATTGTCGATCGCGCTCTACCGGATCGATGGCTCGGCCAGGACGCATCTCAAGACGGTCGCCACCAACGCCGACGGCCGTTGCGACGCACCGCTTTTGGCCGACGCGGATTTCCAGACCGGCGAATACGAGCTTGTGTTCGCCGCTGGCGACTATCTGCGGCGCCAGGGAACGAAACTGCCCGAGCCGGCCTTCCTCGACACCGTGCCGATCCGCTTCGGCATGGCGGATGCCGTGCATTATCATGTGCCGCTGCTCGTCTCGCCCTACGGCTATTCGACTTACAGGGGGAGCTGAGACGTGGCCGAGGTCAAGATCCGTAACGATATTCGTTTTATCCTCAACGGCAGGGATGTCGTGCTGTCATCCGTGGCGCCTGACGCGACCTTGCTCGACTGGCTGCGGCTCGACCGATCGCTGCGCGGCACCAAGGAAGGCTGCGCAGAGGGCGATTGCGGCGCTTGCACCGTGCTGGTCGGCAGGCTTTCCGCCGGCGAACTGGTCTATGAAAGTGTCAACGCCTGCATCCGCTTTCTGGGTTCGTTGGACGGCACCCATGTCGTGACGGTCGAGCATCTCCGTGGAACGCCGGGCCAGTTGCACCCGGTGCAGCAGGCGATGGTGGATTTCCACGGTTCGCAATGCGGCTTCTGCACGCCAGGTTTTGTCATGTCGCTTTACGGCTTGTGGATGAAATCACCGGAACCGTCGGACGCGGCCATCGAAAAGGCCTTGCAGGGCAATCTCTGCCGCTGCACCGGCTATGAGGCGATCATGCGCGCGGCCCGCGCCATCTCCAGCTACGGCAAAGCACAGAAGGATCCGCTTGCGCTGGAGCGTCAGTCGATCATGGCCAGATTCGAGGCGATGGGCGACGGGGCACGGATCGAGATCGGCGCCGGCAAGGCGCGGCTCGTCGTGCCGGCTGACGTTGACGATTTCGCCGCCGTGCTCGACAAGGAACCGGGCGCCACCATCGTCGCCGGCTCGACCGATGTCGGTCTCTGGGTGACCAAGCACATGCGCGATATTTCGCCTGTCATCTTCATCGGCAATCTCGACGGGCTGTGCGCCATTGCCGAGGACAAGGACGTGATCTCGATCGGCGCCGGCGTCACCTATTCCGATGCCTTCGCGATGCTGTCGAAACGCATCCCGGCGCTCGGGCCATTGTTCGATCGCATCGGCGGCGAACAGGTGCGCAACATGGGCACGATCGGCGGCAACATCGCCAATGGCTCGCCGATCGGCGACACACCGCCGCCATTCATCGCGCTCGGCGCGCGGCTGACGCTGCGCCGTGGAAGCAAGCGGCGCACGATCCCGCTCGAGGATTTCTTCATCGCCTATGGCAAGCAGGACCGGCAGGCCGGCGAGTTCGTCGAGGCCGTGCATGTGCCGGTTCCGGCAAACGAAACGAAGTTCGCCGTCTACAAGATCACCAAGCGCCGCGACGAGGATATCACCGCCGCCCTCGGCGCGTTTTTTCTGACCTTGGCCAGGGACGGCACCGTGGCCGATATCCGCATCGCCTATGGCGGCATGGCGGCGACGCCGAAGCGGGCTGCGAACGTCGAGAAGGCACTGCTCAGCAAGCCCTGGACCGAAGAAACAGTCGAGGCTGCGATGGCCGAATACGCAACGGATTTCACGCCGCTCACCGACATGCGGGCGAGCGCTGAATATCGGGCTTTGGCGGCGAAAAACTTGTTGTTGCGTTTCTTTGTCGAAACCACCGGCACCAGGGCACCGTTCCAGGTGTCGCGCAACGAGGCGGCATGATGAACAAGCACGCCAGCGCCAATTTAAAGGCCGAAAAGATCGTCGGCGGCGTCGCCACAGACCAGCGCCATGATTCCGCGCACAAGCATGTCAGCGGCAGCGCCGTTTACATCGACGATATGCCCGAACCGGCGGGCACGCTGCATGGCTGCCTCGGCTTGGCCACGGCCACGCATGCCACCATCGCCAAAATGGACCTGTCGGCGGCGCGCGCCGCCCCCGGCGTGATCGACGTGCTCACGGCAAAGGATGTGCCGGGCGAGAACGACATTTCGCCGACCGGGCGCCATGACGAGCCGGTACTCGCCGACGGCGAGGTACAGTTTTTCGGCCAGCCGATCTTTTGCGTGATTGCCGAGACGCGCGAGCAGGCGCGGCGCGCCACCAGGCTGGCAAGGGTCGAATACGAGGAATTGCCTTTCGTCACCGACATCGGCGCGCTCGATCCGACCAGGGACAAACTCGTCACGCCGCCTCTGACGCTGAAGCGCGGCGACGCGGCTGCTGCGATCCGTCAGGCCCCCCGCCGGCTGAAAGGAAAAATGCGCGTCGGCGGCCAGGAGCATTTCTACCTCGAAGGGCATATCGCGATGGCGGTTCCCGGCGAGGATCAGGACGTCACCATCTATTCCTCGACGCAGCATCCGAGCGAAGTCCAGCACATGGTTGGTCATGCACTCGGCGTGCCGAGCAACGCCATTACCGTGGAAATGCGCCGCATGGGGGGCGGCTTCGGCGGCAAGGAAACGCAGGGCAACCAGTTCGCCGCGCTGGCCGCGATCGCCGCCAAGAAGCATCATCGGGCAGTGAAAATCCGGCCCGATCGCGATGATGACATGATCGCCACCGGCAAGCGGCACGATTTCCTCATCGACTACGAAGCCGGCTTCGACGATGAGGGCAATATTCTCGGCGTCGACTTCATGTTCGCGGCGCGCTGCGGCTTTTCTGCGGATCTTTCCGGCCCGGTCACCGACCGCGCGCTGTTCCACTGCGACAACACTTATTTCTGGCCGGCGGTGCATGCGCAGTCGGCGCCGCTCTACACCAACACGGTCTCGAACACAGCCTTTCGGGGCTTCGGGGGCCCGCAAGGCATGGTCGGCGCCGAGCGCATCATCGACGAGGTGGCGTTTGCCGTCGGCAAGGACCCGCTTGAGATCCGCAAGCGGAATTTCTATGGAACCGCCGACCGCAACGTCACGCCCTACCACCAGGTGGTCGAGGACAACATCATCCACCGCATCGTGGCGGAACTGGAAGAAAGCGCCAGTTATGCAAGGCGCCGGCGCGAAATCTCGGCCTTCAACAACAACAGCCGCTTCATCAAGCGAGGCCTCGCACTGACGCCGGTCAAGTTCGGCATCTCGTTTACCGCCACGCATTACAACCAGGCCGGCGCGCTGGTGCATGTCTACACCGACGGTTCGGTGCATCTGAACCATGGCGGCACCGAGATGGGGCAGGGCCTCAACGTCAAGGTGGCGCAAGTGGTGGCGCAAGAGTTCCAGATCGATCTCGACCAGGTGAAGATCACCGCGACGACCACCGGCAAGGTGCCGAACACCTCGGCCACCGCCGCGTCGTCCGGCACCGACCTCAATGGAATGGCGGCGCAGAACGGCGCCCGCCAGATCAAGGACCGGCTGACCGATTTCGCCGCCGAGAAATACCAGGTGCCACGCGACCAGGTGCTGTTCCTGCCCAACAGGGTGCGCATCGGCAACCAGGAGATACCTTTCGCCGACCTCGTCAAGCAGGCCTATATGGCCCGCATCCAGCTTTCGGCGGCCGGCTTTTACAAGACGCCGAAGATCCACTGGGACCGCGACAAGGGCGAGGGCCGTCCTTTCTATTATTTCGCCTATGGCGCCTCCTGCTCGGAAGTCTCGGTCGACACGCTGACCGGCGAATACATGGTCGAACGCACCGACATCCTGCACGAGACGGGCCGCTCGCTGAACCGCGCCATCGACCTCGGCCAGGTCGAGGGCGGTTTCATCCAGGGCATGGGCTGGCTGACGACGGAGGAATTGTGGTGGGACGAGAAGGGTCGGCTGCGCACCCATGCGCCGTCGACCTACAAGATCCCGTTGGCCTCGGACCGGCCCAAGATCTTCAACGTGACACTGGCCGATTGGCCGGAGGCCGGTGAGCCGACAATCCACCGCTCCAAGGCGGTCGGCGAGCCGCCCTTCCCGCTCGGCATGTCGGTGCTGCATGCCCTGTCTGACGCGGTGGCCAGCGTCGCCGACCACAGGATCTGTCCGCGTCTCGATGCGCCTGCGACACCGGAACGCGTGCTGATGGCGATCGAGCGGCTGAAGCAAGAGGCGAAGGCCTGACACCGGCAACACGTGCAAAACAGGCCGAAAAGGCCTATATTTCCCGACAGGGAATGTGAAAATGAACGCGACTGTGCAAAGCCTGAAAGCCTTTTTTGGCCAAGCCGGCCGGGTCGCGCTCGTCGAGGTCGCGGCGACGAAGGGCTCGACGCCGCGCGAGAAGGGCGCCTTCATGCTTGTCTCGCAAGCGGCGACATCGGGCACGATCGGCGGCGGCCAACTGGAATATATGGCCATCGACAAGGCTAGGCAGATGCTTGGTTCTTCACCCTCCCCCTTGTCGAGAGGGTCGGCGAGCGGACGCCGCGAAGCGGCTTCAGCGAAACGGGGTGGGGGAGTGGCGTTCACAGCCCCGCAGACGACTTTGCCGTCCGACCCTCCCCCTGAGGGGGAGGGTGAAGAAACCCGCCCCGACACCCGCGTGATCTTCGACGTGGCGCTCGGCCCGGAGATCGGCCAATGCTGTGGCGGGCGTGTCGAAGTGTCGATCCGCCTCGTCGATGCGACGTTGGCGCAGGAGCTGATTTCGGCCGCGGAGATCGAGCAGGCTGAACTGCCTTATGTCTACATTTTCGGCGGCGGCCACGTCGGCCAGGCGCTGGCCTCCGCGGTCGCCCTTCTCCCTGTGCGTGCCGTCGTCATCGAAACACGGGCCGACGCGCTTGAAGGAATGCCGCAAGCCATCGAGACGCGGCTGACCCCGATGCCTGAAGCCGAGGTGCGCAACGCGCCTGCAGGCAGCGCCTTCGCCATCCTCACCCATGATCATGCGCTGGACTTCCTGATTGTCGCCGAAGCCCTGAAGCGTGATGACACCGCCTATGTCGGCATGATCGGCTCAAAGACCAAGAAAGCGACATTCAGGAATTGGTTCCTGAAGTCGGCTGAGGGCACGGAAGCGCAGTTTGCCCGCCTCGTTTCCCCAATTGGCGGTGATGCCGTGAAAGACAAGCGCCCATCCGTCATTGCCGCGCTAGCGGCCGCCGAGATCATGACGGCGCTGGTCAATCACGGCGCCGCGGCAAATGCCGAGCACCAGGTGCCGCATGATAGGACGACGGCCGGGTAAGGTCACGTCGCGGCTATACCGGTTGCTTCAAGCCCAGATGATCGCGCAGTGTGCGGCCCTCATAATCCCTACGAAACAGGCCGCGCCGCTGCAGCTCCGGCACGACCAGGGTGGCGAAGGCATCGAGTTCGCCGGGGAAATATGACGGCATGACGTTGAAGCCGTCCGCCGCACCGCCCTCGAACCGGGCCTGGAGTTCGTCTGCGATCTGCACCGCGGTCCCGACGATGCGCCAATGGCCGCGTGCGCCAGCGAAATGGCGGGCAAGCTGGCGGATGGAAAGGCCGTCGCGGCGCGATTGCTCGATGACCAGGGCCTGCCGGCTTTTCATGCCTTCGCTCTCCGGCAATTCGGGCAGCGGCCCGTCGAGCGGATAGCGCCGAAGATCGGAGATGCTGAGATAGCTGGACAGCAGCGCTACGCCGACGTCATCGGGGATCAGCTCCTGCAGCTCCTCGTATTTCGCCCGCGCTTCCGCTTCGGTTTCCGCCACCACCGGGGCGACGCCGGGCATGATCTTGATGTCGTCCGGTTCGCGTCCATAGGCCGCCAGACGGCCCTTGAGATCGTCGTAGAAAGCCTTCGCTTCCGCGAAAGTCTGCGCGGCGGTGAACACCACATCGGCGGTGCGAGCGGCGAGATCGCGGCCGACATCCGAGGCGCCGGCCTGAACCATGACCGGGGCGCCCTGCGGCGAACGCGGCAAATCGAGTGGATCGCACACCGAAAAGCTCTGGCCGTCATGGCCGGAGGCGCCGAGCTTGCCGTGCCAAAGCCTGGTGACGACTTCGGCGAATTCTCGTGCCCGTTCATAACGATCGGCGTGGGGTCTGAGACCCGTTGCGCCGAAGTTGGCGGCCTCGATTGGGCTGGCCGACGTGACCAGGTTCCAGCCGGCGCGCCCGCCGCTCAGCTGGTCGAGCGAAAGGAAGGTTCGTGCCAGCCCGTAAGGCTCGTTGTAGCTGGTCGAAGCCGTGGAGACGAGGCCGATGCGGCTGGTCTGGACAGCGAGTGCGGAAAGCAGGCTGATCGGCTCGAAGCCGATCGAACGCGAGGTCTGGCTGGCGATGCTGACATCGGCTTCGCGCAGGCCGGCCGCATCCTCGCAGAACAACAGGTCGAATTTCGCCGCTTCCGCCGTGCGTGCCAGCGCGACGTAATGATCGATGTCGATCCCGGCCTTCACATGGGCCTGGGGATGCCGCCAGGCGGCGATATGGTGGCCCGTCGCCCACAGAAAGGCGCCGAGCTTCATCTGGCGCGCGGTCATCGGTCGCCTCCGCCGCTGAGTCCCAGATGCGAGCGCAGCGTTGTGCCCCCATGGCTCTGTCGAAACAGCCCGCGCCGCCGCAGCTCCGGCAGAACGCGATTGGTGAAATCGTCGAGCGCTGAAATGTGCGCGGACAGCCGGATGTTGAATCCGTCGCAATTGTTCGCCCGGAATTCTTCCTCCATCCTGTCGGCCAGCCCGGCGACGCCGTTGGCGGCGAGGGATATGTCAGCCAATATTCTCACGGCATCCGGTTCGCGCCCGGACGCGGAAACGCGGCGCCTGAATTCGTCATGGCGTGCCTTGCGCCGCGCTGCCCGCCTTTCGCCCAGCAGGATGACATCGGCTGTGCGCGCGGCAATGTCGAGGTCGCCTGCCGCCAGGCCGGACAGGACCAGAACCGGCGTATCCTGCGGCGAACGCGCCACGTTCAGCGGTCCGCGCACGGCGAAGAATTCGCCCTTGTGGTCGAGCTGGTGCATTTTTCCGGGATCGTGAAAGCGGCCGCTGTCTTTGTCGAACAACAGCGCGTCCGCCTCCCAGCCATTCCACAAGCCCTGGACGATGCCGATATATTCCTCGGAGCGGCGGCGAAACTCGTCGCTGGAAAATCCATCCGGCCGGCTGAAATTGGCCGCCTCGCTCGGCGCCTGCGCCATCGTTGCGTTCCATCCGGCGCGACCGTGGCTGATGATATCGAGCGAGGCGAACCGGCGCGCCAGATTGTAGGGCTGGTGGGCAACCATCGACGCGGTGGCGACCAGCCCGATCCTGCTCGTCACGGTCGCCAGTGCGGCAAGCAGGGTCGTCGCTTCGAACGGGTTGCCCGACCCGGCCCTGCCCGGCGGCGCATCGTCGAGAACAATCATGTCCAGCCCGGCCGCTTCCGCCCGCTGCGCGAAGCCGGCCAAGTCGCTGAAGGTGAGCGCGCCGGCCTGCCCGGCCGTGGAGGCAATGTTGAGCGAAACGGCTAGATGCATTGTGGTTTGCTCGTCAGTCGGCGCAAAGCCCATCGGCCATGAGGCGGCATCCGCGAACCTAAGTTTGCCTTCGCGCAACGCAACCCTTTCGACTGGGCCAGGAGCCGCTCACTTGCCGACCAGTATGTCCTTGATCAGCCGTTGGCAGCGCTCGGCCATGAAATCCAGCAGCAGGCGCACTTTCGGGTCCTGCAGCTTTTTGTGCGGATAGACGGCGGCGAACTGCACCGGCGTGGGCGGCGTGCCGGCCAGGATGATCTTCAGCCGCCGGTCGCGGATGAACGGCTCGACCTCGAAGCGCGGCTTGTTGATGATGCCGCGCCCCGACAGCGCCCAGCCGGTCAGCACGTCGCCATCGTCCGTATCATAGGGCCCGTGCACCTCGAATTTCTGCGGCCCGTTCGGCGTCTGCAGGATCCAGACATATTCGCGCGCGCCGGAATAGCGCAGCATCAGGCAATCGTGCTTCCTGCTGATCAGTTCCTGCGGCTCGGCCGGCTCTCCGCGCGCCTCCAGATATTTGGGTGCCGCGACCAGCACCCGCTCGCATTCCATGATGCCGCGCATCCTGAGGCTGGAATCCTCGATGATACCGAGCCGAAAGGCGACGTCGATACCCTCTTTCATGATATCGACATTGTGGTCCGAGAGCCTCAGCCGCACCTCGATATCAGGGTATTTGTCGTGGAAATCGGGAATGCCCGAGGCGACCAGGCGGCGGCCGAGGCCGAGCGGCGCGGTCACGCGGATGGTGCCGCGCGGCTGGCCGGAAAGGGCCGAGACCGCGGCCTCCGCCTCGGTGATCGCTTCCAGCACCTGCTTGGCGCCGGTGTAGAACACCGTGCCATGCTCGGTCGGCATCAATTGTCGTGTCGTGCGGTTGAACAGCCGCACACCAAGGTGCTTCTCCAGCTCCTTGATGCGGTTGGAGGCAACCGCCGGCGAAATGCGCATGTCGCGCCCGGCCGCTGACAAATTGCCGAGCTCGACGACGCGGACGAAGACGGCGATGTTGTCGAGATAGGCCATGCGGTTCAGTGGCTTTCAATCAAGCTGCGTGCGAGCAACCTAGTATTTTCCAATTTTTTTGAAAGTCATCGCACACCTCGCCTCTTTCCGTTTGCGCGCCACACCGTAAAGTCGCTTCATCGGCAGGGACGACTTCAATGATGGATTTCGCTATTTTCTGGGACTGGCTGAGCTTTGCCGTGCGCTGGCTGCATGTCATCACCGGCATCGCCTGGATCGGCTCGTCCTTCTATTTCGTCGCGCTCGATCTCGGTTTGCGCCAGCGACCGGGCATGCCTGCCGGCGCCTTCGGCGAGGAGTGGCAGGTGCATGGCGGCGGCTTCTATCACATCCAGAAATACCTGGTCGCGCCGGCCGAGATGCCGGAACACCTCACCTGGTTCAAATGGGAATCCTACGCCACCTGGCTGTCC
The DNA here is from genome assembly GCF_044998965.1 of Mesorhizobium maamorense. Lineage (NCBI taxonomy): Bacteria > Pseudomonadati > Pseudomonadota > Alphaproteobacteria > Hyphomicrobiales > Phyllobacteriaceae > Mesorhizobium > Mesorhizobium maamorense. The sequence goes on from NZ_CP173356.1 coordinate 6,046,701, forward strand.
GGCTTCGCCATGCTGTGCGTGGTCTACTATGCGGGGGCCGACCTGTTCCTGATCGATCCCAACGTGCTGCCGATGTCTGTGCCGGTCGGCATCGTCCTGTCGATGGCGACGATCGGCGTCGGCTGGGTGGTTTATGACCTGCTCTGCCGTTCGCCGCTGGGCAAAAGCGATACAGGCCTGATGCTGGTGCTCTACTGCGTGCTGGTGTTCATCGCCTGGGGACTGACCCATCTGTTCACCGGCCGCGCCGCTTTCCTGCATCTGGGCGCCATCACCGCCACGATCATGTCGGCCAATGTCTTCATGGTCATCATCCCCAACCAGAAGATTGTCGTCGCCGACCTCATCGCCGGCCGCAAGCCGGATCCGAAATACGGCAAGATCGCCAAGCAGCGCTCGCTCCATAACAATTACCTGACGCTGCCGGTGCTGTTTCTGATGCTGTCGAACCATTACCCGCTGGCGTTCGGCACTGAGTTCAACTGGATCATCGCCTCCCTGGTGTTCATCATCGGCGTGTTGATCCGCCACTACTTCAACACCGTGCACAAGCGCGCCGGCAACCCGCACTGGACCTGGCTGGGCGCCCTTGTCCTGTTCCTCATCATCGTCTGGTTGTCCACCGTGCCGAAGGTGTTGACCGGCGAACCAAAGGCGTCCGCCTCGGCGCAAGTCTATATCGCCTCGGCCCATTTCCCGGCCGTGCGCGACACCGTGCTCGGCCGCTGCTCGATGTGCCATTCACAGGAGCCGGTCTACGAGGGCATCTACCATGCGCCCAAGGGCGTGATGCTGGATACCGACGCCGGCATCGCCGAGCATGCCCGCGAGATCTATCTGCAGGCCGGCCGCAGCCATGCCATGCCGCCCGCCAATGTCAGCCAGATCACCCACAAGGAGCGGGCGCTGCTGGTGGCCTGGTTCGAAGGCGCGGGGAAATAAGCATGACATCGACACTTCTGCGTGGCCGCACGCTGTCCTTCGTGCGCTGGCCTGAAAGCATCGATGATCATTCCGCCTGGCGCTACGAGGAGGATGGCGGCCTGCTGATCCACGACGGCAGGATCGTCGCTGCGGGCGCTTACGTCGATGTTGAAAGGAACGCAGACGAGACAGCGAGAAGGATTGATCACCGGCCGCATCTGCTGCTTCCGGGCTTCATCGATGCCCATGTGCATTTCCCGCAGATGCAGATCATCGCCTCCTACGGCGCCGAACTGCTCGATTGGCTAAACGCCTACACTTTCCCGGAGGAGACGAAGTTCGCCAATGCGCAGCATGGCCGGCGCGTCGCGCGGCTGTTCCTCGACGAGATGGTGCGCCACGGCACCACGACGGTCGCCGCCTACTGCTCCGTGCACAAGGCCTCCGCAGAAGCTTTCTTCGCCGAGTCGCATGACCGCAACATGCTCAACATCGCCGGCAAGGTGATGATGGACCGCAACGCGCCCGATGGCGTGCTCGACACGCCGCAATCGGGCTATGACGACAGCAAGGCGCTCATCAGGGAGTGGCACGGCAAGGGCCGGCAGCTTTATGCCATCACCCCTCGCTTCGCGATCACCTCGTCGCCGGAGCAGATGGAGATGGCCGGCGCGCTATGCCGCGAACACCCCGACCTGCACATCCAGACGCATCTGTCGGAAAACCATGCCGAGATCGCCTTCACGCAGGAGCTTTATCCGTGGTCGCGCGATTACACCGACGTCTATGAGCATTACGGGCTGTTGGGGAGAAAGAGCCTGCTCGGCCATTGCATCCATCTGTCGGAGCGGGAAGCGGACGCGCTTTCGGACAGCGGCTCCGTAGCCGTGTTCTGCCCGACCTCGAACCTTTTCCTCGGCTCCGGCCTGTTCGACTATCAGCGCTACCGCACGCGCGATAAAGCCCTCCGCATCGCCGCCGCCACCGATGTCGGTGGCGGCACCAACTATTCCATGCTGCGCACCATGGACGAGGGCTACAAGGTGATCGCGCTGAACGGCGAGAAGCTGAACCCGTTCCAGTCCTTCTGGCAGGTCACGCGCGGCAACGCCGAGGCGCTGTCGGTGGCGCAAAGGATCGGCACACTGGAGGAAGGCACCGATGCCGATATCGTCGTGCTGGACGCCAGGGCGACGTCGTCGATGCGGCTCAGGATGGAGACTGTCGAGACGCTGGCGCAGGAACTCTTTCTCTTGCAGACGCTGGGCGATGATCGCGCCGTGCGCGAGGTCTATGTGGCGGGTCGGCCGGCAAAGACCGATTTGGCAATTTAGAACGTGACGGCGCGTTCCTTGCTTGACCCGGGCTTGACCCGGCGGCAACCATCCGTCAAAGCGTGCGGCGACGTTGACAGGGGAACGACATGGCCGTTGCCGAAGACATCGCTCTGATCAAGAGACAGGAGGAAGTCCTTGTCTTTCCCGCCTTCGACGAGGCGGTCGCGTTCAGTATCGGATCCGCGATCCGCGACCGGGCGCTCGCCGAAAATCTCCCGATCATCGTCGACATCAGGACCTTCGACCGACCGCTGTTCTATGCCGCCATGCCGGGCTCGAACGCTTCCAATCCCGACTGGGCGCGGCGCAAGATCAACGTCGTCAAGCGGTTCCTGAAAAGCACTTACCGCATGGTGCTGGAACAGCAGCGCCCCGACCGCACCTTCAAGATCGGCGAGGGCCTGGATATTGCCGACTACGTGCTGGCCGGCGGCGGCTTTCCCGTCACGGTCAAGGGTGTCGGGGTCATCGGCGTCATCGCCGTTTCGGGCCTGCCGGAGCGCCAGGATCATGGCGTGGTGGTCGATGCGCTGTGTGATCATCTGGGCATCGACAAGCGCGAATTGGTATTGCCGCCGGAAGAAAAGTCGTGACGTCGGCGCCGCCCCTCATCCGCCTGCCCGTTCTCCGCAGCAGCTGCGCAGCAGCTGCGGAGGGTGGACTGGCACCTTCTCCCCGATTTTCAAGGGGAGAAGGTAAGGGGGAGGGGCAGGGCCAGCCTTGCAAGAATGCGCGAAACGCTGCTGGCTGCCAGATATGACCATTACCGATCCCAAATCCTTCCTCACTTCCATTTTCAACGCCGCCGTCGCCGCCGCCGATCCGGAAAAGACCATCCGCGATCATTTGCCGGCCAGGCCCAGGGGCCGCACCATCGTGATCGGCGCCGGCAAAGGCTCGGCGCAGATGGCGGCGGCCTTCGAGAAAGCGTGGGACGGTCCGATCGAAGGACTGGTCGTCACCCGCTACGGCTATGGCGCGAAATGTGAGCGCATTGAGATCATCGAGGCGGCGCATCCGGTGCCGGACGCCGCCGGGCTCGAGGCTTCGCGGCGGCTGCTCGGGAAGGTGCAAGGGCTGACCGCCGACGATCTGGTGGTGGCGCTGATTTCCGGCGGCGGTTCGGCGCTGCTGCCGTCACCGGCAATCGGCCTGACATTGGCCGACGAGATCGCCGTCAACGAGGCGCTGCTGGCGTCGGGCGCGCCGATCGCGGCGATGAACACCATCCGCAAGCATCTTTCCACCATCAAGGGAGGCCGGCTGGCCGCCGCCGCCTGGCCGGCCAAAATGGTGTCGCTGGTCGTCTCCGATATTCCCGGTGACAATCCGGCGCTGGTCGCATCCGGCCCGACCGTTCCCGACACCGGCAGCCGGGCGGATGCGCTGGCGTCGATATCAGCCTACGGCATGAACCTGCCGGCCTCGGTCATGGCGCATATCAATTCACCGGCCGCCGATGCACCAATTCCCGGGGATGAGCGCTTTTCGCGCAACGAGGTGCATCTGATCGCCTCCGCCGGCGTGTCGCTCGAAGCAGCCGCAGCGGAAGCGAGCCGACAGGGCATCGAAGCTGTCATTCTCTCGGATGCCATCGAAGGCGAAGCCCGCGAGGTGGGCGGGGTTCACGCGGCCATCGCGCGCGAAGTAGCGACACGCAATCGGCCTTTCTCAAAGCCGGTGCTGATCCTGTCCGGCGGCGAGACCACGGTGACGCTGCGTGCCAAGGGGAAAGGCGGCCGCAACTCCGAATTCCTGCTCGCCTTCGCCATCGGCATCAATGATGTCAAGGGCATTCACGCCCTGGCCGCCGACACCGACGGCATCGACGGCTCGGAGGACAATGCCGGCGCCTTCGCCGATGGTTTCACGGTCGCGCGCATGCGCGCGGCCGGCATCGACGCCAAGGCGATGCTGGCAGGCAACAATGCCTGGACGGCTTTCAACGCGGTCGGCGATCTGTTCGTGCCCGGTCCGACCGGCACCAATGTCAACGATCTCAGGGCCATCCTGATTCGCTAATCGTTTGGATCAGGCAGCCATCAGCCGCTTCACCTGCTTCATGTCGTCAAGGAACCGTTCTCGCTCGGCCTCCTTGTCCGCACGGTCACGGATGCGCAGGATGAAGGAGGGATGAATGGTGATGAACACACGCATGCCATCTTCCCGCTCGATCGCCTGGCCGCGCATCTTCGTCACCGGAACCGCCTTGCCGAGCAGCGACAATGCCGCCGTTGCGCCAAGCGCCACGGCAAGGTTCGGTTTGATCAGTCCGAATTCCTGGTCGAGCCACCAGCGGCACGCCTGAATCTCGCCGGCGTTCGGCTTGGAATGAATGCGACGCTTGCCGCGCGGCTCGAACTTGAAGTGCTTGACCGCATTGGTGACGTAGACTTTCTGGCGGTCGACCCCGGCGTCGTCCAGTATGGCGTCGAACACCCTGCCGGCCGGGCCAACGAAGGGAGCGCCGGCGAGATCTTCCTGATCGCCGGGCTGCTCGCCGACGAAAATCACCTTCGCGCCGTCAGGCCCTTCGCCGAACACGGTCTGCGTCGCATCGCGCCACAGCGGGCAGCGGTGGCAAGCCTTCGCTACCTCACGCAGCTCCGAGATCGAGGTGACATCTGGCAGTGGCTCGTCGGACGGCCCGGAAATGCGCCTGGCCGGCCTCTTCGCTTCATGCGTTTGGCCTGTGGTCGCCATCATCCTGTCCTGTCGGTTCTGACACTGAAATGGACGGGAAGGGCGATGGTTCCTCCGAAGGCTCAGACCTCGTGCAGATAGAGGTGATAGTCCAGCTCGCTGACCGTGCGCGCCACGCGCAGGTATTCGGACTGCTTGATCGCCACGAAGGTGCGGTGCAGGTCTTCGCCAAGCGCACCTTTGAGGAAGCTGGACGCCCTGGCCGCCTCGATCGCCGCGCGCCAGTCGACCGGCATTGTGGTGCGCGTCACCGCCGCCTCATAGCCGTTGCCGGTGGTCTCGGGGCCGGGGTCGAGGCCTTCGTCGAGCCCTTTGACAATGCCGGCAAGCACGGTTGCCGCAATCAGATACGGGTTGGCGTCGACGCCTGACGGCCGATGCTCGATGCGCCGGTTCCTGGCGTCGCCCGCCGGCACGCGCAGCGCCACCGACCGGTTGTTGACGCCCCAGGTCGGCGCCACCGGTGCATAGGATTGCGAGACGAAGCGCCGCCAGGAATTCGCGTGCGGCGCAAACACCAGCATCGATTCCGCCATGGTCTGGATCAGGCCGCCCAGCCCGCGCAGCAGCGGCAGCGACCAGCTCTCGCCACCGGCCTCCGAAAAAACGTTTCGGCCAGCCTTGTCCTGCAGTGAGACGTGGAAATGCATGCCGGAGCCGGCATATTTCTCGATCGGTTTGGCCATGAAGCAAGCGGTGACGCCATGGCGGCGCGCCTGCGCCCGAACCAGCCGCTTCAGCATGACGAGGTCGTCGGCCGCCCGCATCACATCCTTGCGGTAGTTCAGCGTCAATTCGTACTGGCCGGGCGCATATTCGGAAATCACGGTCTCGGCCGGAATGCCCTGTGCCTTGGCCGCGGCATAGATGTCTGTAAACAGCGGCTCCATGCCGTGCAGATGGTCGACCGAGTAGACCTCGGTCTTGCCCGAGACGCGGCCATCCAGCACGGCGTGCGCCGGCTGCACCTTGCCGTCGCTGTCGCGCTCATTGGCGAGGAGAAAAAATTCGAGCTCGAAGGCGCCGGCCGGGTACAGCCCCTTGGACGCCAATATGTCGACCTGCCTTGCCAGCGCCAGCCGCGGGTCCGATGACATCGGCGCGCCGTCGAGATGATACATCGCCATCAGCACCTGGCCGCGCGGCGGGTTGGTCCCGTGGAGCGGCACCAGCGTGCCAGGAATCGGCCAGGCGCGCAGATCGCCGTCGCCGGTGGTCCAGATCAGCCCGGTCTCGTGCACGTCCTCGCCGGTGATGTCGAGGCCGAGGATCGAGATCGGCATGTGCCGGCCGCCTTCGAAGATGGCTTTCAGCTCGTGCCGGCGCACGATCTTGCCACGGCCGACGCCGTTGGCATCGGTCAGCACGATATCGAAGGCTTCGATCTCAGGATGGGCGTCGAGAAAGGCGTGCGCCTCGGTGGGCGTCGAGCCCGAAGGTGAAGTCATGATGGAGCCCGGCCTGGCTTGCGCGCCTGTCTGTTGGGTGGCTTGTCTCATGCCGCAAGCTCCGCCGCAACTGCGCCGAAGGCGGTGATCAGCCGGTTGACCTGGGCGCCAGTGGTCGCCGGAGAGATCAGCATCATATTGTGGAAGGGCGCGATAAGCACGCCGCGATTGACCAGCGCGACATGGATGGCGGCTTCGAGTTCCGGCGCGTGCGCGGCCTCCGCCTCCGCCCCATTGCGCAGCGGGCCCGGCGCGCAGATGAATTCGACGCGGGCGCCGACGCGGGCGACATGCCATGGCAGGCGGTAGCGGTCGATGACCTTGGTCAGCCCAGCATCGAGCCGCCGCGCCAGATGATCCATGCGGTCGTAGTTCTCGGCCGTCATCACTTCTTCGAGCGCGGCGCGCATCGCGGCGAATTGCAGAGGATTGGCCGAGAGCGTCGTGCCCATGCCGGAATAACCCGGCTCTTTCGTCCTGTTGTAGTCGGCGTAGCGCGAGGCGACCTCTTCGCTCATGCCCCATACGCTTGCCGGTACACCACCAGCGATCGGCTTGCCTAGCACGAACAGGTCCGGCTCCAGCCCGTATTTCGCGGAATAGCCGCCCGGTCCGGTCGAGATCGTATGCGTCTCGTCGATCAGAAGCAGCGTGCCGGCCGCGCGGGTCAGCTTTCGCAGCGCCTCGTGGAAACCGGGATCGGCCAGCACCATGCAGGAATTGGTCAGCACCGGTTCGGCGATGACGCAGGCGACATCCTTGTCCCTGAGCGCTGCCTCCAGCGCGGCAACGTCGTTGAACTCGATGACCTTGGCCATGCGGGTCAGGTCGCGGAATTCTCCGGCCAATCCGGGCCGGTTGGCCGGCTTGCCGTCGATCAGGCGCACCATCGTCTCGTCGACAGAGCCGTGATAACAGCCGTTGAAAACCAATATCTTTTCTCGCCCGGTGACGGCGCGGGCAACGCGCAGCGCGAAGCGGTTGGCATCGGTCGCCGTCGTGGCGATCTGCCAGAACGGCAGGCCGAAGCGCTGTTGCAGCAGCGGTCCAATGGCGAGCGCATCTTCCGAAGGCAGCATGTATGTCAGGCCGCGTCCGGCCTGCCGGCGGATGGCGCGCGCTATCGCCGGCGGCGAATGGCCGAACATCGATCCGGTGTCGCCGAGGCAGAAATCGTCGAGCCTGTTGCCGTCGATGTCGGTGATCGTAGCGCCTTTGGCGCTCTCGACCAGGATCGGAAACGGAGTCGGCCAGTCGTTCATCCAGTGCATCGGCACGCCGCCGAAGAAGCCAGGCAGGCCGTTGCCGGCCTTGGCCTGCGATTTCGGCCGCGCCTTGCGGAAGCGGGCGCCTTCGGCGTCCCGCAATGCGGCAATGCGGTCGCGGCTGACGCCGCCAATGGACGTGTGGGCGCTGTGCATGAAACCCCTCTTTGGCGCAGTAGTGGAGTAGTGGGGTAGGCGCTCAACGGCCCGGATGCTCTAAACCCGCTCCCATATTGCCCTACTCCTCTAACCCGTGATGTCGATAACGCCGCAGTCGCCGGCGGCACTGCCGAAGGCGATGCGGCGTTCCTCCCAGTCCCACATCATCGAGGTGATGGCGCCCTTGCCGGGGCGGCGCAACAGCACCTCCTTGGCGTCGGAAAAACGCACCGCCATCACCATGCCGTCCTCATAGCCGATGGCGACGACATCCTGGCTTGGATGGCAGGCGACTGAGGTCACCATCGCATTGCCGCGCGTGCCGAGTTCCAGCGGCGCCTTGCCCATCGGCCCGTCCTTGCCTGAAAACGGCCAGACGATCGCCGCCGGCGCGCCGGAACTCGCCAGCCACTTGCCTTTCACGCTCCATGACAGGCTTTTGACCTTGGCGGGATAGCCGCTCATGCGCATATGCTTGCCGTCTGCCAGCTTCCAGCCGTGCAGCGCGTTTTCCTGCATGGTGGTGACCAGGAAGGCGCCATCCGGCGAGAAGGTGATGCCGGTATGGGCGCCGGCCCATTCGAGCTCCACCGGCTTGCCCTCGGCGGCCGGGAAATGCAGCGTCGCGCCATTGTAGCGCGCGACGCCGAAGCGCATGCCCTTGGGCGAAAATGCCAGCCCCTCGACCGAACGCGGATGGGCGAACTCTTTTGTGTGGCCGTCGGCAAAGCGCACATAGGCGGTCTTGCCTGTAGCGTAGGCGATGGCGCCTTGCGGGCCAGCGGCGACGCTGGTGACCCACTTCTTGCCCGCGCTCGCCAATTCCTTGGCCTCGCCGCCCGCTTTCACCGCAAACACCTTGCCGTCTTCGCCGCCGGTGAGCAGCCGGTCATTGGCGGCATCGTGGAAGGCCGCGAGCAGCCCGTCATTGGCCTGCACCGTCTTGTGGCCATTGTCGAGCCGATGGACGGTGCCGTCGGCCAGCGCGAAATGCGGCACGTCGCGGAGGAAGGCGGCGGCAAGGCAATGGCCTTCGAGATCAAGCGGGGCGACGGTCGGCATGTAGGACAGGTCCATTCCAGATTGTAGCTGGTCGTCTCGGGAGCCGCCAGCGCGCCAGGCGCGGCCCCACCCTCTCCCGCAAGGGGAGAAGGAAGAGCGGGCAGCGCTACCGCCATAAAGTCCGGAAATCAAGCGGCCTGGCAGGCCTCGAAGCTCTTCCTCAGCCGTTCGGGGTCCAGTTCGCGACCGATGAACACCAGCCGGCTCTCATGCTTCTCGCCGTCTTTCCAGGCGCGCTGGTGGTCGCCCTCGATGATCATGTGCACGCCCTGGATGACGTAGCGCTCGTCGTCGCCCTTCAAGGCGATGATGCCTTTCAGGCGCAGGATGTTCGGCCCCTCCATCTGGGTGACCTTCTCGATCCAGGGGAAGAATTTCTTCGGATCCATCTCGCCTCCCCGCAGCGAAACCGACTGCACCGTCACGTCATGGATGTCGGATGGGTGCGCGTGATGGTCGTGTCCATCGTGGTCATGATCGTGCCCGTCATGATCGTGGTGGTGATGATCGTGGTCGTGGTCATGATCATGATCATGACCATGGTGGTCGTCATGCGCCTCGAGGAAATGCGGGTCGTTCTCCAGCGCCCTGGACAGGTCGAAGGCGCCGCGGTCGAGCACTTCCGACAGCGCCACGCCGGCGCGGGTGGTGCGATGGATCCTTGCGGCCGGGTTGATGGCGCGGATCGTCGCTTCGACCTTGGCCAGTTCTTCTGGTGTGACGAGGTCGGTCTTGTTGAGCACGACGACGTCGGCGAAGGCGATCTGGTCCTCGGCTTCCTTGGAATCCTTCAGCCTGAGCGGCAGGTGCTTGGCGTCGACCAGCGCCACCACCGCGTCGAGTTTGGTCTTGGAGCGCACGTCGTCGTCCATGAAGAAGGTCTGCGCCACCGGCACCGGATCGGCGAGACCCGTGGTCTCCACCACGATGGCGTCGAAGCGGCCGGGCCGGCGCATCAGGCCCTCAACGACGCGGATCAGGTCGCCGCGCACCGTGCAGCAAACGCAGCCATTGTTCATCTCGTAGATTTCCTCGTCGGACTCCACGATCAGGTCGTTGTCGATGCCGATCTCGCCGAATTCGTTGACGATGACGGCGTAGCGCCTGCCGTGGTTTTCCGACAGGATGCGGTTGAGCAGCGTCGTCTTGCCGGCGCCGAGATAGCCGGTCAGAACGGTTACGGGGATCTGCGTCTGTGCGTCGCTCATGGCTTGCCTCGAATGGATGGGCCTTGAAAGATTTCGGCGGCCTCGAAAGGGATTGTCGGCTCCATATAGGATGCGCGGCGGGCTTTTGCACGAGGCAAACCGCGAATGGCTGCGGTCCAATCCCTAGGTCAGCGTCTCGTCGAACTAGGCGGCTGGCGGCGCCCTGCAGGCCATGCGGTATCGGTGCGCAAAAAGAGCCTGTGGACGACCACGGCCGGCCGATCCACCGCAATCGCTTTCGCGAAAAGTCGTTTGTCATCTAACTGAAATAATCATCTGGCATTAGCCACGGCGGGTACCGCAATGCTTGCCGGCAAAGCTGTTTCAGGCGCCGGAATCTTTTTTGATCGTCGATTGCCAACCGGCCGGCTGCGTCTATGCTGCCCGCACCGGTATGGCCGAAGAGGGATGACCATGGCCAAGGCGGACAAGACTGCGACAATGAGCCGGCTGCATTCGGCGGCAAGGCTGGCAAGAACAGCGCTTGCGGCACGGCTGCTGGCGCATGGCTTCTATGCCGGCCAGGACCAGATCATGCTGGCGCTCGACCGCGAGGACGGCCAGACCCCGGGCAATCTGGCTGGCCGGCTCGGCGTGCGCCCGCCCACCATCACCAAGACCATCAATCGGCTGCAGGCACAGGGTTTTCTGCAAAAGCGCGCCTCCGACGCCGATGCCCGCCAGGCGCATATCTTTCTCACCGACACCGGTCGCGAGACCATCCGCGCCATCGAAAAGTCGGTGAAGAAGACCGAAAAGCAGGCGCTGAAGGGCCTCGACAAGAAGGACCAGAAGGCGCTGTTCAAATTTCTTGCCCGCATCGAGGCCAATCTTTCGAACGAAGAACTGGCCTTGATCGACGACGACGCCGAGTCGGACGACTGACCGCCGGTGCGGTGATCAGGCTGCCGCTGCGGCCCCACGGATCAGCGAAGACCAGCGTCCCGGCGTCATGCCGAATGCCTTCTTGAATTGCCTGTTGAAGTGGCTTTGGTCGCTGAAACCGGCCTCGGCCGCGATCTGTGCCAGCGGCTCGCCGGCGGCGATCATGCGTCGCGCGCGCTGAAGCCGGCGCATCAAAAGGAAACGATGCGGGCTGGTGGAGAAAGCGGCGCGGAAATGCCTGGACAAGGCATAGCGGTCGAACCCGGTAACCGCCTCCAACTCGTCGGATCGCACGGGCCGGGCAGAGTTTTCCGTGAGATAGTCGCGCGCCAGAGCGGCCGCCCGCCAGGCCGTTCCCGGCACCGCTCTCGCCGGCTGGCCGGCATGGCGGGCGAGCCCTTGCATCAGTTGCGCCAGGAAGTCGGCGACGAACAGCTCATCGAGTTCCTCCTCCAGCGGACCCAGCGCCGAAAGCAAGGTCGCGCGCAGGCGTTCGTCCGCCACCACGGCCTGCCTGACGAAAGGCAGCGATGCGCCGCCGAGGCAGTCCAGCATCAGTGACGGTTCCAGATAGAGGATCCTGTAGCGCAGCCCGTCCTCGGTTCCGGCGCCGCCATCATGCAGTTCGTCGGGATGCAGGACGATGATCTGGCCGGGCAGGCTATGCCGCACCGCACCGCGATAGCGAAAGCTCTGCACGCCTTGCAGCGTCACCCCGATCGCATAGGTGTCGTGGCGATGCAGGTCGAAGGCGCTGCCGTGGAATCGCGCCTCGATGCGCTCCATGCCGGCAGGATCGCAGGCGGCAATGATGCAGTTTTCCGCGGCCTCCGCGCACAAACGTCCAAGACCCTGGAACGCCTGGCTGCCTAGATCGAGCGACATCGCTTCCTTTCGCCTTGAAAGGGGCACAACCCCGAATGGTCACTGTCTCATGTTCGATACGAAATTTGCAATCGTGCTCAGGGATGATCTGCCGGTCTGGCAAAAACTCAACGTCACAGCATTCCTGACCAGCGGCGTCGTCGCGCAGTTCCCCGATCTCATCGGCGAGCCCTATCGTGACCGCGCCGGCAATGTCTACAACCCGCTGTCGATCCAGCCCGTCATCGTGCTGTCCGCCGACCAGGCGACACTCGGCGCAATCCACAGCCGCGCCCTGGAGCGCGGAGTAACGAGCTCGCTCTATGTCGAGGAGATGTTCTCGACCGGGTTCGACGCCGCCAACCGCGCCGTCTTCGCCGAATTCGCGCCGGAAGACGCCAAGGTTGTCGGCATCGCATTGCGCGCCGACAAGAAGACGGTCGACAAGATCACCAAGGGTGCTCGCATGCATCCCTGACGACCCGGGCCTGAGCCTGTCCGCAGCTCTTGTTGTGCCAGCCGCTTTTGGCTTGCCGCACGCCCGCAATTGCCGCAAAAAGGTGGGCCTCAGCCCAGCTTTCCATTCGGCCTGCAAGTGAGTGCTCCCCAAACATCTTCAGAAAGCGCGACGCCGCCGGTGGCGATCCTGTGCATGCTTTCCACCTATGTCTTCTTCACCTTTCTCGACACCAGCAGCAAATACCTCGTCCTAGCCGGCGTCTCCGCGCTTGTCGTCGCCTGGGTGCGCTTTGCCGTGCATGTCGTGCTGGTCGGCGCGCTGTTGCGCGGCTGGCGTGAACCGGCGCGGTTCCGTCCGGCCAACCTGCCGGCTCATGTCCTGCGCGGGCTGTTCCTGTTCGGCTCGACCATCTTCAACGTGCTGGCCCTGCGGTCCCTGCAACTGGCCGAGACGACATCGATCTATTTCTTCGGGCCGATGGTCATCACCGCACTTGCCGGCCCGCTGCTTGGCGAATGGGCGGGCTGGCGGCGGTGGCTGGCGATCCTGGCCGCGTTCGCCGGGGTTCTGATCATCACAAGGCCGGGAGTCGGCGTTTTCGGCATCGGCCACCTGTTCGCGCTCGGCTCGATGCTGTCGAACTGCTTCTATGTGATCATGACCCGGCGCATGTCGGCGACCGAGACATCGGAAAGCCTCATCCTGTTTTCGGCACTGGCCCCGGCGGTGGTGCTCCTGCCCATGCTGCCGTTCTCGTTTTCCCTGCCGCATGATGGCTGGCACTGGTTCATCCTGCTCATGCTCGGCGTCTTTGGCGGCGTCGGTCATTGGCTTCTGGTGCAGGCCTATCGCATGGCCACCACCACCGCGCTCGCCCCCTATCCCTATTCGCAGATGGTGTGGATGATCCTTTCCGGGCTCATCGTCTTCAAGCAGTTCCCCGACCGCTGGACGCTCGTCGGCGCCGCCGTCATCGTCGCCAGCGGTCTCTACATCGTCCATCGCGAGCACCGGCTGCGCCTGCGCAATCGTGCGGTGCTGGACGTCGAGGCGGAAGCGCTGGCAAAAAAACTTTGATTTAGCCTCGAAGGGTGGCATAAGGCCGCCTTTAAACAGTTTAAAAAAACGACGGGGGAGGGGAAGGCTGGCACAGAAGATCAAGCTGTCGACGATCGCGGATGCGCTCGGCGTGTCCACGGCCACGGTATCGCTGGCGCTGCGCGACAGCCCGCTGGTCGCAGGCGGCACCCGTGACCGCATCAAGGAACATGCCCGCGCCATCGGTTACATCTACAACCGCCGTGCCGCCAGCCTGCGCACCTCGCGTTCGGGCATTGTCGGCGTCGTCGTGCATGACATCATGAACCCGTTCTTCGCCGAGATCCTGCGCTCGATCGAAAGCGAGCTCGACCGCAGCCGCCAGACCTTCATCCTGTCCAATCACTACGACCAGCTCGAGAAGCAGCGCACTTTCATCGACACGCTGTTGCAGCTCGGTGCCGACGGCGTCATCATGTCGCCGGCCATCGGTACTCCGGCCTCGGATATTCTGATGGCCGAGGAAAACGGCCTGCCGGCGGTGCTGATCGCGCGCACCGTCGAGGGCGCCGACGTGCCGGTTTTTCGCGGCGACGATGCCTATGGCACGGGGCTTGCCACCAATCACCTGATCTCGCTCGGCCACAAGCGCATCGCCATGATCGGCGGCACCGACCAGACCTCGACCGGCCGCGATCGCTACCAGGGCTATGTCAACGCCATGGAGGCCGCCGGGCTGGAAGTGCGGCCGGCCTGGCGCATCCCCGGCCCGCGCACCAAGCAGGCTGGCTTCGAGGCCGCCGGACAGTTTCTGGCCCTGAAGGACAAGCCGACAGCCGCCTGCTGCTGGAACGACCTCGTCGCCATCGGCCTGATGAACGGCATCGCGCGCGCCGGCCTGGTGCCCGGCCTAGACATATCGGTCACCGGCTACGACGATCTCGAGGAGGCGGCAATCGCCACGCCGGCGCTGACCACCGTGTGGAACGGTCAGCGCGAGGTTGGCCGCCGCGCCGCCAGCGCCCTGCTCGACAAGCTGAACGGGCAAACGGTGCGGCCCTCTCAGGAACTGATCAAGCCGGAACTGCATGTGCGACAGTCGACCGGCAAGCCGGTGGAGCGTGCATGACAAGGCCCGAGCAACTGCAAACCGTCGCCATCCTGGTGCCGGGGCATTTCAACGACCACGCGGTCGAGCGCATCGACCGGACATTCAGGCGTGTCGGGATCGAGCGCGCCGAGCCGTCCCTGGTCACCGATGATATGCGCGACAACGTGCGCGCCATCGCCTCGTTCGGCGGCATCAGCGCGGCCTTCATGGATGCATTGCCGAAGCTTGAGATCGTCGCCAGTTTCGGCGTCGGCTATGATTCGGTCGATGCCCGCCACGCTGGCGATCACGGCATCATGGTCACCAACACGCCGGATGTGCTGACCGAGGAGGTCGCCGACACCGCCATCGGCCTGCTGATCAACACCGTGCGCGACCTGCCGCGCGCCGAAACCTGGCTACGCGACGGCAGCTGGCAGCGCAAGGGCAACTATCCCTTGAGCCGGCTTACCTTGCGCGGCCGCAGCGCCGGCATTTTCGGCATGGGCCGCATCGGGCTCGCTATTGCCCGCCGGCTGGAGGCGTTCGGATTGCCCGTCGCCTATCACAACCGGCGCCGGGTCGAGGGCCTGTCCTATCCCTATCATCCGACGCTGAAGGGCCTCGCCGAAACAGTCGACACGCTGATTTCGGTGGTCCCGGGCGGCGCCTCGACGGAAAAGGCGGTCGATGCCGAGATACTGTCGGCGCTTGGCGCCAACGGCGTCTTCGTCAATATCGGGCGCGGCAGCACGGTCGACGAGGCGGCGCTTGCGACAGCCCTCGCCAAGGGCACTATCGCCGCCGCCGGGCTCGATGTCTTCGCCGACGAACCGAACGTGCCGCGGGCGCTGCTTGACGCGACCAATGCCAGTCTGTTGCCGCATGTCGGTTCGGCGTCGGAGCACACACGTCGCGCCATGGCGGATCTGTGCGTCGACAATCTGGTGTCCTGGTTCAGCGAGCGCCGGTCGATCACACCTGTGCCCGAGACCGCGCATGTGAAGGCGCGCGGCTGAGCGGTCGGGCTGCCATATTTATTAACGTCAGCTTAACCCTTTGAAATCATTCTTCATCCTGTCCGTACGCATGGATGAGGATCACCATGAAAACGCTTTCCGTACTGATCGGAGCCGCCGCCCTGTTTGGCGGCGTTCAGCTGTTTCATGGCGGCACTGGCGAAAGCGTCGCTGAAGAGGCCGCGCCGCCCGACACCTACAGGCTGGTCGCCAATGGTGATGAGGGGGTTTGCGCAATCAAACGCGGCGCCACCGTTTCGGACGGCCTGTCGCTTTTGACGGTGGCTCCGAACTGCCGCCGACTCATGCCAGGCATCGAGCGGGCGAAATTCTGGCGCGAGCAGGAGGACGGCACGGTCGCCTTCAGCGTCAACGGCGTCGATCCGATCGTCACCTTCGCGGTCGCCGATGGCGACGGATTCGAATCCTACGCTCCCGCACTGCCGCTGCTGTCGCTGGCGGCCGCCGGGGACCCGAGCACCGACGACTGATTACTCCGCCGCCGCGCGGGCGCCGGCTTTGGCAGCCGCGTGCAGGCGAACCGCGTCGCCGAAGGCCCGGAAGATCTTGGCCGAGTTACTATCCGACTTGACCCAGTATTCGGGATGCCACTGGACGCCGACCGCGAAAGCGCGGGCATCCTTTACAGAGACCGCCTCGACGGTGCCGTCGTCGGCCACGGCTTCGATCTGCAGCTTCGAACCAAGCCGGCCGATTGCCTGGCGGTGCAACGAGTTGACCTTCATGTCGCCGGCCCCAAACACACCGGCCAGGCAACTGCCCGCCTTGATCGAAACGGTCTGGTGAATCGCGAAACGTTCGTCCTGATTGTCGGTCACCGGCGCGCGGTGGTCGAGCGAGCCTTCACGCTCCTGGATTTCGGTGCCCAGCGTGCCGCCCAGCGCCACGTTCATCTCCTGGATGCCGCGGCAGATGGCAAGCAGCGGCACGCCACGCTCGATCGCCTTGCGAATCAGCGGCAAGGTGGTGGCGTCGCGTGCCGGATCATACGGGCCGTTCGCCTCGCTGGCATCGCCGCCATAGAGCGAGGGGTCGACATTGGATTTCGAGCCGGTCAGCATGACGCCGTCGACCGACGACAGCAGCTCATCGAAATCGAGCCGCTCGCCGAACGAAGGCACCAGCACCGGAAACACGCCGGCGCCGGCGATCGCCGCCTCCAGATATTGCTGTGGGGCGGCATGCCAGGTGTAGTTGTCGAATTGACGGACGTCGGTCGATATGGCGACGAGCGGCTGCTGCATTTTGGCTTTGTTTTCCATCTGGGCCGGGGAATCCTGCCTTCAAAATAGGCGATCCCAGCACATTTTTCCATGACAAGTTTCGGTCCGTCGGATGGGCCACCAAACGGCCCGTTAGACTATAGTTGCAAGGCCCTGCGCACACGCCGTCAAATCAGGCCGCCACGCTGGACTCGACTCCTTGCCCGTGTATTGTTTCGCCCAGCCGTGCGGGGCATCGAGCATGCGCCGCACGTCGGTTTGTTGATCCAAAAGGGAGGACTTCATGGATCGTCGTTCATTCATCCGCAAGGCCGGGACGACCGGCGTTGGCGCCGCTGTGGCCGCCGCCACGCTCGCCGCGCCGGCCATAGCCCAGTCCAATCCAAAGGTGACGTGGCGGCTGGCGTCGTCCTTTCCCAAATCGCTCGACACGATCTATGGCGGCGCCGAGGTCTTCTCAAAGATGCTTTCGGAAGCCACCGACGGCAACTTCCAGATACAGGTCTTCGCCGCTGGCGAGCTGGTGCCCGGCCTTCAGGCGGCCGACGCCACGACCGCCGGCACGGTCGAGGCCTGCCACACGGTGGCATATTATTACTGGGGCAAGGATCCGACCTGGGCGCTGGGCGCGGCGGTTCCGTTCTCGCTCAACGCGCGCGGCATGAATGCCTGGCACTATCATGGCGGCGGCATCGACCTGTTCAACGAATTTCTCGCCACGCAAGGCTTGTTCGGCCTGCCTGGCGGCAATACCGGCGTGCAGATGGGCGGCTGGTTCCGCAAGGAGATCAACACGGTGGCCGACCTTTCCGGCCTCAAGATGCGCATCGGCGGCTTCGCCGGCAAGGTTGTGCAGAAGCTCGGCGTTGTGCCGCAGCAGATCGCCGGCGGCGACATCTACCCGGCGCTCGAAAAGGGCACCATTGACGCAGCCGAATGGGTCGGCCCCTATGACGACGAGAAGCTCGGCTTCTATAAGGTTGCGCCCTACTACTACTATCCAGGCTGGTGGGAAGGCGGCCCGACCGTCCACCTGATGTTCAACAAGGCGAAATACGAAGAACTTTCGCCGACTTACAAGTCGCTGCTGCATACCGCCGCGCAAGCCGCCGATGCCAACATGCTGCAGAAATACGACTATCTCAATCCTGCGGCGGTGAAGCGGCTGGTGGCCGGCGGCGCCAAACTGCGTCCGTTCAGCCAGGAGATCATGTCCGCCTGCTTCGAGAAGGCCAATGAGGTCTACGCCGAAATGGAAGCCTCGAACGCGCCGTTTAAGAAGATCTGGGACTCGATCAAGGGCTTCCGTAAGGAGCACTATCTCTGGGCGCAGGTGGCCGAGTACAATTACGACACCTTCATGATGGTCCAGCAGCGCAACGGCAAGCTGTAAGGTTTTTCTGCCTTATTTCGAAGACCCCGGACTCGGTAGTCCGGGGTTTATTCGTTGGGCGTCGGTGCTGGAAACATCGATAGTCGAAGGCGTCGAAACTTGCGCCGCAGCGCCGGGGGTCGAACGGGTTCGAAGCGACAGCGGCACTCAGCCTCGGTCCGGCACCACCACCACCTTGACCTCGCCGGCGGCAGGCGGGTTGGCGATTACCGCGGCGGCCTCTTCCAGCGGCACCTGCCTGGAGATCAGCCGGTCGATCTCGATCGCGCCCGAAGCGATCAGCTCGGCGGCGCGGCGGTGCGTGTAGGGGTTGAGGAAGGAGCCGAGAACCTTCAACTCGCGAAACAGAAGATCGAAGGGCTCGAACGCCGCCTTCATGCCTTGCGGCACCACGCCGACAATGACGACCGTACCGCCGGCCCTCGCCAGCCGCAGCGACTGCTCGACCGTTTCCTGGACACCGGCACATTCGAGCACCACGTCGACACCGCCGGGCACCAGTCCCGCTGGCCCGGAGATGGCATCGATGACGTCGGCGGCGCTTGCGTCGACCGTTGCCGTCGCGCCGAGCTCCTCGGCCAGTGCGCGCCGTGATGCCTGTCGCGTCGACAGGATGATGGTCGTCGCCCCTGCAAGCCTTGCCAGTTGCACTGTGAGCAGGCCGATCACGCCGCCGCCAAGTATGGCGACCGAGGAGCCGGGCTTGATCTCGGCCAGATCCACGCCATGCAGGCAGCAGCCGAGAGGCTCGCAGAAGGCGCCGTGCGTCGGCTTCAAGTCCGCGGGCAGGATGAAGGCCTGTTTCTGCGGCAACACGACGTAGTCGGCGAAGCCGCCGTCGCGATGGATGCCGATGGCATTGAGATTGCTGCACAAATTGATGCGGCCGGCATGGCAATGGCGGCAGCGTCCGCAGGCGATGTTGGGATCGCCGGTGACGCGGTCGCCGATCGAGAAGCCGCTCACGGAATGTCCCATTGCCTCGACGATGCCGGAGAACTCATGTCCGGGCGTTACCGGCGGCCGGCAGGGAAACTCGCCGTGGAAGAGATGCCGGTCCGTGCCGCAGACGCCGCAGGCCTCGATGCGCACCAGCAGATCGTCAGGCCCGGGAACCGGCTCGGCGACCTCGCGCAGCGTGATGCTGCCAACCGCTTCCAGCCGTACCGCTTTCATGGTTTTGCGACCTCCGGCATCAGTTGAAATTCGGCGGCTGCGACAGATCCGGCTGTGGTGCCGCCGGTTTGGCGGGCGCCGTGTCGCCGAAGTTCGGCGGTTGCGACAGGTCGGGCGCGGCAGGCGCGGCGGGCGGCGGGGCGCGAGTGGCAGGTGCGGTTCCGCTCCCGGCCGGCGGCGTGCCGAGCGGCGTCAGTCCCGGCACCTCCGGCACCGTATAGTCGATCGTGCCGGAATCGACCGCTGTGCCCTTGTAGTGCATCACCATTTGCGGGAAGGCGATGGTGAGCCCGATCATGATCACCTGGATGCAGACGAATGGCACGGCGCCCCAATAGATCTGGCCCGTGGTCACCGGCGCGATCTGCTTGCCGGTCAAGCGGTCGAGATAGGGCACCCGGGCGGCGACCGAGCGCAGGTAGAACAGCGCGAAGCCGAAGGGTGGATGCATGAAGCTGGTCTGCATGTTGACGCCCAGAAGCACGCCGAACCAGATCAGGTCGATGCCGAGCTTGTCGGCGGCCGGTGCCAGCAACGGCACGATGATGAAGGCCAGTTCGAAGAAATCGAGGAAGAAGGCAAGCACGAAGACCAGGATGTTGACGCCGATCAGGAAGCCGACCTCTCCGCCCGGCAGCGAGGTCAAGAGATGCTCGACCCAGATGTGGCCGTTGACGCCGTAGAAGGTGAGGGAGAAGACGCGCGCGCCGATCAGGATGAACAGCACGAAGGACGACAGCCTTGTCGTCGAAGCGAGCGCCTGCTTGACCACGTCGAGCGACAGCCGGCCTTTGATCGCCGCCATCGCCAGCGCGCCGACAGCGCCCATGGCGCCGCCCTCGGTTGGAGTGGCGATGCCAAGGAAAATGGTGCCCAGCACCAGGAAGATCAACGCCAATGGCGGGATCAGCACGATCACGACCTGCTGCGCCAGCCGCGACATCATGTTGATTTTCAGGCGCTGATCGGCGATCGCAACGATATAGATCACGGCCACGCCGATGCTGGCGCCGAGGATGTCGGCATTGTCGCCATGGGTCGGTGCGAGATAGCGGTAGGCCGCGTAGGAGATCGCCACCGCCGCCAGCAATGCCACCAGCAGCGACACGACGCCATGGCCGAGCGTGCGTGCTTCCAGCGGCAGCGCCGGCATCGAATTCGGCCGGACGATCGTCATGATCAGGATGTAGAGCATGTAGAGGCTGGTCAGCACGATGCCGGGGATCAGCGCGCCCGCATACATGTCGCCGACCGAGCGGCCGAGCTGGTCGGCGAGCACGATCAGCACCAACGACGGCGGGATGATCTGGGCGAGCGTTCCGGACGCGGCGATGACGCCGGACGCCAGCCGGCGGTCATAGCCGTAGCGCAGCATGATCGGCAGCGAGATCAGCCCCATGGCGATGACCGATGCCGCCACCACGCCGGTCGTCGCGGCCAGCAGCGCGCCGACGAAGATCACGGCATAGGCAAGCCCGCCGCGGATCGGCCCGAACAGCTGGCCGATCGTATCGAGCAGGTCTTCCGCCATCCCCGATCGCTCGAGCACGATGCCCATGAAGGTGAAGAAAGGGATCGCCAGCAGCGTGTCGTTCGACATCACCCGGCTGCCGTAGAAATTATCCGGCAACGCATGCAGCAGCGGCCAGGCGAGATTGATCGAGCCGCCCGAATAGGGTGAGACCAGCACGCCGATGAAGAAGAACAAAAGTCCGTTGGCGGCGAGCGAGAAGGCGACGGGATAGCCGATCAGCAGGAAGAGGACCAGCGAGGCGAACATGATCGGCGCCATGTTCTGGGCGATGAACTCGATCACGAGCGCACCTCGTCGGCCAGTGCCTTGGCTTCGAGTTCCGCCTGCTCATGCGCCGATATGAACGGGGTCGGGTCGTCCATGTCGCCGCGCATGATGGCGATCTTCTTGATGATCTCGGAGATGCCCTGCAGCGCTAGCAGGAAGAAGCCGACCAGCAGGATCGCCTTTGCCGGCCAGATGATCAGCCCGCCGGAATTGTTCGACATTTCACCGCTGCGGAACGAAAGCGACACGTAGGGGACGAAATAGATCACCATCAGCGTCACGAACGGCATCAGGAAAAAGACATGGCCGAAAAGGTCGATCCAGTGCTGCACGCGGCGCGGGAACAGGCCATAGACGATGTCGATGCGGATATGGTCGTTCTGCTTCAGCGTGTAGGCCGCCGCCAGCATGAAGGCGGCGCCGAACAGGTACCATTGCAGCTCCAGCCACGCATTCGACGAGGTGTCGAACACCTTGCGGATGGTCGCGTTAGCGGCGCTCACCAGGATTGCCAGCAGGATCAACCACGATATCCATTTGCCGATGAACTCGTTCACACGGTCGATCGTCCTGGATAGAGCGAGAAGCCCTGCCATGCATTCCTCCCTTTTGTCCGAGGCGCGACGGCTCCCCGTTGTTTTACGCCGCGCCGCTGTGGCCTAACCGTATGCCGTGCGTGGCAGGACGGGTCAACACAGGAGCGGCGCTGTCAACGCGGTTGTGAGACGAGGAAGCCGACGAAGCGCAGGGCTGCGGCGCAGGGCTCGGAAAACCGGAACCGGCTTCCGGCAGGGTTCGTGGGCAAAATCAAAGCGTTAAGGAGATCGTTTCGTTGCCGAAACAGGCTCATCGGTGGCAGGCGTCATGCAACCAAAGTCTGATGCTGATCACGCGATCTTGGTCTGGTCGCGGCCAGCGCCGATCAGCACCAGCATGGCGACGAGGAACAGGTACATCCATGCGTCGCGCCATTCCACCGGGAAATAGCCGGCCCACAGCGACTCGGCCATGCCGAAGGCGGCAGCGCCCAGGGCCGCCCGCGGCGGTGAGAGATAGCCGCCGACCGCCGTCACGAACAGGATCTTCAGCCCGTAGACGAGGCCGGAACCGAAACTGACATTGCCGTAATAGAGGCCGGCCATGACGCCGGCCAGCGCGGCGCAGAAACCGCCGAACAGCACTGCGTGGCGGAACACGGCGCGCACATCGACGCCGCACATGGCGGCCGCCTTGGGATCGTCGGAGACGGCGCGCCAGCGCCGGCCGAAATTCGAATGGGCAAAAGCCCATGCCGCAAGCGCCACCGCCGCCAGCACCACGGCGCAATCGAGCAGCTGGATCAGCGTCAATGTCGCCTTGAAGCGGGCATCCTGCGCGAAAACGACAGGCTGCGCCAGCATAGGCGGCAGCCACAGATCATGCGTGTCGGCCGCGATGCGGCTTGCTTCCGACAAAACCAGCAGGATGCCAAGCGTGGTCACCACGATCGCATTGGGCGAGCGGTCGGCCAGCGGTTCGAAGACGCTGCGCGACAGGACGCGGCTGATGAGCGCGGCGTAGAGGAAAGCCGCTGCGACGCCGAGCACCACCGCCGCCGTCAGCGTCAGCCACAGCACCTGATAGCCGAAGGCGGCGGTCAGGATCATCGTCTGTCCGCAAAAGGCGAACAGCGCGCCATAGGCCAGGTTGGTGCGGTGCAGGATGCCGTTGGTCAGCACATAGCCGAACGCCAGCAGCGCATAGAGTGCGCCTGAATGCAGCCCGTTCAGGACCTGCTGGAACAGATACAGCATGCGAAAATCCTCGGGGGCATGTCGCCCAAAGCGCATAGCGGTTTTGGGACGACGATACGCTCCAGACAGAGAGCGGCAATACCCGCTTCAGGGCAGACTTGCATCTTCGAATCTAACTTGTCAAATGCCATTTATCGGTTAGATTTCGGACATGACGGTATCCTGGACTCCGCACCGCTTCACCGGCGGCCTGCTCGCGCTCGACACGGCGAACACCGTCGTGCTGCGTGCCGATCCGGAGAGGACCTTCGACCGTTTTGACGATCCGCGCGAGATCGCCCACTTCGCGGACGCGGCGAGCGGCTTTCGCGCCGCCGAGCTTGGCGGCAGGCGGCTGGCGGTCTCCGCGCCGGCTGCAATCGCGCCTGTCGTGCTGGCGATCCGCGAGGCGACGGACCGGTTGTTTCGCCACGCGGTGTCGAAAGGCACGGTCGCTACCGATCATCTCTCCGGCCTCCTGGCGGCCTGCGCCGACGGTCTTGCCGGCAGTCGGACCGAGATCGCAACGCCCGGAAAGCCGTTCGGCGATCCGGCAACGCCGATCGCATTCGAAGCGGCACTGGCGGTTTCCGCCCTGTCGCTGCTGCGCGAGGACACGGTCGCCAGGCTCAGGATCTGCCCCAATTGCTCCTGGCTGTTCGTCGACCGCAGCCGCAATTCCAGCCGCCTGTGGTGCGACATGGCGGTCTGCGGCAACCGCCAGAAGGCAAGCCGCCACTATCGCCGCCGCAGGGCGGCCAATGAGGTCAACAATGTCCAGGACTAGCTCTCGTTCAGCCCTGCTCGGCATGGCGCTGATCGCGGCGATGGCGCTCGGCGCCTGCCGCGACACCGGCAAGGACGGTGAAGGCAAGTTGTTCGAGATTTCGGGCAAGATATTCGTCTTCAACTATCGTCTCGCCAGGGCGACTTATGTCGTGACGCTGCGGCCCTTGCGGCCGATGGGAGAGGGCCAGGTCGCGGTCGCCAGCTTCCAGGATCCGGCCGGCGGCGCGCCGTTGGTGGTCGAGCAGAAGGTCTGGCCCAAGCTCGACAAGGTGACGCTGGAGAGCCCGGCTTTGACCTGCGTCGTCAAGAACAAGCCTTATACGATCGCCATCGCCATCAAGGGCTCCGACGGCGCGGTCCTGCAGAAGATCGACACCACGCTGATGTCCACCGAAGACCAGTCCATCCTGCCCGATCGGCCGCTCGTCATTGACCAGCTCTACACCGCCAATCCCGATCTCGTCGGCCACCCCGACGGCAAGCTGCCGGGCGAGCCGAAGCCCGACTGCTCCAAGGGCACCTGACGCTCGCCGCCAAGCCGAAAGGCAAGCGAAATTTTCGTACGCCGGACATTGCTCGCGGGGCGATTTCATACCGGGCAAGGGAT
Source organism: Mesorhizobium maamorense (assembly GCF_044998965.1). Classification (NCBI taxonomy): domain Bacteria; kingdom Pseudomonadati; phylum Pseudomonadota; class Alphaproteobacteria; order Hyphomicrobiales; family Phyllobacteriaceae; genus Mesorhizobium; species Mesorhizobium maamorense. Next base: position 6,070,945 of record NZ_CP173356.1, read on the forward strand.
GACGGCGGATCGTTCGTTGCGCGTTGCCTGGCACGTCCGATTTCGTTTGACCTGTCTTGCAAGGGGAGAAAGGATGCGTCATCCGATCCCGACGCTGGCTGCCTGCCCCCGCGCGGCCTCCGCAGAGGAAATGCCTGATGACGCTGCACGACGTCGCGCTCGACGACAAGTTCGACCTGGGGAAGGAACGCATCTTCCTGTCCGGCGCCCAAGCGGTCATCCGCATGCTGCTGATGCAGCGCGAGCGCGACCGCCGCGCGGGCCTGAACACGGCCGGCTTCGTCTCCGGCTATCGCGGTTCGCCGCTGGGCGGCCTCGACATGCAGCTGTGGAAGGCAAAAAAACAGCTCGCCCAGGCCGACATCGTCTTCCAGCCCGGCCTTAACGAGGAACTCGCCGCTACCGCCTGCTGGGGATCGCAGCAGACGGAACTGCTGGGCGAAGGCACCCATGACGGCGTTTTTTCGGTTTGGTACGGCAAGGGTCCGGGGGTCGACCGCTCCGGCGACGTCTTCCGCCACGCCAATCTGGCCGGCTCGTCGAAACATGGCGGTGCGCTCGCTTTGATGGGCGACGACCACATGGCCGAATCCTCGACCAACGCGCATGCCACCGAATTCCTGTTCGTCGACGCCATGGTGCCGATCCTCAACCCGGCCGGTGTCCAGGAGATAATCGATTACGGGCTCTACGGTTTTGCCATGTCGCGCTTCGCCGGCACATGGGCGGCCATCAAATGCGTCAAGGACAACATCGAATCGACGGCCTCGGTCGATGCCTCGATCGAGCGTCTGAACATCGTTAATCCCGAGTTCGACATGCCGCCCGGCGGCCTCAACATCCGCCACGAGATCGACATGCTCGGCCAGGAGGAGCGGCTGCATGAGTACAAGCGCGCCGCCGCGTCGGCCTTCATCCATGCCAACGGGCTGAACCGCGTCGTCTATTCGGGCGGCCGCAATCCCAGGATCGGCATCATCACCATCGGCAAAAGCTATCTCGACGTCCGCCAGGCGCTCGAGGATATCGGCATCGACGAGGCGGCCGCCGGCCGCATCGGCGTGCGGCTGTTCAAAGTCGGTTGCCCCTGGCCGCTCGATTTCCAGCACATTGCCGAGTTCGCGCGCGGCCTCGACACCATCGTCGTCGTCGAGGAGAAGCGTTCGCTGATCGAGGTGCAGCTTCGCGAGAGCCTCTACGGCACCGCCACGCAGCCCGTCATCGTCGGCAAGAAGAACGAGCGCGGCGACTGGCTGTTTCCGGCCAAGGGCGCGCTCGACCCCAACGAAATCGCCATTGCCCTTGGCGAAAGGATCGTGAAAACCATCGGTCCGTCGGAAGAGATTTCAGCGCGGGTGGCGAAGCTGCGCCAGTTCCAGGCCATGCTCGCAGACGCGTCGGACATCGGCTCCCGCACGCCCTTCTTCTGCTCCGGCTGCCCACACAATTCCTCCACCAAGGTGCCGGACGGCTCGATCGCCGCGGCCGGCATTGGCTGCCATTTCATGGCGCTGTGGATGGACAGGAACACCGTCGGCTTCACCGCGATGGGCGGCGAGGGGGCGCAGTGGGTCGGCCAGGCGCCCTTTTCCAAGCGCGATCACATTTTCCAGAATCTCGGCGACGGCACTTACAACCACTCCGGCACGTTGGCGATCCGCTTCGCGCTGTCGTCCGGCGCCAACATCACCTACAAGATACTCTACAACGACGCGGTGGCCATGACCGGCGGCCAGCCGCATGAAGGCGGCCTGACGGTGGACATGATCGCCAGGCAGGTGCGAGCCGAAGGGATCGAGCGCATCGCCATCGTCACCGACGAGCCTGACAAATATGCCGGCAAGGTCGAGTTCCCGGCCGGCGCCACCATCCATCACCGCGACGATCTCGATCTCGTCCAGCGTGAGCTGCGCGGCGTCAGCGGGGTTTCGATCCTGCTCTACGACCAGACCTGTGCCGCCGAAAAGCGCCGCCGCCGCAAGCGCGGCACCTTTCCCGACCCCGACAAGCGGGTCTTCATCAACGAACTGGTCTGCGAGGGCTGCGGCGACTGCGGCGTCCAGTCGAACTGCGTCTCCATCCAGCCGGTCGAGACCGAGTTCGGCCGCAAGCGCCGGATCGACCAGTCGAGCTGCAACAAGGATTTTTCCTGCGTCAATGGCTTCTGCCCGTCCTTCGTCACCGTGCATGGCGCCAAGATCCGCAAGGCCGAAGGCATCGCCGGCAAGACCGATCCGCTCGACGGCGTTCCAGCAGCCGCCGAATTCCCGCTCGGCGAACAGGGCTGGGCGGCGATCATCGACGGCGTCGGCGGTACCGGCGTCGTCACCGTCGGCGCCGTGCTCGGCATGGCGGCTCATCTCGAAGGCAAGGGCTGCGGCATGATCGACATGGCCGGGCTTGCCCAGAAGGGCGGTTCGGTGTTCACCCATGTCCGCATCGCCCGCACGCCCGATGACATCCACGCCATCCGTGTCTCGGCCGGCAAAGCCGATCTCGTGCTCGGCTGCGATCTCGTCGTGTCGGGCGCCAAGAAGGTGCTGGCCGCGGTGCGCGAGGGCCACACCATCTTCCTCGCCAACACTGCCGAGATCATGCCGGGCGAGTTTGCCCGCTCGGCCGATTTCTCGCTCCCCATCGAGCGCTTGAAGAAGGCGATCCGCACTGCTGCCGGCGACGACAAGGCGCATTTCTTCGACGCCACCCGCACAGCCACCGCCCTGTTCGGCAATTCGCTGGGCGCCAATATGTTCATGCTCGGCTTCGCCTTCCAGCATGGCGGTCTGCCGCTGTCGGCGCAAGCCGTCGAAAAGGCGATCGAATTGAACGGCGAGGCGGTGGGGATGAACATCGCCGCCTTCCGCTGGGGCCGCCGCGCCGCGCATCAGCCGGATTTCGTGCGTGGCCTCGTCCAGCCGGACAAGGACAGCCAACCCGCCACGATTGCCCAGACGCTGGACGAAATCATTGCCCGCCGGATCGCTTTCCTTTCCGCCTATCAGAACGCCGCCTATGGCAAGCGCTACGCCGGCAGGATCGCTGCCCTGCGCGCGGCCGAAGCCAAGGCAGCGCCCGGTTCGAGCGCCGTGACGGAAGCGGCGGCCAGGAACCTGTTCAAGCTGATGGCGATCAAGGACGAATACGAGGTGGCGCGGCTCTATACCGACGGCTCCTTCGCCGCCGAACTCGGCAAGCAGTTCCAGAGTTACGAAAAACTCGAATTCCACCTGGCGCCGCCGGTTCTGGGCCGTCGCGGCAATGACGGCAAACCGAGGAAATCGAGCTTCGGTCCCTGGATGATGAAAGGGTTCCGCATGCTGGCGGCGATGAAGGGCCTGCGCGGGACAGCATTCGACCTGTTCGGCTACACCGCCGAGCGGCGCATGGAGCGGCAATTGCTGGCGCAATATGAGGCCGACCTGCAACGCGTCGCCAACTCGCTGGCGCCGGACACCATCGAGGCCGCCACGGCCCTCGTCTCCGTGCCGGCACTCATCCGCGGCTACGGCCATGTTCGGCAAGCCAGCGCTCAAAAGGCGGCCGGCGAACGCCAAAGGCTGCTCGAGCGCCTGTCCGGCACGTCAGCGAAGGCGGAACTCCAGGCCGCCGAGTGATGGCCTTGTTTACCTAAAGCCCAATTCTCCCAGTCTGTCCTGCTTTGCGCACCCTCGGCAAGCCGCCCAAAACCGCTGTTCTAAGCCTTTCTTAAGGCGGATGTGAGATGACGAGGCCTAGCGTTGGGCCGACGACATGGGCAGGACAAAGACCGAAAACATCCCAGCGGATGTTTATATCCAGTTTGTGCGGTCGTTGTTCGACAACGCCCACATGCTGGTGATCGGTGGCGTGTGCTACTGGATCCTCGGACTAATGATCTACTTGCGCACGAACAATCCGTTGTTCCTGGCTTTCTCTTTTGTTCTGCTGTCCATCTGCCTTTACCGCTATTTCGGCATTCGCGCCTTCCGGAGGGCAGGCGGTGTAATAGCCGACGTCCAGGAGGCGCATCGGTGGGAGCGCAACTACATCCTCAAGGGCAGCGTGCAGGGCCTAACGCTGGGCGCGCTGTGCTTCATATCGATCTATGTCTATCCCGATCCCTTTGCCGAACTGGCCGCGACGTCGCTGGCCATCGCGACCTTGGTGACGGTTGTTGGCCGGAACTACGGCTCTCCCATTATGGTGCGGGTTTTTTCCGTGACCTTCATTGGTCCGGCAGCACTTGCACTTTTGCTGCGCATGGATGTGCCTTCGGTCATTCTCGGGCTGATGATCATCCCGTTGACTTTCGTCACGATCAACAGCGCCGACCACGTCCGCGATGTGCTTTTCTCGGCCGTCATCGGCCACAAGGAAGCGAGGAAGCTCGCGCTCAGATTCGATCGCGCGCTCAATACCATGTCGCATGGCCTCGTCATGCTTGGCCCGGACGGTCGGGTGGCGGTCGCCAATGCCGAGGCCGCGCATCTGATGTCGCTCAAATCGGCCGATGCGCTGCTTGGGCGGTCAATCCATGGTCTCTTGATGCGCGGCGTCGTGGGCGGCATGCTGGCTCCAAAGGACTGCCGCTACATCGAAGCCCAGCTGACGCGTGCGTTGCGCGAGGGCCGCGACCGTAAGGTCCTGGTTTCGCTCGCCAATGGCCAGCACTACGAATTTTCCGCCCGCGAAGGCAGCCAGGAACTCGGGGTCATCACCTTCGAGGACGTGACGGCGCGCGTCGAGGCGGAAGACAAGATCCGCTTCATGGCGCGCTATGACAATCTCACCGGCCTGCCCAATCGCGCCTATTTCCACGAACTGATCGGCGAAGCGATGGCGTCAGGCGACCGTGACCGCCTCTGCGGCCTTGCCGTGCTCGACCTCGACGATTTCAAAAGCGTCAACGACACGCTCGGGCATCCGATCGGCGATGGATTGATCTACGCGGTGGCCGAGCGTCTTGCCGCCATTGCGGGACAAGGCATCACCGTCAGCCGCTTCGGCGGCGACGAATTCATGGTTTTCTTCGACCGTATAGAGGATGAGAGCCATCTGACCCTTCAGATCGACGAGATCTTTGCAGCGTTGCAAGGGGAGGTGGACGTCGCCGGCCACGGGCTGCGCATCCAGGCCAGCGCCGGCGCCGTGCTGTCGCGGGTCAGGGATACCGACGTCGACGCCATGATCGTCAAGGCGGACCTGGCGCTCTATAAGGCCAAGGAGCTCGGCAAGAACGGCTGGCGGCTGTTCGAGGCCGCCATGGACGCTGCGTTCCGCAACCGCCAGCTGATGAAGGCGGATCTGCGCAGCGCGGTGGAAGGCAAGGCCCTGCGCGTCGTCTACCAGCCGATCGTGGCGATGAGCACGATGCGCATCGCCAGCTGCGAGGCGCTGTGCCGCTGGGACCATCCCGACCTCGGGCCGATTTCGCCCGGCATCTTCATTCCGCTGGCGGAGGAAATGGGCATCATTTCCGAGATCAGCACCTTCGTGCTACAGGCAGCCTGCACCGAATGCGCCAAATGGCCGGACCACACCAGCGTCTCGGTCAATCTCTCCGCCAAGGATTTCCGCAACCGGGACGTCATCCAGAAGGTTCGCGACGCTCTGGCCAACTCCGGCCTTGCCGCCGGCCGGCTGGAGATCGAGGTCACCGAAACGGCGCTGCTCGATGACAAGTCGCTGACACGTCAATATATCGAGGAACTGAAGCAGATCGGTGTACGCATCGCACTTGACGATTTCGGTACCGGCTATTCGAGCCTGAGCTATCTGCACAAGCTGCCGCTCGACAAGATCAAGATCGATCGCTCCTTCTTGATGGACGTCACCCAGAGCAAGCGTTCGCTGGAGCTGCTGAAGGGCATTGTCAATCTGTCGCGGCCGCTTGGACTTTCGGTGACTGTCGAAGGCGTCGAGACCTTTGAGCAGCTCAAGATCCTGGCCTTGCAAGTGAAACCGGATCTCGTGCAGGGCTTCCTGTTCGGTGCCGCGCTCAGTGCGTCGGGTATCGAGACGATGTCGAATGTCACCTGGCCATTCGCCGCAGACCTGCGTCGCACCGGTAAACGGACGGTCCGTTAGACTAGCGCCGTAATTTTCGACTTCGCCAGATTAGATTCCCCGCGCGTTGCGAATCGCACGACGCTCTTTGATGTCGAACTCAATCGTTCGGTGTCAGGATACGGTTCCGCCGCGATTTTGCCTTTGCGCAATGCAGCTGAAAGGGTCTTCCTCAGAGTATGCAGATGTATTCGGAGGCATGATCCACGTCCTCTCAGCGGCAATCGCTCGGACGATTGCTCAGTAAGATATTCTCGGGCGACTCCCGGCCATTAAGGTTAACGGAATGTAAATCAACAAGATCTAAATTTCGGCTTGTGTCTCATTTCAACTCGAATAGCCTATCCTAGGTCGAATTCGAGGACAGACGATGGATGCTGCAACAGCTACAAGGAATGCGTCTGGCGGGGTAAGCACAGCCGGGGATTCGGTGCTGAATCGATCGATGATGCAACTGCTTGAGCATGTCGATTATCGCCTCATTACCGGGGGCGAGGATTTGGAAGCGATTTACCGGCTTCGCTATAAGTCCTATCTGCGCTCCGGTATGTGCGGCCCGCTCGCCAGCGGCATGTTCGAGGATCGCTGGGACAATCTACCCAATTCCTACCGATTCGGTGTCTATTGCTACGGCGAATTGGTGAGCACAATCCGCTTCCATTACATTTCCATCGAGCACCCGAATTCGCCCTCCGTTGATGCCTATCCGGAAACACTGATCGAGCGGCTTGCCCGCGGAGAAACCTTCATCGACGGAACCCGCTTCGCAACCGATCCTGACGCCGCGCCGGCACCCGGAGTGCTGCCGTTTCTGACACTCAGGCTTGCCATGGTGGCCTCGCTCTATTTTGGCCAGAACTCTGTGCTGACGCCGGTCAAGGTCGAGCATTCCAATTTTTATTCTCGTTACTTCAATGCCGTGCAGAGGACCGAGGCTAAGGAGTTTCCGGGCGTTCTTACCCGGATCGCCCTGTTCGAAATCCCCGCCGGCGAAAATATGCGCCTGACGCTCGAACGTTTCCCATTCTTCAGGTCGACGCCCATGGAACAGCGGTTGATGTTCGCCAATCCGGCCATCAATCGGCTGACGCCCTTGTCTATCGTGCCGACGGCGAAATATTATCGTGAGGCCGCCTGAGGCCCCTGATTTTGCAAAGCTCCGGAGCTTTCCGGCCAGATCCGCGTTTTGATGACGGCGGCGCGTTGACGCTCCGCGTCTTCATTTCGACGTATCTGCCAAAAGGACCCCGACATGCATATTTCCCAGCTCGCGCTCACGCCGCTTATCTCGCTGATCGCCGGGGTGCTGATCCTGGTCATGCCACGGCTGCTGAACTACATCGTCGCGCTCTACCTGATCATAGCCGGCCTGCTTGGATTGTTTCCGCACCTCGCCGGCTAAAGACGGACAGCGCGGTTGACGCGCCAGCCGGCTTCGTCCGGGATTGCGCGAAAACAAGCAGCCGGAGCGGTTCGGCGATTCTGCCGAACGCAGGGGCGCTTTGCTTCAAATTTCCCTTGAGGCAGTTGTAGGCTGCGATGCGGCAATAGCGCCATTGCTCTCGGCGCGGCTTTTCGCTATGTGCCTGAAAGATGTCTTCGAAGGGGTATTCCTATGGCTGAGCACACGCCGACCGGTCCTGTCGAACTGGGCGCGAAGATGGACTATGCCGAGCACGACCGCACCTATGCGGGCTTCCTCATGCTGGCCAAATACGGATCACTCTTCTGCGGCGCCATACTTCTGGCGATGGCTTTCGGTTTCTTCGCGGGCGGCTTCTTCTCGGCGACTATCCTGTTCGTCCTGATCATGGCCGTCGGCGCCTTCATTCTGCGATAGTCTTTCCAAAACCCCATTGCCTTTGACGTCGCCGGATGCCCCGGCCGACATTTTGCGCAAACAGGTTCCAGCCGAAAGGATCATGCGGTGGGACAGACGGTTTTCATCCCTCGTGAGCTCGATGCGAACGAGCCGCGCGTCGCGGCTTCGCCCGATACGGTGAAACGGCTGGCCGGCCTGGGTCTTGAAGTGGTTGTGGAGGCCGGTGCCGGCACGCGATCGCGCATTCCCGATGAGGAGTTCGCCAAGGCGGGCGCTTCGATCGGCGAGGCCGGCGATGTTGCCAAGGCCGACGTGGTGCTGAAGGTGCGCCGGCCGACCGATGCGGAGCTGAAAAGCTACAAGTCAGGCGCTGCGGTCATCGCTATCATGGATCCCTATGGCAATGACGCCGCCGTCGCGGCGCTGGCCAAGGCCGGGGTGACCGCCTTTGCGATGGAATTCATGCCGCGCATCACGCGCGCCCAGTCGATGGACGTCTTGTCCTCGCAGGCTAACCTTGCCGGCTACCAGGCGGTGATCGACGGCGCAGCCGAATATGACCGGGCGCTGCCGATGATGATGACGGCGGCCGGCACTGTTCCTGCCGCCAAGGTGTTCATCATGGGCGTCGGCGTCGCCGGCCTGCAGGCGATCGCCACAGCGCGCCGGCTCGGCGCGGTCGTCACCGCGACCGACGTTCGCCCCGCCGCCAAGGAACAGGTCGCCTCGCTTGGCGCAAAGTTCCTCGCCGTCGAGGACGAAGAGTTCAAGGCGGCCGAGACCGCCGGCGGCTACGCCAAGGAGATGTCCAGGGATTACCAGGCCAAGCAGGCGGCGCTGACCGCCGAGCACATCGCCAAGCAGGACATCGTCATCACCACGGCGCTGATCCCCGGCCGCCCGGCGCCGAGGCTGGTGTCGGCTGACATGGTCGCCTCGATGAAGCCCGGTTCGGTGATCGTCGATCTTGCTGTGGAGCGCGGCGGCAATGTCGAGGGCGCTGTGCCTGGCAAGGTCGTGACGACGGCCAACGGCGTCAAGATCGTCGGCCATCTCAACGTGCCGGGCCGCGTCGCGGCCTCCGCCTCGCTGCTCTACGCCAGGAACCTTTTTGCTTTCCTCGAGACCCTGGTCGACAAGGCGACGAAGACGCTTGCCATCAACCGCGACGACGATCTGGTCAAGGCGACCATGCTGACCGACGGCGGCAAGATCGTCCATCCGGCCTTCGCCAAGGCCGACCAGCAGCCGCCAAAGGGCCAATATATCGAACCGCCGGCGATACCGGCCAGCACAATGGTCGCCGATGCTTCGGCGCCCAAGAAAGCCGCGCCCAGGAAAGCTGCCGCATCCAAGCCCTCGCCGCCCAAGTCGCCCCCGCCGCCCAAGTCGCCCTCGCCAAAGTCGCCCTCGCCCAAGCCGAAAGGGACCGCGTGATGGATCAGACCTTGCAGAAAGCCCTCGACCAGCTCGATCAGGCAAGTGCCGCCGTCCGGCTGGCGGTGCAGAACCTGGCAAATGCTCCCGGAGGCGCCGAGGCGGCGGGCGACGCCGCGCACGCGCTGTCGGGCGGCGCCATCGATCCCTTCGTCTTCCGCCTGGCCATCTTCGTGCTGGCGATCTTCGTCGGCTATTACGTCGTCTGGTCGGTGACGCCTGCGCTGCACACGCCGCTGATGGCCGTCACCAACGCCATCTCCTCGGTCATCGTCGTCGGCGCGCTGCTTGCCGTCGGCATCGCCGCCTCCGGTGTCGCCGCGGGCTTCGGCTTCGTCGCGCTGATGCTGGTGTCGGTCAACATCTTCGGCGGCTTCCTCGTCACCCAGCGCATGCTGGCAATGTACAAGAAGAAGGACAAGTGACGTGACCGTCAATCTCGCCTCCTTCCTCTATCTGGTCTCCGGCATTCTCTTCATCCTGGCGTTGCGCGGCCTGTCGCATCCGACCACCAGCCGCCAGGGCAATCTCTACGGCATGATCGGCATGGGCATCGCCATCGCCACCACGCTGGCGCTGGCCACGCCATCGGCCGGACGCTTCGGCCTGATCGTGCTCGGCCTTGCCATCGGCGGCGTCGTCGGCGCCGTCACGGCCAGGCGCATCGCCATGACCTCGATGCCGCAACTGGTCGCCGCCTTCCACTCGCTCGTCGGCCTTGCCGCCGTGATGGTGGCGGCCGCCGCCATCTATGCGCCGGAAAGCTTCGGCATCGGCACGGCGGGCGACATCCACGCCCAGGCGCTGGTCGAAATGAGCCTGGGTGTGGCCATCGGCGCCATCACCTTCACCGGCTCGGTCATCGCCTTCCTGAAGCTTGACGGGCGCATGTCCGGCAAGCCGATCATGATCGGCGGCCGCCATTTCATCAACATCGCGCTTGGCATCGCCTTGGTCGTGCTGATCGTGCTTTTGGTCACCACCGAATCGAAGCTCGTCTTCTGGCTCATCGTTGCCGCATCGCTGGTGCTGGGCGTGCTGCTCATCATCCCCATCGGCGGCGCCGACATGCCGGTGGTGGTGTCGATGCTCAACTCCTATTCGGGCTGGGCGGCCGCGGCTCTGGGCTTCACGCTCGGCAATCTGGCGCTGATCATCACCGGCGCCCTGGTCGGCTCGTCGGGCGCCATCCTGTCCTACATCATGTGCAAGGGCATGAACCGCTCCTTCATCTCCGTCATCCTCGGCGGCTTCGGTGGTGAGACCGCGGCCGCGGGCGCTGATGATGGGATCGAGCGCACGGTCAAGCAGGGCTCGGCCGACGATGCGGCCTATCTGATGATGAACGCGCAGAAGGTCATCATCGTCCCCGGCTACGGCATGGCCGTCGCCCAGGCGCAGCACGCACTGCGCGAGATGGCCGACAAGCTCAAGGCCAATGGCGTCGACGTCAAATACGCCATCCACCCCGTGGCCGGCCGCATGCCGGGCCACATGAACGTGCTCTTGGCCGAAGCCAACGTGCCTTACGACGAAGTGTTCGAGCTCGAGGACATCAATTCCGAATTCGCGCAGGCCGACGTCGCCTATGTCATCGGCGCCAACGACGTCACCAACCCGTCGGCGCGGGATGACAAGAGCTCACCTATTTACGGTATGCCGATCCTCGACGTCGACAAGGCGCGCACCTGCCTGTTCGTCAAGCGCTCGCTCGGCTCCGGCTATGCCGGCATCGACAACACGCTGTTCTACAAGGACGGCACCATGATGCTGCTCGGCGACGCCAAGAAGATGACCGAGGAAATCGTCAAGGCCATGGATCACTGACCCGGTCACATCGTCCGCATGAAGAAGCCCGGCTCGCCGGGCTTCTTCAGTTTCGGGCTTGAAACGATGTTCAACGGCTGGTCAGGAACACAGCCTCCTCGTCGTCGCGCTGCCTGCCGCCGAGGGCGGCCGCGGCGCTGGCGATGAAGGCGCCGATGACCAGTGACAGGGCGCCGAGAAGCGCAAATGTGGCGCTCGCCTTCCTGGCGGTATCGGCCGCCTGCTGGGCCTTGGCCTTGGCGTCCTGCGCCTTTGCCAGCAGCGTATCGACACGCGTCTTGGCGTCTGCTTCCGACAGGCCGGTGCGTGCCGCGACCAGCTGCGACAGGTATGTCTTGTCCTCGGGCGAAATCTCGCCAGCCGCAGCGCTGGCGACCAGGATGCGCGATGCCTGCGCCGCCGCCGCCGCGTCGTTTTGCGGATTGGCTGCCGCCAGTCTCGCCGCGTCCGCCGGCCTGAACAACGAGTCCACCAGATAGGATGTGGCATTGTCCGTCGATGCCCCGCCTGCATTGGCCGATGCACCGGCCGAAGCGCCCTGGGCGGCGCCGGCGGCCACGCTGGATACAGCCTGGACGCCGGAACCCACAGCCGCCGACAGCGCCGAGCCGAGTACGCCGACGACCAGCAGCGTCGCCAGCGCCCATGCCAGGAAGCCATGAGCCGTATCCCGGAAATAAACCTCGTCGGTATGCACGCCCACCCATTTGGTGCGCAGCCGGCCGGCAAGATAGCCACCGAGGCCGGATGACAGCCATTGCACGACGATCAGCCAGACCGCGGTCGAAACCGCGAAGCTGGTGATAGAGGCGCTTGAGCCCGACCATGGCGAGACCATGCTCAACCCCAGGCCGGAGCCGAGCAGCATCAGGATGAAGGTCAATGTCGAGGCGGCGAAGGCACCGGCGATGATCGGACCCCAGCTGATAGCGGTGGCGGACGATTCCACCGCGCCGGGATCATCCGTGATCGACAGGGTGGACTGCATGACAGCCCCCTATCGCGCGAAAAGCATGATGAGAAGGATGATCGGGATTGGAACCCCGAGTAACCAGAGCAAGATGCCACGTCCCATGGGAGCCTCCTTCGCCAGGAATTGTGATCGATACTGTCACAATGCTGGAAAGAAGCTTCCGTTCCGGCGGTTCGAATGAATCTCGCAAGGGAAACACTGGCGCGACCGACGCGCGCCAATGGTCCCGGGATGACTCCGGATTAAATGTCCAGATTGGCCACCGACAGCGCGTTGTCCTGGATGAACTCGCGCCGCGGCTCGACCTCGTCGCCCATCAGCCGCGAGAACAGGCTGTCGGCGTCGGTGGCGTCGTTTACCTTGACCTGCAGCAGCGAACGCACGTTCGGATCGAGCGTGGTTTCCCAAAGCTGCTCGGCGTTCATCTCGCCCAGGCCCTTGTAGCGCTGCATGGTCAGGCCCTTGCGGCCGGTCGCGAACACCGCGTTGAGCAGTGCCAACGGTCCCGAGATGGGTTCCGAGACATCCTTGCGGCGCAGCACGGGCGGCGCTCCATAGACGTCGCTGAGCCGCTGCGCGTAGCGGTCGAGCTGTCGCGCATCGGCTGAATTGATCAACGCCATATCGAGATGGGCGTATTCCTTGACGCTGCGCACCGTGCGTTCGAACACATAGCCGCCGATACCCTCATTCGAAGTCGACATCCGGCCGGTCCAGCCGCGCTCGGTGTCCTCTGCAATGATGTCGAGACGTTGCGCGATCCGCTCCGCCATCGCATTGGCGCGGCCAAGATCGGCGACGACGTCGGCATTGAGCCCGCCGGCGATCGCCGCCTGCTCCACGACGCCTCTGTTGTAGCGCGTGTGCAGGCCGTTGATGAGCTGGCGCACCGCGAGGGCATCGTCGATCGCCGCCCGCAGGTCCTGTCCGGCGCGAACCTCGCCGGAGCCGAGCGTGAGCGAGGCTTCTTCCAGTCCCGAGCCGATCAGGAATTCCTCGAACGCGCTTTCGTTCTTGATGTATTGCGAGCTCTTGCCGCGCGTCACCTTATAAAGCGGCGGCTGGGCGATATAGAGATGGCCGCGTTCGATCAATTCCGGCATCTGCCGGAAGAAGAAGGTGAGCAGCAACGTCCTGATATGCGCGCCGTCGACATCGGCGTCGGTCATCAGGATGATCTTGTGGTAGCGCAGCTTGTCGGCGTTGAATTCGTCCTTGCCGATCGACGTGCCGAGCGCGGTGATCAGCGTGCCGATCATGTCGGAACTGAGCATGCGGTCGAAGCGGGCGCGCTCGACATTGAGGATCTTGCCGCGCAGCGGCAGGATGGCCTGGTTCTGGCGCGAGCGGCCGCCCTTGGCGGAGCCGCCGGCCGAATCGCCCTCGACGATGAAGATCTCGGACTTCGCCGGATCGCGTTCCTGGCAGTCGGCAAGCTTGCCGGGCAGCGAGGTGACGCCCAGCGAGGTCTTGCGGGTGATGTCGCGCGCCTTGCGCGCGGCCTCGCGCGCCGCCGCGGCCTGGATCACCTTCTCGACCACGACCTTGCCTTCGCTCGGATGTTCTTCGAGCCAGGTGCCGAGCGCCTCGTTGACCAGCCCTTCGACCACGGGCCGGACTTCCGAGGAGACCAGCTTGTCCTTGGTCTGCGAGGAGAATTTCGGGTCGGGAACCTTGACCGACAGCACTGCCGTCAGCCCCTCGCGGCAATCGTCGCCGATCAGCGAGACCTTTTCCTTCTTGGTCAGGCCCGAGGAATCGCCATATCCGGTGATCTGACGCGTCAGGGCGCCGCGAAAACCGGCGAGATGGGTGCCGCCGTCGCGCTGCGGGATGTTGTTGGTGAAGGCCAGCACATTCTCGTGGTAGCTGTCGTTCCACCACATGGCCACTTCGACGGTGATGCCGTCGCGCTCGGCTCTGATGGCGATCGGTTTGTCGATCAGCGGTTTCTTGACCCGGTCGAGATATTTGACGAATTCCTCCAGGCCGCCATCATAGTGCAGCTCATGCCGCACGACGTCGGCGTGGCGGGCGTCGGTCAGCACGATGCGCACGCCCGAATTCAGGAACGCAAGCTCGCGCAGCCGATGCTCCAGCGTGCCGAAATCGAATTCGACCATCGTGAAGGTCTCGGACGACGGAAAGAAGGTGATCTCGCTGCCGCTGCGGCCTTCATAGGTGCCGGGCTGCTTGTCCTGTTCATAGCTGCCTGTGACGCTCAGCGGCGCGTCGGCATTGCCGTGTGTGAAGCTCATCTCGAAAATCTTGCCATTGCGGCGGATCTTGAGCTTCAGCCAGGCCGACAGGGCGTTGACCACAGAGACGCCGACGCCGTGCAGGCCGCCGGACACTTTGTAGGAGTTCTGGTCGAATTTGCCGCCGGCATGCAGCTGCGTCATGATCACTTCGGCTGCCGAAATGCCTTCGCTGGGATGGATATCGGTGGGAATGCCGCGCCCATTGTCGATGACGGTGACCGAACCGTCGGGATTGAGCGTCACCGTGACGAGATCGGCATGACCGGCCAGTGCCTCGTCGATGGCGTTGTCGACGACCTCATAGACCATGTGATGCAGGCCCGAACCGTCATCGGTGTCGCCGATATACATGCCGGGCCGTTTGCGAACGGCATCCAAGCCCTTCAAAACCTTGATGGAATCTGCGCCGTATTCGGCTTCGGCGCCGTTGGCGTTCTCAGTCTGGTCGCTCATGAAAACCTGTTGTCTAGAGGCGGCTGGTGGAGCGCGAAAAATCGCCCCCGAATCGCGCTTTCAATATGGCCTAGATATAGGCGTTAAAGGTGGTTTTTCCAAGGTTTGCAGGCATTTCCGGCGGAAAAGCGCACTGTCGGCCAGCTATTGGCGAGAGGCTTTGACCTTAGCCAGCCGGTCGCGCAGGAATTTTGATCGTGAACTTCTATCTTGGCGCCGGCTGCCGCGATGGCGGCCATCAAAAGCATCAGCAGCAAAGCGCATGGCAAACGCAGGCCGAACCGCCCACGGTTCGGTCGTTTGCCGACATTCCGCCTGTCTACGGCGCGGGCGAGCCGGCTTGCATCAGCCGGCGCGCATCGGCTTCAGCGCCTCGCTCCAGCGCAGCAACTCCTCCAGCATGGTTCTTGCCCCGCCCTGCACCTGCTCGCTCGCTTCGAAGGAGCCGTCGGTCCCCAGCAGCTTCTGGTACAGCGGCAGCGCGATGCCTTCCGGAACCGGCATGACGCCGACGGAGGTCAGCAGCGGCTTGAGCGCCTGTGCTGCGCGCAGGCCACCGGAAACGCCGCCATAGCTGAAGATGGCGGCGGGCTTGTATTTCCATTCGCGCGAGAGATAGTCGATCGCGTTCACGATGGCCGGTGCGACGAAGTAATTATATTCCGGTGCCACGAAGACGAAAGCGTCGGCGGCATCGACGGCCTTCGACCAGGCCTTGGTATGATCGTTCAGGTAGTTGCCGAGCCTGGGATGGTGCGGCTCGTCCAGCACCGGCAGATCGAAGGCGGCGATGTCGGTCAGCACCGGTTCGAACTTGCCGTGCTCGCGCGCGAACCGCTCCAGCCAGTGAGCGAAAACCGGCCCGGCCCGGCCCGGCCGGGTGCTGCCGATGATGATGTTCAACTGGTGCTTCAAGGCGGGCTCCTTCGATTGACGGTATCTGTTGGTGACTGTGACCTACGGCAGAGCGCCGTCATGGACAAGACCGCGCCGTTTGGCGCGCGGTCACAATCGGATGATGGGAGCATCGCTCCGTCCCGTCGGGGCACGGGCTTTTACCGTCAGGCCACATGGACGCGCCGTGCGTCAGTCACTACATCGAACGGAGGCAAGGACTAGCGCGACGCGCTTGCCAACGGAGCAGCCATGGACACTCAGCCCGCCCCCTTCGTTCCGCCGGCGCCGAGGCCGCGCACATCGCCGCCCTCGACGCTGGAGATGATGCGCATCGTCTACCGCAACCCGCTCGAGCTGTGGGGAGAGCCGACCTACAACGAGCCCTGGATCTCGGTGAACGGCGTCGGCGGACCGCTGGTCATCGCCAACGACCCGGGCCTCATTCGCCATGTCCTGGTCGACAATGCCAGGAACTACAAGATGGCGACGGTGCGCCAGCTCATCCTGCGGCCGATCCTGCGCGACGGCTTGCTGACGGCCGAAGGCGAGGTCTGGAAGCGTTCGCGCAAGGCGATGGCGCCGGTGTTCACGCCGCGTCACATCTTTGGTTTCGCGGGGCCGATGCTCAAGCGCACGCTTGAATTCGCCTCCCGTTACGAGGATGGCGGCACCTCCGACATTGCCCACGACATGACGCTGCTGACCTACGACATCCTGGCCGAGACGCTGTTCTCCGGGGAAATCGCGGGGGAGCCGGGCAGTTTCGCCAAGGAGATCGACCGGCTGTTCGAGACCATGGGCCGCGTCGATCCGCTAGACCTGCTGCGCGCGCCCGAATGGCTGCCACGGCTTACCCGCATCCGCGGCCGCAAGACCATGGCCTATTTCCGCAAGATCGTCAGCAATACGGTCAAGATACGCGAACAGAAACTCAGGCGCGATGCCGATGCCGTGCCGCAGGATTTCCTGACCCTCCTGCTCAAGGCCGAGGGGCCGGACGGGCTGACACGCTCGGAAGTCGAGGACAACATCATCACCTTCATCGGTGCCGGCCATGAGACCACGGCGCGAGCCTTGGGCTGGACGCTCTATTGCCTGGCCGAGGCGCCATGGGAGCGGGAAAAGATCGAGCGCGAGATCGATGCCGTGCTGGCGCGCGAGCCCGATCCGACCAGATGGCTGGACGCCATGCCGCTCACCCGCGCCGCCTTCGACGAGGCGCTCAGGCTCTATCCGCCGGCGCCGTCGATCAACCGCGAGCCGATCGAGCCGGAGAACTGGAGGGATCTCCACATCCCGAGGCGCGCGGCCGTGCTGGTCATGCCTTGGGTCGTCCACCGTCACAGGAAGCTGTGGGACAGGCCGGACGCGTTCATGCCGCAGCGGTTCCATCCGGGAAACCGCGAGAAGATCGACCGCTTTCAGTATCTGCCGTTCGGCGCCGGGCCGCGCGTCTGCATCGGCGCCAGCTTCGCCATGCAGGAAGCGATCATCGCGCTCGCCGTCCTGCTGTCGCGTTTCCGCTTCGATTCCATCGCGCAAACCAGGCCGTGGCCGGTCCAGAAGCTGACCACCCAGCCGCAAGGCGGGCTGCCCATGCGGATCACCTCGCGCCTGTAATCGCCCGTCGTCGGCCTATGTTCAGACCGCCGGTTTGCGCTGGAACTGGCCGGCCGCGCGAAAACGCCAGAGATAGCTTGGCAGGATCGTGCCGAGCGCCTGCGGCTGGATGCCGAGGCCGGCAAGCGTGCGGTTGGCCCTGGCGGCCTCCTCCGACACGACATTGTGCTCGCGCAATTGCAGCACCTGATCCTTGGTCAGCAGCGGGTTGGGCAAGAGGCCCAGGATCGACGCCTGCAGGTTCGCCACCCACCACGGCACCGGAACCAGCAGGCGCTTGCGCTCGATCACCGCGAGCATTTCCTGCATGCTTTCCTTGAAAGTAAGCACCTGCGGGCCGCCAAGCTCGTAGATCTGACCGCCCTTGACCTTGCCATCGACCGAGCGCGCCACCGCTTCGGCGACGTCGCCGACATAGACCAGCTGGAACTTGGTATGGCCGCCGCCGATCAGCGGCAGTGCCGGCGAATAACGCGCCATGTTGGCGAAGCGGTTGAAGAAACTATCTTCCGGTCCGAAATTGATCGACGGCCGCAGGATCACGGCGTCCTTGATCGTCTCCAGAACGGCCTTTTCACCAAGCGCCTTGGTGCGTGCATAGTTGGATGCGGCTTCCAGGTCGGCGCCCAGGGCCGAAATATGGGTCAGGCCGGCGCCCGCTGCGCGTGCCGCTTCGGCCACGGCGCGAGCGCCGAATTCGTGCACGGCCGTGAATTTCTGCCGCCCGCTCTCATGCAGCACGGCAACCAGGTTGACGACATGATCGGCGCCCTGCACGGCGCGGTCGACCGACCAGCGCACGCGCACATTGGCCTGCACGGGCTGGATCTGGCCGACATTGCCGAGCGGCTGCAAATGGCCGGCGAGATCGGGCCGGCGGCAGGCGACCCTGATGCGATAGCCGCGCTTGGCCAAGGCCCGCACCACGTGGCGGCCGACAAAGCCCGACCCGCCGAAAATGACGACGAGCTTGGGGGTCTGCAGGATTTCGGTCATGGCTGGCTCCGGCGCTCGAAAGCTTGGCTGAAGCCGTTTCATAATCCGTTTCGCGTCAAACGCAAAGGGTGACGCGTCGTCGCTGTGAAGCGGCTTTCCCAGGAAAAACAGCTTGGGAATTGCATCAGGACAAAAGCGCTTCAGAACGCCTTGCCTGACGCAGAAAACCCCGCCGAGGCGGGGTTTTCCGGATGACATCCATGCGAAGCATCCATGCGAAGCCAGGGGCCGACGGAGCGGCCTGACCTGAGACGGTATTCAGGAGGGCGTGAAGCAAGTACGCCCACCCCAGCCCTGGACATCCGACATGGTGCCACCGACCTTCTTGCAGGCCGCGATGAAATCGGCGCTGCAACTGGCGAATTTCGCGTGGCCGTTCTTGCAATAGTGGTCCTCGGTGGCGCCGCCGCCCGGCGCGGCAATGACGCCCGGACTGGACGGCTTGACCGGCGCGGTTTTCAGGTTGGCCGCCTGGGTCGCGCCCATGAACGAGCCGAGGAGAAGGACTGCGGTCACAATGGTGGTCTTGGTGCTGGTCATGGTGGTATCCTTTCATTGAGGTTGGGTTTCCGGGACGCGAAGGGCATGCCCTGGCGTGGAGCAGGTTTCGGTGTGACGTGCTGTTCCCCCGGTCTGAATCGGGCAAGCTCATCCTGCCCTGGACAAGCATTGGTCGCCCCGACGCTCGAAAAGGTTCAGACCGCGCGCGAAAAAAACGCGCATAGCCATGCCGCGGGCAGGCGCCGGCAGCTGATGAGCTGAAAAGAAGAGATTATTTCAGGCCGAATAGCGCTCGGCGAATTCGGAAATGCGCTGCACCACGGCCTTGGAGACCTTGATGCCCCGTGCCGCGGCCTTCTCCGCCGCCTCGGCCCGGGAGCGGCCCGGTATGTGCACGCCGTAGCGCCGGCGCAGCCGATCGAGTTGATCCTTCATCCGCTGCTCGAAATCCGGATCGAGCAGCTTGGGCTCGACGGCCAGCACGAACAGGCCAGTGCCGGGATTGTCCGGGCCGCCGGTGAACCAGGGCGCATCGAGCGACCAGTTTGCCCCCGATAGACCCGCCGCCAGCACCTCGACCATCAGCGCGATGTTGGCGCCGCGCTGGCCACCGAAGGCGAGCATGGCGCCCTTCATGGCTGCGGCCGGATCTGTAGTGGGATTGCCGCTGGCATCGAGCGCCCAGCCTTCGGGGATCTTCTTGCCGTCCTCGGCCGCCTTGCGGATATTGACGAAGGCGGTGGCGCTCGATGACTGGTCGATGACCAGCGGCGGGCCGTCGGCGGCGGGTGCGGCGAAGGACATCGGGTTGGTGCAATAGACCGGCTTGACCGAGCCCGAACCGGCAAGCACGGCGGGACCGTTGGTGGCGGCGAAGGAGACCAGCCCCTGCGCTGCCAGCCTTCCGGTAAAGTAGCCGAGGGCGCCGCATGTATAGGCATTCTTCTGCGAAAAGATGGCGACGCCGAACAGTCTTGCCGCCTTGGCGAGCTCGTCGAGCGTGCGGTCGAAGCCGGTATGCGCCAGCCCGCCTTGCGCATCGGAAAGATAGACTGCGAGCGCCGGCCGGGTGATCACCGGCTCGGCATTGCCGTCGATGCGGCCGGCCTCCAGCGCTTCGAGATAGTCGATGAAATGTGACAGCCCGACGGTCGAGAGGCCTTCCGCCTCGGCCGATATGATCGAGGCGGTCAGCGATTGGGCCACTTCCTCGTTGGCGCCCGCACCGAGCGCCGCCATGCGGCACAGCCCGGTTGCCTGTTCGAGACTGAGTTGCATGGCGATTGCCTTTAGTGAGTAGTGAGTAGTGAGTAGTGAGTAGTCAGCAATGGGTGGTGGCGGCTAGCCACTTCCTACTCACTAATCCCTACTCACTAGGTCCTAGCCGATCTTGTTCGGAATCCGCGCCTCGATCCTGCCGAAGGCGAAGACCAGAATGCCGGTGATCGCCATATAGATCAAGGCAAGCAGCAGCAAGGGCTCATAGGTGAGGTAAGTGTCCTGTCTGACCTTCGACGAAACGGCGAAGATGTCGATGACGCTGATGGTAGCCACCAGCGGCGTCGACTTCAGCTGCAGCACGGTTTCCCCGGTCAGCGTCGGCAGCGCCCGGTAGAAGGCCTGCGGCAGCCAGATACGCCGGAAGATCTTCCAGCGGCTCATGCCGAACGCACGTGCGGCTTCGAGCTGCCCCTTCGGCACGCCGGCAAAGGCGCCGCGCATCACTTCGCCCTCGTAGCCCGCGAATGAGAGCGTCAGCGCCAGGACGGCATAAGGCCATGCCTGCCTGAGATAGGGCCACATCCAGGATTCGCGGATCCACGGATATTGCGGAAACAACGAACCCAGCCCGTAGTAGAGCAGCCACAGCTGTAACAGCAGCGGCGTTCCCCTGATGACGGTGCAGAAGACCTTCGCCGGCGCCGCGAACCAGATCGGGCCGCCAGCCTGTGCCAATCCGACCGGCACCGCGATCAGGAAGCCCAACAGGCAGGTAACGGCCAGGATCCACAGCGCGCGCCAGATGCCGAGCAGGGCCAGGCCGTAATATTGCGGCAGCCAGTCCCAGCGCATGAAGAAGGCCGCGGACAGCACCAGCCCGAGCGCAATCAGGATCAGCACGATACGATGCGGCTGCAGCCAGAGCGAGGCGCGAGCCGCGCTGTTGATGATGGCCGCTTCGCTCGCCATCAGCGCGCCTCCTTGATCGACGGCATGCCGCGCCGCGCCCATTTCTCGACGCGACCAAGGACGAGGTTCGAAAACAGCGTCACGGCCAGATAGAGCATGCCGGCCGCGAGATAGAATATCAGGTAGGCCTTGGTGACGCCCGCCGCCTGCCGCGTCGCCAACGTCAGTTCGAAGAAACCGACCACGGCCAGCAGCGCCGTATCCTTGGTGGCGATCAGCCAGAGATTGGCGAGACCCGGAATGGCGAAGGGCAGCATTGCCGGCAACGTGATGCGCCGCAAGAGAAGGCCGGGAGACATGCCGTAAGCGCGGGCGGCTTCGATCTGGCCTTGCGGGACGGCAAGGATGGCGCCGCGTATGACCTCGGTCGAGTAGGCGCCCTGGACGAAACCGAGCACCGCGATGCCGGCCACCAGCCCGCTGATGTCGACCCGCTGATAGCCCATGGCGGTCAGCATCTGGTTTATCAGGTCGGTACCGGCGTAGTAGAGGAGCAGGATCAGCACCAGTTCCGGTACCGCGCGCACGATGGTCGTGTAGACCGCCAGCAGGTCGCGCACCACGGGGCCGCCATAAAGCTTGCCATAGGCACCGCCGGTTCCGATCAACAGTCCGACGATCGTGGCGCCGACGGCAATCTCAAGCGAATGCAGCAGCCCGAGCATGAGCGTCCCGCCCCAGCCGACGGGCGCGGGCGACAGGAGTTCGATGATGCCGGCCGCCGAGGCCGGAAGAAATGAATCGATCAGCTTCGCCCCCGGATTGCTGGCTCAATCCGCCGGCGCAAGCCGCCGGCGGCAAGGGTGCGTGGGAAAGGTCGGGTTGGAGGACTTGGCGTCAGCGCCTTGTCTTCCAGCCCATGCGAAGGTCGTCAGTCCGACTGCGTGGCACCGCCGCGTCAGTCCGACTGTGTGGCACCGCCGCGTCAGTCCGACTGCGTGGCACCGCCGCGTCAGTCCGACTGCGTGGCATCGCCACGTCAGTTCGACTGCGTGGCATCGCCACGTCAGTTCGACTGCGTGGCATCGCCACGTCAGTTCGACTGGGTGCCGCTGCCACCATATATGTCGAAATCGAAGTATTTCTTCGAGATCTCGTCATACTTGCCATTGGCGCGGATCGCCTTGATGCCGGCGTTGATCTTTTCCTTCAGCTCGGTGTCTTCCTTGCGCACGCCGGCGCCGACGCCCGGTCCGAGCACTTCGTCGTCCGGAGCCACCATGCCCTTCAGGTCGCAGCAGGCCTTGCCCTGGTCGGTCTTGAGGAACTCGCCAAGCGCGATGGAATCGGCCTGCACCGCATCGAGGCGCCCGGCGGCAAGGTCGTTGTTGGCCTCGTCCTGCGTCTGGTACTCCTTGATCTCGGACGCCGTGGCGCCGAAATGCTTCTTGGCGTAGACGGCATGCACGGTCGAGACCTGGACGCCCAGGATCTTGCCCTTGAGATCGTCCGGCGCGGAGCCGAATTTCTGGTCCTTCGGTCCGATGATCGCCGTCGGCGTGTTGTAGTACTTATCCGAGAAGTCGATCGTCTTCTTGCGTTCGTCGGTGATCGACATCGAAGAGACGATGAGGTCGATCTTCTTGGTGGTCAGCGCCGGGATGATGCCGTCCCAGGCGACGGGCGTGATGACGCAGTCGAGCTTCTCCTCGGCGCAGACGGCGTCGATGAACTCGATCTCCCAGCCGACCCATTTGCCCGAAGCATCCGGCGAGGTGAACGGCGGATACGGCTCGGCGGCGATGCCGATCTTGACCGGATCGGCCTTGGCTACGCCCATGGCGGCGACGCCGAGCAGCAGCGCTGCGGCGAACGTCTTCAGAACAGTCTTCATTTCACGACTCCCAGTTTGTTGTTGGTTCCCGGTTTTCTTCCGCCCTCGGTTTGCTAGCCGATGTTGCGAATGAATTGCTTGAGCCTTTCGGATCTGGGCGCGCCGAAGATCTGCTCCGGCGGGCCTTCCTCCTCGACCAGTCCATTGTAGAGATAGACGACATGCGTCGCGACCTCGCGCGCGAACTTCATCTCGTGGGTGACCAGCACCATGGTGCGGCCTTCGCGCGCCAGATCGCCGATCACTCTAAGCACCTCGCCGACCAGTTCGGGGTCGAGCGCCGAGGTCGGTTCGTCGAACAGCATGACGCGCGGATTGATCGCCAATGCGCGAGCGATCGCGGCGCGCTGCTGCTGGCCGCCCGACAGATAGGCCGGATAGACATCCCGCTTTTCGGCGAGGCCGACGCGGACGAGCAGTTTTTCGGCCTGGGCGATCGCCGCGTCGCGCTTGACGCCCAGCACATGCACGGGAACCTCGATGACGTTCTCGATCAGCGTCATGTGGCTCCACAGATTGAAATTCTGGAACACCATGCCGAGCTTGGAGCGGATGCGTTCGATCTGCCTGCGGTCGGCCGGCACGGTATGGCCGTGGCTGTCCGCCTTCAGCTTGATCTCCTCGCCATTGACGCGAATGATGCCGCTGGTCGGATTCTCCAGGCAGTTGATGCAGCGCAACAGCGTCGATTTGCCTGAGCCCGAACCGCCGATGATGGCGATGACCTCGCCGTCGCGCGCCGACAGCGAGACGCCCTTCAGCACGTGCAGCTCACCGAATTTCTTGTGCAGGTTCTCGACGTGGATGGCTTCGGCGGCGCCATTTTGCGCCTCACCGGATGGGGCTGCGGCAACTCCCGCCGTGCTCAACAGGTGACCTCCGTGTAGTCGATGGCAGCTCGTCGAACGTCTACCCGGCTAATCAACATACGCTGTACTGCCCCGCTCCAGACTTCAGCATGGACCCAACAGCGCGAGCCCGTCAATCCCGCTCATTACGGCACTTGCGGCCTTGTTGTGCAAGTGTATAAATAGCCTTTCATGAAATTTTCTCGATTTTTTCAGCTAAAAAGGGCACCGATGAGCGCTTTCGGATCACAGTCCATGGCGGCGACGCTGCGGCGCGTGCTGATGCGGTCGGCGGCCAACGCCATGCGCGACGCCGACAGATTTGCCTGGCACTATGGCCCGGGGTTCAATCCGGCGAAAGCTGCCTCGCAGCACGCGGCCCTTGCTGAGTTGGTAGCGGCTTCCGGCGCTGAAATCGAATGGATCGAAGACAAGGCCGACAGACTTTCGGATTCGGTGTTCACGCACGACCCATCGCTGATGACCGGTCGCGGCGCGCTGATCCTGTCCATGGGTAAGCCATTGCGCGCCAGGGAGCCCTCGCTGCATGAGGAAACCTACACAAGGCTGGGCATTCCGATCCTCGGCCGCGTCGAGGCTCCTGGTCAGGTAGAAGGCGGTGATTGTGTCTGGGTGGACGCCCACACGCTGGCGATCGGGCGCGGTGTCCGCTCCAACCAGGAAGGCATCCAGCAGGTTTCCAACCTGCTGACGCCGCTGGGCGTTTCCGTCTACGGCTTTGATCTGCCGCTGTGGCAGGGCGAAGAGGCGTGCCTGCACCTGATGTCGGTGATCAGCCCGTTGGCGGACGACCTCGCGCTGGTTTATTCGCCGCTTTTGCCGGCCCCGTTCTATCAAATGCTGAAGGCACGCGGCATCCGGCTGGTCGAAGGCGATGCCGAGGAGTTCGCTGCTTCCAACGGCCTCAGCCTTAACGTACTGCCGACCAGCCCGCTCAAGGTCATTGCCGTTGCAGGCTTTCCCAAGACCAAGGCCGCGATGGAGGCCGCCGGCTGCATGGTTGAAGTCTTCGAGGCGGATGCGCTCTGCATCGCCTGCGAAGGTGGGCCGACATGCCTGACGCGGCCGATCCTGCGCCAATGAATGCGCCATCCCGCCGCAAGTTCCGTCGCGAGGGCGAGGAGCGGCGGCGGCAGGATCTGATCGAGGCGACTCTGGACAGCGTGGCCGAACATGGGCTGCAGGGCGCCACCTTGCGCACCATCGCATTGCGTGCCGGCGTCACCGCCGGGCTGATCCGGCACTATTTCCCCGGCAAGGAAGAATTGCTGCAGGAGGCCTATACGGCACTGGTCGGCCGCATGACGGAGCAGGCGAAAGCAGCATTGGTCATGGAAGATGCCTCGCCGCGGCAACGCCTTGCGGCTTTCGTCACCGCCAACCTCAACGCGCCGATCATCGACGCGCGGGTTTTTTCGCTCTGGGCAACCTTCATCGGCCGCGCCGGTGCGGATCCGACCCTGGCCCGTGCCCACCGCGAAGGCTATCTCGGCTTTCGCAACGAGGTGGAGGCGGTTGTGGCCGAAGTGCTCGCTGCCGAACAGTGCAAGCCGGACGCAAGCCAGTTGCGCCACCATGCCATCGCGATCAACGCGATCATCGACGGACTCTGGATCGAAGGGTGCCTGGCCGGCGAGATGTTCTCGCCCGGCGAATTGGCGGCGATTGGGATCAAGGCTGTCGAAGCCGAGCTCGGCCTCGAGCCGGAAAGGGGAGAACACTGATGACCACCATTGGCGAAGCGTTGATTTCACTGCTCGAGGCGCATGGCGTCGACACCGTCTTCGGTATTCCCGGCGTCCACACGGTCGAGCTTTATCGCGGGCTGGCGCGTTCGAAGATCCGCCATGTCACGCCGCGCCACGAACAGGGCGCAGGCTTCATGGCCGACGGCTATGCGCGGGCCGGCGGCCGGCCGGGCGTGGCCTTCGTCATCACCGGCCCGGGGCTGACCAACACCATCACCGCCATGGGGCAGGCGCGCGCCGATTCGGTGCCGATGCTGGTGATCTCGGGCGTCAACGCCACGCCGACGCTAGGCAAGGGCCTGGGCTTCCTGCACGAACTGCCCGACCAGCGCGGCATGATGGAAAAGGTGGCGCTGTTCTCGCAACGCATCACCGAGGCCGGCGAACTGCCCGGCGCGCTCGCCCGTGCCTTCGCGCTGTTTTCCTCATCGCGACCGGGCCCGGTGCATATCGAGATTCCGACCGACGTCATGGTCAGGCCTGCCGATGGGATCGCGGCGGTGCTGAGCAATGCCCCGCCACCGGCTGCCGGGGCGACGGCCATCGCCGCGGCGGCCAACCTTTGTGCGGCGGCCAGGCTCCCGCTCATCCTGGCCGGCGGCGGCGCCAAGCGCGCCGAGGATGCGCTGCGGCGCCTGGCCGAAAGGCTGGGCGCGCCGGTCGTCGAGACGACCAATGCGCGCGGCCTCCTCCACCGTCATGCGCTCTGCGTACCGGCCAGTCCCAGCCTGAAAGCCGTGCGCGCGCTGATGGGCGAGGCCGATCTGGTCATTGCCGCCGGCACCGAGTTCGGCCCTACCGATTATGACGGCTATGGCGATGGCGGATTTGTCCTGCCGGCCAATCTGATCCGCATCGACATCGGCGCCGATCAGCTGGCGCGCCGTCCGGCGACGGTGGTCATCCAGGCCGACTGCGCCGAGGCGATCGAAGCCCTGCTTGCTGCGCTCGGATCGGCCGGCGCGGCCAGGCAGGACGGGAAGAACCGCGCCGCGGCGGCGCGAAAGGCGGCTCGCGCCGAACTGACCCCCGTCCATGCGGCGCAGGTCCATGCGGTGGAAGCCATCCGCGACGCCTTGCCGGGCGCGATCATCGTCGGCGACTCCACCCAGCCCGTCTACGCCGCCAACCTCTATTACGATCACGACCGGCCGGGCGGCTGGTTCAACGCCGCCACCGGCTTCGGCGCGCTGGGCTACGGCCCGCCGGCGGCGGTGGGCGCGGCGCTCGCCATGCCAGACGCGCCGATCGTCTGCCTCACCGGCGACGGTGGCTTCCAGTTCACCTTGCCCGAGCTTGGCGCGGCGCTCGATGCCGCGGCACCCGTTATCTTCGTCGTCTGGAATAACAGGGGCTATCGCGAGATCGAGACTTCGATGCTCGACGTCGGCGTGGAACCCGTCGGCGTGTCCCCGGCACCGCCGGATTTCTGCAAACTGGCCGAGGCCTATGGCATCGGCGCCGAACGGCTCGCCGATACCGGCGCCTTGCCACTCGCGCTGAAGCGCGCCCGGGCAACGGGGTTGCCGCGCGTCATCGAAATCACGGTCGATTGAAGCTTCACGCCGGCGTCGATTTTCCTACCTGCATCGTGGTCATTCGCCGGCTTGGCTTTTGCGCGGCAACAATCGCCGCTGCCCGACACATGCAAAGACGCGACGGCTGCCATGTCGAGATATCAATTGAGTGATCGCACGAAAGGCGCGACGCTTCGCGTCGGCGCGGCGAAACAAGCGACATAATCAAAAAAAGACAGGAGCGGTCCAGGATGACGGAAACACTTCAGGGCAGGCATATCGTTGTGACCGGTGGAACCGGTGCGCTCGGCGGCGCGGTCGTCGGCAAGCTGCTGGGCGAGGGCGCGGTCTGCCATGTGCCGAACGCCCATGCCGCGGCACCTTCGCATTTCCCTTTCACCACGCACGAGAACGTCAGGCTGGCGCACAATGTCGACCTCTCCGACTCCGCCAAGGTCGAAGCCTTCTATGCCCAGGTTCCCGCCTTGTGGGGATCGATCCATCTGGCAGGCGGCTTTGCCATGGCGCCGGTGGAGAAGATCGAATCCGCCTCCTTTGCCGAGATGATGGACACCAATGCCCGCACCGCGTTCCTGTGCAGCCGTGCGGCGGTGCGCTCGATGCTGGCGGCGGGCACCGCCGGCCGCGTCGTCAATGTCACGGCACGCGCCGGGCTTGATCCGCGCCGCGGCTCGGGCATGGTCGCCTATGCCGCCTCCAAAGCAGCGGTCGCGGCGATGACGGTGGCCATGGCGGAAGAGCTGAAGCACCAGGGCATCCTGGTCAATGCGGTGGCCCCCTCGACGCTCGACACGCCGGCCAACCGTGCCGACATGCCGGATGCCGATTTCAGCAAATGGGTCAGCCTCGAAGCGGCGGCCGAGGCCATCGCCTACCTTGCCTCGCCCGCCAACCAGGCGATGAGCGGCACGCTGGTGCCGCTCTACGGTCGCGCATAAGGCGCATAGTTGATTCCGACGATCCCCGGGCTGCGTCCGAGTTTCCGACAAAGAAAAACCCCGCCGGATCGCTCCGGCGGGGTTTTGTTTCGGGCCTGTGCGAAAGGGCGATTAGCTGCCCTGCTTCTTCAGCGCGGCGCCCAGGATGTCGCCCAGCGAGGCGCCGGAGTCGGTCGAGCCGTACTGGGCGACCGCTTCCTTCTCCTCGGCGATTTCCAGCGCCTTGATCGAGACCTGCAGCTTGCGGGTCTTCTTGTCGAAGGCGATGACGCGGGCGTCGACCTTCTGGCCGACGGTGAAGCGCTCGGGGCGCTGCTCGTCGCGGTCACGGGAAAGGTCGGAGCGCTTGATGAAGGTCTCGATGCCGCTTTCCACCAGCCGCACTTCCAGACCGCCATCCTTGACGCCGATGACCTCACAGGTGACGACGGCGTTCTTGCGCAGTTCGCCTGAAGTCGCCGCTTCGCCAACCGTGTCGCGGGCCAGCTGCTTGATGCCGAGCGAGATGCGCTCCTTCTCGATGTCGACGTCGAGCACCTGCGCCTTGACCATGTCGCCGCGATTGTACTCCTCTATCACCTGCTCGCCCGGACGGGTCCAGTCGAGGTCGGAAAGGTGCACCATGCCGTCCACGTCGCCTTCCAGGCCGATGAACAGGCCGAACTCGGTCTTGTTCTTGACCTCGCCCTCGACCTGGCTGCCGACCGGATGGCTGCGAGCGAAAGCCTCCCACGGGTTCTCCAGCGTCTGCTTGAGACCGAGCGAGATGCGGCGCTTGGCCGGATCGACTTCGAGCACCACGACATCGACTTCCTGCGTCGTCGACAGGATCTTGCCGGGATGCACGTTCTTCTTGGTCCACGACATTTCCGAAACGTGGATGAGGCCTTCGATGCCCGGCTCCAGCTCGACGAACGCGCCGTAGTCGGTGATGTTGGTGACGGTGCCCTTGATCTTCTTGCCGATCGGGAACTTGGTGCCGATCTCCGACCAAGGATCGCTCTCGAGCTGCTTCATGCCGAGCGAGATACGATGCGTTTCCTGGTTGATGCGGATGATCTGCACCTTGACCGTCTGGCCGATGTTGAGGATCTCGGTCGGATGGTTGACGCGGCGCCATGCCATGTCGGTGACATGCAGCAGGCCGTCGATGCCGCCGAGGTCGACGAACGCACCGTAATCGGTGATGTTCTTGACCACGCCTTCGACCACCTGGCCTTCTTCGAGGTTCTGCACGATTTCCGAACGCTGTTCGGCGCGGCTCTCCTCGAGCACGGTGCGGCGCGACACCACGATGTTGCCGCGGCGGCGATCCATCTTGAGGATCTCGAAAGGCTGCGGGTTGTGCATCAGCGGCGAGACGTCGCGGATCGGGCGGATGTCGACCTGGCTGCGCGGCAGGAACGCCACGGCGCCGTCGAGGTCGACGGTGAAGCCGCCCTTGACCTGGTTGAAGATGACGCCTTCGACGCGCTCACCCTTGGTGAACTTCTCTTCGAGACGCACCCAGCTCTCTTCGCGGCGAGCCTTCTCGCGCGACAACATGGCTTCGCCAAGCGCGTTCTCGATGCGCTCGACATAGACTTCGACCGTGTCGCCGACCTTGAGGGTGGATTCCTTGCCCTTGGCGCCGAATTCCTTCAGCGGCACGCGGCCTTCGACCTTGAGGCCGACGTCGATGATGGCCATGTCCTTTTCGATCGCGGTGATCGTGCCCCGGACAACCTGGCCCTCGCCGGAATGGCCGGCGGTGAATGATTCTTCGAGCATGCTCGCGAAATCGTCGCGAGAGGGATTTGCTACAGACATTGTTTCTCCTGGAATGCCCCGCATCTTAGCGGAGCGTGCGCCGTGGGTTAGCGTTGCGTTGGCCTGCCGGCGTTCCGGGCAAAGAGCCCTTGGCCGCTTAAGGCGGCAAGTCCGGCGCATGAAGAATGCTGGCAGGCTGGTTCGTGCCCGATATGGGTATTTTCTGCGCTTCCGGCAACGGAAACTCGAGAGAAACCCGGATCAGGCCTTGTTTCTCTTGGCCAGGACGTCGTCGATGACAGCTCTGGCCGCGAGAAACGCGGCTTCTATAGCCATTTCGCTGGTATCAAGCAAGTGCGCGTCGGGGGCAGGCTTCAAGGGCGAGTCGGCGCGGCCCATGTCGCGCTCGTCGCGGCGCCGGATATCGGCGAGGATTTCGGTGAAATCAGCCGTGCCGCCGATGCTCTCGATCTCCGCCAGCCGGCGCCTCGCCCGCACCTCGGCGCTCGCGGTCACATAGAGTTTGATGTCGGCATCGGGGCACACCACGGTGCCGATGTCGCGACCGTCGAGCACGGCGCCCGGGGGGATTTGGCAAACTCGCGCTGTTTCTCCACCAGGATGCGCCGCACGGTCGGAAACACCGCGACCTTCGAGGCAGCTTCGCCAACCGCATGCGCCGACAGCACGGCCCGGTCGAGCTTCGCCAGGTCGACTTGGCGCGCGGCCGTCTCGGCCGCCGAGACATTGTCGAGCGGCAAGCCAAGCCGCAGCAAGGCATGGGCGACGGCACGGTAGGTGAGGCCGGTGTCGAGCAGGTTCAGTCGGTAGTGATCGGCCAGACGCCGGGCGAGGGTGCCCTTGCCGGCTCCGGCCGGACCGTCGATGGCGATGGTGAAGACGTGTGTCATTGGCAGGCCAGCATACCTGAAACCGAACAGCGTAGCGGTCCGGAGAGAGCTTGCGATCCGTCGCGCCCCCTCTGTCCTGCCGGACATCTCCCCCACAAGGGGGAGATTGGCAGTTCCGACGCCTCGCTCACTTCTGCAACGCGGGCGATTTGCGAAGGCCGCTGTGACGGCTGATCTCCCCCCTCGTGGGGGAGATGTCCGGCAGGACAGAGGGGGGCGCTGTCCTGCCGGCATTTCAGTTTGGCCCCAACCCATCAACTCTCACCCGATCTCCGCCCCAAGCCCCGTCATCAGGCTCATGAACTCCGGGAAACTTGTCGCGATCATGTTGGCGTCGTCGATGGTCACCGGCTTCTCGGTCGCCAGCCCCATGATCAGGAAGCTCATGGCGATGCGGTGGTCGAGATGCGTCTGCACGGTCGTGTCCGGGCCATTGGGATGGCCGCCGAGCCCCTTGCCGCCGGGCTTTCCGCGCACCGCGAGCGATGCCTCACCCTCTGTGCAGTCGACGCCGTTAAGCTTCAGTCCATTGGCGACCGCCGACAGCCGGTCGGATTCCTTTACCCTGAGTTCCTCCAGCCCCTGCATCAGGGTCTCGCCCTCGGCGAAGCTGGCGGCAACGGCCAGCACCGGATACTCGTCGATCATCGACGGCGCCCGCTCGGCCGGCACGGTGACGCCCTTGAGTTCGGAGTAACGCACGCGCAGGTCCGCGACATCCTCACCGCCGGCGTTACGCAGGTTCAAGATCTCGATCTGGCCGCCCATCTCCTGCAAAGTCAAAAGCAGCCCGGTGCGGGTCGGGTTCATCAGCACGTTTTCGATCACGATGTCGGAACCCGGCACGATCAGCGCGGCCACCAGCGGGAAGCCGGCCGAGGATGGGTCGCCCGGCACGGCGATCGTCTGGCCGGTGAGCTTGCCCTGGCCCTCGATGAAGATATGGCGCACGCCGCGCTCGTCGGTCTCGACCGACAAATTGGCGCCAAAGCCTTTCAGCATCTTTTCGGTGTGGTCGCGCGTCATGACAGGCTCGATGACGGTGGTGATGCCGGGCGTGTTGAGGCCGGCGAGAAGCACCGCCGATTTCACCTGCGCGGAGGCCATCGGCACGCGATAGGTGATCGGGGCGGCATGCTTTGGCCCATGCAGCGTGATCGGCATGCGGTCGCCGGGCGTTGCCTTCAGCACCTGCACGCCCATCTGGCGCAGCGGCTCCAGCACGCGGCCCATCGGCCGGCCTGACAAGGAAGCATCGCCGATGAAGGTCGTTTCCATGTCATAGGTGCCGACCAGCCCCATGGTCAGCCGCGAGCCGGTACCGGCGTTGCCGAAGTCGAGCGGCCCTTCCGGCTGCAGCAGCGCGCCGTTGCCGGTGCCGCGGATCACCCATTCGTCGCCGCGCTTCTCGATATGTGCGCCCATCGCCTTCATGGCGGCGCCGGTGCGCATCACGTCCTCGCCTTCGAGCAGGCCGGTGATGCGGGTCTCGCCGGAGGCGAGCCCGCCGAACATGAAGGAGCGGTGCGAGATCGACTTGTCGCCCGGCACGCGCGCCGTACCGGAAAGCGCTTGACATTTGCGGGCGGTGGCCGGCTTGGAAGCGGCGGCGTGAGACATGGAATTTCCCTGGACGGAATGCCGGCGGGCCGGCGCTTTTCATTTGTTGCGGCGGTCTCGTATCACGGTGGGCCGAAATGGTCATCCCCCATGGTCGTCACTTGACGCTAGGCCTTTCAACGCATGGTTTTGTGACGCCGGCTTTTGGCTTTGACAGCGCTGCAAACAGTGGTTAAGGGGACCACTCTTTTATCGACGAGGCTTGCCGTGGCAAAAACCGAACTTGGCACAAAGCGTATCGACCCTGAAACGGGTCGAAAATTCTACGACCTGAACAAGGACCCGATCGTCTCGCCCTATACCGGCAAGACCTATCCGCGTTCCTATTTCGAGGAAGGCAAGATCGCCGCCCTCGAGGAGGAAGAGGAAGTGGCCGAGAAGGAAGTGGACGCCGAGGACGAGGAGGGCGTTGAAGT
Organism: Mesorhizobium maamorense; assembly: GCF_044998965.1. NCBI lineage: Bacteria > Pseudomonadati > Pseudomonadota > Alphaproteobacteria > Hyphomicrobiales > Phyllobacteriaceae > Mesorhizobium > Mesorhizobium maamorense. The sequence continues at coordinate 6,103,590 of NZ_CP173356.1, forward strand.
CGTCTCGCTCGAAGAGGCTGACGAAGACGTCAAGGGCGACGATCTGCCCGATCTCGGCGACGACGAGGATGATGTCGACCTGGGCGACGACGAGGACGATACGTTCCTCGCCGACGAAGAGGAAGAGGACGACGATGTCGCCGACATGATCGGCGTCGGCGACGACGACGACGAGGTCTGACAAGGCCGGGAACGCAAGCGTTTGCCGGCTTTCGCAGCTTGTGAAGAAAAAGCCGCTGATGAAGGCTTGATATTGACGAAGGGCGGGGTTAGAAGCCGCCTGCACTAACGGCGCGGTCTCCAACCCGCGCCGGATCTCTTCGCCGGAAACGGCGCCGGTTGACTGCCGGAAGTGGGGCCATAGCTCAGTTGGGAGAGCGCTTGAATGGCATTCAAGAGGTCGTCGGTTCGATTCCGATTGGCTCCACCAAACAGTCTCTTTTCCAATTTTCAGGTTTTAGAAACCGGATTTAGCGTCGGACATCGCTGCGCGCGGTAGGCTGATGCGCGCCGCTCAAGTGGTCGACGGGTCGATTTCGTTCTGGCCGCCCGCTCCAGGGGCAGCGTCGTCGCCGAATAGATTGGCAAGTGAGGATGAGCCGGCGGCGCAGCGCGGTGCCGGCTGCCGATTTCGCTGCCGTCGGGCGCGCCGGTGCTTACGCAATATGCGGCCATTGACTAAAACGGTTCCTGTTTGATTCGCTTTGAACGGGACCGTCATGAGCAAAGCCCTCACGTCCTTCGCCCTGGTCGCGGTGCTGACAGCGCTGCTCATGGCCTTGAGCCTGGTGGTGGCCAGGCACGGCTACCCCTACGGTGCGATCGGCGTCAGGCGCCTCGACGGCATTGCCGATGCCGGGATGTTCATACCACTCGCCGCCGTCTATTTCTTCAGCGCGCTGCTGATGATGATCCTGCCGATCAGGGCCGCCAGCATCGTGCTCACCCATGCAGCCGATGCCATCTTCTGGACCGTGATCGTGCTCCTTGCCTCCATCGTAGGCTGTCTCGTCGCCAGATGGGCATTCGGCCAGCGCGACGCCCTATGGGCGCTTCTGAACTGGCGGTTCCTGTTTGCGGCGGCTATCGTCGGTTGCCACTTCGTCATGAACGAGCTTCGCCGCAACGTGCTCTTGCGCAGTCTGTTTTTCGTTGTCTTCGCGGCGGCCACGCTGGCCTGCCTGTTCTGGTCGTTCACGCTCTGAGAGCCGTTTCGATCCACGTCCAGAGATAGGATGCCAGGCCGCGATCGACATGGATGCGCAGTCTGTCCCGGTGGCGGTAGACGATGGCACTGACGCCGGCGAAGGAAAGTGCGGCACTGGCGCTTTCCTGCTTTGGGTCAAGCGTTGATCCGCGCGCGATGAAAGCGTCGATGGCCGACCCTTTGACCTCGAACACATGAAGTCCAGCGCTGATCGCCGTCACCGCGAAACCTTCCGCGTGCCAACCCGCGGCGATGGCGAGCGGCGTGCTCGACACGACGAGCAGGCGGTCGCGCGCCAGACGCGCCGCATAGCGGTCACCTTGCGCGCTGCCAAAGGCGCCCACGCCGTTGCCATCCATGCCGGATATCCGCGCCCAGGCGTCGAGATCGCCGCTGACCAGCAATTGGTGAAGGCCGGGGATCGTGCGCGCCTCGAGACCCGGTGCACCGATGGTTGCCGACTGCCAGTCCGGCGCTACCGGCCATTTTTGGGCGAGATCACGCATTGAACCGGTCTCCTGCCGGGTCGAAGGCGCAAGGAGCGGCGATCGTCGCCGTCATCGCCTTGCCGAGATGTTGGATTTCGATCGTTTCGCCGTGGCGGGCCGCACCGCGCTCGATCAGGCCGAGCGCAACCGGCCGGCCAAGCGTAGGGCTCCGGTAGCTCGATGTGACAAAGCCCTGGCTGCGCAGCTTGCCGCCGCTACGCTTGATGCCATGCGCGCCAGTTGGCAGCGGCGCTTCGCCGGACGGGACCGCCAGCCCGACCAGCTGCATGCGGTCGCCGCGCGAAGCCTCTTCGGTGAACAGCGAGCGGCGGCCGACGAATTCGGTCTGGCGCTTTGCCCGCGGGCCCTCGACGCCGAGGTCGTGCGGCAGCGTGGTGCCGTCGGTGTCCTTGCCGATCACGATGAAGCCTTTCTCGGCGCGCAGGATCATCAGCGCCTCGAGGCCGATGACAACCGCATCGAACGCCTGCCCGGCGTCGCGCAGGCGCGCCCACAAAGGCTCGGCGCGATCGGCCCGGATGGAGATCTCGTAGCTTCTGTCGCCGGTGAAGCTGACGCGGGTGATGCGCACCTCGTCGCCGTCATAGCTGCCCTGGCCGACCGCCATGTGCGGCAGCTCGCCATCCTCGAGCGAAAGGCCGAGATCAACCGTCTCGAGCAGTTTCCGGGCGTTCGGTCCCGAAACGGTCACGGTCGCCATTTCCGCGGTGGCGTTGTGGATGTAGACCGCGCCGCGCCCGAACCGGTCCTGGCGCCACTCCTCCAGCCGCGCATGCACGGCGGCCACGTGCGAGGACGAGCACGACACGACGAAGCGATGCTCGTCCAGCCGCAGCAGCACGCCGTCGTCGAAGACCACGCCGTTCTCGGACAGCATGAAGCCGTAGCGGCAGCGGCCCGGCTTCAGTGTCGACATCGTGTTGTAATAGACGAAATCGACGAACGCGGCCGCCTTGGGTCCGATCACCTCGATCTTGCCCAGCGTCGAGCCATCGAACAATGCGACGGACTGGCGGGCGCGGCGGGCCTCGTCCTGGATCGAGCGATCCGCATCGCCGCCGCCGCCGTGGTGGGCCGGGCGCAGCCAGCCGCCATACTCCTGGAACACGGCGCCGCTGGCACGATGCACGCTCTCCAGCGGCAGCCGCCGCACCGGCGCCATCAGTTCGCCGCTGCGCGCGCCGGCGAAGCTCGCCAGCGGAACCGGCGTGAACGGCGGACGATAGGTCGTGGTGCCGACTTCCGGCACCGTGCGGCCGGTGATCCCGGCCATCAGCGCCAGGCCCGGCAGGTTGGAGGTCTTGCCCTGGTCGGTCGCCATGCCGAGCGTCGTGTAGCGCTTCAGATGTTCGACCGAGACGAAATTTTCGCGCGCCGCCAGCTCTATGTCCTTCACCGTCACGTCGTTCTGGTAATCGATCCAGATGCGTCCCTTCGAACCCGGCGTTGGCCATGCCGCTACTATCCCGCTGGTCGCCTCCGTTCCGCTGCTGCGCGGCACTGCTGCCTTCGTCGGGCCGAGCGACGCGACGGCTTTCTGCGAACCGGCGAATACCTCCGACAACGAAACCGCGCCGGCGGCAGCTCCGGCCACCGCTATGGCCTCGACCGGGTCGCCCGGCAGGAAGGCCGCGCGCGCCTCGCTCCAGGCGAGCTTGCCCTTGGCCTGGCCGAAGAGATGGATGGTCGACGTCCAGCCGCCCGACACCAGCACGCAATCGGCGTCGAGCCTGGTGCCGTCGTCCAGCATCACACCCTCGACGCGCAGCTTGCCGGCCGCGGCGGTGAGCGCGCGGCCCTTGAGCATTCGCACCTTGGCGGGCGCGGCGGGCATACCGTCGCGCCTGATGTCGACAAGCGTGACGTCGGCGCCGGCCTCGGCGGCCGCCTCCGCCACTTCATAGGCGCTGTCATTGTTTGCGGCGACGATGATATGGCGGCCGGCCAGCACCGCATGGCGCCTGAGATAGCTGAGCGCCGCGTCCGCCGAGAGAATGCCCGGCAGGTCATTGTTGGCGAATGGCAGGGGCCGCTCGATGGCGCCCGTCGCCAGCACGATCCGGCGCGGCCTGACCCGCCACAGCGTGTCCGGCCGGCCGTCGAAATGACGCTGGTTAAGCCCGACCAGATTATGGTCGTAGATACCGAATGCGGTGGTCGAAGGCAGGACCAGGTGACCGCCGGCGGAAAGCCCCGCAACCGTCTCCTCGACCCACACGGCCGCCGGCTTGCCGTCGACCTCGCCGGCGCGGTGCCCGAGCGACCCGCCGGGCTTTGGCTGGTCGTCGACCAGCATGACGGAGCGGCCCGCGCCGGCCGCCAGCCTTGCCGCTGCCAGCCCGGCCGGTCCGGCGCCGATCACCAGCACGTCGCAATGATGGTTGATCTGGTCGGCCGGGCCGGGCGACGCCCAGTCCTTGTCGACCTGACCCAGTCCCGCCATGGCGCGAATGCGCGGCTCGAACATGTGCCAGTCCGGCCACATGAAGGTCTTGTAGTAAAAGGCGGCCGGAATGAAGCGGGAAAAGCGGTCGAGGAAGGCGTTGCGGTCGGCCAGCGCATTGGGTGTCGCGTTGACGCTTTTGGCGACCAGCCCGTCGCGCGCCGGCTCGGTCGTCGCGCGCGTGTTCGGCGTCGTCTGCGGGCCGCTGATATCCACCAGCGCGTTCGGCTCTTCGACGCCCGCGCCCCAGATGCCGCGCGGCCGATGGTATTTGAAGCTGCGGCCGACGACCGCGACATCGGCGGCCAGCAGCGCGGAGGCGATGGTGTCGCCGGCGAATCCCTGCACGGTGGCGCCGTCGAAGCTGAAGCGGATCGGGCGCGAGCGGTCGATGGCGCTGCCACCCGTGCTAAGGCGCGAGGCGGTCACGCCGCGTGCTCCCCGCCCAGGGCAGCCGAAGACAGCACCTTGTGCGTAACCGTGTCCCGCTCCATGACGAAGAATTCGCCGCAGTTCATATGCACCCATATCTCGCGCGCCGCGCCTTTTGGGTTGGAGCGCAGATAAAGATAGTTGGCCCAATGCTCGATCGGCACCTCGGCGCCCTCAGGCCTGACATTGCCGGCATCGCCGCCATAGTGGAATTCGGTCTCGTCGCGCGGGCCGCAGAACGGGCAAGGGAAAAGCTGCATGGCAAACCTCAGTCTTCGTCTTTATGCATGTCGTCGCCCTAAGGCCGCTCGGCGCTTTTGCGCGACATGCATCAATGCGCGATGCCGGAACCAGCCGCTTCGTCGATCAGCCGCCCGCTGGCAAAGCGGTCGAGATCGAAGGGGCGGCTGATGTCGTTGTGCCTGCCCGTTGCCAAAAGGTTCGCCAGAAGCGTGCCGCCGGCGGGGATCGCCTTGAAGCCGCCCGTGCCCCAGCCGCAATTGAGGAACAGATTGGGCAGTGGCGATTGACCGATGATCGGCGAGGAGTCGGGCACGACGTCGACGATCCCGGCCCATTGCCGCATCAGCTTCAACTGGCCGAAGATCGGGAACATTTCCAACAGCCCCGCGATCACCCCCTCCAGCGTCGGCAGGTTACCGCGCTGGGCATAGGAGGGAGTGCGGTCGAGCCCGCCGCCGATGACGATCTCGCCCTTGTCGGACTGGCTGACATAGACGCCCGTGCCGGGCGACAGTACCACCGTGTCGAGGATCGGCTTGACCGGTTCGGTTACGCAGGCCTGCAGCGCATAGGAATTGATCGGCAGCCGAAAGCCGGCCTTGGCCGCCAGCACCGAGGAATGTCCTGCCACGGCCATGCCGATGCGGTCCGCGCGGATGGCGCCACGCGTCGTCTGGACGCCGCGGCAGCGCCCGCCCTCGACGATGAAGTCGGTGATTTCGCAGTTCTGGATGATGTCGACGCCGAGTCGGCTCGCGGCCCGTGCATAACCCCAGGCGACCGCGTCGTGGCGCGCGGTGCCGGCCCGGCTTTGCCAGATGCCGCCGAACACGGGAAAGCGCGCATTGGCCGTGAAATTGTAGATCGGCGCCACCCGGCGCACATCCTGGGGCGAAAACAGCTCCGCATCGATGCCGTTGATCTGCATGGCATTGACTGTGCGTGCCCCGATCTCCATTTCGGCGGTCGAGTGGCACAGGCTGACCATGCCGCGCTGCGACAGCATGACGTTGTAGTTGAGGTCCTTCGACAGTCCCTCATAGAGCCGGTGCGCCAGCCCATAGAGCTCGACGCTCTGCGGATAGTAATAGTTGGAGCGCACCACGGTCGTGTTGCGGCCGGTATTGCCGCCGCCGATCCAGCCCTTTTCCAAAACCGCTACTCTGGCGATGCCGTGATTCTTTGCCAAGTAATAGGCCGTCGCCAGCCCGTGACCGCCGCCGCCGATGACGATCGCGTCGTAGGACGGCTTCGGCTCGGGCGAGCGCCAGGCCGGCTGCCAGCCGGTCTGGCCGGCGAGGCCTTCCTTCAAGAGCGACAAAGCGGAATAGCGTCTGGTCATGGCGTGAGGCGTAACGCGATTGTACATATATGTCTAGTTCGTGCCGTGGTGTGAAAGCGGCGGCTGTCGCTAACGGCTGCGCGAAAGCGTTGCCTCGACATAGCGTGAAAAATCCTCGACATCCTGCGCCGTGGGCTCCTGGCCGGTGAAGCTGCGCAGATAAGACGCGACGTGCGGCAGGCGGCTGCTCATCGGTTCGTCGAGCTCGAGCGAGTAGTAGCCGATCTGCATGAAATAGAGCACGCGGGCGCGCACGAAGGCGTCTTCCTCGTCATAGCCGTGGCGCCTGAACATGTCGCGAATGGCGTCGACGCGCTCCTCGTCGGCCTCGTCGAGAGCCCGCCTGATGGCGGGCGATCGCCGGGCCCACGCCCTGATCGCGAAATCCAGCTGCGGATCGAACAGCTTCTCGTCCACCCAGCACTCGAAGATGCTCATCACCCCGCGGATGACGGTCGCGGAAGGCCGCGCGGCGCGTTCGACGATGAACCTTGTATTGGTCTGCCGCCAATAATCCAGCAATTGGTCGAGCAGGTCCTGGCGGCTCTTGAAGTACCAATAGAAACTGGAACGCGACACATCGAGCTTCTGGCCGAGCGTCTGCACACGGACGCTTTCGACGCCGTCCGAAATCAACGTTTCAAGCGCGAGCTTGAGCCAGTCTTCCCGGGTGACCTTGATGTTGCCGGTGGCGCCGGCGCGCTGGGTTGTCGTGTCGGTGGCTTCCATCGGCACGACGCATGACACGCCGCCCCGGGCAAATCAAGACTATGGACATATATGTACAGACCCGTTTCGCGGTGATTGGAACGATGTGTCGCCGAAGCTGTTGGGCCAAGGGCGATGCCCTGCGGGCAGCAGGTCGCCCGGGGCCGCGAACCGAGAGACTTTGTCGCGGCCGTCCGCGCAAAGCGTGCTTTCCCGCAGAGCAATTGTCTGGCAAATACAAATTACACAGATGCCGCCGCGCGGCGAACCAGCAGGAAAGACACGACATGGCACCGCTTCGACAGAACCTCATCGACGGCGAGTGGGTCGGCGATGCCGGCTCCCGCAACATCAACCCGTCCGATACCGGCGACATCGTCGGCGAATACGCTTCCGCAGGTGTCGAACAGGCGGCACAGGCGATCGCCGCGGCCAAGGCGGCCTTTCCCGCCTGGTCGCGCTCGGGTCTGCTGGTCCGTCACGCGGTGCTGAAGAAGACGTCGGACGAGATCCTGGCGCGCAAGGACGAGATCGGCCGCAACCTTGCGCGCGAGGAAGGCAAGACGCTGGCCGAAGGCATTGGCGAGACCATTCGAGCCGCCCAGATCTTCGATTTCTTCGCCGGTGAGACACTGCGCCTCTCGGGCGAAGTCGTGCCTAGCGTGCGGCCGGGCGTCGGTGTCGAGATCACGCGCGAAGCGGTCGGTGTGGTTGGCATCATCACCCCGTGGAACTTCCCGATCGCCATTCCCGCCTGGAAGATCGCTCCGGCGCTTGCCCACGGCAACACCATCGTCTTCAAGCCGGCGGATCTCGTTCCCGAGAGCGCCTGGACCATCGTCGACATACTGCACCGTGCCGGCCTGCCCAAGGGCGTGCTCAACCTCGTCATGGGCAAGGGCTCGGTGGTCGGCCAGGCGATGCTCGACAGCCCGGACATCAACGCCATCACCTTCACCGGCTCGGTTGGCACCGGCAAGCGCGTCGCCGCGGCGAGCGTCGAGCACATGCGCAAGTTCCAGCTCGAAATGGGCGGCAAGAACCCGCTGGTGGTGCTCGATGATGCCGACCTCGCTACGGCTGTCGATTGCGCGATCAACGGCGCTTTCTTTTCGACCGGCCAGCGCTGCACGGCTTCGTCCCGGCTGATCGTGACGAACGGCATTCATGACCGTTTCGTCGAAGCGCTCAAGGAACGGATGGACAAACTGGTCGTCGGCGATGCGCTCGACGCGCAGACCCAGATCGGTCCCGTTGTCGATGCGACACAGCTCAAGCAGGACGAAGACTATATCGCCATCGGCGTCAGGGAAGGCGCCACGCTCGCCTTCGGCGGCGAGCGGCTCGACCGCAAGACGCCGGGCTTCTTCCTGCGGCCGGCGCTGCTGACCGATGCCACCAACGCCATGCGCAGCTCGCGAGAGGAGATTTTCGGACCTGTCGCCAGCGTCATCCGCGTCAAGGACTACGACGAGGCGCTCGCCGTCGCCAACGATACGCCATTCGGGCTGACGTCCGGCATCTGCACGTCAAGCCTCAAGCACGCCACGCATTTCAAGCGCAATTCGGAGGCCGGCATGGTGATGGTCAACCTGCCGACGGCGGGTGTCGATTTCCATGTTCCCTTCGGTGGCCGCAAGGGCTCGAGCTATGGTCCGCGCGAACAGGGCCGATACGCCATGGAATTCTACACCACCGTGAAGACCGCCTACACGTTTGCAGGCTGATCGGGGCGCCGGCTGACCGGGCCGGCCAAGCCTTCGCGTGCACCAAGAGACAAGGCGATGACAGTTCAAGACAAGGATCTAACCTGGCTCAATCCGCCGCCGCATCATTCCATCGACGGCGATGCGGTTCATGTGCGCACCGGCAAGGAGACGGATTTCTGGCGCGAGACTTTTTATGATTTCTGGCGCGACAACGGCCATTTCCTCTACAAGCGCGTAGAGGGCGATTTCACCGCGGAAGTCACCGTCACCGGACGTTATGAGGCGCTCTACGACCAGGCGGGGCTGATGCTCCGCCTCAGCGAAACGCATTGGATCAAGGCCGGCATCGAATACACCGACGGCGTGATGTATTTCTCGGTTGTCGTCACCAACGATGCCTCGGACTGGTCGTTGGCCACCATTCCAGCCGGTCCGGATGGCGTTAGGATCCGGGTGACCCGCCATGCCGAGACTATCCGCGTCCAGTATCTGGACGTGTCCGACGGTCATTGGAAGCCGGTGCGGCTCGCCTACTTCCCGGTCTCGAAGGCGGTCGATGTCGGCATGATGTGCTGTTCGCCGCAGCGCGAAGGCTTCGAGGTCACCTTCACCGGCTTTTCGGTCGGCCCGCCGATTTCGCGGGACCTGCACGGCTGAAGCCCGCGCCAACGCCGACGGGACACAAGTGTCATCGCCTGGACCACGCCAGCCAGCGTGCCGCCAGATGCCTCCACAAAGGGGTGAACCGCGTTCGCCGGTAAGCGTCGCCGGCCATTTTGATGCCTTGCGCCTGTGTCGGGAAGGGATGGATGACGTCGGCCAGCGCGTGCAATCCCATGCCCGACCTGATGGCCAGCGACACCCCGTTGATCATCTCGCCGGCATGGGCGGCGACCACGGTCGCACCGAGGATGCGGTCTGATCCTTCCCTGACATGGATTTTGACGAAACCCTCTTCCTCGCCGTCCATCACCGCGCGGGCGACATCGTGCATCAGCACCGTATAGGTCTTGACCGGAATGCCGTCGCGGCGCGCCTCCACCGGATAGAGGCCGACATGGGCGATTTCCGGATCGGTGTAGGTGCACCACGGAACCACCAATTCGCTCAGCCTCTTGCGCCCGAGAAACAGGGCGTTCTGCACGACCATGCGGGCTGTTGCTTCAGCGGTATGCGTGAATTTGTAGTCGAGGCAGACATCGCCCGCCGCATAGATGCGCGGGTTTGAGGTCCTGAGATAGTCGTCCACCTTGATGCCTTTGGCATCGTGGGCAACCCCCGCCTCGTCGAGGCCAAGACCGTCGACATTGGGCGAGCGGCCTATGCCGGTGATGATCTCGTCGACGGAAATCGTCGTCGTGTCGCCGTCCCGCACCAGGTCGGCGAGCTTCTTGTCGCCGTCCCTGCGCACCGCCACCACTTCGGTGTTCAGTCGGACCTCGACCCCCTCGCGCGCCAGCGCTTCCGAAAGGATCTGCGCGGCGTCGCGTTCCTCGCCGGGCAGGAACATCGGATCGCTCTGCGCCAGGATGACCTTCGCGCCGAGCAGGCAGAAGGCCTGCGCTGTCTCGCAGCCAAGCGGCCCGCCGCCGATGACCAGCAGCCGCTTCGGGCAATCGATAAGGTCGAACATCGTCTCATTGCTGAGATAGCCGGCCTCGATCAGGCCGGGAATGGATGGAAACTCCGGCCTCGCGCCTGTCGCGATCAGCGCCTTGCGAAAGCGCAGCGTCGTTCCCGCGACGGTCACGCAATCGCTTCCGTCGAACCGGGCTTCGCCGAAATGAACGTCGATGCCCAGCGCAGCAAGCGTCTCTGCGCTGTCGGCATGGCTGATCCGTTGCCGGATGCGCCGCATCCTGGTCATCGCGCGCTGGAAATCGACGCGAAGATGGTCCGGCGCATCGGCTCCGAAATTCTCGGCATCGCGCATGTCGGCATAGAGCCTGGATGTGCGGATGATCGACTTGGACGGGATGCAGCCGGTGTTGATGCACGTGCCGCCGATCAACCCGCGTTCGATCAGCGCCACTTTCGCGCCGAGGCTTGCCGCTTCGCTCGCCGCCGTCAGGCCGGCCGGCCCGGCGCCGACGACGACGAGATTGTATGGTCCGGTGGGCGGCGGGTTTCGCCAATGCGGCGGATGGGCGCCCCTGACCAGCTCGACATCATTGTGGTCGGCCGGAAAACCGGCAGCTTTCGTCCCTTCAAGCGACATCGCGGCCATCCGGGCTTGCCGACTGCGACAGCCATCCGCCTGTGAACCCCGCCTTGTTCAGGCCGCGGCGGATGTACTGGTTGGAACGCATCAGCTCCCACACCAGGCGCGAGCGGTGGTTCTCGATCATCATCACCACGATGCCTTGGTCGAGGCCGAAATGGCCTTCCGACACCCAGCCGTCGCGGCCAAATTTTCGCCGGTTGGCCAGCGTCGGGTTGAAGCCGCTCGGCAGCCGGAAATTGTCGATCACCTGGGGGTAGCGATCCGCGAGATGGCGCAGCGCCGCCATGCAGATATCGGGCGCAAAAGGCAGCGACGCCGGATAGGACCACGGCGCGATCGTGCCGTCGTCCGGCCCGAAGGGCGCACCGCGCGCGACGTAGCCGGAAAACCGGCGCCGCCGCCGTTGTATGCTGCTGCGAAAGCCGCCCGGTCCGTCCCCGGCCGAAAGCCCCCAGAGGTTCTCTCCGTATCCATCATAGCCATGGGGGTTGTGCCGAGCATAGTCGCGGTGGAGGTAGGTCGAGCGGCGGCTGTTTTCGAAATAGTCCGAATTCTTCTCGCGCATGAAAGCGTCGCGGATGCCGGCGAAGTCGATCCAGGCGTGTGAGAACTGGTGCATGAACAACGGACCGCCATAAAGCACGTCGTAGCCGTAGATGTTTTCCCACTGATAGGTCGCCGTCCAGCCCGCGTAGCTGTCGTCGGACGTCGGGCTGTCGGGCGAGGCCATCGACAGGACATAGAGGATCGTCGCCTCATTGTAGCCTTCCCAGCCATAGTGGAGAAAGCCGCTCTTCGGTTTCCAGCCCTGTCGCAACGTCGGACTACTGCCTTGCGCCCATCGCCAGTCGACGCGCCGGTAGAGCGCCTCGGCCAGCCGGCGGATTTCGGCTTCCTCGTCATTGTCGCCCCGGAAATAGGCGCCCGCCACGAGAATGCCGGCCATCAGCAATGCCGTATCCACCATTGACAGTTCGCAGCGCCACACCCGAAGTCCGGTGCGAATGTCGAGGAAATGATAGTAAAAACCCTTGTGGCCGGTGACATCAGCGCCACTGCCTTGCGTGCTGGTCCAGAAGAAACGCAGCGCGGCGAGCGTCAGCTCCACCGCTGCTTCCCGCTCCATCCAGCCGCGATCGATCCCGATCGGATAGCAGGAGAGCGCAAAGCCTACGACCGCGATGCTGGCCGGTGAATTCGGCCGCGACGTGTCGGCGACCAGCCCGTTTTCGGGGTTCACGTTTTCCAGAAAATAGCCGAAGGCCGCGCGCTGGAAACGATCCAGAAGGTCGTCGTCCGACAGGATGGCAGGCTCGACCTTAAGCAAATGCGGCAAGCTCCGGTCCGGTCGTCGCGATTGTCGGAGAAAGGTGCAGGAATTGCGCGCGGGCCGAACTGTCACGCCTGGTCATGTCTTCACCCTCATTGTTGCCGTTGCCGGGTTCCGGCTTCGGCCATTGTACGCTTGTCCAGCTCCGTTGGTTGCTTCCTCACGCGCAATTGTAGTTGCTTGCCGCCAGCCGGAAAGCGCCGCACCACATCAGTAGGTGGCGCGGCCGCCGGAGACGTCGAAGACGGCAGCCGTCGTGAACGAACATTCCTCCGAGGCGATCCAGCAAATCAGCGCCGCCACCTCGTCGACCTCGCCAAAGCGCGCCATCGGTATCTTGGAGAGCATGAAATCGATGTGCTCCTGGCTCATCTGCTTGAAGATCGCCGTGCGCACCGCTGCCGGCGTGACGCAGTTCACGGTTATGCCGGTCTTGGCCAGTTCCTTGCCGAGCGACTTGGTCAGGCCGATCACCGCGGCCTTGGATGTGCTGTAGGCGGAAGCGTTGGGATTGCCTTCCTTGCCGGCGATCGAGGCGATGTTGACGATGCGGCCGTAATTGCGCTCCAGCATGTGCGGGACGAGCGCCTTGTTGCAGTAGAAGACACCGTTGATGTTGATGTCGATGACCAGACGCCAGTCCTCCACCGGATAGTCCCAGGCGGTCATGTTGGGACCGGTGATGGCGGCGCTGGTGATCAGGATGTCGACCCCGCCATGCGCCTCGATCGTCGACCGCGCCGCCCGATCCACCGCCGCCGGGTCGGCGACATCGACGGTCTGGCCATGCAGCGCCGGGATCGAAGCCCTGGCCGCTTCGATCTGGGCGGGATCGCGGTCCCAAACCGAAACGCGCCCGCCTTCTTGGATCAGCCTCTGTGCGACGGCGAGGCCGATGCCGGATGCGCCGCCCGTAATCACCGCCGAGCGTCCGGCAAACCGTTCCGCGAAAATCGTCGGCATCTCATTTTCCCCTGTCCTGGCGCAAATCGGCTCCGCTCGGCGAAACAATGTTCGGGGGTGACTGTGAGGTCGCCGCCGGCCAAGTTCAAGCCGGCATGCACCTCGATCGTCTGGGCCAATCCCTGAGGCGCGTTATGCCGGGCTCCCCTCGATCTGCCTGTCCAGCGCTTGCACCAGCGCCAGGCCTATTTGTCCGAGCGGTACAGGAAGAACTGCAGGAACAATTCCCGCTCGGTGGTGATGTCGAGTTTCTCATAGATGCGCCGGCGATGGTTCTTGACCGTGCCGACGGTGATGCCGAGCCGCTCGGCAATGTTGGCGGTCGGATGGCCGGCCAGGATCAGTTGCACGAGCTCCCTTTCCCTGAGCGACAGTTCCGGCCACAGGCTCGCCGGGATTGTGGGCTGCTGGCGCGGTGAGGCGCCGGGGCTGGACGGCGCCGAGCTGCGCGAGAAATCGCTTCCGCGCGTCTTGATGTCGAGCGCGTGCAGCGCCTCGAACACCGGCAGCCGCTCAGCCAGCAGGGCGATCTCGTTGTCCTTGAACGCCGTGGTCGAACGATCGAGGAAAATGCCGAGGCACCAGTCGCCGCCATCGGCCAGCATGATGCCGACTTCATCGCAGATCTCCGATTGCGCGAGGAAGCCGGCTATGTACTGGCCGCGTTTGGCCTCGTCGTCGGCCAGCCGCTTGAGCGGCATGATGCCCAACCGGCGCTCGCGCCGCCAGGAAGCGTAGAAGGGGTCGAACACGTAGTAATTATCAAGATAGCGCCGCACCATCTCGTCGGAGAAGCGCCGGTGCTTGACGAATTGCGGCGTCTGCGTCGCCGAATAGCGCGTCACCGTCACCAGGTCATGCGCGATGTCGGCGCCGATCAGGTCGATCAGGCAGTCGACATGCCTGTCGGTGCCGGTGGCGGCGATCGCCATGGCGAGCGGCGCCCAGATGTTGCCCATGCGCATGCCTCTTTTTCGGCGACGAGCTCCCGTCCGTCATTGTGCCTTTAGGCATATGGCGCGATCCGGTCCCGCGAATCTAGCCTGTGGTCATGCTCGGCAAGGGAAGGCGACCCGTGGACCATATCTCTACCAATCCCATCGTCATCGGCATCGACGCCGGCGGCACCATGACCGACACCATCCTTGTCGATCAGGACGGCCGCTTCAAGATCGGCAAGTCGGCAACGACGCCGAAGAACGAGGCCGAGGGGTTCCTCGCCTCGGCCGAGGACGCGGCGGACGCCTGGGGCATCTCGCTCGAGGCCCTGTTTTCGGGCGTCAATGTGGTGCTCTATTCCGGCACCGGCATGCTCAACACGCTGCTGTCGCGCACCGGCAGGAAACTCGGCCTGATCACCACCAAGGGCCTTGAGGACATGATCCTGATGGGTCGCGGCCTGCAGGCCTGGGCCGACTATTCCTATGCCGACCGGCTGCACGCTGTGACGCATCATCATCCCGATCCGCTGGTGCCGCGCCGACGCACTCACGGCGTCACCGAGCGCATCGACCAGTTCGGCGACATCATCCTGCCGCTCTATGAGCATGAGGTCCGTGCCGCGGCGAAAAAGCTGATCGCCGACAAGGTCGAGGCGGTCTGCATCATGACGATCTTCTCGCATGTCAATCCGGTGCATGAGAAGCGCATCGCCGAGATCTGCCGCGAGGAGATCGCCGCCGCCGGAGCCGACATCCTCGTCTACAGCAGCCATGAGGTGCGCCCGGTCATCCGCGAGCAGTCGCGGCTGAACTCGGTGCTGATCGAGGCCTACGCCACCTCGCGCGGCCGCAAGCAGCTCAAGGGGATCGAGGACGTCTCGAAGAAATACGGCTTCAGATATGGCGTCCAGACGCTGCTCTCCTTCGGCGGCCTCACCTCGATCAATCATCCGCGCCTGCACGAAACCATGATCTCGGGTCCGATCGGCGGCATTCTGGGCGCGGCTTATGTCGGCAAGCTGATCGGCAATGACTCGCTGATCTGCTCCGATATGGGCGGCACCTCCTTCGACATGGGCGTCATCACGCGCGGCCAGACACGGATCGAGAACGAGCCGCTGATGGACCGGTTCAAGCTGAACGTGCCGACGCTGCATCTCGACACGATCGGCGCCGGCGCCGGCATGATCCTCAAGGTCGATCCGCTGACGAAGAAAGTCTCGCTCGGGCCGGAAAGCGCCGGTGCCGATCCCGGCCCGATCTGCTTCGCCAGGGGCGGCACCGAGCCGACCATCGCCGATTGCGACGCCATCCTCGGTCGGCTGAACCCGCATTATTTCCTCGGCGGCAAGGTCGTGCTGCAGGTCGAGAAGGCGCGCAAGGCCTTCGAGGAGAAGTGCTCCCGTCTGCTCGGCGTCGGCGTGGAGGAAGCCGCCGAAGGCATGATCGATATGCTGGAGGCCGACGCCAACAACGCGCTGCGCCGCGTCATCTCCGGCCAGGGGATCCACCCTTCGGAGTTCACATTGCTTTCCTATGGCGGCTCGGGGCCGCTGCATCTGGCCGGCTGCTCCAGGGGCATCGGCTTCAAGGATATCATCACCTTCCAGTTCGCCGCCGCCTTCTCCGCGTTCGGCTGCACCACGGCGGATTTCATGCGCCGGCATTCGGTATCGACCCAGATCGACATCGGCGCGCGGGCGAGTGAGGCCGAACTGCTGGCCTTCGGTGCCAGAGTGACCGCGGTCTGGGACGATCTCACCAGGGCCGCGGTCGACGAGATGGTGGCCGACGGTCATGCGCTGGACAAGATCAGGACGGTGCCGTTCCTGATGATGCGCTATACCGGCCAGCTCGAGGATGTCGAGGTGATGGCGCCGCTCTCGGCCATCAATTCGGCCGGCGACATGCGCAAGGTCATCGACGAGTTCGAGGCGGTCTACGCCAAGGTCAACCATCGCGTCTCGCGTTATGGCGAAGCCGGCTTCTCGATCACCGAGCTCGGCCTGATCGCCACCGCCGACAAGGTCAAGCCCGTGCTGCTCAAGCGGCCGCTCGGCCCCTCAAGCCCCGCATCCGCGCACAAGGGCGTGCGCGAGGCCTATATTGGCGGCCGCTGGCACAAGGCCGATCTCTACGAGATGGATCTTCTGCTGCCGGGGCATGAGGTGACCGGCCCGGCCATCATCGAACACCCCGCCACCACCCTCGTCGTCCATCCGCGGGACCGTGTCTTCGTCGACGAATGGACGCTGCTCCACTACTCCCACGCTTGAGAGGGCGAACGCCATGCTGGACAAACCCGCCTCCGCCCTGCGCCTCCGCGAGCGGCTGATCGAATCCGAACGGCTCATGGACGAGACCGGCTGCTATGACGGCATTACCGATCTCGAACTGCGCAACCAGGATCCGCTGAAGTTCGAGACGCTGCACACCAAGCTGCGCGCCTACTGCGTCTCGGCGCGCGAGATGGCGCGTCGCATCTCGGCTTCGCCCGGCGTGCGCGAGGTCGGCGAGATGGTCGTCGCCATCTACACGCCCGAGGGCGACGCGATCGCGCTCTCCAACGGCATCATGGTGCATGTGCACACGATGAGCCGCTTCATCAAATGGATGATCAGACAAGGCTACGAGGAAAATCCCCGCATCGTCGACGGCGACATCTTCGCCAACAACGACGCCTTCATCGGCACGGTGCAGGTGCCCGACGTGATGGACGTGGTGCCGATCTTCCACTCGGGCAAGCTCGTCGGCTGGGCCGGCGCCGTCTGCCATGAGCTGGAGGCCGGCGGCATCACGCCGGGCGGCGACGTGGCGCTGGCCCAGGAGCGCTTCACCGAAGGCCTGTTCGTCTGTGCCGAAAAAGTCGGCCAGAACGACGAACTGCGGCGCGACTACGTGATCCGCTGCGAGCGCAATCTGCGCATGCCCATCTACTGGGTGCTGGACGAGAAGGCCAAGGTCGCCTCCTGCATCGACATGCGCGAAAGCGTCAAGGCGCTGATCGACGAGATCGGCCTCGACTACTGGATGAAGGTGTCCAAGGAATTCATCGAGGAGGGCCGCCGCGCGCAACTCGCCCGCACGCGGCAACTGACCGTTCCCGGCATCTATCGGGGGCATACTTTTTACGGTCACGTCACCAAGGGCAAGCCGGGCTACCAGCCGCTCGGCGACCCCGACTGGCTCTACAACATTCCGATCGAAATGGAGATCACCACGGGCGGCAAGATCATCATGGATTTCGAGGGCACGCAGCCCTGGGGCTACCATTCCATGAACTGCACGCCGGCCGGCATGGATGGCGGCATGTTCGTGACGCTGACCCAGCACATGAATTTCGAAGGCCTGGTCAATGACGGCGCCTGGATGGCGACGGAGCTGAAGCTGCCGCATGGCACCTGGACCAATCCCGACAATGAGATGGTGGCCACCGCCACGTCCTGGGCGCTGCTCTTGCCGGCTTATGGCGTCTTCCAGCGGCTCCTGTCGAGATCATTCATCGCCCGCGGCTTCGTCGAGGAGGCCTTCGTCGGCCAGGTCAACAGCCCGATGATCGAGATGGGGGGAACCAGCCAGTACGGCACGCTGTTCGGCATGGCGCATTTCGAATGCGCGGCCGCCGGTTCCGGCGCGCTTGCCATCAAGGATGGGCTGGACACCGCCTATGTCGGCTGGAATCCTGAATCCGACATGGGCAACATCGAGATCTGGGAACAGAACATGCCGATGGTCTATATCGGCCGCTCGATCGTTGCCAATTCCGGCGGCGCCGGCAAATATCGCGGCGGCTGCGCCTTCCTGTCGACCTGGCTGGTCAGCAAGACCGACCATCTCCGGCTGGTCACCTCGGAACACTCGTCGCGCGTCTTCGACAATGGCGGGCTCTGCGGCGGGTATCCGGCGCCGACCTGCCAAAAACACCGTGCGGTGCGCGACAGCAACATCTTCGAGCTCGCACAAAAGGGCGCGCCGCTGGCGCACCATACCGGCACCAATCCTTATCGTTCCGAACTCGAGGTCCGGCTCGAAGGCCAGCACGTGACGATGGAAGGGCCCTATATCACCGCGCCCCACAAGACCGGCGACGTGTTCACCCATTCCTACAATGGCGGTGGCGGCTATGGCGACGTGCTGGAGCGCGATCCGCTCAAGACGGCATCGGACGTCGAGAACGGCTATCTCACCAGGGAAGCTGCCGAAAATGTCTTCGGGATCGTGCTTGACGAGGACGAGGACGGCTATCCCGTCGCCGATCTCGAAGCCACCAAGCGCCACCGTGCCGAGATGCGGTCGCGCCGGCTCGCTCGGGCCAGGCCGGTCTCGGAGTGGATGGCCAAGGAGCGCGAGCGGGTGAAGGCGGCCGATTTCGCGCCCGAGGTGAAGAAGATGTATGCCAGCGCCTTCAAGCTTTCGCCGCGCTTCACCAGGGATTTTTCAACCTTCTGGGATGTCGACGCCAAATCGACCTTCGGCGTGGAGTAGGGACCATGACCTCATACAGCAAGGAAGTCATCGCCGATCTGGTCGCGGGCACCCTGCCTTGGCCGCAGACGCGCCGCGTCATGAGCGCCTACAAGGACGACGACCGGTTCTTCAAATATGTCGCGGTGCTGCAGGACCGCGTCGGCTGGAGCGATCCGATACTGCTCCCCGTGGGCGACCACCTCTTCATCTGCCAGAGCGGCGATGGGCGGGTAACCCGTTGCGAATGCGGCCATTCCTTCGGCGACTACCGCAAGAACTGGAAGCTGAAGGCTTCGATCATCGTGCGCGACAGCGAGGAGGCGCTGCGCGAGATCTATCCCAACAGCGACCTGCCGGATCCCGAATGGATGGAAATCCGCGAGTTCATCTGCCCGCAATGCGGCACGCTGCACGAGGTCGAGGCCGCGGCGCCGGGTTATCCCATCGTCCATGATTTCGAACCCGACCTGGAAGGTTTCTACCGCGACTGGCTGGGCAAGCCGCTCGAGCCGATGGACAAGGGAAGCTGATGCCAAGGACGCAAGTTTCGTCACCGGCTCCGAAACGGGCGATTGAGGTTATGTTGGCCTATGAAGTTCGGATACTCTCGGGACTGATGGACCGTCCCATGCCGCGCGGAGGCCATGCCCGATGACAAACCTTTCCGGCCGCGGCGCGATCGTCACCGGCGGCTTCTCCGGAATGGGCCTGGCGATTGCCACGGCATTGGCGCAGGCCGGCGCTAATGTCGCCGTCGGTTCCTATGTCGCACCTGGCGGCGTGGAGAGATCCGACGCCGCCTACTATCCCGGCGCCGACGAGATAGAGCGCGTGCGTTCGGCTCTCGGCGCGCATGGAACGAGGATTTACGCCGCGCATCTCGACGTGCGCGACAGCGACGTGACGAACCGTTTCGCGGCCGACGCCGAAGCGGCGGTCGGCCCTGTCGACATCCTGGTCAACGCCGCGGGCACCACGGCCGAGCAGCCGGTCTGCGGCCATTCCGACGCGCTGTGGGACAAGATCGTCGACACCAATCTCACCGGCGCCTTCCGCGCCACCCGCGCCGTGCTGCCCGGCATGATCGAGCGCGGCTGGGGCCGCATCGTCAACATCGGCTCGACCGCCGCCTCGGTCGGCTGGAAGGACAATCCCGCTTACTGCGCCTCCAAGGCCGGTCTCCTCGGCCTCACCCGTTGCGTGGCGCTCGAAGGGGCGGCGCATGGCGTGACCTGTGTCATGATCAGCCCGAGCTGGGTCGAGACCGAACTGATGCGCCGCAACGTGGCGCAGGTCGTCGAGCGCGAGGGCAAGGGCCGCACGGCCGAGGACGCGATGGCCGAGATCGCCAGGGGCAACCCGCAGCAGCGCATCCTCCAGCCACAGGAGATCGCGGCGCTGGCCGTGTTCCTCTGCTCGGATATGGCCAAGGGCATCACCATGGAAAACATACAGGTCACCGGCGGAGCTCTTTGGTAGCACGCACGGCTGGTTGCGGGCCTCGATGGAGAGGCCGGCAATGGAAAGAGAAATCCGATCCCGTCCGGGCGGCTGTCCCGGACCTGATCTCTCGGCGCTCGCCTGGCTGTAAGACAAGGTGACCGCATTTGCCATTGAGCGCGCGGCGCGATAGGTTATATTGCACTGCACAATGGAGATGCCGTCGATTGCACCCTTCTTACGGAGATGCCTGCCGATTACGCGGCGGTCCGGGGTAGGCTCGGCGAGAACCTGAGATGAAGATTCCAAAGTCCTTGCTGGTCGATCCCGAGAGGAACTCGGTCTACGGCAGTTTTGCCGTTGCCGTTTCGGTCTGGGCATTCTCCTACTCCGTCATATTCGGCCAGGTGCTGATCCTGGCCTATTATGCGGTGTGGCTGCCCCTCATCATGGTCGACTACAGGCGGTTCCTGCGGCACCTGTCCAGCGCCTGGCTGCCATTGTCGTTCGCGGCCTATGTATGCTTCTCCGTCTTCTGGTCGGACGCTCCCGGCATCACCGCGAGAACGGCCGTCCAGTACTTCTCCCACATCGCCTGCGCCTATGTCGCGGCGCGAGCCGTCAGTGTGCGGACCCTGACAATAGGCGCCCTGGTCGGCATATTCGTCGTCCTGCTCTACTCTCTCAAGGTCGGGGCCTATTCCGAGGACGTCCTCGACGGCACTTATAATTTCGTCGGCGCCTTCGCCTCCAAGAACCAGATCGGCTTCGTCGCCTCGCTCGGTATCTATTTCAGCGTCGTCTTCATCGCCTTCCTCAGGCACGGCCGGCTGAGCCTGTTCCTGACCGTGCCGGTGGTGCTTTTGTCGGCCTATCTGCTGGTCATCTCGCATTCGGCCACCTCGATGGCCTCGACACCGGCGGTGCTGGCGCTGGTGATGCTGCTTGCCATGAGCAAGGTGCTGTCGCGACGCTACCGCCGGGTGATCTTCCTGGTCGGCACAGGCATGCTGGTCGTCGCTATCCTTGTGGCGCTGAATCTCGGCCTCATGGACTTCGTCCTCGGCCTGTTCGGCAAGGATTCGACGCTCACCGGGCGCACCTATCTGTGGGAGCAGGGCTGGAACGCCGCGCAGAGGGCGC
The DNA here is from genome assembly GCF_044998965.1 of Mesorhizobium maamorense. Classification (NCBI taxonomy): domain Bacteria; kingdom Pseudomonadati; phylum Pseudomonadota; class Alphaproteobacteria; order Hyphomicrobiales; family Phyllobacteriaceae; genus Mesorhizobium; species Mesorhizobium maamorense. The sequence continues at coordinate 6,124,691 of NZ_CP173356.1, forward strand.
CCATGCTCGGCGTCGGCTATGCCGCATACTGGGTCCAGGGTTTTGCCGAGGCCGAGCGCCTGTGGAACGAGTTCTACATCACCACCCGCACCGGCTTCCACTTCCACAACACCTACATCGAAGCCCTTGTCGAACTCGGCTTCGTCGGGGCGACGCTGGTTTCGCTGGTCATCCTGCGCACGCTTTACGGCCATGTCTCGGCGGTCGCGTTCGGAACATGGCGGGCGGATTCGGTCGTTCTGGCCGGCGTCATGGTGCTGCTCCTGATCCGCTCCTTCGTCGAGGTCGAGATCCTCAACCCCTACATCATGGGTTCCTTCCTGATGTATTTCAGCTTCTTCAAGCTGGCGCGACTGCCCGTTGCCCGTCCTCGCCTGTCTGCGGCAAGGATCGAAGAGGCAAATGCCGCCAGAGGCTGGAGCGGCCCCGAGCCTGGCACGGACGCCGCTCGATGAATACCGATCGGTTTCCCGTTTGGGATTGCGTCAAAGCAAGGCGATAGAGCGGCTGGCGATTCCCTCAAACGCCGCCCCGCTCCAGCAATTTCAGGAAAGTGTGTACGGCTTCCCCGGGAAACGCGCGCAGCGCTTTCCGTCCGGAATTGCGCAAAAACAAAGGGATAGAGCAGCTTGCGGTTTTTCGTGAACGGTGAACTGCTCTTATCTTAGGCGGTTCGATCGCCTACTGGCTGGGCATTGGCGCCAGCTTGACCTTGATCACATCGCCCGGCAGCACCGGCGTGTCTTCCTTGACCGCAATCTCGCTCGTCTTGCCGTCGGCAGCGCGCAGCAGTGAATAGATCAGGGTGGGCTCTTCGTTGGTTGCGCTGGCGGCCACGGTGGCGGGATCGGTGGCCTGGGCCATCAATCCTTTCTGCATGTTGACCCTCAGCGCGGCCTCGTTCAGGTCGGCTTCGGTCTGCTGCCGGTCGGCGGCGAGGCTCGAGCTCAGCGTGTTCTGGGCATCGATGGCATCCTGCGTTGCCTTGCTGATCGCTTGCTTGGCGGTGAGGATGGCCGTTTCGTAGTCCAGGATCTTGCCCTGAAGGTCGGTGACGGACTGCTGCGAATCCAGCAGTCTTGCGTTGGCGACCAGACCTTTCTGGGCCAGCGGACCGATGCTGGTGAGTTGCTGCTGCGCCAGGTCGACCTGCTTCTGCTGGTTGACGATCTTCTTCTGCAGCGATTCGATCTCGGCCTGCAGAACCCCTTTCAGGTCGCTGAGCGCCTCTAGCTTCAGCTTCAGCGCCTTCTGGTCAGCCGTGAGGATCGTCATCTCGTCCGCGACGATGGCCTGCAGTCTCGGGTCGCCCTCGACCTCCTTCGGCACGTCGAAGCTCGACTTGCCCGCAAGGTCGGCATCGATGCGCGCGCGCTTGACGATCAGTCGAACGCGCTGATCGTCATATATGTCGAAATTGCCTTTGGCGGTGACCAGGTCCTTGCCGAGCTGCGGGCCGTAGTCGGCGCTTCGCCGGATGCCGCCGGCGATGCTGACCGCCTTCAGCACCGTAAGATCGGGCACATAGGGGAATTGCCCGGGGTTCTGCACCTCGCCCGAAATATAGAACGGCCGGAACTGCGCCATTTCCACCGATGCCTCGGGCCGGTCCGACAAAGCGAGCTTGTGCTGCAGCGCCTCGCCGATCGCCGCCGCGACTTCGGCCGTTGTCTTGCCGGATGCCGGCAGCTCGCCGACGAAAGGCACCGACAACATTCCGGCCGGCCCGACCGTGTATACGCCATTCACCGCCGACCAGTCGCGGAACGTGCCTTCGACGGTCTGCCACTCCGCGATACGGATGGTGAGCTTGTCTTGCGATCCGAGATGGTACTCGTCGGCAACTGCGATCCGCGGCAGGGCGAGCGACAGGGCCAGGCAGCTGGCCACGAGCCGCAAACGCCGCGAGCGGCCCGAATGCGGGCCGCTGCAAAAACTTCGAACATGTCTATCTTCAACTGAACGTTCCGATCCGCTTTGGCCCCACCAGCCCGATGAGCCTGCGCCCGATGCCTGCCGGGAGAGATCCCCCGGTGCGATCCGGTTCGCGGCTGCTCAGTAGCAGCCGCGCGACATCCAGACAGCCGGAACTGTCTTGATGATGATGCGAATATCCTCAAAAAGTGACCAATTCTCGACATAGTGGCGATCGAACGCGACGCGGCTGTCATAGGAGACGTCGTTGCGGCCGCTGACCTGCCACAGGCCGGTCAGGCCGGGGCGGGACTTCAGGTAATACACGGCGGCGCTGCCATAGATCTCCAGTTCGTCGCGCACGACCGGGCGAGGTCCGACAAGGCTCATGTCGCCCTGAAGGATGTTGATGACCTGCGGCAACTCATCGAGACTGAGTTTCCTCAGGACCGCGCCGACCCGGGTGACGCGCGGATCGTTCTTCAGCTTGCGGGTGGCTATCCATTCCGCCTTGGCTTCCGGATTGGCCGCCAGATAGGCAGCCAGCACCCTTTCGCCGTCCGGCACCATGGTGCGGAACTTGAGACAAGGGAAAACCCGTCCGCCACGCCCGATTCGCCGGTGACCGTAAAAAATCGATCCGCCATCGGAGAATTTGACGAGCAGCGCTATCATCACGAACAGCGGGCTGAGAGCGATCAGGGCGGCCAGTGAACCGGCAATATCGAAACTGCGCTTGATAAGGCCGCCGATCGGCGGTGGAAAATCGACGCCAGCCTGCGAAAACTCCGCTGTGGCCGACTTGGCAACGTCCCTCATGCCAAAACTCCATGCGTTGACCGGATGGTTTACGGCACGATATCAAAAAAATGTTGCAGCGCAACACACAATTTCCCATACCTTTGAAATAGTCACGTCATGAATTGACTAAATAATAAGCGCGCCCTGCACAAATTTCGAAATATTTAGCACATTTATGACAATAAATGGGCATCGCCGGAAAAATAGAGGCGCTTTTGGGGCAACTTCTAGGCGAGGCGTTCTTTATGCCCCTGAGCGGAGCTCGTTGGTGCTTTAGCGCAGCGCGATATTCAAGGGTATTCTAATAAAATACTATTCGATATTGTAGATTTTACTGAAAAACACCAAAGAGCCGAAGTTGCACGTAATCCCGCCGTGTGCGTTGCAGCATGAGTGAGTCGAGCGCAAAAGCTCACCTAAAAATAAATGCAGTTGCCCTTGCGGCCTTTTGCTCGCCTTAATAGAATTGCAAATTATACCTGTCAAAGTGGCGACAGGTTGAAAGGCCGGAAGCAACCGGCCGGGAGCGGGCGACTTAACAAGCCCGCATGACAAGGGACGACGCTCGGGTGGGGCAACGATTGGAATATACCCGGGCCGGTTTGTGGGCTGTTGGGTATGTCGCTTCCAAAATTCATCGTTGGGATGATTTTCGCTCTTGCGATCGTCGTTGGCTGGTCATGGCTGGGCGGCGCTTCAATAGGCACGACGCTGCTGCGCGTCATCATCTGTGCCGTGGTCATCCAGGCGGGCTACTTCGTGCTCGTCTATGCCATGATCGTCAAAAGCGCGCCGACGCCGGCCGACAGGACACGCGAGGCCGAAAGAAAGCTGAGTTCGGCCGAGGTGGCCGAGGGTGAAAAGCTGGGCGGCGCCGGGCGAAGCCTTCACTGACCCAGACCAGGCTGGCCTCAGGCCACGTCGGCGGGTTCGGACTCAGATTGTTCGCCCGAAAGCATCCGGGACAACCGGCTTCCTGCTTTCGCCTTCAGCCGCCGATATTGCCCGACCTCGACGACACGGCCGTTTTCCATCGCGACCACCCAGTCGGCGAACGCGATCATCGATGGCCGGTGCGCGATGGTCAGGATCGTCATCGAGCCGCGCAGCCCGTCGATCGATTGCGCGATCAGCGCCTGGTTTTGCCAGTCGAGCGCGCTGGTCGCCTCATCCAGGATGAGCAGCGACGGCTTGCGCAGCAAGGCGCGCGCCAGCGCGATCCGCTGGCGTTCGCCGCCCGACAGCCGCACGCCGCGGTCGCCGACCACCGTTTCGAGCTTGAGGTCGAGCCGTTCGACGAATTCGGTCGCATGGGCCGATCGCAATGCGGCCCATAATTCATCGTCGCTTGCTTGCTGTGCGGCCAGGCGTAGGTTCGCCGCGATCGTGTCGTGCAGGAGAAACACGTCCTGCGGCACGTAGGCGACCTGGTCGCGCCAGCCCCGGCGATTGGCGGCGTCGATCTCGACGCCATCGACGAGGATCGTGCCGGCTGTCGGCTCGAGCAGGCCGAGCAGCATGTCGGCGATCGTGCTCTTGCCTGATCCCGAAGGGCCGATAAGGGCGGTGACCTTGCCGGCCGGAAGGCCGAAGGTGATGTCGCTCACCACCGTCTTGGCGGCGCCGTCCTCGTATGCGAAGGAGACGCCGCGAACATTCAGTCCGAAATCGAGCGACAGCTTTCGAGCGTCCTCGATCCCGGCATGGCCAGGTTCCCGCTCGGCGTCGAAACGCATCTGCAGGCTACGCATCGCGGCATAGGCGGGCAGGTTGATCAGGACCTGCTGCGCCTGCGTCTGCATGTCCATGAAGCGCGGCGCGATGCGCATGAAGACCAGTAGCAGCACCACGATCTCGGCCAGTGAGAGGTCGAAGCGAACCAGCGCAACATAGATGAACAGGCTCAAGCCGATCACGCTCGCCACCTGGAACAGGGCGGTGCCGGTCGAGCTGTTGCGCACATAGGCGATGTTGTCGGCCTTCATCCTTTCGAGTGTCGCCTGCAACTGCGCGAAATAGGTCGCCTCGATGTTCAGGCTCTTGGCCATCTTGATGCCGCCGAGGAATTCCGAGACCGTCCGGTATTGATCCTGCCGGTTGGTGGTCAGGACCTGGCCAAAGGCGGTCGCCCGCGACCGGAATGGCCGCAGCGCGAGGAACATCAGGATGCCAATGACCACGGCGAACAGCGTCATGACCGGCGAAATGAACATGGAGATCACGAGATAGCCGGCCAGAAGCACGGCGATCTGCACCAGCATCAGCAGCGAGAAGGCCGCGCCCTGGACGCGGTCTATGTCCCCGGTCAGCGCATGGTCGAGGTCGGAGCCGCGCATGCGCGTGAAGACGCCCCACCGTGCCTTGCCGATGCTTTCGAACAGGTTCATGCGCAAGCGGTTGATGAAATCGAAGAGGAGCCTGGCCATGTAGACCGACTTGAAGCGGTTGAAGGCGGCCTGCAGCGCGACCAACGCGACCAGCATGCACAGCACCGTGGTCAGCTTCAGCGTGCCGTCCGGCACCAGCCAGCGCATGAAATCATTGTCGGGCAGCCTGATCGCGAAATCCTGGCCGGAGCGTCCGACCAGCTGCAACAACGGAACCAGCAACAGGATGGAGATGCCTTCGGTCAGGCTGCCCATGATCAGGAAGAGCAGTGCCGTCCAGGTCCGCCGCCCGCCTATCTGGGCGATAACGGCGCCGAACCCGGCGATTTCCCGAAACAATGACGGGCGAAGGAGCGATGATTTCGACATCTCCTGCTACCCCTGTCCTGCCATCAAGTCATGCTCGACGAGGCTCACGACCTCGCCGATTCTGTCGAGGCCCGTCGGCACTTCGAGCCTGCACACGCCGACGCGATCGGCGAGCCGCGCGCAATGCCCGAGATGCGCCGCCGCGAAATCGCCGACCAGGGCGGCGCGGCCGAAGCGCGTGACATATGAAAATCTGATCACGGCCGGCAAAGCGGCGATGCCAGGCATGGGCGAGATCTCAGCCTTTCGGCCGCGCTCGAGAATGTAGATGCGGGTCGCCGGAACCCTGTCGCGCGAAAAGGCACTCTGCAAGCGGTGCTGGGCCTTGTTGATGGCCGGATGCACCTGCGGCCGCACTTGTGCCCCTTCAAGCGAAATCGCGGCAGCCGCGTCGGCCGCCAGCTTGATCTGGGGAAAACCCGGCACGATCATCGGCTCGTCCGGATGGCTGAGATCGAGCGCCACGACGTCATCGGTAAGCAGTTCGTGTCCGGCACGGATCATGGCGCTTGCCGTCGTCGATTTTCCGGCGCCCTTGTCGCCCATGAAGATGGCGCTTTTGCCGGCAATCGCGACGGCGCTGGCATGCAGCACGAGCAGGCCCCGCTGGTGCAGGATGAGCGCCATCACCGGTCCCAGCAGCGGGAACGCGATCAGTGCGTCGTCGATGCCGGGCGCCGGCTCGACCTCGATGCGGCAGGCGTCGCTGATCAGGAACGCACCTACGGCGTGCCATGCCAGATATTGCCGATCCGGTTCGAAGCGGAAAATGGTCGCGGCCTCGGGCGAAGGCTTCGGCATATCGATCGCGCCGACACTGATCAGAATATCCGCCGCTGCCGGCTCGGCCGGCTCCAGCTCTGGCAATGCCACCTCGGAAGCGATGGTCAGGCCGTAGGCCCGATAAAAACGGCGCTGTCCGCGCGGCCAGCCTTGCGCGCGCGGGCGGAGGGCCAGCGGCTCGTTCAACGGCGTCATGCGGCACTCCCGGCACGCTGCACCTGCCGCAGCCACAGCGACAGCGACGCCGAGCGCCAGACATACTGGACGTCGAGCGGCGCCGGCCGGTCGGGCCGACTGAGCAGCCGAGCATAGGCAGCATTCACGGCCGGCAGGTTTATATAGGGCTCGATGCGGCCGGCGTCCGGGCCGAGCACCTGTTCCAGGAGCTCGCGGTGGTTGCGCAGCATGCCGTTGACGAGATTGCCGGTGAAATCGATCTTGTCGCGCCGCCACTGAACCGCCGCCGGCAGCACGCCTTGCATGGCGCGGCGCAGCACGTAGCGGCCAAAACCGCGGCTTAGCTTCTCCTTGCCCGGCAACGCCAGGCAGAACTCGACCAGCGGCTTGTCCCAGAAGGGATAACGAGGTTCGACGCCGAAATTGGCGGCCGCCTTGTCGAGCACTTCGAAAGCATGCGGCACATAGCCGTTGGAAAGAATCCAGCGGTGGGTAAGCGCTTCGCTGGCGCTGACGTCGGCCGGCTTGTAGCCGGCTCGGTGAACCCGCTCGATAAGCTCGGTGCGGCCGGCAAGATCGGCATTGATCAGGTCGCGCCAGCTTCCGCCTTGCGAAGCCTGGGCTGGTTTCCGCAGCCTGTTCAGGAGCCGGTTCGCGGTGTGCCTGAGCCTGGCCACGCGCCAGGCGGGTCCGTAGATGGTCAGGAACTGGAAGTACATGCCGAGCATGCCGTCGCCATAGGTGTTGGAAGCGCTGCGGATCTCGCGCCACAGCTCCAGCCACTTGCCTGCATTGGCAAGCTCGTGCAGATGGCCGTGCCCCTGCGATACGACTTCGTCCCCGCCATGGCCGTCGAGAAGCACCTTGACGCCTTTGGCGCCCGCCGTCCTGTAGACCTCCCGGGTGAGCGTAAGGCCCGGCGCCAGGAACGTTCCTTCCTGCTCTTCCAGCACCCGTTCGAATTCCGCGAACGGCGCGTAGTTGCCGACCGGGATCAGCGTGCCGTCGACGCGCCCTTGTTCCAGCACCGCGTCTATGAAGGGGGTTTCGTCCATCGCCGAACCGCGTTCGAAAACCAGCGAAAAGGTGGGCAGCCTCGGCTTTCCCTCGGACAGGTTTTGCCGGCCCGCCACGCAGGCGATCGAAGAGGAGTCCAGGCCGCCGCTCAGCATGGCCCCGACCGCCGCGCTTCCGCGCATGCGGTTGCGCACGGACTGCGAGAAGAGGTGGGCGAATTCCTCGGCGGCGTCCGGGCGCATAGGCCGCGACGACGGCTCGATCTGCCAGTATCGCTGCAGCGTCACGCGCTGCCCCGTCACAGTGAGGCTGTGGCGCGCCGGCAGGCGGAAAATATCGGTGTAAGGCGTCGCTTGCGGATCGTCTGGCAGCCCGGCCAGGAAACCCGAGATCTGATGTTCGCTGAGGCGGGCGCCGGCGCTGGTGACGCCAAGGATCGGGCCGATTTCGGAGGCAAAGACAAAGCGCTGCCCGTCCGCGTGATAGTAGAACGGTTTGACGCCGAAATGATCGCGCGCGCAAAACAGCACCTGCCGCTCGGCATCCCAGATGGCGAAGGCGAAATCGCCTTGCAGGTGCACGGGACAGGCTTCGCCCCAGCGCAGATAGGCCCACATCAGGAGCACGGCGTCGGCAACCGATGCGTCGCGGACGCCGAGCCGTGCCGTCAGCTCGTCGCGATTGTCCAGCCGGCAATCCGCGGTGACGGCCAGTTTGCCGCCCGCCATCGTCAGCGGGCCGGGTCCGGCTTCATCGGTCGTGTTGAGCCAGGCGTGGCCTAGGGCGACAGTCTTGTCGGTCCACCATGAACTGCCGTCGCGGGCGCGATGACGCATGCGGGCCAGCATGCGCCGGATGTCGGCGGCGGCCTCCGGTGCCTCGTGCCCGTGCAGGATTCCGGCCACGCCGCTCATCGGTTACTGGCCATAGTCGACGAGAGGGACGAACCTGTCTATGGAGCCGCCAAGGACGACGTGGTTGCCGCTGATCAGCCAGGCATGCGCCTTCAGCTGCCGGCCGGTGTCGCGCTCGATGCCGATGCGGATCTTCGAGGCATTGCCCTGGCGGGCGAGAATGTACTGGCCGGCGAGCGCCTGGGTGAGGCAGCTTGCGCGCGGCACCAGGCGGGCCGCGGCGGCAACGCCCCAGGCGACACGGCGCAGCTCTCCCGTGCTGGCGCATTCACGCGCCTCCAGCCGGTTGACGATGCCGCGAAGGCGGTTGTAGGAGAACAGGGTCAGCCCCAGCCGAACGGCCGCGACCACCAGCAGGCAGCGGCAGAGGAACAGCATTTCCGGGCCTCTCAGGGAGAGAGCTCGAAGCAGGCGCCGCCGGTGCTTCGTCTGGCCGGGACTTTTCTCCGTCGCAGGTTCTTGCCGCAAAACCGTGACCCGCTTTTGCGGAACCTGCCTAGACAGGTTCCTCATGATGCAGCCTCGCAAGTCCGCTATCGGCCAGACCTTTCAACAGCGCGTCGACATCGGCCTTGCAGCGCTCGGCGTCGACATCGTAGCGCGCGAGCACGGCACGGCGGATTTCGGCAATTGGTTTCGGCTCCTGGATCAGCTCCCAGATGAACGTACCTACCCCGTTGAGGCTGTAGTAGATGTTGGACTTCAGGTTGAGAAGCGCCAGGCCATCCCCGAATTCGCAGGCAACCGCTTCCTTGGTCGCACTTACGCGATCGTTGTCAGATGGGTTCCAGTTCATCCGAAAACCTCGTTTGCTACACACTGTCCGCAATGCGTGCCGACAATTCTGGCGATGAAGAAAAGCCGGGTCAGGCAATGAAGAGAAGCCGGGATTTTCACCCCGACTCCCTTTATGGTTCTTGGATTCCAGAGGCCCAACGTGTCCCTCCAGAATCAGGACAGGTTCAGGAGAACGTCAGGTCGCCAATCGGCGTGTGCGCAGGAAATGCTGCGTCGAGCGCCGTGTTGCCGCCACCGCCCTGAGTGATGGTTTCAATCGAACCATGAACCGTCAGGCTGGGCGTTTCGTACTCCTGCTTTTCAACATTCTGTTCCATTTTACACTCCATCAAGGACTGGAAACGGCCTGTCGATTGCCGGCGGCACTTTCATGCTGCGATGCAATAGCTGCATGGCAGCATTTATGAGTCAAGCCTGATTTACCGCGCATTAATCAATTATGGACTGCGCGCCCAGACACAGTCGTGAGTAACGATCTCAAGCTTTGGCCTTCATCGCCTCGAGATCCCTGCATATGGGCCTAATGCACTAGGTCAGCATAAGAAATTGATTTGCATATATAAACTTTATAAGCCCTGTCACTTCAAGGCATGGCGACAATAATGCCCTAGCATCGGGTCTCCCGGTAGGTTTGCTACGGAACGCCGAAAAGGCCACTCGTCCCTTGTGGTCCAGTGGTTCTCCTCACCGTTCGCCCGAGCCGGTTTCGATAAACGTCGGGGCTGGATTTTTGCGCTGCAAAAGGAAAAACTGGACGGCGCCAAGGTTTTTGGCGATGCTTTGCTTCGCACCTGCAGCATAGGCGTCGCGCCGATCGCTTCTGGAGAACCGTGCGCCCGATGGCCCTGACCGAACGTTCATATGAGCGACTGCGCGCCGCCGATTGCGCCGGCGAGATCGCCTATGTGCAGGCCTGTCTGCGGCTGTTCTTCGCGGCGCGATCCGGCGCCGCGCCCGGCGATGCCTCCGGCCTCTCCGTAACCAATGTCACCGACATAGCCAGATTGAACAAGGTCGCGACCTTTATCCTCAAGGTGCTGTCGAGCGCACCCGCGAACGGGCCGCCGGCCCAGCTCTCCCAATGGCTCGACGCCTACCGCCGGAAGACCGTTTCGATGAACGCGTCCTGCATCATGGATTCGATGGCGATCCAGGCGGCGCTGCGCGACAGGCAGATCGATTTCGTTTTCCTGAAAGGTCCCTTCCAGCAGCATCTGCTTTACGACGATCATTTCATGAAGCCTTCGGGCGATGTCGACATATTGGTGGCGCCGTCCGGGTTTTTCAGGGCGCGCGAGGCTCTCCGCTCGATCGGATACGAGATCGCCGGCAAGTCGCGCTCCGTCTGGTGGATCCGTTTCCTCGGCGAACAGCACATGATCCGCGGCGAGGGGCCGACGCAGTCCACCGTCGATCTGCATTATCGGCTCCAGCAACCCGGCTCGCCCAGCCCGCGCGACGCGGATGGCTTCCTGCGGCGCAAACGGCAGGTCGAGATCACCGGCGTCGAGGTGCCGTTCACATCGGTGGCCGACACTCTGCTGTTGTCCTGCATCAGCGTCGCCAAGGCGCTTTTTAACCGGGAACCCTGCGCCGGTTACGTCTGCGACGTGCGCGCCAGCGCCGACCGCTTGGACGAAGCCGAGCAGCAGCGCCTGCTCGACGCCGCCGCGGCGCAGGGGCTGGACGACACGCTGCTGCTTGGCCTGCGCGCCGCCGACGTGCTCCTCGGCGGCGCCGACACGCTCTTGTCGCAGCGCGCCGCGCGGATGCTGTCGCGCATCGGCAATGAGGATCTGCTCAACATGGTCGTCGCGCCATGGCTGTCATCCCTGCGATGGCCGCAGCGGCGCACCGTGCTGTGGGAGTTGTGCGGTCGTGCGCCGGTCCGCTATCTGGCGGAAGCCGGCTGGGCGGCATCGGCCGACATCAGCCGCCGCATCTTCGAACGGCAGGGCAGCCCGTGACGGGAAGCCTGTCGGGCATCGAACACGTACAGGGCGAGGGCAGAATGGAACCTGTGCAAGAGGCAAATTCATGTCGATGACGGAATCAAAGGTCTGCGTGATCATCGCGGCCCGAAACGCGGCGCGAACAATCGCGGTCGCCATCGCGTCCGCGCTACGCGAACCGGAAGTGGCGGAAGTCGTCGTCGTCGACGACGCCTCCAGCGATGACACGGCCCAAGTCGCCCGCGCCGCCGATGACGGCAGCGGCCGGCTCGCGGTGATCCGGCTCGACGTCAATCGCGGCCCCTCCTTCGCCCGCAACGCCGCTATCGCGGCCTCGCAATCGCCGTTCATCGCCATTCTGGACGCCGACGACTTCTTTCTCGCGGGCAGATTTCACAATCTGTTTGCCGGCGCGGACTGGGATTTCGCGGCCGACAACATCATGCTCATCAGGGACGACGCCTTGAGCGATGTCACCCAGATCGTCGCACCGCAATTCGCGGCCGAGCCGGAATTCCTCGACCTTGAGCGCTTCGTCGAAGGCAACATCTCCAGGCGCAACGTGCGCAGAGGCGAACTCGGTTTCCTCAAGCCGGTGATCAGCCGCGCTTTTCTCGACAGGCACGGCTTGCGCTATGACGAGAGCTTGCGTCTGGGCGAGGATTACGAGCTCTACGCGCGCGCGGTCGCCTGCGGTGCGCGCTTCAAGGTCATCCGCTCCTGCGGTTACGGCGCCATCGTGCGGGCCGATTCGCTGAGCGGCCGCCACAAGACCCAGGACCTGAAGCGTCTTGCCGACGCCGACCTGGCGCTGCTGGCGATCGACAGCCTGCCTGAGGGTTCCAAAGCGGTGCTGCGCCGCCACGAGCGCCACGTGCGCGACAAATACCGGCTGCGCAATTTCCTCGACGTCAAGGCCGAGCGGGGCCTGGCGTCGGCTGCGGCCTATGCCTTCGCAAGCCAATCCAACCTGGTTCCCATCGTTCAGGGCGTGGCGTCGGACAAGCTCGAGGCGCTGTTTCGCCGCGTCGGGTTTGCCTCCCGTCGTCAACATGTGCCGCCAATGCGTTTTCTCATGGCCGGCACCAGCACGGGCAAGCAGCCTTGAATGCGGGTATCCGGCCGCGCTCTTGCCAGCCCGTCGCGCAAACCATTTCCGGCGGATTTATGAGTTTACGAATTGGGTGGTTGCCTACGCGGCCCGGGGATGGCAGTCTATGTTGCGGTGCAGCAATTAGGATGGCCAATGAACCGGCCTCCGATCGGACTGCCCGATATTGAACCGGTAAGGGGCTCGGCCGACGGTCGGACCACCACAGGACTTTGAACGCATGGCCTCGATATTCGGCTTCAGATCAAGGAATCCGGCCCGCGACCGCCAGACCGACATCTCGCGCCTCGACCGCCTGGCGAAGCTGTTCGAGCAGATCGCGGCCGAGATCGAGGCCGAGCGAAACGGGCTGGAGAATCGCTACAAGGCGACGGCCACCAACGCCGCCTTTCTGGTCGAGGCCATGGAGAACGGCTCGGCGTCTGCGCGCCGTTCCGCCGAGGTCGATGAATTGACGACGTCGATCCTGAATTGCGAGCGCCGCATCGCGGCGCTGTCGCGCCAGAACGGCATGGTCCGGGAGCTTCGTCATTCGCTAGATATGGTTTTCGATGAGGACGGGTCGTCCGATATGACGGCCAGCCAGGGGCTCGCCAAACCGGCAGGCGCCGGCAGAGGGTGAAGGCTGAAGGGTGGATTTGGCGCGAGGCGGGAAGGCAGCTTGGGGAGGGGCTGACGAGAGAAAGAAAGCGCCGTTTGGCAACGGCTCGAATGGCTACTTTGGGTTGGGGATGCACAGCGCAAAGGTTGAGTTTCGTATGAATGCGGATCCGAGAACCACGTCCACCGTCGCAGTTCGCGGCATATCTTCAACACGCCAGGCCAGGCAAGCCCGCCCAGGCGATTCCACCGGACGCAGGGCTGCCCTGGTCGCGCTGGCTCTCGCTAGCCTGTTCGCCGGGCCGGCGCCATCCTGGTCGCAAGATCTGAAGTCGGCGCCCTCATTCGTCGATGATTTCACCAGCTTCAACCGCCAGCGCTGGTATGTCTCCGATGGCTGGACGAATGGCGGCCATCAGAATTGCACCTGGGCGAAGGGACAGGTCAGCCTGGCGGACGGCGTGCTGTCATTGGGTTTCGAGAAGCAGAAGACGAAGGACCGCGACTACGCTTGCGGCGAAATCCAGACCAAGCAGCGCTTCGGCTACGGCACCTACGAGGCGCGCATGAAGACCGACACCGGTCCCGGCCTCAACGCGGCTTTCTTCTCCTATATCGGACCGTCGGACAAGCAGCCCTGGGACGAGATCGACTTCGAGATCCTGACCAAGGACACGTCCAAGGTGCAGGTCAATGCCTACATCGCCGGCAAGGGCAAGAACGAGAAGCTGGTCGACGTGCCGGGCGGCACGGAAAAGGCCTTCAACGACTACGCCTTCGTCTGGCAGAAGGACAGTTTGCGCTGGTACGTCAACGGCCAGCTGGTGAACACCATCACCGATCCGGCAAAGCTGCCCAGCCATGCTCAGAAGATCTTCTTCAGCCTCTGGGGCAGCGATACGATGACCGGATGGTTGGGCGCATTCGCCGATCCCGGACGCAAGGTTTCGCTGCAGATCGAGCGCGTCGCCTTCACTGCGCAGGGCGAACCCTGCCAGTTTCCAGAATCGCTGGCATGCAGCGTAAAGTAGAACCTATTGGGAAAGTCGATTTGAACCGGCCGGGCCGACCAAGGTCCGCTGCCCTGGACAGGAACAAAACAGAATGAATTTGACGGTGTTTGGTATCGGCTATGTCGGTCTCGTGCAGGCTGCTGTGCTTGCCGAAGTCGGCCATCAGGTCGTTTGCGTCGACATCGACGCGAACAAGGTCGAGCGGCTCAATCAAGGTCTCGTCCCGATTTTCGAGCCGGGCCTGGAAAGCATCGTCAGGGAGAACCATGCCGCCGGCCGCATCAAGTTCACCACCGACGCGGCCGCCGCCGTCAGGCATGGTGAAATCCAGATGATCGCGGTCGGCACGCCTCCCGGCGAGGATGGCTCGGCCGATCTCAAATACGTGCTGGCGGTCGCCGAGGCGATCGGCCGGGAAATGGATGCGCCCAAGATCGTCGTCGGCAAGTCGACCGTGCCGGTCGGCACCTGCGAGAAGATCAAGGCCAGGATCGCCGAAACGCTGAAGAAAAGAGGCCGCGAGGACCTGACCTTCGACGTCGCTTCCAATCCGGAATTCCTCAAGGAAGGGTCCGCCGTCGCCGATTGCATGAGGCCGGACCGCATCATCGTCGGCACATCGAGCGAGGCCACCGAGGCGGTGATGCGCGAGCTCTATGCGCCCTTCAACCGCAACCACGAGAAGATGATCGTGATGGACGTGCGCAGCGCCGAATTCACCAAATACGCGGCCAATTGCATGCTCGCCACCAAGATCAGCTTCATGAACGAAATGGCGAACCTTGCCGAACAGCTTGGCGCCGACATCGAGGAGGTGCGCAAGGGCATCGGCAGCGATCCGCGCATCGGCTACCACTTCATCTATCCGGGCCTCGGCTATGGCGGCTCGTGCTTTCCCAAGGACGTGCGCGCCCTCATCAAGACCGCCGAAGGCGTCAAGTTCGACGCCAAGCTGCTGCGCGCCGTCGAGGAGCGCAACAACGAGCAGAAATCCGTGCTGTTCGACAAGGTGAACCGCTATTTCAAGGGCAACCTCAAGGGCAAGACCTTTGCGCTCTGGGGCCTGGCTTTCAAGCCCAACACCGACGACATGCGCGAGGCGCCCGCCCGCACGCTGATGGAGGCACTCTGGAACGTCGGCGCGACCGTGCAGGCCTATGATCCCGAGGCGATGCAGGAATGCCAGGCCATCTATGGGCTGCGCGACGACCTGCTTCTGTGCGGCACCAAGGAAGCGGCGCTGCGCGGCGCCGATGCGCTGCTGATCGCCACCGAGTGGAAGAGTTTTCGCGCGCCGTCCTTCGACGCGCTGAAGGACGCGCTGACCACGCCGATCATCTTCGACGGCCGCAACCTCTATGATCCCAAGGTCATCGCCCGCCACGGCATCGAATATCACTCGATCGGCAGGATGGCGGCATGAGACCGGGTTTGGGCAATCCAATGTGGGATCGCCGCGGCCGGCCGGTGCGCTTGCCATGACGAACGCACAAGACCCGGAAAGGAGTTGCGGCTGATGGTGCTGGACGTAAAGCCGGAGCAGATCACCAAGGACCACTTTGACGTTGTCGCGATCGGTTCCGGTTTCGGTTCGGCCTTCTTCCTGCACGAATTCACGAAGCGGCGTAAGGCGCGCATCCTGCTCCTGGAATGGGGCCGGCACAACACGCATGAATGGCAGCTCAAGCAGAACGTCAACACCGACATCGAGGACGAGTCGACCTACAAGACCAATTCCGACAAGCCCTGGAACTACACGATTGGGCTGGGCGGCGGCACCAATTGCTGGTTCGCGCAGACGCCGAGGTTCCATCCCAACGATTTCAGGCTGAAAAGCACCTACGGCATCGGCAATGACTGGCCGATCAGCTATGACGACGTCGAGCCGTTCTATTGCGACGCCGAAGACATCATGTCGATCTCGGGCGATCCCGACATGGCGGCGATGCTGCCGCGCTCGAAGCCCTTTCCGCAGCCGCCGCACCGCATGTCGACGCCCGACCGGATGATGAAGGCGGCGCAGCCAGGCCAGCATTTCGTTATGCCCACCGCGCGCGCCCGCGTGCCGACCGCGCAGCGCACCTCGTGCTGCGCCAACCTCAGATGCTGGCTATGCCCGGTCGACGCCAAGTTCACCGCCAACAATGGCCTGATGCATGTCTTCGAGCATCCCGACGTGTCGGTCTGCCTCGGTTCGGAAGTGCGCAGGCTCGATCATGTCGGCGGGACGGTCCGCTCGGTCACCTTCGTCCATGGCGGCAAGGAATATCAGGTCAGCGGCGACCTCTTCATTCTCGGCGCCAATGCCATCCAGAGCGCGGCGATCATGCTGCGGTCCGGCCTGGGAGGCGAATTCGTCGGCCGCGGCCTGCATGAATCCTATGGCTGGAATTTCGAGGTCTATCTCGACGGTGTCGACAATTTCGACGGCAGCACCATCACCACCGGCTTGAATTTCGGTCTCTATGACGGTCCGCACCGGTCCGAGCACGCCGCGGCGCTGGTCTATTTCGAGAACCGCTGGCAACACGGCATGCGCGCCGAGAAGGGGCGGCTGCGCCAGGCGCTGCCCCTTGTCGTGGTGACCGAGAACCTGCTCGACCATGAAAATTTCGTCACGCTCGACGAGGACGACAACGCCTTCGTCAGCTTCAAGGCGCCGTCGGACTACGCGGTCAAGGGCATGGCGCGGGCACTGGAGAAACTGCCCGGGCTGCTCGCCCCGCTACCGGTCGAACAGCTTTTCGATCGCGGCATCCGGCCAACCGAATCGCATGTCCAGGGTACGCTCCGGATGGGAACGGGCCCGGCCGATTCGGTGGTCGACAGCGGCATGATTCATCACCAGCTCAGGAACCTGGTCGTGGTCGGCACCAGCACATATCCGAGCTGTTCATGCGCCAATCCGAGCCTGACCGCGGCAGCGCTGTCCCTGCGGGCGGCGAGCCGGATGGCGTGAGAGGAGCAAACCAGATGATAGAGATCTCGCGACGCTCCGCACTGGCCGTCATGGCGGGCGGGGTGGTATCGACCGGCATTGCCTACGCGGCAGTGTCCTCGTTTTCGGATGAGGATCTGGTGCGCGTCACGCTCGAGAAATATTTCGGCAAGCTCAACATGCGCATCGAGCATTTGCAGCAGTTCGTCCTGGCGTTCCGCGACAGGAACCCGTGGATATTCCCGAGCAAGAAACTCAGCGACGCCGTCACCTTGCTCGAGGAGACAAGGCTGGGCAAAGCCCGCGCTCTGCTGCCGGAGCAGAAGAAGCAGGACCTCCTACATTTCGACCGCTGGCTGATCGCCGAATTCCACATGCTGACCGACTACGCCTGGCGCAGTTCGCCTGGCGATCCGATCCGGTTCACCGGATGGCAGCCATGCACCAATCCGTTCGCCAATCTCGAGCAACAGAGTGCCTGAGGCGGTGCCGGAGCAAGCTCTCCGGCCACATTGAACGAAACGCGAAAGAACCAGGAGCCATGACCATGAAAGTTCTTTTTGCAGGCGGCAACGGATACACGCCCGAATTCAGCGGCGGCGTCCAGTCGAGCACCCATCATCTGGCCGAGCAGTTGATCGAGCACGGCCATGAGGCGGCCGTACTGGCCGCCCTGTTCGGCGACGGTGTCTTCGGCTTCAAGGCGCGCGCCAAGATGAAGCTGCTGCGTCAGCCGGCGGTCATCGACAGTTTTCCCGGCTATCCGGTGGTGCGGGCCTGGTTTCCCTGGAAGGCGGCCGACTTTGCCGTCCGCAGATTGAAGCCGGACGTGGCCGTCGTCCAGTGCCATAAGTCGGTTCCGGTGGGCAAGGCGCTGCAGGCCGAAGGCGTGCCGCTGGTCGTCTATCTCAGGAATGTCGAGTTCCATGAGCTGGGCGGCGATCTGCGCGAGCTGCATTCGGCGCTCTACATCGCCAATTCGCAATTCACCGCGCGCGCCTACAAACAGAAGTTCGGCATCGATGCGGCGGTGCTGCCGCCGACCATCAATGCCGCCCTCTACAGCACGCCGACCACGGGCCAGTTCGTCACCTTGATCAATCCGTACGAGGAGAAAGGCTTCGAGCTCGCCGTGCGCATCGCCGGCGCCTGCCCCGAGATTCCGTTCCTGTTCGTGGAGAGCTGGAAACTCGCCGATGATCATCGCGCCCGCATCGAGCAGACCATCGCCCCGTTCTCCAACATCAGGCTGGAGAACCGCACCGGCGACATGAAGACCGTCTATGGCCGCACCAGGATCCTGCTGGCGCCCAGCAAATGGGAAGAGGCCTGGGGCCGTGTGGCCTCGGAAGCCCATTGCAGCGGCATTCCCGCCATCGGCTCGCGGCGCGGCGGCCTGCCCGAAGCGATCGGCCCGGGCGGCGTGGTGTTGGATTACGATGCGCCGCTCGCCGACTGGATCGCGGCTGTCAGGCTGCTGTGGAACGACCGCCAGGAATATGACCGGCTCTCGGCCACGGCGCGCAGCTTCTCCGAGCGTCCGGAGCTCGATCCGGACCGCCAGTTCGTCACCTTCTTTTCCATACTGGACAAGGCCACACAGCAGCGTTCGCGACAGGCGGCGTAGCCGAGGCTTAGGCTGGAACCGACCTCGGCAGCCCTGTAATAGGAATTTTTTCTTGACAGGGTGAAGGCAACTATGGTAGTTTTTTGGTTATGGTGCTGAGTTGCGCCGGAAACCCGCCGCACAGGCGGGTTTTTCGTTTGATGCTTCTCGACCGGCGCGCCTGCGAACACTCCGAAGGAACCCGTTAATCTGGATTCGCAGCCTTGGCGGATCAGGCCAGGCGCTTGACCCGGCTTTTCAGCGTCTCGTAGCCGCGGGCGCCGAGCAGGGCGCGGGCAAGGGCCTTGGCGGCGCCCTTGCGGCCTTCCTGTGACTTGGCCTGTCGCAACCTGGCCGGCAGGTTGCGCGCCGCCTGGCCGAGCGCCGGGAGCGACAGAGCGTTGGGAAAGCTGACCATGTGCGTTTCGACGCACAGCACCGGTTTGCCCGACAGCTCGGTGATCCTCAGCGCCTGCTCGTGCTCGCTCTCGATGAACAGGATGGCATCGGATTTGCGGTAGAATTCGGCCTTGAAACTGCCATGCGCGCCAAGCCGCTGACGCTCCGCCTTACTCGGCAGGTCGAGCATGATCAGATGATCGTACTTGATCTCGTGCTTGGCCAGCCATGCCTCGGTCAGTGCGCGGTATTTCTCCAGCCGGCTGGTCACCAGCCAGCCGATCTTGCGGGTCGCGGTGTGGAGCGGCCGCGCTTCGCTAAGGAATTTCTCGTAGGCCGGACCATCGTCGTTTTCCGCTTCGGTCGGATCGAGGCACAGCACCCCGTCTATGTCGACGCAGCATTGCGCCAGGAATTTGTGATGCATGAAGTTCCACTGGAACATGCGCGGATGCGGCACGACCTCGAAGACGACATCGGTCTCGGCATGCTGCGGCTCAAGCCCGAACACGGCGGCAAAGGTGTAGTCGGCCTCGATGCCGGCACCCTCTATGCGGGCGCGGGCGTCGCGCATGGCGTTGCCGCCGGAGACGCTGTCGTCGATCACCAGCACCTTGCGCATTTCCGCGACCTTGCGGTCGAGCACCGCACGGCGCTTGGTGATGCCCGATGTGTAGACGCGACCCTCGAGGAAGGAGTCCAGGTCGGTCATAGGTATGTTCGCCGCGAGACTGACCAGCGTCGCTGCCAGCACGCCGCTTCTGGGGACGCCGACCACCAGCTCGATGTCGCGCGGCAACCGGTGAAGATTGCTGACGATCGCGTCATTCATGTCTGAGATCGATCGGTAATGCATGGATCAGGCCTGATGCTCGGGTGAACGGTAAGGGTCGAAAGCGCCAAAATTATTGCGCCTCGCGCGGTGCTGCCGCCGGCGGCCTTGCCGGCAGCATTTTCAAGGCCTCGCGCAAGGCTTCACGGCCGGCCGCGAAGGCCAGCGCGATGACGATGGTGATGAGATAGGCAAGGATCGCGCCGCTGGCCAAGGCAATGACATGCTGCTGCGGTAGCAGCGGCTTGACCAACCAGACCACCGCCAGCGCCACATGCGCGCCGAGCACGAACGGCGTCGCCGCGCGAAGCACGTGGCTTGCCCGCAGCGGCCCGCTCCTGCCGACATAGAGCCACAGGAAAGGCGTGCGCAGATATTCGCTGACGGCATAGGCGATCGCCACGCCGAGCGCGCCATAAGGCAGGCCCAGCACGAAAGCGAGCACCGACGTCACCGCCGTGATGATGCCCCAGCGCATGAAGTCGCCGGAACGGCCCTGGCTGACGAACAGCCATCCGGCCGGATTGTTGAGCGGCTGCAGCAGCCCGGCGAAGCCAAGCGCCAGGAAAATCGAGGCGCTCGCGCGCCATTGCTCGCCGAGCACGAAGGGGATGAGTATGTCCGACATGGCGGTGGCGAAAGCGACGCCGGGAAGCGCCACCAGCAGGATCAGCGGCATGACGCGAAGATAGGCGCTGCGGTAGCGGTCGGGCTCGTCCTTCAGCCTGGAAAGAGCCGGCACCATCACCTTCGACAGCGGGTTCGTGATCTGGCTCAGCGGGAACAGGAGCAGCTTGTAGGCACGGTCATAGAGGCCGAGCTGCGCCTCGCCCCAGTATTTTCCGATCAGCACGTTGTCGAGATTGCGGGCGAAGAAATTGGCGAAGTTGAAGCCGGTTATGCCGGCGCCGAAATTGATCAGCTCGCTGATCCCGGCGACCTTGCGCGGCAGGCTGGGCCGCCAGCGCGAACTGGCCCAGTAGCACAGCGTCGGCAGCACGGCTCCGGTCAAGGTGCCGGCGAAAAGTGCCCAGTAGGAGCGGTCGACGAATGTCCAGGCGATCGACACGGCAAGACCAGCCACGGCGCCTGCGACATCGATGATGGCCAGGCGGCCGAACTGCATGCGGCGCGTCAGGAGCGCCAGATGCTGCGCACCGAGGCCGTAGGCCATGATCTGCAGGCCCAGCGCCGCCACCAGGCCAGCCACACGCGGTTCGCCGTAGAAGGCGGCGACCAGCGGTGCCGCGCCGGCAAGCACGCAGGCCAGGATGGCGCTGACGGCGACGTTGATCCAGAACAGGTAGTTCACCTCGTCGTGCCGTATGCCCGATTTCTGGATGGTCGCCTGGGTGAGGCCGAAATCCTGGAACAGCGCGATGAAGGCCAGCACCGGCGCGCACATCGCCACGACGCCGAAATCCTGCGGCAACAGGAGACGCGACAGCACGATGACGGAAATGATCTGCGTGGCGACCCGCACGGACTGCGACAAGGCCGTCACGACCGCGCCACGCCCGACCGATTTGCGCAGCGAGCCTTCTGGCGGATCGAATGGATTGGCTTCCAAATTCAGGATTCCTGATTCTTGTGCAGGTTCCGACCAGGAACCCTGCAACCGCCGCCGCGGCCAAATTACGGCATTTATTTTGCAGTGCAACAAAAAACGTGGATTTTGCTACGCTGCACCAAAAATGTTGCGATGCAGCAAGACCTGTACTAGGTTCGCTGCGGGTGGGCCAACAGCGGTCGAGTTTTCATGCTGAATGTCTTGTACCTTGTGCATGACGTTTCCGACCCGGCAGTGCGCCGGCGGATTACCATGCTCAGGGCAGGTGGCGCCCAGGTCACGCTCGCAGGCTTCCGCCGCACGGCAAATCCCATTGCCGACGTCGAGAGATTGCGGCCGCTGGATCTCGGCGCGACGCGTGACGGGCGATTCGCCCAGCGTCTGACGGCAGTCGCCAAGGCGGCGGTTTCGATCGGCACCAGGCTCCGCGGCATGCCGAGGCCCGATCTCATCATCGCGCGCAACCTGGAAATGCTGGCGCTCGCCCGCCGCGCCACCACGGCATTCGGCGCCGCGGTGCCGATCGTCTATGAATGCCTCGACATCCATCGCCTGATGCTTCGCAGCGATGCGGTCGGCAAGGCGCTGCGGGCCACGGAACGTTACCTTGCCAGGGACGTAAAGCTGCTGGTGACCAGCTCGCCCGCGTTCACCGCCAATTATTTCGAGCCGTACGGCCAGGTGACGGCGCCGGTCGAACTGGTCGAAAACAAATATTTCGAGGCAGCGGCGATCCTGCCGGCCGAGCATGAGATGGCCGAGGCGCCTGTCGCGCCACCCTGGCGCATCGGCTGGTTCGGGGCATTGCGCTGCCGCCGCTCGCTCGAACTCCTGGCCGATTTCTCGCGCCGCGCCGACGGCCGGTTCGAGATCGTGCTGCGCGGCCGCCCGGCATTGACCGAATTCCCGGATTTCCACGCCTTCGTCGAGGCCGAGCCCTGGCTTTCGTTTCGCGGACCCTACCGCAACCCGGAGGACATGGCGGCGATCTACCGGGACGTGCATTTCTCCTGGGCGATCGATTTCTTCGAGGCGGGCCAGAATTCCGAATGGCTGCTGCCCAACCGACTCTATGAAGGCTGTCGTTTCGGCGCGGTGCCGATCTCGATGGCCAACACGGAAACCGGGCGGTTCCTCGGCCGGCAAGGCATCGGCATTCTGTTGCCCGAAGCCTCACCCGACGCGCTCGAAGCCGCCATCGGCAAGATGGAGGAGCGCCGCTTCAGCACGTTGAAGGAGCGCGTTCTGTCGCGCAACCCCAGGATATGGAGCTATGATCGCAGCGATTGCCAGGCGCTGGTCGACAAGCTTCGCAGCCTGGCCGCCATGCGCCAACCCTTCGTGGCCGAGGCCTTGGCCTAGAATGGAGATCGCCCGATGATGCAAGCGCTCCCCTCCAGTCTGATCGTGATTCCCTGCCTCAACGAGGCAGCCCATATCGGTGTGCTGCTCGACCAGCTCAGCCCCGCGGCCGCGAGGCTCGGCGCCAGGATCGTCGTTGCCGATGGCGGCAGCACCGATGGTACCCCGGCCATTGTCGGCGAGCGTGCGAAGGAAGATCCCCGCATCGTCCTGCTCCACAATGAAAAGCGCATCCAGAGCGCGGCGATCAATCTTGCCGTCGCCAGATTCGGCGATGGTGCCGAATATCTGATCCGCATCGATGCCCATGGCGGCTATCCCGCCGACTATTGCGAGCGACTGGTCGAGGAAGCGCTGGCAACGGGCGCCGATTCGGTCGTGGTCTCGATGCTGACCAGCGGCAGCGGCACCGTGCAGAAGGCGGCCGCGGCGGCACAGAATTCAAAGCTCGGCACCGGCGGTTCCAAGCACAGGCATCTGTCCGCCGGAGAATGGGTCGATCACGGCCATCACGCGCTGATGCGGATTTCTGCCTTCCAGGCCGTCGGCGGCTATGACGAGACGTTCAGCCATAATGAGGACGCCGAGCTCGACTACCGGCTGAGACAGGCCGGCTACAGGATCTGGATGAGCGGCAGGACCCAGATGGTCTACTATCCGCGCGCGTCGCTCAGCGGCCTCTATTTCCAGTATCTCGGCTACGGCCGCGGTCGCGCCAAGAACGTCCTGAAGCACCGCGTCATCCCGAAGGTCCGGCAGATGGTGCCGCTGCTGGTGTTCCCGGTGGTGGTGCTCGCGGCCTTTTCCTTCATGCACTGGCTGGCGGCGGTGCCGCTTTTGATCTGGGCGACGGTGTGCCTCGGCTATGGCCTGTGGACGGCGGTAAGCCAGCGCAATGCCGACGTCGCGCTTGCCGGCGTCTCGGCGATGGTCATGCATTTCGGCTGGTCCGTCGGTTTCTGGCTGCAGCTTCTCGGCCTTGGCAAACAGCGCGGGGTCGCGTGATGGCGGTTACAGGCAAGAACCGCCGCATCGACATCGGCGTGTGCACGTTCCGTCGGCCGGAATTGGCCGACACGCTGCGCTCACTCGATGCCATGGACAGGCCGGCCGGTTTCGATGTCCGGGTCATCGTCGCCGATAATGACGACACGCCGAGCGCCAGGGATCTGGTGACGGCCCTGGCGCGCGAACTGACGCTGCCGATCAGCTATCACCACTGCCCGGCGCGCAACATCTCGATCGCCCGCAACGCCTGCCTTGACGCCAGCACGTCGGATTTCGTCGCCTTCATCGACGACGACGAGACGGCTTCGCCGCGCTGGCTTGCCGAGCTCGTCGCAACAGCCCAGGCAAGTCGCGCCGCCGCCGTGCTGGGCCCGGTCAAGGCGCGCTATGGGGCCGATGCGCCGGACTGGATGCGGCGTGGCGACTTCCATTCGACCTTGCCGGTCTGGGTGCGCGGCGAGATCCGCACCGGCTACACCTGCAACGTGCTGCTCGACATGGGGTCGGACAGCCTGCGCGGGCGCCGCTTCAGCTTGGCGCGTGGCCAGACCGGCGGCGAGGACACCGAGTTCTTCGACCAGATGCACAAGACCGGAGGCACGATCGCCTTTTCTCCGGAGGCTTGGGTGGACGAGGTCGTGCCGCGGACCAGGGCCGCGTTCGACTGGCTTGGCCGCCGCCGCTTCCGCGTCGGGCAGACGCATGGCCACCTCCTGGGGCGCAATGCGAGCGGCATTGGCCTGGTCAAACAGGTCGGCATTGCCTCGGCAAAGGCAGCCTATTGCTTCGCCGCGGCGTTTCCCTTCCTTGCCAGCCCCGTGCGGCGGAACCGCAGCGTGCTGCGCGGCATTATGCATGTCGGCGTCGTCAGCGGCCTTGTCGGCATCCGCGAGATTCGTCTCTACGGCCAGCCCTCGCCACAGGAAGGAGGCAAGCGTGCAGCCTGACGTCAGCTTCGTCCCGGACGTTTCCTTCGTCATTGCAGCCTACAACGCCGAAGCGACCCTCGACCGGGCGATCGCCAGCGCCATCGCGCAAAAGGGTGTCAGCGTCGAGGTCATCGTCGTCGACGACAAGTCGCGCGACGCCACGCTCGACGTGGCAAGGGCCTATCCGCAGGACATCGTGCGCGTCGTGGCGCTCGCGCAGAACAGGGGCCCCGGCGGCGCCAGGAATGCCGGCCTCGAGGCTGCCCGAGGTCGCTGGGTCGCGGTCCTGGATTCCGACGACGCGGTCTATCCCGGCCGCATCGCCGCCATGACCGCCCGGGCCGAAAGGGCGGGCGCGCAAATCGCCGTCGACAACCTCCAGGTCGTCCGCGAGGACGGCGTGATCGAGGATGCGATGTTCCCGACGCGCTATCTGGAGGAATTGGGCGAGATCTCGCTGGCCAGCTATATCGCCGGCAACGTCGTCTTCGAATCGAAGTTCAATCTCGGCTATCTCAAGCCGATCTTCGAGCGCCGCTTCCTGGAAGAAAACGGACTTCGCTACGACGAGGACCTGATCATCGGCGAGGATTACATTTTCCTGGCCAACGCCCTGGCCAAGGGCGGCAGGTGCGTGGTCGAGCCTGACATCGGCTATGTCTATCACATCCGCAGCGGCTCCATTTCGCGCGTGCTCGAGCCTCATCACGTCGAGGCGATGCGCAAGGCCGATGCGATTTTCGCTCAAAGCCATCAGATGGACGCGGCCGCGCAAGCGGCCTTCGCCCGGCGCAGCCGCAGCCTGCGCAAGGCGGCTTCGTTCCTGTCGATGGTCCAGCACATCAAGGCGCGGTCCCCGCTCAAGGCGATCCGGACGGCGCTCAGCGACCCGGCGGCGGTCAGCCATATGGGCATGCCGATCGCCGTGCGGTTGCGACGAGTAGCGGCACAATTTGCCGTGGGGGCGGGGAGGTGAAGATGCAGGCACATGGAGGGGTTTTTCCTGGCCTGCGAATGGACTGAAGTCGATCTCCTCAGAAGGAATTTGCGATGAAGAAGATCAGGAAGGCCGTGATACCGGTGGCGGGGCTTGGAACGCGGTTCCTGCCGGCGACCAAGTCGATGCCCAAGGAAATGCTTCCCGTCGTCGACAGGCCGGTCGTGCAATACGCCGTCGATGAGGCCTTCGAGGCCGGCATCGAGCACATCGTGTTCGTGACCGGCCGCAACAAGGCGGTCATCGAGGATTATTTCGACCTGCATCCGGAATTGATCGGAACACTGGAGCAGAGCGGCAAGAAGGCGCAATTGCAGTCGTTGGAAAGCCTGCTGCCGGTGGCCGGTGCCACCAGCTTCATCCGCCAGCAATCCCCGCAAGGCCTTGGCCACGCCGTCTGGTGCGCGCGCGAGGTCATCGGCAACGAGCCCTTCGCCCTGCTTTTGCCTGACATGGTCTCGTTCGGCGGCCGCGGCTGCCTGGCCGAGGTCACCGACCTCTATGCCGAAACCGGCGGCAACGTCATTGCGGTCGAGCGCTGTGACCCGACCGAGACCAACAAATATGGCATTGTCGGCCGCGGCGCCGACATTGGCGGCGGTTTCGAGGTGACGGCGATGGTCGAGAAGCCGGCGCCGGCCAATGCGCCGTCGAACTTCTACATCAACGGCCGCTATATCCTGCAGCCCGAGATCTTCGCCCTGCTCGGCAACCAGCAGCGCGGCGCGGGCAATGAGATCCAGTTGACCGACGCCATGGTCCGCCTGGCGCAGGAGCAGTCCTTCTTTGCCCAGCCTTTCAAGGGCCGCATGTTCGACTGCGGCTCGAAGGAGGGCTTTATCCAGGCCAACATCGCCTTCGCCTTGGCGCGCGACGACATGAAGGGTCCGGTTTTCGAGATGCTCCAGGAGTTCGTCCGGTCGCATGAACGACAGGAAGAAGCCGCATAATGCCCATGTTTCGGGAGCATTGTCGGACGGCTGACGGTGCGATGCGCGGAAGGCCCTGTGGCGTCCGGCATGGAACTTGCGTTGCTTTTTGGCAATGCTCCCGATCTTCGACGTGCCTGGGAGCCAAGGCATGATCCCGGAAAGCGCAAGGCGGTTTTCGGAAAAGATCATGTTCAAACAGTGAGATAGAGCCCATCCCGATGATTGGGATGGACGGGCTCTGGAATTGGACCGAAGATGAACTATGCCAACTTTCCTCTCGACAAGAGGATGCCATTGCCGAATTCGGAAGCAGGAGACGGCGAAGACTTCATCGATGTCGAGCGGCTGCTTGGCATGGCAGCGCGGCAGGCCAAGGTGGTTGTCCTGGGCGCGGTCATTGGTCTTGTCCTGGGCCTGCTCTATCTGCAGACCACGCCGCCCAAATACCAATCGGTCTCGAGCGTGCTGATCGATGAGGGGCTGAACAAGATCGTCGACGACATTTCGGCGGCGTCGACGACCATGCAGACCGATTCGGCCATCCTGAGCCAGATCGAAATCCTGACCTCGACGAGGCTTGCCGCCGTGGTCGTCGACAAGCTGAAGCTCGACCGCAACGATGCGTTCATGAACCCGCCCCAGTCGGCGCTCGCCCAGGGCATCGGCCTGATCCGCGGCCTGATCCAGTATGTTCGCCCCAGTCCTCCCATGCCGGGCGTCGGCGACGTCACCAAGCTCGACCCCGCCACCCGCGATGCGCTGATCGCGACCTCTCGTCGCGACTACGCTATCCTCAAATTGCAGAACGAGGTGCAGGCGGAGCGCGTCGGGCGAAGCTATGTCATCGCGCTCGGCTACCAGGCGACGGACCCGGCACTGGCGACCGCGATCACCAAAGCCTATGCCGATGCCTATCTCGCCGACCAGCTCGACGCCTCCTTCGATGCCACCGAGCGCGCAGCGGTCTGGCTGCAGGGCCGGCTGACGGAACTGCGCGAAAGCTCGCAGGCGGCATCGCTCGCGGTCGAGAAATTCAGGGCCGAGCACGGCCTGTCCGCCAACAGCGACGGCCAGCTGATGAGCGCCAAGCAGCTTGCCGACCTCAACGCCCAGCTTATCGTGGCGCAGGCCGATACCGCCCGGGCCAGCGCCCGCTACCAGCAATACAAGTCCATCGTCGAAAGCGGCTCGGAGAACGCCTTCAAGGATGCCGCCATATCGAGCGACCAGCCGAGCAGCTCGGTCATCGCGGCGCTCAAGACGCGCTATCTCGCCGTCGCCAAGCGGCAGCAGGATGTCGAGGCCAATTTCGGGCCGCAGCATCCGCAGGCGGTGGCGCTCGCCAAGGAGAAGGCCGACATATCGGCGCAGATATTCGGCGAGTTGAAGCAGCTGACCGAAAGCTATCGCAACGAATATGAAGTGGCGCTGGCGCGCGAGACCGCGCTCAGGGCCAATGTCGCCGCGGCGCAAGGCAAGAGCGCAATCGACAACCAGTCGCAGGTCAAGCTGCGTGAACTCGACCAGAAGGCGACGGCGCTCTCCACGCTCTACCAGACATTCCTCGGCCGCTACGAGGAAGCCGCCCAGCAGCAATCCTTCCCGGTCGGGAAGATCCGCATCATCTCGGATGCATCGACGCCGCTCAGCGCCTCCAGCCCGCGCACGGTGGTTGTGCTGGCGCTCTCGCTTGTGCTGGGCACGTTGATGGGTGCCGGGCTCGGCGGCCTGAACGAATTCAACGAGCGTTTCTTCAGGACCGGCGAGGATGTCCGCGACCGCGTCGGCCTCAAATTCCTCGGTTATCTGCCTGTCATCGGCGGCAAGACCGCCAGGGAGGAAAAGCCGGCCGACCTGGATCTCAAAACCGCCAAATCGCCGGCCGCCGCCGAAAAGCGCGCGCGCATGCGCGTCAGCGTCGATGCTCCGGCGTCGATGTTCTCCGAGACGCTGCGCAGCGCAAAGATCGCCTTCGACGTCGTCATGGAAGGGCAAGGCAGCCGCGTCATCGGCGTCATCTCGGTCCTTCCCGGCGAAGGCAAGTCGACGGTCGCGGCCAATCTGGCCGGACTGCTCGCCGCCAACGGCGCCAGGACGCTGCTGATCGACGGCGACCTGCGCAATCCGGGCTTGAGCCGCAGCCTCGGCATGGAGGCCGAGCAGGGACTGATGGAAGCGGTGGTGAGCGGCCAGACCTGGCAGTCGGTCGGCAAGATCGACCGGCAGACGAAGCTGGCGATCATTCCGGCCGTGCTGCGCGGCAATTTCTCGCATACCAGCGAGCTTCTCTCCTCGGCCGGCATGCGGCGCTTCATCGACAACGCCAAGGAGACCTTCGAATACATCGTCGTCGATCTGCCGCCGCTGGGGCCGGTGGTCGACGCCAAGGCCTTCGCGCCGCTTGTCGACGGCTTCGTGCTGGTCACCGAATGGGGCCGCACGCCGCGCGCGATGGTGAGGTCGATGCTCGAATCCGAACCCTATGTCGCCAACAAGATCGTCGGCGCGGTGCTGAACAAGGTCGATCTCAAGAAGCTCGCCAAATACGGCTCGTTCGGAGCGTCCGAAAAATTCTTCGGCCAGTACTCGAGCTATTATCTCGACAAGACCGAAGTGCGCAGCAAGACAACGGTCTGAGTTCAACCGTGGCGATTTCCGTGCCTGAGTGACGAGGCAGGTCATCGCCTATGTGGCTGCGGCGGGCTACAGTGGGAGTCTAAACCCGGGCATCATTCGGCAGGCAATGTCAGCTTACGCGGCCAATAGCGGCTCGCCACCAAAAGACTGAGATGGACGACAACTATTCCGAGGATGCCTGCCAAAGCCTTCAGTGAGCCGTCCGAAAGGCGCGCATGCCGACCGGGTTCGAGGAGCTGCATCAGCTCCAGCACAGTGGCTACGACGACAACTATAGTGACAGTTCCAGCCAAGCGGTTTGGAAAGCCGAGCCCCATTGCCACGCCGAACAGAACGTAGGCGAGGGCGCGTTCGAAATCTGGGTCACCCAGGTGGGGCCGCATCTGGATTGGCGACAGCGTCGCGAACACAATGATGGCGAGCAAAGCAAGGGCGGCAATGCGAGAGATGAGGGTCATTGCCGTTCGTAAAGCGAACAAGCCGGCGAAACAAGTACGGGCATCTTCAAGGGTCGAATTTATAACGAGGTAGCTTCCGTACTGCTTGGCGGATTCAAGCAGCCGCGCCCGATCCAAAGACCCATGCTAGGATAGTGTCCTGAAGGTTCTGCAAAAAGCTCTGGAGAGAGAGCAGCCCTTACTCTGAGGCGAGGGGCGGCCATGGCACGCTGGTGACGTTGCGATCACCGATTCCCGTGGAAGGGTAAGTGCCATGACCAAGCGAGACGTTAGACTGAGCAGAGGTGAGTTGAAAGCGTTGCTGTTGTCGGATGAGGACGGCTTTCGCAGAGTTTTGCAGACTGTGGTGCAGGAGGCTTTGGAAGCCGAGATGACGGAGGCGATCGGGGCCGAGAAAGGCGAGCGGACGACGGAGCGGGTTGGTTACCGGTCCGGCTATTACGAACGCAAGCTTGTGACGCGGGTTGGCGTGCTGGAGCTTCGGGTTCCGCAAGATCGGGCCGGCCGGTTCTCGACGGAATTGTTCGAGCGTTATCAGCGCTCGGAGAAGGCATTGGTGTCGGCGCTGGTCGAGATGTACGTGCAAGGCGTGTCGACGCGCAAGGTGAAGGCGATCACCGAGGAGCTGTGCGGCCATTCCTTCTCGGCTTCGACGGTAAGCCAGGCGACGGCGCGGCTGGATGAAGCCCTGAAGGCGTTCTTTGAGCAGCGGCTTGCCGAACCTTACCCGTACCTCATTCTGGACGCGCGCTATGAGCGGGCGCGCGAAGCCGGCGTGATCGCCAGCCAGGCGGTGCTGGTGGCGATCGGGGTCGACTGGGAGGGCCGGCGCCAGGTGCTCGGTGTCGAACTGGCCAACCGGGAAAGCCATTCGAGCTGGCGCGCGTTCGTGGCAGGGCTCAAGCAGCGCGGGCTTGCCGGCGTGGAGTTCGTCGTCTCCGACGACCATCCGGGGCTCAGGGCAGCGATCCGGGAAGTCCTGCCTGAGGCAGTCTGGCAGCGCTGTTACGTGCACTTCCTCAGAAACGCGCTCGATTATGTGCCGCGCAAGGTCGATGACGATTGCCTGATGGAGCTCAGATGGTTCTATGACCGGCGCGACCTAGCCGAGGTCAAGCGCGACCTGGCGCAGTGGATCGCCAAATGGCAGGCCAAATACCCGAAGCTGGTGGATTGGGTGGAGAACAACATCGAGGAGACGCTGAGCTTCTATCGGCTGCCGCTGCCGCATCACAAGCACATGAAGTCGACGAACATGCTGGAGCGGCTGAACCAGGAGATCAAGCGGCGCACCCTGGTCGTTCGCATCTTCCCCAACCCGCAGAGCTGTTTGCGGCTGGTTCGGGCATTGGCGGTGGAGATCCACGAGAACTGGCTCGAGGCGACCCGCTACCTCAACATGGACCATCTGCGCGAGCACAAGAAGGAGAACCTTAGGGCACTGGCCGCCTGAGACGCGCCCGCCATGTCCGCCGCTCCGCTAAACACGGGGGCTGCGCGGCGGACACGCCAACGTCACCGCTGAATGCCACGCCATTTTTGCAGAACTTGACGCACACAACTCATGCTAGCCCGTGACGCCCGGTTTCTTTGGCTGATTGGCGATGTCTATGAAATGACATCCGGAGCAATATTATATTGCGCAGAATCGACGCGCTTTGAGGTTGGCGACATGGATTGGAAGCAGGTCGGCCCCAGAGCAGATCAGTCTATTTCGCTTGCCAGCGATTTCGACGGCAGGTCGGTCGTCCGCTCTGGATGGACGGCGGTGTCGATCCAAGCCCTGGTCAGTTTGAGTTCTGACCGGGTTTCGCAGACAGCGCGATCGGGTCGGTTTCGATAAGCCGAAGCGACCGCACCATGTTCGCCGTTTGCGTCTTGTACTTGAGAAAATGCGGTGTGGTCAGATGGGCTTCGTACGCCGTCTGATCGGCGTAGCATTCGATCACGCGCACCTTTTCAGGCGCATCTTTTTCCGACACGGCATGAAGGAAAAGCACGCCCGGCTCGATTCGCACGGAGGCCTCGATCTCTTCGGCAATCAGGGCCTTGTAGCTGTCGATCTGGTCAGGATCGATTTCCAGTTCGGCTATCCTGACGATCCGCATCGATTGGTCCCTAACTTTGTACAGGGCCGCGTCTCACTATCCAGGCCTCCGAACCCTGCGGCTGGACAGTGCACTCCTGCGAGGAAGGCACCGAGGTGCCCGTTGGTCAATCCTCATTGGTCAACAAGATCGCGACTACGCGGCCCTGAGCCGGTAGCGGAACACCGTGTGGTCGAGCAGCAGCCGGATGCGCGGTTCGGCTTCGGTCGCCACCAGCCAGCTTGCCGCGATCATGGTCGCGCCGACCGTTGCCATGGACAACAGATAAGGCAGCCCCGCGCGGACCATCGCGCCGAGCATCGCCGCGCCGATGACGTCGTGGATCAGATAGAGCGGGTAGGTCATCAGGCCGATCCGGCGCCAGCCGCTCCAGCTGAGGTCGAGCCGCAGCGACCATGCCATCAGGGCGATGGCGACCAGGAAGACAAGGATCGACGGCGCATAGGGCATCGCGGCGCCGACCTTGGCGCTGTGGACATCGACCGAACTGGCGATTTGCAGCACGCCCCCGCCCAGGAACAGCAGGCAGAAGGCCAGGCGCGAGGCCGTCACCGCCTTGAACCGCATCAGCCAGATGAGCACGCCGACGGCGAAAAAAGAGCCATGGTGCACCAGGACGAGCTGCAAGCCAGCGTGTCTCGGCGAGGTCGGACCAGCCGAGCGGATAATAGAGGCACCAGAACAGCGTGCTGACGAGGCCGATCACGACTGCCACCGTCTCCATCAGGTGGAAGCGGCCAAGCCGCAACAGGATCCAGACGACAGCGTAGAAGGCGATCTCGATGCCGAGCGTCCAGTAGACGCTGTCCACCCAAGGGCCGTAGGGCGCGAAAAGGCCGGTGCGAACGAGCCTGATCACGGCATCGGTTGGCCAGCTCAGACCGGTGAGCAGCAGCACCGCCGCGGTCACCGGCGCGCAGATCCAGACCGCCGGCGCCAGCCTTTTTCACCCTTGCCTCGAAAAACCGCAGCGGCGTCGAATTCTCGGCGCTGAAGGCGATGACGAAACCGCTGATGACGAAGAATATCTGCACGCCGACCCAGCCGGAGCCGACCAAGGCCATTTCGGGATGGGGCGGGATGCCGCCGGTCGCGCGCGCCGAAACCCCGTCAGGGAATGCCCATACCCAGAAGCCATAGTGATAGAACATCACCATGACGGCGGCCAGGAAACGCAATATGTCGACGCCGCCGAATGTCGCCTTGTGCTGAGCCATGCCGTGCCTTTGGAATGGCCCCCCAAGCCAAACCCTAGAGTCTGTTGTTGCATTGCACAACAAAAGATTGGCCAAATGTGACAGTTGGCGCCGACCTTCACCCGCGAACGACGGGGAGTGGGGGAAGTCGGCACTGGAGTACGTCGCTACCGTCCTTCATGGGGAGAAGGTGCGGGCAGGCGGATGGGGGGCGGCGCCGACCGCTCAATAAACGGAAGGATCGTGTCTGCTGCGCCCGATCATCTAGACCCCGATGCCGCGCTCCTTCAGCACGGCCGTGATCTCGTCGAGTATGGCCGGGTCGTCGATCGTCGCCGGCATGGTCCAATCTTCCTTGTCTGCGATCTTCTGCATGGTCCCGCGCAGGATCTTTCCCGACCGCGTCTTCGGCAGCCGCTTGATCGTCACCACCGTCCTGAAGGCGGCGACCGGGCCGATGCGCTCGCGCACCAGCCCCACCACTTCGCTCTCGATGAGGCCGATCTCGCGCGAGACACCAGCGTTGAGCACGACGAAGCCGAGCGGAACGTGGCCCTTCATCGCATCGGCGATGCCGACAACGGCGCATTCCGCGACATCGGGATGCGTTGCCAGCACCTCTTCCATGGCGCCGGTCGACAGCCGATGGCCGGCGACATTGATGATGTCGTCGGTGCGGGCCATCACGTAGAGGTAGCCGTCCTCGTCGATCATGCCGGCATCGGCGGTCTTGTAGAAGCCGGGGAACTCGTCGAGATAGGCCTGGCGGAAACGGGCGTCGGCGTTCCACAGCGTCGGCAGGCAGCCCGCCGGCAGCGGCAGCTTGACCACGACATTGCCGAGCGTGCCGCGCGGCACCTCGTGGCCGGCATCGTCGAGCACGCGGATGTCGTAGCCGGGCATCGGCACGCCGGGTGAGCCGTATTTTACCGGCAGCAGGCCGAGGCCTGCGGGGTTGATGGTCATTGGCGAGCCGGTCTCGGTCTGCCACCAATGGTCGATGACCGGCACGTTCAGTTTCTGCTCCGCCCATTTGATGGTTTCGGGATCGGCGCGCTCGCCGGCGAGGAACAGCGTGCGGAATTTCGACAGGTCGTATCTGGCGACGAATTCGCCCCTGGGATCCTGCCCCTTGATGGCGCGGAACGCCGTCGGCGCGGTGAACAGGGCGACCACGCCATGCTGCGCGATCACCCGCCAGTAGGTGCCTGCGTCCGGCGTGCCGACCGGCTTGCCTTCGAACAGGATGCTTGTGCAGCCATGCAGCAGCGGCCCGTAGACGATGTAGGAATGGCCGACCACCCAGCCGACGTCGGACGCCGCCCAGAACACTTCGCCGGGCTTGACGCCGAACTCGTTTTCCATCGTCCATTCGAGCGCCACCATGTGGCCGCCATTGTCGCGAACGATGCCCTTGGGCTGGCCGGTCGTGCCTGACGTATAGATGATGTAGAGCGGGTCGGTGGCAAGCACCGGAACGCAGTCGACATTGGCGCCGGCCGCCCGCTCGCGCGCGACCGCGTCCGCATAGTCGATGTCGTAATTGTCCCTGAGATCGCAGCGCAATTGGTCGCGCTGCAGGATCAGGCAGGCGTCCGGCTTGTGGCGGGATATCTCGATCGCCTTGTCGAGCAGCGGCTTGTAGGCGACGACGCGGCCGGGCTCCAGGCCGCAGGAGGCCGAAATGATCACCTTCGGCCTGGCGTCGTCGATGCGGGTGGCGAGCTCATGCGAGGCAAAACCGCCGAAGACGACCGAATGCACGGCGCCGATGCGGGCGCAGGCAAGCATGGCGATGGCCGCTTCCGCCACCATCGGCATGTAGATGATGACGCGGTCGCCCTTGCCGACGCCGCGGTTCTTCAGCACCGAGGTCAGCGCCACCACTTCGCGTTTGAGCTCGGCATAGGTGAATGTCTTCACGGTGCCGGTGATGGCGCTGTCATGGATCAGCGCGATCTGGTCGGCACGCCCGCCGGCGACATGCCGGTCGAGGGCATTGTAGCAGGTGTTGCAGGTGGCGCCGGTAAACCAGCGGCCATAAACGCCGGCTTCCGCATCGAACACCCTGTCGTAAGGCGTGTACCAATCGATGGCGTTCGCCGCATCCGCCCAGAACTTTTCCGGGTCGCGTTTCCAGCCGTCATAGACCTCGTGATAGCGTGAAGCCATCCGTTTCCTCCCCGGGAAGATTTGCCGCTCCGGCGATAGCCTATGCTGTTTTTTCCGGCGATGTCTTCCCTCAATTCGTCTGATCCGGCCCGGTCCTGGCCGCAAAAGGTGCGACATCGTGGCCTCCGGAAGAAAAGCAACGGTCCGGCCCGGGCGTGCCCATGTGGCCGTGTGCACCGGCGCGTCAGCCGGTGGTCTCGTCGTCGGGCACGGTCACCGCGATGGAGCAGCCGTCTCCCGGCTCAGTCGACCCTTTTGGTGCTCACGATGACCGGTCGGATCGGCGGCGCCGGCGGCAGCAGGTCGCGAATGTCTGCAAACGGAAACATCGGCTCGAAGCGGAAGGCTTCGGCCTGTGATCCCGGCGCGCCGTTGCACTGGCCGGCGCGAAAAAAATTCTGCGTGCGGGCGATGTCGACGAAGCGCTCCGGATCCTGCGACTGGTGTAGGCGGATCGCCTTGGCCTTGATGTCGGCGTGGGCCGAGACGTCGACATAGTGGGTCGGGGAGAATCCGGTACCGCCCATCGTGTCGGCATGCAGCACCGGCACGGCGAACGAGGCCGCGATGCGCACGGCGTCCGATAGCGCGCGGTGGTCGGCGTGATAGTCGTTGGGCGCATGGGTAATCACCAGATCCGGTCCGCTCTCGCCAATCAGCGTCTTCAGCGCGCCGATCAGCGCGGCATCCGCCACCAGTCCGCCGTCGGGAAAGTCGAGGAAGCGCGGCGCCGCCCCGAGCAGCGCGGCCGCGGCCGTTGCCTCCTCGCGACGGACACGGGCGAGAACCGTGGGATCGCTCTTGCCGCCTCTGGCACCATCCGTGGCTATGGCAAAAGTCAATTCTGCGCCTTGCGCCGCATAGGCCGCCATCGTACCGAACATGAATATCTCGATGTCGTCAGGATGCGCGCCGAGCGCCAGTATTTTCAACGCTTCTCTCCCCGGAAATGGAAAAACGTGACGAACGGAATCCTGCTCGCCCTGATCGCCTATGCAAGCTATTCGGGCAGCGATGCCGTTGTCAAAAGCCTGGGTGGGCAGTTCACGGTGTTCGAGATCGGTTTCTTCTCGATATTGTTTGCCGGCTGCTTTCTCTTCTTCACCCGGCCGGCGGACGAGCGTTGGCGTGATTTCTGGCGCACCAAACGGCCTTGGGCGGTGCAGGCGCGCGCCTGGGCCGGCATCGCCTCGGGCGTGCTTAGCGTCTATGCCTTCACCACCATTCCGCTGGCCGAAGTCTACGCGCTCGTCTTTCTGGCGCCGCTCTGCGTCACTATCCTCTCCACGGTCGTCCTTAAGGAAAAAGGTGGGTCCATGGCGCTGGCTTGCGGTGGTCGCCGGCTTTGCCGGCGTCATGTTGGTGGTGCGACCGGGTTTTCGCGAACTCAATCTTGGGCACCTCGCCGCCTTTGGCGTGGCCTTCCTCGCTGCCGCCAGCGTCATTCTGATGCGCTCGCTGGCAAAGCAGGAAAAGCGCACGACCATGCTCGGCGTGCTGATCGGCTACGGCCTGTTGTTCAACGGCATCGGCATCGCCGCTACCTCGTTCACGCTTCCCGACGCAAGGCAGCTTGCATGGCTGACAATGGCCGGCGCCTTCACCGCATGCGGACAATTGCTGCAGCTGCTGGCCGTCAAATACGCGCCCGCCAACCGGATCGCGCCGACGCATTACTCGCAGATGGTCTGGGCGGTCATCCTCGGTGCGCTGTTCTTCCGGGAATATCCCGACTGGCTGTCGCTGGTCGGCCTCGCGGTCGTCGGTGGGTCCGGCCTGCTCACCATGGTGCGCGAGGAAGTACGGTTGGGCACGGTGCGCTGGAACCCGTTTTCGCGCACCCGGCTTTGATCTGGCGCCGGTTGCATGGCGACCACGAGCGCTGATATGCGGGCGCGATGACGACAAAAGTCTTGCCGGAGCTTCCGGTATCCGCCGTGCTGCCGGCGCTGGGCCATGCACTCGGCTCCGGCAACGGCGCCGTGCTTGTGGCGCCGCCCGGCGCCGGCAAGACGACGCTGGTGCCGCTGGCGCTGCTCGATGCGCCATGGCTGGGCACGGGCAAGATCGTGCTGCTGGAGCCGCGCCGGCTCGCCGCCCGCGCCGCCGCCCGCCGCATGGCCGAATTGCTTGATGAGGAGCCCGGCGCCACCGTCGGCTATGCCATGCGCATGGAGAACCGCACTTCGGCCCGGACAAAAATACTGGTCGTCACAGAAGGTGTGCTGGCGCGGATGATCCTTGACGATCCCGAACTGCCCGGAATCTCGGCCGTGATCTTCGACGAATTCCACGAGCGCTCGCTCGACGGCGATTTCGGCCTCGCTTTGGCGCTCGACGTGCAAGGCGCGCTGCGGCCGGACCTGCGCGTCTTGGTGATGTCGGCGACGCTGGACGGCGCCCGTGTCGCGAAGCTGTTGTCGGGCGCGCCGGTGATCGAAAGCGAAGGCCGTGCCTTTCCCGTCGACATCCGCTACGACGAACGGCCGGCCGGCATCGCAATCGAAGATGCCATGGCCAAGGCGATCCGCTCCGCTCTTGCCGACGAGAGCGGCAGCGTGCTTGCCTTCCTGCCCGGCCAGCGCGAGATCGAGCGCACCGCCGAGCGGCTTGCCGGCAAGGTCGGCGCCGACACCGATATCGTGCCGCTCTACGGCATGCTCGATGGCAAGGCGCAGGACGCGGCGATCAGGCCGGCGCCGGCGGGCCGCCGCAAGGTGGTGCTGGCTACGTCGATCGCCGAGACCTCCATCACCATCGACGGCGTGCGGGTCGTCATCGATTCCGGCCTGTCGCGGCTGCCGCGCTACGAGCCGGCCAGCGGCCTGACGCGGCTGGAGACGGTGCGCGCCAGCAAGGCCTCCGCCGACCAGCGCGCCGGCCGTGCCGGACGCACGCAGGCCGGCGTCGCCATCCGACTGTGGCGCGCCGAACAGACGGCGTCGCTTCCAGCCTTCACCCCGCCGGAAATCCTCGAGGCCGACCTTTCCGGCCTGCTGCTTGACTGCGCCGCCTTCGGCGTCGCCGATCCGACGAGCCTCGCCTTCCTCGATCCGCCGCCGGCCCCGGCGCTCAACGAGGCAAGGGCGCTGCTGCGCGCGCTTGATGCCATCGACGAGGCGGGGCGGCTGACGGAAGCGGGCGCCGCGATGCGCAAGCTCGCTCTGCCGGTGCGGCTGGCGCATATGGTCGCCGAGGCGGCCCGCGGCGGCCATGCCGGCGAGGCGGCCATGCTCGCGGTGCTGCTGACCGAGCGCGGGTTGGGCGGTGACGGCGCCGATCTCGAACGCCGGCTGATGCGCTTTCGCCAGGAAAGATCGCCGCGCGCCACCGCCGCGCGGCAACTCGCCGAACGCCTGGCGAGGCAGGCCTCTTCACCCTCCCCTTGTGGGGGTCCGAAGGACGGGCGAGACCCGTGGCTCGCCCCGGAACGTCGATCCGCGAAGCGGAGCGGGGCGGGGGCTTTGGCGCCGCACCCCCACCCCGGCGCTACGCGCCGACCCTCCCCACAAGGGGGAGGGTGGCAGCGCTGGTCCTCTCCTCATCCATGCCTGGCCCGACCGCGTCGCCAAGGCGCGCGGCGAGCGCGGGCGTTTCGTGCTGGCCAACGGCTCCGGTGCCATGCTCGATGCTGCCGATCCGCTTGCCGGCGAGGCGTTTCTGGTTGTCGCCGACCTGCAGGGCAAGGCGCAGAATGCGCGCATCACGGCGGCGGCGGCGATCAGCGAGGACGATATTCGTTCAGCACTGGCGGAAAGGATCGAAACCCGCAGGCAAACGAGCTTCGATCGCGAGCGCCGCGCCGTGCGCGTGCGCGAAACCGTACGCCTCGGCGCTATCACGCTGGCCGAGCGCATGCTGCCTCCGCCAACCGGCAATGAGGCCGACCGCGCCATGCTTGACGCCTTGCGCGAACATGGACTTTCGCTGCTGAGCTGGAGCAAGGAGGCCGAGACGCTGCGCCAGCGCCTGTCCTGGCTGCATCGCGGCCTTGGGGCGCCGTGGCCCGATATGTCCGACACGGCACTTATCGATCGCCTCGACGACTGGCTGCTGCCGTTCCTGTCGGGTGCCGCATCCTTCTCGGCCATCGATCCGGGTGTCGTCCCGGCCGGGCTGACGGCGCTTGTGCCGCACGATTTGCAGCGCCGGATCGACGCGCTTGCGCCGACCCATTTCGACGTGCCGTCCGGCAGTCGCGTGCCGATCCGCTATGACGGCGAATGGCCCGTTTTGGCGGTTCGTGTCCAGGAACTGTTCGGCCTCGACCGGCACCCTGCAATCGCAGGCGGCACCGTGCCGCTGACGCTCGAACTGCTGTCGCCCGCGCACCGGCCGATCCAGACGACGCGCGACCTGCCCGGTTTCTGGCGCGGCTCCTGGGCCGATGTGCGCGCCGACATGCGCGGCCGCTACCCCAAACACGTATGGCCGGAAAATCCGCTGCTCGCCGCCGCCACCAGCCGCGCCAAGCCGCGCGGGACGTAGTTGCTTGGCGATTGGCGCAAACGCCATCGCTTCGTCATCCACCTAGCGCTCGCCGCTTCGCGGCTGTATTTCATGGCCATGATCAACGTATTGCGTTCTCCCGACTTCCAGCAGAGCCAGCGACTGCGCCTCAACACGCTGATCCGGCTGCGCTGGCTTGCCATTGTCGGCCAGAGCGTGACGGTGCTTTTCGTCGCCTACGGCCTGAAATTCCCACTGCCGGTCAGCCTGTGCTTTGCCCTGATCGCCTGTTCGGCCTGGATGAACCTGCTCCTTGCCTTTCGGTTCCCGGCCGCGCACCGGCTCACGCCGTTCGCCGCCTTCGGCATCCTGATCTTCGACAGCCTCCAGCTTGCCGGCCTGCTCTACATGACCGGCGGCCTTACCAATCCGTTCTCGCTGCTGATGACGGTGCCCGTGGTCATTTCGGCGACGTCGCTGCCCTTGCGCCTGACCGCGGTGCTTGGGGGGCTGGTGATGACGACGGCGACCTTGCTGGTCTTTTTCCACTTGCCATTGCCCTGGCATGAAGGCGCGCCGCTGGCGATGCCCTTCATCTATGTTGCTGGCATGTGGATGGCGGTGCTGTCTTCGATCGCCTTCACCGCCATTTACGCCTTCCGCGTGGCCGCGGAAGCCCGCCTCCTGGCCAATGCGCTCGCCGCCACCGAACTGGTGCTCCAGCGCGAGCAGCATCTGTCGGCACTCGACGGGCTGGCCGCCGCCGCCGCGCATGAGCTGGGCACACCGCTCGCCACCATCACGCTTGTCGCCAAGGAGATGGAAAAGGCGCTCGGCAAGGACGCGAAATACGGGGAGGATGTGACGCTGCTGCGCTCCCAGAGCGAGCGGTGCCGCGAGATACTCAAGCGCCTGACCAGCCTGTCGTCCGAGGGAGAGGCGCATTTGTCCCGCCTGCCGCTGACCTCGCTGGTCGAGGAGGTCACCGCGCCGCACCGCGACTTCGGCATCTCGATCAAGCTCAGGCCCGGCGAGCGCAGTGGCCCCGAGCCTGTCGGGCGCCGCAATCCCGGCGTCATCTACGGCCTTGGCAATTTGGTGGAGAACGCCGTCGATTTCGCCCGCGAGAGCGTCACCGTGCGCTGGAGCTGGGACGAGGCCACCGTCTCCTTCTCGATCATCGATGACGGTCCCGGCTTTCCACCCGAGATCATCGACCGCATCGGCGAGCCCTATATGTCGACCCGCCAGGGCACGGAAGCCGGCGGCGGGCTGGGGCTGGGCCTGTTCATCGCCAAGACATTGCTCGAGCGATCGGGCGCCACGCTCGACTTTCGCAATTCGAGCGGACTGGGCGAGGGCGCCATGGTGCGGATTTCATGGCCCAGAAATGTTTTCCTGAACCCGGAATCGGCGCCCGCGACGATGTTTGACACCGCGTAAATTGGACAATCGCGACGCAAAACTATATCTGCGTAAAATTAAGGCAGCAGGAATTTCAAGACGATGACAGGCGATGAAAACAGTGGCGCAATGGTTGAGGGCGAGGACACCTCGCTTCTGATCGTCGATGACGACAAACCGTTCCTGACCCGTCTGGCCCGCGCCATGGAAACCAGGGGGTTCGTGGTCGAAACGGCCGAGAGCGTCGAGGAGGCGGTCGGCAAGGCACGCGCCAATCCGCCCGCCTACGCGGTGGTCGATATGCGGCTTGGCGACGGCAACGGCCTCGACGTCGTGGCCGCCATCCGTGAGAAGCGCGAGGATTCCCGCGCGATCATCCTGACCGGCTACGGCAACATCGCCACCGCGGTGACGGCGGTGAAGCTCGGCGCCGTCGACTATCTGTCGAAGCCGGCCGACGCCGACGACGTCTTTGCCGCGCTAACCCGCACGGCCGGCGAGCGCGCCGCGCCCCCGGAAAATCCGATGTCGGCCGACCGCGTGCGCTGGGAGCACATCCAGCGTGTCTACGAAATG
This sequence comes from Mesorhizobium maamorense, assembly GCF_044998965.1. Classification (NCBI taxonomy): domain Bacteria; kingdom Pseudomonadati; phylum Pseudomonadota; class Alphaproteobacteria; order Hyphomicrobiales; family Phyllobacteriaceae; genus Mesorhizobium; species Mesorhizobium maamorense. Next base: position 6,166,100 of record NZ_CP173356.1, read on the forward strand.
TGCGAGCGCAACGTCTCCGAGACCGCGCGCCGCCTCAACATGCATCGCCGCACCCTGCAGCGCATCCTGGCCAAGCGCGCGCCGCGCTAGGAGCGCGATGCGCTGAGCATTCCTTCGGACCGGTTTCTGCTTACGGGGAAGCATCCAATTGTCGAACTCGGCCCCGCCCCTCATTGCCCTGCCGGGCATTTCTCCCCGTATAGTGACGGGGAGAAAGAGGCTGGCCGCAACGCTGGCGCCCATTCCGCAACGCTGGCGATTGGCGAAACCGGCGATGACAGCGTCCCTCTCCCCGTCACTATACGGGGAGAGGATGCCGGCAGGCAGGTGAGGGGCGGCGCCAGCGTTTGGAAAGGCAACGGAGGGTGACATGCGGGACTTGAAACAGCGGCCGGGTTCCGTCTTGCGCGAATTTCTCGACAGCGAGGCGGCCGGCGGCATCATGCTGATGGTAGCGGCGGCATTGGCCTTGATCGTCGCCAACTCACCGCTCTCCGGAACCTATTTTGCCGTCCTCCACGCCTATCTCGGCCCGCTCAGCGTGTCGCATTGGGTCAATGACGGGCTGATGGCGGTATTCTTCCTGCTCGTCGGCCTTGAGATCAAGCGCGAGATGCTGGACGGCCAGCTCTCGACCTGGCCGCGCAGGGTGCTGCCCGGCATCGCGGCGGCCGGCGGCATGGTGGTGCCGGCGCTGGCCTATGTCGCCATCAACCGTGACAATGCGGGCGCGCTGTCCGGCTGGGCGATCCCGACCGCCACCGACATCGCCTTCGCCCTCGGCGTGCTGTCGCTGCTCGGCAGCCGCGTGCCGGCCTCGCTGAAGATCTTCCTCACCGCCCTTGCCATCATCGACGATCTCGGCGCGGTCATCATCATCGCGATCTTCTATACGAGCGGCCTGTCGCTTGCCTATTTGGGCGCCGCCTTCGCGGTGATCGCCGCGCTTGTCGTGCTCAACCGCATGCGGGTGATGAGCCTCGTGCCTTACCTCGTGCTCGGTGCGATCCTGTGGGTGCTGGTGCTGAAGTCGGGCGTGCACGCCACGCTTGCCGGCGTGGCGCTGGCGCTGACCATTCCGCTCGAACGCACCGCCGGCATCGAATACGATCTCGACCATTCGCCGCTGCACCGGCTCGAGCACGGCCTGCACGCAATAGTGCCCTTCGTCGTCATCCCCATCTTCGGCTTTGCCAACGCCGGCGTTTCGCTGGCGGGCCTCAGCGTCGGCGCGCTGTTCGAGCCGCTGACGCTCGGCGTCGCCGCCGGCCTCGTCGTCGGCAAGCTGGTCGGCGTGTTCGGCTCCTCCGCGCTTGCCATCCGCTTCGGTCTCGCCGACCTGCCGGCCCATGCCGGCTGGCTGCATATGATCGGCATCTCGCTGCTGTGCGGCATCGGCTTCACCATGAGCCTGTTCATCGGCCTGCTCGCCTTTGCCAGCGACGTCGCGCTGCAGGACGCGGTCAAGGTCGGCATTCTCTCCGGCTCCCTGGTCGCAGCACTGCTCGGCGCGGCCGTCCTGCTGATGGCGCCGGCGGCGAGCGGGGCGGATGAGGGCGAGGAGTAGGGGTCCACAAGCGCAGGTTCTATGAGGCAGCCTACTCGCTCTCCCCCTCCAGCGCCGGCACGGCCACTCCGGCGAGTTCCGCCGCCAGCAGCCGCGCGGCGCCGGCCCGCGCGATCCGCAGCATCAGTGCCTTGCGCGTCGCCGCCGCCATGCGGTGCTCGGGCGCCTCGCGCAAAATCTCGGCGCCATAGCCGTCGGAGAGGATGAAGCCGCATTCTTCGGGAAAAATCTCCGCCGGCACGCCGGGATGGGTGGCGAAGAAGAAGCGATCCGAGTGCAGCCGGTAGTCGGGCCATTTGCGGTCGACGCGAAAATCCTCGACCGAGGACTTGATCTCGATGATCCAGATGTCGCCCTGGCGGGTTAGCGCCACGAGGTCGGCGCGGCGGCCGGTCGCCAGCGACAGTTCGGGCAGCACATGCGCGCCCATTTCGCGGAGCAGCCGCTGCACCCCGCGCCGCACCAGCATGGCGCGTTCGGACTGGCGGCCATCGATGAGCGGGTTCAGGGGAATCGGTGAGATGATTGGCATGACGGGACCATGCCAGATTTTGTTCACGATTTGAACCCGTACCGCTCATTTGGTGGCCACCCAAATCAATGGGTGCTCGATGGCATGAGCAGGCACGGAGAACCGTATGGCCACCTTCACTTTCCGTGATGGGTGAACGTGGCGGAACGACCTACGGCGCGGGAGAAGGCCCCGTCGTTTCGATCGTAATCGGCACGCCCTGGCGCAACGAGTTGCTGACCGTCGAAACCGCGCTGGCACGGTCAATGATCCTTTGGGGATCGGACCCATCCAAGGTCTCGCAGGAAACCGTCATCCTTGCTGCGGTCGCCAGCAGGGGCTTGCCGTCGAGATCAAGCCTCACCGAGACGGCGATCCTGCCGAGTTTCACGCCGATCTCGTCGGCGACATAGCGAAGGTCGTTGCAGAAGCAGCCGCCAATCGCCAGCGCCAGCAGCTGGCCGCCATTGAAGCCCAGGCCCATGCCGCCGGCCTTGCCCTCGGGTCGGTCGACGACGATCGTGTGGCCGCCGGCCCAGCCCATGGCGGCTTCGGTGCCTTCGACATTGTGCAGTTCGACAGTCATCGAGACCATCGGCATCCCCCCGTAGTCGAGAGGCTTCGGTGCCTTCGACCAGCACGGATCTATGCGACCGTGACGGCTTTATCGCCGAGCGGAGCGGTTCCCGCAATGTCATCGATGATCGGGCAGTCCGGCCGGTCGTCGCCATGGCAGGCCTGGACGAGCTTCTGCAGGGTCGATCGCATCGACTGCAGCTCGCGCACCTTCTCCTCGATCGCCCTGACATGGGCGGTGGCGATCTCGCGCACGTCGTGGCTGGCGCGGCTGCGGTCCTGGTAAAGCGCCATCAGCTGGCGGCAATCGTCGATGGAAAAGCCCAGGTTGCGCGCGCGGCGCAGGAAGGTCAGCCGATGAACGTCGTCGCCCGAATAGTCGCGATAGCCATTGCCGGCGCGCGCAGGCGCGATCAGGCCGATTTCCTCATAGTAACGGATGGTCTTGGCTGGCAGACCGGAGCGCTGGGCGGCGTCGCCGACATTCATGGCTGTTCCTCGATTCTTGCTGGCCCGAGAGTCATGGCCATTGAATTTCCTTCACAATCCGGTAAGGCCTGTTGCCGAAATGCCGCAGTTGCTGGCTTACCGGCAGGTGAGGTCTTGCATATAGGCATCGCGTACTTGGCAAGCAAAGCAAATGCCAGCATGAATGATGGCAAGAAGCGGCCGACTCGTGCCGCGGACGTTTGGCGGGGCACGGATCACCTCATGCGCATGAAGTCGCTTGCAGTAATTGCCGCACTGGCGCTGTCGACCGCACTCGCCGGTTGCAGCACCATTGGCGGGCAGATATTCTCCAACGACTATGGCGCGGTGACCGACGCCGGCTACCAGCTGCCGCGCATCCCGATCGAAAAGGTGCCCGCGAAGTATCACCGGCAGGAGGTGAACTACGACACCAAGGAAAAGCCGGGCACCATCATCGTCGATACGCAGAACAAGTTCCTCTACTTCGTCGAGGGTGACGGCCGGGCAATTCGCTACGGCATCGGCGTCGGCCGCGAGGGCTTCGAGTGGCATGGCACCGCCCATGTCGCCATCAAGCGCGAATGGCCGACCTGGACGCCGCCGTCGCAGATGATCAAGCGCCAGCCGGAACTCGCCAAGTTCGCCGGCGGCATGGAGCCGGGCCTGAAGAACCCGCTCGGCGCGCGCGCGCTGTACCTGTTCAACAAGGGCGGTGACATGGGCTACCGCCTGCATGGCAGCCCGGAATGGAACTCGATCGGCAAGGCGATGTCGTCGGGCTGCATCCGGCTGATGAACCAGGACATCATCGACCTTTACGATCGCGCCGAGGTCGGCGCCAAGGTCATCGTTCTCTGACCGTGACCGCGAGGTTCATGGTCAAAACCGTTCGTACGCGGACCGTCTAGGCAACAACGGACGTCCCCAACAAAAAACCGGGCAATTCGGCCCGGTTTTTTGTTGCTTGCATTTGAGAATCGTCGCCGCGCTCGGCGAAGGCGAACGGTCAGGCGACCTGTTCGACCTGCTGGACCTCGGGAACGAAGTGGCGGAGCAGGTTCTGGATGCCGTGCTTCAGCGTTGCCGTCGATGACGGGCAGCCGGCGCAGGCGCCCTTCATGTGCAGGAACACAGTGCCGTTCTCGAAGCCGCGGAAGGTGATGTCGCCGCCATCCTGGGCCACTGCCGGGCGCACCCGCGTGTCGAGCAGCTCCTTGATGGTGATGACGAGTTCCTCGTCGGCCTTGTCATAGAACTCGCCGGTCTGGCTGGTCTCCGCGGCCGGGCCGGCGTTGGCCATGACAGGGGCGCCGGACATGAAATGCTCCATGATGGCGCCCAGGATCGCCGGCTTCAGATGCTGCCAGTCGGGGCCGTCCTTGGTCACGGTGATGAAGTCGTAGCCGAAGAAGACGCCGGTGACGCCCGGTATTTCGAACAGCCGGCCGGCCAGCGGCGAGGCCGTCGCCGCACTATCGGCATCACGGAAATCGGCGGTGCCATCCAAAAGCACTTCCTTGCCGGGCAGGAATTTCAGCGTCGCCGGGTTTGGCGTCGATTCGGTCTGGATGAACATGGCCGTCTCCGTGCCCGTCTCGGGCAGATAGTTTGGAATAATTCTAAATAAGCTCTATCGGCTGGACATTCAAGCGAAACGCATCGCCCGAATGGCTGGCTGGCGGAATGTTTTTGCGACTCCTGCCAAGCACTATGAAGTGTGTCGAGATTCGGGTCAGGCCGAGTCGAAAATGGTGGTTTCCGAGAACCGGAGCGGAGCGTACTTGAAGTACGTGAGCACCGGAAGCGCAGGAACCCGGCATTTGTAGGCCGGCATCACCCGAATATCGATACACTTCAGGCGAGGCTGTCGATCTCCTCGTCCGACAGGTTTTGCGGCACCACGGTCACCGGGATAGGGAAGGCGGCGCCCTTGCCGGCCACCGCGCCGACCAGCGGCCCGGGCCCTTCCTTGCCGGCGCCGGCCGCCAGCACCAGGATGGCGATATCCTGGTCTTCCTCGATCAGCTTGTGGATCTCTTCGGTGGGCTTGCCCTCGCGCACCACCATCTCGGGTTCGATGCCGAGCTTCTGGCGCACCTTGTTGGCATAGCTGTCGAGCGCGGTGCGTGCGGTGGCGGTCGCCTCCTCGCGCATGATCTTCTCGACGCCCAGCCAGTGCTGGAAATCGTCCGGTTCGATGACATAGAGCAGCACCAGCACGCCGCTGGTGCTCAGCGCCCGCTTCGAGGCGTAGGCGACGGCGCGCTCGCATTCGGGCGTATCGTCGATGATCGCCAGGAACTTCCGGCGATGTCCGGCTTCGCGGCTGAGGCGTTTGGAGACCATGTCTATTTACTCGATGTCATTTCGGCCGCAATCTGCCACTGCGGCTGACCGGCGGCAAGCCGCCGGTCTTTGGCCGGTATGGTGCGGGGCATAAGGATGCGGATCAGTCCTGCAGCAGCCCGATGATGTCGCGCACCGTCTTCATCGTCGCTTCGGCCAGCACGCCGGCGCGCTCGCCGCCGTCCCGCAGTACCGCGTCGACATAGGCGCGGTCATCGGAAATGCGGCGCATTTCGGCGGCGACGGGAGCCAGTTTTTCGACTGCCAGGTCGGCCAGTGCCGGCTTGAACACCGAAAACTGCTGGCCGCCGAACTCCTTCAGCACCGCCTCTTTCGATATGTCCGCAAGGCCGGCATAAATGCCGACCAGGTTTTCCGCTTCCGGCCGGGTGGCGAGGCCGTCCACTTCGCTCGGCAAGGCTTCCGGATCGGTCTTGGCCTTGCGGATCTTCTTGGAGATGGCGTCGGCATCGTCGGTCAGATTGATGCGCGACAGATCCGACGGGTCCGACTTCGACATCTTCTTGGAGCCGTCGCGCAGGCTCATGATGCGCGCCGCCGGCCCGCCGATGACCGGCTCGGTGATCGGAAAGTAGCCGTTCACAATTTCCTCTCCGACCTGCATCTCGACGCCGACGCCAAGACCGGCGATGCGGTCCGAAAAGTCGTTGTTGAATTTCTGGGCGATGTCGCGCGTCAGTTCCAGATGCTGCTTCTGGTCCTCGCCGACCGGCACATGGGTGGCGCGGTAGAGCAGGATGTCGGCTGCCATCAGCGAGGGATAGGCAAGCAGGCCGAGCGAGGCGTTCTCGCGGTCCTTGCCGGCCTTGTCCTTGAACTGCGTCATCTTGTTCATCCAGCCGATGCGCGCCACGCAGTTGAAAATCCAGGCGAGCTCGGCGTGCTGCATCACCCGCGACTGGTTGAACACGATGTGCTTCTTCGGATCGATGCCGGAGGCCAGGAATGCCGCGGTGATGGAGCGCGTCTGGTCCTTGAGGTCGTCATAAACCAGCTGGGCCGTCAGCGAATGCAGGTCGACGACGCAGTAGATGCAGTCGGACGTCTCTTGCAGGGCGACGAATTTCTTGATGGCACCGAGATAGTTGCCAAGATGCAGATTGCCGGTCGGCTGGACGCCGGAGAAGACGAGTGGCTTGAAGGCGGACATGGTTTCCTCGTGGCTTGTGGAGGGCCGTATAAGCGTGATTCCGAAAAGTTGCAGACTTTTCGGAGCCAATCACGCGGCTGGAAACCGCGTGCGGCGAAAGTCTTGCGACGGCGCGCTTATGGACGAACATGACGCTGCGATCAAGACTGCTATTGCAGTCGGGCTGCCCGGCCTACTCGTCCAGCTCGGCGTTTACGGCCGGTGGTGTCGCTTTGCCTGAGCCGCGCTTCACATTGCGGCGGATCATGCCGAAATCGGCGCCGCCGCTGGCAAAGGCCGTGACGAAGTAGAGCAGCGCCCCGCCGGCCACCAGCCCCAGCAGCGTCGTCGCCTTGACGACCAGCGGCGAGCCGGAGCCGAGGCTGGCGCTCAGCCAGTGTTCGGCGAAATAGAGGGCGACGCCCATCACCCCCGCCGAGAGCACCAGACGCGGAATGCGCTTCAGAAGCGGCACGTCGCGGCCCCAATGGCCGCGCCGGATCAGCACCCCGAGCAGCATCAGCGCGTTGACCCAGCCGGCCACCGCCGAGGCCACGGCGATGCCGGGCGCGCCCATCCTCGGAAACAGCGTCAGCGCGGTGGCGACGTTCACCGCCACCGAGATGGCGGCGAAGATCATCGGCGTGCGTGTGTCCTCGCGGGCGAAATAGCCCGGGGTGAACGCCTTGATCAGCACGAAGGCCGGCAGGCCAAGCCCGAAGATCGCCAGGATCGCCGCCACGACAGGCGTCGAATGGTTGGCGGCGAACGCGCCGCGCTCATAGACCAGCCGCACGATCGGCTCAGACATGACCCAGAGCGCCACCGCAGCCGGCAAGGTCATGAACAAGGTGAATTCGACCGAGCGGTTTTGCAGATTGGCCGCCTCGATCAGATTGCCCGACTTCAGCGCCCGCGACAGTTCCGGCAACAGCACGATCGCAACGGCGACGCCGACCACGCCAAGTGGCAGCTGGTAGACGCGGTCGGCATAGGCGAGCGAGGAGACGGCGCTGTCCTGCGCCGACGCGATGGCGGTGCCTATCAGCTGGTTGATCTGGGTGATGCCGCCGGTGATCGCCGCCGGCAGCGCCAGGATCAGGAGCCGCTTCACGTTCGGCGTCATCTTCGGCCGGCGGAAACCGATCGAGATGCCGGCGTTGCGAACCGCCACCCAGACGATGGCGAGTTGCACGAGGCCCGCCGCCAGAACGCCCCAGGACAGGCTGAAGCCGACGGCATGCGCATCCAGCCCATGATACCAGGCATAGCCAAGCACGCTGATCAGGATGATGTTGAGAAAGGCAGGCGCGATCGCCGCGGCGAAATAGCGGCGTAGCGAATTCAGCATGCCCGCCATCATGGCGGCCAGCGACATGCAGATGAGATAGGGGAACATGATCGTCGCCAGAGTGACGGTCGTCTCGAACTTGCCCGGCGTGTCGGCGAAACCCGGCGCCACCAGGTAGCGCACGATCAGCGGCATCGCCAGTTCCATGGCGATGGTCAGCGCCAGCAGCGCCGTGAACAGCACCCCGAACACTTCCTCTGAAAAGCGCTTGGCGCCGTCGGTGCCGTGCGTCTCGATCTCCTTGGCGAACAGCGGCACGAAGGCGGCGTTGAAGGCGCCTTCGGCGAACAGCCGGCGAAAGGTGTTGGGAAATTGGAAGGCGGCGTTGAAGGCGTCGGCCACCGGTCCGGTGCCCAGTGCTGCCGCCATCAGCATCTCGCGGCCGAAACCGAGCGCGCGGCTCATCAGCGTGCCGGAAGCGACCGTAGCGAATTTCTTGACGAGGCTCATGCGTTTGGAGACTGCCTGCGCGATTGGGACAAAGTGATGGTGGCGCTCACTCGGCGGCGGCCCTGGTCCTGCTGCCGCGTTCGGAGGCCGTGCCCTCGAGCGTCGCCGTCAGCCGGTTGCGGATGGTGGTGGTGCGTGACGGGCTGTCGATCTTCTGGCCGGTGAGGTCGGTGACATAGAACGTATCGATCACCTTTTCGCCGAAGGTGGTGATGTGGGCCGACGCGATGTCGAGCGACAGGTCGGACAGCGTTCCGGTGATCTCCGACAACAGGCCCGGCCGGTCCAGCCCCTCGACCTCGATCACCGAAAATCGGTTCGACAGCGTGTTGCGGATTTCGGCGCGCGGCGCGATCCGGAAGACCTTGGCGCCGCGCTTGGGCTTGGTGCGCTTCTCGATCATCTCCGGCAGCCAGCTCTTGCCCGACAGCACGTCCTCGATCAGCCGCCCGACGCGCTCGGCACGCCGGCGCTCGTCCTCGTCGCGATCGAACTCCCTCGAGATCAGGATCGTGTCCAGTGCGCGGCCATCCGAGGTGGTGAAGATCTGCGCGTCGACGATGTTGCCGCCGGCCGCCGCACAGGCGCCGGCGATCACCGACAGCAGGCGCGGATGGTCCTGCGCCAAAACGGTGATCTCGGTCACCGCCTCGAACTGGTGCGTCTTGACCATGGTGGCAAGCTTGTTGCCGGACGCATCCGTCTCGCGGATGAATTCGGCGTGGCGAAGCTGGTCCGGCAGGTCGACGGTCAGCAGGTAATTCTCATAGTGCAGGCCGACATAGCGTTTGCGGATCTTGTCGGGCCAGCCGGCGAGCGCTTCGGCCAGGCACTCGCGCGCCGCCGCCGTGCGCTGGGCGCGCGACACTTCCGAGAAGCCGCCGGTGAGCAGCAGCTCGGTCTCGTAGTACAGCGTGCGCAGCAACTGGCCCTTCCAACCGTTCCAGACGCCCGGTCCGACGCCCCTGATGTCGCAGACGGTGAGGATGAGAAGCAGCTTCAGCCGCTCGACGGACTGCACGATCGAGGCGAAGTCCTCGATCGTCTTGCGATCGTTGAGATCGCGCGTCTGCGCCGTCATCGACATGACCAGATGGTTCTCGACCAGCCAGGCCACCGTTTCGGTGTCGGCGGTCGAAAGTCCCATATGCGGGCAGATGCGCCGGGCGATCCGCGCGCCGGCTTCCGAATGGTCCTCCGGCCTGCCCTTGGCGATGTCGTGCAGCAGCACGGCGACGTAGAGCGCCTCGCGGCTCTTTCTCAGTCCCGGCATCAGCGAATGCGACAGCGGATGCACCTTCTCGCCGTCGCCGCGCTCGATCTCGGCCAGCACGCCGATGCAGCGGATCAGATGCTCGTCGACCGTGTAGTGGTGGTACATCGAGAACTGCATCATGGCGACGATCTTGCCGAAATCGGGGATCAGCCGGCCGAGCAGCCCCGCCTCGTTCATGCGGCGCAGATTGAGCTCGGCGTTGCGGTCCGAGGTCAGGATGTCGAGGAACAGCCGGTTGGCCTCCTCGTCGCGTCGGAGCGATTTGTTGACCAGGCCGAGCGAGCGGGTGAGCAGCTTCAGCGCGTCGGGGTGAAACTCCAGCCCGTGCTTGTCGGCGAACCAGAACAGCCTGAGCAGATTGACCGGATCGCGCTCGAACACCTGGTCGTCGGCGATGTTGATGCGGTGGTTGTCGACGATGAAATCCGACGTGCCGGCAAGCTTGCGCTTGCGGCGCTGGAAGGTGAGGAAGATGCGGTTGAAGCCCGGCACATGCTTGGCCTGCTCCTCTTCAAGCGCGGCGCAGAAGATGCGGGTCAGGTCGCCGACATCCTTGGCGACGAGGAAATAGTGTTTCATGAAGCGCTCGACCGCCGACAGGCCGGGATGCGTCGTGTAGCCCAGCCGCTCAGCAATCTCGCGCTGGATGTCGAAATGCAGCCGCTCCTCGGCCTTGCCGGTGAGGAAATGCATGTGGCAGCGCACGGCCCACAGGAAATCCTCGGCCTTCTGGAATTCCCGGTACTCGGCCTGCGTGAAGACGCCCTTCTCGACCAGCTCCTCGCCGGTGCGCACCCGGTAGAAATATTTGCCGATCCAGAACAGCGTCTGCAGGTCGCGCAGGCCGCCCTTGCCGTCCTTGACGTTGGGCTCGACCAGATAGCGGCTTTCGCCCGCCTTGGCATGGCGCTCGTCGCGTTCGGCGAGCTTGGCCTGCACATATTCCGGTCCGGTGGTGCGCACCACCTCATGGTCGAAGCGCAGCATCAGTTCGTCGTAGAGCTTCTGCTCACCCCACAGGAAGCGCGCTTCCAGGATCGAGGTGCGGATGGTGATGTCGGTGCGCGACAGCCGCAGGCATTCCTCGATGTTGCGGGTCGCGTGGCCGACCTTCAGCCCCAGGTCCCACAGCATGTAAAGCATGTATTCGACTGTCTGTTCGCCCCACGGCGTCTGCTTGTAGGGCAGCAGGAACAGAAGGTCGATGTCGGATCCCGGCGCCAGCGTGCCGCGCCCATAGCCGCCGACCGCGACGACGGCCATGCGTTCGGCGACCGACCGGTTCTTTACCCGGTAGACATGGGTCGCGACAAAATCGTAGAGCGCCCGGATCAGCTCATCCATCAGATGTGACAGCCGCTCGGCGCAGGCATTGCCGCCGCCATCCTGCTTCAGCATGGCCTCGGCTGTTTTGCGGCCCGCGGCGAGCCGGCCCTTGAGAAGCTGGAGAACCCCGGCGCGGGCGGCCGATCCGGAGCCGTCCCCGCCCGTGGCCGCCGTCAGCGCGGTCATCTCGCGGCGCAAGGCGTCGCCGTCGATCAGTTCATCGAGCTTCAGGGAGATTTTCGCCATGGTACCGGTTGGCCTTGCCTTTTGGGCGGCGTCTATAGCGCGTTTCCGCGGCGCTGGGTATGGGGGCGGGTTGACGCGTTTCCATGGCGCGGGACACCCGCGACAATAAAATTCAAGCCAGTCCTTGACCTTCCAGTTACTGGAAGGACTACCTCCGGCTCGAAGCAGTTTGATAGAGGCATTCGAAATGACGCATTCAGATCACGATCATCACGCGCATGGTGGTTGCTGCGCGGCAAAAGGTGCGGCCGTGGATGCGGGCGCCGTCACACGCGATCCGGTCTGCGGCATGACCGTCGATCCAGCCGCCGGCAAGCCGACATCGCAGCATGCTGGCCGTCTCTATCATTTCTGCAGCGAAAGCTGCCGTTCGAAATTCCGGGCCAAGCCGGAAACATACCTGACCGCCACCGACCCCGTCTGCGGCATGAGCGTGGACCGCGCCACGGCAAAGCATTTTCTGCGCCATGACGGCCAGGGCTTCTATTTCTGCTCCGCCGGCTGCAAGTCGAAATTCGAGGCGGCGCCGCAAACCTATCTCGGCGACAGACCGGCGCCGGAAGCGATGCCGAAGGGCACGCAATACACTTGCCCGATGCATCCCGAGATCATCCGCGACAAGCCCGGCTCCTGCCCGATCTGCGGCATGGCTCTCGAGCCGATGGGCGTGCCGACAGGCGATGAGGGGCCAAATCCCGAACTGGTCGATTTCACCAGGCGGTTCTGGGTCAGTGCGGTGCTCTCGGTGCCCCTTCTCATCGTCGCCATGGCGCCGATGATCGGTCTGTCGCTCGAGAACCTGATAGATGACCGGACAAAGGTCTGGATCGAGCTGGCGCTCGCGAGCCCGGTCGTGCTTTGGGCCGCATTTCCGTTCTTTCATCGCGGCTGGGACTCGATCCGCAACCGCAGCCCGAACATGTGGACGCTGATTTCGCTCGGCGTCGGTGCGGCCTATCTCTACAGCGTCGTCGCGACGCTGTTCCCGGACATTTTTCCGCATCAGTTCCGCGGCCATGGCGGGGCGGTGCCGGTCTATTTCGAGGCCGCAGCCGTCATCGTCGCGCTGGTCTTTCTCGGCCAGGTGCTGGAACTGCGCGCCCGCGAAAAGACCGGCTCGGCGATCCGCGCCTTGCTTGATCTCGCGCCCAAGACCGCCCGCCGCATAGGAGAGGACGGTTCCGAGAGCGATGTGCCGCTGGACAGCGTCAAGGCCGGCGAGCGCCTGCGCATCCGGCCCGGCGATGCCGTGCCGGTCGACGGTACCGTACTTGAAGGCCGCTCTTCCATCGACGAATCGATGATCACCGGCGAACCGTTGCCGGTCGAGAAGGCCGAAGGTGATGTCCTCACTGGCGGCACGCTCAACAAGAACGGCTCGCTGATCATGCGCGCCGACCGGATCGGCGCCGAGACCACGCTCTCGCGCATCGTCGAGCTGGTCGCCAAGGCGCAGCGTTCGCGCGCCCCGATACAAGGGTTGGCCGACCGCGTTTCCTTCTACTTCGTCCCGGCTGTCGTTCTGGTCGCCATCGCCGCGTTCGTCGCCTGGGCGGTCTTCGGCCCCGAGCCCAGCCTGATCTTCGCCATCGTCTCGGCGGTCTCGGTGTTGATCATCGCCTGTCCCTGTGCTCTGGGCCTCGCCACGCCGATGTCGATCATGACCGCCACCGGACGTGGCGCCCACGCCGGCGTGCTGATCAAGGAGGCCGCCGCGCTCGAACGCTTCGCTTCCGTCGATACGCTGATCGTCGACAAGACGGGGACACTGACCGAAGGCCGGCCGAAACTGACGGATGTCGTGGCGGCCGATGGGTTTTCGGAGGAGGAATTGCTGGGCCTCGCCGCGAGCCTGGAGAAGGGCTCGGAGCATCCCCTGGCCGAGGCTATTGTCGAAGGCGCCGCGACCCGCGGTGTAGGGTCGCCGAAGCCAATGGCTTCGAGGCGGTCACCGGCAAGGGTGTTTCCGGTGCCGTTTCGGGCAGGAATGTAGCGCTCGGCAACGCCGCGATGATGCGTGATCTCGGTGTCGACGTGTCCACCGTTTCGGCCGCGGCCGAAGCGCTGCAAGGCGATGGCAAGACGGCGATGTTCGTCGTCGTGGACAGGAAATTGGCCGGCATCGTCGCCGTCGCCGATCCGGTCAAGGCGACCACCGCCGAGGCGATCAAGGCCCTGCACGACAGCGGCTTGAGGATCATCATGGCGACCGGCGACAATGAGCGCACGGCAAACGTGATCGCCAGGAGTCTCGGCATCGACGAAGTCCGCGCCGGCCTGTTGCCGGAACAGAAGGGCGCGCTGGTCGAGGAATTGCGCGGCAAGGGCGCCGGCGTCGCCATGGCCGGCGACGGCGTCAACGACGCACCGGCCTTGGCCGCCGCCGATGTCGGTATCGCCATGGGCACCGGCGCCGATGTCGCCGTCGAAAGCGCCGGCATCACTTTGGTTAAGGGCGACCTCAACGGCATCGTGCGTGCCCGCACACTGGCGCAGGCGACCATCCGCAATATCAGGCAGAACCTGTTCTTCGCCTTCCTCTACAATGTACTTGGCGTGCCGGTCGCGGCCGGCGTGCTCTATCCGCTGACCGGCACGCTGTTGTCGCCGATGCTGGCGGCGGCGGCGATGAGCTTGTCGTCGGTCTCGGTCATCGCCAATGCGTTGCGGCTGAGGACATTGAAACTTTGAGCCGATCCCCCAAATACGAAACCCGATCAACAGGAGACCATCAATGACCTTGGCCAAGAAAGTCGTGCTGCTGCTGATGGCGGCTGGAATGCTGGTTGCCGTCTTTCTCGAAAGCGTTCCCGCACAAAGCGAGGAGATGAAGCACGACATGGCCGGCATGGCGACGGGGGCGGAAGGCCCGTCGACCGCAGGCTACAAGGCGGCGATGGACAAGATGCACGCCGACATGATGGCCTCCAAATACACCGGCGATGCCGACGTCGATTTCGTCCGCGGCATGATCCCTCACCACCAGGGCGCCATCGACATGGCCAGGGTCGAACTCGCCAACGGCAAGGACCCCGAGATCCGCAAGCTGGCCGAGGCGGTCATCGCGGCGCAGGAAGCCGAGATCAAGCAGATGCAGGACTGGCTCGCCGCCCATCCGGTGAAGTAAGCTTTCGCGGCTCGGCGAGAACACCTCTGAATTTCTCGTCCGGCCTGTGATGCGATCCCGTCTCAACTGGAGCCTGCCATGCCATCGAGCATCAGAACCACCACGCTGCCCTGCGGCGAAGCCATCCCCGTTCTCGGCCAGGGCACCTGGAAAATGGGCGAGGATTCGCGCCGCCGCGCGGAGGAGGTGAATGCCCTCAAGCTTGGTCTCGATCTCGGCGTCAAGCTGATCGACACCGCCGAAATGTACGCCAGCGGCGGCGCCGAGGAGGTGGTGGCCGAAGCCATTGCCGGGCAGCGTGCCGAGGTCTTCCTGGTCTCGAAGGTGCTGCCGTCCAACGCCTCGCGCGCCGGTGCGCAGCGCGCCTGCGAGAACAGCCTGAAGCGCCTCGCCACCGACCGCATCGATCTTTATCTGCTGCATTGGCCGGGCAGCGTGCCACTGGCGGAAACGGTCGAAGCCTTCGAGGCGCTGAAGAAAGCCGGCAAGATCCGCCACTGGGGCGTCAGCAATTTCGACACCGGGGAGATGGAAGAGCTGGTCGGCCTGCCCGACGGCGGCAACGTCCAGACCAACCAGGTGCTCTACAATCTGGTCCGGCGCGGCCTTGAGTTCGATCTGGCGCCCTGGAGCCGGAAACGCGGAATTCCTCTGATGGCCTATTCGCCGGTCGAGCAGGGCGCCTTGGCGCGCAACGCCAGTTTAGACGCGGTCGCAGCCCGCCATGGCGTGACACCGGCGCAAATCGCACTGGCCTGGGTGATGCACCAGGATGGCGTCATCGCCATTCCCAAGGCCAGCAGCCAGGACCATGTCCGCCAGAATGTCGCGACACTCGACATCGAGCTTACGCGCGAAGACCTCGCCGACCTCGACCGCGCCTTCCCGCCGCCGAGCCGCAAACGCGGGCTGGAGATGATCTGAGCGTTGTCGGTGAAGCTGCCAATCTCCCCCCTCGAGGGGGAGATGCCCGGCAGGGCAGAGGGGGCGCTGTCCCGCCAACACATCAATTTTTACAACGACGGCTTCCGCGCTGGCATACTCCGGCGAGCATAGCCAGAGGGCAAGTTAATCAAGGCCGGCACTCTACGAGGCCCCCCTCTGTCCTGCCGGACATCTCCCCCTCAAGGGGGAGATTGGCGGTTTCGGCGATACCGCCATGCCAGCAGGTTCAATTTACATTCCCGCCAACCCCTTCAACCGATAAAGCGCTTCCAGCGCTTCCCTCGGCGTCATCTCATCGGGATTGATGTCACTGAGTGCGACGCCCAGCGCATCGCTCTTGACCGGCTTCTGCGCTTCCCGCTTCACCGCCACGGAAAACAGCGGCAGGTCGTCGACCAGCCGGTTGGTCTTGCCCGAAACCTCGCCTTCCTCGAGCTGGTGCAGCACTTCCTTGGCGCGGTCCACCACCGCCTCCGGCAGGCCGGCCAGCCGCGCCACCTGGACGCCGTAGGAGCGGTCGGCTGCGCCCTTGCCGACCTCGTGCAGGAAGACGACGTCGTTCTCCCATTCCTTGACCCGCATGGTGACGTTGTGGAGCCGCGCCAGCTTGCCGGCAAGCGAGGTCATTTCGTGGAAATGCGTGGCGAAGATCGCCCGGCAGCGGTTCTTCTCGTGCAGATATTCCACCGCGGCCCAGGCGATCGACAGGCCGTCGAACGTGGCGGTGCCGCGGCCGATCTCGTCGAGGATTACCAGCGCCCGTTCGCCGGCCTGGTTGAGGATCGCCGCCGTCTCGACCATCTCGACCATGAAGGTCGATCGGCCGCGCGCCAGATCGTCCGAGGCGCCGACGCGGGAAAAGAGGCGGTCGACGACGCCGATATGGGCCGATGTCGCCGGGACGAAAGAGCCGGTCTGGGCCAGGATGGCGATCAGCGCGTTCTGCCGCAGGAATGTTGATTTACCGCCCATATTGGGACCGGTCAGCAGCCAGATCGCGCCGTTCTTGGCGCTGCCCTCCGGCGACAGGTCGCAGTCATTGGCCACGAACGGCCCTTCGCCCGAGCGCCGCAGCGCCTGTTCGACCACGGGATGGCGCCCACCCGAAATCTCGAAGGCAAGGCTGGCATCGACCAGCGGCCGGCACCAGGCCTCGCTTTCCGACAAAAGCGCGAGCGCCGCCGACACGTCCAGCACCGCGAGCGCATCGGCCGCGGCGCGGATCTTCTCCGCTTCGCCGACCGCTTCCGCCGTCAGCGCGTCGAAGGCCGCAAGCTCGATGCTCAGCGCCCGGTCGGCGGCATTGGCGATCTTTGTTTCCAGCTCCGCCAGCTCCGTCGTGGTGAAGCGCATGGCGTTGGCCATGGTCTGGCGGTGGATGAAGCGCGCCTTGGCGCCATCGCTGCCGGTCATCACCGCGTGATGGTTGGCGGTCACCTCGATGTAGTAGCCGAGCACATTGTTGTGCCGGATCTTCAGAGACCGAATGCCGGTCTCCTCGATCAGCGAACGCTCCAGCCCGGCGATCACTTTTCGCGACTCGTCGCGCAGCGCCCGCATCTCGTCGAGCTCGGCGTTGTAGCCGCCTCGGATGAAGCCGCCGTCGCGCTTCAGCAGCGGCAGTTCCTCGCCAAGTGCCTGCGTCAGATGCCCGGCAAGCGCGTGCGGCAGCGCCCGGATGGCGGCGAGCGCCGCCGCCAATTCCTGGGGCAGGGCGGTCGCGGCAAAGACCTCCGCGATCGCGCCGGCCGTCTCGAAGCCGGCGCGCAGCGCGCCGAGGTCGCGCGGGCCGCCGCGGTTGAGCGCCAGCCGCGACAGCGCGCGCGGCATGTCGGCGACGCTCTTCAGGCTCGCTCGCACCGCCTGGCAAAGCCGCGTCTCGGAACGGAAGAACGACACCGAATCCAGCCGCGCGGCAATTGCCGCCGGATCGGTCAGCGGCGCCATCAGCCGATCGGCGAGCAGCCTGGCGCCGCCACCGGTCACCGTGCGGTCGATCGCCTTGAACAATGAACCTTCTCGGGTGCCCGACAGCGTGCGCAGGAGCTCCAGATTGCCGCGCGTCGCCGGGTCGATGAACAAAGTCGAGCCGGCCTCCTCGCGCTCGGGCCGCGACAGCGGCGGCCGCTCGGCCTTCTGCGTCTTTTTCGACATAGGCGATGGCGCCCGAGATCGCCGACAGCTCGGCACGGGAAAACGCACCAAAGCTGTCCGGTGTCGCCACCTCGAAGAAGCGGGCGATGCGCGCGGCCGCCGAGGCCGAATCGAACAGGCTCGGCGGCTGCGGGTTGGCGACGCGGCCGAGCATGTCGAATACCGGTCGCAATTCGGGATCGTGGAACACCGGATCGGCGACGATCAGCTCGCGCGGATCGACGCGGAAGATGTCGGCGAGCAGCCGGTCTGCGGTGGTGTCTGTGACCCGGAAAACGCCGGTCGAAATGTCGATCCAGGCCAGGGCAAAGCTCCCCTGGTTCCCGGTCGCGCCGCCGCGCTCCCCGCCTCTTGCATCGCTGCTGCCCTTCACCCGTCCCAGCGCCATCAGGAAGCTCGATTCCGACGGCGCCAGCAATTTGTCCTCGGTGATGGTGCCAGGCGTCACCAGCCGCACCACATCGCGGCGCACCACCGATTTGGAGCCGCGCTTCTTGGCTTCGGCCGGATCCTCGATCTGCTCGCAGACGGCGACGCGGAAACCCTGCGCGATCAGTTTCTGCAGATAGTCGTCCGCCGCATGCACTGGCACGCCGCACATCGGGATGTCGTGTCCCTGATGCTTGCCGCGCTTGGTCAGCACGATGCCGAGCGCCCGGCTCGCCTTCTCCGCATCCTCGAAGAACAGCTCGTAGAAATCGCCCATCCGGTAGAACAGCAGCGAATCCGGGTTCGCCGCCTTGATCTCGATGAACTGCTCCATCATCGGCGTGACGCCGCCAGCGGCTGCCGGCGTGATCGCCTCGGGAGCGTCCGGTTCGTTTTGAATGTGCATGTTCATGCGCTCACGCTAGCAGATGTGGCGGCGGGGTTTAATGCCGGCCATTGGAAAAGCAGGGGAAGAACGGAGATCAACCACCATTGAACGCCATGCGTCCTTCCGACGCCAGTTCGGTAACGCTTGGCGGTTTACACGCGGCGGCGCGTAGTCTTAATTCGGAATCACACAAGGCACCCGCCTCAAGGAGGTGCCGCATGGCGAGGAAATCAAAAGCATTATGGCAAGGAAAACCGAAAACAGCGGTCCGTCCGTCAGCGCGCAGGAAGCGCTCGAATTCCACGCCATGGGGCGGCCCGGCAAGCTCGAGATCGTCGCCACCAAGCCGATGGCCACGCAGCGCGATTTGAGCCTCGCCTATTCGCCTGGCGTCGCCGTGCCGGTGCTGGCCATCGCGGAGGATCCCAGCCGCGCCTTCGACTACACGTCGCGCGGCAACATGGTCGCCGTCATCTCCAACGGCACCGCGATCCTGGGCTTGGGCAATCTCGGCGCGCTGGCCTCCAAGCCGGTCATGGAGGGAAAGGCGGTGCTGTTCAAGCGCTTCGCCGACGTCGATTCCATCGACCTCGAGGTCGACACCGAGGACGCCGACGAGTTCATCAACTGCGTGCGCTTCCTTGGGCCCTCCTTCGGCGGCATCAACCTGGAGGACATCAAGGCGCCGGAATGCTTCATCATCGAGCAGCGGTTGCGCGAGCTGATGGACATCCCGGTCTTCCACGACGACCAGCACGGCACCGCCATCATCTCGGCCGCCGGCCTGATCAACGCGCTGGAGATCACCGGCCGCGACATGAAGACCACCAGGATGGTCTGCAACGGCGCCGGTGCGGCCGGCATCGCCTGTATCGAGCTGATGAAGGCGATGGGCTTTGCGCCCGAAAACATCATCCTGTGCGACACCAAGGGCGTGGTCTTCCAGGGCCGCACCGAAGGCATGAACCAGTGGAAGTCGGCGCATGCGGTCAAGACCGACGCGCGGTCGCTGGCCGAGGCGCTGGACGGCGCCGACGTCTTCCTCGGCCTTTCCGCCAAGGGCGCGCTGACCACCGCCATGGTGTGTTCCATGGCCAAGAACCCGATCATCTTCGCCATGGCCAACCCCGATCCCGAGATCACGCCCGAGGAAGTGGCGGAGATCCGCACCGACGCCATCATGGCGACCGGGCGTTCGGATTATCCCAATCAGGTCAACAACGTGCTCGGCTTCCCCTATATTTTCCGCGGCGCGCTGGATGTGCGGGCCACCACCATCAATGACGACATGAAGATCGCCGCCGCGCGTGCGCTTGCCGACCTGGCACGCAAGGACGTGCCCGACGACGTCGCCGCAGCCTACCAGGGCAACCGGCCGAAATTCGGCCCCAACTACATCATCCCGGTGCCGTTCGATCCGCGCCTGATCTCGGCCATTCCGCTGGCCGTCGCCAGGGCGGCGATGGATTCTGGCGTCGCCCGCAAGCCGATCCTCGATCTCGACCGCTACGCGCAGGAGCTGTCGGCCCGCCGTGATCCGATCGCCTCGACCTTGCAGCGCATTTACGACCGTGTGCGCCGCCAGCCCAAGCGCATCGTCTTCGCCGAGGGCGAGGAGGAGCAAGTGATGCGCGCCGCCGTCTCCTATGTGAACCAGCGGCTCGGCACCGCCATCCTGCTCGGCCGCGACGACGTCATCAAGGAGAACGCCAGGCACGCCGGCATCGACCTCGACAAGCAGGGGCTGGAGATCATCAATGCTCGCCTGTCGCGCCGCAATTCGGTCTATACCGATTATCTCTACGAGCGCATGCAGCGCAAAGGCTTCCTGTTCCGCGACTGCCAGCGCCTGATCAACAACGACCGCAACCATTTCGCCGCCTGCATGGTGGCGCTGGGGGATGCCGACGGCATCGTCACCGGCGTCACCCGCAACTATTCCACCGCGCTCGACGATGTCAGGCGCGTCATCGACGCCAAGCCGGGCCACCGCGTCATCGGCGTGTCGATCGTTTTGGCACGTGGCCGCACCGTGATCGTCGCCGACACCGCCGTGCACGACATGCCGAACGCCGAGCAGATCGCCGATATCGCGGAGGAAGCGGCAGGCTTTGCCCGCCGCATGGGCTATGAGCCGAGGCTCGCCATGCTCGCCTATTCCAGCTTCGGCCATCCCCACGGCGAGCGCTCCGAGCGCATCCAGGAAGCCGTGCGCATCCTCGACAAGCGCCGCGTCGATTTCGAGTATGACGGCGAGATGGCCGCCGACGTCGCGCTCAACGCCCGTGCCATGGCGCAATACCCGTTCATGAGGCTGACCGGCCCGGCCAATGTGCTGATCATGCCGGCCTTCCACTCCGCCTCGATCTCCACCAAGATGCTGCAGGAGCTCGGCGGCTCGACGGTCATCGGCCCGCTGCTGGTCGGGCTGAACAAGCCGGTGCAGATCGTCTCGCTGAACGCCAAGGACAGCGATATCGTCAACATGGCGGCGATCGCGGCCTATACCGCGGGGACTTGAAGGGCGATCCACGCAGCAGGCCGAAAAGCACCAGTCAGTCCGCGAGCGCTTTTCAGCGAAAACTCACCCCGGCGCGAACACACGCGCCGCCTCGGTGACCTCCGCGACCTGATCTGCCCGCAGGAGGTCGATCGGAATGCGGCCGTCGAGCTGCGCGGCAGGCCGCGTCAGCCAGAGCCACGCCAGTCTTGGATTGCCGATCAGCGAGAGCACGTCGCTTATGCCCGCCACCGGCCTGCCGTCGACGAACTGCGCCAGGGGGAAGACATGCCGGCGGCCGCCCTTGCGCAGGGCGATGACGTCGCCGCGCCTTTGCCAGCGATGCAGCGTCGAGCGGGCGATGCGCAGGTTTTCTTCGAGATAGGTCGAACCGGCGACGCGGCCGGCCCAATTCTCGATCAGCATCGATTCGAGGTCGTCGGACTGGGAGGAGGGTGTCTGATCGGCCAGCAAAGCCATCGGCGGATTTGTGGCGCCGGCTTCGCTGCGGCGCGCGGCTTCCGCCGCCAGCGCGCGCACGAATTTCGAGGCAAGGCCGGGCAGGTCGGCATGGATCGCATCGATGGCCCGCTGGTGCTTGGGCGACAGCAAGGTTACGGCGGCAGCGACACTGCCGGCGATCTTGCCCACCGAGACCACGGTGGTTTGGTTGATAGCCTCGTCATAGTGGGCAAGCGCGCGTTCGACGTCCTCCGCGACCATCTCCGCGAAGTCGTCCTGCCCGAGACTGGCTGTCTGAAATCTGTTCATGCATCTGTCTTCTGGCCGCGTGCGCTCCTCCCTAAGCCGCGACCCGGTTGTTGAATTTCTAGTGCGGAAAACGGAAATCGCGGCGGCAACGGACGCGGCCGCCCGACGGCTTGCTGTCTTGCATTTTGGACACCCCAACTGACTGAAGGCGCACCGAAAGGTCAGTCGCGGGCGCCCAGAACGCGTGTAGGTGCGATGTGTGACAGCTACGTGACGGTGGAGCTGCCAATCTCCTCCCTGTTGGGGAGATGCCCGGCAGGGCAGAGGGGGCGCGAAGGATCACGACGCAGCAATGCTTGCGCCTCGACCCGCGCTCTTTCGTAGTCGCGCCGTGAAGCCATCAATTCGTGAGGCGATGCCAGCGGGACAGCGCCCCCTCTGGCCTGCCGGCGATCTCCCCCACGAGGGGGAGATCGGCAGCTTCACCGCCCCCCTACAGCAGCCCCGCCAGTTCGGCCTCGCGACGCAGATTCTGCCTTGGCCTCGGCCCGATCTGCTGGATCACCAGGCCGGCCGCCAGTGAGCCGAGATCGCCGCAGGTCTTGAGGTCGCGGCCTTGCGTGTAGCCATGCAGGAAACCGGCAGCGTAGAGATCGCCGGCGCCCGTCGTGTCGACCAGCTCCTTGATGGCGGTCGCCTGGATGACGACGGTCTCGTCGCCGCGCGCGATGACCGATCCTTTTTCCGAGCGCGTCACGGCGGCGACCTTGCAGTCCTTGCGGATCCGGGCCAGCGCCTCGTCGAAGGACGAGGTCTGGTAGAGCGACTTGATCTCGTGGCTGTTGGCGAAGACGATGTCGACCGTGCCCGAGCGCATCAGCTCGAGGAACTCGTCGCGGTAGCGGTCGACGCAGAACGAATCCGACAAGGTCATCGACACTTCGCGGCCCGCCGCGTGCGCCAGCTTGGCCGTCTGCCGGATCGCCTCCTTGGCGCGGGGCGGATCCCACAGATAACCCTCGAAATAGGTGACCTTGGCGCCCGACGCCTTGTCGGCCTCGACGTCCTCCGGCCCGAGCTCGACGCAGGCGCCGAGATAGGTGTTCATCGAGCGCTCGCCGTCGGGGGTGACGAAGATCATCGAGCGCGCCGTCGGCGGCTCGCCCTGAAGCGGCTTGGTGTCGAAGGCGACGCCCTGGGCGTGGATGTCGTGGGCATAGATTTCGCCCAAAGCATCGTTGGAAACCTTGCCGAAGAAGGCGGCGCGGCCGCCGAAGGAGGCAACGCCGGCCGCCGTGTTGCCCGCGCTGCCACCGGACGCCTCGATCGCCGGGCCCATGCGGCTGTAGAGTAGCTCGGCGCGGTGCGTGTCGATGAGGTTCATCGCGCCCTTGATGATGCCATTGGTCTCCAGGAATTCCTCTTCGCACTGGGCGATGATGTCGACAATCGCATTGCCGATGCAAAGCACGTCATAGTCCGGCATCAATGTCTCCGCCAAAATCCGCGCCGGCTTCTTGCCATGCCGGCCGGGCGCGGGTCTAGCGATTTGCAACCGGTTTGCCTAGGCCATGTTCATATCGCGTGACGCCCAGGAGCTACGACAATTCGGTCGTGGCCGAAGCATTTCACCGCGGCTTTGCCTAAGAAGGGCCGTTCGATCCCGGCCCGAAGGCGGCAAGCCCATGCCTGAAAGAAACGACATGAACACCGATCTGGCGCTGCTCGCCCTCCTGGCGGTGCTTTGGGGCGCCTCCTACACCTTCATCAAGATCGGCGTCGAGACGATCCCGCCGGTGACGTTCATCGCCGCCCGCACCTTGATCGCGGGCGCGATCCTGTTCGCCATCATCCGCTGGCGCGGGCTCGACATGCCGGCCGATGCGGCGAGCTGGCGCCGCTTTGCTTTCCAGGCGTGCCTCAACAGCGTCATCCCGTTCACCCTGATCGCCGCCGCCGAGCGCTCGGTGGATGCCGGCCTCGCCACCATCCTCAACGCGACGTCGCCTATCTTCACCTTCCTTCTGACGGCGCTCATCACCCGCCACGAACCGGTGACGCTGCGCAAACTGATCGGCGTCGGCGCCGGCATTGCCGGCATCTGCCTCATCGTGGGCACACAGGCGCTGGGCGGCCTCGGCCATGAACTCTGGGCGCAGCTTGCCATCGTCCTTGCAACAGTCTGCTATGCGGGGGCGGCGATCTTCGGCCGAGGCTTCAAGGGCCTCGATCCGATGCTGCCCGCCGCCGGCTCAATGCTTTGCGGCGCCGTTATCCTGGTGCCGCTCAGCCTTGCGGTCGACCAGCCCTGGACGCTCGCGCCGTCGACGGCGTCGATCCTGGCCTTGCTCGGCCTGTCGGTGTTTTCGACCGCGCTGGCCTTCGTCATCTATTTCCGCCTGATCCACACGCTGGGCTCGGTCGGCACGACGTCGCAAGCCTATCTACGCGTGCCGATCGGCGTCGGCATCGGCGCCGTCTTCCTCGGCGAAAGCCTGGGTTCGACGGCCTGGCTCGGCATGGCCTTCGTCGTCGCCGGTGTCGCGGCCATGACCATTCCCGCCCGCAAGCCGGCGCTCGCACAATAGTCAAACGGGGCAATCGCCTTCAATTGCCGAAGTTGGGGGCGCCGACGCTCGCAAGAGGGTGGATGCGGAGAATTCGAGCCTCAAGCGATTGCCATGGCAACAGACGCTTGTGACGGGTGGACCTGCTGCCTATCCTCACGGCGTTCGAAGTGAGGTTGGAAGCACCGTGATCTCCAGCGCCGCCCGCGCCGCCGCCGGCCAGTTGTTCTCGCCCGAATTCCGCGCCGTCTTCCTCAAGACGCTAGGCCTGACTGTGCTTGCGCTGGTCGCCTTGTGGTTCGGGCTGACCAGCCTCGTCGAGTGGCTGGCGCTGCCGTGGCTGCACACGCTGTTTCCCGGCCTGCCGTCCTGGGCCGGTTGGCTGGGCGGCATCGTCGCGGCCATCGCGCTTGCTTTCGGCACGGCGCTGGTCGTCGCGCCGGCCACGGCCGTCGTCGCCGGTCTGTTCCTCGACGATGTCGCCGAAGTGGTGGAGCGTACCGACTATCCCGGCGATCCGCCCGGCCGCGCCATGCCGGCGCTGCGCTCGCTGGTGCTGGCGATAAAGTTCTTCGGCGTCGTCGTTCTGGGCAACATCGTCGCCCTGCTGCTACTGCTGGCGCCGGGCATCAACATCGCCGCCTTTTTCATCGTCAACGGCTACCTGCTCGGGCGCGAATTCTTCGAATTCGCCGCCATGCGTTTCCGCCCGGAAGAAGAGGCCAGGGCCTTGCGCCGGCACCATGCCGGGACGGTCTTTCTCGCCGGCCTGGTCATCGCGGCCTTTCTTGCCGTGCCGCTGCTCAACCTGGTGACGCCGCTCTTTGCCGCAGCCATGATGGTGCATTTGCACAAGGCGATCTCGGCCCAGCCCGATCGGCGGAGCAAGCCGTCCCGTTGATGCGCCAGTCCCTACCGCAGCAGAAAGCCGCGCCCCAGTTCGTCGTCGGGCTCGACGATGAATTCCGCGCGGCCGCAATAGTAGGCGCGACCGCCGACGCGGGCGATGATCGCTTCATGCGGTCCGGCTTTCGCCGTCCGCGCCACCGCGCCGGAAAAGCGCGAGCCGGCGATGCTCTCGAAAGTGCGTGTCTGGCCTGTTGCGATCTCACCTTTGGCATGCATCGCCGCCAGCCGGGCGGTCACGCCGGAACCGGTCGGCGAGCGGTCGACCTGTGCTTCGGCGAAGACGCAGACGTTTTTCGTCGGCTCACCCGAAAACGTGTCCCGCCCGTCCGTCAAAATGGTGCCGTAGAGAAAGGCGAGGTCGGCATGGTCGGGGTGTGACAGGGGGAATTCCTGCTTCAGCCTTTCGGTCAGCGCCGTCGCCGCATCGACGAAATCGCGCACCCGATCGCGGCCGAATTCCAATCCGAATTGGTGGCAGTCGGCCAGCGCGTAGAAGGCGCCGCCATAGGCGATGTCGAAGCCGATCGCGCCGTAGCCGGGCAGCTCGATCCTGCGGTCGCGTGCGAACAAGAAAGCCGGCACGCTGTCGAACGACACAGCACCCGCCTTGCCGTCGCGCACCTCGACCGAGGCGACGACCATGCCGCAGGGCGCCTCGATGTTGACCATCGTCACCGGTTCCTGCTTGGCCACCAGCCCTTCGTCGACGGCATAGCGGCCGAGCGCGACGATGGCGTGGCCGCACATGGTGGAATAGCCCTCATTGTGCATGAACAGCACGGCAAGGTCGGCGCCCGGCAAATCGGGCTCGACCAGCAGCGCGCCGTACATGTCGTAATGGCCGCGCGGCTCGAACATCAGGATTTTCCGGAGATGATCGAGATGGTCGCGCACATGGGCGCGCTTTTCCAGGATCGTGCCCTTCGGGATATCGGGGTAACCCCCGGTGACGATCCTCAGCGGCTCGCCGCCGGTGTGCATGTCGACGACGGTCAGCGTCATGTGTTCGGCCCGCTTATCCCGATTTGCCAAACAGCGCCTGCAACTTGCCGAAGGGCATGGCGGCGCGGGCGAAGCCGAACGTGCCGTCCTGCTGGATCTCGCGCGCCGCCGTTTCCAGCATGCCATAGGCGAAGTTGGTGAGCCACGGCCCAAGCGAAACGCGCTTTGCCCCGGCTGCGGTCAGATCGGCAATGGTGAAGTCGGGCCTTGCCATGACGTTGACCGGCTTGCTCACGGCCGAGCAGACCGTGCGCACCATCTCGACGTCGCCGATGCCCGGCGCGTAGAGCACGTCGGCGCCCGCCTTCTCAAATGCCTGGAGCCGCTTGATCGTGTCGTCGAGGTCGGACTTGCCCCAGAGGAAGTTCTCCGCCCGCGCGGTGAAGACGAAATCACGCTTCAGCGCGCGAGCCGCTTCCGCCGCCGCCGCGACGCGCTCCACCGCGTGCGAAAAATCATAGATCGGCTTGTTCGGGTCGCCGGTGTGGTCCTCGATCGAGCAGCCGGCAAGGCCGGCGGCTTCAGCCGCGAAGATGGTTTCGGCGGCCTGCTCGGCGCTGTCGCCCTTGCCGCGTTCCAGGTCGGCCGAAACCGGCAGCTCGGTTGCCGCCGTCACCTCGCGGCAATGATGGATCATCTGGTCGAAGGTCACCGCGCCGTCCGGCAGGCCGCGCGAGAAGGCGAAACCGGCGCTGGTCGTCGCCAGCGCCTTGAAACCGAAGGATCCAAGCAGCTTCGTCGTGCCGACGTCCCAAGGGTTGGGCATGACGAAGGTCGAGGCATGCAGGTCGCGAAAGATCTTGCCCTTGTCCATGGAAGTTCCCCCATCGTGTTGAGTGCGATGGCGCGGATTTTAGCTTGCCCGCCTTGCCCGGGCAAACGAATGCGGTTGGCTCAGAAGCGTTTCGCGTTCTCTGCTGACAATTCGTCCGGCGCGTCCATGCAACCCCGTCAGAACGGCGCCGATCAGTGGATCGGCACCAGTCCGGCCAGTGTGCGCATGTCGTCGAACAGGATGCCGCCGGCTCGCATCAAGCCGTCACGGTCGCTGTAGGGATCGCCATGATAGGAAAATACCCGCATGCCGGCGGCGATGCCGGCCTGCGTGCCGGCGACGCTGTCCTCGATTACAATGCAGTCGGCAGGCGCAAAGCCCATC
This sequence comes from Mesorhizobium maamorense, assembly GCF_044998965.1. Classification (NCBI taxonomy): domain Bacteria; kingdom Pseudomonadati; phylum Pseudomonadota; class Alphaproteobacteria; order Hyphomicrobiales; family Phyllobacteriaceae; genus Mesorhizobium; species Mesorhizobium maamorense. Next base: position 6,193,261 of record NZ_CP173356.1, read on the forward strand.
GTCTTGGCCGCATGCAGGAACAGGTCCGGAAACGGCTTGCCGCGCGCGACCATGGTCGAGGAAAACATCGCATGTTCGAACAGCGGCAGCAGGCCGGTCTGGCCAAGCGTGATGTGCATTTTCGACACCCTGGCCGAGGTGGCGACGCAATAGGCGATGCCGGCCGCGCGCACAGCCTCGACGAACTCCCGGACATAGGGAATCGCCTCGACCCCATGGGCGAACAGGTCCGGCAGCCCTGCATTCCAGCGCTCGACGAAGTCTGCGCCGAGCCTGACGCTGGTCTCTTCTTCGATCTGCTTCTGCACTGAGACCATGCTGCGGCCGGAGAAGTTCTTGCGGCAATATTCAAAGCTGGTGGGATACCCGGCTTCGCTCAGCCATTCGGCGAGACGCCGGTTGGCCAGGTTCTCGGTATCGACCAGAATCCCGTCGCAGTCGAAGATGACAAGTTTCGGTATGTTCATCAGGCCGTGCCGGTCGAGCCGAACCCGCCCGAACCGCGCGCCGTGCCGCCGGCCAGGGCGCGCTCTTCGACGCCCGCCTGCGTCACCGCGGCGAACACCATCTGGGCGATGCGCATGCCGCGCGTCACCGCAAAATCCTCGTCGCCGAGATTGACCAGCAGCACCTTCACCTCGCCGCGATAGTCGCTGTCGATCGTGCCCGGCGTGTTGAGGACGGTCAGCCCGTGTTTGAAGGCAAGGCCGGAGCGCGGCCGCACCTGGCCTTCCATGCCTTCAGGAATTTCCAGAATCAGTCCGGTCGGCACCAGCGCACGTTTTCCCGGCAGGATCAGCAGCGGCCGATCGTCGGGCACCGCCGCGCGCAGGTCCATGCCGGCGGCGCCGGGGCTTTCATAGGCAGGGAGGGGGAGTCCTTCCGCATGCGGTAACCTTACGAAGCCGACGGTCGGACCGATGACGGAGGAATTTTGGATGGCTGCGCGCATAAAATCGATCCTATCGGCGCGATTGCCGATTCGGTCAATTCGCCCGCAATCCTATCAACGGCTTTCTTTCGGGCATCACTATGGCCGGAGCCAATCCTTAGCGCATTTCCATCGGCACCACCGTGGTCTCCTTGATCTCCTCCATCACGAAGGACGCCGAAACGTCCGACAGCGCCACCTTGGCGATCAGCCGCTGGTAGAGCCGGTCATAGGCCTTCACGTCGGCGACGCGGGCCCGCAAGACATAGTCGAGGTCGCCGGACATGCGGTAGACTCCGGTGATCTCGGAAAATCCGGTCACCGCCGCCCGGAATTTCTGCAACCACTCGGGATCATGATTTGAGGTCCGGACCAGGATGAACACGGAGAGGCCGAGCCCGAGCTTCTCGGCATCGACCAACGCCACCCGGCCGGTGATAACGCCATCCTCCTCCAGCCGCTTGACGCGCCGCCAGCAGGCGTTGCGCGACAACGCCACCCGTTCCGACAGCTGGTCGACCGACAACGTGCCGTCGCGTTGCAATTCGGCGAGCAATTTCCGGTCGATTTCGTCGATTTCGATGGTCATGTGGGATGATTGTCCCACAAACAAGCAAAATACAAGGACATTTTGAGACCGATGAACCGACGAACCGTGTCAGGATACCCCATATCAGGAATTTTAAGCGCTGAAGGGGAAGCAGCATGTCGGTCGCAAGGATTTTCACCTCCCATCCGGCCAAGGTCGGCGAAACCTATTTCGGTCACATGGCCTTTGCCGCCTGGTTTTCCTCGCGCCTGCTGACGGCCGCCGGGGCCGCCCTCGTTCACGCTTTCTTGCCATTTCTGTTCGAGACTACCGCCAGCCGAATCGTCCGCGAACTTTACGAGCGGACGCACAACAGAGGTTCGCACGCGGTCAAGGAGCCCAAGGCCCTTCCGGACCACGCCTAGGAACGGAAGAAGCGATGTGCCGGTGGGCGGCCTATCTCGGTGAAGCGGTCTTCCTCGAAGACATCCTCACGGCGCCCTGCCACTCGCTGATCGCCCAGAGCCATTGCGCCGAGGAAGCCAAGTCGCCGACCAATGGCGATGGTTTCGGTCTTGCCTGGTATGGCGACCGGTCTGAGCCCGGCCTCTACCGCGACATCCTGCCGGCCTGGTCCGATCCCAACCTGAAGAGCCTGTGCCGGCAGATCAAGTCCGGATTGTTCCTCGCCCATGTGCGCGCCTCGACCGGCGGCGCTACCAGCCGCATGAACTGCCATCCCTTCATCTCGAGCCCTTGGTCGTTCATGCACAACGGCCAGATCGGCGGCTTCGAGAAGATCCGCCGCGCGCTGGAAAATTCGCTGTCCGACGCCGTCTTCGACCAGCGCGAGGGTACTACCGATTCCGAGCTGTTTTTTCTCCTGATGATCGACGAAGGGTTGGCCGCCGATCCGCAAGGCGCCGTCGCCCGTGCCACCAGCCGCGTGCTGGAGGCTTCGCGGCGTGCCGGCATCGAGCCGGCGCTGAAGCTGACGGCCGCCCTTTCCGACGGGCAGGCGCTCCACGCGGTCCGCTACGCCACGGACGACCACGCGCCCACCCTCTATACCGCCGCCAAGGGCGGCGGCCGCTGCATCGTCTCCGAACCCTTCGACCGTGAAGGCGGCGACTGGCAGGCGATCCCGCCATCGAGCTTCGTCACCATGACCAGGGATGGCATGAATATTCAGCCGTTTGCGCTGGCCCCCGCGAAACTGGCGTTGGCCGGGTAGCCTTCGTCAAACTGCAACGTCGCCTGACAAGGGGGACGATGTAGAGCGCTGACCTCGACAGTTGCAGCCTGCAAAATTCCGATCAGGCACAGCCGATCCTCGAACGCTCAACTCCGCTTGAAACCGTGCCGCTGTCCGCCATCTTGATGGACAAGCGCGGCCAAGCCGGAGCATTCACCATGGAACTGGTCTTCTCCTCAACCGTCGACCTCGCCACCGCCATCGCCGCGCGCGAAATCTCCGCCGTTGAAGCACTCGACGCCCATCTGGCGCAGATCGACAGTCACAACGGGGCGGTCAACGCTGTCGTCTCGCTCGACAGGGAAGGTGCGCACGAACGCGCCACTCAAGCCGATGCGACGCTCGCACGCGGCGCCGCGCTCGGACCGCTGCACGGTATCCCGTTCACCCTTAAGGACATGCACCAGACGTCAGGCATGAAGACCACGGTCGGCTTCCCGCCTTTCGCCGATTATGCGGCGAAAGAAGACAGTTCGGTCGTCGCCAGGGTGAAGGCGGCCGGCGGCGTGCTGATGGCCAAGACCAATGTCGCCAGCATGCTGTCCGACTGGCAATCAAAAAATCCGCTGTTCGGCCGTACCAACAATCCCTGGAATCTTGAGCGCACCGCAGGCGGTTCCAGCGGCGGCGCTGCGGCCGCGGTTTGCACCGGGATGACACCGTTCGATGTCGGCACCGATATGCAGGATTCGATCCGTCTCCCTGCGGCCTTTTGCGGTGTTTATGGCTTGAAACCAACGGAGCATCGCGTCTCGCTGGCCGGCGCTTTTCCGGACCCGGGCGATGCCCTGCGCAGCGTCCGGCTGATGTCCTGTCTCGGGCCGCTGGCGCGCAGCGTGGACGATTTGTCCTTGATCTATCAAATCATCGCCGGACCGGACGGGCGCGACACCGATGTCGCCCCGGTGCCGGTCGAAGATATGCCGAAGCTCGACCTCAAGACACTACGCATCGCCTTCGCGTCGTCGTTTCCCGGCTTCCCCGTGGCCGGCGACATCAGTGCAGCGGTCGACAATCTTGCAAGGCAGTTGCAATCGGCTGGTGCCATTGTCGAGGAAGCGAAGCTGCCCAAGCTTGATCTCCATGATGATCTAAGGCACGGCGGAGCTCTGATCGGCATGATGATGGAGGCTGCGCAACCCGGGTCGCAGGAGCAGCCGACACCCGTCTCGCGCTGGTTCGAAGCGCTCGCCCGTCGCGACAAATCCATTCTCGCCTGGGACACCTTCTTCGACAGTTGTGACGCGTTGCTCTGCCCGGCGGCCATGACCACCGCGTTTCCTCATTGCGAGCCCGGCGCACCGATCAAGGTCGATGGCAAGGACCAAAACTACTGGATGCTGCCGGCCTATGGCGCAGTGTTCAATTACAGTGGCCATCCGGCACTTTCGATGCCGTGCGGACAGGACGGAGACCGCCTGCCGATCGGTCTGCAACTGGTCGGCAAACGCTGGTCGGAATCACGGCTGCTCGCCATTGCCAGGGCTATGGCGCCGTCGACCGGCGGCTTCAGCCGTCCACCAAGCTATTGAGCGAATCGATTCAACCCATAGGGCGCCAGCAATGGATCACGCTCGCCGTCGAGGATTTCGCGCGCGGCGAACAAGCCGACCGCCGGCGCCAGCGTGATGCCGGAATGCGTGACCGCGATATAGAGGCCGTCCATGCCCTCGGCGCGGCCGATGATCGGGAAGCCGTCGATCGGCGTCGGTCGGTAACCGACCGTATGGAAATCGAGTTCCAGGCCATCGCCGCCGCGCAGCATGGCTTGCACCGCCGCAAACAGCTCGCGCGCCGTCGCCGCCGCATCCATCCCCGGATCGGCACCGCCGAAATCCGATCCGGCGATGATGCGGCCTTGCGCCGTCTGGCGCATGTGCAGCCGCTCGGCCAGCACCAGCCCGTTGAGTAATTTTTTGTAAGGCCGCGAATGAACGATCAGGCCGGGCGGCATTTCGATCGGTAGCCTTATGCCGGCCGTGGCGGCAATCTCCGGCGAGCCGACGCCCGCCGCGATCACCACCTCGTCGGCGGCGAGCAGGCCATGGGCGGTGTCCACGCCCGTCGTCCTGCCCCCGGTCTGAACAAGCGCTGTAACCGTGCTGGAGACGATACGCGCACCGCGCTGTTCAGCGTCGGCCAGCAGCGCTTTCGTTGCCGCGACCGGCTCGGCGACACCCTCCTCGGCGACATGCAAGGCAAAGTCGGGAAGCTCGGCGAGATTGGGCTCGATGCCAGCCGCGCCGGCGCGGTCGACGCGCCTGATGCCATAACCCCAGGAGGAATGCTCCGCCGCATAGGCCTCCAATTTGTCCGCCGGCAAGTCCCAGCACAGCCCGCCGCACCAGGCGACCGGAAGTCCGGGCAGCTCGTTTGCCAGCCGTTTCCACTCCGCCATGGCGCGGGTGCGCAGCCGGAAATAGACTTCCGGATTGCCCCAGCTAGCATTGATCCAGGCGAAGGAATTCGGCGTGGCGATCCCGCCGGCGCCGCTCTCGGAAACGACGGTGACCCGTGCCCCGGCCTTGGCCAGGTGCCGGGCGATGGAAGCGCCGATGATACCGGCGCCAATGACTGTGACTTCCTTCGCGCTGCTCATGCTCTGGCTCTTGATGGGAGTTCTCCCGTCATGCCATCGCATCGGTTCGATCTCAAGGGTAAGTTCAGGACCGGCACCGGTTGCGGGTATGACGATCCGCTTTGCGAGAGCTACGCGCTGTCCAGCGGTTCTTTCTGCACGTCGGCGAGCTGTCGCTTCAGCTCGTCATGACGCCGCACGAGCCGTGAGGAGTCGACTTTCCTTGCAGCGGCCAGCGCGGTGCCGAGTTCCAGCTCGGCGCCGGTGCGATCGCCAAGCTGGATAAGCAGCGCCGCCAGCGACAGACGGGCATCGGCGGCACCGATCGGCGAACCGATCTCGCTCCAGCGCGAGCAAGCGATCTGCAGTTCGCGGGCTGCATCGGCCAAACGGTTTTCGCGTGAAAACAGCTCGGCCTTTGCTTCCGCCGTCAGCGCCCGGATCGATGCCATGGGCCAGCGCTGTGGCTGACTCTCCAGTTCGGCGATGACTTCCTTCGCGCGCTCCGGCCGGTCTGTCCTTGCCGCCACCTTGGCAAGCGTGGCGAGAACCAGCCCCTTGCGCTGCAGGGTCGGCCAGCTGCTGCCGACAAGGGAACGCTCGAGAGCGGCGAAAGCGGCCTCGGCCTGTCCCAGTTCCAGTTGCAACAGGGCAAGGCCCGGCTGCGGATCCCAGCCTGCGGCATGGGACGCACGATAGGCTACCTCCGCCTCGGTGAGATCACCGGCAGCCAGATGAATATCGCCGAGAACACGCAATGCATCGCCCGTTGCCCAAGGCGCGTCAAGCGCAAGCTGGTCGATAGCCGCGCGCACCAGCGCCTCGGCCTCCTTCAGCGTTCCGTGCACTCCGAGCACTTCTGCGCGGTGCAGCCGGCACGAGCCCGACAGGTCGTCGAGCCCGTGTCCCTTGCACCAGCTTTCGTAGCCGAGCGTCCATTGATTTGCTCTCGTCCAGTCGCCGAAACTCCGGCAGGCCCACAGTATGTTGCAATAGAGAATGCCGCCGACGATGGGATCAATGTCGCTCGACAGACCAAGAGCAGCCGCGAAGTCCTGGTCTTCCTCTCCGGCCTTGGTTTCCCCAAGGCAGAGCTTGAAGAAGCCGCGATAGATCAGCCCGAGCGATTCCACGACCGGATCTTCGAGATGCTTGCCGACTTCGAACGCCTGTTCGGCCAATGCCAGCGCCTGTTCAGGCTGGGCTTCCGCGCCCATGATGCGCGCGCCCATCCAGCACCACAGGCCATGCTCCCGGCTGTCGGTGGCCGCATCGATCAACTGTGCAGCGCGCTTGTGCCAGCCCTTCGCCACTGGGAGTTCGCCTCTTTCAAGGTGTATCCGCGCAAGCGTGATCGCCGGGGAAGCCGCCCGCAATCGGTCTCCGGCGGCCCTATGGGCCGCCACCGCACGCGTCAACTGCGGAATGGCTTCGGATGGCCGCCCCATGCACTCCAGGGCCAGCGCCCATTCCTCAAGATCGGCGGTGAGAACCTGCTGTTGGGCATCCGCTTCGACGAAACAGGCCACGGCCTCTTGCCATTTCCTGGCCGTGGCTGCCGCGCGTGCACGCAAGATCTGCGATCCGGCGATCGCGGCACCTGGGTCCATCGGGCTCGAGTTTGGATTGGAAGAGGCCGGTCTGTCGAGGCAAATCCGGTAGCCGAACCGTGGCAGGTTGCGCATCGCCGTTTCCATGCCGCCTTGGCGCAGGATGGTGCGAGCGAGGCTGGCAACGCGCTGCAACGAGGCTTCGGTTACCGTGACTCCCGGCCACAGCGTTTCGAGCAATTCGTCCTTGCTCAAAGCACGGTCCTGATACCGCAGCAGAACAGCCAGGAAATCGAACACCAGCGGCTGCACCTCGATCTCTCTGCCTGTGAGACGAAGGGCGCGCGATTCCTCGTTCAGCTCGAAATCGCCGAAACTATAGACCCCCATCGACAGCATTTCCTCCTGCGACAATAGGCAAAGGATCAGAACAAGGTAAGGGCGCCATAAGGACTGTTGGCCGCCCCTCCCGTAATTCTCCGTGTGCCTGGCGAGCCAAGCTGCACTTTAGCGCAGTGATCCCAGGAATGTCACCGGTAGCGACACGATCGCCCGTCCGGCGGCATTTGAACCCCAGACAAGGAGAACTACGAACATGCAAAAGTATATCATCGAACGCGAAATTCCCAAGGTCGGTACTTTCGAGCGCGAGCAGCTTCGCGAAGCATCCAGGGCCTCGAACACCGTTCTCGCAGAACTCGGCCCGGAAATTCAGTGGGTCGAATCCTTCGTCGCCGAGGACAAGACGTTCTGCGTCTATCTCGCCAAGGATGAAGAGATCATCCAGCGCCACGCCAAGATGAGCGGCTTCCCGGCCACGAAGATCACGCAGGTCAAGCGCCTGTTCGATCCGACGACGGCACATGCCGGCGCCTGACGGGGAGGGCGCCGTCGTGAAACTCCTCGCACATCTGATCCTCGGCACGGCCTTGTCCGCAGGCGTATGGGCGTCCGCGCTCGCCTGCGGCACCGCGGATGCCCACGATACGTCAGATCCGGCGCTTAACCGGTCCCGCGAAATGGCATCCAGGTACGTCAATATCGAGGTCGCCAAGGCCGACGGTTACCAGCAACTGTTCGAATGCACCACGCATGACGAGCACGGCACGATGGGCGTTCATTTCATCAACCCCGCGCGGGCCGGAGACGGCAAGCTGGTGCTGGGCGAGCCGGACGTGCTGACCTACGAGCCGGAACAGGATGGATCCATGCAGCTTGTCGGCATGGAATACATCGTTTTCGAGAAGGACTGGAAGGGGAAGGGCGTTCCCGAGTTCCTCGGCCGTACCCTCCAGCGCAAGACCACGGTGGGTGTTCACCCGGTGGACCCCTACTACGAGCTTCACGTCTGGCATTGGCGGCACAATCCGGCCGGCATGTTCGCCGACTGGAACCCCTATGTGAGCTGCAAACACGACATGTCTTGAGGGACATCAGGCAGCGCCTGGGAGGGCATTGCGTGGCCCTCCCAGGTATCTCGCGGCGATCTGGATGGTCGCCGGAGGGTTCGTTGCTCTCGTCGAGGGCCTCGTCGTCCGCCGACCCGGCCAACAACCATCAACTTGGAGGGAGATCGACCATGGGTCGCATTTTCGCATTCATCTACGGCTTGGCCGCATATCTCGTCTTCTTCGGTACGATTGTCTACGCCATCGGCTTCGTAAGCGGCCTGGTCGTTCCCAAAGCCATCGACACCGGAGCGGTTGCTCCGCTTGCCGAGGCTCTCACCGTCAACCTCCTGTTGATGGTTCTCTTCGCCGTCCAGCACAGCGTCATGGCCCGCAAGCCGTTCAAGAACTGGTGGGGGCGCTGGGTTCCGAAGCCGGTCGAGCGCAGCACCTACGTACTGTTCGCGAGCCTCGCGCTCGACCTGTTGTTCTGGCAGTGGCGCCCGATACCGGCCGTGGCGTGGCAGGTCACCGACCCGACCGTCGCCACGGTGATCCTCGGCATGTCATTCGTCGGTTGGGTGCTGCTCTTCACCAGCACCTTCCTGATCAACCATTTCGAGCTGTTCGGCCTCCATCAGGTCGCTAACAACCTCGTCGGTCGCGACATGCCCTCGGTGCGTTTCAGGACGCCGGTGCTCTACAAATTTGTCCGCCATCCGATCTATCTGGGTTTTATCATCGCGTTCTGGATGGCGCCGATCATGACTTTCGGCCACCTCTTCTTTGCCGCCGTGACCACGACCTACATCTTGGTCGGCATCTTTCTCGAAGAGCGCGACCTGATCGAAATGTTTGGCGACGAGTATCGGCGTTACCGCGAGCGTGTCTCGATGCTCATCCCCTGGCGCAAGTCGGCCTGAGCAGCGGCCATTCGCCAACAAACGCCATGCGACCACCGCTCGCGGTCCTTGCAAACAGCTCATGCCTACAGCGACCCGTCGCCGCGCCAACGCGGCGTGCGCTCTCCCATCACTGAACAAGAGGAAATACAGCCATGACAATCGGACATACAGAACCGAATCTCATCGTCAATCGTTCCGTCAGCCCGCGGCTCGTCACAGCCGCCACCGGATTGTGTCTTTCCGTTCTGCGCGCCATCGCCCGCGTCATCCGAATTCGGCGCGACCGTGCACGGCTTTGCGAATTGCCGGATTACCTGCTGCGCGACATCGGCATCAACCGCTCCGAAATCCAGTCGATCACCTGGTTCGGCGACAGGGACGCCAGTCGCCGTCGGTCCAAAAACGTCGACAGGCGGGGAAAGCGCTGCTAGAAGCCCGCGCCACAGACAGGATTCCATAATTGGCTGAAGACATCGAACAGGCGGTATCGCGCCGCCGTACTTTCGCGATCATCGCCCACCCGGACGCCGGCAAGACGACGCTCACCGAAAAGCTGCTGCTGTTCGGTGGCGCCATCCAGCTTGCCGGCGAGGTCAAGGCCAAGAAGGACCGCATCCAGACCCGATCGGACTGGATGAAGATCGAGCGCGAACGCGGCATTTCGGTCGTCACCTCGGTGATGACGTTCGAGTATGAGGACAATGTCTTCAATCTGCTCGACACGCCCGGCCACGAGGATTTCGCCGACGACACCTACCGCACGCTGTCGGCGGTCGACTCAGCGGTCATGGTCATCGACGCCGCCAAGGGCATCGAGCCGCGCACGCTGAAGCTGTTCGAGGTCTGCCGGCTGCGCGACATCCCGATCATCACCTTCGTCAACAAGATGGACCGCGAGAGCCGCGATCCCTTCGAGATACTGGACGAAATCGAGCAGAAGCTGGCGCTCGATACCGCGCCCATCACCTGGCCGATCGGCCGCGGCAGGACGTTTTCGGGCACTTACCACCTGGCGCTGAACGCCGTGCGCAAGGGCGACGACGAGAAGGAACGCACGCCGGTCAACGGCCCCGATTCCAATCGCGTCGCCGGCCTGTTGCCGGAAAACGAGCGTGAGGCCTTCATCGAAGAGCTGGAACTCGCGCGAGAAGCCTGCAGGCCCCTTGATATCGACGCTTTCCGTGAGGGCCATCTAACGCCGGTCTATTTCGGCTCGGCGCTGCGCAATTACGGCGTGCGCGACCTGATCGAGGCGCTCGGCGCTTTCGGGCCGCCGCCGCGCGCGCAGGATGCCGACACCCGGATGGTGGAGGCGACCGAGGACAAGATGACCTCCTTCGTTTTCAAGATCCAGGCCAACATGGATCCCAACCACCGCGACCGCATCGCCTTCGTGCGCGTCTGCTCGGGCAAGCTGGAGCGCGGCATGAAGGCCAAGCTGGTGCGCACCGGCAAGCCGATGAGCCTGTCGGCACCGCAATTCTTCTTCGCCCGTACCCGCGTCACCGCCGACGAGGCCTTTGCCGGCGACGTTGTCGGCATCCCCAACCACGGCACGTTGCGCATCGGCGACACGCTGACCGAGGGTGAGGAAATCCTCTTCCGCGGCGTGCCGAACTTCGCCCCGGAAATCCTGCGTCGTGTGCGGCTCGGTGATGCGATGAAGGCCAAGAAGCTGAAGGAGGCGCTGCACCAGATGGCGGAGGAGGGCGTCGTGCAGCTGTTTTCGCCGGAAGACGGCTCGCCGGCCATCGTCGGCGTCGTCGGTGCGCTGCAGCTCGACGTGCTGAAGGAGCGGCTGAACTTCGAATACACACTGCCGGTCGAATTCGAGATGTCGCGTTTTTCGGTCTGCCGCTGGATATCGGCCGACGACAAGACGGAAGTGCAGCGCTTCATCGAAGCCCATCGCGGCGACATCGCTCGCGACCTCGACAACGACCCGGTGTTCCTCGCCCAGCACGCCTTCTCGCTGAACTACGAAGCCGAGCGCTGGAAAGCGATCCGCTTCGCCACGATCAAGGACTATCAGGTCCGCGACAAGGCGGCTTGAGGGGCGGTCTTCCCTTCTCCCCGTTCACGGGAGAAGGTGCCCGAAGGGCGGATGAGGGGCAGCGCCGGCCTCAAAAATCAATGGACAGCCCTGCCCTTCGCAGGCTCAGGGCGTTCGAAGCTCGGAAAAGCCAATCAATTGGCTTTCCGTCCGCTTACGCGGACCACTTCTCACCCCTTCGCCGCCTCTTCGATCTTGGCGATGTCGATCTTGCCCATCTTCATCATCGCACTCATCACCCGGCCGGCCTTTTCCCGGTCCGGATCCTGGAGCAGGCGCGGCAGCTGTTCCGGCACGACTTGCCAGGAGACGCCGAACTTGTCCTTTAGCCAGCTGCACGGGCCGGGCTCGCCGCCCTCGGTGAGCCTCTCCCAGAAATAGTCGACTTCTTCCTGCGTCTTGCAGTCGATCGACTGCGACATCGCCTCATTGAACTTGAATTGCGGTCCGCCGTTGAGTGCCTGGAACGGCACGCCGTCGAGCTCGAACGTGGTCAGCAGCACTTTGCCTTCATCGGCGTGGCCCTTGGGCCAACGCATGACGCTCAGCACCTTCGAATTCTTGAAGATGGAGACATAGTGGTTCATCGCCTCTTCGGCCTGTCCATCGAACCACAGGCAGGTGGTGATCTTTTGCATGTCGTGCTCCTCGGTTGCTTCTTGCTGCTACAATGGAACGGCTGTCTGAGAAAATGGTCCCACTCCCTTGCCGTTGATCCAAGGACGGGCGCCCGGTAGGCGATCCGACACGGGAGGCCATCCTTTTTTCGCAAACTCTGAATTTTTTCTGGAGAATCTGGCGCATTGCAAAAATGTGGCCAGACAATAATTGCCGGTCTATAACGCCTGCGATCCATATTCAGGGCCGCGACGCTCCGCATCGGGCGCAGCCAGCCAGCTAAGGAAAGTTCATGCCTGCCTATCGCTCCCGCACCACCACCCATGGCCGCAACATGGCCGGCGCCCGCGGCCTCTGGCGCGCCACCGGCATGAAGGACAGCGATTTCGGCAAGCCGATCATCGCCGTGGTCAACTCCTTTACCCAGTTCGTGCCGGGCCACGTCCACCTGAAGGATCTCGGCCAGCTGGTCGCGCGCGAGATCGAGAAGGCCGGCGGCGTCGCCAAGGAATTCAACACCATCGCCGTCGATGACGGCATCGCGATGGGCCATGACGGCATGCTCTATTCGCTGCCGTCGCGCGAGCTGATCGCCGATTCCGTCGAGTACATGGTCAACGCCCACTGCGCCGACGCCATGGTCTGTATCTCCAATTGCGACAAGATCACGCCCGGCATGCTGATGGCCTCGCTGCGCCTCAACATCCCGACCGTCTTCGTCTCCGGCGGGCCGATGGAAGCGGGCAAGGTGGTGCTCGCCGGAAAGGCGCAGGCGCTCGACCTGGTCGACGCCATGGTCGCCGCCGCCGACGACAAGATCTCCGACGAGGACGTCAAGGTCATCGAGCGCTCCGCCTGCCCGACCTGCGGTTCCTGCTCGGGCATGTTCACCGCCAATTCGATGAACTGCCTGACCGAGGCGCTTGGCCTGTCGCTGCCCGGCAACGGCTCGACACTGGCGACGCACGCCGACCGCAAGCGGCTGTTCGTCGAGGCCGGACACTTGATCGTCGATCTCGCCCAACGCTATTACGAGCAGGACGACGAGACGGCGCTGCCGCGCAGCATCGCTTCAAAGGGCGCGTTCGAGAACGCCATGACGCTCGACATCGCGATGGGTGGCTCGACCAACACCGTGCTGCACATCCTGGCCGCGGCGCATGAGGGTGAGGTCGACTTCACCATGGAGGATATCGACCGGCTGTCGCGGCGGGTGCCCGTGCTGTGCAAGGTGGCGCCGGCCAAGTCCGACGTGCACATGGAGGACGTCCACCGCGCCGGCGGCATCATGGCGATCCTCGGCCAACTCGACCAAGCCGGACTGATCAACCGCGACCTGCCGACCGTGCACACATCAAGCCTCGGCGAGGCGCTCGATCATTGGGATATTTCGCGCACCTCAAGCCAGAACGTGCGAGATTTCTTCCTCGCCGCGCCCGGCGGCGTGCCGACGCAGGTCGCCTTCAGCCAGGATCGTCGCTGGGACGAGCTCGATCTGGACCGCGAGACGGGCGTTATCCGCTCGGCGAAGACGCCTTTTTCCAAAGACGGCGGCCTTGCCGTGCTCAAGGGCAACCTGGCGCTCGACGGCTGCATCGTGAAGACGGCCGGCGTCGACGAGTCGATCCTGAAGTTCACCGGCCCGGCGCGGGTGTTCGAAAGCCAGGACGCCTCGGTCAAGGCGATCCTGTCGAACGAGATCAAGGCGGGCGATGTCGTCGTCATTCGCTATGAAGGACCGCGCGGTGGCCCCGGCATGCAGGAAATGCTCTATCCGACCAGCTATTTGAAATCGAAGGGCTTGGGCAAGGCTTGCGCGCTGATCACCGACGGGCGCTTCTCCGGCGGCACATCGGGGCTCTCGATCGGCCATGTCTCGCCGGAAGCCGCCGAAGGCGGCACGATCGGGCTGGTGCGGGAAGGCGACACGATTGAGATCGACATCCCCAACCGCTCGATCCGCCTCGCCGTGAGCGATGAGGAGCTCGCCAGCCGCCGGGCGGCGATGGCGGCCAAGGGCGCCCTGGCCTGGAAGCCCGAAGAAAAACGCAAGCGCAAGGTGACGACCGCGTTGCGCGCCTACGCCGCCTTCGCCACCAGCGCCGACAAGGGTGCGGTGAGGCACGTTCCGGAGTAGGGGGCCGCCTTTCCTTCTCCCCTTTGGGAGAAGGTGGATTGGCGCGTAGCGCCAAGACGGTTGAGGGGTGCTGGTGCCGTCTTGCCGAGCTGGAACTACCCTCATCCGACCGAGCTTCGCTCGGCCACCTTCTCCCACAAGGGGAGAAAGGCGAGCCGGCGCCGGATGCTTCCTTCAAGGGGATGACACAGATGGACTTCGACCTCATTGTGCGCGGCGGCACATTGCCTGACGGCAGGGTTGCCGACATCGGCATCGTCGGCGAGACGATCGCGACGATCGAGCCGAAGCTCGATGGCAACGCCGGCACGACGATCGACGCGCGGGGCAATCTGGTCTCTGCACCGTTCGTCGACCCGCACTTCCATATGGATGCGACGCTCTCCTACGGCATTCCGCGGATAAACGCCTCGGGCACGCTGCTCGAAGGCATTGCTCTGTGGGGCGAACTGAAGCCGCTCCTGACGCATGAGGCGGTGCGCGATCGCGCGCTCGCCTATTGCGACTGGGCGGTGTCGATGGGATTGCTCGCCATCCGCACCCATGTCGATGTCTGTGACGACAGGCTGCTGGCGGTCGAAGCCCTGCTCGACGTCAAGAAGACGGTGGCGCCCTATATCGACCTGCAATTGGTCGCCTTTCCGCAGGATGGGCTCTACCGCTCGCCCGGCGCACGGGAAAACACCATCCGCGCGCTGGATCTGGGCGTCGATGCCGTCGGCGGCATTCCGCATTTCGAGCGCACCATGGCCGACGGCACCCGCTCGGTGACCGAGCTTTGCGAGATCGCGGCAAAACGCGGTCTGATGGTCGACCTGCATTGCGACGAGACCGACGACCCGCTGTCGCGCCACATCGAGCAACTGGCCTATGAGACGCAGCGTCTCGGCCTTCAGGGCAAGGTGGCCGGCTCGCATCTCACCTCGATGCATTCGATGGACAATTACTACGTCTCGAAACTCCTGCCGCTGATCGCCGAGGCGGGCGTCTCCGCCATCCCCAATCCTCTGATCAACATCATGCTGCAGGGGCGCCACGACACGTTTCCCAAGCGCCGCGGCATGACCCGGGTCAAGGAGATGCTGGCGCTGGGCATCCGCGTCGGCTGGGGCCAGGATTGCGTGCTCGATCCCTGGTATTCGCTGGGCACCGCCGACATGCTCGACGTCGCCTTCATGGGGCTTCACGTCGCCCAGATGTCAAGCCCGGCCGACATGGCGCGCTGTTTCGACATGGTCACCAACGTCAATGCCGCCATCATGGGGCTCGATCATCTGGGCCTCGCCGTCGGCAAGCGCGCAAGCCTGGTCGTCGTCGACGCCGGCAATCCGGTCGAGGCTATTCGCCTGCGCCCCGAACGCATTTGCGTCATCGCCAGGGGCAAGGTTGTGGCGGAACGAACCAGGCAGGACACCAGGCTTGCCATTCCTGGCAGGCCGGCATTGGTGAACCGGCGGCACGTATCGTCCTAGACCCAGCCGATTTCCGGCGCTGGCCTTGCCGATTCCCGGATTTCTCCTCGTCAAAGCGGCCGCTTCCGTCTACGACGCGGCTTGGACAGGCAAGGGATCGGCATGACGCAACCCGTGGCGCAGAATACCACAATCAGGAACGTGCTTCTGGCCGGCATTCTGCTGATGCTGGCCGGCGACTTCCTGTTTGCGCTCAACGACGCCATGGGCAAATGGCTGGTCGCCAGCTTTTCCGTCGGCCAGGTGGTTCTGATCAGGTCGATCGGCGCGTTTTTCGTGCTCGGTCCGATGATCGCCCACCAGGGCGCCGCCAAGCTGTTCCGCATGGAAAGGCCCGAATTGCAGGTCCTGCGCGTCATCATGACCACGCTCGATACCGGGCTCTTCTATGCCGCCGTCGTCTATCTGCCGCTTGCGGATGTGATGAGCTTCTATATGGCCGGGCCGATCTATGTCGCGGCACTCTCGCATCTCCTGCTTGGCGAGAAGGTCGGCTGGCGCCGCTGGATGGCGATCCTGCTCGGCTTCTGCGGCGTGCTGATCATGCTCAAGCCCTCCTCGGCGGCTTTCTCGCTGTCGTCGGGCTTCGCGCTGGCGGGCAGCATTGCCTTCGCTTTCGCCATCATCCTCAACCGGCGCTTGCGCGGCACCAGCGACACCAATCTGGTGACATGGCAGACCATCGGCACGCTGCTGGTCGGCGGCGCCCTGACCATCGGCGCCTGGCACACGCCGTCGGCGCTCGATTTCGGCGCCATGCTGCTGCTCGGCATCGTCTCCTGCGGTGCCCATCTGATGATCACGCGGGCGCTCAAGCTGGCCCCGGCCTCGACGCTGGCGCCGCTGCACTACACGCTGCTTCTATGGGCGGTGGTCTTCGGGCTGGCGTTCTTCGGCGACGTTCCCGGCCCGCGCATCCTCATCGGCTCGGTCATCGTCGTGCTGGCCGGCTTGTTCATCTTCCATCGCCAGAAGGTGGTCGACACGACGGTGCCGCCTGAAAACGTGCCGAAGGGCGTGAATTAGCCCTCGCGGATCGCCGCCAGGTGCCGTGAAAATTCCGGCGTCTCCATCAGCGCCTTGCAGCGCGCGAAGCGGCCGTCGGCATAGGCCCGAAAATCGTCGACGGGATTGTGGTTGGCGAGCTGGATCAGTCCCCACAGCGTCCACAACAGGTCGCACATCCCCTTGTAGATGACGATGCGCCCGCGCTCCGCCGGTTTCGCCTCGCCGCCAAAATAGGCGCGCATCATCTCCTCGTCCTGTGCGGCATCGAACTTGCCTTCGACGGAGAGGTCGCCAAGATCCCAGAGCGGATCGTTCATACCTGAATATTCCCAGTCGACGATCCACATCCTGTCACCCGCATCGAGAAAATTCTCGCACAGCGGGTCGCAATGACAGGGGACGACGGGCAGCGGGTGGGCCGACAGCGCCGCGCGCACGCCCCCGGCCTCGCGCACCACGTCGTGATAGCCGGCGGGCAGGGCGACCTCCTTGGTCGACAGCACCTTGAGATAGTCATCGATCATCGCGAACAGTTCGAAACGGAACGGAAACGCCGCACCGGACGAATGCAGCTTGCGGAAGGCCTCTCCCGCACGCGCCGGGCTGCCCGGCCGAACCTTGAATCTTTCCGGCGACATGGTTACGGCGCCGGCGATGAAGCGCGTCACCATCACCCCGGTACCCGGATCGACATGCAGCACCTCGGGGCTGACGCCTGCCTTAGCCGCCTCGCGCGCAGCCACCGCCTCATTCGCGCGGTTGATGTATTCCTCGGTCCCTTTGCCTGGAATGCGCAGGCAGAAGTCCCCGGCCTTGAAAACCAGGTTGGTGAGGCCGCCAAGCCGCTCCAGCGGCCCGCTATAGCCGGCCAGCATGGGAATAGCGGCAAGTTCTGTCCGTGCCTCGTCCATTGCCATGCCCGCTCCCCCGCTGTTATTTGTCGCAGCGACGGTTCCACAAAATTCGTGCTTTGGCTATCATCCGTGCGAGACCAATTTAGGCATGGCGGACAGGACAAAAGTGACCGACAGCAAGCATAAGGGTGCGCTTGGCGCTGCCTACGCGGCCAAGCGCCCGGAAGACGTGGCGGCGCTCTATGACCGTTGGTCGCAGACCTACGACAGCGACATGTCGGCCGCCGGCTATCGCCATCCCACCATCTGCCTGGCCTTGCTGGCAAGGCATCTGCCGCGTGGCTCGGCCCCGCTGCTCGATGCCGGGGCCGGCACCGGGCTCATCGGCGAATGGCTCGACATTGCCGGCTATCCCGACGTCGAGGCGCTCGACATCTCGCAAGGCATGCTGGATCAGGCAGAGCGCAAGGGCGTCTATTCGGCCCTGCATTGCCTAGCGCTTGGCGGGCCGCTGCCCTTTGCCGACAATACCTATGCCGGGGTGATCTCGGCCGGCGTCTTTACCTCGGGCCATGTCGGTGCCGAAGGGCTGGACGAACTGATCCGCATCTGCCGGCCGGGCGGCGTGATCGTGCTGACGGTCAAGAACACGATCTGGGATCTGGGCTTTAACGCGCGAGTCGCGGAGCTGGAGGCTCAGGGGCTGGTCACCCGCATCGAGGAAACGCGCCCGTACGTCTCGATGCCGGGCGAGGCCGACACGGTGCCCAGCCGCTGCCTCGCCTTGCGTGTGAACTGATCAGGCTTTGATCCTGTTCCCGGCCGGATCATACATCGGCTCGAGATGGATCTTTGCCGGCGTGCGCTGCATCGCCACGACCAGCTCATAGCGGCCCGAGGCGAGAAAATCGTCGCTCACGCCGTCGGCATTGCGCACATATCCGTAGCCGATGTTCTTCCCCACGGTGTAGCCATAGCCGCCGCTGCTGAGATAGCCGACCGGCTCGGCATTGCGCAGGATCGTCTCGCGCCCGACGAGCACGATTTCAGGATCGTCGACCGTGAAGCCGGCGAAACGCTTCTTCAGTGCACCGCCGGTGATTTTCTCCAAGGCGCGCCGCCCGACGAAATCCGTATTCTTGCGAAGCTTCACCGCCCAGCCGAGGCCGGCTTCCAGCGGCGTGTCGTTGGGGGTGATGTCGGAGCCCCAGGCGCGATAGCCCTTTTCCAGTCGCAGGGATTCCAGGGCCCGGTAGCCGACCGGGCGGATATCATGTTGCTTGCCTGCCGCCATCAACGCGTCGAAGATCTCGCCGGTTGCGGAGATCGGCACGTGCAGCTCCCAGCCGAGTTCCCCGACATAGGTGACGCGCAACGCCCGCACGGTGTGGCCGGCAACGACAATCTCGCGGGCATGGCCGAATGGGAAACCGCTGTTGGAAACGTCGGCATCGGTCACGCCGGCCAGCACTTCGCGGGCGCGCGGTCCCATCAGCGACAGCGTGCCGAAATCCTCGGTGACGTCGGTGAGCGTGATGTCGAGCTCCTTTTCGACATGGTCGCTGATCCAGGACAGGTCATGGGTGCGGAAGCCCGTGCCGGTGACGATATAGAACCTGTCCTCGCCGAACCGCGACACGGTGAGATCGGCCTCTATGCCGCCGCGCGTGTTGAGAAGCTGCGTATAGGTCAGCCGGTCGGCCGGCTTGTTGACGTCGTTGGCGCAGATCCAGTCCAGCGCCTTCGGCGCGTCGGGCCCGGTCAGCTCGTATTTGGCGAAGGACGACTGGTCGAAGATGCCGACCTTCTCGCGCACATGGCGATGTTCGTCGCCGACGGCTGAAAACCAATTCTGCCGGCCCATGGAATAGACGTCACGCGGGTCGACGCCTTCGGGGGCGAACCAGTTCGGCCGCTCCCAGCCGAGCTTCGAACCGAACACGGCGCGATGCTGTTTCAGCCTGTTGTACAGCGGCGAAACGATGCGCGGCCTGCCGGAAAGATACTCCTCATGCGGAAAGCCGATCGTGTAGTGCTTGCCATAGGCTTCCAGCGTGCGCTCGCGGACCCAGTGCCGGTCGCGGTGCAGGCTGGAAAAGCGCCTGATGTCGACGACCCACAGATCGAACGGCGCCTCGCCATCGACCACCCATTGCGCCAGCACCCAGCCGGCGCCGCCGCCCGAAGCGATGCCGAAGGCGTTGAAGCCGGCGCCGACGAACATGTTGGCGCATTCGGGCGCCACGCCGAGGATGAAATTGCCGTCCGGCGTGAAACTCTCGGCCCCGTTGATCATCTGCTTGACGCCGACGGTTTCCAGCGCCGGCACGCGCGCGATCGCCTGGCTCATATGCTGTTCGAAATGATCATAGTCGTCGTCGAACAGCCGGAACTCCCAGTCATTGGGCACGTCGCCTCCGGGGAGATCTGTCGTCCAGGCCTGCGGGTTTGGCTCATAGCCGCCCATCACCAGCCCGCCGACCTCTTCCTTGAAATAGGTGCGCCGGTCCGGGTCGCGGATGGTCGGGACATCGGTCGCTAGCCCGTCGATCTTCTCGGTGACGATAAACTGGTGCTTCACCGGCTGCAGCGGCACGTTGATGCCGGCCATGGCGCCAACCTGCCGTGCCCATTGTCCTGCGCAGTTCACCACCTTGTCGCAGGCGATGTCGCCCATGTTGGTCTTCACCGCAATGATGCGGCCGCCTTTGATCTCGAAGCCGGTGACGCGCACTTCCTCGTAAAGCCTTGCGCCATGCATGCGCGCGCCCTTGGCCAGCGACTGGGTGACGTCGGATGGGCTCGCCTGACCGTCGGTCGGCAGCCAGGAAGCGCCGACGAGATCGCCGGTTTCCATCAGCGGCCACATTTTCTTGACCTCCGCCGGCGACAGCAACTGCATGTCCATGCCAAAGCTCTTCGCTGTCGTCGCCAGCCTCTCGTACTCGGTCCAGCGGTCGGCATTGGTGGCAAGGCGCAGGCACCCGCTCATCTTCCAGCCGGTGGCAAGGCCGGTCTCGGCCTCCAGCCCCTTGTAGAGGTTGACCGAATATTTGAGCACGCGGGTGATCGAGGCCGACGAGCGCAGCTGCCCGACCAGGCCGGCGGCGTGCCAGGTCGAGCCCGAAGTCAGCTTGCCCTGTTCGAGCAGCACCACATCTGCCTTGTGGTCGCGGGCCAGATGGTAGGCCGTCGAGCAGCCGATAATGCCGCCGCCGATGACGACGATCGCTGCCTGGGTTGGCAAGGTCATGAATTCAGGTCCCGTATTTTGTCCGGTAGTTTTCCAGCGCGGCATCGAGCCGCGTCAGGTTCTCTTCCGTGTAGGCGACGTAGTCGATGCCGGGCACGTCGAGGTAGAGTTCCGAAACCATGCTCCACATCGCCTCGCGCAGCAGCGAGGCGCATTGCATGGCTGCATGCGAGCGGCGGATCGCCTCGTCCGGCTCCTTCATGAAATAAGCGGTCAGGAAGGCGAAGGATTCCTCGTCGCTCATGCCGGCGTTCGAGGCGACGCCGGCAAGGTCGAACATCGCGGTATTGAAGCCGGCATATTCGAAGTCGATCAGCCATAGCCTGCTGCCGTCGTCGAGAATATTCGCCGGCAAAAAGATCATTGTGGCCGAACACGATCGGCAGCAGTTTCTGGGCGCGTTCGAGCTCGTCGGCCAGCATCAGCAGACGCGGCAGGTCGCTCGCCTTGCGGCTGCCGGCGTCCTCCAGCGTGCGCGCATAGTCGCGGATGACGTGGAACACCCAGAACATGAAGCCGGCACCGGAGACGTGGTTGGGCATCTCGCGGTGGAAGCCGCGCATCAGGGCGGCGACACGGCCGAGATTGGCGCGCACGTCCTCAGCCAGACAGGTCTTGGCGCCGAGATACTCCGTCACGAGAATGCCGGGTTCGGCATGGCGGACCGCCGGCGCGAAACCGGCGGCATGCGCGGCGCGTGCGGTCATCACCTCACGCTCGCGAAAGACGTGGTGGAAGGGATAGTCCCTGCCGAAACGCACGACATGCCTCCCGGCCGCGTCCTTGACCCGATAATTGGCATTGCTCAGCCCGCCGGGCAGCGGCTCGATCTCGACGCTGCCTGTCCAGCAAGGCAGGGCGCGGATGCGGTCCTCGGCCGTCATGAATTCGCCCTTCGTACGGCAAGGCGCCGACGGGGCGGCGCCGCCGTGGCGACCCGCCGTTTGTCCGGACGCTCGTTCTGGCAAAGACCTCGCCGGCGCGGCATTCGGGATCGGTATCCCGCGCCGCACCGACGAGCCCCACGTGCCGGGCTCTTCGAGGCCGGCATCCGCCCCCGCGGATGAGAAAATTCTTCCAGTCGCCCTCGCGTCAGGCAGTTTCCAGACCTTGGGGCACACAAATTCGGATCAGGCTCCGCTATCGCTTTTCCGTGGCAGTGCGAGCCTGACACGGCATCAGTGTCACGCCGGGTAAGCCACGTTGTCAACGAGATTCTGTGGCTTTTTCTGCTTTCCTGCCCGTATTCTTTCGAGATTCCTTGTAATATGCGGCAGATTTGCCATAGAAGCGGTCACTGCATCATGGCGCGACTGGAAATGACCCGATGAGCCATTCCAAGCGGCACGGCGAAATCCTGCGGTTTCTGCAGGAGGAAGGCACCGTCACCATCGCCAGCCTGGCCGACCGGCTGGGCGTTTCGCTGGAGACCGTGCGCCGCGACGTCAAGCCCCTCACCAGCGACGGCTCGCTCCTGAAGATGCATGGCGCCGTCGGCCTGCCGTCGACGATCGGCGAAGCGCCGTTCGAACGGCGCATGCGAGAGAACGCCGAGGCCAAGCGCCTCATCGCCCGCATGGTCGCCGCCACCATCCGCGACGGCGAATCGATCATGCTCGACACGGGAACGACCACCTCGTTCCTGGCGCGTGAACTGCTCGGCCATCGGCGGCTGACGGTCGTCACCAACTCATCCGACATCGCCCGCACGCTGGCCACCGTCAACGGCAACAAGGTCTACATGGCCGGCGGTGAGCTGCGCAGCGATTCCGGCGCCGCGTTCGGCGCCTCGGCCATCGACTTCGTCAGCCGCTTCTCGGTCAGCCATGCGGTGATCTCGACGGGTGCCGTCGATGCGGTGACGGGTGTCATGGATTACGATCTCGACGAGGCCGAGTTCGCCCGCATGGTGCTGTCGCGCGGCCAGCGTTCGCTCGTCGTCACCGATCATTCCAAGTTCGGGCGCCAGGGCCTGGTCCAGGTCTGCGGCTTCGATGGCTTTTCCGAGCTCGCCACCGACCGGCCGCCGCCGCGCGACATCGCTGCTGGCCTGGCGCAGGCCGGCGCGCGGCTCAGCGTCGCGGGCGACGCAGCCTGAGCTAACCGAATACCAGCGACTGGTGGGCGCATATGCCGGCGAAGGCGCCGCCCGATACGGCGAAGGCGATGTTGTGCATCGCGCGTGACGCGTCCCCGGCGGCGTAGACGCCGGGAACCGTCGTCTGCTGCCTGTCATCGATTGATATCACCGGGCCAAGGGGACCGTCCGTGAAGCCGCAACCGAGCTGTTCGGCCACCGGGCTCGCCATTGTATTGCGCGGCGCGGTGAATATCGCGCGAACCCCCGCCTTTCGGCCGCCGTCGAGGATCACCGTCAAGCCGCCCGCGCCATGCTCCCGCAGTTCGGCGACCGCAGCGGGTTCGAACCTCACATTCTTGCCTTCCAGGACAGACATCTGTTCGGCATCGGGCTCGATCAGGCGATTGCCGAACAGCGTGACGTCGCCCCAGTCGGCGATCAACTGCGCCTGATGCAGGGACATGGGCCCGGTCGCCAGCACGCCAAGCGGCCCGCCGGAAACCTCGTAGCCGTGGCAATAGGGGCAGTGCAGCACGGTCTTGCCCCACTGCTCGGCAAGCCCGGGAACTTCCGGCAGGATGTCGCGCACGCCGGTGGCCAGAACCAGCCGCGCGGCGCCAAAGGTCTCGCCGCCCTCTGTGCTGATTTCGAAGTCGCTGCTGCTATTGGCGACCGCCTTGTCCGCACGTCCCTTGACAAGGCGAGCCGTCGGATAGGCTAGCAACTGCCGTCTTGCCTCCTCCAGGATGGCGCCTGGCGTGCGCCCGTCCTGGCCGAGGAAGCCGTGCGAATGCGCGGCGAACCGATTTCGGGGCTGGCCGGCGTCGATCACCAGGACGTTGCGCCGGGCCCGGGCCGCCTGGATGGCAGCGGACAGGCCGGCAAAGCTGCCGCCGACGACGGCAAGATCATACTGCATGGCTGGAGACTCCGATGAGGTCGTAACGGCGGCGGAAGTCGGCGGTCAGGTCGGCCAGCGTGATGCGGCTGAGCTTTTCCGCCAGCAGCTTCT
Source organism: Mesorhizobium maamorense (assembly GCF_044998965.1). Lineage (NCBI taxonomy): Bacteria > Pseudomonadati > Pseudomonadota > Alphaproteobacteria > Hyphomicrobiales > Phyllobacteriaceae > Mesorhizobium > Mesorhizobium maamorense. The sequence continues at coordinate 6,216,884 of NZ_CP173356.1, forward strand.
CCGCCGCGATGCGAAAATCGTCGAGGACGGCGATCACGGCCTGCTCGACAAGGCAGCCGGGGCTCTCCGGCTCGGTGCCGAACGGCAGCAGCGTCTCGCCAAGCGCGGCGCTGATTTCGGCCAGCGAGATCTCGTCGGGCGGGCGCCCGAGCAGCCAGCCGCCGCCATGTCCGCGTGACGAGGTGACGATGCCGGCATCCCGCAATCCGGCGATGGTGCGGCGCACCACGACCGGATTGGTATGGATGAAGGTGGCAAGCTGCTCCGAGGTCAGCGCCCGCTCGGGCTTCTCGGCCATGTGGACCAGAATGTGCAAGGTGGAAGACAGCCGGCTGTTGCGTTTCATGTAACTTAAGTAGTTACGATACTGAGGGCCGTCAAGTTGCCGATCCGTTTCCACTTCCCAGTGTCGTCTCCGCCGTGTTTAGTCCGGCCATGGCTTTCACCATCCGCCAGTTGCAGTTCTTCATCGCCGTCGCCGAGCAGGGCACGGTGTCGGGTGCCGCGCAGAACCTCTCCATTTCGCAATCCTCGGTCACCGAAGCGATCAAGGAACTCGAAGGCGATCTCGGCGTCGAATTGTTCGACCGCCATCCGCGCGGCCTCAACATCACCCACAAGGGCCACCAGTTCCTGCGTCACGCCACCAAGATCCTGGCCGATGTGTCCGATGCGCGCCGCGCCTTCCTCGGCGAGCAGGCGACAGCGGGCGGCCGGCTGCAGCTCGGCGTCACCTCGCTGGTCGCCGGCTATGTGCTGTCGGACCTACTTTCCCGCTACCGCCGTGCCTATCCCGGCGTCGAGGTCTCCGCCATCGAGGACAATGGCGACTATCTCGAGCATCTGCTGATCGGCGGCAAGCTGGACATCGCCGTGATGGTCACGTCCAATCTGCGCGACCGAACCGCGCTGCAATCGGAAATCCTTGAAGTCTCGGCTTACCGCCTGTGGCTGCCGCTCGGGCATCCGCTCGCCGGCGCCGACATCATCGGCATCGGCGACATCGCTTCGGAGCCGCTGATCATGCTGACCGTCGACGAGATCGAGGAGAACACCGGCAAGTTGCTGACGGCAATCGGCGCCAAGCCGCATGTCGCCTTCCGCACCCGTTCGGTCGAAGCGGTGCGTAGCCTGGTCGCCACCGGCGCGGGCGTGGCGCTGCTGCCCGACCTCGTCTACCGGCCGTGGTCGCTGGAAGGCGACCGCATCGAGTCGCGCGACGTCTCCGGTGCCCTGCCCGTCGTCCAGGTCGGGATGGTCTGGCGCCGTGGCTCCGGCCTGCCGCAGGCTGCGCGCGATTTCATCGGTCTGGCGCAGTCGCAGCGCATGGTTCGCCAGCGCCCCGACAAGAACGGCCGCTGATCTATCGGAAAAACCGATATCCTCCTTCTGATAAATGAATTTGCGAAACCGGGATTTTCACAGCACCTTCGCTTCAGGGAACAAAGCCGCCGCCGAAACGCGGGCCCTATCAATGGGAGATCGACGATGAATTCATTCCTGAAGTCATGCACTGCATTGACGGTCGCGCTGACCGTCTCCGGCCAGGCCATCGCTCAGGTCACGGAACTCGGCAAGGGTGAAGGCGAGGTCAATATCGTCGCCTGGCCGGGCTATATCGAGCGTGGCGAAACCGACAAGGGCTATGACTGGGTCACCGCCTTCGAGAAGGAAAGCGGCTGCAAGGTCAACGTCAAGACCGCCAACACGTCGGACGAGATGGTCTCGCTGATGAACGAGGGCGGCTTCGACCTCGTCACCGCTTCGGGCGATGCATCGCTGCGCCTCGTTGCCGGCAAGCGCGTGCAGCCGATCAATACCGATCTCATCCCGAGTTGGAAGACGGTCGACGACCGCATCAAGGACGCCCCCTGGTTCACCGTCGACAAGGTTCATTATGGGGTCCCCTACCAGTGGGGGCCGAACGTCCTGATGTACAATACCGATGTCTTCAAGGAAGCGCCCAAGAGCTGGAACATCGTCTTCGAGGAGATGAAGCTGCCGGACGGCAAGTCCAACAAGGGCCGCGTCCAGGCCTATGACGGCCCGATCCACATTGCCGATGCCGCCAACTACCTGATGTTCCACAAGCCGGAGCTCGGCATCAAGGACCCCTATGAGTTGAACGAGGACCAGTACAAGGCCGCGCTTGAGTTGCTGCGCGTCCAGCGCACGCTGGTCGGCCGCTACTGGCACGACGCCGCCATCCAGGTCGACGATTTCCAGAACGAAGGCGTGGTTGCCTCCGGCTCGTGGCCCTACCAGGTCAACACGCTGGTCGCGGCCAAGAAGCCCATAGCCTCGACCGTGCCGGAGGAAGGCGTCACCGGCTGGGCCGACACCACCATGATGGAAGCCGACGCCGCACACCCGAACTGCGCCTATATGTGGCTCGAACACTCGCTCTCGGCCAAGGTGCAGGGCGATGTCTCGGCCTGGTTCGGCTCGCTGCCGGTCGTCCCCGCCGCCTGCAAGGGCAACGAGCTGCTGACCGACGAAGGCTGCAAGACCAACGGCTACGAAAATTTCGACAAGATCAAATTCTGGAAGACGCCGGTGACCAAATGCGCCACCCAGAACGACCAGTGCGTGCCCTATTACCGCTGGGTGTCGGATTATATCGGCGTCATCGGCGGGCGGTGATTTTCTTCACCCTCCCCCTGTGGGGAGGGTCGACGCGCAGCGTCGGGGTGGGGCGGCGCGGAGGTCCGTGCCAGAGCACCCCACCCGCGACTTCGCCGCGACCTCCCCCATCGAGGGGAGGTAAGTGGCGCGCGCGTTCGCCGTCCAGCCATGATTGCGGGCGACCGAAGAGAACCCAATCGGCAAGAGACTGACACCCCATGACCTCAGCCGTTTCCTTCCAGAAAGTCTCGCGCCATTTCGGCAGCGTGCGCGCCGTCGACACGGTCGACCTCGAAATCGTGCCTGGCGAGTTCTTCGCCATGCTCGGGCCGTCCGGTTCCGGCAAGACGACCTGCCTGCGCCTCATTGCCGGTTTCGAGCAGCCGACGGCGGGTTCGATCTCGATCTTCGGCGAGCGCGCCGAGGGCGTTCCGCCTTATCGCCGCAACGTCAACACTGTCTTCCAGGACTATGCGCTGTTCCCGCATCTCAATGTGCTCGACAACGTCGCCTACGGATTGATGGTCAAGGGCGTCGGCAAGGCCGGGCGGCACAAGGCAGCGGAAGAGGCGCTGTCGCTGGTCAGGCTGCCCGGCTACGGCGCCCGCCGCCCTGGCCAGCTTTCCGGCGGTCAGCGCCAGCGCGTCGCGCTGGCCCGCGCACTGGTCAACCAGCCCAAGGTGCTGCTGCTCGACGAGCCGCTCGGCGCGCTCGACCTCAAATTGCGCGAGAACATGCAGGAAGAGCTGAAGTCGCTGCAAAAGGCGCTCGGCATAACCTTCGTCTTCGTCACCCACGATCAGGGCGAGGCGCTGTCGATGGCCGATCGCGTCGCCGTCTTCAACGACGGCAGGATCATGCAGATCGGCACGCCGGAAGATATCTACCAGCGGCCGAGCACCCGCTTCGTCGCCGATTTCGTCGGTTCCTCCAACGTGCTGCCGCCGGATTTCGTCCAGCGCTATTGCGGCCAGCGCCGCTGGGGCAGCCTGCGACCTGAATCGATCCGCGTCGGCCGCGCCGCGAAAGGCGACGGCGTGGCCGCGCGCCTGGTCGCGACCAACTATCTCGGCGCCACCACCAGGCTGGCGCTCGATGCCGACGGTCTGAAGCTGCACGCCATCGTGCCTGCCGGCACGGCCTTGCCTGGGGAAGGCGAGGCGGTGGTGCTCACCTTCAACCGGGAGAGCCTGCATTTGATGGACGAGGCGGTGTGATGAAGGCTTGCGCGAAGCACCCCCTCTGTCCTGCCGGACATCTCCCCCGCAAGGGGGAGATTGGCTGCCCTTTCGGGTTTCGCCAATTTCCAACGTCGCAGAATTGGCGAGGCCGAGAAATTGCCAATCTCCCCCCGTGAGGGGGAGATGTCCGGCAGGACAGAGGGGGGCGACGCAGAACGCGGCCTCTCACATAATTCTCTTCAGCACACGGCGGCCCTATGACCATTGCCGCGCTCACCCCCAGCCCAGCCCCTGCCATCCTGCCCGGCAGCGGCGGCATACGCGGCGCGCTCTCCGACCTCTTCTGGCGCAGGCCGCAACTGCTCCTTCTGCTTATGCTGCTGCCGCCGGTCCTGTGGCTCGGCATCGTCTACATCGGCTCGTTGTTCGCTCTTTTGGCGCAGAGCTTTTTCTCGATCGACGAGTTCTCCGGCCTCATCAATCGTGAGTTCACGTTGAAGACCTATGGCGACCTGTTGCAGGCCGCCAATCTCGACATCATCCTGCGCACGGTGACGATGGCAGCCCTGGTGACCCTGGCCTCGGCCGCCGTCGCTTTCCCCATCGCCTACTACGCGGCGCGCTATGCGCGCGGCCGCTGGAAGGCGCTGTTCTATCTCGGCGTCATGCTGCCGCTGTGGTCGAGCTACCTGGTCAAGATCTACGCCTGGAAACTGATCCTGGCCAAGGAAGGCATTCTCACTTGGCTGCTCGCCAAGCTGAACCTGTTGTGGCTGCTTGACGCCTGGCTGTCGCTGCCGGTCGTCGGCGGCAACTCGCTGTCGGTGTCGTTCACCGGCACCTTCATCGTTTTCGTCTATGTCTGGCTGCCCTTCATGATCCTGCCGGTGCAGGCAGCCCTCGAGCGCGTGCCCGGCAATCTGGTCGAAGCCTCTTCCGACCTTGGCGCGTCGCCCGGCCAGACTTTTCGCAATGTGCTGTTCCCGCTGGCGCTGCCCGGCATCGTCGCCGGCTCGATCTTCACCTTTTCGCTGACATTGGGCGACTACATCATCCCGCAGATCATCGGCACGTCGCGCCTGTTCATCGGCCAGGCCGTCTATTCGCAGCAAGGCACGGCCGGCAACATCCCGCTCGCCGCCGCCTTCACGGTGGTGCCGATCGTCATCATGGGCTTCTATCTCTGGGGCGCCAAGCGCATGGGGGCCTTCGATGCGCTCTGACCGTGCCCAATCGGCTCCGCTTGGCCTCAAAATCGCCGCCGCTTGCGGGTTGCTGTTCCTGCATCTGCCGATCCTGCTGATCTTCGTCTATGCCTTCACGACCGAAGAGAAGAGCTTCGTCTGGCCGCCGCCGGGGCTCACCACGCAGTGGTTCGCCGTCACCTGGAACCGGCCGGACGTGTGGCAAGCGCTGTCGCTCTCGGTGCGCGTCGCCGCCATCTCGACGGCCATCGCGCTGGTTCTCGGCACGCTGTGCGCCGCCGCGGTGTCACGGACGAAATTCTTCGGCCGTGAAACCATTTCGCTGCTGGTCATCCTGCCGATCGCGCTGCCCGGCATCATCACCGGCATTGCGCTGCGTTCGGCTTTCGCGCTGGCCGACATTCCGTTCTCGTTCTGGACGATCGTGCTCGGCCACGCCACCTTCTGCGTGGTTGTCGTCTACAACAATGCCGTTGCCCGCTTCCGCCGCACCTCGGGCTCGATGATCGAGGCCTCGATGGATCTCGGCGCGGATGGTTTCCAGACCTTCCGGCATATCGTGTTGCCCAACATCGCCACGGCGCTGCTTGCCGGCGGCATGCTGGCCTTCGCGCTGTCGTTCGACGAGGTCATCGTCACCACCTTCACCGCCGGCCAGCAGCAGACGCTGCCGATCTGGATGCTTGAAGAACTGATCCGCCCGCGCCAGCGCCCGGTCACCAATGTCGTGGCGATGGTGGTGGTGCTGGTGACGCTGCTGCCGATCCTCGCCGCCTATTACCTGACCCGCGACGGCGACCAGATCGCCGGCAGCGGGAAATGAAAACAGCGAATAGGAAATAGCGAGTAGCGAAGAGGGAAATCGTTAGCCAAACCCTATTCGCTACTCACTATTCGCCACTCGCTCCTCTTCAAGGAGAACCCAATGGACACCCAGATGCTGATCGGCTCGAAGTTCGAGAAAGGCACCGAGACCGAGGAGCCGGTCCTCAATCCGAAGACCGGGGCGACCATTCTCAATCTCCCCGAGGCGAGCCCGGCGCAGATCGAGGCGGCGGTGACGGCTGCCGGGAAGGCGTTCACGGCTTGGTCGCGTACCACGCCCGCGCAGCGCTCGGGCTATCTCCTTAAGATCGCCGACCGCATAGAGGCCGAAGCCAGGGAATTCGCGGTGCTCGAGGCGCTGAACTGCGGCAAGCCGATCAATGCCGTGCTCAATGATGAAATCCCGGCGATCGTCGACTGCTACCGTTTCTTCGCCGGCGCCGTCCGCTCCATGCCAGGCCAGGTAGCCGGCGAATACCTGCCGGGCCACACCTCGATGGTCCGGCGCGATCCGATCGGCATCGTCGCTTCCATCGCGCCGTGGAATTACCCGTTGATGATGATGGCCTGGAAGCTGGCGCCGGCGATCGGCGGCGGCAATACGGTCGTCTTCAAACCGTCGGAACAGACGCCGCTGACGGCGCTGAAACTGGCGAAGATCCTGGCCGAAATCCTGCCCGAAGGGGTCGTCAATGTCGTGCTCGGACGCGGCGACAGCGTCGGCAATACGCTGATCAACCATCCCAAGGTCAACATGATCTCGATCACCGGCGATGTCGCCACCGGCAAGAAGGTGCTGCAGGCGGCCGCCAAGTCGGTCAAGCGCACGCATCTGGAACTCGGCGGCAAGGCCCCGGTCATCGTCTTCGATGATGCCGACCTCGGCGCCGTGGTCAACGGCCTGCGCGCCTTCGGCTACTACAATGCCGGCCAGGACTGCACCGCCGCCTGCCGCATCTATGCCGGCAAGAAGGTCTACGACAAGCTAGTCGCCGATCTCTCCTCGGCCGTGTCGACCATCAAGTACAATCTGCCGGACGATGCCGAGAACGAGATCGGCCCGCTGATCTCGCGCCGCCAACGCGATCGTGTCTCGAGCTTCGTCGAGCGCGCCTCGGAATTGAAGCACATCGAGATCACCACCGGCGGCAAGCCGGGCGAGGGCACCGGCTTCTACTACCAGCCGACCGTCGTCGCCGGCGCCTTGCAGGAGGACGAGATCGTGCGCCGCGAAGTCTTCGGCCCGGTGGTCTCGGTCACCCGTTTCACGGAAGTCGACGAGGCGGTGAACTGGGCCAACGACAGCGATTATGGCTTGGCGTCATCGGTGTGGACCAGGGACGTCTCGCGCGCCATGGCGACGGCCGCTCGCCTGCAATATGGCTGCACCTGGATCAACACCCACTTCATGCTGACCAACGAGATGCCGCATGGCGGGCTGAAGCAGTCCGGTTACGGCAAGGACATGTCGCTCTACGCGCTGGAGGATTATACCGCCGTGCGCCATGTGATGGTGGCGCACGGGTAATCTGTCTCCTTCCGGCAAAGGCAGATCTTATATGGCTGTGGCCGGCGCCGGCGACCCCGCTTGAGAGGGTCGTCAGCGCCATTCCACTTCGCGATTGCGCTGCATTTGACAGGCACGGCCGCCGAACGGCATCAGCGGCGAGACCCCGGCACTACGCGGCCGTCCGGCCCGGCATCGCCGATGTCGCAGGCTTGATGTTCAGGTTGACCCGGAAGACATTGGATGGGTCGTAGGTTCGCTTAACCTGGCTCAGCCGCTCGTAATTTCCGCCATAGCTCGCCTGCAAGCGCGCGTCTCCTTCATCGTCCATCATGAAGTTCACGTAGCCGCCCTCGCCATTATGGGGATGGACGCTCGCCCAGTAATTCCGTGCCCACGCGGTCAGGTCGGCGGCTTTGCCCGGATCGGGGTCGATGGCGGCGATGACCATCGACCAGCTTGCGTCACGCGCGTTCCAGGCGGTCTCGTCCTTGCCGACGCGGCGGACGGCGCCGTCAATCGGGTATAGATGCATGAGCGACAATTCGCTGGGCGCCTGGGCGGCCTGTGCGATATGGGTCGCGATCGCTTCGTCGGGAAGCGACTTGACGAAATCGCCCTTCCAGTACCATTGCAGGCCTTTCGGAAGGAGCGGGTCGAATAGCGACTGCATCGCCGGGAACGGCATTACGCCCATCCAGTTGAACATTGGCGGCGGCAAGGTGTCCAGCAGCGGCGCCATGGCCTTGCGCCCGTCCTCCTCCGTGCCGTTGTAGCACGAGATGATGGCACAGGCGCGGTTGCCCCAATGCTCGCGCGGGAAAGGATCGCTCGAAGGGACGGATTTGAGGCCGACGAAAGCGCCGAGGTCTTCCGGCGCTTCCGGCAGGTAGTCGCGATAGGTACGCATGACCGCCGACGCGTGCCTGGCGTCCCAGAACACCGGACCGCCGAAGATCATGTTCACCGGATGAGCCTGGAACAGGAAGCTGGTTACCACGCCAAAATTGCCGCCGCCGCCCCGGAGCGCCCAGAACAGGTCGGGATTCTCGCTTTTGCTGGCCTTCGCCATGCTGCCATCGGCCAGCACCAGATCGGCCTCGATCAGATTATCGATGGTGAGGCCGTATTTGCGCGTGAGATAGCCGGTTCCTCCACCGAGGGTAAGGCCGGCGACGCCCGTGGTCGAAACGATGCCGAACGGAACAGCGAGCGCGAAAGGATGGGTGGCGTGGTCCACGTCGCCCGAAGTGCAGCCGGGCGCGACCCTCACGGTGCGGGTTTTCGGGTCGACATGGACGCCTTTCATCATCGACAGGTCGATGACGAGACCGTTGTCGCAAATCCCCAATCCCGCGCCGTTGTGGCCGCCGCTGCGCACGGCGATGAGGAGGTCGTTTATGCGCGCGAACCTTACAGCGGCGATCACGTCGGCGACATCGACGCAGCGTGCAATCAGCGCCGGACTCTTGTCGATCATGCCGTTGTAGACCTTGCGGGCCTCCTCATAGCCGGCTTCGCCGCGCAGGATCAGCTCTCCGCGCAAGCCTTCACGCAGTTTTGCATAGGTTTCGTCGGTCATCGGTTTCCTCCCTGATCGCGCCCGCGCCATATGGTTTCGACGCGACGATTTATCTTGTTGCTTTGCTTGTGCCGTCCATCCGTCGGGTGCGCAGGATGGTGCAGGAGAGCACATTGCACCGATCCGGCTCCTCGCTGCTTCGCCCGAAAGGGCCAGTGGGGAAATGGCCCGGGAGAGCCATAGCGGGCAGGCGGAAGCCGTCATGGTAGCGAAAGCGCGTCGCGTCGAAAGGGACCGATGCGGCGCGCTTCAGATCGTTGTTCTATGGGCACCTTTGGGCGACATGCATTATTCGACGATGCGGAAAATCTGCCAGAGGCTGGTGCCCGACACGACGTAAGGCTCGATCTCCTTGCCCCATTTGGCATGCGCGTCGATCTTGCCGATCCTGGCGAAGAACTCTTCCAACTGGGCCAGGCTTTCGACCTGGTGGTGAGATTCGACCGTCGCCTCCCGCGCGCCGATCGAACCCGTCATGATCTGGAACTTCAGGTCGGCGACGCCGACCTGCGAACCGATCTCGGATTCCCATTTCCGCAAGAGGTCGAGCACGGTCTGCTTGTGTCCGAACCTGGCGTCGATCTGCCATCTGGCGCTGAACATGTTTTCCTCCTCCGAAGATGCGGCTGATGCCGCTTACTCGTCCCAGGCCTGCACGACGGTCTGCCGTGCAATCCGCCCGCCCTTGAGTTCCAGCATCGCCGCACAGAACACCTTGGTCCCGTCCGGGTAGGCGCAGGCTTGGGTGAAGGCGAGATTGTCGCCATCGGCAATGGTGGTATCGACCTTGTGGGTCATTGCCCGGCTGCAGATGTCGTCCCAGAATGTGCTGATCGCCGCTCGGCCGCGGATCTCGCGCGGCTTGCTCGGCGGATTATTGCGGTCGACGACCCGCAACACCGCATCGTCGGCGTAAAAGCTCGACAGCATCTGTCCGTCGCGCCCTTCGATGGCTTTCTTGATTGCCGCGCCGTCAACGGTCTGTGTCTTGGTCAGCATTTCATCCTCCATGGGCCCGTCTTCCCGATCGGGCGGTTGATGAGCAAAGTGCTGCCCGGCGGTCATCGCCGTGCAGCGATAGTGTCACTGCGACTTGGCCTTCACGGCCGCGAACACGTCGTCGGTCTGCTTCTTGAAGGCTGTGAGGTCGACCTGGCTGCCGTTGAGCATCGTCGACCAGTGGCGAACGATCGCCGCCATTGCCACCGCTTCCTTGATCTCCTCGTCGGTCGCGCCGTTGAGCTTGGCGGCCTCGGTGTGGAAGTAGACGCAGTACTGGCAAGGGATCTGCGAGGCGACGGCAAGCCCCATGAGTTCCTTGGTCTTGCCGTCGAGTGCGGTCTTGGGGTTGAGCTGCATCGACTTTATCTCGGCCCAGGCGCCGGCGACCGCCACGTCAGGCAAAGTCCTGAACATGTCCGGTACGGAGCCGAGCGTGGCCTCTATGTCCTTGTATGCTGCCGTCGCCGAGGCATCCTCGGCCCGCGCCGGAGCCAGGGCCAGCAAGGCGCCGACGCCGGCCGCGATGACGAGCAATCTGGTCTTGCGACTTGATTTCACCATTTCATCCTCCCTTCGCAGTACCGTCACGGCGATATCGCCTGGCCTGCATGGGAAGAATTGATAATCCCCGACGCCATCGGCCGCTTCGCCCGAAAGCGCCATGGCCTTTATGGCCCGTGCGGGCCAGGGTTCCGTGCCGAAAACGCGGCCGCCGCCGCCCGCGACGGCAGGTCGAGCTTGAGCAATATGTTGGCGACGTGACGCTTGACCGTATGCTCGCTGAGGTTGAGCTCGGCGGCGATCGCGGCATTGCTTTTGCCGTCGGCGATCAGGCTCACCACCTCGCTTTCGCGCGCCGTCAGCGCGGCCGGTTCGGCAGGCCTGGGCTTGGATCGGCAGGCGGGTTCCAGATGCTGCTCGGACGTCGCAAGAACAAACGCCAACGGCTCGTCCAACTCGTCGAGCGCAATGCGTCCGCCTTCGATGAAGTGTAGGCCGGAGCCGGTCGCCAGGTCGGAAACCAGCCGCGACGCCAGGATCTCGCCGCGGCTGGCATGGGCCGCAAGTTGTATGGTCACGCGTGCAGTCAAGCCGACCGGCGGTCCGCGCATCTCGATCTCGCCGACATGTACGCCCTGTGCACTGGCCACACCGATCTCCTGCGCCGCTTCGCGCAATGCCGCCGCGCAGCGTATGGCGCGCGCCGGACCATCGAAGCGCGAGATCATCAGCTCGCCATGCGTGCCTGCGACACGTCCGCCATGGCGCCCCACCAGCAATCGCCAGGTCTCCTGGAATCGCTGGCTGCGCTCGCTCCACATGCGGTCGCCGAGGCGCGCCGTATCGTAGATACGCGTCACCAGCAATGCGGCGAGCACGCGCTCGCTGTCGGCCACGGCCGGCTCGCCGGTCAGGAATTCCTCGATCAGGTCGGCGACCCGGTCGACATCACCGGTCCACACCGGGTGGTCGCGCCCGGGGATTTCGACAAGCCGGGCGTTCGGGATCTTCCGGGCGAGAAAGCGGCTGGCATCGGGATCGACGCGCGCGTCGTTGCGGCGGTGGATCAGCAGCGTCGGCGCGCTGATCGCCGAGAGTATGCCGCGCACGTCTATGCCGGCATTCATGCGCGCCAGCGCCGCCGCCGCCGTTGGACTTGCCGACAGCCGCTCGAACCGCGACCACCAGGCGGCAAAGTGACTGTCTTCGACGCGGCCGGGCGCAAAATGCGGCAAGGTGGCGCCTGTGCCCCAGGCGGTTTCCGTCGTCGCGATGAATGCCTCCAGCCGTTCCGGCGGCATCACCCATCGGTGGAAATGGGCATAGCCGCCATAGAGCGCCAGGGCGCGCGTCCGCTCCGGATACGTGGCGGCGAACAGCATGGCCATCGGAGCGCCTTCCGAGGCGCCGAGCAGGGCCGCGCGGCCGCTGCCGGCCGCGTCCATCACCGCACGCACGTCGTCCATGCGCGTTTCGAGGCTGGGGAGATGGTTGGCATCGACGCGGTCGGACAGGCCGGTGCCGCGCTTGTCGAACAGGATCAGCCTTGAGAAGGCGGAAAGCCGTTTCAGCAGCCTGCTATAGCCTTCATCCTCCCAATGCAGGTCGAGATTGGAGATGAAGCCCGGCACGAAGACGAGATCGAACGCGCCTTGGCCGACCACCTGATAGGCGATCCGCACATCGCCGCTACGGGCGTATCGGGTCTCGATCGGCCTCACGAGTTGTTCCGCCCGGCCTGGCGATTTCGGATCGCTGACCATAGCAGAGCTGCGTCGCGTGCGGCAGCTTAAACTTTAGCGGAAGGAAATATAAGCGGACGCGAACCAATGGCTATTTTTGCGAGACGGCTACGTCGCCTGGGGGAAGCTTGAGCCCGAGCTTCAGATCGGCCTCGGCGGGCGAGACCGGCCGCTTGATCCTGGTCGAGGCAGCCACGACGAGTTCATCGAAGCCGTCGCCGCCGCTGTCCAGCATCTCGAAGAACTGACGCCGCATCCTCGGCTCCCAGAATTTGTTGATATGCTCGGCCACCCCGGCCACGCCTTCTTCGCGCGGCCTGGAGTGGAAAAAGGCCGCGATCTGGTTGGCCATCCGCACCAGCTTCTCGCTGGTGCTCATGATGTGGTCTTCGTCATGCGACATGTTTGGCAACTCCGCGAACCACCCGGTCCGGATGGGTGAAAATATCGAAATCGTCGCCGCGAACCAAGGCCACCAGCGTCATGCCGGCCTGTTCGGCGGTGCGGACGGCGAGCGCGGTCGGCGCAGAGACGGCAATGATGAAGGGCGAGCCGATCGTCGCCGTCTTCTGCACCATCTCGACGGAGACGCGCGACGTCACCACTACCGCGCCGGTCGCGCCGTCGATGCCGGCCTTGGCCAATGCACCGGCCAGCTTGTCCAGTGCGTTGTGACGGCCGACATCCTCGCGCGCAATGACGGTGCCCTTGCCGGGGATATAGAAGCCGGCGGCGTGCACCGCGCCCGTCTCGCTGTGCAGCGGCTGCATCCTGGAGAGAAGCTTGACGGAACGGACGATGTCGCCGGCATCAAGCGTAAGTTTAGACGCACCAACCGCATCGACCGAGCGCATCGCTTCCTCGATGGATTCGATGCCGCAGAGCCCGCAGCCAACCGGTCCGGCGAGCCTGCGCCGCCGCGTCTCGAACCGCGTGTTGGCCTGGTCCTTCAGTCGAATCTGGATGTCGATGCCGGCGCCGAGATCCTCGACCTCGATCGCCTCGATCTCTTCGGGTGAAGCGATGATGCCTTCGGTCAGCGAGAAACCGAGCGCGAAATCCTTCAAATCGGCCGGGCTCGCCATCATCACCGCGTGCGCCGTGCCGGCAAAGGAGAACGCCACCGGCGTTTCTTCCGGCACCATGCGGCGGGCCGCTGCCGTGCCGCTGGCGCGGCGAGCGAGACGGGACATTTCGGTGATGGCGGGGCGTTTGCGGGTCACGAGACGCACCCCTCAAGCCTTTCCTCATCCCGGTCGATCGGGGAAGGGGTATCGAGTGAAGCTCGACGCAATGGTGGTCGATCAACCATCAAGATTGAAGCTCTTATTGTCGAATGTCTCGTCCAAGTCTACTCCGCCGCTTCCAGCGGGGCGATGCGGCGGCTGTTGCGCGCTTGCTCGTCATAGTCGCGTTGCCATTCCGATGGTCCGTTGGAGGCACCGACCTGCACCGCCGTCACCTTATATTCCGGACAGTTGGTCGCCCAGTCCGAAAAGTCCGTGGTGATGACGTTGGCCTGCGTGTCGGGATGGTGGAAGGTCGTATAGACCACGCCCGGTGACACCCTGTCGGTGATCTGCGCGCGCAGCGTCGTCTCGCCGGAGCGGCTGGTCAGCCGCACCCAGTCGCCGTCGCGCAGGCCACGGTTCTCGGCGTCGTGCGGATGGATCTCCAGCCGGTCCTCGGAGTGCCACATGATATTGTCGGTGCGCCGCGTTTGCGCGCCGACATTGTACTGCGACAGGATCCGGCCGGTGGTCAAAAGCAGCGGGAAGCGCGGCCCGGTTCGCTCGTCCGTCGCCACATATTCGGTGCGGATGAACTTGCCCTTGCCGCGCACGAAGCCGTCGACATGCATGATGGGGGTGCCGAGTGGCGCCTTCTCATTGCAGGGCCACTGCACCGACCCGACGCGGTCGAGCAACTCGAACGAGACGCCGGCGAAGCTCGGCGTCGTCTTGGCGATTTCGTCCATGATCTCGGACGGATGCGCATAGTTCCAGTCCAGCCCGACGGAACGGGCAAGCTCCTGCGTCGCTTCCCAATCGGCGTAACGCGCCTTCGGTTCCAGCACCTTGCGCACCATGTTGATGCGGCGCTCGGCATTGGTGAAGGTGCCGTCCTTCTCAAGGAAGGTCGAGCCCGGCAGGAACACATGCGCGTAGTTCGCCGTCTCGTTGAGGAAAAGGTCGTGCACGACCACGCATTCCATCGCGGCCAGTCCGGCGGCGACATGCTTGGTGTCGGGATCGGACTGCAGGATGTCCTCGCCCTGGATGTAGATGCCCTTGAAGGAGCCGTCGACGGCGGCATCCAGCATGTTGGGGATACGCAGGCCGGGTTCGTCGTCCAGCTTCACGCCCCACAGGCTTTCATAGATGTCGCGCACCGCGTCGCCCGAGACATGGCGATAGCCTGGCAGTTCGTGCGGGAAGGAGCCCATGTCGCACGAGCCCTGCACGTTGTTCTGGCCGCGCAGCGGGTTCACGCCGACGCCCGGGCGACCGATATTGCCGGTGGCCATAGCGAGATTGGCAATCGCCATCACCGTGGTCGAGCCCTGGCTGTGCTCGGTGACGCCGAGGCCGTAGTAGATCGCCCCGTTGCCGCCCTTGGCGTAGAGACGTGCCGCACCGCGGATCAGTTCGGGATCGACGCCGGACAGCTTGCCGACGGTTTCGGGGCTGTTCTCCGGCAGGGCGACGAAGGACGCCCAGTCCTGGAATTCCGTCCAGTCGCAGCGCTCGCGGACGAAGGCCTCGTCGAACAGGCCTTCGGTGACGATGACATGTGCGAGCGCCGTCAGCACGGCGACATTGGTGCCGGGCTTCAGCGGCAGGTGGTAGTCGGCTTCGATATGCGCCGACTTGACCATCTCGGTGCGGCGCGGGTCGAGCACGATCAGCTTGGCGCCCTGGCGCAGCCGCTTCTTCAGCCGCGAGGCGAACACCGGGTGTGCGGAAGCCGGATTGGCGCCGATGATGACGGCGACGTCGGTGAATTCGACGGAATCGAAATCCTGCGTGCCGGCCGAGGTGCCGTAGGTCTGGCCGAGCCCGTAGCCGGTCGGCGAATGGCAGACGCGCGCGCAGGTATCGACATTGTTGTTGCGGAAGCCCTGGCGCACCAGCTTCTGGACCAGATAGGTCTCCTCATTGGTGCAACGCGACGAGGTGATGCCGCCGATCGCCGTACGTCCGTACTGGTACTGGATGCGGCGGAACTCCTTGGCCGTGTGGGCGATCGCCTCCTCCCAACTCACTTCGCGCCAGGGATCGCTGACCTTCTCGCGGATCATCGGCGACAGGATGCGGTCCTTGTGAGTGGCATAGCCATAGGCGAAGCGGCCCTTCACGCAGGAATGGCCGTGATTGGCCTTGCCCTCCTTGTAGGGCATCATGCGGATGACCTCGTCGTCCTTCACTTCGGCCTTGAACGAGCAGCCGACGCCGCAATAGGCGCAGGTGGTGACGGCCGAGCGTTCCGGCAGGCCCTTGGCGAGCACTGTCTTCTCGCGCAGCGCATCGGTCGGGCAGGCCTGCACGCAGGCGCCGCAGGACACGCATTCGGAAGCGATGAAATCCTCGTGCATGCCGGCGACCATGCGCGATTCGAAGCCGCGGCCCTCGATCGTCAGCGCGAAGGTGCCCTGCACCTCTTCGCAGGCCCGCACGCAACGCGAACAGACGATGCATTGCGCCGGATCATAGGTGAAATACGGATTGGATTCGTCACGCGCGACGTAGTCGACGGCCAGCGAGCCGTGGCCGGGCGCGACGCCATCCTCCTTGACGTGATTGCGGCCTTCGACGCCGTAGCGGTTCTCGGTCAGGCCAACCGACTTCGCCACCGCGTCGAACTCACTGGCGCCGGTGCCGGCCTTCTCGTTCCAGCCCACCGGATGGTCGGAGACATAGAGCTCCATGACGCCGCGGCGAATGGCGTCGAGCCGTTCCGACCGCGTGCGCACCACCATGCCTTCGCCGACAGGCGTCGTGCAGGACGCCGGCGTGCCGCCGCGCCCTTCGATCTCGACCAGGCAAACGCGGCAGGAACCGAACGAGTCCAGCATGTCCGTGGCGCATAGCTTCGGGATCTCGACCCCGCTTTCCATCGCGGCGCGCATGATCGACGTGCCTTCCGGCACGCTGATGCTGCGGCCGTCGACGGTCAGCGTGATCCGCTTCTCAGCCTTCGATTGCGGAGTTCCGTAATCGATCTCTTCGATAAGCGTCGGGAAGTCGGCTTTGATGTTCATCTGCCAGCTCCTATTCAGCAGCCATGCGCGCCGGCGCGGGCTTGAAATCCTCGGGGAAATGCGTGATCGAGCTCATCACCGGGTAGGGCGTGAAGCCGCCCAGCGCGCAGAGCGATCCGAACTTCATCGTGTTGCAGAGATCGGTAACCAGGGCGAGGTTCTTCTCCGGCTCGATGCCGGCGGCGAGCCTGTCGATGGTCTCCACCCCGCGCGTCGAGCCGATGCGGCAGGGCGTGCACTTGCCGCAGCTTTCGATGGCGCAGAACTCCATGGCGAAGCGCGCCTGCTTCAGCATGTCGGCGGTGTCGTCGAATACGGTGATGCCGGCATGGCCGATCAGTCCATCGCGCTTGGCGAATTCCTCATAGTCGAACGGTGTGTCGAACAGCGCGCGCGGAAAATAGGCGCCGAGTGGGCCGCCGACCTGCACCGCCTTCACTGGCCGGCCGGTGGCCGTGCCGCCGCCGATATCGTCGATGATTTCGCCCAGCGTCATGCCGAAAGCCGCCTCGAACAGGCCACCGCGCTTGACGTTGCCGGCGATCTGGATCGGGATCGTGCCGCGCGAGCGGCCCATGCCGAAATTCTTGTAGTAGGCGGCGCCCTTGTCCATGATGACAGGCACCGAAGCCAGCGAGATGACGTTGTTGATCACCGTCGGCTTGCCAAAAAGGCCCTGGATTGCCGGCAGCGGCGGCTTGGCGCGCACCACGCCGCGTTTGCCTTCCAGACTGTTCAGAAGCGAGGTCTCCTCGCCGCAGACATAGGCGCCGGCGCCGACGCGGATCTCCATGTCGAAGGCGTTGGGCGAACCGAGCACGTTGACGCCGAGCACCCCGGCCTTGCGGGCGACCTCGACGGCCTTGTTCATGACCGCCACCGCATGCGGATATTCCGAGCGGATGTAGACGAAGCCCTTGGTCGCGCCGGTGGCGATGCCGGCGATCGCCATGCCTTCGATCAGCACGAAGGGATCGCCCTCGATGATCATGCGGTCGGCGAAGGTGGCGCTGTCGCCCTCGTCGGCGTTGCAGACGATGTATTTGCGCTCGGATGTCGTATCGAGCACCGTCTTCCATTTGATGCCGGTCGGGAAGCCGGCGCCGCCGCGGCCGCGCAGCCCCGAGTCAGTGACCTGCTTGACGATGTCGGCCGGGGCCATGGCCACCGCGTTCTGCAGGCCCTTCAGTCCGCCAAGCGACTTATAGGCGTCGAGTGACAGCGGGTCGTTGATGCCGCAGCGCGCGAAGGTCAGACGGGTCTGCTTGGCCAGGAACGGGATCTTGTCCGGCGCGCCCAGCCAGCGCTTGTGGTGGCCGCCTGTGAGAAAGCCATTGTCGAACAGGCTCTTGACGTCGGACGGCTTCACCGGCCCGTAGGCGACGCGGCCGTTTGCTGTGGCGACCTCGACCATAGGCTCTAGGAAATAGGCGCCGCGCGACCCGTTGCGGACGATCTTGGCCTCAACGCCGCGCTCGGCGAGTTCAGCGCGAACTGCCTTGGCGACCCTTTCGGCACCGAGCGCCAGCGCGCCGGAGTCGCCGGGAATGTAGATGCGCGGGATCATGAGCGCACCTTTGCGACGATTTCTTCGATCTGTTCGTTGTCGAGCCGCCCGATCACCTCGCCATCGAGCATCGCCGAGGGCGAGCAGGCGCACAGCCCGAGGCAATAAACCGGCTCCAGGGTCACCGAACCGTCTTTCGCCGTCTCGTGGAAATCAATGCCGAGCAATTGCTTGATCCTGGCGGCTACCACGTCGGAACCCATCGACTGGCAAGCTTCGGCCTGGCAGAGCTTGAGCACATGCCGGCCTGCCGGGCGGGCGCGGAAATCGTGATAGAAGGTGACGACGCCGTGCACCTCTGCTCTGGAAAGGTTCAGTCCGTCGGCAATGACCGGGAGTGCTGCCTGCGGCACATGGCCGAACTCTTCCTGAATGTTATGGAGGATCGGCAGCAGCGGACCTTCGAGGTCTTTCAGCTCCTGGATGATCGCGGCCGTGCGCGATGCGATCTCGGTACTTGCAGGCTGCATCGTCACGCAGCGCCCTCCCTGGTCGGTGGCTTTATCGCTAAGCCTTTACAAAATCAGGAGAAACCCCTGAAATCAATAAAGCTGATCCGTCGCTCGATAGAAATTTTCTATCGAGCTCCAGCACCTGTATTCCCTAACCTAGCGGCGGGCGCGGAAATCGTCTGCAAGCGCCATCGCCTCGTCCAGCAGCGCCGAAACCAGCGGCGTATGCGGTTCGCGCAACGCGGCCACCAGCCCGACCGTGTGGCTGGCGTCCGGCTCGACGATCGGGATGGCTCGGATAGGCTCGGAAAAGCCGAACGTTTCCGTGAGGTTGAGCGGCATGATCGAGGACCATTTCCCGGTGCGGATATGCGAGAACAACACGATCATCGAATTGGATTCCAGCGTCGGCCGCACCTCGACGCCGGCCTCGGCCAGGTGCTGGTCGATGATGCGGCGGTTCTGCATGTCCGGGGTCAGCAGGCAGAGCGGCAGGTGGCTGATCTCGGCCCATGTCACCTTGTCGCGGTCGGAATAGGGGTTTCCGATGGCGGTGATCAGCTGATAGCGCTCATCGTAGAGTGGTACGCTGGTCACTCGTCCGAGCGGTTCGTTGTCGAGATAGGTGATGCCGGCGTCTATATCGAAATTGCCGAGCAGCGACAGCACTTCGATCGAGGTCCGGGACAGTACCGAGAAGGTGACGCCGGGGTGTTTTTCGCGGAATGGCGTCGTCAGCCGCGCCACCATGGCGAGCGCGGTGGGAATGGCGGCGATGCGGATACGTCCCGACAAGCCGTGCCGCGCCGCCCGCATCTCCTCGCGCATGGTTCTGGTATCGCCGACGATGCGGCGCGCCCACACCAGCACCTGCTTGCCCTCCGGGGTCAGGCCCTGGAAGCGCGAGCCGCGCAGGACCAGCATCACGCCCAGCTGACCCTCAAGTTGCTTGATGCCGGCCGACAAGGTGGGCTGGGTGACGCCGCACACTTCGGCAGCCCGCCCGAAATGCTCTTCCTTGGCCAGCGCGATGAAAAATTCCAGCTTGTCGATCATATCTGAAGCTAGCCGCCGCCGCCGCACCGCGCCAGAGGGCTGCCGGCCACTGCGATGTCGATCGCCCCAAGCCGATGCTTGATCGCAGAAACCTATCGGTCGACGAGATTGAGGATGTTGCCGTCCGGATCCTTGAACCAGGCGACCTTCATGCCGTGGCCGACATGGATGTCGCCTTCCAGTGTCAGGCCAGGCATCTCGTAGTGTTCGAAGGCAACGCCCTTCGATTTCAGCCCGCTGACGACGGTGTCGATCTCATCGCCGACCGTCCACGTCACCGCCGTCGCCTTGTTGGTTCCGGCGAACTGAGAGCGATAGACGTTGATCGTGGTGTCGCCGCTTTTGTACACGATCAGTTCGCCACCCTCGTCATGCACCTGTTTCAGGCCGAGCGTCCCCTCATAGAAAGCCTTTGCCTTCGCCAGGTCTTTCACCGCGAGGTTGGCCGTCGCGTTGCTGTTTGCAAGCATGATCGTTTCTCCTTCGCTGCTTGTCGTCCCCGGCGTCTCCTTGGAAATAGGTCGCCCCCGTCGCTTGACGAGCCCCGCTTTGCCGGCGATGGCCGCCAATTGCCGTTCGCGAGCGGTGCCTGCAATTGGCTGCATCCACATCTTTCAGCCGGCTTACTGTTCCCCATGGGCGCATGCGGCGCTATGTGGATGGAACTGGTGCGCCGGGAGGGACGAACATGCTGGGCTGGTTCCGCAAGCTGTTGCCGCGCGAAGATCGCTTCTTCGACCTGTTCGAGCGGCATTCCCGCACGGTGGTCGGCGGCGCGGAGGCCCTGCAGCAGCTCCTCCTAGGCAAGGACATCGAGCATTGGTGCGAAAAGATCGTCGATCTCGAGGACGAAGCCGACCATATCACCGCCGAAGTCCTGCTTGCCGTGCGGCGCTCATTCATCACGCCTTTCGACCGCGGCGATATCAAGGACCTGATCCAGTCGATGGATGACGCCATCGACATGATGCACAAGACCGTCAAGACGGTGCGGCTGTTCGAGAAGAGGGAATTCGATCCGCTGATGCAGGAAATGGGCGCCGTCATTGTCGATGCCGCCAGGCTCGTCGCGGAGGCGATCCCGCTGCTGGCCAAGGTCGGCGCCAACAGTGCGCGCCTGAACGAACTCGCCGAGGAAGTCATGCGTGCCGAAGGCCGAGCCGACGATCTGCATGAGCAGGGCCTGAAGGATCTCTTCAGGCGGCACGGCCGCAGCGATGCGATGGCCTATCTGATCGGCTCGGAGATCTATGGCCAATTGGAGAAGGTGGTCGACCGCTTCGAGGACGTGGCCAACGAGATCAGCGGCATCGTCATCGAGAACGTCTAGGCGATGGAAGTCGCGATCGCCTTTCCCCTGCTGGTCGGCCTCGTCGCCGTCGCGCTGTTCTTCGATTTCCTCAACGGCCTGCACGACGCCGCCAACTCGATCGCCACCATTGTCTCGACCCGGGTGCTGAGACCGCATTACGCGGTGTTCTGGGCGGCCTTCTTCAATTTCATCGCCTTCATGTTCTTTGGCCTTCATGTCGCCGAAACCGTGGGCAAGGGTATCATCGATGCAAGCATCGTCACCCCGGCGGTGATCTTCGCCGCCCTGGTCGGCGCCATCGTCTGGAACATCGTCACCTGGATCGCCGGCATCCCGTCGAGCAGTTCGCATGCGCTGATCGGCGGATTGGTGGGGGCAGGCGTCGCAAAGGCCGGCACGGGTGCCATCGTCTGGGCGGGGCTCGGCAAGACGGTCGCCGCCATCGTCCTGTCGCCGGCGACGGGCTTTGTCCTGGCGCTTCTCCTGATCCTGGTGGTTTCCTGGCTGTTCGTGCGCCAGACGCCGTTCGCCGTCGACAGTACCTTCCGTGTCATGCAGTTCTTTTCCGCCTCCCTCTATTCGCTCGGTCATGGCGGCAACGATGCGCAAAAGACCATGGGCATCATCGCCGTGCTGCTCTATTCCCAAGGCATGCTCGGAACGGATTTCTACGTGCCGCTCTGGGTGGTCCTGACTTGCCAGTCGGCATTGGCGCTGGGCACGCTGTTCGGCGGTTGGCGCATCGTCCACACGATGGGCTCGAAGATCACCAGGCTCAACCCGATGCAGGGATTCTGCGCCGAGACCGGCGGCGCCATCACCCTCTTCGCCGCGACATGGCTCGGTGTTCCGGTTTCGACCACGCACACCATCACCGGCGCCATCATCGGCGTCGGCGCCGCCCGCCGTGTCTCGGCGGTGCGCTGGGGCATAGCCGGCAACATCGTCATCGCATGGGTCGTCACTTTGCCGGCGACGGCGGCGATTTCGGCACTGACCTATCTGGCGGTTCGCCTGGCAGGCTGATGTCGCGGCCTGGCGCTTGGAGCCGCCGGCGATCTGCACTATGTGAGCAGCAGCCGAACGCCAGGGAAGCAACAGCCATGTCCGTCACCAAGGAAACCGTCATCGAGCGCCTGAAAACGGTCAATGGCCCCGATTTCACCGGCAACATCGTCGACCTCGGCATGGTTTCCGAGATTTTCATCGCCGATTCGAAAGTGTTCTTCTCGATCACCGTTCCGGCCGCCAGGGCGCAGGAGATGGAGCCATTGCGCGCCGCGGCCGAGCGTGTCGTGAAAGCTATTCCAGGTGTCGCTGGCGCTGTCGTCGCCTTGACGGCGGAGAAGAAGGGCGGCGGCATGGAGGCGCCTGTCGCGGCGCGCCCGGCGCCACGTCCCGCCCCGCCCGTTGCCGCGCCGCGCCCGGCGCCCCATGCGCCTGCCTCGCACAGCCAGGGCAAGCGCGGCGTGCCCGGCATAGAGGCGATCATCGCGGTTGCGTCCGGCAAG
The DNA here is from genome assembly GCF_044998965.1 of Mesorhizobium maamorense. Lineage (NCBI taxonomy): Bacteria > Pseudomonadati > Pseudomonadota > Alphaproteobacteria > Hyphomicrobiales > Phyllobacteriaceae > Mesorhizobium > Mesorhizobium maamorense. The sequence goes on from NZ_CP173356.1 coordinate 6,239,213, forward strand.
GGCGGTGTCGGCAAGTCAACCACGGCCGTCAATCTGGCCCTCGGCCTCGCCGCCAACGGGCTGAAGGTGGGCGTGCTCGATGCCGACATCTATGGCCCGTCCATGCCAAGGCTGCTCAACATTCACGGCCGGCCGCAGACCGTGGACGGCAAGATCCTGAAACCGATGCAGAATTACGGTCTCAAGGTGATGTCGATGGGCTTCCTCGTCGACGAGGAAACGCCGATGATCTGGCGCGGTCCGATGGTGATGTCGGCGCTGACGCAGATGCTGCGCGAAGTCGAATGGGGGCCGCTCGACGTGCTCGTCGTCGATATGCCCCCCGGCACCGGTGACGCCCAGCTCACCATGGCCCAGCAGGTGCCGCTGGCCGGCGCGGTCATCGTCTCGACGCCGCAGGATCTGGCCCTGATCGATGCTCGCAAGGGCCTCAACATGTTCAGGAAGGTCGACGTGCCGCTGCTCGGCATCGTCGAGAACATGAGCTATTTCCTCGCCCCCGACACCGGCAAGCGCTACGACATCTTCGGCCACGGCGGCGCACGCCGCGAGGCCGAGCGCCTCGGCGTCACCTTTCTTGGCGAGGTGCCGCTGGAGATGGGCATCCGCGAAAGCTCGGATGAAGGTGCGCCGGTGGTGGCATCGAAGCCCGACAGTGCCGAAGCGAAGATCTATCGCGATATCGCTTCGAAGGTCTGGGACAGGGTCAACGAAGAGCGCGGCGCGGCCGCGGACGCCGTGCCGAGCATCGTCTTCGAGTAATTTTCGTCCAGGCGGCGCCAACGCTGGATAGACCAGCCTAAGCAGCACCCACCTTCTCGCCGAAGCTCGAAAAGAACTGTCCCGCCAGTTTCTTCGAGGTCGATTCGATCAGCCGGCTGCCGAGCTGGGCAATCTTGCCGCCGACTTCGGCCTTGGCGGCGTATTTGAGCACCGTCGCGTCCGCCCCATCCTCGGTCAGCGTCACGTCGGCGCCGCCCTTGGCGAAGCCGGCGATGCCGCCCTTGCCTTCGCCCTGGATCGTGTAGGCATGCGGGGGATTGAGATTTCTCAGCGTCACCTCGCCGTTGAAGGTCGCCTTGATCGGGCCGATCTTCAGCACCACCGTCGCCGCCATCTCGGTCGGCGACTTCATTTCCAGGCTCTGGCAGCCGGGGATGCTTTCTCTCAGCACCGCCGGATCGTTCAGCGCTTCCCAAACTTTCTGGAGGGGTGCGGCGATGCGCTCCTCGCCCTCGATCACCAAAGCCATCAGAACCTCCCGGACGACCAATGTCGGATTGTTGGTAGCGTGCGGCCCGATTGATGTCTATCGCACCAAAGTCCGGATTCAGATCACGCGTGCCCCTTGCCTGCATCCGCGCGTTGTCATATCGATTTGTCATACAAATACGGAGACCATGATGGCTGGCGCCCCCACAGGAAAGAAAAAGTTTCGCTCGCAGGAGTGGTTCGACAACCCCGACAATCCGGGCATGACGGCACTTTATCTGGAGCGCTACCTGAATTACGGGCTGACGCGCGCCGAACTGATGTCGGGCAAGCCGCTGATCGGCATTGCCCAGACCGGTTCCGACCTGTCGCCTTGCAATCGCCACCACATCGAGCTCGCCAAACGCGTGCGCGAAGGCATCGTCTCGATGGGCGGCATTCCTTTCGAATTCCCGTGCCACCCGATCCAGGAGACCGGCAAGCGCCCGACCGCAGCTCTCGACCGCAACCTTGCCTATCTCAGCCTGGTAGAAGTGCTCTATGGCTATCCGCTTGACGGCGTCGTGCTCACCATCGGCTGCGACAAGACGACGCCGGCGCTGTTGATGGCGGCGGCGACCGTCAACATTCCGGCCATAGCGCTGTCGGTCGGTCCGATGCTTAACGGCTGGCACAAGGGCAAGCGCACCGGTTCGGGCACCATCGTCTGGGAATCGCGCCAGCGCCTGTCGGCCGGCGAGATCGGCTACGACGAGTTCATGGACATCGTCGCCTCCTCGGCGCCGTCCACCGGCTACTGCAACACCATGGGCACCGCCACCACCATGAACTCGCTGGCCGAGGCGCTCGGCATGCAGCTGCCGGGCTCGGCCGCGATTCCGGCTCCTTATCGCGAGCGCGGCCAGATCGCCCACGAGACGGGAAAACGCATCGTCGATATGGTGCACGAGGATTTGAAGCCCTCCGACATCATGACGCGCAAGGCCTTCGAGAACGCCATCGTCGTCAATTCGGCGATCGGCGGCTCCACCAACGCGCCGATCCATCTCAACGCCATCGCCCGCCATCTCGGCGTGCCGCTCGACAATGACGACTGGCAGAAGATCGGCCTCGACGTGCCGCTCATCGTCAATCTCCAGCCGACGGGCGAATATCTGGGCGAGGACTACCATCACGCGGGCGGCGTGCCGGCCGTGGTGGCGGAGCTCATGAAAGCCGGGCTGCTGCCGCATCCGGATGCTCTGACCGCCAACGGCAAGACAATGGGCGACAATTGCCGCGATGCCGTCAACGAGAACCGCGAAGTCATCCGCACTGTCGCCGATCCGCTGAAGGCCAATGCCGGCTTCATCAATCTCAAGGGCAATCTGTTCGATTCGGCAATCATGAAGACCAGCGGCATCTCGCCCGAATTCCGCGAGCGGTATCTCTCCAACCCGAAGGACCCCGAGGCCTTCGAGGGCAATGCGATGGTCTTCGACGGTCCGGAGGATTACCACGCCCGCATCGACGACCCGGCGCAAGGGATCGACGAGCACACCATCCTGTTCATGCGCGGCGCCGGTCCGGTCGGCTATCCCGGCGGCGCCGAGGTCGTCAACATGCAGCCGCCGGCCTATCTCATCAAGAAGGGCATCCACGCGCTGGCCTGCATCGGCGACGGCCGCCAGTCCGGCACGTCAGGCTCGCCCTCCATCCTCAACGCCTCGCCGGAAGCCGCCATCGGCGGCGGGCTTGCATTGCTCAAGACAGGCGACCGCGTTCGCATCGACCTGAAGAAGGGCACGGCCAACATTCTCGTCACCGATGACGAGATCACCCGCCGCCGCGCCGAGCTGCAGAACAATGGCGGCTACCATTATCCCGAGCACCAGACGCCATGGCAGGAAATCCAGCGCGGTATGGTCGACCAGTTCTCGGGCGGCATGGTGCTGAAACCGGCGGTGAAATACCAGGACGTCGCTCATACGAAGGGCGTGCCCCGGGACAATCACTGATTATTCCCCGGGACATTCATCGATTGTTTGAAGCGACAATTGACGGATAGCGATCGACGATCGGCGGCCTGATCGGCCGCCGGTCGTTTTTTCGTTTCGTGGCCCGCTATGGACCGAGGACATTGCGTCCTTGACAAGCCTGCCCAACAAATCCACCATCGCTGCAAGGGGTTCATCGCGACGACCCCGTGAGGCGTCAGCCCAACGTTCGCGTCCAGGCTTCTCTTTCAGGAGGTGGACGCCATGCCGTCAACAACCGCTGTCACCGTGCCGCAACTGATCCGTATGGTCGGTTTGCCGGGCGCGCCTGCAATCCTCGATATCCGTACCGAGGACGACTACAACGCCGATCCACGTTTGCTGCCGGCGTCGTACCGGCGCGATTTCAAAACCGTCCAGACTTGGGCAGCCGACTTCGCCGGTGGCCGCGTGGCGGTCGTCTGCCAGCAGGGAAAAAAGCTCTCGCAAGGCGTCGCCGCATGGTTGCGCCATGAAGGGATCGCCGCCGAATCGCTCGAAGGCGGCTTCGAAGCCTGGCGGGACGCCCACGGCCTTCTGGTCCGTGCCGACAGGATGCCGCCTCGTGACGACAAGGGCCGCACCGTCTGGGTGACGCGGGCCCGGCCCAAAGTCGATCGCATCGCCTGCCCCTGGCTGATCCGCCGTTTCCTCGATCCCCAAGCGGTCTTCCTGTTCGTCGACGCGGCGGAAGTGCCCGATGTCGCCAATCGTTTTCAGGCCGTTCCTTTCGACATCGACAATGCGTTCTGGAGCCATCGCGGCGAGCGCTGCACCTTCGACACGATGCTCGAGGAGTTCGGGCTCGAATCCGAAGCGCTCGACCGCCTCGCCGTGATCGTGCGCGCAGCCGACACGGCGAGCCTCGACCTAGTTCCGCAGGCGGCGGGATTTCTCGCCGCCTCGCTTGGCTTGTCGCGCATGTTTCGCGATGACCTGCAACAATTGGATGCCGGCATGCTGCTTTACGACGCGTTCTTCCGCTGGTGCCGCGACGCCACCGACGAGACGCACAATTGGCCGGCCGGGGCGAAGGCGTCATGAGCTCCCTCCTTTCCGAGGAAAGTGCCGACCTCATCGAGGCGCCTGCGGTCCCGAGCTTCCGCGAGGCCACGAAACTCTGGGCGAAGATCGGGTTGCTCAGTTTCGGCGGACCGGCTGGGCAGATCGCGCTCATGCACAGGGAATTGGTCGAGGAAAAGCGCTGGATCGGCGAGCAGCGTTTCCTGCATGCGCTGAACTACTGCATGCTGCTGCCTGGTCCCGAGGCCCAGCAACTCGCTATCTACATCGGCTGGCTGCTGCACAAGACGGTCGGCGGTCTTGTCGCCGGCGTCCTCTTCGTCGTGCCCGGCGCGCTCGTCATGCTGACCTTGAGCATTCTCTATGCGCTCTATGGTGATGCGCCGCTGGTCGACTCGCTGTTTTTCGGGGTGAAGGCGGCGGTGCTGGCGATCGTGGTCGAGGCCGTGATCCGCATCGGCCGGCGCGCCTTGAAGAACCGGGTGATGGCGGCGATCGCGCTTTGCGCCTTTGTCGGCATCTACGTGCTCAACGTCCCCTTTCCGCTCCTCGTCCTGTTTGCAGGACTGGTGGGGTGGGTCGGAAACGGCATCGCGCCGGCCCTGTTTTCTGGCGCCGCGCATGGCAGGGACGAAGCTCCCGACGCCACGGGCGCGGTCGATCTGATGTTCGAGCGCGGCGAACTGGCCCACACCAGGCCGACGCGATGGCACGCGCCGCGCACCATCGCGATCTGGCTGCCGATCTGGCTTGGACCGGTTCTGCTGATCTGGGCGTTCACATCGGCAAACAGCGTCTGGACGCAGATCGGCGGCTTCTTCAGCCTCATGGCGGTCGTCACCTTCGGCGGCGCCTATGCCGTTCTGGCCTATGTCGCGCAAGCGGCCGTCGGCTCTCTTGGCTGGCTTGCGCCAGGCGAAATGGTCGATGGCCTGGGCCTTGCCGAAACCACGCCTGGACCGCTCATCCTGGTCCTGCAGTTCGTCGGCTTCCTTGCAGGCTTGCGCCATTCCGGATCGCCATATCCGTTGTTTGCCGGATCGCTTGGAGCGTTGCTTACGCTTTGGGTTACCTTCACGCCGTGCTTCTTCTGGATATTCCTCGGCGCGCCCTACATCGAGGCGCTGCGCGGCAACAAGGCATTGTCGGCGGCATTGGGCGCGATCACCGCGGCGGTCGTCGGCGTCATCATGAATCTCGCCCTGTGGTTCGCCTTGCACGTCATCTTCCGCGACGTGCGCGCGACGGGGCTCGGAACGGAGATGCCGGTACTGTCCTCGATCGACTGGCGTGCCGCGCTGCTGTCCTGCGCTGCCATGATCGCCATCCTCAAACTGAAAATCGGCATGCTGCCGACGCTTGCCGGATCGGCCCTGGCGGGTGTTCTGCTTTTGGCGGCAACTGGCTAATATCTCCCTCCCTTTGTATTCCGCTGGCGAACCACCTAATTGGTTGAAAACGGGATCGGAATATCATGGCCGCACGGCGCTCTTCCCTCGGTTTCCTCGGCATGTTCGGCCGTTCAAGCGACCTCAGGCAGCTCGATGCCGCATTGCGCGGAGCCGACTTGCATCCCGCCCTTGTGCCGGAGGGCGTAAAGCTCACCATCGTCAACCTGATGAAGGATCACTGGCCCGACGAGCCGCCGCCGCAGGCTTATGCGCAAGTGGCGTGTTTGTTCAGCTATTGTATTGCTGGGCCTGAGGCATTCGAGCGCTCTCATGGCGCGCAGCCGCGGCAGGACGTGGAGCGTCGGATAGAGGCCGCGGTCGATGCCGGAGACAGTTTCGACGCCCAGATCGTGCTGATGGCGCTACACGCCAAGCTGGTCAATACCGAGGTCGTCGAACATTATGGGCTGAGCGCGGATTAACCTATTTTCAAAGGGGGGCGTTCTCAGCCGCCCATGCCGTTGCGCGGCAGCTTGATCATGTCGCCGAAGCGGGCGCGCAGCCTGTCGTCGAGCGGCTTCGGCACATGGCGCGGGAAGCGTTCGGCGAGGATGCGCTTCTTCTCGACGATCGCCCGCTGCAATATGTCGGGCCGGCCCTTCTCGTTCCATTCCTTCGGCGAAAACCGGTCGCCGACGGCGGGGTAGAAATATTCGGTCTGCATCAGCTTCAGCGTCTGCTCGTTGCCGAGATAGTGGCCCGGGCCTTTCAGGCAGACATCGGCGATGGTGTCGATCGACAGCGCGTCGTCCGTCACCTCGATGCCGCGCACGCAGCGCAGGCAATGGCCCAGCATGTCGTTGTCGATGATCAGGCTTTCCAGGCAGAAGCCGAGCAGGGAGGCGTGCATGCCGGCCGATTCGTAGACCAGGTTGAGGCCGGAAAGGCCGGCCATGACATTGGTGATGCCTTTTTCGTAGCCGGACTGGATGTCGGGCAGTTTCGAATCCGTCATGCCGGCGGCCGAACCCCCTGGCAGGTCGTAGAACTGCGCCATCTGCGCGCAGGCCGCGGTCAGCACCGCCTGTTCGGCCGAGCCGCCGGACATGGCGCCGGTGCGCAGGTCCGACACGAACGGCCAGGTACCGAAGATCGCCGGATGGCCCGGCTTGATGGTGTTGACATAGACAAGGCCGGCCAGCACTTCGGCCACGGCTTGCACCACCGCACCCGCGATCGCCGCCGGAGCGGTGGCCCCGGCCTGTCCGGCCGAAAGCAGCAGGATCGGGATGCCGCCTTCGACGCAGGCCTCGAGCACGCCGCAGGCGTCCTCGGCGAATTTCATCGGCGGCACGACGAAACAGTTGGAGTTCGACACGAACGGCCGGGCCCGGAAATTCTCCTCGCCGCCGGCGATCGCGTAGAGCATTTCGAGCGCCGGTTGCACGTTCTCCCGCACCGTGAAGGACGTGCCGACATGCTTGGACGTACCCATCACGCAGGCATAGAGCGTGTTGAAGTCCATTTCGAGCGGATCGGGAATGTCGCGCGGCACCATGGGCCGCTGGAAGAAATGGATGTTGTCGAGCCCGTCGACGATGCGCGCGGCATCATAGATGTCCTGCAGCAAGGATTCGCGATACTCGCGCTTCTCGACGTCGACAAGATGCACGGCAGCACCCGCCGTGCCGTAATGCACGCGCTTGCCCTGGATCACCATGTCGTGCTTCGGGTCCTGGCCGTGCAGCGTGAAATGCCGCGCCGCCCGCTTGATCGTGTCGAGCACCAGTGCGCGCGGGAAACGGATACGGCCGTCATCGCCATGGCTGGCGCCGGCCTTGGTCAGCGCCTCGATGCAGGACGGGATTGCGTTGGCGAAGCCGACCGTCTCCAGCAGGGTCAGCACCGCTTCGTGGATGCGCTCGCAATCAGTGCCGCGCAGGGGGCCATAGCTTCCCCCTCAAGGCCGGCGCGAACCGGCCTGATGTCGTCGGCGAGCGGCGCCGCCCGCATGGCGCGACGCGCTTCGCGTCCGCCGGAGCGGCGCGAACGCTGGTCGGCCGCTTCCTGCTTTTCGACAGCCACTGACATGGAAGCACTCCACCTTTTCTCGGAAGCAGGGCGGCGGTTGGTCCACCATCGGCTGCTTCGTCCCCTTTAGGCCTCGACTATGCCGCCGGCATTGGCACAGCCTATGAGCCAGCCGGTCCGGTTGCATATGCCAGTGCTAAAGAAGCAGGAGCCGCTGTTGCGCGGCTCCCGGGAGGTGGTCAGGCCCAGGTGATCAGGCGGCGGCCGGCCTGCGGCCCGCGGCGGTTGCAAGTTCGCGGATGCCGGGCTCGATATGCTGCAGCGCGATCGAGGAGATGCCCAAGCGCATGAAACGCGAAGGCTTTTCGGTGCGGTCGAAGAAGCGGTCGCCCGGCTCGATGATGACGCTGCGCGAGGCGGCGGCCTCGGCCAGTCCGCGGGAATCGGTGCCGCGCGGTCCCTCCAGCCACAGCGACGTGCCGCCGGCCGAGTCGGTCGAACGCCACTCGGGCAGGAAAGCGGAAATCGCATGGACCAGGCGCTTGCGCCGCTCGTCGAAGGCGCTCGACAGCCGCCGCACCAGCGCCTCGTGGTGGCCGAGCGACAGGAACAGCGCGACCGCGCGCTGGTTGTTGGCCGGCGGATGGCGCAGCATGAAGCGGCGCAGCGCCCTGAGTTCGGCGATTAGTCCAGCCGAGGCCACGATGTAGCCAAGCCGCAGGCCCGGAGCCAGCGTCTTCGACATCGAGCCGACATAGATCACGCGGCCCGAGCGGTCGAGGCTCTTCAAGGCCTGCTGCGGCGCCTCGTCCAGAAGCTGGCTGTCATAGCCGTCCTCGATGATGATCTGGTTGTAGCGGTTGGCGCGCGCCAGAAGGTCCTGCCGGCGCTCCGCCGACAGCGGCACCATGGTCGGGCAATGATGGCTAGGCGTGACGAAGACAAAGCCGGAATCGTTGGGAATCGAAGAGGTTACGATGCCGGACTGGTCGACCGGCACCGGCTGGATGTCGGCGCCGGCGAGCCGGAAGATCGAGCGTGCGTCGGGGTAGCCCGGATCCTCCATCGCCACCTTCGAGCCCTTGGTCATCAAAAGCGTCGCCAGCATGTAGAGCGCGTTCTGGGCGCCCAGCGTGACGATGATCTCGTCGGGGTTGGCGAAGATGCCGCGCCTGGGCAGCAGCCGCGCCTGGATCTGCTCGATCAGCAGCGGATCGTCGCGATCGACCATGTCGGAGGCCCAGTTGCGGATCTCCAGCACGGCAAGCGCCATGCGGTTGCACTCGCGCCACTCGGCGGTCGGGAACAGCGCCGGATCGAACTGGCCATAGACGAAGGGATAGGACGACTTGATCCAGTTCTCGTGCTTGGCCGGCGGCGGCATGTCGCTGGCCGCGATCTGCCGGCGTGCCTTCCAGTCGATCTCGTTGGCCTGGTCGGGCGCCTTCTGGTGCGGCTTGGCCGGCGTCGCCAAAACGTCGGGATTGACGAAATGGCCGCGCCGCTCGCGCGCCACCAGGAAGCCCTGGTCGACCAGTTGCTGGAAGGCCAGCACCACGGTTCCGCGCGCCACGCCGAGTTTTTCTGCCAATATCCGGCATGAGGGAAGCGGCATGGAAGCGGCGATCTGGCGGTCGAGAATGGCGGCCACGATCGCCTGGCGGATCTGTGCCTGCAAAGTCTGGCCGGATTCGGCCGAAATCCGGAACAGGCCGGACCATATGGCCGTGTCGTTGCGCTGTGGCATGGGAAATGTTCCTCGATGGCCAGCTTTTTTCGTTTGGCTGGACCAGTCGAATGTAACGGTGGCACAAGGGGTTGCGCCAATCAATTTTTCTGATCTTTGGGATTTATGCCAGTGATCTTTCGGCCTTCGCATCCCGTGTAACGCAGTGCGTCATCGCCGCGTATTGACCGGACGGAATTCGGCTCAATAGTTTGGCGCGACGACACGCGCCGGAAACATCCGGTCTGCTAAGATAATTTAACAGTCCCAGGAGCCCGCCGGTGGATCAGTCAGCCTTCCAAAAACAGCTTGCCGCCTTGCGCGACCATCGCGCCGCGGCAGCCGGCGATATGCGCCAGGCCTTCGCCGCCGATCCGCAGCGGTTCAAGACGTTCTCCGCCAGCGACGGCGACCTGTTGCTCGACTGGTCGAAATGCGCCGTCGATGCGCGCACGATGGACCTGCTGGAGAATCTGGCTGACGCCGCCGATCTCGAAGGCCGCCGCGCCGCCATGTTCGCCGGCAAGAAGATCAACGTTACAGAGGGCCGCGCTGTTCTGCACACCGCCCTGCGCAACCTGACCGGCAAGGGCATCGTGCTCGACGGGCAGGATGTGAAGGCGGAGGTCATCGCCGTATTGGACGCGATGGGCGCCTTCGCCGACGCGGTGCGTTCCGGCAAGGCGACAGGCGCCACCGGCAAGAAGATCACCGACATCGTCAATATCGGCATCGGCGGCTCCGATCTCGGCCCGGCCATGGCGACGTTGGCGCTGGCGCCCTATCATGACGGTCCGCGCGCGCACTATGTCTCCAACATCGACGGCGCCCATATCCACGACACGCTGAAGGGCCTTTCCGCCGAGAGCACGCTTTTTATCGTCGCCTCCAAGACCTTCACCACGGTCGAAACGATGACCAATGCGCAGACGGCGCGCGACTGGGTCCAAAAGGCGCTCGGCAAGGAAGCGATCGGCAAGCACTTCGCCGCTGTCTCGACGGCACTCGACCTGGTGGCGAAGTTCGGCATCGAGCCGGACCGCGTCTTCGGCTTCTGGGATTGGGTCGGCGGCCGCTATTCTGTGTGGGGCGCCATCGGCCTTCCCGTGATGATCGCCATTGGTCCACGCGATTTCCGCGCCTTCCTCGATGGCGCGCACGAAATGGACGAACACTTCCGCACAGCGCCGCTGGCCAAAAACCTGCCGGTGCTGCTTGGCCTTGTCGGCTGGTGGCATCGCGTCGTTTGCAAATACCCGGCCCGCGCGGTCATCCCCTATGACCAGCGCCTGTCCAGGCTGCCGGCCTATCTCCAGCAGCTCGACATGGAATCGAACGGCAAGAGCGTCACCCTGGACGGCGGCCCCGTGGCGACGCCGACCGGGCCGCTGGTCTGGGGCGAGCCCGGCACCAACGGCCAGCATGCGTTCTTCCAGCTCCTGCACCAGGGAACCGATTTCATTCCGGTCGAATTCCTCGCCGCGGCGAACGGCCACGAGCCGGAGCTGAAGCACCATCACGACCTGCTGCTCGCCAACTGCCTGGCGCAGTCGGAAGCCTTCATGAGGGGCCGCACGCTGGAGGAAGCGCGCGCGCAGATGCTGTCCAAGGGCATGAAGCCGGCCGATGTCGATCGCATTGCCCCGCACCGCGTCTTCTCCGGCAACCGGCCCTCGGTGACCATTCTTTATCGCAAGCTCGACCCGCGCACGCTCGGCCGCCTGATCGCTCTCTACGAACACCGCGTCTTCGTCGAGGGAACGCTGTTCGACATCAACTCCTTCGACCAATGGGGCGTCGAGCTCGGCAAGGAACTGGCCACCGGCCTTCTGCCAGTCGTGGAAGGCAAGGAAAGTGCCGCAAAGCGGGATGCCTCGACCGCCGGCCTGGTGGAACACATCCACCATTTGCGTGGTTCGGAGTGACTGAGTTGGCAGACATCAAGGGAATATTGTTCGACAAGGACGGAACGCTTGTCGACTTCAATGCGACCTGGCTCGGGGTTGCCGACTTCATGGCCATGGACGCCTCCGAAGGCGACCGCTGGAAGGCCGACAGGCTGCTTGCGGCCGCGGGCTTCGATTTCGCCAACAGGCGCTTCAAGCCCGACTCCATCTTTGCCTCCGGCACCAATCTCGACGTCGTCGAATTGTGGTTTCCGCGCCTGTCCGATGAAGACCAGATGCTGGCCGTCGCCCGCTTCAACCAGATCACCTCGGTGCAGGGCTCGGCGATGGCGGTGGCTCTGCCGGGCATCGTCGAAACGCTCGGCACCTTGCACGCAAGGTCCTATCGGCTCGGCGTCGCCACCAACGATTCGACCAGCGGCGCGGAAAAAACGCTGGTGACGCTCGGCGTCGCGCAGCTGTTCGACGCCGCCTACGGCTATGACGCGGTGGCCAATCCCAAGCCGGCGCCGGATACGATCCAGGCCTTCTGCGATCTCACCGGCCTGAAGCCGACGCAGGTCGCCATGATCGGCGATAACCGCCACGATCTCGAAATGGCGCGTGCCGGCGGCTGCGGCCTGGCGGTCGGCGTGCTCTCGGGCACCGGCACGCGTGAATCTCTGGCCGGAATTGCCGACGTGATCCTGGATTCGGTTGTCGACCTGCCGGATTTCCTTTCAGCGCGGGTCAAGGAGACGATCTGATCTCGTCGCTAGCGGCGTCTCGGCTTCGAAGGAAAAGACGCCGCTCGGCCTGCTTGCGGCGCCCTTCGCGTCGCCGAAATCCGGCACCTGATATTCGGCGAGCAGCCTGAGCCGCGACAATGGTAGATCGGCGCGGCGCGGGTCGCCGATCAGGACCTCGACGCCATCGGCAAGGCAGCGGTCGAGGAAGGGGATCATGCGTTCGGCGACATCGGGTCCGTAGAACACGTCGCCGGCCAGCACAAGGTCGACCGCCGGTGGCGGACCGGTGGTAATGTCTTTGCAGATCACCGAGATCGTGACGCCGTTGTCTTTTGCATTGAGACCGAGCGCGGCGACGCCGTTTCGGTCGATCTCGGCGGCGATCACTTCGCGGGCCCCGGCCTTCGCGGCAGCGATGCCGACAATGCCGGAACCGGCACCAAGGTCGAGCACGCGGCGTCCCGCCACGGTCATCGGATGGTCGAGGACATAGCGCGCGAGCACGGTGCCGCCGGCCCATGCGTAGGCCCAGTAGGGCGGTTGTGGCTCCGGTGCATCTTCCGCATCGCCTTCGGGCTCGACGAGCCGTCTCAATCCGCTGCTGGGGTGCGCCGTGTAAAACCGGATTTCTGGAAGCGCAGGCGCAGGGACAAGGCGCATGTTGGCCTTGATGAACTCGGCCGGGTCGAGGCGCTGGCGCCGGTCCGGCGCATCGTCGCCGGCAAGATCGTGGTCCAAGCCGGCTCCTATTCGCGCAATGCGCGCCGCAGGATCTTTCCGACCGGCGTCTTCGGCAGTTCTGTCCTGAATTCGATGTATCTGGGCCGCTTGTAGCCGGTCAGGTTCTCACGGCAATAGGCGGTGATGGCCTCGGCGGTCAGCGCCTGGTCCTTCTTGACGATGAACAGTTTCGGCACTTCGCCCGAATGCTCGTCCGGCACGCCGATTGCCGCCACTTCGAGCACGCCGGGATGCAGCGCCACGACTTCCTCGAGCTCGGTCGGATAGACGTTGAAGCCGGAAACGAGGATCATGTCCTTCTTGCGGTCGACGATCTTGGTGTAGCCGCGCTCGTCCATGAAGCCCATGTCGCCCGACTTGAAGAAGCCGTCCTTGGTCATCACCTTGGCGGTCTCGTCAGGCCGGTTCCAGTAGCCCGCCATCACCTGCGGCCCCTTGATGCAGATTTCGCCGACCTCGCCGAGCGGCAAATTGTTGTCCTCCTCGTCGCGGATGGCGATCTCGGTAGACGGCAGCGGCAGGCCGATCGTGCCGGTGAATTCGCCGGAGCTGAACTTGTTGGCCGTTGCCACGGGCGACGTCTCCGACAGGCCGTAGCCTTCACTGACCGGGCAGCCCGTCAGCGCCTTCCAGCGCTCGGCGACGCCCTTCTGCACCGCCATGCCGCCGCCCAGCGTCAGGAGCAGCGGCTTGAAGTCGAGCTTGCGGAAATCCTCATTGTTGAGCAGCGCGTTGAACAGCGTGTTGAGGCCTGGAAAGATATGGATCGGATACTTGCCCATTTCCTTGACGAAGCCGGGGATGTCGCGCGGGTTGGGGATCAGTATGTTCTGTCCACCCATTTGCATGCCCATCAGCGCATTCACGGTCAGCGCGAAGATATGATAGAGCGGCAGTGCGCAGATGAGGTTGAGATGGGCGGGTTTTGGCTTGACCGTGTAAGCGTCCTGCAGCCACAGCGAATTCTGCGCGACATTGGCCAGCACGTTGCTGTGCAGCAGGATAGCACCCTTCGAGATTCCCGTGGTGCCGCCGGTATATTGCAGGAACGCGATATCGTCGGCCGCCACCTTGGCCGGCTTGAAACCCATGCCGCTGCCCACCTTCAGCGCCGCGTTGAACTTGACATGGCCGGGCAATGACCAGGCCGGCACCATCTTCTTGACGCGGCGCACCACCAGATTGACGATGCTTCCCTTGAGCCCGCCGAGCATGTCGCCCATGGCCGCGACGACGACGTGCTTGACCGACGTCCTGGCGATCACCGCTTGCAAGGTGCTGGCGAAGTTCTCCAGGATGATGATCGCTTGTGCCCCGGAATCCTTGAGCTGGTGTTCCAGCTCGCGCGGCGTGTAGAGAGGGTTGACGTTGACCACCGTGTAGCCGGCGCGCGCCACCGCCATCATCGCCACCGGATATTGCAGCACGTTCGGCATCATCAGGGCGACGCGTGCGCCTTTGGGCAACCCGGTCGATTGCAGGTAGGCGCCGAACGCCGCCGAAAGCCGTTCGAGTTCCGCATAGGTGATCGACTTGCCCATGCAGGTGAAGGCCGGCTGGCCGGCAAATTGCTTGCAGGCGGCAACGAGGAAATCGCCGATGGAGCTGTAGGGCAGGGCGCCGATCTCGGCCGGCATGTTCTTCGGGTAGCTTTCCAGCCAGGGCTTTTCCGGCAAGCCTGCGGCAAGGGCGGTGAGCGCTTTCGGCAATCGCTTGGCGGCCGCCGGTCTCGAGGCCGCCGGTGCCGGCTTGGCCACGGATGCGGCTTGTGCGGCCCCAGTCTTGCTAGTCCGGGTCGCCCCGGTCTTGCTCGCGCCAGTCTTCGTCGTCCCGGCCTTGGTCGAACTGGTCTTTGTCGTCCCGGTTTTAGCAGTTCCGGCCTTCGCCGACGTCTTTGCGGGGACGGCTTTGGCCGCCGGCTTCGCGGCCGGTTTGACAACAGCGTCCGCCTTGCCGGCGGAAGGTTTCCCTGCGACCTTTGCCTTTGTGCTCTTTGCGCCCTTTGCGTTCTTGGCGGAGGGCGTTGGCTGCTTGTCGGCGCCCGCGGCCGGCTTCAGGGTCGCCTTGGCCGTCTTCGGCGGAGCCGTCCTGTTCGATGCTTTTGCCAACCGTCCCTCCCTGTTTTGTTCGCCCCTGCCGCGCTCGCGTCCTGCTAAGAGAGGCGTCCCCCGCTGCCGACGGTGCCTTGTCTATGTATGGCCTCTATCGGCGGGCGTGCAAGCCTTGCCCCAGCGGCAAGCCGTCGAAAGATTTGCCGCCGAAAATCTTTCCCGCCACGGGCGCAGCGGCCCTGCATCGTCCGGCATCCCCGGTCATATGAAAGCGGGCGCGACGTTGATCTCGTAAGATTGGTGATCAATAAAAAAATGCGGTCGTTAATAATGTTGTGAATAGAAAAAAATACTGAATTTTCCCATTTTTTTGCGGAGAGGAGGATTTTTTTCCCGCTTACCATGGGGTAGGCAAACTGGGTGTTCCAAAGCCGGAGAAACGGTGCTTATATGCGCGCTTCGCGAGCCTGATAGAGGGGCTTGGAAAAACATCAGGGAGTGCTCAATGAGGAAGAAACTGACTTTTGCAGCCGCGTTGCTGGCTGCAAGCGTCCTGGGCGGCGTGGCCAACGCAAAAACCTTGGTCTACTGCGCCGAAGCTTCGCCGGAAGGCTTTGACCCGGCGCCCTACACCGCGGGACAGACGTTCGATGCGTCTTCGCGTACGGTCTTCAACCGCCTCGTCGAATTCGATCATGGCAAGACAACGGTCTCGCCGGGCCTGGCCGAAAGCTGGTCCATTTCCGACGATGGCAAGGAATACACGTTCAAGCTTCGCAAGGGTGTGAAGTTCGCCGCTACCGACTATTTCACCCCGACGCGCGACTTCAACGCCGACGACGTGGTGTTCTCGTTCCAGCGTCAGGTCGACAAGAACGGCCCCTGGTTCCAGTACATACCGGGCATTGCCTACCAGTATTACAATGACCAGTTCGGCGACAACATCACCAAGGTCGAGAAGGTCGACGACCTGACGGTGAAGTTCACCCTCAAGGAGCCGGCGATCACTTTGATCCCGACGCTGGGCATGGACTTCGCCTCAATCGTTTCCAAGGAATATGCCGACAAGCTGCAGGCGGACAAGACGCCTGAACTGTTCAACCAGAAGCCGATTGGCACCGGCCCGTTCATCTTCGTCGATTACCAGACCGACGCTGCCATCCGCTACAAGGCCAACCCCGACTATTGGGGCGGCAAGCAGAAGATCGACGACCTTGTCTTCGCCATCACCACCGATCCGGCGGTCCGTGCGCAGAAGCTGAAGGCCGGCGAATGCAACATCATGTCCTACCCGGCGCCGGCCGACATCGCCGGCCTGCAGGCCGATCCGAACCTGAAGGTCGACGAGCAGGAAGGCCTCAATGTCGGTGCGCTGATGTACAACACCCAGCAGAAGCCGTTCGACGACGTGCGCGTGCGCAAGGCGCTCAACATGGCCATCAACAAGAAGGCTATCATCGACGCGGTCTTCCAGGGCGCCGGCCAGGTGGCCGTCAACCCGATCCCGCCGACCATGTGGTCCTACAACAAGGACGTGAAGGACGATCCGTACGATCCGGATGCGGCCAAGAAGATGCTCGAAGAGGCCGGCGTCAAGGACCTCAAGATGAATGTCTGGGCCATGCCTGTGTCGCGCCCCTACATGCCGAACGCGCGCCGCACCGCCGAGCTGATCCAGGCCGACTTCGCCAAGGTCGGCGTCACAGTCAACATCGTCAGCTACGATTGGGGTGAATACCTCAAGCGCGCTTCGGCGGTCGATCACGACGGCGCCGTCATCGTCGGCTGGACCGGTGACAATGGCGATCCGGACAACTTCCTCGGTGTGCTCTTGAGCTGCGCTTCCGTCGGTTCGAACAACCGCGCGGAATGGTGCAACAAGGACTTCGATGCGCTCATCAACAAGGCCAAGACGGTTTCCGACCAGGCCGAGCGCACCAAGCTCTACGAACAGGCGCAGGTCATCTTCAAGGAACAGGCACCGTGGGCGACGCTCGCACACTCCAAGGTGTTCATGCCGATGCAGAAGACCGTCTCCGGCTTTGCGATGGATCCGCTCGGCATCCATCGCTTCGACGGCGTCGATATCGCCGAATAAGGTTCGCGAAACGGGGCGGCGCCACAGCGCCGTCCCACCTCGCCCGCCATGCTGCGTTATATCCTCGGCAAGCTCGCCCTCATCGTCCCGACCTTCATCGGGATAACCATCCTCGCCTTCGGCTTCGTGCGCATCCTGCCCGGTGATCCGGTGCTGGTGCTCGCGGGCGAACGCGGCCTGTCGCCCGAACGTCACGCTGCGCTGATGCACCAGTTCGGCTTCGACCTGCCGATCTGGCGACAGTACCTGACCTATCTGGCCAATATCCTCAGCGGTGATTTCGGCACCTCGTTTTCCACCAAGACGCCGGTGCTCAAGGATTTCCTGGTGCGGTTCCCGGCGACGGTCGAACTTGCCATCTTCGCCATGATCTTCGCCATCGTCATCGGCGTCGCCTTCGGCATCTTCGCCGCGATCCGCCGCGGCTCCTGGTTCGACCAACTGACCATGGGAACGGCGCTGGCAGGCTATTCCATGCCGATCTTCTGGTGGGGGCTGCTGCTGATCATCGTGTTCTCCGGCATGCTGCACTGGACACCGGTTTCCGGCCGCATCGACCTTCTCTATTTCTTCAAGCCGGTAACCGGCTTCATGACCATCGATTCCCTGATCTCCGGACAGAAGGGTGCATTCCGCTCGGCCCTGTCGCACCTCGTCCTGCCCACCATCGTGCTCGGCACCATTCCGCTTGCCGTCATCGCCAGGCAGACGCGGTCGGCCATGCTCGAGGTCCTCGGCGAGGATTATGTGCGCACCGCGCGCGCCAAGGGCCTGGCGCCTCGCCGCGTCATCGGGCTGCACGCTTTCCGCAATGCGCTGATCCCGGTCGTCACCACCATTGGCCTGCAGGTCGGCACGCTCCTGACCGGCGCCATCCTGACCGAGAGCATTTTTTCGTGGCCAGGCATCGGCAAATGGATGATCGACGCTATTTCCAAGCGCGACTATTTCACCGTGCAAGGCGGGTTGCTTTTGATCGCGCTCATCGTCATGTCGGTGAACCTCATCGTCGACGTGCTCTATGCCGTCATCAACCCGCGTATCCGGGCGAATTGACATGACCAACGAAGGCCCTGCCACAATCGAAGCCGCGACCGTCGTCAGGCCGCAGGACGCCCGGCTGCAGATGTTCGCCGAGTTCTGGCACTATTTCTCGATCAACAAGGGCGCGGTGATCGGCCTCTTCGTCTTCGCGCTGCTGATCCTGATCGCCGTCTTCGCGCCGCTGCTCGCCCCGCATTCGCCCGACGACCAGTTCCGCGACTTCTTCCTGACGCCGCCGGCCTGGCAGGCGGGCGGCAACGCCCAGTTCCTGCTCGGCACCGACGCCGTCGGCCGCGACATTCTCTCGCGCCTGATCTACGGCTCGCGCTTCTCGCTCGCCATCGGCTTCGTCGTCGTCACCACGGCGCTGATCTCCGGCGTCATCCTCGGCCTGCTTGCCGGTTACTGCCGCGGCTGGGTGGATACGCTCATCATGCGCATCATGGACATCATCCTGGCCTTCCCGTCGCTTCTGCTGGCCCTGGTTCTGGTCGCCGTGCTTGGCCCGGGCCTCGTCAACGCCATGATCGCCATCGCCTTCGTTCTGCAGCCGCACTTCGCCCGCCTCACCCGCGCCGCCGTGATGGCGGAAAAGAACCGCGAATACGTCATCTCGGCCAAGGTCGCCGGCGCCAGCCATCTCAGGCTGATGCTGGTCACCATCCTTCCCAACTGCATCGCGCCGCTGATCGTGCAGGCGACGCTGTCCTTCTCCAACGCCATTCTCGAGGCCGCGGCGCTGGGCTTCCTCGGCATGGGCGCGCAGCCGCCGACCCCGGAATGGGGCACGATGCTGGCCGAAGCACGCGAGTTCATCCTGCGCGCCTGGTGGGTGGTGACCTTCCCGGGCCTTGCCATCCTGATCACCGTCTTTGCCATCAACCTGATCGGCGACGGCCTGCGCGACGCGCTCGACCCCAAGCTGAAGAGGTCGTGAGCATGTCCCTGCTCGAGATCAAGAATCTCACCGTTTCCTTCGACACCGCCGCCGGTCCGTTCATGGCCGTGCAGGGCATCGACCTGTCGATCGAGCCGCGCGAGGTGCTGGCGATCGTCGGCGAATCCGGTTCCGGCAAATCGGTGGCGATGCTGGCGGTGATGGGGCTGCTGCCCAACACCGCGACCGTCAAGGCCGACCGCATGGCCTTCGACGGCGTCGATCTTCTGAAGCTCAGCCCGTCCGAGCGGCGCAAGATCGTCGGCAAGGATATCTCCATGATCTTCCAGGAGCCGATCGCCAGCCTCAACCCGTGCTTCACCGTCGGCTTCCAGATCGAGGAGGTGCTGCGCTTCCACATGGGCATGGACCGCGCCCAGCGCCGCGCGCGCGCCATCGAATTGATGAAGCTCGTCGGCATTGCCGATCCGGAAGAACGGCTGAGCTCGTTTCCGCACCAGATGTCGGGCGGCCAGTGCCAGCGCGTCATGATCGCCATCGCCATCGCCTGCAATCCGAAGCTCTTGATCGCGGACGAGCCGACCACCGCGCTCGATGTCACCATCCAGAAGCAGATCCTTGATCTCCTGGTTTCGCTGCAGGCCAAATACGGCATGGGCCTGATCATGATCACCCACAATATGGGCGTGGTGGCCGAGACAGCCGACCGCGTCATCGTCCAGTACAAGGGCCGCAAGATGGAAGAGGCCGACGTGCTGTCGCTGTTCGAGAGCCCGAAAAGCAACTACACGCGCGCGCTGCTGTCGGCGCTGCCGGAGAACGCGGTCGGCGACCGGCTGCCGACCGTTTCCGACATGCTGTTCGAGCCGGCGCCCTCAGCCGCGGGAGCCTCCGCATGAGCACCACCGTCCTCGAAGGCAAGAACATCGTTCGCGACTACCATATCGGCGGCGGCCTGTTCAGCGGGCCGCGCACGGTGCACGCGGTCAAGGGCGTCTCGTTCACCGTGGACAAGGGCAAGACGCTCGCCATCGTCGGCGAAAGCGGCTGCGGCAAGTCCACGCTCGCCCGCATCATCACGCTCATCGATCCGGCGACATCGGGCGAGCTGTTCATCGACGGCAACAAGGTCGACATCGCCAGGGGCGGATTGACCAAGGAGATGCGCCGCAAGGTGCAGATCGTCTTCCAGAACCCCTACGGATCGCTCAACCCGCGCCAGAAGATCGGCGACGTGCTGGGCGAACCGCTGCTGATCAACACCGACAAGACGGCCGCCGAGCGGCGCGACCTCGCCATGAAGATGCTGAAGAAGGTCGGCCTCGGTCACGAGCACTACAACCGCTATCCGCACATGTTCTCGGGCGGCCAGCGCCAGCGCATCGCCATCGCCCGTGCGCTGATGCTGAACCCGAGCCTTCTGGTGCTGGACGAGCCGGTCTCGGCGCTCGATCTTTCGGTGCAGGCGCAGGTGCTCAACCTGCTCGCCGACCTACAGGACGAGTTCCAGCTGACCTATGTCTTCATCAGCCACGACCTCTCCGTGGTGCGCTACATCGCCGACGATGTGATGGTGATGTATTTCGGCGAGGCGGTCGAATACGGCTCGCGCGACGAGGTCTTTTCAGACCCCAAGCACAGCTACACCAGGACCCTGTTCGCCGCCACGCCGCGCGCCGACGTCGCCAGCATCAAGGCGAGGCTGGCGAAGAAGAAAGCGGCTTAAGCCGCGGTGGTCGTCATCCTCGGGTCTGCGCCGCGTCGCTCCGCTCCTTGCTCCGCCCGTGGATGACGAAACGGAGGCAGTCAAGCCTCCGGTTTCTCTCGCGAAAAGGGTCGAGCGCTTACGACAGCTTCGCGATGACAGCCCGCAGCGCTTCACCGAAACGCCTGACCTCGTCTACCGTATTGTAGTGCACCAGCGAGGCGCGGATGGCGCCGCTGTCCATCGACAGGTTAAGGCGCTTCATCAGGCGCGGGGCGTACATGTGGCCGTCGCGGATGCCGATCTGCAATTCGGCCATTTCCTCAACGATCCGCTGCGGCGACAATTTGCCGATGTTGAAACAGAAGGTCGGCACGCGTTCGTTGATCCGGGCCTCCTCGGAAACGCCGTAGATCGTTGCCCCGCAGCTCTTCAGCACAGCCAGCATCTCGCGCGCCAGCACCAGCTCGTAGTCGCGGATGGCGCCCATGCCGGCGACGATGTTTTCGCGCCGCGAGCGGTTGTTGGACGGAGCAAGATTGCGGCCGATGAGCTCGAGATACTGCACGGCCGCATCCATGCCCGACACGTTCTCGTAAATGAAGGTGCCGGCCTCGACCTTGTAGGGCGGCTCGTCGGGGATGAAGTCCTCGCGGAAGGTCGGCAGTCGCTTCAGCGTTTCGAAGCGGCCCCACAGGAAACCCATATGCGGCGAGAAATTCTTGTAGCCGGAACAGACGAGATAGTCGCAATCCCAGGCCTGTACATCGATCAGCCCATGCGGCCCGTAATGCACGCAGTCGAGGAACACTTCGGCGCCGGCGGCGTGCGCGATCCCTGCCACCGAAGCCACGTCGACGATCGAGCCGATGGAATGCGCCGTCACCGTGCAGGCGACAAGCCGGGTGCGTTCTGAAACCAGCGGGCGCAGATCGTCGACATGCAGATTGCCGTCCTCGCGCATGCGCCACCATTTGAACTTGGCGCCGGCGGATTCGAGCGCCAGCCATGTCGCGATGTTGGCGTCGTGGTCCATGTCGGTGACGACGATCTCGTCGCGCTCTCCAAGCATCTGGCCGATGCCGAGGCTGACCAGGCGGATGAACGAGGTGGCGTTCATGCCGAAGCAGATCTCGGATGGGCTGTAGGCATTGATCAGCAGTGCCACGCTTGTCCGCGCATCGGCGACCGACTGATCGACAGTGACGCTGCGGCCATAGCGGCCGCCGCGCTGCACATTGTGCGATACCAGATGGTTGGTCACCGCATCGAGCACGCTCTGCGGAATCTGCGCGCCGGCGGCGTTGTCCAGGAAGATGAAGTCGCCTGCCCGCTGCAAGGCCGGGAACATCGCCCGGATTCGTTCAACAGGAAACGCGCCGGAAGTGCCGGTCGCATTGGCGGCTTGATGCTTGTTCATGGTCGTCTCCTGCGAAGTGCTCGGTAGAGGGGAAATTGTAGGCGCGGTCAGCGCGTCTTCTCGGTTTTGAAACGGTCTTCAAGCAGGCTGACGAGGCGAACCATCGGCCACAGGAAGATGAGATAGACCAGCGCTGCGCCGATCAGCGGCGAGGGATTGGCGTAGAGCGACTGTGCATTGGTCGCTTCCTTCAGGAGTTCCGGCAGCGCCACGGTGGAGGCGAGCGAGGTGTCCTTGAACATCGAGACGCAGTTGCTGGTCATCGGCGGGATGACGACGCGCACCGCCTGCGGCAGCACCACCTTGCGCAAGGTCAAAAGGAACGGCAGGCCGAGCGCCTGCGACGCCTCGAACTGGCCGCGCGGAATGCTTTCGATGCCGGAGCGGAACACTTCCGCCGAATAGGCCGACATGATGATGGCGAAGGCCGTCACGGCGGAAGCCCAGGACGACAGGCGGATGCCGAGGAAGGGCAGCGCATAGTAGATCAGGATCAGCACCACCAGCACCGGCAGCGCGCGGAAGATGTCGGTGTAGCCGACCGCCAGCCATCTGAGCGGCTTCGGCGCATAAAGCCGCAACAGGCTGATCACCAGGCCGATGGGGATGCCGATGCCGATGCTGAGCAGGCCGAGCAGCAGCGTGTTGAGAAAGCCGCGCAGCAGCGCCGGCAGACTGGACGCGATGACGTCGGCGTTGAAGAAGGTATCGAGCAGCGACATGGGAGGCTTTCCCGAACCGTTTGGCGTCCCTTGACGCCGGAGCAGAGGTCCGGAACAGCGAAAGCGGTTTTGCCGCGCCGCGCTGGTTCCGGGAGACTATGTATCAAACGGAACGTGCCGGCCTTTCGAGCCGGCACGTTCTCCTTGGCGGCCGCCGCTCAGGCCTTCGGCACCGGCATTTCCTTGGCGGTCGAGGAATCGGCGGGCGCGTCGCTGCCGAACCACTTCTTGTGGATCGCGGCCAGCGTGCCGTCCTTCTTCATTGCCGTCAGCGCGTCGTTGAGCTTGCCGAGCAGCGGGTGGTCCTTGGTCATCATCAGCCCGTACTGTTCGCCGGTCTTGATGCGTTCCTTGACGGTGAGATCCTTCATCTTGGTGAAGGAGTACTGCATGCCCGGAATGTCGCTGACAGCCGCGTCGATGCGCCCGGCGCTGAGGTCGAGCAAAAGGTTCTGCTGTGTGTCATAGCCCTTTACGTCGCTGAGGCCATCGGCCTCCTGATGCGCCTTGACCCAGGTCTCGCCGGTCGAGCCGGACAGCACGCCGACGATCTTGCCCTTGAGGTCGGCCTCGGCCTTGATCGGGCTGTCGGTCTTGGTGGCGATGCCCATGTCGGAATCATAGTAAGGCTGCGTGAACGACTGCGACTTCAGCCGCTCCGGCGTGATGGTGATCGACGAGATGGCGACATCGATGCGCTTCGAGGTGGTGGCGGCGAACAGCGCCTGGAAGCCGAGATCGGCGATGTCGGTGGTCATGCCGACGCGCTTTGCCGCTTCGTTGACGATGTCGACTTCAAAGCCCTCGAAAGTGCCGCTCTCGTTCTTGTACTCGAACGGAGGGTTGGTCGGGTAGGCGCCGACATTGAGCACATCGGCGGCATAGGCGGTTGCCGGTCCGGCGGCGATGCCGATGGCGGCCGCGAGAAGGATGAGATTGCGACGGGTCAGGCTCATTGTTGGTCCCTCTGGGGTGTTCCCTCTGGTTGTTGATCGGGCGGGCTGATGCCCGCACGGTTTCTTGCCGCCCCACCTCCCAGCGGGGCGTCAATTCATGCTCGCCGCCATACGGTCGGGCGCTGTCCGGTCGCGGCAGACGCACATGGGCGGGAAGGCAAGGTTGGCGATGCTCTCGGTATGCGGATCGCGGATCTGGCGCGCGCACGCCATCGCACGCATGGCGCGTGTCGGAGGATGACTGGGGGCAGCATGAACGACAAGGACTGAAACCCTTTGATCCCACCCGATGCACCACGATGGATATCCGGCAAGCCCGTCCGGAACGGCAGTCGCCATCGATCGAGGAATGCTTATCCAAACCGCGGCAGTTTTCAAGGCAAAAGTTTTAAGCTTAAAAAGCTGGCGGCGGCGGCGCCTGGCATACCTTTCGATAGCGCTAGCTGCGGCCGCTCCTGCCCAGTTCGGCATCCGCGCTGGCTTTGCCGGCAGCAGCGCCAGCCCCCAGAAGCATCGTGTCGCTGGCCAGGATGAAGAAACTGGCGCCGAGTGCTGCCCATCGGGCGACATCCTGCGGCTTCGCGCAGAAGATCCCGGATGTCCTGCCATGCGCGATTGTCGCATCGATGATCCTGCGGATCGCTTGCGCGAGCTTGTCGGCGCCTTTCGGGCCGATCGCATCGATCGATACGGAGAGATCGCCGGGCCCGACGAAAATCACGTCGACGCCCTCGACGGCGGCGATCGCCTCGATATTGGCCAGCCCTTCCGATGTCTCGACCTGAACCGCCACGACGATGCTGTCATTGGCTTGAGCGAGATATTCGGAGATGCGGTAGCCATAGCCGGCGGCCCGTCCGGGCCCGACGCCGCGCTCGCCGGTCGGCGGATAACGCGAGGCCTTCACCGCCGCCTGCGCCTGGGCGGCGGTCGAGACGCGCGGGACGAGCACGCCTTGCGCGCCGCTGTCCAATGCCGCGGCGATCGCTTCCGGTGCATGGCCGGGCACGCGCACAATGGCCGGCACGCGATGGATGTCGGCCGCGCGCACCATCGCCTCGATCATGTCGCGCGAAATTTGGGCATGTTCCCAATCGATGCAGAGGAAATCGAGACCGGACTGCGCCATCACCTCGACCGCAACGGGATGCGGAATGGCGGCAAAGGAACCGACGAGGCTTTCCCTACAGATGCATTTGTGGCGAAACCCGCTCATCGTTCCATCCCCTTGTTGTCGTGCCGGAATTCATATCCGCAAACAGCGGCGAGGCGAAGCTATTTCAGGCTTGAAATATTTTCGCGCGGGCCTAGCGTGTCGATCTCCCGCCGCGAGTTCCGGACATGATCAAAGCGCATCCCCTGCACGGCCCAAACAGACTGAAGCTCGGCGTCTTCTCGACCAATGCCGACGGCGGCCTTGCCATATCGGATGTGCCTGAACGCTGGACGGCAAGCTGGCACGACAATCTGACGGCGGCGCAGATCGCCGACCGTGCGGGGCTGGAATTCCTGCTGCCGATCGCGCGCTGGCGCGGCTTTGGCGGCCGCAACAAGGTGCGCGAATGGTCGTTCGAGACCTTCACCTGGGCGGCGGCGCTCAGTGTGGCCACCGAGCAGATCGGGCTGTTCATGACCGTGCATGTGCCGCTCGTGCATCCGCTGTACGCTGCCAAGGCGCTGGCGACGGTCGATCATATCAGCCAGGGCCGTGCCGGCCTCAACATCGTCTGCGGCTGGAACCCGAAGGAATTCGGCATGTTCGGCACGCCGCTGGTCGAGAAGGGGTATGATCAGGCCGCCGAATGGATCGAAATTTTGGAAAGGCTTTATGCGTCGGCTGAACCTCTCGACTATGAGGGCACTTATTATCGTCTCAAGGAAGCCGTGAGCCGGCCGGCCAGCCTGCAAGTTCCGCGACCGGTGACGATGAATGCGGCTTTCGGCGGTCCGGGCCGCGATTTCGCTGCCGCCAGATGCGACTATCTGTTCACGACCTTTTCCGAGATGGCCGATGCCGGCAAACATGTCGCCGATATCAGCGAGCGGGCCGACAAGGCTGGCCGCGAGGTCGGCGTCTACACCGTGGCGCATGTCGTCTGCCGGCCGACGATGGAGGAGGCGCAGGCCTATTACACGCGCTATGCCGTCGATCTGGCCGACCGTGAGGCGGTCGATGCCCATATGGCCGGCAAGAAGGAGTTCTCGCGGTCGCACGACCCGTATGCCTATGACCGCTACCGCCAGCGTTTCGCCGGCGGCGCCGGCACCTATCCCTTGGTCGGAACGCCCGAAACGATCGCCGCCGATATGGTCGCCATTGCCGGGCATGGCTACCAGGGCATTGCGCTGTCCTTCGTCAACTACACGCAGGAACTCCCCTATTTCTGCGATCACGTGCTGCCGCTGCTGGAGCGGGCCGGCCTTCGCGGAAAATAGTCTGGCCGATGCCTTCCTGATTTCTCATCCTGGGGTCTGCGCCGTATCGCTACGCCCTTGCTGCGCCCCAGGATGACGGGCGACGGCCGATTATTCCGGAATAACCGCGGTGGCTTGGATCTCCACCTTGGCGCGGTCCTCGACCAGCGCCATCACCTGCATCGCGGCCATCGCCGGGAAATGCCGGCCGATCACCTCGCGATAGGCCTCGCCTATGCCCCTGAGATTGGCCAGATATTCGCTCTTGTCGGTGAAATACCATGTCATCGACGTGATGTGCCGTGGCTCCGCGCCGGCCTCCGCCAGAACAGCCACGATGTTCTGAAGCGTCTGCCGCACCTGGCCGACGAAATCGTCGGTCTCGAACTGGCACTGGCCATTCCAGCCGACCTGTCCGCCGACGAACACGAGCCTGCCGCGCGCTGCAACGCCATTGGCATAGCCGACCGGTTTTGCCCAGCCTTCCGGCTGCAGGATCTCGTGCATTTCAACTCTCCAATATCGGTCCGCAATATCCGCGTTCGAAAACAGTCCAGTTCGACGACGCGCCCTGTTCAGGCAGCGCCCATCACCTGACGCGCGATCACCACCTTCTGCACGTCGGAAGCACCCTCGTAGATGCGCAGCGCGCGGATCTCGCGATACAGGCTTTCGACGACATGACCCTTGCGGACGCCGTCGCCGCCATGCAGTTGCACCGCTTTATCGATCACCTGTTGCGCCTTGTCCGTGGCGAACAGTTTGGCCATCGCCGCCTCGCGCGTCACCCGCGCCGCGCCCATGTCCTTGGTCCAGGCGGCGCGGTAGACCAAAAGCGCCGCGCCATCGACGTCGAGCGCCATGTCGGCGATATGGCCCTGCACCATCTGCAGCTCGGCCATCGGCGCGCCGAACAGCTTGCGTTCGGCCACCCGCTTGATGCTTTCATCGAGCGCGCGGCGTGCAAAGCCGAGTGCCGCCGCGCCGACGGTCGAGCGGAACACGTCGAGCACCGACATGGCGATGCGAAAGCCGTCGCCCGGTTTGCCGATCAGTGCGGCGGCCGGCAGGCGGACCTGATCGAAAGACAGTCGTGCCAGCGGATGCGGCGCTATGACTTCCAGGCGCTCCGCGATGTCGAGGCCCTTGCTATCCCCCGGCACGATGAAGGCTGATAGCCCCTTGGCGCCGGGTGCCTCGCCTGTGCGGGCGAAGACGACATAGAGATCGGCGATGCCGCCATTGGAGATCCAGGTCTTTTCGCCCGACAGAACATAGCTGTCGCCATCGCGGGTCGCGGTCATCTCCATATTGGCGACATCCGATCCCGAGCGCGGTTCCGACAGCGCAAAGGCGGAAATGACCTTGCCGGCGCGCGTCTTCGCCAGCCATTGCTGCTGTTCCGGCGTGCCGAACAGGCTGAGCGCTCCGGTGCCGAGCCCTTGCATGGCGAAGGCGAAATCCGCGAGCCCGTCATGCCGCGCCAGCGTCTCGCGCGTGATGCACAAGGTGCGCACGTCGAGCGGTCCCGGATTGTCGGTGTCGAGCGCCGTCGGCTTCAGCCAGCCGTCCCGGCCGAGTTTTTGCACCAGCTCGCGGCAGGCAGTGTCGACGTCATGGTGATCGACGGGCAGGTTCTTCGCGCACCATGCCTCGAGGTGCCCGGCCAGTTCGCGATGACGGTCTTCGAAGAACGGCCAGTCGAGGAAGGAGCGGTCAGGCATTTCTGCCTCCGCTATTCTCCAGAGTCCGTGCTCTACGGCGCCCCCCTCTGTCCTGCCGGACATCTCCCCCTCTAAGGGGGAGATCGATCCTCATCTCGGCTTTCGCGAATCGCCTGCGCCGCAGGATGGCTGCCGCCGCCGAAGCTGCCAATCTCCCCCCTAGAGGGGGAGATGGCCGGCAGGCCAGAGGGGGGCGCTGTCCCGCCAACGTCTCCATCAACCCGCTCATCCTCAATTCCCCTCGAACACCGGCATTTCCTTGGCCACGAACGCCTTGTACGCCCGCTCGAAATCGCGCGTCTGCATGCAGATTGCCTGCGCCTGCGCTTCCGCCTCGATCGCCTGGTCGAGGCCCATCGACCATTCCTGGTTCAACTGCGTCTTGGTGATGCCATGGGCGAAGGTCGGGCCTGAAACGATGCGCGCCGCCATGTCGAGCGCGTCAGCTTCCAAGGAAGCTGCCTCTACAAGCCTGTTGTAGAACCCCCAGCGCTCGCCTTCGGCGGCGGTCATGGTGCGGCCGGTGTAGAGCAGTTCGGCGGCGCGGCCCTGGCCGATGATGCGCGGCAGGATCGCGCAGGCTCCCATGTCGCAGCCGGCAAGACCGACGCGGGTGAACAGGAATGCCGTCTTGGCGTCCGGCGTAGCGATGCGGATGTCGGAGCTCATGGCGATAATGGCGCCGGCGCCGACCGCCACGCCGTCGACCGCCGCGATGATCGGCTTGCCGCAATTCAGCATCGCCTTTACGAAATCGCCGGTCATGCGGGTGAAGGCCAAGAGTTGCTTCATGTCCATCTTGACCAGCGGGCCGATAATGTCGTGGACATCGCCGCCGGAGCAGAAATTGCCGCCATTGGACAGGAACACCACGGCATCGACATCGTCGGCATAGACGAGGTCGCGGAATGTATCGCGCAGTTCCGCATAGCTGTCGAAGGTCAGCGGGTTCTTGCGTTCCGGCCGGTCGAGCCGGACCTTGGCGATCCGGCCTTCGACCTGCCAGAGGAAATGCTTCGGCTTGAAGCCGGCCATCTTGCTCATTCGCGTCCCTCCCAGTTGCTGCGGAACGAGGTCAGCATGCCGGTCAGCCGGCGTGCGTCGTCCTCGCTCACCTTGCCCAGCAATTCGCCGACCCAGCCCTCGTGAGCGGCAGCGATGACGGCGAAGGATTTGGAGCCTTCATCCGTCAGCCGCACCATCGAGGTGCGGCGGTCGCCATTGCGGCGGGCGCGGGCGACCAGCCCCTCGGATACGAGCCGATCGACGATGCCCGTGACATTGCCGTTGGACACCAGCAGGAAGCGCGACAGATCGCTCATCAGCATGCCTTCGGGCGCACGGTAGAGCGCGGCCATCACGTCGAAGCGCGGCAACGTCGTGTTGAATTCCTTCTTCAGGCGCTCGCGCAGTTCGGCCTCGATCGTGCGCGAGGCGCGCAGGAGCCTGATCCACAGCCGCAAGCGGTCCTTGCCGGGTCCCGACGGCGCGGGCAGGGGGCCGGCTACCATGTTTCGCCTCCTGAGATCGAAATTGCCTGTCCGGTGATCGACGCTGCCGCATCGCCGCACAGCCACAGCACGGCTGCGGCAATTTCCTGCGGCTGGATGAAGCGGCCTTGCGGATTGGTCGCGGCAAGGCTCGCCCGCGCCTGTTCAGTCGAGCGGCCGGTTTTTTCCACGATCCGCTCGATGGACTCGTCCAACATGTCCGTCTCGACAAACCCCGGGCACACCGCATTGACGGTCACGCCGGACTTCGCCGTCTCGGCGGCCAGCGCCCTCATCAGGCCGACGACACCATGCTTGGCCGCCACGTAAGGCGCGACATAGGCATAGCCCTTCAGTCCGGCGGTGGACGCGATGAAGACGATGCGGCCTGCCTTCCGCGCAACCATACTCGCCAATGCCGGCTTCACGGTCAGGAAGGCCCCGGTCAAATTGACATCCAGCGTCCGCTGCCAGTCGGCCAGCGCGGTCTTGTGCGCCGGCGTGCTGCCCGCCATGCCGGCATTAGCGACGACGATGTCGAACGGCCCGCGCGCGGCCTCCGCCGTCTCGTAAAGCGATGCCATCGCCGCCTCATTGGTGACATCGGCAGTGATGGCGAAAACGCCTTTGCTTTCGCCAGCCACCTTGGCCAGCTCCGCCTCGCGGCGGCCGCATATGGTGACGTCGATGCCGGCACCAGCCAGCGCCAGAGCGATCGCTCGGCCGACACCAGACCCGCCGCCGGTGAGAAGGGCATGGCTGCCGGCGATCATCGCGGCGGCCGTCATACTTTCAGCCCCGCTGCGGCGTCGCGTTCGGCCAGTCGGTAGATCTGGTCGCGCCCCGGCAGATAAGGATCCGGCCATTTCACGCCACGGTCGCCGAGCGCCACCGCCGCATGCAGCGTCCAGTAGGGATCGGCCAGATGCGGCCGTGCCAGCGCCACCAGGTCGGCGCGGCCGGCCATCAGGATCGAATTGACATGGTCCGGCTCATAGATGTTGCCGACCGCCATCGTCGCCATGCCGACCTCGTTGCGGATGCGGTCGGAAAACGGCGTCTGGAACATGCGGCCATAGACCGGCTTTGCCAGCACCGAAGTTTGTCCTGCCGAGACGTCGCAAATGTCGACGCCGGCCTCATGCAACAGCCGCGCGATCTCGACGGCGTCGGCGGGTGTTACGCCTTCGATGCCGACCCAGTCATTGGCCGAAATGCGCATTGAGATCGGCTTCTGCGCCGGCCAGGCGGCGCGTACGGCGCGAAAGATTTCAAGGGGATATCGCATGCGGTTTTCCAGCGAACCGCCATACGCATCCGTGCGCCGGTTGGTGACCGGCGTGATGAAGGACGACAGGAGATAGCCGTGCGCGGCGTGGATCTCGAGCATGTCGAAGCCGCAGCGGTCGGCCATCTCAGCCGAAGCCACGAACTCGTCGCGCACTCTGTCCATGTCGGCGCGATCCATGGTCTTCGGCACCTGATTCCGCGGCGACCAAGCGACCGCCGATGCCGCCATGACTGGCCAGTTACCCGAGGCGAGCGGCACGTCCGTGCCTTCCCACCCAACCTGGGTCGAACCCTTGGCGCCGGAATGGCCGATCTGTGCGCAGATCTTCGCCTCGGTCTCGGTATGGACGAAATCGACCAGCCGTTTCCACGCCCCCTCATGTTCGGGCGCATAGAAGCCCGGGCAGCCGGGCGTGATCCGCCCTTCGGGGCTGACGCAGGTCATCTCGATATAGATGAGCCCGGCGCCGCCCTTGGCACGCTCGGCATAGTGCGTGAAATGCCAGTCCGTCGGGCAGCCGTCGACGGCCTTGTACTGCGCCATCGGCGAGACGACCACGCGGTTGCTGAGCCGCATGTCGCGCAGCTTGAAGGGCGCGAACATTGGCGCGCGGCGCAGCCTGTTGGCGCCGGCGCCCGCCTGGCGCTGGAACCATTCCTCCGCGCTTTCAAGCCACTCCGCGTCGCGCAGCCGTAGGTTTTCGTGGCTGATGCGCTGCGAACGGGTCAGCAGCGAATAGTTGAACTGCACCGGATCGAGGCCGAGATAGCGCTCGACCTCCTCGAACCATTCGAGCGAATTGCGTGCCGCCGACTGCAGCTTCAGCACCTCGGTGCGGCGTGCGTCTTCATATTTGCGGAAGGCGGCGTCGAGGTCCGGTTCGGTTTCGACATACTCGGCCAGCGCAACCGCGCTTTCCAGCGCCAGCTTGGTGCCGGAGCCGATCGAGAAATGCGCTGAAGCCGCCGCGTCGCCCATCAGCGCCAGATTCTCAAACGACCAGCGCTCGCACAGCACGCGCGGGAAATTGATCCAGGCCGAACCCCTGATGTGGTTGGCATTGGTCATCAGCTTGTGGCCGCCAAGATGCTTTTCGAAGATGCGCTCGCAGACGGCGATGGATTCCTGCTGCGTCATGGCGCCGAAGCCGAAGGCGGCCCAGGTCTGTTCGCTGCACTCGACGATGAAGGTCGCGGTGTCGCTGTCGAACTGGTAGGCGTGCGCCCACACCCAGCCATGCTCGGTCTTTTCGAAGATGAAGGTGAAGGCGTCGTCGAATTTCTGGTGGGTGCCGAGCCACACGAACTTGCATTTGCGCGTGTCGATGTCGGGCTTGAAGATGTCGACGAAGCTGTTGCGCGCCCTGGAATTCAGCCCGTCTGCGGCGACGACCAGGTCATGCGTCTCCATATAGGGCCGGGGATCGGCGATGTCGGTCTCGAACATCAGCTTGACACCGAGCTCGCGTGCGCGCCGCTGCAACAGGATCAAGAGCCGCTTGCGGCCGATGCCGCAGAAGCCGTGGCCTGAGGATACAGTGCGCACGCCGTCATGGACCACGGCGATGTCGTCCCAATACGCAAAATGCTTCTTGATCCAGACGGCGCTGACCGGATCGTTCCTGGCCAGATTCTCAAGCGTTTCGGCTGACAGAACGACGCCCCAGCCGAACGTGTCGTCGGCGCGATTACGCTCGAAAACCGTCACATCGTGCGCGGCGTCCCTCAGCTTCATCGAAATGGCGAAGTAAAGGCCGGCTGGTCCGCCGCCGAGAACCGCAACCTTCATCTGTGCGATCTCCTCTTCGCTTGCTTGATTTCAGTATCGCGCCGGGGCCAAGGTATTTCAAGCTTAAAGTTTTATGCCGAAACGATTATGCGAAATAGCGGACCGCGCGCTCGCGCATCGCCGCACGCGCGGTCCGTGGGGTCACTTTTCCGGGTTCTTCGGGCTCCACAGCACCGTCTCGGCACTCTTCTCGTAAGCCATGCCGTCGGGATAGCTGATCGCTTCCAGTTGCAAGCCCCAAGGCGCCTGGAAGTAAAGGATGGTCTGGCCGGCGGCGGGTCCTTCCTTGACCGGCAGCGGCCCCAACCTGGTCTTTACGCCCTTGGCCTCGAGATAGGCTTTCGCCGCCGCGACGTCGTCGACATAGAAGGCGATGTGAAAACCGCCAATGTCGCTGTTCTTCGGTGTCAGGTCCTTCTGGTCCGGCGCGGTGTATTTGAACAGCTCTATGTTCGACCCCGTGCCGCAGCGAACCATGGTGACCTGCTCGATGACAGCCTTCGGATCGACGCCGAGAAGATCCTGCATGAAGGTGCCCTTGTCGTCGGCGAACGGGCCGAACGACATCGCCTTCTTGCAGCCGACCACGTCGGTGAAGAAATCGACCGCCTGCTTCATGTCGGGAACCGTGATGCCGGTGTGGTCGTGCCCGCGCATACCGGGGATCGAGCTTGCTGCCGCCATACCGGTGCTGCCGAGGATGGCGGCAGCGAGTGCTGCATTTCGAATTGTTGTCTTCATGTCAGTTTCTCCTCCATTTGGCGGGGCTTTTTCATTGGCCGGTCGCACATCCGAGCCCGCTTTTCGGCGTGCGTATGCATTCATGTCGGAGCCTTGGCAGCGGAAGGAATATCCAGCCAGCCGTCGTCGATTTCGGGCAGTGGGATGGCCGCGATCAGGTCGCGCGTGTAGGTCTGTCGGGGATTTTCGAAGAGAGCGTCCGTCGCGCTCGCTTCGACGATCCTGCCTTCGCGCATGACGATGACCTGCCGGCACAGCCGCCGGATGACCGACAGATCGTGGCTGATGAAGGCGACCGTCAGCCCCATCTCCGCCGCCAGTTTCTCCAGAAGGGTGAGGATCTGCGCCTGCGTCGAGACGTCGAGGCCGGAGACGATCTCGTCGGCCAGCACGAATTTCGGCGCCAGCGCCAGCGCGCGCGCTATGCCGACGCGCTGGCGCTGGCCGCCCGACAGTTCGTGGCGGTAGCGGCCGGCGAAGCTCTGCGGCAGGCCGACGCGCTGCAAGGCCTCGGCCACGCGGTCCCTGAGATTGTCGCCAAGCCCGTTCTGCTTCAGCGGCGCGGCAATGATGCTGGCAATGGTGCGGCGCGGGTTGAGCGACGACATAGGATCCTGGAAGATCATCTGCAGATCGCGGCGCAGCGGCCGCAACTCCGCCTCCGGCAGATGTGTGATGTCTATGCCGTCGAAGCTGATGCTGCCGGCGCTGGGCTCCAGCAGTCGTACCAGGGCACGGCCGAGCGTCGACTTGCCGGATCCGGACTCGCCGACGATGCCGGTCACCGATCCCTTGGGCAGGTCGAAGTCCAGGCCTTTTAGGATTTCCGCCAGCGGCGCGCGGCCGATCAGCGGCTTGCGGGTCATGTCGGGCAGCGCGACTTTCAGACCGCGCACGGAAAACAGCGGCTCAGCCATGCGGTCGCCTCCACGCCTGGTCCGCGGCCGCAATCTCCGTGGCAAGCCCGGCCAGCACTGCCTCGTCGACCGGCTTTAGCGAGGCGAGGGGATCGGTGTAGCGCGGCGTTGCCGCCATCAGTGCCCGTGTGTAGGGGTGCTGCGGTGCCGCGAAGAGGGCAGCTGTTTCGGCCTCTTCCACGACCTTGCCGGCATAGAGCACCGAGACCTTCTGGCTGATCTTGGCGACGACGCCGAGGTCGTGGGTGACGAACAGGATCGCCGTGCCGTGCTCGCGCTGCAACGCAGCGATGAGCCGCAGGATCTGCTTCTGCACGGTGACGTCGAGCGCCGTGGTCGGCTCGTCGGCGACGATCAGCCGGGGCTCGGCGGCGAAGGCTGCGGCGATCAGCACGCGCTGGCGCATGCCGCCGGAAAGCTCGTGCGGGTAGCTTTTCAGTACCCGGTCGGGGTCACGGATCTGCACCTCGTCCAGCAATTGCCGGATGCGGGTTTCGGCCCTCTCGCCGCTCCAGCCGAGGATGCGCACCAGCCGGTCGGTCGTTTGCGGGCCGATGCGGCGCGACGGGTTGAGCGCGGTCAGCGGATCCTGCGGGATCAGTGCGGTGCGCGCGCCGATCAGCGTGCGCCGTGCCTTCGGGTTGAGCTTGCCGAGGTCTTCGCCCTCGAGCCGCATATCGCCCTCGACGATGCGCACGTTCGACGGCAAGACGCCAAGTACCGCCTTGCCGATCATCGTCTTGCCGGCGCCGCTTTCACCGACCAGTGCTCGCACTTCGCCGGGCTGCACGGCAAGCGACACCGAGCGCAGCACGCGCTGGCCGTTCGGCAGCACGGCGCTCAACTCCTTGATATCGAGACAGGCGCTCATCGCAGCACCGGATCGAAACGTGTCTTCAGCGCCTCGCCGAACTGGCTGAACGACAGCACGGTCAGGATCAGCGTGATCAGCGGGAATACCAGCACCCACCAGGCCTGGTGGATCGACAGCCGGCCCTCGGCGATGATGCCGCCCCAGGTCGGGTCGTCGGTCGAGATCGACAGGTTGACGAAGGACAGGATCGCCTCGACGATGACGGCGATGCCCATTTCCAGCGACAGCAGCGCCACGATCGATGGCACCACATTGGGCAGCACTTCGCGCAGCATGATGCCGATGCGGCCATAGCCGGCGATGCGGGCGTTCTCGACATAGTCCATGCGCGACTGGCCCATCGCCTCGGCGCGGATGACCCGGCAGAAACGCGTCCAGTCGATGATCGCGATCGCCAGGATGACAGAGCTCAAACCCGTGCCGAGCACGGCAACCAAAAGGATGGCGAACAGCACCGGCGGGAATGCCATCCAGACATCGACGATGCGCGAGATGATGCGGTCGGCCCAGCCGCCGAAATAGCCAGCGATCAAACCCAGGGTCGAGCCGACAAGGCAGGCGGCGCTGGCGGCGGCGAACGCAACGATGAAGGCGATGCGCCCGCCGAAGATCAGGCGTGACAAGAGATCCCGGCCGAGGCTGTCGGTGCCCAGCCAATAGCCGGGCTCCGCGCCATCGAGCCAGAACGGCGGCAAACGTTCGAGCATAAGATCCTGCGCGAGCGGGTCCCGCGGCGCGACCAGCGGCGCCAGGATCGCCGCCAGCAGCACCAGCAGCAGCCAGCCGCCGGCCAGCCAAAGCCTGGCGCTTGAGCCGTGTCTCGAGATGCGGCTCTCATCCATGGCGCAGCCTCGGATTGAGCAGGGCGTACATCATATCCACCGCGAGATTGATCAGCACGAACAACAGCGCGAAGACCAGCACGATGCCCTGGATCAGCGGCAGGTCGCGGTTGATGACCGCGTCGATCGCCATGTTGCCGAGACCCTCATAGGAAAACAGCCGCTCGACGATGACCGTGCCCCCGATCAGGAAGGTGAACTGCACGCCGACCAGCGTCAGCGTGGGCAGGGCGGCATTCTTCAGCGCCTCGCGCAGGATGACCTGCGTTTCCGAAAAACCCTTCACCCGCGCCAGCACGACATAGTCGAGGTCGAGCACTTCCTTCAGCGATTGTTTCAGTAGCTGCGAGATGATCGCCGCCAGCGGCAATGCCAACGCCACTGCCGGCATAAGCATGTGCTTCAGGAGATCCCATGTGAGATCGAGGCGGAGCCGAAGCAAGCTTTCGAACAGATAGAACTGGCTGACGAAGGGCAGGTCGAGTTGCGGCGAGACCCGGCCGGAAATGTCGAAGATCGGCACCAGCACCCCGAACAGCAGGATCAGCACCAGGCCCCAGAGGAAGTCGGGAATGGAAAGTGCCGCCCCGCTGGCGATGTCGATGCCGGCTTCCACCGCCGTGCCTCGTTCGCGGGCGCCGAGGATGGCCATCGTCCCCCCGATCGCCACCGCCATGATAAGCGCGACGATGGCGAGTTCCAGCGTTGCCGGCAGCCGGTTGAAGACAAGCCCGAGCACGTCTTGCCGCAGCGAGATCGAGGTGGCGAAATCGCCTTTGACGACGCCGGACAGCCAGATGAAGAACTGCTCGACAATCGTCTTGTCGAGGCCGTAGAGCGCCCGCAGCCGGGCGATGTCGACATCGGTCGCGCCGGGCGGCAGCATCATGGCGATCGGATCGCCGGGAGCGATGCGGATCACGACGAAGACGACGACGGCCACGCCGAACAGCGTGATCAGCATCGTCAAAAGACGGATCAGGAATCGTTGCAGGAGCATGTAAATCTTTGCTGGAGCCCGGAGGCTCGTATGCCGAAAGAAGATGCGCGCCGTCGCTATGGACGGCGCGCGGCAAGCCCGGCCGATATCAGGCCGGGGTCATCAGGGCCGGCAACAGCGCGCCGGACACATGCTGCACGACGTTGACGCCCTTGGCATGCACGATCGGCTGCGCATACTGCATCAGCGGCAGCACATAGGCTTGCTCGGCGATGTATTTGTCCACCGCCTTCCAGCCGGCGATGCGCTTGGCCTCGTCCTTCTCACCCCACAGCGGGTTGATCATGTCGATCAGATCCTGGCTGTCCCACACCGAGTGCGGGCTCGGACCATACATGGCAAAGCCGGTCGAGGTGGTCGGGTCGCCGATGGCGTTGCCCCAGTTGTAGAAGGCCGCCGGCGCCAGCTTGTCGGCGGCGCGCAATTCGTAATGCTTGGCGATCTCGTAGACTTCAATGGTGGCCTCGATGCCGACCTTGCGCCACATGCCGACGATCGCCTGGATCATCTCGTAGTCCTTGGGCTTGAAGCCCTTGGTCGTCTGGATGGTGAACTTGACCGGCTTTTCCGGCGAATAGCCGGAAGCGGCCAGCAATTGCTTGGCCTTTTCCGGATTGTGCTCGACCTTGATCGACGCGTCGTAGGCCGCGTATTCCGGCGTTTCCAACGTGGCGAGCGGCTGGCCGTAGCCGCGCAGCAGCCGCTTGACCAGAAGCTCCTTGTCGACCGCCATGACGGCTGCCTGGCGCACGTTCTTGTCCAGCATCGCCTCGACGTCGTTGAAGAAGATCATGCCGATGTCGGAAACATTCTTGATCGAGCCGGCAAGGCCGTCCTTGGCGATCAGGCGGTCATACTCCTCATAGGGAATCTCGAGCGTCACCTGCGAGGAGCCGGACTCGATTTCGGCGACACGGCTCGCCGCGTCTGTGACGAATTTGATCGTCACGTTCTCGAATGCCGGCTTGCCGCCCCAGTACTTCGGATTGGCCTTCAGCCGCAGGAAGGCGTTGCGTTCGAACTTCTCGACCATGTACGGGCCGGTGCCGATCGGAGCCTTTTCGAAACCTTCGGCGCCCACCTTCTCGTAATAGGCCTTCGGCATGATGTAGCCCGTGAGGAACGACATCCACTTGAAGTAGACCGGGTCGAACTGCACGACATCGCCCGTGATCTTGTTGCCCTCGATCTTGAAGTTGTTGACGTTCTTCCACACGAACTGGATCGGGTTGCCGGTCTTTTCATCGCCAGCCCGCTGCAACGACCAGACCACGTCCTCGGGCGTGAACGGCGAGCCGTCATGCCAGGTTACGCCCTCGCGCACCGTCATCATGATCTTGGTGCGGTCGTCATTCCAGCCCCACTCGGTGAGCAGCCCCGGCGCGAAGGACAGGTCCGGCTTCTGCGGGATGAACTGATCGAACACCGACTGGTAGAGGCCCTGGATGGTCGGGTTGACCGCCGAAGGTCCGGTGGTCGGATCCCAGGACGGCAGGTTGACATTGTAGGCGATGGTCAGTTCGCCGGCCGCCGCCCCGGCGATCTTCGGCAGGCCGATGGCCGTCGCCCCGAGTGCGGCGGCACCGTATCCGAGCAATTCGCGTCTGTTGATTGTCATGGTCGTTCCCCTTGTTGGTTTTTCTGTTTTCCGTGCACGGCTTCGTTGTTTGATCAGTGGGTTCCCTGGGCAACCGTACCTTGCCTTGCTCCACCCCAATGCCTTTCGGCTGCTACCTCCCGCCAAGCTGTTGCGCCAGCATGAAGCCCGAGGCGGCACCCGTGCCGGCGCCCGGCCATGTGGCGGCACCGGTGAGATGCAGATTGGCCACAGGCGTGTTCCAACCGGCGTAGCCGCGTGCCGGGCGAAACAGGAAATTCTGTGCCAGGTGGTGGCTACCACAAACCTGGTCGCCGCCGACGAGGTTCGGGTTCTCGCGCTCGAGGTCGATGGGCGAGAACACGGCCTGGCCAAGGATCTTGGCTCGCAGGCCGGGCGCGTAGGTTTCGACGATGTCGAGCACGCGCTCGGCATAGCGATCCTTGACCTGATCCCAATGCGCGGGCGTGATCTTGCCGGCGGCGTCGCCAAGGATTTCTGCCGGCAGCATGCGCACCTGCACCCACAGCACATGCTTGCCTTGAGGCGCGCGCGACGGATCGACCGCGGTTGGTTGGCCGACGACCAGCACCGGCTCGTCCGGCAGCACGCCCGCCATCGCCTGCTGATAGGTGCGCGACATGGCGTCGAGCGACGGTGACAGATGCACATAGGCGAACTGCCGCAACTCGGCGCCGGCGCGCCAGTCCGGCAGATCGTCCAGCGCCAGATGGATCATCATGGTGCCCGGCGCGTGGCGGAATTTTTGCATCGCCGTGTCGAAGCCGGCGTCGCCGGAACCGTTGGGCAAAAGCGTGCCGGCCAACGCCTTGGGTGCAACGCCGGCAATGACCGCCCTGGTGGCCGTGTGCGTCTCACCGGACTTGAGCCGCACACCCGTCGCCTTGCCGGCCGAAACCGTGATTTCGGCCACCTCGGCGTTGGTGAAGATCTTGCCGCCGGCGCCCGTGACCATCCCCGATAAGGCACGAATGATGGTGTGGGCGCCGCCCTTGCCCAGCACCATGCCGAAACTCTGGTTGGCCATGGATTCCAGATAAGGGAACACGGCACCGCCTGCGATGTCGGGCGCAAAGTCGAGATGCATGCCCCAGGTGGCGAGCGTCGCCCGCACATGGGGCGACTCGAAAGTCTCCTCCAGCCACGCGCGGGGCGAGGAAAGCAGCAGGCGCCCGGTGTCGAGCGCGCCGGCGAGGCCCTTCTTGCGCCAAAGGTTCCACGCCGTGCCGGCAAGGGCGCGGGCGCTCATCGGTGATCCCAAGAGGCGAAACAGATGCTCTGCTTCCGCCGGGAAGGCGGCGACCAGCTTGCGCCACGTGGCGGCATCGGCGGCGGAGAAGGCAGCCATGCGCGCGGCCGTCTTTTCCAGATCGTTGCTGACGCCGAACCAGCGTCCGTCCGGGAAGGCGCTGGCGAAACAGTCGGCGACCGGCGCGAATTCCAGCCCGTGGGCGTTCAATTCATTTGCATATTTCCGGTGGAAGGCCGAGCCGGCGAACAGGCTCAGATTCATCGCGCCGAAATCGTGCCGAAAACCCGGCAGCGTGAACTCGCGGGTCTGGACGGCGCCGCCGATCGTTGCGCCGCCCTCGAAAATCCCAGTTTTCCAGCCTTTGAGTGCCAGATGCGCGGCGCAAGCCAGACTGTTGTGGCCCGCCCCGATAAAGATGGCGTCGAACTCGCTCACGCCCCGCACCCATTTCCTTTATGCTTAAAGATAATTGCAGATGCATATGTTTTCGTCTAGTAGGATATTAAGGGCCGAGACGAGCCTTCAGCACATCAGACAAGAGGGAACAGAGACCATGGACACGCAACAACTCCTCGGCGAAGTCGCCGGCCAGCTTCTTTCAGGCGCCATCAAGGTGGTCGACCTGTCGGCGCCGCTCGGTCCTGACACGCCGCTGATCAAGCTGCCGCCGGAACTTGCCGTCGACACGCCGAAGGTCGAGATCCATAACATCTCCCGTTACGACAAGAATGGTCCCTGGTGGGCCTGGAACTGGCTGAAGCTCGGCGAACACTCGGGCACGCATTTCGACGCGCCGCAGCACTGGATCAGCGGCAAGGATTATCCGGATGGCGCCACCGACACCATTCCGGCGCAGAACTTTATTGGTCCGGTCAATGTCATCGACTGCTCCAAGGAAGCCGCCGCAGACCATGATTTCCTGCTCACCGTCGATCACATCAAGGCGTGGGAAGCCAAGCATGGCGCCATCAACGCCGGCGAATGGGTGGTGATGCGCACCGACTGGTACAAGCGCAACGGCTCGGAAGCCGAATTCCTCAACGCCAACGAGACCGGCCCACACACGCCCGGCCCGACGGCGGAAGCAATCCAGTTCCTGATCAGCAAGGACATCAAGGGCTGGGGCTCGGAGACGATCGGCACCGATGCCGGCAAGGCCGGCGGCATGGAGCCGCCATTCCCGGCCCACACGCTGATGCACAAGGCCAACCGCTATGGTCTGGCCAGCCTGTGCAACCTCGACCAGTTGCCGCCGAAGGGCGCCATCCTGATCGCCGCGCCGCTCAAGATCGAGCACGGCACCGGCAGCCCGATCCGCGCCCTGGCGCTGGTGCCGGGCAAATAGGGCGAAGTGGATCTTCGGGAGAAGATCATGCGCGCGGGCGATGCGATAGGGAGGCAGGTTGGCGGCACTCGCGCCCTACGGCGCCCCCTCTGTCCTGCCGGACATCTCCCCCTCAAGGGGGAAATTGGCAGCTTCGGCGCCCCTCTCATTCCTGCAACGTTGGAGATTGGCGAAAGCGGTGATGACAGCCAATCTCCCCCCAAAAGGGGAGATGTCCGGCAGGACAGAGGGGAGCGCCGTAGAGGACTGACCTCCCAAGCCTATCCGCTGCCCACGGGGAACCGCCAATGAACGCCCCCGACCACATCATCGTCGGCAGCGGCATCAACGCGCTGGTCTGCGCGGCGATGCTGGGCGGCAAGGGCGCAAAGGTACTCGTGCTGGAGCGCAACGACCGCATTGGCGGCTGCATGCGCACCGAGGAAATCACCGCGCTCGGTTTCATCCATGATGTGATGGCGACGACATTCGTGCTGTTCATTACCTCGCCGGCTTACGCGGCGCTGGGCAAGGACTTGGCCCGGCATGGCCTGGAGTTCTGTCACGCGGCCACCCCGACGGGGGTGCTGCGGCCCGACGGCAGCCATGCCGTGCTCAGCACCGACCGCGCCGCCAACATCGCCGCCTTCAATGCGATCGCCGCAGGCGACGGCGACCAGCACGCCGAGGATGTCGGCGGCATCGAGCGCAATGCCGGGCTGCTGTTCGGCCTGCTCGGCGGCAGCCTGTGGACCTACCCGACGGCGAAGCTGCTCGCCGGTGATGCCTGGCGGCGGAGCCCGCGCGGGCTGGCCGCCTTTCTCGGCGATGCGTTGGTGCCGGCGCGCGGATGGCTGGAAAGCACCTATCGGTCCGAAACCATACGCGCGCTGTGGGCACCGTGGGTCCTGCATGCCGGACTTGGGCCGGAAGATGCTTTCTCCGGCCAGATCGCCAAGGTCATCGCCTTCGCGCTGGAGGCTGCGGGCGCGCCGATCGTCAAGGGCGGGGCGAAGAACCTGCTGTCGGCCTTCGAGGCGCTTGTCAAAGAGCGCGGCGGGGTCATCTTCACCGAGGCCGACGTTGCCTCGATCATCCTGACCGAAGGTCGCGCCACCGGCGTGCGGCTGGCCTCGGGCGAAACCGTCCATGCGAAGAAGAGCGTCATCTGCTCGGTCACGCCAACGCAGCTTTACGGTCGGCTGCTCGGCAGTGACGGCCCCAAAACCGACGTCGAAGCGACGCAAAAATACCGCTACGGCAAAGGCAATTTCCAGATCCACTATGCCCTCGACAAGCCGCCTTCATGGCGAGGCCAGGGGTTGGACAAGGTGGCGCTGCTGCATCTGACGCCTGGGTTGGACGGGGTATCGAAGGCCTGCAACGAGGCGGTGCGGGGCATGCTGCCCGAAGTGCCGACCATCTGCGTCGGCCAGCCGCACGCGCTCGATCCCTCGCGTTGCCCGCAAGGCAAGGCGATCCTGTGGCTGCAACTGCCCGAGGCGCCCCGTCACATCAAGGGTGATGCCGCCGGCAAGCTGCAGGCGCCGGCGGACGGGCAATGGACCGACGCGCTGCGCGAGGCCTATGCCGATCGCGCCGAAGCGATCCTTGCCAGTCATATCGATGGCTTCAAGGACAGCGTCATCGCGCGCCGCGCCTATTCGCCTGCTGATCTCGAAGCGATGAACATCAATCTGGTCGGCGGCGACCCCTATGGCGGGTCCTCGACCGTCGACCAGTCCTTCCTGTGGCGGCCGTTCAAGACCAGCCGCAATCACCAGACCGGCATCAAGAACCTCTACCATATCGGCGCCTCGACCCATCCGGGCGCGGGCCTCGGCGGCGGCTCCGGCTTTCTCCTGGCGGGGAGACTATGATGGAGCAGAAAATCGCGGAAAAGCGCCAGCGCATATCGACCTTGGGTCAGATCGGCCTGCAGCAATTCGCGCCCTATCTGATGAACCGCATCATGGGCCGCTACAACGCCACCTTGCGCGACGATTTCCGCAAGCAGGGCCTGACCATTTCGCAGGTGCGGGCGCTCGCGGTGCTGTCGGTCACCGACGGCGTCACCGTCAACGACCTCTCGGTCTACACGGTGATCGAGCAGTCGACCTTGAGCCGCACGCTCGATACCCTTGAGGGGCAGGGGCTTGTGCGGCGCGAGCAGGGGGTTAGCGACAGTCGCATCCGCCATGTGTTCCTGACCGACGAAGGCCGCACCGAGTTCACCCGCGCGTGGCCGGCCATGCATGACGCTTTCGAGGCCATGTTCGACGATGTCGACGACGCCGAATACGCCGCGCTGATCGCGACATTGCAGAAGATGCTGAAGAACATTCGCAAGCACGACATCTAGAGCTACGCGCCGCCGAAGCCGGGCGGCAACGGAAGGAGGCCAAAAATGGCCGAACGGTCTTTTGCCAAGGAAGTCGAAAAGCTGAGGCTCGGCGCCGGCGAGGAATTTGCCGGCGAAGGCATCCTCGCCATTACCAAGGCGCTGCTGCAATGCGGCGTCGGCTATGTCGGCGGCTACCAGGGTGCGCCGATCAGTCATCTGATGGATGTGCTGGCCGACGCGCAGGACATTCTGGGCGAACTCGGCGTGCATTTCGAGGCGAGCGCCTCGGAAGCCACCGCCACCGCCATGCTGGCGGCCTCGGTGCATTATCCGATCCGCGGCGCGGCAACCTTCAAGTCGACGGTCGGCACCAATGTCGCCTCCGACGCGCTCGCTAATCTGGCATCTGGCGGCGTCACCGGCGGCGCGCTGATCATCGTCGGCGAGGACTATGGCGAGGGCTCCTCGATCATGCAGGAGCGCAGCCATGCCTTCGCCATGAAAAGCCAGGTCTGGCTGCTCGATCCGCGCCCGAACCTGCCCTCGATCGTCAAGGCCGTGGAAGACGGCTTCGAGCTGTCCGAGGCCTCCAACACGCCTGTCATGCTGCAGGTGCGCATCCGCTGCTGCCATGTCCATGGCCATTTCATCGCCAAGGACAACAAGCGGCCGCCGATGACGGTGGCCGATGCGCTGGAGGCGCCGCGCCGCGACACCGGCCGCATCGTGCTGCCGCCCGCTTCCTTCCTGCACGAGAAGGAGAAGGTCGCGAAGCGCTGGCCGGCGGCGGCGGATTTCATCAAGAGCCGCAAGATCAACGAGTTCTTCGGTTCCGATCACGGCTCCATCGGCATCGTCATGCAGGGCGGCATGTACAATTCCGTCATCCGCGCTTTGCAGCGGCTCGGCCTTGCCGATACCTATGGCGAGACCGACGTGCCGCTCTACGTGCTCAATGCCGTGTATCCGTTGATCGACGACGAATTCCTGTCTTTCTGCGAAGGCAAGCAGGCGGTGCTGGTCGTCGAGGAAGGCCAGCCCAACTACATCGAACAGGCCTTTGCCGCCATGCTGCACAAGGCCGGGCGTGGCACCCGCCTGGTCGGCAAGGAGCACCTGCCTATGGCTGGCGAATATACCGGCCAGGTCATGCTCGACGGCATCGGCGCCTTCCTGCGCACCGAGGCGCCGCATCTTCTGCCCGGCGAAGTGCGGGCTCCCAACAAGGT
This sequence comes from Mesorhizobium maamorense, assembly GCF_044998965.1. Lineage (NCBI taxonomy): Bacteria > Pseudomonadati > Pseudomonadota > Alphaproteobacteria > Hyphomicrobiales > Phyllobacteriaceae > Mesorhizobium > Mesorhizobium maamorense. The sequence goes on from NZ_CP173356.1 coordinate 6,283,730, forward strand.
CGGCGACGGCGTCGACACGGCGGACCTGATCAATGTCGTTCCAGGTCGACCGCCCGGTTTCTGCATCGGCTGCCCGGAGCGGCCGATCTTTGCCGCGACAAAACTGGTCGAACAGGAACTCGGCAAGCACCACATCGCGTCCGACATCGGCTGCCACCTGTTCTCGATCATGCCGCCCTTCGAACTCGGCGCCACCACAATGGGCTACGGGCTCGGCCCGGCCTCGGCCTCGGCCTTCAATTCGCCCGACGCCAAGCGCCGCTCGATCTCCTTCGTCGGCGATGGCGGCTTCTGGCACAATGGCCTGACCTCCTCGATCGGCAATGCGGTGTTCAACAAGAACGACGGCGTCATCGTCATCGTCGACAATTTCTACTCGGCCGCCACGGGAGGACAGGATATCCTGTCGTCCCGCGCCGGCAACAAGACCAAGTCGACCAAGCATCCCATCACCGAGGCCGTGAAAGGCATGGGCGTCAAGTGGCTGCGCCATGTCGACCGCACCTATGACGTCGGCAAGATGCAGGACACGCTGCGCGAGGCGCTGACCACGGACGAGAAAGGCCCGAAAGTCATCGTCGCCTCGTCGGAATGCATGCTCAACCGCCAGCGCCGCGAAAAGCCCCTGGTCGACAAGGCGATCAAGGGTGGGACGCGCGTCGTCAAGCCGAAGTTCGGTGTCGACGAGGATATCTGCACCGGCGACCACGCCTGCATGCGGCTGTCCGGCTGCCCGTCGCTGTCGGTGAAGTCGCTCGACGATCCGCTGCGCGACGATCCTGTCGCGAGCATCGATCAGAACTGCGTCGGCTGCGGCAATTGCGGCGAAGTCGCCGATGCGGCGGTGCTGTGCCCGTCCTTCTATCGCGCCGATGTCGTGCACAATCCGAGCCGCTGGGACCGCTTCCTCGAGAGCGCCCGGCGCGCGGTCATCGGGCTTTTGCAGCGTCGCCGCGAAGGCCGCCGTCTGGTGTTCGCCGATGCTTGATCACAACGCCTCACTGCGCCCGAAGACAGGCGCCGCCGACGACGAACGCGTTATCAAGCTTGCGGTGCTTGCCGTCGGCGGCCAGGGCGGCGGCGTCCTTGCCGACTGGATCACCGACGTCGCGGAGCGCAACGGTTACGTCGCGCAATCGACCTCGGTGGCCGGCGTCGCCCAGCGCACCGGCGCCACCATCTACTATGTCGAGATGGCCCGTGACACCGGCCGCCTGCCGGTCTTCGCGCTGTCGCCCTCACAAGGCGACGTCGACATTTTGATCGCTGCCGAGCTGATGGAAGCCGGCCGCGCCATTATCCGCGGCTTTGTCACTCCCGACCGCACGACGCTGATCACTTCCTCGCACCGCATCGCCGCCGTATCGGAAAAGATCGAGCCCGGCGACGGCAGGGCGTCGTCGTCGAAGGTGCACGCGACGGCTGAAGCCGCATCGAAGCGCTTCATCGCTTTCGATATGGAAAAGATCGCCGCCGACAGCGGCTCGATGATCTCGGCCAGTCTGCTTGGCGCGCTGGCCGGCTCCGACGCTCTGCCGTTCACGCGCGAAAGCTACCAGGAGGCGATCGGCGCCGGTGGCCGCGGCGTCAAGGCCAGCCTCGCCGCCTTCGCCGCCGCCTATGATCGCGCGCGCGGCACGGCATCATCGGCTGCGCCAAAGTCGGCAGAAGCGGCTGTCGTCGGCTCCGCCCTGGCCGCTGGACAGGTGAGTGGCCCGCAAGACCTCCTGCGAGGCTGGCAGGCCCTGGCCGCCCGCATCGACGTGATGCCCGTGGCGGTGCGCGACATGGCGCTGCGCGGTCTGCGAAAGGTCGTGGACTATCAGGACATTGCCTACGGACGCGAATATCTCGACCGCCTGGACAAAGCCGTCGTGCTGGACGGGCCTGATCGAGCCTATGCCCTCTCGATCGCCGCCGCCAAGCATTTGGCGAACGCCCTATGCTACGACGACATGATCCGCGTCGCCGACCTGAAGACGCGCTCGACCCGCGACAGGCGCGTGCGCAAGGAGGTCGGCGTCAGGGATGGCTCGGTCCTGCAGGTGACCGAGTATTTCCATCCGCGCATCGAGGAGTTCTGCGGCACGCTGCCGGCGGGGCTGGGCAGCTACATCGAGAACCGGCCGAAGCTCGCCGCCTTCCTTGACCGTCGCATCAATCGCGGCCGGCGCATCCGTACCGATAGTTTTGCCGGTTTCACCGCTCTGTGGTTCATCGGCGGCCTGCGCCGCTGGCGCCGCCGCCTGCTGCGCCACAAGGTGGAAGCCGCGCATCTGGAGAGCTGGTACGCGCTGGCGCTGGGCCATGCGCGTGAGGACTATGCGTTGGCCGTCGAGATCCTGAACTGCCGCCGGCTGATCAAGGGCTACAGCGACACCCATGTCCGTGCCCAGTCGAAGTTCGACCGCGTGCTGTCGGCGCTCGACCTGCTCAAGGGGCGCGCCGACGCCGCTGACTGGATCAGGCGGCTGCGCGAGGCGGCGCTGAAGGACGAGAAGGGCGACATGCTCGACGGTGCCCTCAAGACGGTGGCGACGCTGGGAGCCGGGCCGACACACTGAGGCCGCGTCGCGCCGTCACTGTGTTTCGACTTGTGAATGAAGCGGCGCAGCTTGCGGGAAAAGATGCAGCAGTCCTGAATCGGCGCGGCGGCGCAGATGTGCATCCACCTCGGCCCGGTCAGCACAGCCATGGAACCTGCCGCCGCAATGGTCACGCAACCGCACCAGATCAGACATGACGGGTGACATCGGCAGGCCGGCGGCATCGAGCAGGCTTGCGCTGAGAAAGGCAATATCGAGCGACGCCATATCGGGCATCGGGTGACGCAGTGGATGATGGAACGTCGTGAGGGTGTAGAAGGTGCGATAGGCGAGCGAGTCAAGCTTGGCCAGCGCGTCACTGCCTGCGGTCGCATCGACAAACGGTTTGGTTGCCGAGGACTGGTGGTCGCCGAATTCGAGCACCACGGCGCCGCGCGTGCCGGCCTCCGCTTCCCGTTGCTTGAGAAAATCCTGAAGGTCGCCGCGCGCGATCGCCATGCGGCGCAGATATTCGCCGACCTGGAAATCGTCCGCGAAAGGCTCGCCTTCCATCTTCAATCCCGGCTCCATCCGCCCCTCATAGGGCGAGTGCGGAAACATGGTCTGGATTTCGAGGAACAGTGGCCGGCCGTCTTCCCGGCGGTGCTTGGCGATGAATGCCTCCGCCGCGTGATAATAGAAACGGTCGCGCAGATGGTAGAAGGGCGCGGCGATATCCTTGATGTCGAGGACGTTCTCGAACCCGATCGACTTCAAGAAAGGCCCCTCGTTGACGAAGGTAAAGTCCATCGGCGTCATGACGGCCGTTCGATAGCCGCAGCGCGCCAGCAACTCCGGCAACGCGCCGGCGACCTTATCCTGTAGCGTGATCGTCAGATAGGGACTTCGCCAGCCGAAATCGGTGGCCGAAACCCCGGTCATCAAGGACAAATTGCTGATCCAGGTGCCGCCGCCGAACGTCTCGACCTGCATCGGGCGGGGCTCGCCGGCGGCAGGTGCAAATCGCTGCAGGAATCCCGCACCGCTGGCGATCTGCGGAAAATAGCTTGGATCAGACTGGCTTTCGCTCAACACGAAGAAAATATCGGGAAGCGCTGCCCGGTCGCCGCAGTCGACCGTGTCGGCGAAAGGGTGGCTGTGGCGCGACGGCCTGCAGCCGCTGCTCGAACGCCGGCTCGACGACCAGGTTGCGCAGATCCATCAGTGAGATGAAGAAGGCCGACATGTGCCGGCCCTGCATATAATAGAAGTACCGGTCCTTCGAAGCCTCGGCTGGAAAGGTCAGCGGCACCAGCGTGACGAGGAGGGCCAGAAGCAGGGCGCGCGCCGATGCGGGCCAGCCAAGCTTCCGGTCGGCGCGAAAGATCAGGATCGCTGCGGCGATGCCAACCACCAACGCCGCGGCGACAGGCAGGATGAGGTGGAGATAGGAGCCGAGCAGGAAGCGATACACTCCCGGATCCGAGGACACGAAGATCGTGTCGTAGAAGTGCAGCGAGAACCCCTTCATCCGGAACTTGACCGCCGAGATCAGCGTCACCAGGGCAACGGCCATCCAGGCGAGATAGACGGAAAAGGCGAGGCGCCCCGATGTCAGGAACACCGCTCCCGCGAGCGCCGCCACCAATGTCAGCGAGAACGGCACCGACAGCCATTCATGCTCGGCCCGGCCGGCGCCAAAAACGCCCGCAAGACTGATCAGCACCAGCGCCAGCGGATGGCAGAAGGCCCGCAAAGGCCCTTGAAGTCGAGATATGGCTTTCCCCACGAACATGTCTGTGCGTTCCTTTGGGGGAGCTTTGTGTCATTTGCAGCTTTCGAACAATTCCATAGTAAATTTAACCTTAATCGCGGTGTGCAACGGGAATTCAGACGACCAGATCGCGCATCGGCTTCACCGTCGCGGACTCCGGGAACACCTTGTCGACGAGCACCGCCGCCGAAAGCCCGAACTGGTCGGCGAGCAGGCCTTTCAGCACCGCCCTGACATCGCTGGTCGGCGCCAGATCGCGCTGGTCGTAGAGCTGGCCCGGCTTCAGGCCCGGCCAGTCGGCTATGATGCGGCCGCCCTTGATCGCGCCGCCGGCGAGCAGCACCACCGACCAGGGCGGCATCCGGCGGCATGGAGCCTTTGGCCGGGATAGCCACGTCAGCTCCTTGTTCAGGCCCAGCGCGGCGCATGAACCCGTTTTCGGCGCGATGCGCTCAGGTCGGATCGGTTGCTGCGGTCGAGGGGGCCAGGCCGGTGAAGCGGCTGGCCCCCGCGCACGCTTACCAGTGACGCCAGCGGTGCCAGACCCGATGTGGGTGCCAGACAGGATGGGGGTGCCAGACGTGGAAGACCGGGCCGGGCCGGTAATAACGCGGATACACAACCCCCCGATTGGGCACGCAGCGCCCCCAGTGGTTGGGATGCCAGCCGGGGCCGCAACCCCATGCCACATGCTCGATCAGCGCCGGGGCGCTTGGCTGGGCCAGCATCGGCGTGGCGGATGCCGCCGCAACGGTCGCGGCCGTTCCGGTCAAGGCAAGCGCGGCGGCGGCCGCGTATTGTGTCAGACGGTTCATGAGATACTCCAAATGGTCTCGAAGTTGAAAACCTGTTCGCACTAGGCGGTCCGGCAGGTGTGCCCTTCTTGCCTTAAACGGCGGCTTCGGCGCATTCCGTCGGTGCTTATGGCGATTTTTTTGGCGCCGGCGGCAACCCGGCGCGTCTTGTCAGCGCCTCAGCCAGCACGGCGCGATCCTCGGCCGAACTTGCCGCGGCAAACTCGACGATGCGCTGCTCCAGCCGCATGCGCATGGTGACGTCGGCGTTGCGGGCCCGCTCGAGCGCGGCCGTCAGCGCTGCCGTGTCGAGGGTGGGCTGCCGCAGCAGGTCGGCGGCCTCGCGCCTGGCCTGCTGGCCGTCGAGGATGACCTGGCGGGATTCGCGCCGGACCTCACGCAACGCCTTGCGGAATATCCTGCGTTCCTGGTCCGGAAGCCGGCCTCCGGCCGCTTCCAGCGAATAGCCCTGGCCCCCCTTGCCACTTCTCAGCCAGACGGCCCCGCCGGCAAGGGCGCCGGCCAGGAAGACGTTCAGCGCCACGGACGCGATGAGGAGCTTGCGGCCCGTGCTCATAGGTTTTCCTCGATGGTGTCGTCGGGACCGGCATCGCCGAACGCCGTCGCATTGGCGTCCAGCACATCCTGATCGGGCTGAACCTCAGGCGTGGCGACGATCACCAAAGCCGATCCGGCAACCGCGCCGGCCAGGCCGATGCCGGCAAGTCCCAGTCCCAGCCACCACAAGCGCTGGCGCGAGCGTTGGGTGAGATGACCGTCGGCAGCCCTCACTATGCCGCCGTGCAGCGCTTTGCCGGGCGCTTCGACGCGATAGCTGTCGAGCAGGGCATCGAGCTTGCCGGCATCCCTCAGAATGGCCGCGCCCGCGTCGCTTGCGGCAAGGATGCTGCCCGCCGCGCGTTCGGCCTGTGGCCATCGCCGCAAGTCGCCGCCATAGGCTGACGCCAGCGCGGCAAAGCGTTCGGCATCCATCGTCGGTGCGTCCCTGGATCGGTCAGACATCGGTCTTTCCCTTGCCTGTTGGCCCCTTGCCCGCTGGCATCGCGTGCCCGCACGGCGCGGCGATCATCGGAGCCGGCTGCCAGGCGGTGTCGGCAAGGCGCGAACGCTGCGCTTTCATGGCGGCGCGGTTCTCATTCATGGACATCGTCCCTGGCCAGGATCGCCTGCAGCGCCCTGCGCCCGCGCGAAAGCAGGCTCTCCAGGGCATCGACGCTGATCTCCAGGGTCGTGGCCGCCTCGATGTTCGACATGTCCTGATAGTAGACCAGGATGATGGCTTCGCGCTGCCGCGGCGCGATGGCTCGCAAGGCCTGTTCGACGCGCCACGTGTCTTCCCGCGGCTGGGTATCCGGAAGCGGCGCCGGGTCCATCACCTCCGGCAGATCGTCTGTCACCCATTCGCGGCGGCGGCGCAGCCGGTCGTAGCAGAGGTTCAGCGTCACCCGGTGGATCCAGGTGTCGAAGCGGGCATTGCCGCGCCGCCAGCCCGAGGCATGGCGCCAGAGTCGGACGAAGGTCTCCTGCGCGACATCCTCGGCTTCCGCCGCGTCGCCCAGCATGCGCACGGCAAGCGCCAGGATACGCGGCAGTTTGCGCGCGACCAGCGTTTGCACGGCCGCCGGATCGCCGGCGCCGATACGACGAACCAGATCCTCGTCCGGATCCGCGCTCATCGGCTGGCGCACCCCTGATGGTCATCGCGTGCCATTACCCCCGTTCATTGCTCCGCCTTGGGAGCGGTTTTATGGCCCGGCATTTCGTCGACGCTCAGAACGCCGTCGCCATTCTTGTCCAGCCTGGCGAAGCGCTGGGCGAAGAACGCATCGAGCTCGGCGCGGTCGATGAAGCCGTCATGGTTCGAGTCCGCGCGCGCGAAGGACTGTGTCGGGTCGCCCTTGGTGCCGCGCTTTGCCTGGAGGGCCTCCCATTCCAGCAGGCTGATCTTGCCGTCGCCATCCGTGTCGGCGGCCATGATCGCCTTCTCACGCCGCTTCTGGAACTTGGCCAGCGTGATGTCGGGCCTGGTCTTTGACGTGGCTGGCGCGGCAGCGGGGGGCGGTGCAGAAGGGGACGTCGCGGCCGGAGGCTGTGTCGCCGTCTGGGCGAACGCCGTGGCGGTCAGCAGGCTCAAGGCAGCGGCAAGGATCGAACGGCGTATCATGCTGGCGTCTCCGGTTGGCGCGCTGCCATGGCATTGTGCCGTGGCGACGCTTCTCCCGTTAAACGCAGCGGCGGTAGAAATCCGTCGGTGACTTTTGGGCCAGCAGGCGCATGCCGCAACAACGCGCCCGATCGGGCGCTGCTTGCGCCCTGTTCGAACCCTTCAGCTGAAGGGCAGGAACTTGAGCAATTCCAAGAAAAATGTGTACGGTTTTCCCGGGAAAAGCGCGTAGCGCTTTTCGTTGGGAATTGCGCAAAAACAAAGAGATAGAGCGTTTCGCCGTTTCCGCGAAACGGTGAACCGCTCTATGTCGATTGGTCCGCCATCACCAACTGGTCCGGCTTGAAGCCGGCATGCTGCGGGGTCCATACATCGCCCTCGCGGTTGAACCAATGACACATATATGTGCCGGAGGCGGCACCGTCGCTTATCGTCATCTTCGGGCCTCCGGACTTCAGCTTGACGACGTCTCCGGTCTTGAAACTGTTGGGCATTTTGACCTCCCATGCTGACGCCGGGAGTTTCACATCAAACCTCCGTCTCGACAATGGCGGATGCATTCGGCCGCATCGCGATCCACAGTGCCAGGCGGCGTTTTGAGGTCGGGTCTCGGTCCCAGTTGTAGATTCGGTCGCAGTTGCAGCAATGTGTCTTGCCGTTGGTTGTCGAAATTGGATGTTGAAATTCCTGTTCGGCTGGTGGAGATTGACCCTCTGCCGAGTATTGAGCGCGGCTATCGCTTCGGCGATGCTGCCGATCTGGCACCATGAGTTTCGGACGGAGTTCTATCGAACCGTGATCAGAAGCAACAAACAACAGCAACCCGCATGCAGTCTCGTGCCGAATACAGTAGAGTTGCGACATTGAGCGAGAGAGGCTTGAAGCGCTTGGGGAAAAGCGAAGGGGTCCCATCAGAGCGCCGGAGGAAATGATTCGTCACGTTATGGTTGCTGCCTGCCCCAACGATCAAGCCGCTGATCAACGCCGGCTGGCAGGGGGGAGTACATGCCCGGGAAAGCATTGAGAGGAGGCCGGTTTGGCGAAGGCCAAGGGGATCGCTCTGGAGATTGCAGAGCATAGCGCAGCGAATCCCGATGCACAGAAGCCGCTGCGCAAGCGCTTGTTCGATCACCCGCTTCTGGTGGTTAAGCGGAAACTGTTATATCGCCTGCTGCATCCCCAGGCGCCACGGCACCCTGTGCCGCTTACAAAGCCGGTCCTCGTCGTGGGCTCCGCGCCGGTCTCGAATCCGCCGGTGGGTTTTCAGCGCGATGCTTTTACACTCTTCACTGTGAATGGCTCGCAGACCGTGACTGCCCGCTGGGGGATGGGAACCCCTGACGCGACATTTCTTTACGTCAACCAACTTGACGCGACCAAGCCCAACGCTGTGGCCGTGCGCGCCGTCTTGACCGGCCAGGAGACCGATCTGCTCTGGATTGTGCGTGCACACCGCACGATGGAGGAATTGCGCTGCAACATCGCGGCCTTCAACTACCGCTGTCGCGACCTGCGCACGATGACCCGTCACCAGCGCATGGCGCTCTACGAAGCAGTGATGGGTGTGCCCAATTTCGAGATGCATCTGGAGGAGAAGTTCTCGACCGGGATCACGGCGGTCCTTTACGCCTTGCATAACGGCGCGCCGGCCGTGATCATCACGGGTATTGACCCAGGTTCGCACGGCCATGTGTACAACAAACTGAACATCGACCGGATGCACGTCGGTTCCGATCGTGCCACCCTGCTGGCGCTGTTGGCGCTCGGTTTCCCCTTTATACGAGCGATCCGCACGTGGCGGACTCGCTCGGTCTGCCACTCTGGACGGGCCAGGCCAGGAGATGTGAGGTCCAATAACAACGGTCGATGTGGCTTGCTGGTGAGCTGTCTCAAATGTGAGCGCGACGATCCGCTCGACAGCTCCGTCGTGAAGAGGTGCGATGCCGGTTGCTTGGCTCTTGTCGCGCAAAAACACCATCGACACCTTCAGAGATGAAACGCTCGTGGCAACCCGGACACACGGCATTGCGAATGTGCTTCTGGTCTTCCGCGTGCAGTGCTGCCATGCTAGATTCGTCTAAATTCACATCAGATTACAGAACTGCCACATGATACCAATCTACATTGGCTATGATCCGCGCGAATCCCGAGTTCTAGACGTGGCGCGATGGAGCGCCTATCGGCGGACAAGCACCCCGTTGCAGATACAGCCGCTCGTGCTCAAGGACCTTGTAGCCCAAGGAATCATGACGCGGCCGATGGAAGTACGTGACGGTAAGCTCTGGTGCCCGATTTCCGAGGCGCCGATGGCGACCGAGTTTGCCATATCGCGCTTTGCCGTTCCGTTCATGGGGCAAAGCGGCTGGGCCATGTTCTGCGATTGCGACGTCCTGTTTCTAAAGGATCCGGTCAAACTGCTCGATCTGCTCGATCCTTCCTACGCGATCATGGCGGTCAAGCACCAGCAACGCGAATCCGAAGCGGTCAAGATGGACGGACAAACGCAGACGTTCTATCGCCGCAAGAACTGGTCGTCGGTCGTTTTATGGAATCTGGATCATCCCGCCAACAAGCGGCTGACCAAGGAGATGCTCAATACGTGGCCCGGACGTGACCTCCACGCCTTCAAATGGCTTGAGGACCATGAGATCGGCGAATTGCCCCTGGCGTGGAACTACCTCGTCGGGGCTTCGGCTTCCGAACTCGATCCCGCCGATGTCTCGCTGGCGCATTATACGCTCGGCGGCCCTTGGTTTGCGGGTTGGTCCGGCACCACGCAATGGGACGAATTGTGGAGCCGGGAAGAGAGCATCCTGCGCGCGTTTGAGGAACAGGCGGTTCAGATTCCCGGATGAAAACTCCGCTTTCGGATCTCTTGCCAGCCTTCTCAAAGCCAATTCTTCGCCTGCCCAGGGCCACGGGTCCCGCCTTGGTGATGGGGTCGGCGCCGAATTTTCGCCTCCCGCAGGGACATGATGCCGATTGGGCACTTGTGACCGTCAATGCTTCCCAGCTTTTGGCGGAAACCGTCGGCCTCCCCGTTCCTGATATCGCCGTGATCCGCCGCGGCATTTTTGTCGACGCCAGCGAACAGGATTTCTACAAGCGTGATTTGTTGAGAGGACGGCAGGCAAAGCACCTGATCATCCCGGTTTGGCCTGATGTCGAGGACAAGCTGAAAGCCGGTTGTCGCACCTTCGACTATCATTATGAGACCTTGCAGGCGCTTACCAAATGGCAGCTTGCCAGCGTCGTCTGGCAGCTTAGCGGCAAGTATCATATGTTCCGCGGCTGGCACCGGAAGATCTCCACCGGGGCCTTCGCGATCATACTGGCGCGTTTCGCCGGTTTTGCCCCTGTCGTCGTCAGCGGGTTTTCCCTGTCCCAGGCCGGGCACGGATACGACACCCGAAACGCCTTTCGATATCACGCCAACGAAGATGCGGCCCTGCTTCGGCGGGTGGTGAGAAGAGGCGAACCGATCTACGCGGAGGATAAAGACTTCGCGGCCGAAAGTGGATTACCCTTGTGGCAGGGGCAGATGCCATGACGGCGACGTCAGCAGGGGCTGGGGAAGTGGTGCCGCTTGCGTGACTCGAACACGCGACCCCATCATTACGAATGATGTGCTCTACCAACTGAGCTAAAGCGGCCCGGGAAGCGTTAGGCCTCCAAGATGGGCTGGGTGATAGACTCAACCGACGGCGAATTCAAGATGGGCGATCGCGAATTCAGGATGCGGCCCGGCAATTCGTGTTGCGCGTCGTTCCGCCCCGACACATCGCCGACAAAGCCGGCTGCCACGCCCTTACCGATCGGCCGGGACATTGCGCCTGGCCCCGTGCCTCCCTGCCGGCAAAGATCAATGAAGCATGTTGATTTCGTTGCCGGAATACCGCCAAGATGGACTTTGGACACTCCAACGAGGCAGAATGCGGACGCTCGCCCGTTGATTGATTGGTCGGCTGCGGCTAACGATCATGGCGAGGTTTGGGCAACGCACAGAGGGATCTCGCTTGGACGCGATCGAAAAAGCGATCCGGAACGCCCTCGAAAGAGGCAATGCCGAGGACCGCGCGTACCGCGAGAAGGTCTATCGCTCGGCTTTCGCCGCGCTCGACCGTGCGCTCCAGGCCAATCCCGGCGTGACGGTGGAAGTCGCCATCAAGCGCCGCAAGGCGATCCAGGCCAAGATCACCGAAATCGAATCCGAGTTTCTGCCGGCGGTGCCGGATGTCGCTCCCCAGGCTGAGTCCGATGCACCGGCGGTCGAGCTTCCGGCGAGCCCGGCCGCACCCGCCGCAACCGGCGAGAGCGCCGCACCGCCCGCAGTTTCCGTCGACGAGCCTGCGCAGCCGGCTGCCGATGCCCCGCGCTCACGCGTCTTGCCGGTCGTTCCAGACATCATGCCCGACGCGACCCTTTCCGGCGTGCCGTCCATCGACATGTCGGCTCCCGCTTCGTCCGAGGCGACGGCTGAAGTGGCGCCCGATCGCGACGAGAGGCGCATCAGGGGCCGGCGGCTGCCGCTGACCGCCATCTTCCTCACCGTGACGCTGCTCGCCGCGGTCGGCATCGGGCTGTTTTTCGCCATGCAGACCGGCGTCTTCAAGACCCAGGCTCAGCTCGACACCGCTCCGCCCGAAGCGCCGCCGACCGTCGAGGACGACGATTTCACACCGGCCGATGGCGAGACCGGGCCGGAAAAGCCCGGCGCTGCCGATCAGGCGCGCAACTGGATCAACGTGTTTTCGCCCACCGACCCGGCGCATGTCAGCGCTCCGTCGGACGCCAAGGCGGAAACGATGAAGGACGATTCCGGGCCATTCCTGCGCATCCAGTCCGGCGCTTCCGGTTCGGCGATCAGCTTCGATGTCGGGCAAGGCGTGCTGGAGAAGCTCGCCGGCAAGCACGCCGTGTTCGATATCGTCGCCCGCGCCGAGGACGGCAAGGACACGCAGATCTCGGTCGACTGCAATTTCGGCGAGCTTGGTGATTGCGGCCGCAAACGCTATGCGGTCGGCCAGCAGCGCAACGAATATCTCTTCGACGTGAAATTCCCTGACAAGCGGCCCGGCTCGGCCGGAACGATCGCCATCAACTCCGATTTCGACAAGCAGGGCAAGGCGGTCAACATTTACGAGATACGCGTCTCCGTCGAGCCTTGAGCGCCGGCACCGGAGAGGGTGCGATCAACGATCGAGCAGCGCCTGCAGCGTCTCGATGCGGTCGGCCTCGTTGGCGGGCTTGTCCCAGCGCAGCCGCGAGATGCGGGGAAAGCGCATGGCAACGCCGGATTTGTGACGCGTCGAACGGTTGAGCCCTTCGAAGGCGACTTCCAGCACCAGCCCGTTGTCACGGTCGGCGCGCACCGAGCGCACAGGCCCGAAACGCTCGATCGTGTTGTCGCGGACATATTTGTCGATCTGCCTCAATTCCTCGTCGGTGAAGCCGAAATAGGCCTTGCCGACCGGCACCAATTCCTCCTCGCCTTCCGCTCCGGACCAGACGCCGAACGTGTAATCGGAGTAGAAGCTCGAGCGCTTGCCGTGGCCGCGCTGGGCGTACATGAGCACGGCGTCCACCGTGTGCGGGTCACGTTTCCATTTGAACCAGGGCCCCTTCGGCCGGCCGGCGACATAGGGCGAATCCCAGCGCTTCAGCATCACGCCTTCGATGATCGGGTGCGGCGGCGCCCGGCGCAGTTCCTCCAGCGCCTGCCAGTCCGAGAACGCGACGAATGGCGAAAGATCGAAGCGGCTCGGGTCGAGCGTTTTCACGAAGTTTTCGAGGCGGACGCGCCGCTCCCGGAAGGGCAATCCCCGCAAATCCTCCGCGCCGACCTGCAAAAGGTCGTAGCAACGCATGAAAGCCGGATATTGCTGCTGCATCTTCAGTGACACCGTCTTGCGGTTCAACCGCTGCTGGAGATCCGAGAATGTCCCTGTCGCTTCCCGGGGATCGCCGACCAGCAATTCCCCGTCGAGCGTGGCCGAGAAAATCATCGCCTCGGCGAGGTCGGGAAAGGCGCCGGAGACATCGTCGCCGGTGCGCGAATAGAGCCGGCGGATGCCGCCTTCCGACACCGCCTGGACGCGGATGCCGTCCCACTTCCACTCGGCCGCGTAATCGGCGGGGTCGAGCCTCTCGAGATCGCCGTCGCCGACCGGGTTGGACAGCATCACCGGCCGGAACAGTGCCCGCGCGGCCCTCTCGGGCTTTGCGGCCTTGCCTTCCAGCCATGCGAACAAGGCTGTGTACGGCGGCGACAGCCCGTGCCAGAGTTCCTCGATCTCGGCGACGTCGACCTTGCCGAAATCCGCCAGTGCCTGCTTGGCCAGCCGCGCCGACACGCCGATGCGCAACCCGCCGGTGACCAGCTTGATGATGGCGAAGCGGGCCGAGATGCCGGCACTGTCGAGCAGGTTTGACAGCACTTTCGGGCCGTCGGAGCGGCTCGCCGCCTGCAGCTTCGCGACCACCTCACCGAGCGTCGGCTCACGGTTCGGTATGGTTCCGGGCGTCTGCGGCCAGACCAGCGACACGGTCTCGGCGAGATCGCCGACATAGTCGTAGGAATAGCCGAACAGCACCGGGTCCATGCGTTCGGTCACCAGCATGCGCAGCATCGCCGGCTTGATCGCGGCGATGTTGAGATCGCCGGTGATAGCAGCCAGCGCCAGCCCGCGATCGGGATCCTCGACGCTGCGGAAATAATCAGTCAGCAGCGTCAGCTTGCCGTTGCGCGACGGCGTCAGCACAAGGCGGTCGAGCAGTTCGGCGAAGCGATTCATGCCATCAATCGCCCTCGTCCTCATACCCCACCAGATGCAGTGGCCGCGCCGCGATGCCTTCGAGTTCGCACCAGCGCACCAGCGCCTCCTCGCGGCCGTGTGTCACCCAGATTTCCTCTGCGCCGGTCTCCTTGATCGTGGCGGTCAGTTCGTCCCAGTCGGCATGATCCGAAATGATCAGCGGCAGCTCGACGCCGCCCTGCTTGGCGCGCTGGCGGATGCGCATCCAGCCCGAGGCGAAGCAGGAGATCGGATCGGGAAAGCGCCTCGCCCAGCGATCGGCGAAGGCGGCCGGCGGACCGACGACGATGGCGCCGGTGAAATCATCCTTGCTGGCGCTCTCCACTGTCGCCGGCTCCAGCGTGCCGAGATCGATGCCCTGGCTCTGGTAGTAGTCGCTGAGCTTGGCCAGCGCGCCGTGGATATAGATCGGCCTGTTGTAGCCGGCGTCGCGCAACAGACGCATCACCCGTTGCGCCTTGCCCAGCGCGTAGGCTCCGATGAGATGCGAGCGTTCGGGGAACTGCGCCGCCGATTTCAGGAGCCGCGCGATCTCCTCCTCGTCCGGCGGGTGGCGAAACACCGGCAGGCCGAATGTTGCCTCGGTGATGAAGACGTCGCACGCGATTGGCTCGAACGGCAGGCATGTCGCGTCCTGCTGCCGCTTGTAGTCGCCGGAGGCGACGATGCGCATGCCCTGATGCACGACCGCGATCTGCGCCGAGCCCAGCACATGGCCGGCCGGATGAAAGCTGATGTCGACGCCGTTGAGGGCAATTCGCTCGCCCAGTCCTGCCGTCTGTGTCGTGCCTGCAAAACCCTCGCCATAGCGAAGTTCCATGATGTCCAGCGTCTGCTGCGTCGCCAGCACCGACCCGTGGCCGGAGCGTGCGTGGTCGGAATGGCCGTGCGTGATCAGCGCCCGGTTGACCGGCCGCACCGGGTCGATGAAGAAGTCGCCCGGCGGGCAGTAAAGCCCCTCGGGCCGGGGATGGAGCAGGTCGCTGGCGCTCATTGTTCCAAGATAGTGGCTAATTCGGGCGCGGGAAGCCTGTTGCAAGAGACTGCTGACTCGGCCTACAGCCAAGCGCCGGGCAGCAGTCAGGCGACGCGGTCTGAGGCCTGTGGGTGCCTCTGCTGCGAAAAAGCCCCAATCGCATGCCGGATTATGTCGGGGCAGTGTCGTACGGAGGGATTTTCCATGCGCTGGAACATGATGGCCTTGGCCTCTTGCCTCGTTATGGCGGGCTGTGTCGGCAACTCCATGTCCGAGCGCCAGGACGAAAACGTCCAGTCTTCACTGCAATATGACAGCGTGCCTTGCGGCCAGTTGCTGGCGCAACGCAACGCCCTGGCTCGGCAATACAATCTGTCCCAGCAGGCCAAGCCGACATTCTCCAACCCCGCGATGGGCTTCGGCCCGTTCATTCCGGATATCCGCTCCAAGACCAAGCGCGATGCCGACAAGGCAAGCGGCGAGATCGACGCCATGAACCGGTCTATCGAGCGCCGCGATTGCGGCAAGCCGGACAAGCAGAAGAAGTTCGCTCTGCCCGGCTGACGCATGTCGCCTAAGGCGATCCCGATGACCACATGCCAGCGGCCTAATATCCCGCTTTGCGGTCCACCAGGTTCTCCAGCTTTTCGCCCCGCTCGAAGGCGTCCATCTGGCGCAGCATGATCGGCGCCAGGTGGACGGGATCGGACGTGGCCGCGGCATGCGGCGTCACGAATACTTTCGGATGGGCCCATAGCGGGCTGGTCTTCGGCAGCGGTTCGACCTCGAACACGTCGAGGCTCGCTTCCTTCAGCGTGCCGTCGTCCAGCGCGCGCACGATGTCGGCATCCTTCTGCAGGCGGCCGCGACCGGCATTGATCAGCACCGAGCCGCCAAGACCGTTGCGCTTGCGCAATTCCTTCAGCACGCCGTAATTGATGATACCCTTGGTATCCGGCGTCAGCGGCAGCAGCACGACCAGTATGTCTGTGGCATTGAGGAACGGGATCAGCCCGGCCTCGCCGCAATAGGTCGCGACACCTTCCATCGGCCGGTCGGTGCGCGACCAGCCATTGACCGCGAAGCCGAGCGACAGCAGCGCCGACGCCGCCGCGCGGCCGAGACTGCCGAGCCCCATGATGCCGACAGAGATATCTTCAGCGGTGCGCTGCGCCGGCTCGCGCCATATCTTCTTCGGCTGCTGCGACCGGTACAGCAGGCCCTGGCGGTGATGATCGAGCACCCGCCAGACGACATATTCGGTCATGTGCTGGGCCAGGTTGCCGGCGACGACCTTGACGATCGGCACGTCCGGCAGGCTGGGATCGGAGAAGATGTGGTCGACACCGGCGCCGATCGAGAAGATGGCGCGCAGATTGGGCAGCGACCCCAACAGGTTCGGCCGCTGTTTCCACACCACCGCATAGGTGATCGAAGGATCGCTGGCGCCGTCCGGCTCGAGCACCACCTCGCGCTCTGCGGACAGCAGTTCGCGCCAGCGCTGCGGGTGAAAGCCGGTGACGGCAAGCAGGATTTTGCCTTTTTCCATTTATGGATTTTGTCCTGTTGTTCGGTTTGGAGCAATTGCGGGAAAGGCGCAAGGCGGCTTTCCGACCGGAATTGCGAAGGAAGGAGTCACTCGCTGACGACCCCCGTCGGGGCGGTTTCTATCTTGAAGGCGGCCGAGATCAGCGCCCGAGTATAGTCGGTTTGCGGCTTTTCAAAAATCTGTTCGGAAGGACCGGCTTCGACGATCTGGCCATTGCGCATGACGATGACATCGTTGGCCAGGGCCCGGATGACCTTGAGGTCGTGGCTGATGAAGAGATAGGCGAGGTCATGCTTGGCCTGCAGGCTGCGCAGGAGGTCGACCACCTGCGCCTGCACGCTCATGTCGAGCGCCGAGGTCGGCTCGTCCAGCATGACGAAACGCGGGTTGAGCACCATGGCGCGAGCAATGGCGACGCGCTGGCGCTGGCCGCCGGAGAATTCGTGCGGATAGCGGTTGCGCGTCGCCGGATCGAGCCCGACTTCCTTCAGCACGTCGACCACCTTGTCGTCGCGCTCGTCGAGCGACAGCTTCGGCTCGTGGATCTTCAAGCCTTCTTCGATGATCTCGGCGATGGACATGCGGGGACTGAGCGAGCCGAAAGGATCCTGGAAGACGATCTGCAATTCGCGCCTGAGCGGGCGCATGGCGTTGAACGAGAGCTGGTTGATGTCGCGCCCGTTGAACTGGATGGTTCCGCTCGACGAGATCATCCGCGCCAGCGCCAGGCCGAGCGTGGTCTTGCCCGACCCGGACTCTCCGACCACGCCCAGCGTCTGGCCGGCCCGCACGGTGACGTCGATGCCGTCGACCGCCTTCACATGGTCGACGGTGCGCCGGAAGAAGCCCTGCTTGATCGGAAACCAGACTTTGATGTCCTTGCCGGTCATCACGGGCGCCGCGGCGCTGTTGGCCGCGGGTGGCTTGCCCTTGGGCTCGGCCGCCAGAAGATGGCGCGTATAGGCGTGCTGCGGATTGGCGAAGATGTCCTTGGTAGGCCCCATCTCGACGATCTTGCCCTTGGTCATCACGCACACCCGGTCGGCGATCTTGCGCACGATGCCGAGATCATGGGTGATGAACAGCATCGACATGCCCTTGCGGCTTTTCAAGCCGGCCAGCAGCTCGAGGATCTGAGCCTGCACGGTGACGTCGAGCGCCGTCGTCGGCTCGTCGGCGATCAGGAGTTCCGGTTCGTTGGCCAGCGCCATGGCGATCATGACGCGCTGGCGCTGGCCGCCGGAGAGCTGGTGCGGGTAGGCGTCGAGCCGCTTCTGCGGATCGCGGATGCCGACCTCGTTGAGCAGGGCCAGCGTGCGCGCCTTGGCCGGGCGGTCGGCCATGCCCTGATGCAGCTTCAGGATCTCGACGATCTGCTGCTCGATCGTGTGCAGCGGATTGAGCGAGGTCATCGGCTCCTGGAAGATCATGGTGATCTTGTTGCCGCGCACCTGCCGCAGTTGCTTCTCGTTCATGGCGAGCAGGTCGGCGCCCTGGAACAGGATCCTGCCCGAGGGGTGGCTTGCGCTGGGGTAGGGCAAGAGCTTCAGCACCGACAGCGCCGAGACCGATTTGCCGGAGCCGGATTCGCCAACCAGCGCCACCGTCTCGCCCTTGGCGATGTCGAAGGAGATGTGATCGACGGCCAGCGACTGCTGTCCGCCTTGCGCAAAGGCGACGCTGAGGTCCCGGACCGAGAGCAGGGGAGGCTCGCTCATCGGAACGTCTTGCGCGGATCGAAGGCGTCGCGTGTCGCCTCGCCGACGAAGACCAGCAGCGACAGCATCAGCGAGATGACCACGAAACCGGAAATGCCGAGCCATGGCGCGTTCAGATTGCGCTGCGCCTGCTTGAGCAATTCGCCGAGCGAGGCCGAGCCCGGCGGCAGGCCGAAACCGAGATAGTCTAGCGAGGTCAGCGTCGAGATCGAGCCTGAGAGCAGGAACGGCAGGAAGGTCAGTGTCGCCACCATGGCGTTGGGCAACAGGTGCCGGAACATGATGGTGCGGTTGCGCACGCCGAGCGCGCGCGCCGCGTTGACGTACTCGAAATTGCGCGCGCGCAGGAATTCGGCCCGCACCACGCCGACCAACGCCACCCAGGAAAACAGCAGCATCAGCCCGAGCAGGATGAAGAAGCCCGGCGGCAGTATGGCGGCGACGATGAGCAGGAGGTAGAGCACGGGAATCGCCGACCATATCTCGATGAAGCGCTGGAACAGCAGGTCCGTCCAGCCGCCGAAATAGCCCTGTAGGGCGCCGGCCGCGACGCCGATCAGAGCCGAGCCGGCGGTCAGGATCAGTCCGAACAGCACCGAGATGCGGAAACCGTAGATGACCCGCGCCAGCACATCGCGCGCCTGGTCGTCGGTGCCCAGCCAGTTCCAGTTACCGATGGTGCAAGCCGGATCATCAGCCCCTTTCGGGTACTGGTTGCAGCGCGTCTTGGCGTCATACTGCCAGGACGGCTTGGCCGGGGCTGCTTCGGGAATGGCGTTGTTGACGGTCTGGTAGGAATAACGGATCGGCGGCCAGATCATCCAGCCATTGGCGTTGATCTCGTCCTGGATCACCGGGTCGCGATAGTCGGTGACGGCATAGAAGCCGCCGAACTTCTCTTCGGGATAGGCGACCAGCACCGGAAACAGGATCTCGCCCTTGTAGGAGGCGATGATCGGCTTGTCGTTGGCGATGAATTCGGCGAACAGCGACAGCACGAACAGGACAAGGAAGATCCACAGCGACCAGTAGCCGCGCCGGTTGGCCTTGAAGTTCTCCAGGCGGCGCTTGTTGAGCGGCGACAGAAACGGCCGCGGCATCCGCTCCGGCACGACCCCGGCGGTAACACTTGCCTCCGACATCAAACGTCTCTCCGCTCGAAATCGATGCGCGGATCGACCCAGGTGTAGATGAGGTCGGACAGCAATCCGACGAACAGGCCGAGAAGCGAGAAGATGTAGAGGTTGGCGAACACCACGGGATAGTCGCGTTCGACCACCGACCGGAAGCCGAGCAGGCCGAGCCCATCGAGCGAGAAGATGTTTTCGATCAGCAGCGAACCGGTGAAGAAGGCCGAGATGAAGGCGCCGGGAAAACCGGCGATGACAATCAGCATGGCGTTGCGGAAGACATGGCCATAGAGCACCTGCCGTTCCGAGAGGCCCTTGGCGCGGGCGGTCACCACATACTGCTTGCGGATTTCCTCCAGGAAGGAATTCTTGGTCAGCAACGTCGTCGTGGCGAAGGCCGACAGCACCAGCGCCGTCAGCGGCAAGGTCATGTGCCAGAGATAGTCCCCGATCTTGGCCGGCCATGACAACTGGTCCCAATTGTCCGAGACGATGCCGCGCAGCGGGAACCAGTCCCAGAACGAACCACCGGCAAACAGCACCATCAGCATGATGCCGAACAGGAAACCCGGAATGGCATAGCCGACGATGACGACGCCGCTGGTCCAGATGTCGAAGGGGCTGCCGTCCTTCACCGCCTTGCGGATGCCGAGCGGGATCGAGATCAGGTAGGACAGGAGCGTGATCCACAGCCCGATCGAGATCGACACCGGCATTTTTTCCAGGATCAGGTTGAGCACCGAAATGTCGCGGAAATAACTGTCGCCGAAATCGAACCGGATATAATTCCACAGCATCAGGCCGAAGCGCTCGAGCGGCGGCTTATCGAAGCCGAACTGCTTCTCCAGCTTCTTGATGAATTCCGGATCGAGCCCCTGCGCGCCGCGATATTTTGAACCGACGTCGCCGGCGGCATCGAAATTACCACCGCCCGCATCGCCGCCGCCACCGCCCAGACGATCGCTGCCGCCCTGGTTCGTCAGCTTGGCGATGACCTGCTCGACCGGGCCGCCGGGGGCAAACTGGATGACGGCGAACGAGATCGCCATGATGCCGAACAGGGTCGGGATCATCAAAAGGATGCGGCGCAGGATATAGGCGCCCATCAGATGGTGCCCTCCCGACGCATGTGATTGACGAAACCGTCGATGAACGCGCCTCTTTCCCCGTCACTATACGGGCCGAGGATGCCGGTCCACCCTCCGCAGCTGCGGCGCAGCTGCTGCGGAGGACGGGCAGGCAGGTGAGGGGCGGTGCTTACGCCCGCAAGAAATTCAGCCTTTGCCAATTTTTGCCGCCTTGCCCTTGTCGAACCACCACAGCGTCTCGACCGGAAAGCCGAAATCGGGCTTTTGCTCGACGAAGCCGAACATGTCCCAATAGGCGACGCGGTGATTCGCCAGATAGTATGTTGGAATCCAGTCCAGCCGCGCGCGCAAGACCCGATCGAGCGCTCTGAGCGCGGTGACGAGTTCGGACCGGCTTTGCGCCTTGCCGGCTGCCACGATCAACGCGTCGATGGCCTTGCTTTCTGTTCCGGGGTAGTTGCGCTGCCCCGGGATTTTCGCCATTCGAGAATCATAGAGCATCTCCAGGCTGTCGTCAGTCGGCGTCGCCCCGATCGACCAATGCAGCACGGTAAGATCGAAGTCGAAATCGCTCTGCCGCTGTTCATATTGCGCCGAATCGACCTGTCGGATCGAAGCGTCGATCCCGATCGCCTTCATATTCTCGGACCATGGGGTGTAGATGCGAACGATGCCGTCATCCTCCGTCAGCATTTCCACCCGCAGCCGCTCGCCCTTGTCGTTGACGACGAAATTGCCCGCCCGCTTCCAGCCGGCTTGCGCGAGCAATCTCGAAGCCTCGCCCAGCAGCTTGCGGTCATGGCCTGACCCGTCGGACAGAGGCTGCGTCACGGCTTCGCCAAAAACCTCCGGTGGCAACTCGGCCCGGAATGGCTCCAGCAGGACCAATTCCTCAGGCGAGGGCAAGCCTTCGGCCTTGTAATCCGACCGTTCGAAGTTCGATTGAGAGCGCTCGTAAGAGCCATAAAACAACGCCCGCTTCATCCATTCGAAATCGAAACACCGGGCGATCGCCCGTCGCACCCGCTCATCGCGGAATTGCGCACGACGCTGGTTCAGTGCGACGCCCTGCATGTCTGGCGTCTTCTCGCCGGGAAATTCCCGTTTGACGACCTTGCCGTCCTTGAGCGCCGGAAAGTCGTATCCGGTCGCCCAGACCCGCGCGGTAAACTCCTCGCGAAAATGGGTGTCGCCCTTCTTGAAGGCTTCGAACGCCGCCTGCCGGTCGAGATAGAAGTCGATGCGGATACGGTCGAAATTATACTGGCCGCGATTCACCGGGAGGTCGCGGCCCCAATAGTCGGCCACGCGCTCATATTCGACTGTCTGTCCCGCGGCCACTCGCCCCATTTTGTATGGTCCCGAGCCGAGCGGCGGCGTCATCGTCGAGGCATTGAAATCATTGACCGCATAAAAGGCCTTGGACACGATCGGCATCGCCACGATCCTGAGGATGTTTTGCGCGGACTGTTCGCCGTTGAAGGTAAGGTTGAGGGTGAGCGGATCCTCGGCGACCGCGTCGGTCATATACCGCAACGCCTGGGAAAGGTTCGGATGCCCTTGCTCTTTGTAAAGCTTCAACGCGAAGACGACGTCTTCGGCGGTTAGCGGCGAGCCGTCGTGGAAACGCGCTTGCGGTCGCAGCGCGAAGCGGAAGCCGTTGCGGTCTTGCGACAAGGTGACGGACTCGGCAAGCAGGCCGTAGACCGCATCCGGCTCGTCGAGCGCGCTTGCCATCAAGGAATCGAAACAGAGTTCGGTGCGCGGCGGCGCATCTCCTTTCAACACCAGGGAATTCAACGTGTTGAAGGTCAGGAAGCTTTGGTTGAGCGTGGCGTTCGGCGGCGCGAAATTCATCTGGCCGCCCTTGGGTGCGTCCGGATTGACGTAGTCGAAATGCGCGAAATCCGCTTTGTATTTGAGGTCACCATAAGCGGACAGGCCGTGCAGTCTGGTGCCGGTCGCAATATTGGCAAAGGCTTTTCCGGGCAACAGGGCGGCGACAGCGGCGGCACTGCCCAGGCCCAGGAAATCGCGACGGGGCAGCACCGCCATCAATTGTCGCCCTTGTATTTGGCCGCCAGCGCCTTTTCCTTCTCCGGATCGATCCACCAGGAATTCTGGTCGGCGCCGATATAGCTCGGCTGTTTGGCGGGAATTCCGAATTTGTTCCAGTAAGCCAGCCAGACCACGGCTCGATAGTACTGCGGCACGACGTAGTAGTTCCACAGCAGCACGCGGTCGAGCGCGTGGGTGGCGGCAACCAGGTCCTCGCGGTCGGTGGCGAAGATGATGCGATCGACCAGGGCATCGACGACCGGGTTCTTGATGCCGGCGTAGTTGCGCGACCCCGGCCGGTCGGCGGCCTTGGAACTCCAGAAGTCGCGCTGCTCATTGCCAGGCGATTCCGACTGGCCGAGCTGCCCGATAATGACATCGTAGTCGAAATTGTTGACGCGGTTGACGTACTGGGTCTGGTCGATGATGCGCAACGTGGCGTCGACGCCGATCTTGCGCAGATTGGCGATATAGGGGCTGGAGATGACCTGGTCGGTGTCGTTCCAGCCGAGTATCTCGAACTTGAACGGCTCGCCGGTCTTGGCATTGATCATCTTGCCGCCCTTGATCACCCATCCAGCCTTGGCGAAGAGGTCGACTGCCTGCTTCAGGTATTTCCGCTCGGCCTGCGGCGAATCGTAGACCGGCAGCTTGAATTCCTGGGTGAACAGTTCGGGCGGCAGCTTGTCGCGATACTGTTCAAGAATTTCCAACTCCTTGCCTTGCGGCAAGCCGCTGGAGGCCAGTTCAGTTCCCTGGAAATAGCTGCTGGTGCGGGTGTTGAACCCGTAGAACAGCGTACGGTTCATCGTCTCGAAGTCGAAAGGATAGGTCAGCGCGGCCCGCACCAGGCGGTCCTGGAACAGCGGGCGCCTCTGGTTGAGCATGAAAGCCTGCATCGGCTCTGGCGAGGTGGTCTTGAATTCCTGCTTGATGACATCGCCGGACTTGACCGCCGGGAAATCATAGAATGTTTTCCAGCGCTTCGAACTGTTTTCCGGTTTGATGTCGTCAAGTCCGCCTTTGGTGAAGGCCTGCCAGGCGGCATTGTCATCAAGGATGTAGGTGAAACGCTGCCTGTCGAAATTCTCGCGGCCGACCTTCACCGGCAGCTTGGCACCCCAATAGTCCGGCACGCGCTGCCAGACGATTTCCGAGCCAGGCTTGAAGCTGGCGATCTTGTAGGCGGCGGAGCCGAGCGGCGGGTCCAGCGTCGGCCTGGTGACGTCGCGCTTCTTGCCGTTGGCATCCGTGCCTTCCCACCAGTGTTTCGGCAGCACGGCGAGGTCACCCAGGATTTTAGGCAGCTCGCGGTTGCCCTTCTGGCTGAAATGAAACTCGACTTCGCGATCCGAGACGGCCACGGCATCCGTGACGTTCTCGAAATAGCGGCTGTACATCGGGCTGTTGGCCTTCAGCACCTGGAATGACCAGATCACGTCATCGACGGTGATCGGCTGGCCGTCATGCCATTTCGCGCGGGGATCGAGCCGGTAAGTCGCCGAGGAAAAGTCGGCCGGGTATTTGTAGGCGTCGGCGATCAGCGGATGGCTGACACTGCCCTCGTCGGTCGCCTGCTCCATCAGCGTGTCGTAGAGCAGGCCGCCGCCGAACCCGACCAGGCCGGCGGCCGGTGAACCCTGCACGACATAGGGATTGAAGCTGTCGAAAGTGCCCAGTACCACCGAATTCAGCGTGCCGCCTTTGGGTGCGTTGGGGTTCACGTAGTCGTAGTGCTGGAAATTGTCGCCATATTTGGATTCGCCGATCAGCGATGAAGTGGTGCGCCACTCATCGGCCAGGGCCGCCTGCAACCCCGCGGCCAGCAGGGCCGCCGCCAGCAACGATTTGAGAAGCACTCGGCCAAGCGTCATCCACTGTCCTCTTCGCGATGCGTGCCATCATCCAGAAAGGCAATCTAGATGATTTGCCGCGCGTGAAAACCGCCATGCGCGGCTTTGTCGCCGTAGAGGCGGTTTTCCTAACGAAAAAGCCGGGCTGAACCCGGCTTTTCAAGGTCGTCGAGACTATATCCGGTTTATTGAGCAGGCGCCGGTGCCGGGGCGGCCGGAGCTGGTGCGGCGGGAGCCGCAGGCGCCGCCGGCTTGGCGGGAGCTGCGCCTTCGGCCGGCTTGGCCGGTGCGGCCCCTTCGGCGGGCTTGGCGGGGGCGGATGCATCGGCGGCAGCGCCCGGCGCGGGCAGCGGCTTGGGATTGTCCGACAGCGTGCGCAGATAGGCGATGACGTTGGCGCGGTCTTCTTCCTTCGGCAGGCCGGCAAAGCCCATCGCCGTGCCTTTCACGAATTTTTTCGGCGAGGTGATGAAGTGGTTGATGTTGTCGTAGGTCCACTTCTCGGTGCCGCCCTTGGAAAACTCCTTCATGCCGGCCGAATAGGCGAAGCCCTCATGCTCGGCGACCGGACGGTCGATGAGATCCCACAAATCCGGGCCGACCTTGTTGGGGCCGCCCTTCTCGCCGGAGTGGCAGGCCTGGCATTTCTTGAAGATGGCAGCGCCCTGTTCGGCACTTGCGTTGGCCAGAAGATCCGCGATCGGCTTTTCGGCGGCTGCCGGAGCGGCGGGGCCGCCCTCGGCGGGCTCGGCGGCCTCGATGGCGAAGCCGGGCTTTTCCGGAGCGGGCGAGGCAAACAGCGCGTCCGACACGATGCCGACCGAGAACACCACGAAAACGGTTCCGAGCAATCCGGCGAGCAGCTTGTTGACTTCGTTGGAATCCATACGCCCCTTGCTCCCTTTTCCGGCGGACCGATCCGTCCACTCCGTCCGTCGGTATCGAGACCTGCCCTCCAGAGCCGGTCAAATCGCGCGGAAACTAGGTCTTTTGCTCCGGCGTTGCAACACCTATAAGGGCGCTTCCAGTGAGACCTTTTGCCACTTTCCCCTCCTCGTTTCGAACGCCCGCCAAACCGATGTCCACCTTGATCCTGATCCCCGCCCGCATGGCCTCGACCCGGCTCCCGGGCAAGCCGCTGGCCGACATTGCCGGCGCCCCGATGATCGTCCATGTCGCGCGCCGCGCCGCCGAGGCCGGGCTTGGCCGTGTGGTGGTGGCGACCGACACGCAAGGCGTGGCGGAAGCGGTGCGCGCGCATGGTTTCGAGGCGGTGATGACGCGCTCGGACCACGAATCGGGTTCGGACCGGATATTCGAGGCCCTGACGGTGCTGGATCCGGCAAACAAGGTCGAAACCATCGTCAATGTGCAGGGTGACCTGCCGACCATCGATCCCGCGATCATCGTGGCCTCGCTCAGGCCGTTCGAGGACAAGGCGGTGGACATCGCAACGCTCGGCGTCGAGATCGAGCGCGACGAGGAAAAGACCAATCCCAACGTGGTCAAGATCGTTGGCTCGCCATTGTCGGCCACCAGGCTGAGGGCGCTTTATTTCACCAGGGCCACCGCGCCCTGGGGCGAGGGCGCGCTCTATCATCATATCGGCCTCTATGCCTATCGCCGCTCGGCGCTCGAGCGCTTCGTGGCGCTCAAGCCGTCGCCGCTGGAACGCCGCGAGCGGCTGGAGCAGCTGCGGGCGCTGGAGGCCGGCATGCGCATCGACGCCGAGATCGTGCGTTCGCTGCCGCTCGGCGTCGACACGCCGCAAGACCTGGAACGTGCCAGGACGATCCTGTCAAACTGAGCTTCGAAGCCAAGACCCCCTTCAATCGAGAATTGGCCATGCCTGAAAAGACCAACAGAATATCCTTCCAGGGCGAGCCCGGCGCCAATTCCGACACCGCCTGCCGCAACGTCTATCCCTCGATGCAGCCACTGCCGTGCCCGACCTTCGAGGACGCGTTCAACGCGGTCGAAACCGGCAAGGCCGATCTCGCCATGATCCCGATCGAGAACACCATCGCCGGGCGCGTCGCCGACATTCACCATCTGCTGCCGGAATCGAGGCTGCACATCGTCGGCGAATATTTCCTGCCCATCCATTTCCAGCTGATGGTGCTGCCAGGTGTGAAGCGTGACGAGATCAAAACCGTGCACAGCCACATCCATGCGCTCGGCCAGTGCCGCAAATACGTCCGCAAAAATGGCTGGAAGGCGGTTGTCGCCGGCGACACGGCGGGCGCGGCCAAGATGGTCTCCGAGGTCAAGGACCGCACCATGGCCGCCCTGTCCCCGGCATTGGCCGCAACGCTCTATGAACTCGACATCATCGAGGAGAATGTCGAGGACACCGATTCCAACGTCACGCGCTTCGTCGTCCTGACCAAGAACAAGCAGTGGGCCGAACGCCCGTCGCCTGACGCCAAGATGATGACGACCTTCATCTTCCGCGTCCGCAACGTGCCGGCCGCGCTCTACAAGGCGATGGGCGGTTTCGCCACCAACGGCATCAACATGACCAAGCTCGAGAGCTACCAACTCGGCGCCTTCACGGCGACACTGTTCTATGCCGACATCGAGGGCCACCCCGACGATCCGCTGGTCGAGCTGGCGCTGGACGAGCTTCGCTTCTTCTCGCGCGAGGTGCGGATCCTCGGCGTCTATCCGGCGAGTGAGTCACGCGAGCAGTGGAAGGTAGCGGATTGAGCTACCAGCCAAGGGGCACATAGTCGATCTCCATGAAGGTCTCGACTTCAGGAATCCAGCGGTCGCGCACGAAGGCGACGTGGTCGGGATGGTCGTTGTACCTGGTATAGGCGGCCTGGTCGGCGAATTCCATGGAGAAGCCGAACTGGTAGTCGTTCTTGGGGCTGACCTGACGCAGCTGTTCGAAATGGGTGACGCCCCTGATCGCCGAGAGGATTTTCCTGGCGTCGACCAGGAACCTTTTTTCCTCCAGCGAGTGCGGCGGATGCTTCAGCGTGAAGACGACGGTATGGCGGATCATTTCCCTCTCCTGATTTCCCTTATTCGCTGTCGACCCAGGCGCGGATCAGGTGATGCGCTATGGCTCCCTTCGGCGGCGTGATCAGATTGCCCGGATGCTCCCTGGCCAGCATCAGGCGGACCTCGTCGCGCAAGAACCAGCGGCAGTCTTCCAGCTCGTTGAGGTCGGCCTGGATGTCTTCATTGAGCGGCTCGCCGAAGCAGCCGATCATCAGCGAAATGGGGAATGGCCAAGGCTGGCTGGCGTGGTAGACGACGCGGCCGAGCCGGATGCCCGCCTCCTCCAGCGTCTCGCGGCGCACCGCCGCCTCGATCGTTTCGCCCGGCTCGATGAAGCCGGCAAGGGCGGAGTACATGCCCGGCGCGAAATGCCGGCCGCGCCCGAGCAGGCATTTCTCGCGCGTCGCCGTCAGCATGATCGCCACCGGATCCGTGCGCGGAAAATGCTCGGTGCCGCAATTCGGGCAATGGCGCTTGTAGCCGCCGGCCCGCATTTGTGACTCGGTCCCGCATTTGCTGCAGAAACGATGGCTGGCGTGCCAGGCGAGCAGCGCGGCGCCCTGCGCCATCGCTCCGGCGGCCGCTTCGTCGATCAGGCCTTGCATATAGACCGAGCGGTAGTCGATGGCCTTGACCGTTTCGGGAAGCTGTTCCGGCTCGAGGCCGGCGGTCACCGCCAGCACCGGGCCCTGGTCGGAGAATCCAAGCAGCACGCCGCTGCCGGGCAAGGTCTGGAAGGGCAGGCTTTCGGCGACGCCGAACCAGGGGTCGAAGCTGCCGTCACGAACCTTCAGGTAGAGCCGGCCGCCCTGCATCAAAAGCAGCCTGGTTCCAGGATCGGCGAGCGCTTTGTCGACCGAATCGTCGGCGCGGTTCTCGGATTGTCGGTCGATACTGTTGCCGGCGAAGCCGACGAATTGGCTCGGCTCGCGCAAGGGCGCGTCAAACAGGCTAAAGCTCATGCGGACTCTGGGCGTTCGGGATGGACACGTTCGGGATGGACACGGGAAGGCTTATAGCGCCGCCCTTATCGTTTCGGCAAACTGGCGCAGCTCGGAGCGCTGATAGGGCTCGCGCAGGCCGTGTCCCCACACCGGGCCGGGCCAGCCGGGATCGCCTTCCGAACGGGCGATGACGTGGATGTGCAGCTGGCGCACCATGTTGCCGAGCGCGCCGGTGTTGATCTTGGTGCAGCCGGTCACCTTCTTCAGCGCCTGCGCCACCATATTGGTCTCGAAGGTCAGCATTGTCTGGTCGAGCGGCGTCATGTCGTGGATTTCCTCCACGCCCGGCCGCTGCGGCACCAGAAGCAGCCATGGCCAGCGGCGGTCGTTCATCACGCGCAGTTCACACAGCCCAAGCCACATCAACTGCTCGCTGTCCGCCTCCAGCCGGGTATCCAGCGTGAATCCGGCCTTCAGGCCCGGCAGCATCGGCGTTTCCCTTGCTTTTGGTGTTTTCCTCAGAGTCATGAACGCTAGAGCGGCTGCATCGAGGCTGCAAGCGAATCTCGTGGCTGGTGCAGCCGATTTGCCTGCGCCCTTGCATTTCGTCGCCGAATTGCCGATATGGACGGCGGGAGGTTGGTGGTGGACGATCCACTCGCCAACCGGGTCAGGTCCGGAAGGAAGCAGCCCTAACGAGCCCGGAACGGGTCATTGTTCCAGCCTCCCACCTCATCGGCCCTTCTCGCGACGTTGACGACGCATTGCAGCGCGGGCGAAACTATGCGCAGGAATCGGCCGCCTTTTGGCGCGGCCATTTGGAGTTTTGCGGGCGAATGAGCGAAGCCGGAAATTCGGGACCAAAAAGCCTGGAGATAGGCAAGGCTGGCGCCTATCGCGTGCTGGCGCGCAAGTACCGTCCGGCGAATTTCTCCGAACTGGTCGGCCAGGAGCCGATGGTGCGCACGCTCACCAACGCTTTCGCCACCGGCCGCATCGCCCAGGCCTGGATGTTGACCGGCGTGCGCGGCGTCGGCAAGACCACGACGGCGCGCATTCTCGCGCGGGCCCTGAATTATAAAACGGCAACAATCGACCAGCCTTCCGTCGACCTTGCCGTGCTCGGCGAGCATTGCCAGGCGATCATGGAAGGCCGCCATGTCGACGTCATCGAGATGGATGCCGCCTCGCACACCGGTATCGACGACATCAGGGACATCATCGAACGGGTGCGCTACGCGCCGGTCTCGGCCCGCTACAAGGTCTACATCATCGACGAAGTGCACATGCTGTCGACGCAGGCCTTCAACGGCCTGTTGAAGACGCTGGAAGAGCCGCCGCCGCACGTCAAGTTCATCTTCGCCACCACCGAAATCCGCAAGGTGCCGATCACCGTGCTGTCGCGCTGCCAGCGCTTTGACCTGAGGCGCATCGATGCGGCTGTGGTGAAGGCTGATCTCGCCCGGATAGCGGGCCTGGAAGGCATCGAGGCGGAAGACGACGCGCTGGCGATGATCGCGCGCGCGGCCGAGGGGTCGATGCGCGATGCTCAATCGATTTTCGACCAGGCCATCGCGCATGGCGGCGGTGCGGTCAGCGCCGAAGCCGTGCGCGCGATGCTGGGTCTCGCCGATCGCGCCCGCGTCGTCGATTTGTTCGAACATGTCATGAAAGGTGACGTTGCCGCGGCACTGGCGGAATTGCGCGCGCAATACGACACCGGCGCCGATCCGGCCGCCGTGCTGACCGACCTTGCCGAATTCAACCATCTCGTCACCCGGCTGCGTTTCGTGCCGGCCGCCGCCGACGACGCGGCGCTGTCGCAGGACGAGCGCGAGCGCGGCGCAGATTTCGCGCGGACGCTCTCGATCAAGGTGCTGTCGCGGACGTGGCAGATGCTGCTCAAGGGCATCCCGGAGGTGCAGTCCTCCAACCGCCCGGTAAGTGCTGCCGAGATGGTGCTGATCCGGCTGGCACACGCGGCCGACCTGCCGACGCTGGACGAGGCATTGAGGTCGCTGGAGAACGGCCTGCCGGCGCCGGGCGCCGCGCCGCGTTCGAACGGCGCGCCGGCGAGCCCCGGTAATGGCGGCGCTCCTGGTGGCAACGGCGCCAGCGCAGTGACGCAGGCGCGCATGCCCGGCGGGTCGGGCGGCGCGCAGACCATGCGGCTGGTCGAAGCCGCGCCCGCTCCGGCCGCCTTCATTGCGCCTGTGCAGCCGGCGCCGGAGGCGCAGCCAATATCGCTGAAATCGCTGGCCGATATTGTCGCCCTTGCCGACGCGCAGCGCGACATCGCCTTCAAGGTGCTGGTCAAGCGCTGCATCCGCCTCGTGCGCATCGAGCCCGGCCGCATCGACGTCAGCCTGACCGACGATGCGCCCAAAATGCTGCTCAACGATTTGACGACCAAGCTGCGCGCCTGGACCGGTCGCAACTGGCTGGTGTCGCTGTCGAAGGAAGAGGGCGGCCAGACGCTGGCCGAAATGGAATCGACCAGGCGCGAGAACGCTTTGCTCGATGCCAAGAGCGATCCGACGGTCGCCGCCATCCTGGCGCGGTTTCCCGGTGCCAGGATCATCGACGTGCGCATTCCCGACGCGCCGGAAGCCGACGCGGTCGAAGCCGAAGTGCCGGTCGAGCCGCCGGCGGACGACGACGAACCCTGACGAAACCACGACTCTGCAAAGGATCGGACCATGAAAGATCTTCTCGGCCTCATGGGCAAGGCGAAGGAAATGCAAGCCAAGTTCCAGGCTATGCAGGACGAGATCGCCACGGTCGAAGCCGTCGGCCAGGCCGGCGGCGGCCTGGTCATTGTCACGTTGACCGGCAAGTTTGAGATGAAGTCGCTGAAGATCGACCCGTCTCTGTTCAAGGAGGATGAGGTCGAGATCCTCGAAGACCTGCTTCTGGCCGCTCACAATGACGCCAAGGCCAAGGTCGAGCAGATCATGCAGGAAAAGACCAAGGCGCTGACCGCCGGCCTGCCGATTCCGCCGGGAATGAAACTGCCGTTCTAGATGCATGTCGCCCAAGAGTGTGCGACGGTTTTGGGGATAACGACATGCATAAAGCCAAAGACTAGTTGGCCATGGCCGAAGAGCCGTCCGAAAGGCTGATCGAGCAGCGTATCCGCAACAGGATCTACGAGATCCTGGAAATCCTGGCCGATTCTGATGCCGGCGTCGATCTCGTCGGCATCAAGGGCTATTTCAACCTGTTCGAGGATTTCGTGCATCGCCCCTCGATCGAAGCGGGCACTTCGGCGCTCTCGAAGGAAGAACGCGCCATCGTGCTGGAGATCGCGGATTTCCTGGAGGCTGCCGGGGAGGCCAACCCCGATTTCACCAGGTCCGAGTTCATCGACAGCGACTGGCCGGGAAAGATCGCGCCGGTCGCCCGCAATGCGCGAGCATTGTTCCTGAAGCGCGGGCTGTTCTCGGAGAAATTCGAAGAAATTGAGCCAGGACGGCCGGCAGCGATTTCAGCCGGGCGATAATGCATGTCGTCCAAAAGCGGTCTCGGCCTGGACAAGGGCGTGCATAAAACAAAGGCTTGAAGCCCGGATCTTGCCACGTAACTGTGCCAGTTTGGCAACAGCATCTCACCAATAACGTTTTAGCCATCATTTTGCCCGAAAGTGTCTCATTCTTGCCGCAGCCTGGGGGCGGGCATCGAAGTGAGAGGGTTACCTGTTGATTGCCACGCGATGGAAGACGCCGCTGTTGCTCGGCGTCGTCACGTCTCCCCTGTTCCTGGCCGCTTGCAGCCAGACCGCGTCACACGGCATGTCCAGCCTGACCGACGCCATTACGCCGAGTTTCCTGAGCTCCCGCGGCTACCACACGCCGAAGGACAGGGAATGCCTGGAAAGGGCGATGTTCTTCGAATCCAACCGGTCGAGCCGCGATGGCATGATCGCCGTCGGCACTGTCGTGATGAACCGGCTGCGCTCCGGCAAGCATGGCGACACCATCTGCGCGGTGGTGGGCGAGCGCGGCCAGTTCGCGCCCGGCGTCATGACCAGGCCGATGAATTCGCGTGCCATGCCCGATGTCGAGGAAGCCGCCGACGCCGTGCTCAAGGGCGAGCGCAAGGCCAAGCTCAAGAACACGATGTATTTCCACACCGCGGGCCTGCGCTTCCCCTACAAGAACATGCATTACACCATGGTCGCCGGCGGCAATGCGTTCTACGAGAAGCGCGGCCGCAACTGGCAGCCGCTGCCGGACGAGCCGACGGTCGCGGTCGCCTCGGCCGAGCAGCCAGCAGCCCTGCCCGGAGTTGCCGCGACTCGTGTTGCTTCCGCCGAGCCGGCGGCCAAGACATCCGATCGCACCGCTGCGGCCTACGTGACTGCCGCGGCGGAGCCGATGCGCTCCGGCAAGGCGGCCCAGCAGACCTACGTGACGGCATCGGCTGCGCCGGCCGCAAAGTCTGCGCGCGTCCAGGAAAAGCCGACGATGGTGGCGATGCAGGAGCCGATGGAGGAACCGGACGCCGCTCGTTTTGGCGGGACCTTGAACACGAAGGTCATTTCCTCGGTGCAGGGCGCGCCGCAGGAAGCGGCGATGGGATTCCAGTCGACGCCTGAGAACACCGATGCCATCGGCGCGATGATCGTCAGCCAGAGCCGTCCGCTCGAAACCAACTGAGGCGGGCCGCACTTGACGGCCTGCCGGTGCTGGTTGGAGATGCGGTCCGGACGCAAAACCGCTTCGCACTTTTCGCGGAATTGCTCTAGATCAGGGCAATGTCCAAGCGAATCGCGGGTCCCGAGATCGAACGCCTGATCCAGCTCCTGGCCAAAGTGCCGGGGCTTGGTCCTCGTTCGGCCAGGCGCGCCGCGCTGCATTTGATCAAGAAGAAGGAACAGCTGCTGTCGCCGCTCGCCGCCGCCATGGGCGAGGCGGCCGACAAGGTGCGCATTTGCTCCACCTGCGGCAATGTCGACACGTCGGACCCCTGCATGATCTGCACCGATCCGCGCCGTGACGCCGGCACGCTGATCGTCGTCGAGGACGTCTCTGATCTGTGGGCGCTGGAGCGGGCGGCGGCGATGAACGTGCGCTACCACGTGCTGGGCGGCACGCTGTCGCCGCTCGACGGCATCGGCCCCGATCAGCTCAACATCCGCTCATTGGTCGACCGCGTCGCCGGCGGCGAGGTCAAGGAGATCATCCTGGCCGTCAATGCTACTGTGGAGGGCCAGACCACGGCCCATTACCTGACCGATCAATTGTCCGGTTTCGAGGTGAAGATAACGCGGCTGGCCCACGGCGTGCCGGTCGGTGGCGAACTCGATTATCTCGACGAAGGCACGCTGGCGGCAGCGCTGCGCTCCAGGACGGCGTTTTGACGCGATTGCGGGGAAGGATGCTTGTCACGATGATCCCGCATCCTCAAAAGTTGGCGTTCCGTGGCGCCCCCTCTGTCCTGCCGGACATCTCCCCCTCAAGGGGGAGATTGGCAATTTCGCAGCCGGCATCTCCTTTTCAACGGCGGTGTTTGGCGAAGGCAGAGACAACAGTCGATCTCCCCCTTGAGGGGGAGATGGCCGGCAGGCCAGAGGGGGCGCCAAGGAACGCGGCCTCCGCAAGTTCTGCTTTGCGTTTTTCCTGGCGATACTGGCTGCACTGTTCCTCTCCACCCCCGCCTCGGCCGCCAAGATCGACGACCAGTTCCGCGCCTGGCTCCGGAGCGATCTGTGGCCTGACGCCAAGGCCAAGCGCATTTCCAAGCAGACCTTCGATGCCGCCTTCGACGGCGTCAACCCCAATCTCAAGCTGCCCGATCTTGTCATGCCCGGCGAGAAGCCGAAGACGCCGCAGAAGCAGCATCAGGCCGAGTTCGGCTCGCCCGGCGCCTATTTCGCCGAGAAGACCATCCGCGCGGTCACATCGGGCGGGCGGACGCGCGAGGCGGCCAACGCCAGGACGCTCGCCGCGATCGAAAAGCGCTATGGCGTGCCGGGCGAGGTCCTTTTGGCGATCTGGGGCCGCGAAACAGGGTTCGGCGCGGCGAAGATGCCTTACGACGCCTTCGAGGTGCTGGGCACCAAGGCGTTCATGTCGACGAGGAAGGACTTCTTCCGCACCGAGTTGCTGGCGGCGCTCGAGATCGTCGAGCGTGGGCTGGCCCCGGTGGATGCGATGAAATCGTCGTGGGCCGGCGCGCTCGGCCAACCGCAGTTCATGCCGACATCGTTTCTCAAGCATGCGGTGGATTTCGATGGCGACGGGCGTGTCGACATCTGGAGCTCGACGCCTGACGTGCTCGCCTCGATCGCCAACTATCTCGTCCATTATGGCTGGGTGAGGGGACGTGGCTGGGGCTTCGAGGTGACCGTGCCCGAGAGCGTCTCCTGTTCGCTCGAAGGCCCCGACCAGGGCAAGACAATCTCGCAATGGGCCGCAATGGGCATCAAGCCTGTCGGCGGCAAGCCATTCCCGGCGAGCGAGCTGAAGGCCGAGGGCTTCCTGCTGATGCCGGCCGGCCGCAGCGGCCCAGCCTTCATCGCCACGCCCAATTTCTACGTGCTGAAGCAATACAACACCAGCGACCTCTATGCCCTCTTCATCGGCCATGGCGCCGACCGCATCGCCCATGGCGATGCGAATTTTTCCGGCAGCTGGGGTGCGGTCGGTGACCTCCACCGCTCCGACATCGCCGCCCTGCAGCGGGCGCTGGAGGCCAAGGGCTACGATGTCGGCAGTGCCGACGGACTGCCCGGCTTCAAGACCCGCCGCTCGATCGGCGCCTGGCAGGAAAAGAACGGCAAGCCCGCCACCTGCTTCCCCGATGCCGGCCTGATCGCTGCTCTGAAGTAACTCCCACGTCAGGGTTTTTCTCGAACGCGGGCCTCTGTTGGCCTTCGCATGCTCCGGCTCGCCCGCCTGCCACTATGATCCAGTGAGCCGACGCATAAATGCTCGTTGCCCGCCGCGAGGCCGCCGGATATGCTGTTGACCAACTGGACAAAAACCACGACGGTAAGTGGTCAAAGGGGGCCCTTGTCGGCCTGGAAAAACACCGCAACCCTGAGCCGGGAACTCAGGTCAACAAAACAGGGAACAATCACCATGATGATGGAAAAGCTTGCTCTACGATCCCGCATTCTGCTTGCGGGTGCCGCAATGTCGGCGCTGCTTCTGGCGGGAGCGCCGGCTGGCGCAGTCACGCCAGCCGACACGCTGGTCGAAGGCTTCGCCATCGATGACATCATCTCCATGGATCCGGGCGAGGCATTCGAGCTGTCGACCGCCGAGGTCACCGGCAACACCTATGACCTGCTGGTCCGGCTCGACCTCAGCGACACCTCCAAGGTCAAGGGCGACCTCGCCGAAAGCTGGACCGTCTCGGACGATGGCCTGACCTACACGTTCAAGCTCAAGCCCGGCCTGAAATTCGCCTCGGGCAACCCGATCACCGCGGCCGACGTCGCCTATTCGTTCGAACGCGCCGTCAAGCTGGACAAGAGCCCGGCCTTCATCATCGACCAGTTCGGGATCAGCGGCGACAATGTCGCCGAAAAGGCCAAGGCGGTCGATGACACCACCTTCCAGTTCATCGTCGACAAGGCCTATGCGCCGAGCTTCGTGTTGAACTGCCTGTCGGCCACCGTCGCCTCGGTCGTCGACGCCAAGCTGGTCAAGGAACATGTCGCGGCGGTCACGCCGAGCGCCGACTACAAATGGGACAATGATTTCGGCAATGCCTGGCTGAAGACCGGCTATGCCGGCTCGGGCGTCTACAAGCTGCGTGAGTGGCGCGCCAACGAGGCCGTCGTGCTCGAACGGAACGACAATTACTACGGCGAAAAGGCAAAGCTTGCCCGCGTCATCTACCGCAACATGAAGGAAAGCTCGGCACAGCGCCTGGCGCTTGAGGCCGGCGACATCGACGTCGCCCGCAATCTCGAGCCGAACGACCTCGACGCCATTGCCAAGAACGCCGACCTCACCACAACCAGTGCGCCGAAGGGAACTGTCTACTACATCAGCCTCAACCAGAAGAACCAGAACCTCGCCAAGCCCGAAGTCCGTCAGGCCTTCAAATATCTGGTCGACTATGACGCGCTGAGCTCGACCATCCTCAAGGGCATCGGTGAAATCCACCAGACTTTCCTGCCCAAGGGCGTGCTCGGAGAACTGGACAAGAACCCGTTCAAGCTCGACGTCGCCAAGGCCAAGGAACTGCTGGCCAAGGCAGGCCTGCCCGACGGCTTCAGCGTGACCATGGATGTGCGCACCGGCCAGCCGACAACCGGCATGGCGGAATCGATCCAGCAGACGCTCGGCCAGGCCGGCATCAAGCTTGAGATCATTCCCGGCGACGGCAAGCAGACGTTGACCAAGTACCGCGCCCGCAACCACGACATCTATATCGGTCAGTGGGGCCAGGACTATTTCGATCCGAACTCCAATGCCCAGACCTTTGCCTCGAACCCGGACAATTCGGATGAGGGCAAGTCCAAGACGCTGGCCTGGCGCAACGCCTGGGATATTCCGGACCTGACCAAGCAAACCGAAGCCGCTTTGCTGGAGAAGGATTCGGGCAAGCGCGCCGACATGTACAAGGATCTGCAGCAGAAGATCCTGGACACCAGTCCCTTCGTCATCATCCATCAGCAGCTGGAAGTCGCCGGGTTGCGCAAGAACCTCAAGGGTTTCGCGCTCGGCCCGAGCTTCGACACCAATTTCGTTGGGCCGGTTTCCAAGGAATAGCGCCGGCGGATGAGCGTAGCTGAAAATCAGGCGGCGGCAGGGCGCGGCAGCGCCCGTGCCGTCGCCATTTTCTCATCGATCGGCCGCTTCCTGGTGATCGCGATCACGACCTATCTCGGTCTGCTCGCGGTGACCTTTTTCATTGGCCGCGTCATCCCCATCGACCCGGTGTTGGCCGTGCTCGGCGACCGGGCGCCGGCCAATGTCGTGGAACGCACGCGCCGCGAGATGGGTCTCGACCTGCCGCTGGTCGAGCAGTTCTACATTTACGTCAAAAATGCCCTCAATGGTGATTTCGGCACCTCGGTGCTGACCACCAATCCGGTCATGACCGACATCCGCCGCGCCCTTCCGGCAACGACGGAACTGGCGACGTTGGGGACACTGATCGGCGCGCTGTTCGGCGTGCCGCTGGGTGTGCTGGCCGCCGTCAGGCGCGGCAGCCTCATCGACCAGGTCGTCCGCGTCATCGGCCTGATCGGCTATTCCGTGCCGATCTTCTGGCTTGGCCTGCTCGGGCTCGTCCTGTTCTACGCCAAGCTGCAATGGGTTGCTTTCCCGGCACGGCTCGACGTCGTCTACGAATACACCTTCACGCCGATCACTGGCTTCTACCTTCTCGACTCGGCGATGCAGGGGCAGTGGGATGTCTTCTGGGACGCCTTCCGCCACATCATCCTGCCGGCCTCGCTGCTCGGCTATTTCTCGCTCGCCTATATCAGCCGCATGACGCGCTCCTTCATGCTCAACGAACTCACCCAGGAATACATCGTCGCCGCGCGCGCCAAGGGCCTGTCGGAAACCCGCATCATCTGGGCTCATGCATTGCGCAATGCCGCCGTGCCGATGGTGACCGTGATCGCGCTCTCCTATGCCGGGCTGCTGGAAGGCTCGGTGCTGACCGAGACGGTCTTCTCCTGGCCCGGCATCGGCCTCTACATCACCAATTCGCTGCAGAATGCCGACATGAACGCGGTGCTCGGCGGCACCATCGTCATCGGCTCGGTGTTCATAGCCATCAATCTTCTGTCCGACCTGCTTTACCGCGTGCTCGACCCGAGGACCAAGGTAAGATGAGCAGAGGAATCCCACTTTCAGGCTCGGCTGCGGCCCACCCCGGCCCTTCGGGCCACCTTTCCTCTCCCCCGTCGAACGGGGCAGAGTTGGTCTGCGAAGCAGACCGGAGTGGGGGCCGACAGCGCCATGAGGCATCGTCATGACCGCCTCCGACGCCGCCCCCTCTCCCGCCGCGACTGGCTGCTCAGCGAGCGGCCGGCCTCGCGCATGCAGGCGAGGCTCGGCCGCGCCTATGTCGCGTGGCGGCGTTTTTCCGCCAATCGGCTGGCCTTTCTCGGCCTGCTCATCATCATCGCGCTGCTGGTCATTGCCGCCCTTGCAGGGGTGCTGGCGCCTTATTCGCCGACTTTCGGCGATCTGAAGAATGCGCGCCTGCTAGCGCCAAGGTGCTGAGCACTGGTTCGGCACCGACGATCTCGGCCGCGATATCCTCTCGCGCATTCTCTACGGCTCGCGCTGGACGCTCTATGTGGTTATCCTGGTCGCCATCATCGCCGCCCCCATCGGCCTCGTGGTCGGCACCGTCGCCGGCTATGCCGGCGGCTGGACCGATGCCATACTGATGCGCATCACCGACATCTTCCTCGCTTTCCCCAAGCTGATCCTGGCGCTGGCCTTTGTCGCGGCCCTCGGCCCCGGCATCGAGAACGCGGTGCTCGCCATCGCCATCACCTCCTGGCCGCCCTATGCCCGCATCGCGCGTGCCGAAACGCTGACCGTGCGCAATTCCGATTACATCAAGGCAGTGGAACTGATGGGCGCCTCGCCCTTCCGCATCGTGCTGCGCCACATCATGCCGCTCTGCATCTCCTCGCTGATCATCCGCGTGACGCTCGACATGGCCGGCATCATCCTCACCGCCGCCGGCCTCGGCTTCCTCGGGCTCGGCGCGCAGCCGCCGCTGCCCGAATGGGGCACGATGATCGCTTCGGGCCGCCGTTTCGTGCTCGACCAATGGTGGGTGGCCGGCGCGCCTGGCTTCGCCATCCTGATCGTCAGCCTCGGCTTCAACCTGCTTGGCGACGGCCTGCGCGACGCGCTCGACCCCCGGAGCGGCGACCAATGAACGCTGACAGCAAGACTCTGCTCGAAGTCGACGATCTGCGCGTCACCTTCCCGACGCGCACCGGGCTGATCGAGGCCGTGCGCGGCGTCTCTTTCTCGCTCGGCCGCGAAAGGCTGGGCATTGTCGGCGAGAGCGGCTCGGGCAAGTCGCAGACCGGCCGTGCCATCATGGGGCTGACGCCGCCACAGGCGCGGATATCAGCCAATAAATTGGCCTTCGACGGCATCGACCTGCTCGGCGTCTCGGCGCGCGAGCGCCGCGCGCTGCGGGGCAATCGCATCGCCATGATCCTGCAGGATCCGAAATATTCGCTCGACCCGGTGATGAGCATCGGCCGCCAGATCGTCGAGACGCTGCGCACCCATGAGAAGGTCTCCAAGGCCGAGGCGCGGGAGCGCGCGCTGGCCATGCTGGAGGCGGTGCAGATCCGCGACCCCCGGCGTGTCTTCGACCTGCATCCGCACGAGGTCTCCGGCGGCATGGGCCAGCGCGCCATGATCGCCATGATGCTGATCGCCGGGCCGGAAATGATGATCGCGGACGAGCCGACCTCGGCGCTCGACGTCACCGTGCAACTCGACGTGCTCGGCATTCTCGACCGGCTGGTCGGCGAGCGCGGCATGGGGCTGATCTTCATCTCGCACGATCTGCGCCTGGTCTCGTCCTTTTGCGACCGCGTCATCGTCATGTATGCCGGCAAGGTGGTGGAGCAGCTCAAGGCCTCCGAACTCGGTCGCGCCCAGCATCCCTACACGCGCGGCCTGCTCAACTGCATGCCCAAGATCGGCGCCGATCGTCACCCGCTGCCGGTGCTCGACCGCAAGCCGGAGTGGGCGGCATGACGTCAGCAATTGCCGTCGACGGGCTGGAGGTCATCTTCGACCGCTTTCGCGCACTGAAGGGCGTCAGCCTGGACGTGCAGCCGGGCGAATCCTTCGGCCTGGTCGGTGAATCCGGCTCCGGCAAATCGACGCTGCTCAGGGCGATCGCCGGCCTTGCGCCGGTCGCTTCGGGCAGCATCGCGGTCAACGGCAAGAAGCTCGGCGCGCGCCGCGACAAGGCCTTTTACCGCGAAGTGCAGATGGTGTTCCAGGATCCGTACGGTTCGCTGCACCCGCGCCAGACCATCGACCGCCTGCTGCAGGAGCCGCTCGCCATCCATGGCTTTGCCGACGGCGAAAAGCGCATCCAGCGGGCGCTCGACGAGGTCGGCCTCGGCAACGGCTTCCGCTTCCGCTACTCGCATCAATTGTCGGGCGGCCAGCGCCAGCGCGTGGCGATCGCGCGCGCGCTGATCCTCGAACCGTCGATCCTGCTGCTCGACGAGCCGACCTCGGCGCTCGATGCCTCGGTGCAGGCCGAGGTGCTCAACCTGCTCGAGGAGGTACGCCGGCGGCGCAAGCTGACCTTCCTGATGGTCAGCCACGACCTCGCCATCATCACCCATATGTGCGAGCGCCTGATGGTGATGCAAAGCGGCGAGGCGGTGGAGAATTTGACGGCGGGTGACTTGGTCGAGCGGCGCGTGACGAAGGATTACACGCGCAATCTCTTGCGGGCCAGCGACGGGTTTGTGAGAGCTATTTGAATTCGCTTGTCTTGCGAACCGATCGTCTTAGGGGACGTCATGAAGGAATGGCAGTTTGCAGATCCTCCTAACGTCGGGGTGTTTTTGGACAGGGGCATAGTAACCCGGGGCGACTGGATCGCATATGTCTCGTATGACGATGACGACGGCAGTTGGCAATTCCACAACAGCGAAACCGGACCTGTTGAAGAAGGCGACATAATGATCGTGAGCCTGCAAAGCGTTTTGCAGCGGGATGAAAGCATCCAGATCTTGGCCGACTTGCCCGAAGGCTGGCATGCCTGGCGCAGCTCAAAATCGTCACCTTGGCAGCGGGCCAAATCGCGTCCCACACCCACCAACGACAACGAATGACTCGGCAATGTCTCAGGTCTGAGCTTGCACCGGTTCGCCGGTCTCCAGGGCGGGCGGCTCATCCCGACGCTTCGGCTCCTTGATCCTGAACCACGTCACGTAAAGCGCCGGCAGGAACAGCAGCGTGATCGCAGTACCCGCGATGATGCCACCCATCATCGCGTAGGCCATCGGTCCCCAGAACACTTCGCGCGCGATCGGGATCAGCGCCAGGCTGGCGGCGGCGGCCGTCAGCGCGATCGGCCGCATGCGGTGTTCCGTCGCTTCGATGACGGCGGCCCAACGGTCCTTGCCCTCCGCGACAAGGTCCTCGATCTGCACGATCAGGATGACCGAGTTGCGGATCAGGATGCCGATCAGGGCAAGCACGCCGAGGATGGCGACGAAGCCGAGCGGCGCGCCGCTCGGCACCAGGGCCGCCACCACGCCGATCAGCCCGAGCGGCGCCACCGCAACGACCAGGAACAGGCGCTGGAAGCTCTGCAGCTGGACCATCAGGATGGTTGCCATCACGAACAGCATCAGCGGCACGACGGCCGCGATCGGCCCCTGGCTCTTGGCGCTTTCCTCGACGGAGCCGGCGGTCTCGACGGAATAGCCCGGCGGCAGCTTGGCGATGAAGCCATCGACCGATGGCTTCAGTTCGTTGACCACTGTTGCCGGCAGAACGTCGCCGACCAGGCCGGCCCGCACGGTGATGGTCGGGATGCGGTCGCGCCGCCATACCGTCGGTTGTTCGAGCTCGTAGCGGAAGTTGGCCACCGCCGCGAGCGGGATGGCCTCGCCGGTGCTGGTCGGCAGCTGCATGTTCTGCAAAGTCTCGATCGAGCCGCGTTCGGCCTCGCGCGAGCGCGCCACGACGTTGATCAGGTAGGTGGCGTCGCGCACTTGCGTGATGGTGGCGCCGCCGACGGTGCTGTTGAGCGCGCTGGCGATGTCGGAGGAGGTGATGCCGAGCTGCCGCGCCTTGTCCTGCAGCACGTCGACCCTGAGCACGCGCTGCGGCTCGTTCCAGTCGAAGGTCGGCGCGGCGAGCTTGGGATTGGCCGAGATGACGCCGGCGAATTGCTGCGCCAGCGCGCGCACCGTCTGGATGTCGGGTCCGCTGACGCGGTACTGCACGGGGCGGCCGACAGGCGGTCCGAGTTCGAGCAGCTTGACGAAGGCATCGGTGCCGACGAATTCCTCGCGCAGCAGCTTTTCCAGCGCCGGCTTCACCCGGTTGCGCGCCTCGATGCTCTTGGTGACGATGACCGTCTGGCCGAAATAGGGATTGGCCGGTTGCACGTCATAGGCGAGCACGAACCGCACCGCGCCTTGGCCGATATAGGACGAGAAATGGTCGATGTCGGGATTGCCGACCAGCGCCCGCTGCTCGAACCGCTCCATCTGCTCGCGCGTGTCGGCGATCGAGGAATTCTGCGGCAGGTTCCAGTCGACGATCAGCTCCGGCCGGTCCGAGGGCGGGAAGAACTGCTGCTGCACCAGGCCGAAGCCGGCGATCGACGCGGCAAACAACAGCACCGTGGCGATGATGGTCAGCCAGTGATGGCGCACCGAGCCGACAAGGGCACGCCGGAACAGCGAGGTGAAGCGGCCCGGCTGGTCGTGATGCTTCGTCTTCATCGCCGCCGGCAGGATGGTGACGCCGAGCAGCGGCGCGAACAGCACCGCCACGATCCACGACACCAGCAGCGACACGGCGATGACGACGAACAGGGTGAAGGTGTATTCGCCGGCGGCGCTGTTGT
The DNA here is from genome assembly GCF_044998965.1 of Mesorhizobium maamorense. Classification (NCBI taxonomy): domain Bacteria; kingdom Pseudomonadati; phylum Pseudomonadota; class Alphaproteobacteria; order Hyphomicrobiales; family Phyllobacteriaceae; genus Mesorhizobium; species Mesorhizobium maamorense. The sequence continues at coordinate 6,326,713 of NZ_CP173356.1, forward strand.
TGAGGCCGATCGGAATGAAGCCCGCGACGGTCACCAGCGTGCCGGTCAGCATCGGAAAGGCGGTCGATGTGTAGACATAGGTCGCCGCCTTGCGCAGGCTATCACCGACCTCCAGCCGCGCCACCATCATCTCGACCGCGATCATCGCGTCGTCGACCAGAAGCCCGAGCGCGATGATCAGCGCACCGAGCGAGATGCGCTGCAGCGAGATGCCGAGATAGGACATGACCGTGAAGGTGATGGCCAGCACCAGCGGGATCGACAGCGCGACGACGAAGCCGGCGCGCATGCCGAGACTGATGAAGGACACGGCCAGCACGATGGCCACCGCCTCGAACAAGGCGCGCGTGAAGCCCGAGACCGCTTCCTCGACGATGACCGGCTGGTCGGCGACCAGATGCACGCCGACGCCGACCGGCAGGTCGGCCAGCACCTTGTTCATCGCCTCATGCAGCGCCTCGCCGAATTTGAGCAGGTTGGCGTTGGGCTTCATGCCGATGGCGAGCCCGATCGCGTCCTGGCCGTTGAAGCGGAACAGTGCCGTTGGCGGATCGACATAGCCGCGCGTGATCGTCGCCACGTCGCTCAGCCGGAAGAAGCGGTCGTTGACGCGAAGATTGATCGCGCGAAGGCTGTCTTCGGAGGTGAACTGGCCGCCGACCCGCACGCTGATGCGTTCCGGGCCGGACTGGATGACGCCGGACGGCGTGATCGCGTTCTGCGCTTGCAGGCTTGCCACGATCGCCTGTTGGTTGAGGCCGAGGGCCGCGATCTGGCGGGTCGAGAATTCAAGGTAGATCGCCTCGTCCTGGGCACCGACCAGGTCCACCTTGCCGGCATTCGGCACGGTCAGGATTTTTGTCCTGACATCCTCGACATAGTCGCGCAGCTGGCGCGGCGTCAGCCCGTCCGACGTAAAGGCATAGATGTTGCCGTAGACGTCGCCGAAACGGTCGTTGAAGAACGGTCCCTGGACGCCTTGCGGGAACTGCGCCTTGATATCGTTGACCATGTTGCGCACCTGAATCCAGTTCGGCACGACGTCGCGCGCCTTGGTGGTGTCCTTCAGGTTGGCGAAGATGACGGTCTGGCCGGCTGTGGTGACGGATTTGGTGTAGTCGAGGCTGTCGAGTTCCTCGAGCTTCTTCTCGATGCGGTCGGTCACCTGCTGCACCGTCTCCTTGACCGAAGCGCCGGGCCAATTGGCCTGGATGATCATGGTCTTGATGGTGAAGGCGGGGTCTTCCTCGCGGCCGAGGTTGAGGTAGGAGAAGATGCCGGCCGCAACGAAGACCAGCATGAAATACCAGACCATCGAGCGGTGGTTGAGCGCCCAGTCGGAAAGGTTGAAGCCCTTCATGAGGCCCCTCCCGCGGGCAGTTTGACCTTCTGACCTTCGGTCAGGCTGTGGACGCCGGCGGTGACGACGCGCATTCCCGCTTCCAGCCCCTGAGCCACCGTGAAGGTTCCGCCGTTCCTGGAGGCAACCTTGATCTCGCGCGTGCTCACGCTCGATGTCTGCGCATCGACGACCCACACCCTGTCGGAGCCGTTCCTCTGGAAGAGCGCCGACAGCGGCAGTTCGATCGTCGGCTCCACCGTGGTCATGCGCGTTGCCGTCACGGTCGAGCCGAGCCGGAAGGCCTGCGGCGGATCGGTGAGCGTCAGCCGCACGCGCCGCGTGCGCGTCGAGCCCTCGGCCTGCGGCGCGATCTCGCGCAGCTTGGCCTCGGTCCGGATCGTCGGCAGCGATTGCAGGATGACCTGGAACGGCGTGCCGGCCGTGAGATCGCCGGTCAACTGGTCGGGAATATCGACCACCGCTTCGCGCGGGTCCGAGCGCGCCACGGTGACGACCGTCTGGCCGGGGGAGACCGTCTGGCCGACCTCGGCGCCGACAGCGGTGACGACGCCGTCGAAATCCGAGAACAGCCTGGCATAGCCGAGCTGCTCCTGCGATTTGGCCAGCGAGGCCCTGGCCCGCTCGACACTGGCCTCGGCCGCCTTCCTCGCCTGCTGCGCGGCATCGAACACGGCTTGCGTGGTGTTGGCGCTGGCAAGCAATTGGCGCTGGCGCTCCTCGCTGGCGGCGGCGTTGGCAAACTGTGCCTCGGCATTGGAGAGCTCGGCCTTGGCCGCCTGGACGGACAGCTCCAAGGCGGTCGGGTCCAGTGCCGCGATCGTCGTGCCCTTGCTGACGATGTCGCCGACATTGACGTCGCGGGACACGACCCGGCCGAGCAGGCGAAAGGCGAGATCGGCGCTGACCTGCGGCTCGACCGATCCGGCGAAGCCGAAGACCTGCGTGGTGCGCGGCTCGACCACCACCGACAGCACCGGCCGGATGATCTCCGGCGGCTTCTCCTCCGATTTCGAGCAGGCGGCGAGCGCGCCAAGCGCGATCACGCCAAGCAGGAGGCGCGGCAGCCGGCTCATTGGCCCGCTCCCGATATCTCGATTTTCTGACCCGCACTGAGCAGCTGTCCGCCCGCGGTGACGACGCTTTGGCCCTCCTCCAATCCCCTGGCGATGACGACGGTGCCGGAATTGAAAGCCAGCACCTCGACCGGTGCCATCGTCACCGTACCGGTCGAGGGATCGACGATCCAGACCGCCGGCTTGCCGGCGCTGGACGTCAATGCCTGCCAGGGCAGCAGGATCGCCTTGGCCGGTTTGGCGCCGACCGAGCCGATGACGGCCGCGCCCAGCGGCATGCCGGCGGGCGTATCGGCAATGCCGACCTTCACCCGGATCGAGCCCGACGCCGGATCGACCGCCGGGGAGATTTCGCGCACCTTGCCCGTTGCCCTGATCTGCGGGTCGGACAGGAGCGTGATCGTCACCGCCGGCGAGGTCGGGGTCCTGGCGACCAACGTCTCCTGGACGTTGAACACCGCGTCGCGGTCGCCGTCCTCGGCGACGGTGAAGACGGTCTGCGCAGCCTGCACCACCTGGCCGGTTTCGACTTGGCGGGCGGTGATGACGCCCGCGGCGCCAGCCTTGAGTTCGGTGAAGGACAGGTTCTGCTTGGCATTGGCGAGCGCGCTCTGCGCCGCTTCGAGGCTGCCCTGCGCCACCTTCAATGCCTGGTCGGCGGCGTCATAGTCGCGCCTGGTGGTGTAACCCTGGGCAAGCAGCGTCTTTTGCCGCTCGAACGCGGCGGCGGACTGGGTCAACTGCGCTTGCGCCGCGTCGAGATCGGCCTGCGCCGAGCGCAAATCGGATTCCTGCTCCTGCGGGTCGATGCGGGCAAGCACCGCGCCCTTGTCGACATGCTGGCCGACATCGGCAAGCCGTTCGGCGACGCGGCCGCCGACCCGGAACGACAGATTGTTCAACGTGCGCGCCGCGATCACCCCGGTCAGCGCGGTTCTCGGCGCATAGTCGGCCATAGCAACGGTCTCGGTGCGCACCATGATCGGCAGTTTTTTTGCGGCGGCTTCCTGTTTCTGGCAGCCGGCCAAAAGCAGGGCGGCCATGCAAGTGAAAAGCGCTGCGCCGATGGGAAAGGTCAAAAAATTGGAAGGTTTGGCCGATGGCGGCGAGACAGACGATGTAGCGTTCCTGCTCATGGGCTCCCTCAGCCGCGGGCCGCTCGCCGATCGCGATGCCTCGCGGATCCCGGCACGATAGTCGATCTCCCGAAAAAGAAAACCGGTCTCGCACACGCATCAGGGCTCCGAATTTCGGACTGACAAAGGCCTGACGACGGCCAGTCCGGCTGTGTCGGTTTCTGCTGATAGGAATTTTTTCTTGACGGGGTGAAGGCAACTATGGTAGATATTCAGCCATGGTGCTGAGTTGCGCCAAGGGACCCGCCGCACAGGCGGTTTTTCCGCTCAATGATCCTCAACAGCGCGCCGCGAAGGCTCCGAACCCGTTTACGCAGTCCGTTGCCTGGTACGGATATCGCCGGCTGGTCAGGCGCGATACCTCAGGCCCAATCGCCTGCCGGCGGTGCCGACTTGAGGAAAGCATGAAATAAGCCCAGAAGACATCTGATCAAGCAGAACGGGCGCCGGCCCTATGAGGGACATCATGAAGAACTCAGCCATTTCCGAACGCAAGAGCCAGTCGATCTCGCGCGGCGTCGGTATGACCACGCAGATTTACGCCGACCGGGCCGAGAACTCGGAGATCTGGGATGTCGAGGGCCGCCGCTACATCGATTTCTCCTCCGGCATCGCCGTCGTCAACACCGGCCATCGCCACCCCAAGGTCATCGAGGCGGTCAAGGCGCAGCTCGACCGCTTCACCCACACCTGCCACCAGGTGGTGCCCTATGAGAGCTATGTTAGGCTGGCCGAACGGCTGAACGGCATGCTTCCGGGCAAGTTCGAGAAGAAGACGATCTTCGTCACCACTGGCGCCGAGGCGGTCGAGAACGTCATCAAGATCGCCCGCAATGCCACCGGCCGCCAGGCCGTCGTCGCCTTTGCCGGCGGCTTCCATGGCCGCACCTTCATGGGCATGGCGCTGACCGGCAAGGTCGTGCCCTACAAGGTCGGCTTCGGCGCCATGCCGGCCGACGTTTTCCACGCCCTGTTCCCGGTGCCGCTGCACGGCGTGTCGGTGGCCGATTCGCTTGCCGCGCTCGATCGCCTGTTCAAGGCCGACGTCGATCCGGCCAGGGTCGCGGCCATCATCGTCGAGCCGGTGCAGGGCGAGGGCGGCTTCTACGAGGCGCCGCGCGATTTCATGACCGCGCTGCGCAAGATCTGCGATCAGCACGGCATCCTGCTCATTGCCGACGAGGTGCAGACCGGCTTTGCCCGCACCGGCAAGATGTTCGCCATGGAGCATCATGAGGTGACCGCCGACATCACCACCATGGCCAAGGGCCTGGCCGGCGGCTTTCCGCTGGCGGCGGTCACCGGCCGCGCCGAGATCATGGATGCGCCTGGCCCCGGCGGGCTGGGCGGCACCTATGGCGGCAGCCCGATCGGCGTTGCCGCCGCGCACGCGGTGCTTGACGTGATCGAGGAAGAGAAGCTGTGCGACCGCGCCAACTCGCTCGGCGCCAGGCTGAAGCAGCGTCTGGGATCGATCCGCGACGACGTCCCGGAAATCGTCGACATCCGTGGCCCCGGTTTCATGAACGCGGTCGAGTTCAACGACGTCAGGAAGGGCTTGCCATCGGCGGAGATGGCCAATGCGGTCAGGCTGAAGGCACTCGACAAGGGGCTGATCCTGCTCACCTGCGGCGTCCACGGCAACGTCATCCGCTTCCTGGCGCCGCTCACCATCCAGGACGGCATCATGACCGAGGCGCTCGACATTCTGGAAAGCTCGATCCGCGAGGTTCGCGCTGCCTGAAGGGCCGGCGCCCATTTCTCCTGACGGCTTACACTGAGCCCGGTGAACGTGCCGTCAGGAGCTCGGATTCTGTAACCAGGCTGGAATGTCCATCTTGGCGTGCAGCACCCGCCAAACATCGATATGGTCGGTCTGTTCAAGATAAAAAATCAGGTATGGATAGCGCCTGACTTGCACGCTACGCAGACCAGGCAATCCAATTTCGTAGCCATATCTCAGAGAGCCCGATGCGGGATGGCTGGCTAGCAGTTTGTAGGCGTTTTGAAGCTCCTCGATGTAGCCCAATGCCGCGCGCGAACCAGCTTCTCGCGTATAGTAATCGACAGCATCCTCGACATCCCGCAGGGCTAGTTTTCGAGGAATGATCGCCTTTATGGGCACTTACTCTATTGGCCCTGCGCCCGTTTCCGCAGCGCGGCGAAATAGTCGTCGTCAACCGGAGCGCCCGGGGCGGACGATGCGCCCTCAAGGAGCAAGCCGCGCAGAAGCTGACGATCTTGATCGCGGCGGATCAATTCACGCACATACTCGCTGCTCGTGCCATAGCCGCGATCGGTCACTTGCTGATCGACAAAATGCTTCAAGCTTTCCGGCAGGGAGATGTTCATGGTGCTCATTCAGGCATTTTATAGCCTATGGCAAAAATTGGCAATCTTAGGCACTGGCCTCGGCTGACTCTTTGTTCTGGAACGCGACCAGCGCCGCTTTCAATCCGTCCGGCCCCGCTGCCACCGTCTGTGGCGCCGGCGAGAAGCCGGCGCTCAGCATCTTGCGGCCGAGCATGTGGTCGCCGGGGCGGTTGACCGATTCGATGCCGAGCAGCCTGTCTGCGGCATAGTGGTAGATCGAGAACTTGTTGTCGGCGAGATCGCCCAGCACGACATGGCTGTCGCCGCCGGATGTCAGACCGACCATCTGCAGCTTCATGTCGCCGATGTCGGACCAGAACCAGGGCACGGCCGAATAGGCGTCGGCATGGCCCGTTATGGTGCGCGCGGCAAGCCGCGCCTGGTCGGTAGCGTTCTGTACCGATTCCAGCCGCACGTCGCCCCCGGTGAACCAGTGTCGATAGGAGGCGGCGTCGCCGATGGCGAGGATTTCCGGCACCGAGCTCCGCATCTGGTGGTCGACGCGAATGCCGTTGGCGATGGTGAGGCCGGCTTGCTGCGCCAATTCGACATTGGGCACGGCGCCGATGCCGACGACGACCATGCGCGCCGGCAGCCTTTCGCCAGACGAGGTGATCGCTGCCGTGACATGGCCGTTTTCGCCTTCGAGCCTTGCGATCGTGGTGCCGGTGAGAATGTGCACGCCGGTCGCTTCCAGCCGTTGGCGGACATGGCCCGCCACGATCGGCGCCACGGCGCGGCCAAGCAGCCGGTCGACCGCTTCCACGACCGTTACGGTGCGGCCGGCCGCGCGCAGCGTCGCCGCGATCTCCAGCCCGATGAAGCCGCCGCCGAGGATGACGACGTCTTCGCTCCGTGCGCTCAAGTCCCGGATCAGCCGCGCATCGGAAAGCGAGCGCAGCGACACTACACCGGACAGATCCGCGCCGGGCAGCGGCAGCAGGCGCGGGCGCGAGCCGGTGGCGAGGATCAGATGATCGAAGGCAAGTTCGCCGCCGCCTGATATCTCCAAACGGCGACGTCCGGCATCGATGCGGTCGATCCGAACGCCCGGCCGGTAGTCGACGGCGCTGCCGGTGTAAAATGCCTCGCCACGCAAGGGTTGTGGCTTGGCCTCGGTATCCTTGATGAAGGTCTTCGACAGCGGCGGCTTGTGATAGGGCAGCTCGTTCTCATCGCCGACGAGGATCACCGGCCCGTCATAACCGTCCTCGCGCAGGCTTGCCGCCGACTGCACGCCCGCATGTCCCGCACCGACAATGACCACGCCGTTCTTCATCGCATTCCGATCCCGAACTTGATTTTAGGATGTCTCGCCACGTGGCAATTGTCTCGGCGCCGCCGCAAGGGGGCATTTGCGGGTCGCACCCGGAACGGCGGCTGTCAATCGGACAGTTCGGTGACGAACTCGGCACACGGTGCAGGCGGCTAAAGTTGACTATCGCAGTTTAGAATAATTCTAAACTGTTGTTTAGATTGAGTTTTCCTGTCGATTTTCGTTGACTTCCATCGGTCCTGAAGCTTTATGGGGCCTCGCGCATCGGCGCATCCCTTTGATGTCTGGGCCTTGAACCCTTTCGATTGGAGGCATTTTGGTGTCTTTCTTCTTCGATCCGCGCGACAGCGCGGCGTGCCCCGCGAATGACGGCCTGCACATGGCCTGGCGCCGGTTGTCGCGCGCGCCGTTCACAAAATTCCCGAAAAACTGGAGAGTGATAATGACGGCACGACATGGCAGCAGGCTTGCGGCGGTCAGTGCCACGGCGCTGCTGACGGCGGCGGTGTTCGTGCTGCCGGCCAAGGCCGAGAGCGATCCCAAGTCGGTCATCAAGACCTATGCCGACATCGCGCTTGCCAAATACGAGGATTCGCTGACCACCGCGCAGGCGCTCGACAAGGCGGTCGATACCTTGTTGGCCAAGCCTTCGGCCGAGACGCTCAATGCCGCCCGCGAGGCCTGGAAGGCATCGCGCGTTCCCTACCAGCAGACCGAGGTCTACCGCTTCGGCAACAAGATCGTCGACGACTGGGAAGGCAAGGTGAATTCCTGGCCGCTGGACGAAGGCCTGATCGATTATGTCGCCAAGAGCTACGGCACAGAATCCGACGCGAATTCGCTCTACACGGCCAATGTGATCGCCAACAAGGAGATCGAGATCAACGGCAAGAAGGTGGACGCCTCGAAGCTTTCGCCGGAATTCCTCTCCGGCACGCTGCAGGAGGCCGGCGGCGTGGAGGCCAATGTCGCCACCGGCTACCATGCCATCGAGTTCCTGCTCTGGGGTCAGGACCTGCACGGCACCGGACCGGGCGCCGGCGAGCGCCCCTACACCGACTATGATCTCAAGAACTGCACCGGCGACAATTGCGACCGCCGCGCGGAATATCTGAAGTCAGCCAGCACGCTTTTGGTGTCCGACCTCCAGGAGATGGTCGGCGACTGGAAGGAAGGCGGCGCTGCGCGCAGGAACCTGGTCGACGGCGAGCCGAACGCCGCCATTTCGGCCATCTTTACCGGCATGGGCTCGCTCTCCTACGGCGAACTCGCCGGCGAGCGCATGAAACTCGGCCTGCTGCTGCACGATCCGGAAGAGGAGCATGACTGCTTCTCCGACAACACCTACAATTCCCATCTCTATGACGCCGTCGGCATCCGCGCCGCCTATCACGCCAGCTACACCAGGCTGGACGGCACCGTTATTTCAGGGCCGTCGGTGGCGGACATGGTCAAGGCGGCTGATCCGGCCATCGACAAGGAACTGTCTGACAAGCTCGATGTCACCGTCGCCAAGATGGAGGCGATCAAGGCCCGCGCCGAAGGTGGCGAGGCTTACGACCAGCAGATCGCCGAAGGCAACACCGAGGGCAACGCCACAGTGCAGGCGGCAATCGACGCACTGATCGACCAGACCAAATCGGTCGAACGCGCCGTCGGCGCGCTGAAGCTCAACGCCATAGCCTTTGAGGGTTCAGACAGCCTTGATGCGCCGGACAAGGTGTTCCAGTAAGCGTCGAAGCCTGGAAGCCCGGGCCGAAGTCACAAAGGCTTCGGCGCGGTGAAGATAGGGTCAAGCCACACGGCGCGGAAGGCGCCGTCAGCCATCCGAGCAAGTTTATGCTGATCTGCCATTGCAACATCATCACCGAGAAGGAGATTGAGCAGACGATCGTCGGGCTGCTGGACCAGGATCCCTGGCAGCTCATCGTGCCGGCAAAAGTCTATCACGCCATGCACAAGCGCGGTCGCTGTTGCGGCTGCTTCCCAAATGTGGTCGAAACGATCATTCGGGTCACCGAGAACTACCACGCCCGCTCGCAGGCGAGCGGCGTTGACATCGTTTCACATCTGGATCGCGTCAGAGGCCTGCGCGTCCAATACGGGAGCAGAACCCATGAAAGGCGAACCACAGATCATCGAGCGGCTTAACGAGGCTCTGTTCCTGGAGCTTGGTGCCGTCAATCAGTATTGGGTCCATTTCCGTCTGCTGGAGGACTGGGGATACGCCAAGCTCGCCAAAAAGGAACGCGCCGAATCGATCGAGGAGATGCACCATGCCGACAAGCTCGTGGCCCGGATCATCTTCCTGGAAGGCCACCCCAATCTGCAGTCCGTGGCGCCGCTGCGTATCGGACAGAACGTGAAGGAAGTGCTCGAATCCGACCTTGCCGGCGAGTATGACGCTCGCACCGCCTACAAGCGCTCGCGCGAGGTCTGCAACGAAGCTGGCGACTATGTCAGCATGAAACTGTTCGAGGAACTCTTGGCCGACGAGGAGGGGCACATCGACTTCCTCGAGACGCAGCTCGATCTGCTTGCCTCGATCGGCGAGGAAAAATACGGCCAGCTCAATGCCGCATCGGCGGACGAGGCGGAGTAAGGGCATGCGGGAATGCGGCGCACCCTAGCATTGCTGCGCCGCTGGCGGCGGGCCGAAGGCCTCTCGTCAAACAGAAAACCGGGAAGCGTCGTGCTTTCCGGTTCGGCCGTCATCATCCTTTTGGCCTTCGCCACGGGCGGGTCCGGCTCGCAGCAGCCCGCCAATTTCGCCGCCACGCGCACCGACCTCAGCCCGAAGGATCAGGCGCGCGTCGCAGCCGTTACCAGGCCGACCAAGGACTTCTCGAAACCCGAGCAGTTCGAATTGATGCAAGGCGGCGCCGGCACGTCCAGGAAGGACGTCAACCGCGATTCCTTCTCGCAATCGTCGGCCAACATCACCTTCGAGGAGGAAGGCACCTTCAAGCTGGGCAACGCCCTGTTTCGCAAGAATTGGGTGTCGTCGCCGTCCTCGACGCAGGCTTCCGACGGGCTCGGACCGCTGTTCAACGAACGCGCCTGCCAGAACTGTCATCTGAAGGACGGCCGCGGCCGTCCGCCGCAAGGCACCGGCAGCACGTCGATGTTCCTGCGGCTGGCGCGAGAGGCGAGCACCGAGGAGGAGAAGGCTGGGCTTGCCGACCACAGGCTGCTCAACATCCCCGATCCGGTCTACGGTTCGCAGCTGCAGGACCTGGCCGTCCCCGGCCTGCGCGGCGAGGGCCGGATGCGCGTCGACTATATCGAGGAAAAGGTCGGGCTCGGCGACGGCGCCGTGGTTTCGCTGCGCAAGCCCGCTTACGCGGTCGATGATCTGGCCTACGGCCCGCTCGATCCGCGCACCACGCTGTCGCCGCGTCTGACGCCGCCGATGATCGGGCTCGGCCTCATCGAGCAGATCGCGCCTGCTGATATACTCGCCCATGCCGATCCGGACGACCGGGACGGCGACGGCATTTCCGGCAGGCCGAACATCGTGCGCGACGGCATAAGCGGCGCGCTCGCTCTTGGTCGTTTCGGCTGGAAGGCGCAGACCGCGTCAATCCGCCAGCAGGCCGCGGATGCCTTTGCCGGCGACATCGGCATCTCGACGCCGGAGGAGCCCAAACACTGGGGCGACTGCACCGCCGCCGAGAAGGATTGCCTTGCCATGCCGGACGGCGTGCAGGAGCGGCTCGGTCCGGCCGAGGCGCCGGCGCCGGTCATGGACCTCGTCACCTTCTATTCGCAGAACCTGGCCGTGCCGGCGCGCCGCGACCTCGGCGCCCCGGATGTGCTCGCCGGAAAGAAACTCTTCTACGAGATCGGCTGCGTTTCCTGCCACGCGCCGAAATTCGTAACCCGCCGCGACGCGCCCAACAAGGCGCAGGCCTTCCAGCTTATCTGGCCCTATTCCGACTTCCTGCTGCACGACATGGGCCCCGGCCTTGCCGACGGCCAGGCGGTGGGCGAGGCGACGGGCAACGAATGGCGCACGCCGCCGCTATGGGGCATAGGCCTCACCGAAACGGTCAACGGCAACAATTTTTATCTGCACGATGGCCGCGCCCGCAGCCTGGTCGAGGCGATTCTTTGGCATGGCGGCGAGGGCCAGAAATCGCGCGACCGCTTCGCCGCCGCCGATGCGGCCGACCGCGATGCCTTGGTCAAATTCCTGGAGTCCCTGTGATGTTGAAGCGTTCCGCGCTGGTAATCCTTCTTCCTCTGGCCCTGCTGGGCGCCACCCCCGCATCGGCGGCGGTGAAGGCCACCGACGTCATCCAGCGGGCAATCGACGGCTTTGTCCGGCCGGCCTACGCCAGTCTGCACGACCGCGCGGCGGGCTTGAACAAGGCGATGCACGCGCTTTGCGAAAAACCCTCAAAGGGCGATCTCGATGCGGCACGCGCCGAATTCTCGCGCACGGTGGATGCCTGGTCTTCGGCCGAGATCATCGGGTTCGGCCCGGTCAAGGAAAACAACCGGCTGGAGCGAATGCTGTTCTGGCCGGATCGCAAAAGCATCGGCCTGAAACAGGTGCAGGCCGCGTTGGCCGCCCAAGACCCGAGCGCCACCGATCCGGCACAGCTTTCCGGCAAGAGCGTCGCCATGCAGGGGCTCGGCGCCTTGGAGTTCGTGCTCTACGGTGACGGCGCCGATGCGCTTGCCGGCAAGAACGATCCCTATCGCTGCGCCTATGGTGCGGCGGTTGCCGGCAACATCGAAACCATGGCCGGCGATGTCGCCGACGCCTGGAACAAGTCGGACGGCTTTGCGGCGCTCTGGGCCAATCCGGGGCCGCAGAATCCGCTCTATCGCGACGGCACGGAAGCGGTGACGGAACTGGTCGGCATCTTCATCAACGAGCTGGAAATGGTTCGCGACGTGCGCCTGAAAGGCTTCCTGGGCGGCAAGCCGGAGGCGGACAAGCCGAAACAGGCGATCTACTGGCGTTCGCAAAACACCACCAATTCGCTGGCCGGAAACCTTGCCGGCATCGACGGGCTGTTCGAGGCCTCGAAGCTCGGCGATGCGCTGCCGGCCGATGCGCGCTGGATGGCGGAATCGATCCGTATCCAGCTGGTCAACGGCTTCGCCACCGCGAAGTCGGTCCAGGGGCCGATCGACATGGCGCTCGCCGACCCGGCGCTGCGCGCAAAGCTCGAGCATCTCGCGCTGATCACCTCCAGCCTGTCGACCCTGTTCGGCACCAGGCTGACCGCCGAATTCGGCCTGACCGCCGGTTTTTCCTCGCTGGATGGGGACTGAGCGTGAAAACCTCCCTCATTGACCGTCGCGATTTCCTGAGAGCCGCGGGCATCGGTTTTGCCGCCGCGATGGCGCCGCCGGCCTGGGCAAATACGCTTGCCGCCGATGCCGTCTTCGCCACCGCCTTCGTCAAGCGCGACGGCAGCTATGGCGCCGCAATCCTGTCCGAGGCCGGCAAGCTCCTGCACGCGATCGACTTGCCCGACCGCGGCCACGACGTCACCTTCGATCCCATATCGAAGCGCTCAGTGGTGTTCGCCCGCCAGCCCGGCACCTTCGCCGTGGTCTTCGATCACGCCGGGCGCGATGAACCGCTGACCATCGCCAGCATCACCGGCCGGCATTTCTTCGGCCATGGCGTGTTCTCCCCGGACGGCGCCCTGCTTTATGCCACCGAGAACGATTTCGACAACGCGGCCGGCGTCGTCGGCGTCTACGACGCGCGGGCGAAATTCAAGCGCCTTGGTGAATTCCCGACCTATGGCATGGGACCCCACGAGCTTCTGCTCCTGGGCGACGGCAGGACGATCGCCGTTGCCAATGGCGGCATCGAGACTCATCCCGATTATGGCCGCGCCGAGCTCAACATCGCCACCATGAAGCCATCCTATGTACTCATCGACCGTGTCACCGGCGATCTGGTCGAGAAGCACGAATTGCCGGCGGCGCTGCACCAGTTGTCGATCCGCCACATGGACACCGACCAGACCGGCACCGTCTGGTTCGGCTGCCAGTACCGGGGACCCGGCACCGACCGTCCGCTGCTGGTCGGCCGCGCGGCGCGCGGCAAGGATTTGCAGCTCCTCGACATGCCGCGGGATGTCCTGTCCGGCTTCCGCAACTATATCGGTTCCGTCGCCGCCAATCCGGTTGCCGGCACCATTGCCGTCTCTTCGCCGGAAGGCAATTCGCTTGTGGTGATCGATGCGGCGAGCGGGCGGCTCGTCTCGTCAAGCGCACTGGTCGAGGTCTGCGGCGTGGCGCCCGACGGGACGGGTTTCATGGCTACCACCGGAGCCGGCGAAATCGTCGAGGGCAATGGCGCGACACGGTCCGAACCGGACTATGTCTGGGACAACCACATGCTGCGCATAGCGCCTGCCGCATAGACACCGTTCCCGCTGTGCCGGAACGAAGCCGCTTAACAAATTATGCGCTATCCCCTTGCGGTGGCGCGCTGTGGCAGGCACAGGGAATTGTTTTTCGAACCGGTCGTTTCATGAAAGTGCTCGCCATCGACTGTGCCGCCAACCTCTGCGCCGCCTGCGTCTATGATGCCGGGGCGAGGCAGGAACTCGGCCGCGCGGTGCTCGATCTCGGCAAGGGCCATGCCGAGCATCTGATGGGCGTCATCGCCGAGGCGCTGAAGGCCGGTGCAACCGCCTATGCCGGTCTTGGCGCCATCGCCGTCTCCGTCGGCCCCGGTTCCTTCACCGGCCTGCGCGTCGGGGTTTCCACGGCGCGCGGCTTGGCGCTGGCGCTCAAGGTGCCTGCAATCGGCGTGACGACGCTCGAGGCGCTGGCAGCCGAGGCGGCACGGGCATTTCCCGGGCGCGCCGTGCTGGCCGCACTCGATGCCGGACGCGAGGAGATCCATGCCGCTCTCTATGATGAGATGTCGGTTTTGACTTACGGTCCGGCCGTGGTCACGCTGGCGGATGCCGTGGCCATGGCGAGCGAGCGGTCTTCGGTGCTCGCCGGAACCGCCGCGACGCGGATCGCGGCATCCGCCGGACGCTCCTTCGACATCGGACCCGAGACGGCGACCGCGGACATTCTCACTTACGCCCGCCTGGCGGTCGCCAAGGGCGACGGCGAGAGGCCGAAACCTCTTTATCTGCGCGGCGCCGACGCCAAGCCGCAGGCCGGGTTCATACTTTCCAGGCAAGGGAAATAATGCGCATACCTTTTCTCCAGCCGCGCCGCCGCGATTACGCGCTCGAACCGCTCAGGACCACCGACAGTCCGGCGGTCTCGCTCCTGCACCGCGAGGACTTCGTCCGCCCATGGACCGATGGCGAGTTCGCGGCCTTGCTCGAACAGGACACCGTGTTCGGCTATGCCGCGCGCGAAACCGGGCAGGGCGCCAAGCCGCCGGTCGGCTTCGTGCTGGCCCGGCTGGCGGCCGGCGAGGGCGAGATCCTGACCGTCGCGGTGGCGCGGTCGCATCGCCGCCAGGGGCTCGGCTGGCAGTTGATGGACGCGGTGCTGCGCGAACTGCACGCGCAACGCGCCGAAGCGCTCTTCCTCGAGGTCGACGAGACCAATGTCGCCGCGATCGCCCTCTACAGGCGTCTCGGATTCCGCGAGGTCGGTAAGCGCCCCAACTATTACAGGTCGCCCGAGCATGGACCGACCGGCGCGCTTGTCATGCGCCGCGATCTTCGCTAGCCAGGTTTTCGGGGTGGAGCGATGATCGGAAAAATCAGGGTTTTCCTGGCGATAGGGCTGGTCGTCGCCGGTTCGCTGATCCTAGTGCCTTTGCAGGTCCTGTCGATGAAGACCGGCTGGTGGCCGGAAACCTTCATCCTCAAGATCTGGCACAGGCTGATCGTCAGGGCGCTCGGCATGCGCATCCATGTCAACGGCACGATGTCCAACCAGCGCCCCTTGTTGATTGCCTCAAATCACATCTCCTGGACCGACATCATGGTGCTGGGTTCTTTTGCCGATGTGAAGTTCATCGCCAGGGCCGACATGGAAGGCTGGCCGCTGATCGGCATGTTGTCGAAGCTGCAGCGCACCGTCTTCATCGAGCGTGAGCGCAAGCGCTCGTCCGGCGACCAGGCGAGCGAGATCGCCAACCGCATGGCCAAGGGCGATGCCATGGTGCTGTTTGCCGAGGGCTCGACGGGCGACGGCAACATCGTCCTGCCCTTCAAGAGCACGCTGTTCGGTGCCGCCTCGATGGCGATTTCGGAGGGCGCGGCGGAGCAGGTCTTCATCCAGCCGGTAGCGATCGCCTATACCCGGTTGCATGGCGTGCCGCTCGGCCGCCGGCACCGGCCGATCGCGGCGTGGATCGGCGACGAGGACCTGATGCCGCATCTCAAAGTGCTGATGGCGGAAGGCGCGCTCGATGTCGAGGTGCATTTCGGCGAACCGATTGCCTTCGCCAAGGGGTCGAACCGGAAGGAAACGGCGAAGCTGATGGAAAGCCGCGTGCGCGAAATGATGCAGGCGGCACTGGCCGCGCCGCGCCCGAGCCGCTGAATCCCGAAGGCCCCCAGGCAGAATCGTCTGTTTTTTGTCGCGGAAAGGCGTTAGAAGCCGCCGGATGGACTTGAACACGGTTGAAAGCCACGACATCGGGACTGCGGCTGGAGAGCAGGCAGTAATTTCCGCGGCGGCGAAAAAGGTCTTCGTCAAGACTTATGGCTGCCAGATGAACGTCTATGATTCGCAGCGCATGACAGATGCGCTGGCCGCCGACGGCTACACGGCGACGCAGACCATCGGCGAAGCCGACCTGGTGCTGCTAAACACCTGCCATATCAGGGAAAAAGCGGCTGAAAAGGTCTATTCCGAGCTCGGTCGCATTCGCGAGATGAAGGCCGAACGCGCCGCCGCCGGCCGCGAGTTGCTAATCGGCGTCGCCGGTTGCGTGGCGCAGGCCGAAGGGGCCGAGATCATCCGCCGCTCGCCCGCCGTGGACCTGGTCATCGGCCCGCAGACCTATCACCGGCTGCCGGACGTACTGGCCAGGGTGCGCGGCGGCGAGAAGATCGTCGAGACCGACTACGCCATCGAGGACAAGTTCGAGCACTTGCCGCAGCCGAAGCGCGCCGAGGTGATCAAGCGCGGCGTCACCGCCTTTCTCACCGTCCAGGAGGGCTGCGACAAGTTCTGTACCTTCTGCGTCGTGCCCTACACCAGGGGGGCCGAAGTGTCGCGGCCGGTGGCACAGATCGTCGCCGAAGCCGAGCGCCTGGCCGAAGCCGGGGTGCGTGAGGTGACGCTGCTTGGCCAGAACGTCAATGCCTGGCATGGACAAGGCGAAAACGGCGAGGAATGGGGCCTTGGCCGCCTTCTGTTCAGGCTGGCCGAAATTCCCGGGCTGGCGCGCCTGCGCTACACCACGAGCCACCCGCGCGACATGGACGACGAGTTGATAGCGGCCCATCGCGACCTGCCGGCACTGATGCCGTATCTGCATCTGCCGGTGCAATCCGGGTCCGACCGCATCCTGAAGGCGATGAACCGCAGGCACACGGCGGCTGATTATCTGGCGCTGCTCGACCGCATCCGCGCCGTGCGGCCCGATATCGCGCTGTCGGGCGATTTCATCGTCGGTTTCCCCGGCGAGACCGAGACGGATTTCGAGGCGACGATGGAGCTGGTGCGCCAGGTGAACTACGCCTCGGCCTTCTCGTTCAAATATTCGCCGCGCCCCGGCACGCCGGGCGCCGAGATGGCCGGCCATGTGCCGGAAGCGGTCAAGGACGAGCGTTTGCAGCGGCTCCAGGCGCTGCTTTTGAAGCAGCAGCAGGATTTCGGCTTGAGTCTCGTCGGCCGCACCATAGATACGCTGATCGAGAAGCCCGGTCGCCAGGCCGGCCAGAAGGTCGGACGCTCACCTTGGCTTCAGCCCGTTATTGTTGATGAAAAGGCCGGCGAAATCGGTGACATTATCCAGGTGCGAATCACGAAGACGGGTTACAATAGCCTGTTCGCCGAATTGGTCTGATGACCTCGGCAGATGAGGAGAGACGGTTGAGCGCAGCGGAGCTGAAGAACCTGCCCCCGGTACCGGCATCTGGGGCTTCTGACATGGCGCACATCGTACTGACTTTCGACAACAACAAGCTTGCCAGCGCCCTCTACGGCCAGTTCGACGAGAACCTCGCCCGGCTCGAGCAGAAACTGGGCGTCGACATCCGCTCGCGCGGCAACCAGCTGACCATCAAGGGGTCGGCTTCCGCCGCCGAGCAGGCCCGCCGCGCGTTGGACAACCTCTACGGCATCCTCCAGAAGGGGGTGGATATCGGCCAGTCCGATGTCGACGGCGCCGTGCGCATGGCGGTCGCCGCCGATGACCAGCTCACGCTGCCGACGCTGGAGCGCAAGGGCAAGGTTTCGGCCGCCCAGATATCGACGCGCAAGAAGACGATCTACGCCCGCTCGCTCACGCAGGACGCGTATATGCGGGCGCTGGAGCGCTCGGAACTGGTGTTCGGCATCGGCCCGGCCGGTACCGGCAAAACCTACCTGGCGGTGGCGCATGCGGCGATGCTGCTCGAACGCGGCATGGTCGAGCGCATCGTGCTGTCGCGGCCTGCCGTCGAGGCCGGCGAGCGGCTGGGCTTCCTGCCGGGCGACATGAAGGAGAAGGTCGATCCCTACCTGCGGCCGCTCTACGACGCGCTCTATGACATGATGCCGGCCGACAAGGTCGAACGCGCCATCGCCGCTGAGGTGATCGAGATCGCACCGCTCGCCTTCATGCGCGGCCGCACGCTGGCGCATGCCGCCGTCATTCTCGACGAGGCGCAGAACACCACGCCGATGCAGATGAAGATGTTCCTGACCCGTCTGGGCGAGAATTCGCGCATGATCGTCACCGGCGACCCAACGCAGATCGATTTGCCGCAGAACACCAAGTCCGGCCTTGTCGAGGCGCTCCGGATCCTCGACGGTGTGACCGGCATGGTGACGGTCCGCTTCAATGAAGGCGACGTCGTCAGGCATCCTCTGGTCGCCGAGATCGTCAAGGCCTACGACCGTGACGGCAAGCTCGCCCGCGGCCTGGGGACCGAAGGCTGATTTGATCGAGCGACCTCATGGTTGAGCCCGAAACGCCGAACGGGCCGGCTCCGCCGCTGCCCATCGACATCGATCTGACGGTCGAGGCCGGGCATTGGCCGGACGAAGCCGAGCTTGTCCGGCTGGTCGGCGCCGCCGCCGCCGCGGCATTCGCCGAGACGGGTGCGGCTGGCCATTCCGAACTCAGCGTCGTTTTTTCCGACGATGCCCATGTCCAGGCGCTCAATGCCGGCTGGCGCGGCAAGGACAAGCCGACCAACGTCTTGTCTTTTCCGGCTTTTCCTTTCCCCAAGGGCGGTCCCCTGCCGCCGATGCTCGGCGATATCGTGCTGGCCGCGGAGACGGTGGCGCGCGAGGCGGGACTGGAAGACAAGCCGCTGGAGAACCATATTTCCCATCTCGTCATCCACGGCCTGCTGCATCTCATGGGCCATGATCACGAGACCGATGCCGAGGCCGAGGAGATGGAGGCCGTCGAGCGCGCCGCGCTCGCCAGACTTGCCATTCCCGATCCCTACGCGTAACTACAAAACACCAATTGACGGACGAAGATGAACGACAAACCTGAAACTGCCGTCCGCCCCGACGCCGGCAGTGCGACCAAGGCTTCCGATACGTCGGAAGAGGGATCAAGTCCGAGTACCATTACCCCTGGCGTTGCCAACACCGGCAGCGCTGCCAGTGAGCCGTCGCCTGCCGGGCCTTCCCTGTTCAACCGCGTTCTGGGCCTGTTCAGGCAACGCAACGGAACCAGCCTGCGCGAGGAGATCGCCGGCGCGCTCGCCGAGACGACGAGCGATGTCGAATCCTTTTCGCCGGGCGAACGCGCCATGCTCAACAACATCCTGCGGCTGCGCGAGGTGCGCGTCGAGGACGTCATGGTGCCGCGCGCCGACATCGAGGCGGTCGAGATCACGACCACGGTTGGCGATCTGCTTGGCATGTTCGAGCAGTCCGGCCATTCCCGCATGCCGGTCTATGCCGAGACGCTCGACGACCCGCGCGGCATGGTCCATATCCGCGACGTGCTGGCCCATATCACCAAGATTGCGCGCGTCAGGAAGGGCCGGGCGACCAGGAAGACACCCACGGCCACGGTTCTCGACCTCACCCAGGTCGATCTCTCGCGCACCATAGGCGAACTGAACCTGATCCGGCCGGTGCTGTTCGTGCCGCCGTCCATGCTGGCCTCCGATCTGATGGGCCGCATGCAGACGACCCGCACGCAGATGGCGCTGGTCATCGACGAGTATGGCGGCACCGACGGGCTCGTCTCGCTCGAGGATATCGTCGAGATGGTGGTCGGCGACATCGAGGACGAGCACGACGACGACGAGCCGATGATCACCCAGACCGGTGAAGGCGTGTTCGTCGTCGACGGCAAGGCCGAGATCGACGAGGTTGCCAAGATGATCGGCGGGGATTTCGCCGCCGGCGAACATGGCGAGTATGTCGACACCATCGGCGGCATGATCTTCAACACGCTTGGCCGGGTGCCGGCGCGCGGCGAGGTGGTGCAGGCCATCCCTGGCTTCGAGTTCCATGTGCTCGACGCCGATCCGCGCCGCGTCAAGCGCGTGCGCATCGTGCAGAACCAGAAGGGCGAACGTCGCCGCCGCGCCGCGGCGCGCACCGAGCAGGCTTAAGCGCCTGCGGATGACCGAAGACCCCTTCAAGCACGCCGCCTTGGGATCCGGCGTGTTCTACAGGGATCCGCGGGCCGCGCTGGATTGGCTGGAGGCAGCTTTCGGCTTCGAGCGCAGCATGGTGGTCAGCGATGCCGACGGCAAGCTCGTCCATTCCGAGATGCGGTTCGGCGACTGCTACATCATTGTCGATTCGAATGGAGCGACTACGTCGCCAGCCCGGCCTCGGTCTCGGGCAAGAACACGCAGTCGGTCTATGTCAGGCTGAAAGACGGCATTGATGCACATTGCGAGCAGGCGCGGACGGCGGGTGCCGGTATAATCCAGGAGCCGGCGGACCAGTTCTACGGCGAGCGCCAGTATCGGGCGCGCGATCCCGAGGGCCATGTCTGGACCTTCACCCAGACCATCCGCTCCGTTCCGCTGGAAGAGGCCGAACGGCTCGGCGACGTGCGCATAGAAGGGTGGCACCGCTGATCCATGTCGCCCTAAGTAACTTCGGTTTTGGGAGGAGGACATGCACAAAAACAAAGACCTAAGGCGCGTCGTCTGATCAGTTCAAACGCGATGCGCTCCAGCAGTGGTGAGTGGGTTTCACGGCAGACCACCCGAAGTTTGGAGCGCAGGCCGCGGCCTGATAAATCTGCTGCCGTGATTCGCACGACTCGGAACAATGCATGAACCGCCTGGCCGGCCGGATAATTCTGTTTTGGGGTTGGCGGCGTGCGCTCGTGGCGTTCCTCGCGGGCGCCCTGGCGGTGCTCGGCCAGGCGCCGTACGATTTCTTTGCCGCTTGTTTCATTTCGTTTCCGCTGCTGGTCTGGCTGCTCGACGGGGCGACCGGTGAGGCCTCGGGCAGCCTGTTTGCGCGGCTGCGGCCGGCCTTTGCCGTCGGCTGGTGGTTCGGCTTCGGCTATTTCCTCGCCGGCCTGTGGTGGATCGGATCGGCGCTGCTTGTAGAGGCCGACAGTTTCGCCTGGGCGCTGCCCTTCGCGGTGGTCGGCATCCCCTTTGCATTGGCCTTCTTCTACGGCTTTGCGGCCATGGTCGCCCGGCTCCTGTGGAGCAACGACATCGGCCGCATCGCGGCCCTGGCCGCCGCCTTCGGGCTGGCCGAGTGGCTGCGCGGCTTCCTGTTCACCGGCTTTCCCTGGAATGCGATCGGCTACGCGGCGATGCCGGTGCCCCTGCTGATGCAGAGCGTCTCGGTCACCGGGATGGTCGGCATGAACGTGCTCGCCGTGTTCGTCTTCTCGCTGCCGGCGCTGCTGGCGGCGCGCACGCATCTTCGTCTTGGCGTCGCGCTGCTTGTCGTGCTCGTCGCCGCTCATGCCGGCTTCGGCTATCTCAGGCTCAACGCTCCGGCCGCGCCTGAGGCCCGCACGATCGATGTGCGCATCGTCCAGCCGGCCGTGGACCTTTCGGAAAAGTGGGACGCCTCGGTGCGCGACCGTATCTTCGCCACCTTGATAGGCCTGTCGGCCAAGGCGCCGGACCCCGGCCATGAAAAGCCGCAACTGATCCTGTGGCCCGAAACCTCGGTCCCGTTCCTCCTCACCGAGCGGCCGGACGCTTTGACCGCACTGGGCGACATGCTGGACGCCGGCCAGATGCTGATCGCCGGCGTCGTGCGCGAGGAAGGCGGTGCGGCGGCCGGTGCCGGCAGCCGCTACTACAACTCCGTGGTGGCGATCAACGACAAGGGCGAAATCGCTGACGCCGTCGACAAGGTCCATCTGGTGCCGTTCGGCGAATACCTGCCTTTCGCCGACCTGCTCGATCGTTTCGGCATCGAACAACTGGTCGCTGGCCCGGTGACCTTCACGGCAGGCAATGAGCGGCATGCGATCACGCTGCCGGATGGCGTCCGCGCCTTGCCCTTCATCTGTTACGAAGTGATCTTTCCCGAACTGGTGGCGGTTGACGCAACGTCAGCGCAGCTTATTGTCAACGTTACCAACGATGCGTGGTTCGGCGATACGCCGGGTCCCTATCAGCATTTCAGGCAGGCTCAGATTCGCGCGGTGGAGAACGGGTTGCCCTTGTTGCGTGCGGCCAACAACGGCATCTCGGCGGTTGTCGACCCACGGGGGCGCATCGTCGATGCGCTGGCGATCGACGCGCGCGGGGCCATCGACGTCCGTGTGCCAATCTCGCGGCAAGCTGTCGTGTCCGCCGGCCAGCTGCGCATTAACGGAATGCTGATCATGTTGCTGTTTGCCCTGGCTGCCGTCCTGTTCAATGTAAGGCAAAGGCTACGGGTGAATTGACAGTCGACACATTAGAAACTCATACTGTAACGCCTGAAAATTTCTCGAAGCCGGTGGATCGTTCTGTTGGGGCAGTCGCCTCCGGCTTTGTTTGGGTAGGAAAAAAATCACAAAGCCGAAAAAATTCGGCGAGGAAAAAATGACAGAAGATAACAAGAAGAAACCGAATCCGATCGACATCCATGTTGGAAGTCGCATCCGGCTTCGCCGCAATATGTTGGGAATGAGCCAGGAAAAACTAGGCGAGAACCTCGGCATCACATTTCAGCAGATACAGAAATATGAAAAGGGCACCAACCGGGTCGGCGCAAGCCGCCTGCAGGCGATAGCATCCATACTCGGCGTGCCTGTCGCCTTCTTTTTCGAGGATGCGCCGGGCCAGGAGAGCCCGGCCGGCCGCGGTTTCGCGGAGAATGCTTCGATGGCTTTCGCCGTGGAATTCTGCGGCAGCCCGGAGGGCCTTCAACTCAACCGGGCCTTCGTCAAGATCGCCGACGTCAAGGTGCGTCGCAGGATCATAGACCTGGTGAAGTCGCTGGCGTCCGAAGATTCCGACTGATCCGCAACAGGACTCGACCGGCGGCATTTCGGCCGCTGGTGGTACAAAATATCGACATCGACATTCATGCCAGAAGGGCGGCACCGCTTGACGAGCGGCGCTTCGCCCCGCTAACACGTGGCGCGCCAAATCGGCAGCCTGCCGATCGTTTTTTCAAGAGGGGACACCCGTGACGCGGCAGAACTACTTCTTTACCTCGGAATCCGTTGCCGAGGGCCATCCCGACAAAGTTTGTGACCGGATATCCGACGAGATCGTCGACCTGGTCTACCGTGAGGCCAAGAAGACGGGCATGGACCCGTGGAAAGTCCGCGTCGCCTGCGAGACGCTGGCGACCACCAACCGCGTCGTCATCGCCGGCGAGGTGCGCGTTCCCGAGACGCTGCTGAAGAAGGACAAGGAAGGCAACATCCTGAGGGATGCCGCCGGCCATCCGGTCGTCAACCCGGCGAAGTTCAAGTCGGTCGCCCGCAAGGCGATCCGCGAGATCGGCTATGAGCAGGCCGGCTTCCACTGGAAAAAGGCCAAGATCGACGTTCTGTTGCATGGCCAGTCGCCCGATATCGGCCAAGGCGTCGACAATGCCTCCGACCGCCAGGGCGAGGAGGGTGCCGGCGACCAGGGCATCATGTTTGGCTATGCCTGCCGCGAGACGCCGGACCTGATGCCGGCGCCGATCTACTACAGCCACAAGATCCTCGAACTCCTGGCCGCCGCCCGCCACCAGAACAACGGCGATGCCGGCAAGCTCGGGCCGGACGCCAAGAGCCAGGTCACCGTCCGCTATATCGACGGCAAGGCCGCCGAAGCGACGCAGATCGTGCTGTCGACCCAGCACCTCGATGCGAGCTGGGATTCCAAGAAGGTGCGCAAGGTCGTCGAGCCCTATATCCGCGAGGCATTGGGTGACCTCAAGATCGCCGACGATTGCATGTGGTACATCAATCCGACCGGCAAGTTCGTTATCGGCGGGCCTGATGGCGACGCCGGGCTGACCGGCCGCAAGATCATCGTCGACACCTATGGCGGCGCCGCACCCCATGGCGGCGGCGCTTTCTCGGGCAAGGACACCACCAAGGTCGACCGTTCGGCCGCTTATGCGGCGCGCTACCTGGCCAAGAACGTTGTGGCGGCGAAACTTGCCGACCGCTGCACCATCCAGCTTTCCTACGCCATCGGCGTCGCCCAGCCCTTGTCGGTCTATGTCGACCTGCACGGCACCGGCAAGGTCGACGAGGCAAGGCTCGAGGAGGCGCTGCGCACTGTGATGGACCTGTCGCCGTCCGGCATCCGCCGCCACCTCGACCTCAACAAGCCGATCTACGCCAAGACCTCGTCCTACGGTCATTTCGGCCGCAAGGCCGGCCGCGACGGATCTTTTTCCTGGGAAAAGACCGATCTCGCCAAGGCGCTCAAGGATGCTGTCGCTGCCTGAGGGCGGCGACAGGACCTTGATCAGCCGATGAGTTCCGGGGACAGGCCAAGCCGCGCGACAGAAGCCTTCTTCGGCCGTCGGCGCGGCAAGCCGGTTCGCCCGCAGCAGGCGGCGGCGCTGGAAAGCGGCCTCGACACCTATCGGCTCGATCTGACGACTGAGGCACCGTCGGATCTGCGGGCTCTGTTCGAAGCCGATGTTTCCGCCGTTCGCCTCGAAATCGGCTTTGGCGGCGGCGAGCATCTCCTGCATCGCGCGACCGAAGCGCCGATGACCGGCTTTATCGGTGTCGAGCCCTTCGTCAACGGCATGGCCAAGATGATGACGGCGGTGCGGGAAAAGCCGCTGGCCAACCTCAGGGTCTACGACGACGACGCCACGCGGCTGCTCGACTGGCTGCCGCAGGCCTCGCTCGATGGCATCGACCTGCTCTATCCCGATCCGTGGCCGAAGAAGAAGCACTGGAAGCGCCGTTTCGTCAGCCCGGTCAATCTCGAGCGTTTCGCACGCGTTGTGAAGCGTGGCGGCGAATTCCGTTTCGCTTCCGACATCGACACCTATGTGAACTGGACCCTGCTGCATTGCCGTGCGCATGGCGGTTTCGCCTGGCAGGCTTCAGAGGCCGTCGACTGGCATCGCCCCTACGATGGCTGGCCAGGCACCCGCTACGAGGCGAAAGCCGTCCGCGAGGGCAGGCGGCCGGCCTATCTTACCTTCATCAGGACCTAGGCATCAGATCCCAGGCATCGGGATTTGGGCATCAGGATCCAGGCGCCCTTCGTGAGGGGGGCGATCTTCAATTGTTGCGGAGACACAGAAATCGAATGTCGCCCGTTGGCCGGAGTTCAGAAACGGCCGATCTTGTCGAAAGCCGTCGGATCCATGCCGAGCCTGCGCAGATCCTGGGCGTGCGGCTTGCGGCTGGCTTCCACCGCCCGCGACGCGGCTACGGCGCTGCCGAATGTGGTGAAGAGATCGCCTATGGCGGAAAAAACCTTGCGGCTGTTCATTGTCATGTCCTTTTGCGTGCGGTGACGCGCTATCGCTGTCGTTTTGTGCAATGCAACATAGATAGGAGCGCGGCTTGAGGACCAACAAGGGCCGTTGCCGCATGGATGGCATGCACCTGGCGCAACCCCAATGCGCCAGGACATTCGCGCAGTTGGGACGGCGGGCTGTCGGTAGCTAATCAAGTTGTCCGGTTTGGTAGCACATGATCTGTCCGCTTCTGTTTTGGCGTCGAAGCGGTTCACGCGGCTTGCCTGATGGGGCAAGTGTCTTCGATTGCGGCGCCGTCAGAGCTGTAGCGAGCGATGCGGCGCGGCCCGTGAAAGATCGCCAGGGTTCCATCCGGGTAGTGCCTGACCTTGACGGTGGCTTTGACGAAGTGATGCCGGATCGGGCTCTGCGGCAGCTGCAATCGCAGCCGCGCGAAGGCGACCGTGTTGTCGCGGGCAACGACGCGCTCCTCCTCGATGCACAGGATCTGGGCCAGTTGTTGCGGGTCTGCGGCGACAAAGGCGCTGTCCTCGACCGCGGCCGGCCTGGCGAAGCGGGCATTGTGAGCTGGTAGGTAGGTCTGTGCGATGAACCGGTTGGCGGCCTCGATGTCGGCAATTCCGGCCAGCGCCAGCTCCCTCGGCAGCCGATCCTGCAAGGTGGAGAACATCCGCTCCGAGCGGCCTCGCGCTTCAGGGGAATAGGCTGGAATATGTTCGATACCCAGCCGCTCGAGCGCCCGGCCGACCTGGGTCAGCCGGCTTTTGTCGACCGCCTCGCCGGCCTTCAGCGTCACGAAATAGTGGCTGCCGCGATCGCTGTAGAGGCTCGATGGCAATCCCTTGGCGACGAATGTCTCCAGAAGGCCCTGAAAGCTCGACGCCGTGCCTTCCTCCTCGATCAGGAAGGCCGAATAGATCGTGCTCGTCGCATCGTCCATCGTCACGATCAGGTCCAGCATCGGCTCACCCGCCAGCCATCGATGACGGCTGCCATCCTGATGCAGCATCATCCCCTCGCAAGGCTTCCTCTCCCGCTTGCGCCGGTGAGCACCGCGCCGCTTGGCCCGTTCCACAAGGCCCGCCGCGTGGAGCTGCGTCTTGATGAAGGTGTAACCCCAGCTGAAATGGTGATCGCGCAGCAGGTGCTCGTGGAAATGCTTCACATTCCAGCCGAGGTAGCGATGACGGTAAAGCTCCAGCATCTCCTCAATCGCTTCCGCCGGCACCCGACGCGTCGAAAGCTTGCCCAAGCGCCGATCCAGCAACCCTGCTTCCCCAGCCTCTTCGTACCGGTCGCGGTAGCGTCGGAATTGCCGCTCCGACATGCCAAGCAACTCGCCTGCCTCCATCATCGAAAGATCGCCACCATTCCAGCGGCTCAATACGTCTCGAAACTTCTGCATTCTCCGGTCCTGTAGCCATGCCGTCCGCTTCATCCCCAGCCTCCATCCGCTGGCGATAAAACCGGACAACTCACGTGCTACCTAATCCGGACAACTCATCTGCTTACGACAAGTTGGGACGGCGGGCTTGAAACACCGGGGCGGATCGTTTATATCAGCCTCAAATTCTTGGTCGGTATGACGAAGAGTGGGGCCACCCGGTCCCGCTCTTTTTTATTACCTGCCGATGGCTAGAGAATGATCGACAGGAATCGAATGACGTCAACGGCAAGCGAGAGCGACGATCGCATCATCCGCGAAAGCGGCATCGATGCGCGCATCGCGCTGATCGTCCAGCCGGTGCTGCGCGGCATCGGCTTTCGCCTTGTACGCGTGCATCTGTCCGGCCAGAACGGGCTTACGCTGCAGATCATGGCTGAGCGCGAGGACGGCACCATGACCGTCGAGGATTGCGAAGAGGTGAGCCGTGCGGTGTCGCCTGCGCTCGACGTCGACGATCCCATCGAGAAGGCGTATCATCTCGAAGTCTCATCGCCCGGCATCGACCGGCCGCTGGTGCGCAAATCGGATTTCGTGACCTGGACCGGTCATCTGGTGAAGATGGAAACATCGGTCGTTGTCGCGGATCGCAAGCGCTTCAAGGGCAAGATCGCCGAAGCCGGTGAGAACGATGTGCTGATCGAGCGCGACAAGGCGGCCTATGGTGAGGAGCCGACGGTGCGCGTGCCCTACGACGCCATTGCCGAAGCCCGGCTGATCCTGACCGACGACCTCATCCGTGATGCGTTGTCGAAGGACAACAGGGCGCGCAAGGAAGCCAAGAAACGCCGCGGCGAACTGGACGACGACGTACCAGAGGGTGCGGAATCGGGCGCTACGGAAGAACACGAACAGGAAAGTTGATTGAGCTGCCAGGCCCCAAGCGCCGGCAAACAGGCTCGGGAGAAAAAACATGGTTGTAAGCGCCAACAGACTTGAACTGCTGCAGATTGCCGATGCGGTCGCGCGTGAAAAGTCGATCGACAAGTCGATCGTCATCGCCGCCATGGCCGATGCGATCCAGAAGGCGGCACGCTCGCGTTATGGCCAGGAGACCAACATCCGCGCGGACATCAACCCCAACACCGGTGAGATGAAGCTGCAGCGGCTGATGGAAGTGGTCGAGAAGGTCGACGACTATGCCACGCAGATCGCCATTTCCTCGGCGCGCGAGCGCAATCCCGACGCCCAGCTCGGCGACTTCATCGCCGAACAGCTGCCGCCGATGGATTTCGGCCGCATCGCCGCCCAGTCGGCCAAGCAGGTCATCGTGCAGAAGGTGCGCGAGGCCGAGCGCGACCGCCAGTATGACGAATACAAGGACCGCATCGGCGAGATCGTCAACGGAACCGTCAAGCGCGTCGAATACGGCAATGTCATCGTCGATCTCGGCCGTGGCGAAGCGATCATCCGCCGCGACGAGCTGATCCCGCGCGAAAACTACAAATATGGCGATCGCGTCCGCGCCTATGTCTACGACGTGCGCCGTGAGCAGCGCGGCCCGCAGATCTTCCTGTCGCGCACCCATCCGCAGTTCATGGCCAAGCTCTTCACCATGGAAGTGCCGGAGATCTATGACGGCATCATCGAGATCAAGTCGGTCGCCCGCGATCCCGGTTCGCGCGCCAAGATCGCCGTCATCTCGCGCGACAGCTCGATCGATCCGGTCGGCGCCTGCGTCGGCATGCGCGGCAGCCGCGTCCAGGCGGTCGTCGCCGAATTGCAGGGCGAGAAGATCGACATCATTCCGTGGTCGCCCTCGGCCGCATCCTTCATCGTCAATGCGTTGCAGCCGGCGGAAGTCGCCAAGGTCGTGCTCGACGAAGACGCCGAGCGCATCGAAGTGGTGGTGCCGGACGACCAGCTGTCGCTGGCCATCGGCCGCCGCGGCCAGAATGTGCGCCTCGCTTCGCAGCTCACCGGCTGGGATATCGACATCCTGACCGAGGCCGAGGAATCCGAGCGCCGCCAGAAGGAATTCGTCGAGCGCTCGGCGCTGTTCATGGAAGCTCTCGACGTCGACGAGATGGTCGGCCAGGTGCTCGCCTCCGAAGGCTTCACCAGCGTCGAGGAAGTCGCCTATGTCGATGCCGGCGAAATCGCCTCGATCGACGGCTTCGATGAGGATACCGCCTCGGAGATCCAGACCCGGGCCCGCGAATATCTGGAGAAGATCGAAGCCGAGCACGACGAAAAGCGCAAGGCGCTGGGCGTCAAGGACGAGCTGCGCGAAATCCCCGGCATCACCACCGCCATGATGGTGACGCTCGGCGAGGACGGCGTGAAGACGATCGAGGATTTCGCCGGCTATGCCGCCGACGACCTCACCGGCTGGAAGGAACGCAAGGACGGCGAGACCAAGGTGTATCCGGGCGTGCTGGCCGATCATGGCGTTTCGCGCGCCGATGCCGAGCAGATGGTGCTCGCGGCCCGTCTCAAGGCCGGCTGGATTTCCGAAGACGAGCTTGCAGCCGAAGAAGCGCCGGCTGACGAAGCCGTTGGTGCGTGAGGTGAAACCGCATCGCACAGAAACCGCCCTTGGACGAGATGAACGATCGCACCTGCATCGTCACCCGCAAGCAGGCCGAACCGGATGAACTGATCCGGTTCGTCGTCGGCCCGGATTCGGCCGTCGTACCGGATCTCAAGAGAAATCTGCCCGGCCGTGGTTGCTGGGTGAGCGCCGACCGCCTACATATTGACAAGGCGGCGGCCAAGAACCTTTTTAGCCGCGCCTTTAAGGCACAGGTGGTCGTGCCGCCCGATCTCGGCGGCATGGTCGATGGGCTGCTTTCCAGATCCGCCCTTGGCATGCTGGGTCTCGCTCGCAAGGCAGGGGCGATCGCGCTGGGCGCCACCAAGGTGGAGAGCGCGGTGCGCGGTGGATTGGCGCTTTTCGTGCTCCACGCGACCGAAGCCTCAGACGATGGCGTGCGCAAGATCAGCCAGGCGCGGCGGGCGACCGTCCATATTGGCGGCCCCTCCATCCTTGCCTACAAACTTTTCTCCGAGGCCGAGTTGAGCTTGGCATTGGGGGGTACAAATGTGATACATGCTGCCGTCCTCGCGGGAGACGCGGGTAAGGCGGTCCAGAAGCGCATGGTTGCGCTCGACCGATATCGGGGCGGTACCCCGGACGATCTGGCAATGCTTGCGGCCGTTGCTGACGAAGATGAGGCCGCAGAGGATATGGAATGAGCGATACGAAATCGGGCGACGACAAGACGTTGAGTGTTACGCCGAAGAAGACCTTGACGCTGAAGCGCCCCGGCATGGAACAGGGCACCGTGCGCCAGAACTTCTCGCACGGCCGCACCAAGTCGGTCGTGGTCGAGACCAAGAAGCGCAAATTTTCGCTGCCCGGCGACAAGCCGGAGCCGGCGGTGGCGGCACCCGTGTTCACCCCGAAGCCGGCGGTCGCGGCGGCTCCCGTCGTGCAGGAGGCACCCAAGGCGCCGCCTCCACCTCCGCCGGCACCGGTCGAGCGTAGCGGCATGGTGTTGAACGAACTGTCCCGCAGCGAAATGGAAGCGCGCCGCAGGGCGCTCGAAGGCTCCAAGGCGCGCGAGGTCGAGGACCGGCAACGCGCCGTCGAGGAAGCCAAGCGCCGCGCCGAGGATGAGGAGCGCCGCAAGCGCGAGCGCGAGGAATCCGCACGCCGCCAGGCCGAGGAAGAAGCGCGGTTGCAGGCCGAGGCCGA
Organism: Mesorhizobium maamorense; assembly: GCF_044998965.1. NCBI lineage: Bacteria > Pseudomonadati > Pseudomonadota > Alphaproteobacteria > Hyphomicrobiales > Phyllobacteriaceae > Mesorhizobium > Mesorhizobium maamorense. The sequence goes on from NZ_CP173356.1 coordinate 6,357,039, forward strand.
ATCCCGCCGCCGCGCCGAGGAAGAGGCGCGTCGCCGCGCGCCGCAGGCCGCCGAACTGGCGACCGCCGACGAGGAAGAAGAGGTCAAGCCGAAGCGGACTGGCGCCGGTGCGCCGGTGCGCCGCCTGGTGACGCCCGAAGTGGCGCGTCCGGCCAAGCCGACCAAGGGCGAGGAAGACCGCCGTCGCGGCAAGCTGACGCTGAACTCCGCGCTTTCCGACGAGGATGCGCGGGCCCGTTCGCTGTCGTCGATGCGCCGCCGCCAGGAAAAGTTCAAGCGCGCGATGCACAATGAGCCGCGCGAGAAGGTTATGCGCGAAGTGATCCTGCCCGAAACCATCACTATCCAGGAACTGGCGCAGCGCATGTCCGAGCGCGCCGTCGATGTGGTCAAGTTCTTCATGAAGCAGGGCCAGATCCTGAAGCCGGGCGACGTCATCGACGCCGACACGGCGGAACTGGTCGCCACCGAATTCGGCCACACGGTCCGCCGCGTCGCCGAGTCCGACATCGAGGAAGGCCTGTTCAACATCGCCGACCGTCCGGAAGACCTGGTGTCGCGGCCGCCTGTCGTGACCATCATGGGGCATGTCGACCACGGCAAGACCTCGCTGCTCGACGCGATCCGCAACGCCAATGTCGTCTCCGGCGAGGCCGGCGGCATCACCCAGCATATCGGCGCCTATCAGGTCGAGAAGAACGGTCAGAAGATCACCTTCATCGACACGCCCGGCCACGCCGCCTTCACGGCCATGCGCGCCCGCGGCGCCCAGGCCACCGACATTGCCATCCTGGTGGTGGCGGCCGACGACAGCGTGATGCCGCAGACGATCGAATCGATCAGCCATGCCAAGGCGGCCGGCGTTCCGATCATCGTGGCGATCAACAAGATCGACAAGCATGACGCCGATCCGCAGAAAGTGCGCTCCGAGCTGTTGCGCCACGAAGTGTTCGTGGAATCGATGGGCGGCGAGGTGCTGGACGTCGAAGTGTCGGCGACCAAGGGCACCAATCTCGACAAGCTGCTCGAAGCGATCCTGCTGCAGGCCGAAATCCTCGACCTCAAGGCCAATCCGGACCGCACCGCCGAGGGCGTCGTCATCGAGGCGCAGCTCGACAAGGGCCGGGGCCCCGTCGCCACCGTGCTGGTGCAGACCGGCACGCTGATGCCGGGCGACATCCTTGTCGCCGGCAATGAATGGGGCCGGGTGCGCGCGCTGGTCGACGATCGTGGCGAACACGTCAAGGAAGCGCCGCCGGCTATGCCGGTCGAGGTGCTCGGCCTCCAGGGCACGCCGCAGGCCGGCGACCGCTTCGCCGTGGTCAACAACGAGGCCCGCGCCCGCGAGATCACCGAGTACCGCCAGCGTCTGGCCCGCGAGAAGGCGGTTGCCCGTCATGCCGGCCAGCGCGGTTCGCTCGAACAGATGATGTCGCAGCTGCAGACGAGCGGACTGAAGGAGTTCCCGCTGGTCATCAAGGGTGACGTGCAGGGTTCGATCGAGGCGATCAACGCAGCGCTCGACAAGCTCGGCACCGACGAGGTGCGTGCGCGCATCGTCCATGCCGGCGCCGGCGCCATCACCGAAAGCGACGTGTCACTGGCGGAGACGTCGGGCGCGGCGATCATCGGCTTCAACGTCCGCGCCAATGTGCAGGCACGTGCCGCTGCCGCGGCCGCTGGCATCGAGATCCGCTATTACTCGATCATCTACAACCTCGTTGATGACGTGAAGGCGGCTCTGTCGGGTATGCTCTCGCCGGAGCGTCGCGAGACCTTCATCGGCAATGCGCAGATCCTCGAGATATTCGACATCACCAAGGTCGGCAAGATCGCCGGCTGCCGTGTCACCGAAGGCAAGGTCGAGCGTGGCGCGGGCGTGCGCCTGATCCGCGACAACGTCGTCATCCACGAAGGCACGCTGAAGACGCTGAAGCGCTTCAAGGACGAGGTTTCGGAAGTCCCGGGCGGCCAGGAATGCGGCATGGCCTTCCAGAACTACGAGGACATGCGCGTCGGCGACATCATCGAGTGCTTCCGCGTCGAGATGGTAACCCGCACGCTCTGAGTTCGTGTGACGTCCGTCATGCCAGGCGGTGGCCGAGAGGCCGCCGCCTGGCAAACATTTGAGACATGAGGCACGGTCCTATCCCGCGCCCCACGCTTTCAGGATCGAGAAAAAATGCCCCGTTCGACCACATCAGGCCCATCCCAGCGCATGCTGCGCGTCGGCGAGCAGGTGCGCCATGCGCTGTCCGAAACCTTGCAGCGCGGCGAGATCATCGATCCGCTGGTCGAGAATGCCGTGGTTTCGGTGTCGGAAGTGCGCATGTCGCCCGACCTCAAGATCGCAACCGCCTTCATCTCGCCGCTCGGCGCCACGGACGCCGGCGCGGTGGTCGAGGCGCTCAACAAGCATGCCAAGTTCATCCGCGGCCGTGTCTCCGGCGCGCTGCGGCAGATGAAGTACATGCCCGAGTTTCGCTTCCGGCTCGACACCTCCTTCGACAATTTCGCCAGGATCAACGATCTCCTGAAATCGCCGGAGGTGGCGCGCGATCTGGATGTGGACGACGACGATAAGGACAGCGAATAATGGCGCGCCGCGGCAAGAAGAAGGGCCGGCCGGTCTCGGGCTGGGTGGTGCTGGACAAGCCGGTCGGCATGGGCTCGACCGAGGCCGTCTCCAAGATCAAGTGGCTGTTCCAGGCGGAGAAGGCCGGCCACGCCGGCACGCTCGATCCGCTCGCTTCCGGTATGCTGCCGATCGCGCTCGGCGAAGCCACCAAGACCGTGCCCTACGTCCAGGACGGCGCCAAGATCTACCGCTTCACCGTGGCCTGGGGGCAGGAGCGCTCGACCGACGACCTCGAAGGTCCGGTGACGAGGGACTCCGACCGGCGCCCCGTGGAGGCCGAAGTGCAGGCGCTGCTGCCGAAGTACACCGGCGTCATCATGCAGACGCCGCCGCAATTCTCGGCCATCAAGATCGCGGGCGAACGCGCCTATGATCTCGCCCGCGACGGCGAGGAGGTCGACATTCCCGCGCGCGAGATCGAAATCGGCCGCCTCGACATCGTCGAGCACGGGGCCGATCACACGGTTTTCGAGGTCGAATGCGGCAAGGGTACCTATGTACGCTCGCTGGCCCGCGACATGGGCCGCGATCTCGGCTGCTTCGGCCATATTTCTGAACTGCGCCGGATCGAGGTCGAGCCGTTCACCGCCGAGGATTTCGTCACCGTCGCCGAACTGGAGGCGGCGCGCTTCGGCGAGCAGGGTCATGGCACGCAGCAACCGTCCCCCGATTCGATAGAAGCGCCGATCGATTTTGGCGCGATCGACGCGCTGCTTGTCGACACCTCGGCGGCACTCGACTGCCTGCCGCAGATCGCCATCAGCGACGATGCGGCGACGAAGATCCGCCTCGGCAATCCCGTCATCATCCGGGGCCGCGACGCGCCGGTGGAGGCCGAGGAAGCCTGCGCGACCGCGCGCGGCAAGCTGGTGGCCATCGGCGCCGTCGAGCAGGGCATGTTCAAGCCCAAACGGGTCTTTGCCGGGTGAGGGCCCTCGTCTAATCTCTATGCGACATCTATCCGAGGGACCGCATGGCAAAGGTTGAGGCGATCAAGACGCGGGCGCCGCTCAGGGCCAGGCGGCCGCCGGTCGGTGCATCGCCCGGAACGCTGATCGCCGATCCCGCGGCGCGACGCTCGGAACTGCGGCTCACCCTGATCTCGCCGCAAAAGTCCAAAACGATCGACAATGCCAGCATAGACGACGTCAATGCCAATTGCGAAAAGTGGCCGGTCATCTGGCTGGACTGCACCGGCCTGGCCAATATCGAGCTGATCAAGGAGATCGGCCGCATCTTCAGCCTGCATCCGCTGGCGCTGGAGGACGTCGTCAACACGGGCCAGCGGCCGAAGGTGGATTTCTACGAAGACCATGCTTTCGTGGTCGTGCGGATGATCGACGACGTCGCCTCGCACCGCTACGAGCAGATCGCCGTTTTCCTTGGCAAGAATTTCGTCGTCACCTTCCAGGAGCGCGAAGGCGATCCGTTCGATCCGGTGCGCAAGCGCATCGAAAGCTCGGCGCCGAACCGGCTGCGCGCCCGTGGCGCCGACTATCTCGCCTATGCGCTGATCGACGCCATCGTCGACAGCTACTTTCCGCCGATCGAGGCGGCCGGCGAACTCGTCGACAGCATCGAGGACCAGATGCTGCACGCACCGCACAAGCATCAGATGCAGCAGCTTCATGGATTGCGGCACGACGCCAATGTGCTGAAGGGGGTGCTGTGGCCGATGCGCGACGCGCTGGCGACGCTGATCCGCAACGACGTGTCCTATGTGAAGGCCGAAACCAAGGTCTTCCTGAACGATACGCTCGACCACGCGCTGCGGCTGATCGAGCTGGTCGAGAACCAGCGCGACATGCTGACCGGCCTGATCGAGATGCATCTGTCGCTGAGCCAGGCACGCACCAACGACGTCATTTCCTATCTGACGATCGTCTCGGTCATCTTCATGCCGCTCACGTTTCTGGTCGGCGTCTGGGGCATGAATTTCGATCCGGAGACGTCGCCCTGGAACATGCCTGAGCTGAAGGCCTATTACGGCTATCCCTTGTCGCTGCTGTTCATGGCCGTGGTCGCGGTTGGGCTGATTGCCTTCTTCAAATGGAAAAAATGGCTTTGACAGGGATAACTTGCCGTTTTGGCGTGAAAAGCCGGCTTCGTGAATTGGGCTGGTGTTTTCTTGGGAATTGCACTATATGCGCCGCAGCTTAGCGCTATGACGCTCTGCTTGCACCGGCCCCTGCTGGACGACATCCCGGCTGAGGGCGACCCGTTTCCTCGAACAGATAAGGAAAAACACGATGTCGATTACTGCCGAGCGCAAACAGGAATTGATGACTGAATTCGCAACCGCCAAGGGCGACACCGGGTCTCCGGAAGTTCAGGTAGCCATCCTTTCCGAGCGCATCAAGAACCTGACCGACCATTTCAAGGACCACAAGAAGGATAACCATTCCCGCCGTGGTCTGCTCGCTCTCGTCTCCCAGCGCCGAAGCCTGCTTGATTATCTCAAGCGCAAGGACGACACGCGCTACCAGACGCTGATCGAGAAGCTCGGCCTGCGCCGTTGACGAATTGACCGGCGGGCCTCACAAGGGCCCGCCGGTCGCGCATTTGAGCACCGGACCAATCCGATCTCGAATGCAGGTACTGGAGCGCCGCGCACCCATCCGGATGCCGGACGGACGCTCCAACAAGTTGAGTTTGCGCGTGACGCATTCCACAAGCCGCTGCTTGTGGGGTCATGCGCAGGGCCAGTCGGATCGATTGGCCAAATCCGGTTTCGAGCGTGCAGAGGGCCCCCTCGAAGCCACCCCATGGACGGTCATGGGGCAGGATTGCAGGACGCTCGCGCGGCCATCCGGCCGACATGGATCGAGCTTCCCGTTGTCTTGCCCGTGGCTGCCCGAGAAAGGAAGCCAGGGGAAAGGGCACCCGCGCACGCTGAAACGGCGCGGCCCTTTCCTCATATGAAGGACAAGACATGTTCAATCACCACAAAGTGGAAATCGAATGGGGCGGTCGCCCGCTCATCCTCGAAACCGGCAAGATCGCGCGCCAGGCCGACGGCGCCGTGCTCGCCACCTACGGCGAGACCAAGGTTCTCGCCACGGTCGTTTCGATGAAGGAGCCCAAGCCGGGCCTCGACTTCTTTCCGCTGACCGTCAACTACCAGGAAAAGACCTACGCCGCCGGCAAGATCCCGGGCGGCTATTTCAAGCGTGAAGGCCGTCCGAGCGAAAAGGAAACGCTGGTTTCGCGCCTCATCGACCGCCCAATCCGCCCACTCTTTGCCGACGGCTACAAGAACGACACGCAGATCGTCGTCACCGTCGTCCAGCATGATCTCGAGAACGATCCGGACATCCTGTCGATCGTCGCCACCTCGGCGGCCCTGACCCTGTCGGGCGTGCCCTTCATGGGCCCGATCGGCGGCGCCCGCGTCGGCTACATCAACGGCGAATACGTGCTCAACCCGCATGTCGACGAGATGCAGGAATCCAAGCTCGACCTGATCGTCGCCGGCACCGCCGACGCCGTGCTGATGGTCGAGTCCGAAGCCAAGGAGCTCGGCGAAGACCTGATGCTCGGCGCGGTCATGTTCGGCCATCGCGGTTTCCAGCCGGTGATCGACGCGATCATCAAGCTGGCCGAGGTCGCCGCCAAGGACCCGCGCGACTTCACCGCGCCGGACTATTCCGCTCTCGAAGCCGAGATGCTGAAGATCGTCGGCGACGAGCTTCGCGACGCGTACAAGATCACCGACAAGCAGAAGCGCTATGCCGCCGTGGACGCCGTCAAGGCCAAGGTCAAGGCGGCCTTCGCTCCGGCCGAAGGCGAAGAGCCGAAATATTCCTCCGAGCAGATCGGCAGTGTGTTCAAGGAGCTCCAAGCCAAGGTCGTGCGCTGGAACATTCTCGACACTGGTTCGCGCATTGACGGCCGTGACCTGAAGACCGTGCGCAAGATCGTATCCGAGGTCGGCGTCCTGCCGCGCACCCACGGTTCGGCGCTGTTCACCCGCGGCGAGACCCAGGCGCTGGTCGTCGCCACGCTGGGCACCGGCGAGGACGAGCAGTATGTCGATTCGCTGACCGGCATGTACAAGGAGAAGTTCCTCCTCCACTACAACTTCCCTCCCTATTCCGTCGGCGAGACCGGCCGCATGGGCTCGCCCGGCCGCCGCGAGATCGGCCACGGCAAGCTCGCCTGGCGCGCCATCCGCCCGATGCTGCCGACATCAGACCAGTTCCCCTACACGCTGCGCGTGGTCTCGGAGATCACCGAGTCCAACGGCTCGTCGTCGATGGCAACCGTCTGCGGCACCTCGCTGGCGCTGATGGACGCCGGCGTGCCGCTGGCCAAGCCGGTCGCCGGTATCGCCATGGGCCTGATCAAGGAAGGTGAACGCTTCGCCGTGCTCTCCGACATCCTAGGCGACGAGGATCACCTCGGCGACATGGATTTCAAGGTCGCCGGCACCGCCAACGGCATCACCTCCTTGCAGATGGACATCAAGATCGAGGGCATCACCGAGGAGATCATGAAGATCGCTCTCGACCAGGCCAAGGACGGTCGCCAGCATATTCTCGGCGAAATGGGCCACGCGCTGTCCGGCGCGCGCGCCGAGCTCGGCGAGTTCGCACCGCGCATCGAGGTCATGCACATCCCGACCGACAAGATTCGCGACGTGATCGGTTCCGGTGGCAAGGTCATCCGCGAGATCGTCGAGAAGACCGGCGCCAAGATCAACATCGAGGATGACGGCACGGTCAAGATCGCTTCGGCGAACGCCAAGGAGATCGAGGCGGCGAAGAAGTGGATCCACACCATCGTGGCCGAGCCGGAAGTCGGCGAAATCTACGAAGGCACGGTCGTCAAGACCGCCGACTTCGGCGCTTTCGTCAACTTCTTCGGCCCGCGTGACGGCCTCGTCCATATCTCGCAGCTTGCCAACGACCGGGTCGCCAAGACTTCGGACGTCGTCAAGGAAGGCGACAAGGTTTGGGTCAAGCTGATGGGCTTCGATGAGCGCGGCAAGGTCCGCCTGTCGATGAAGGTCGTCGACCAGACCACCGGCAAGGAAATCGTTCGCGACAAGAAGGCTGAGAGCGAAGAAAACGCCGCCTGAACGGCCTGACCGAAAAATCGAAGCGGGCGCGGCTCATGTCGCGCCCGCTTTCGTTTATGGAGCAAAGGCATGTCTGCCGAACCGCTGAAGACACTTTTCCATCCATTCGAGGCCGAGGCGGTCGCTTTGCCAGGCAAGGGCGAACGGGCGCTTTTTCTAGGGGCCGAATCCGGCTTGCGGACACCGCAGGACTTCGACGCCGAGCTGCACGTGGTGCAAGGCTTTCGGCCGCATTTTCGCGCGCTGCAAGCCGCGGGCTTCACTGTCACCCCGCAAACGCAGGGCGATGGCTTTGACGCCGCGCTGGTGCTCGCGGGCCGCCATCGCGGCCAGAACGAGCTGCGCATCGCGGATGCGCTGGAGCGCGTCACCGAGGGCGGATTGATCGTCATTGCCGGCGGCAAGGATGATGGCATCGCCAGCCTGCGCAAGCGCATGGACGAGCTTGTGCCGCTCGAAGGCCATCTGCCCAAATATCACGGCATCGCCTTCTGGCTTCGCCGGCCGGCCGGGACGGAGACGGCAGCAGCGCTGCGTGCCGCCAATCCCGCCGGGCTGGTCGACGGCCGCTTCAGCACGGCGCCCGGCATGTTTTCCTTCGATCGTGTCGATGCCGGTTCGAAGTTGCTGGCGGACCATCTTCCAGCCGACCTGCGCGGCCATGTCGCCGATTTCTGCGCCGGCTGGGGCTATCTGGCGGCGGAGATGGAAGCGCGTTCGCCCGGCATCTCGGCACTTGATCTCTATGAGGCGGATTTCGCTTCTCTCGAAGCCGCCAAAGCCAATCTTGCCACGGCCAGCCAGTCGGTTGCGAAAGGTTTCTTCTGGACGGACCTGCAGGGGGAGCCGGTCGAGCGTCGCTACGACGCGGTCATCATGAACCCGCCTTTTCATCGCAGCCGCGCGGCCGAACCGGAGATCGGCGCCGGCCTGATCCGGGCAGCGGCAAAGGCGCTGAAGCCGGGAGCACGGCTGTACATGGTGGCGAACCGCCAGCTGCCCTACGAGCCGGTACTGGCCGCCGCCTTCTCCAGCCATGCCGAGCTCGCCCGTGACGGCATGTTCAAGGTTCTTTCCGCGCGTCGCTGACACGCAACGGCGTGACACTCAGTGCAGATTGGCGACGCGCCTCGAATCCTCGATGACATGTCCCTCGCCGGCCATGACCGCAAGCGGCGCCGGCCGGCCGAACAGATAACCTTGCACCACCTCGCAACCGGCTGCCCTGAGCAGTGTCGCCTGGTCCTCTGTCTCGACGCCCTCGGCAATGATGCTGACGCCGAGTGCTCGCGAGAGGCCGACAATGGTCGATACGACGGCGCCGGAGCTCGAATCCGTATCGATGCGGCTGACGAAGGAGCGGTCGATCTTCAGCTTGCCGAAGGAAAAATCGATCAGGTAGCTGAGATTGGAATAGCCGGTGCCGAAATCGTCGACGGCAACCGAGATGCCCATATCGGCAAGCTCTTTCAGGATGGCGGCGGCGCGGTCGCGGTCCTGCATCATGGCCGTCTCGGTGACTTCCAGCTCCAGCCGCGACGGCTTGATGCCGGTGGTCCGCATCGTGTCGCGCACGAGGCCGATGAAGTCCTTGGTCATGAACTGGACCGGCGAGATGTTGACGGCGACGAAGCAGTCGTCGGGTAAATGGCGGGCGTCGCTGCATGCCTTGCGCAGAACCCATTCGCCGATCGGATTGATCATGCCGGTTTCCTCGGCGATCTGGATGAACTCCAGAGGTGGGATCATGCCGCGTTCTGGATGGTTCCAGCGGATCAGCGCTTCATAGCCGACGATGCGGCCGCTCGGCAGGTCCAGCTGCGGCTGATAGTGAAGGTCGAAATCACCGCGCTCGAATGCGATGTGCAGCTCGGATTCGACCCATTGGCGATGATCGGCGACCCGCCCCATCTCGGTATCGAAGACCGACCAGTTGCCGACTCCCCTGGCGCGCGCATTTTGCAGCGCCAGGTTGGAGCGGCGCAGGATGAGGACCGGGTCGACGCCGTCCTTGGGCATCGCCACGATGCCCACCGACAGGCTCACCGATTGCTGGTGGCTGCTGAGCTCATAGGGCTCCATCATCTCGTCGATGAGCCTCTCCACCATAGCTTCCATTGTTCCCTGAATCTGATGATCGGGAAGCAGCACCGCGAACTCGCCGGCGCCGATGCGCCCGATCTGCACGCGCTCGGGCACGCAGGCCCGCAGCCGCTTGGTGAAGGCGCGGATCAGTTCGTCGCCCTGGCTGTAGCCGATCGCGTCGTTGATCTGCTTGAACCGGTCGATGTCGATGTCGATGAGGAACATCGGGGCCCCGGTGCGGCTCGTCGCGCAGGCTGCCTCGGCGATCTTGCCGACCATCGCCGGACGCGCCAGCAATCCGGTCAGCTTGTCGAACTGGGTTTCGTTGAAGACGAAATCAGCCGATTCATCGACGCCGGCGAAGAAAGACATCGCGGCTCCCGCCGCCGCCAATGCGCAAAGGGCAGCCATGATCGCCACCATCACGTCCGCCGGCATGCCGGCAAAGCCGTCGCCAAGCGCGTGCTTCAGCCCCCAGATGCCGAGAATGAAACTGCCAATGCCCGAACTGGCTATGGTGATCAGCCGGAACACCGGTGTGCGGTTCGGGTTGCTGACGGCAGGCATTGAAAGTCCCCAAATTGCGGGACTCTATAGCCGATAGGCCCTTAAAATGAGTTTCCGCGAATGCATCCAATTTTATTGGAAGGGAATTATTTCTTCGCAGGAGAAAAGACTATTTCGCGAAATGGCCTATTCGCTCGCGCGATCCGTCTGCTTCAGCTCCTCGAGCGTCGGCATGGAAACGATATGATAGCCGGAATCGACATAGTGGATTTCGCCGGTGACGCCGGAAGCGAGGTCGGACAGGAGATAGAGTGCCGAGCCGCCGACCTCGTCGATGGTCACGGTGCGGCGCAGCGGAGAATTGCGCTGCTGGTAAGAGAACATGTGGCGCGCATCGGAAATCCCGGCGCCGGCAAGCGTTCGCACCGGTCCGGCCGATATGCCGTTCACCCTGATGCCGCGCGGGCCGTAATCGTTGGCGAGATAGCGCACGCTGGCCTCGAGGCCGGCCTTGGCGACGCCCATGACGTTATAGTTCGGCATGACGCGCACCGAACCGGCATAGGTCAGGGTGATCATCGATCCGCCATCCTGCATCAGGGCCGCGGCGTGGCGCGCGACCTCGGTGAAGGAATAGCAGGAGATGACCATGGTGCGGATGAAATTGTCGCGGCTGGTGTCGGCGTAGAGGCCCTTGAGCTCATTCTTGTCCGAAAAGCCGATGGCATGGACCACGAAGTCGAGCCCGCCCCAGGCCTTGCCCAAGGCCTCGAAGGTGGCGTGGACCGAGGCGCTGTCCTCGACATCGCAGGGAACCACCAGCGCCGCGCCGAGCTTGTCGGCAAGCGGCTTGACCCGGCGGCCGAAGGCGTCACCCTGGTAGGTGAAGGCAAGTTCGGCCCCATGTTCGGACAGTTTCCGGGCTATGCCCCAGGCGATCGAATGATCGTTGGCGACGCCCATGACAAGCCCGCGCTTGCCCTTCATCAATCCGTCCATGATCGCCAATCCTCGTGGAAAAAACGTGGCCTTATGCGGAATAGCGCTGGAAAACCAGCGTTGCGTTGGTGCCACCAAAGCCGAAGGAATTGGACAAAACGGTGTCGATCCTGGCGTTGTCGATGCGCTTTCGCACCACCGGCATGCCCTCGAATTCGGGGTCGAGAGTCTCGATATGGGCGCTTTCGCCGATGAAACCGCCTTGCATCATCAGGATCGAATAGATGGATTCCTGCACGCCGGCCGCGCCCAGCGAATGGCCCGTCAGCGATTTGGTCGAGGTGATGAAGGGCATCTTCTCGCCGAACACCTCGCGGATCGCGCCCATTTCGCGGGAATCCCCCACCGGCGTCGAGGTGCCATGGGTGTTGATGTAGTCGACCGGGGTGGTGACGGTCGCCAGCGCCTGCCGCATGCAGCGGACCGCGCCTTCGCCCGAGGGCGCAACCATGTCGAAGCCGTCCGAGGTGGCGCCGTAGCCGACGATCTCTGCATAGATCTTGGCGCCGCGCGCCTTGGCATGCTCCAGTTCCTCGAGCACCAGCACGCCGGCGCCGCCGGCGATGACGAAGCCGTCGCGATCGACGTCATAGGCGCGGGAAGCGGCAGATGCCCTGTCATTGTACTTCGACGACATGGCGCCCATGGCGTCGAACAGGTCCGACATCGTCCAGTCGAGATCTTCGTGGCCGCCGGCGAACACCATGTCCTGCTTGCCCCACTGGATCAGTTCGTAGCCATTGCCGATGCAATGCGCCGAGGTCGAACAGGCCGACGAGATCGAATAGTTGACGCCGTGGATCTTGAACCAGGTGGCCAGCGTCGCCGACGCGGTCGACGACATCGCCTTCGGCACCGCGAACGGGCCGATGCGCTTGGGGCTGCCGTTCTTGAGCGTGGTTTCGGCCGCCTCGACGATGGTGCGGGTGGAAGGCCCGCCCGAGCCCATGACGATGCCGGTGCGCTCATTGGTGATGTCGCTCTCGCCAAGCCCGGCATCGGCGATCGCCTGGTCCATGGCGACATGGTTCCAGGCTGCTCCCTGGCTCAGGAAGCGCATTGCGCGGCGATCGATCATGGCGCTGGGATCGAGCGTCGGCGCGCCCCAGACCTGACAGCGGAAGCCGTGCTCGGCGAAGGAGTCGGAGAAGCTGATGCCGGATTTGGCGTCATGCAGCGAGGCTTGCACCTCGTTGGCATTGTTGCCGATCGACGACACGATGCCGAGGCCTGTGACTACGACACGTCTCATTCGCAACTCCTTCCAGGAATGCTGGCCACGAAGTCGGCCAGGGCGACGGTCAAGCGACCGCCGACTGCTTGGACAGACCGACTTTCAGGTCCGTTGCCGCGTATATGGGTTCGCCGTCCGCCTTTAGCCAACCATCGGCGATGCCCAGCACCAGCCGGCCACGCATCACACGTTTGAATTCCACGCCATACTCGACCTTTTTAACCGAGGGCGTGACCATTCCCTTGAACTTGACCTCGCCGGTCGACAGCGCCATGCCTTTGCCGGGTTCGCCCAGCCAGCCGAGATAGAAACCCGTCAGCTGCCACAGGGCATCGAGGCCCAGGCATCCAGGCATGATGGGATTGCCGATGAAATGGCAGGCAAAGAACCACAGGTCCGGCTTGATGTCGAATTCGGCGCGGATGAAGCCCTTGTCGAAAGCCCCGCCCGTTTCGCTGATCTCGGTGATGCGGTCAAACATCAGCATCGGCGGGTAAGGCAACTGGGCATTGCCCGGTCCGAACAGCTCGCCGCGGGCGCAGGCCAGCAATTCTTCGTAGTCGTAGCTGGATTTCGAACCCGCCATCAATCTCGTTCCCATATGTCCCGGGCGCTGGCGCGCCCTTGTCGTTGGTGTCCTAACACAATCTGTTTCAGGCCGGAAACCGGCGTTTGCGCTTAACCCGCCAGTCTTGCCGGGTCAATGCGCGCTATTGATCGCATCCGGACGACAGAATATATGTCGAAAGGGGTCCGGTTTCGGCAGACATCCATTTTTTTGCCATTCTGGACGTGTCTTGAGGCGGAACTGTGAGCTTGGACGACCAGATGGACCGGGGCTGCCGGAAGGAAAATGTCGCTGTGGACAAGCGGGTTCGTGAAGCCGGCCTGAGGCCGACACGGCAGCGCATTGCGCTTGCCGACCTGCTTTTCGCCAAGGGCGACCGCCATCTGTCGGCCGAGGAACTGCACGAGGAGGCCGTCGCCGCCGGCGTGCCGGTGTCGCTGGCCACCGTCTACAACGCCCTTCACCAATTCACCCAGGCGGGACTCCTGCGCATTCTGGCTGTCGAGGGCGCCAAAACCTATTTCGACACCAACACCTCCGATCATCACCATTTCTATATCGAAGGCGAAAACCGGATTTTCGACATCGCCAATGGTCCGGTCACCGTCGCCAACCTACCGGAACCACCCGAGGGGATGGAGATCGCCAATGTCGACATCGTGGTGAGGCTGCGCCCCAAACGCGCCGAATGACCGGGGGCTGGGCACGTATGAACGGCCGGGCACGTATGAACGGCCAGGCGCGTATGAACGGCCAGGAATGAAACCCCTCGATCTGGCTATCCGGCTGGAATGGGCCGCTGTCGCGGTGTCCGCTATCGTCTTTTATGCACTCGCCGGTGCGTCCTGGCGGTTGTTCGCCTTGTTGATCCTGGCGCCTGATCTGTCCATGTTCGGCTATCTCGCCGGGCCGCGCGTCGGCGCCGCCTGCTACAATGCCTTCCACATCTTGGTCCCACCGGTGTTTTTGGTGCTTGCCGGCAGCCTGTTCGGCAATGCAGCCGCTCTAGCGGTTGCATTGATCTGGATCGCCCACATCGCTATCGATCGCGCGCTGGGTTACGGCTTGAAGCTGTCGAGCAGCTTTCAGGATACCCATCTCGGCCGCATCGGCCGCTAAACGGTCCGGCCTGCGGTTCAAACGAGTCGGGCAAGGCCAAAAATCAGTCCTTGACCCGTTCGCCGGGATAGGCGCCCCAGACGACGGATTGGGCGAGCCAGCCGGTGTGGCCATCGAGCGTCATTTCGCACCACTGGCCGTCGCAGGATTTGATCGTGCCCATGACGCCCGGCTCGACGATCGCCACCACGCTGGCGTCCTTTTCGGGGCTCCTGAGGAGATTGATCTGGGCGCCCTTGCCGCGCTGCCACGGCGCCACGATCGCCGTGCGCCGGCCCGAAAGCAGCGACTGGTTGATCCAACCTTCCGAACCGTCGGCGTCGCGCACGCGGCGCCATGTGTCGAACTCCTGGATGATCTCCATCGGCAGGCCTGCCTTCAGATACATCCAGTCGACCGAGTAGTTGGCGCCCGGCCCGACACGCGAATTGACGCGGCCGGATTTCAGGCTGACGAATCGTGGCAGCGGCAGGCCGCTCGGCCCGAGCGTGACGACGCTCTGGGCGGGAGCCGCTGCACCTTGCGCGCACAGTTGGGGTGAATAGAGCAGAGCGCCGAGAAATGCTGCGCTGAGGGTCAGGCGAAGCGACGCGAAACCAGACACTTTCGTTCCTTTCGGCGCTGGCCTGCCGGCCTCGGCGCCCCTTTTTCTTTGTCTTCGGCGGCACCGCTTGGTACATGGGTAAATCGGCTACCGCGACCGGCTTCCAGTTTCGCCGGTCTTGGTTAAAGAGGTCTCAACGAGGGAAACAATGGCAGGCAAAAAGAAGCCTCTCGTGGTCATCACGCGAAAACTGCCCGACCCTGTCGAGACCCGCATGCGCGAGCTGTTCGACGCAAGGCTGAACGTCGAGGACAGGCCGATGACGCAACCGGAACTGGTCGCGGCGGTCAAGGAGGCCGACGTGCTGGTGCCGACGGTGACCGACCGCATCGACGCGGCATTGATCGCCCAGGCCGGCGAAAACCTCAAGCTGATCGCCAATTTCGGCAATGGCGTCGACAAGATCGACGTGGCGGCCGCGGCCAAGAAAGGCATCACCGTAACCAACACGCCCAACGTGCTGACCGAGGATACGGCCGACATGACGATGGCGCTGATGCTGGCGGTGCCGCGCCGGCTGGCGGAGGGCGCCAATGTACTCACCGGCGACAAGAAATGGGCCGGCTGGTCGCCGACATGGATGCTTGGCCGGCGCATCTGGGGCAAACGGCTCGGCATTGTCGGCATGGGGCGTATCGGCACCGCCGTTGCTAGGCGTGCCAAGGCTTTCGGCCTCTCCATCCACTATCACAACCGCCATCGCGTGCTGCAGGCGGTCGAGGACGGGCTGGAGGCGACCTATTGGGAAAGCCTCGATCAGATGCTGGCCCGCATGGACATCATCTCGGTCAACTGCCCCTCGACGCCGGCGACGTTCCATCTGCTTTCGGCGCGGCGGCTGGCGCTGCTCCAGCCCACCGCCTATATCGTCAACACCGCGCGCGGTGACATCATCGACGAGGAGGCGCTGGTCAAGCTGATTCAGGATGGCAGGATCGCCGGCGCCGGACTCGACGTCTACGAGCACGAGCCCGCATTGAACGGAAAACTGCTCAAGCTCGCGACCAAGGGCAAGGTCGTGCTTTTGCCGCATATGGGGTCGGCGACGCTCGAGGGCCGCATCGACATGGGCGAGAAGGTGATCATCAACATCCGCGCCTTCGTCGACGGCCACCGCCCGCCGGATCGCGTGCTGCCGCTCAGGACCTGAGCGGCTTCGCAACATAATGTAAGTGGAAACTTACCAAACAGTCTTGCGCATGGTAACCGAAGTCGGTCGCGCATAACCTTCATGCGCCGTTCTCACGGTCTCGCGAAAACCGAGCCGGGCAAAGGCTGCCTGGTTCCCAGTCAGCTCGATTCGCGTCTGCAGCTCGATTGCGGCCTTGCCGCGGCTGCGGGCAAAATCCTGGACGGCTTGCATCAACAACCTGCCGATGCCCTGGCCCTGACAGTCCGGCGTGACGGCGAGCTTGCCGACATAGAGGTGGTCGGTTCGTTCCAGGGCGAAGATGCAGCCGACGATCCTGTTGCCGCTGAGCGCCAGCAGGCCGGTCTCGCGGCGGGCTTTGTCGCGCAAAGTTTCCGCGGTGAGCAGGTGCGCCGAGGACGGCGGGTCGATGATGCCGTCCATGAAGGCGAATGCGCGCAGGATCAGGGCGAGCACTTCGTTCCAGCCGTCGAAGTCGGCCGGAATCCGGGTGATGATGATATCGGCAGTGCGCTTCAACGTCAGTTTCGTCTCTTGTAGCGGATGGTCTCGAAACGCGCGGCCAGCGCGTCATAGAGCAGCAGTCGTCCGATCAGCGGCTCGCCAATGCCGGTGATCAGCTTGATGGCTTCCATCGCCTGCAACGTGCCGATGACCCCAGTCAGCACGCCAAGCACCCCGGCCTCGGCGCAGGACGGCACCAGACCCGGCGGCGGGGCCTCCGGGAAGAGGTCGCGGTAGCCGGGGTTGGAGGTGCCATCCCTATCGGCTTGGAACGGCATCAGCACGGTCACGGAGCCATCGAAACGGCCCACGGCGGCGTGCACCAGCGGCTTTCCCTCCGCCGCGCAGGCATCGGCCACGACATAGCGCGTCTCGAAATTGTCGGACCCGTCGACGACCACGTCGTAACGGGCGACGAGGGCTTGGGCATTGTCCGCGGTCAGGCGCAATGTGTGGATTTCGACAGCGGTGTTGGGATTGATGCGGGCGATTGCCGCCTTGGCGCTGTGGGTTTTCAGCATGCCGACAGTGTCGGTGTCGTGAATCACCTGCCGCTGCAGGTTGGAGAGCGAAACCGTGTCGTCGTCGATCACGCCGAGCGTGCCGACGCCGGCTGCGGCAAGATATTCAAGCACTGGTGCGCCCAATCCGCCGGCGCCGATGACCAGCACCCGCGCGCGCTTCAGGCGCTGCTGGCCGGCGCCGCCAATTTCGGGCAGCACGATGTGGCGGGCATAGCGTTCGAGTTCTTCGTCGGTGAGGGTGGTGGCGATCATGGCTCGACCATATAGCGGGAGAAAAATCTTGTCAGGTGCTCACACAGCCATCGGCGCGACCGTGCCGTGATCCACGGTCAGGAACTGCGCCCGGCCCGCCAGGCTGGAAAACAGCGCCGCATCGGTTCCCGTCATGAAAGCCTGGCAGTTCAACTCCTCCAGGATCGAGAACAGCGCCGCACGCCGGCCGCCGTCGAGATGTGCCGCGATCTCGTCGAGCAGCAGGATTGGCGTCAAGCCGGACATCTCGCCGGTCAATCTGGCATGCGACAGGACAATGCCGACAAGCAACGCTTTCTGTTCGCCGGTCGAACACAGCGCCGCCGGCATCGCCTTGGGTCGGTGCCGGACCACGAGATCGGAGCGGTGCGGGCCCTCGAGCGTGCGCCCGGCGGCGCGGTCGCGGTCGCGGCCCCCGGCGAGCGTGCGGCGGAACCGCTCCTCGACGTCGACAGCCGGCATGGTGGCGATCTCGGCTTCCAGATCGCCCGACAGGCCGATATCGGCCTGCGGAAACGGGCCGCTGTCGGGCAGCCTGTCGATCATGGCGGCCAGAAGGCGCACCTTTTCGGCGCGCGCCGCGGCGATCGCCACGCCCGTCTCGGCCATCTGCATCTCGATCGCCTCGAACCAGCTCAAATCCCGCGAACCTTCCGTCAGCAACCGGTTCCGGCCGCGCATCGCCTTTTCATAGTCGAGGGCGCGCTGTCCGTGGCCTGGATCGATCGCCAGCACCAGCCGGTCGAGAAAGCGCCGGCGGTCCGCGGCCGGTCCGGTGAACAGAGCATCCATGGCCGGCGTCAGCCACACGACGCGCAGCCATTCCAGCATGTCCTCGGCGGATCGCGCCGTGGCGCCGTTGATGCGCACCCGCCTGCCGCCCTCGCCAAGACTGTCGCCACCCGAAATGCCCGTCCCTATCTCGACTTGGCCGTCAGGTCCGTCGAGCCGTGCGTGCAGCGCAAAGCCGCCGTCACCGCCCTCACGCGCGACGTCCGCGTAAGGCGCGCGGCGCAGGCCGCGGCCCGGCGTCAACAGGGAAATCGCTTCCAACAGATTGGTTTTGCCGGCGCCATTGTCACCGGAAAACACCACCGCGCCAGGCTCAAGCTCGATCGACAGCGCCGCATAGTTGCGGAAATTGGTAAGTGTAAGCTTACTTATATGGGTTTGTGCCGGCAACCGCTACTGCTCTACACCCGCATCGGCATCAGCACATAAAGCGCGGTTTCATCGGCCATGTCGTGGATCAGCGTTGGCGAACCGGCGTCGGCCAACATGAACCGGGCCTCTGAACCGGTCAATTGTGCGGCAACGTCGAGCAGGTACTTGGCGTTGAAGCCGATCTCGATCGGGTCGGCTGAATAGTCGGCGGCCAACTCCTCGGTGGCGCTGCCCGAATCCGGATTGTTGACCGCAAGCGTCACCTGGCCCTCACTGATCGAAAGCTTCACCGCGCGCCCGCGTTCGGAGGAGATGGTCGAGACGCGGTCGACGGCGGCCGCGAAGCTCTGGCGGTCGATGATCAGCTTCTTGTCGTTGCCGGTGGGAATGACCCGCTGATAATCGGGGAAGGTGCCGTCGATCAGCTTGGAAGTCAGGATGACGCTGCCGATGGTGAAGCGGATCTTGGTGTCCGACAGCTCGGTGGTGACCGCCACGTCGGGATCATCGACCAGCTTCTGCAATTCGCTGACCGTCTTGCGCGGTATGATGATGCCCGGCATGCCTTCGGAACCCGCCGGCGCGTCGATCTCGGCGCGCGCCAGGCGATGGCCGTCGGTCGCCACCGAGCGCAGCTTCAGCTTGCCGCCGACCTCATGTGTGTGAAGATAGATGCCGTTGAGATAATAGCGCGTCTCCTCGGTGGAGATGGCGAACTGGGTCTTCTCGATCAGCCCCTTGAGCGCGACCGAGTCGAGCCGGAAGATATGCGAGAAGGATCCGGCCGAAAGCTCGGGGAAGTCCGATTGCGGCAGGCATTGCAGGCGGAAGCTCGAGCGGCCGGAGGTCACCGTCATGGCGTTGCCGTCCTCGTCCGTCTTCAGCATCACCTCGGCGCCGTCGGAAAGCTTGCGCACGATGTCGTAGAGCAGATGCGCCGGAACCGTCGTCGCGCCACCCCGCTCGACCTTGGCGGGCGTCGCTTCCGTCACCTCCAGGTCGAGGTCGGTGGCCTTCATTTCCAGACTGGCGCCTTCGGCGCTGAGCAGCACGTTGGACAGGATCGGTATGGTGTTGCGCCGTTCGACCACGCGGTGGACGTGGTTGAGCGACTTCAGGAGATTTGACCGTTCCAGGATAACACGCATGACGAACCAGGCTCGCTTGAATGAATGAGCGGGTCTCCGGCTGGCGGCGTCCCGCGAAAGGTCTGAACAGGCTTCAGAATCTGCGTAAACTGACAGGAAAAAACCAGCAAACGCAAGCCCGCGCGACCGGTTCGGGCCGGCTACGCGGGCTTTCTGGGGATAAAGGCGGCGAAGCACGCCGCCAGGCGTTTTCGAACGGCTCAGGCCTGGTCGTTGATCAACCGTCTCAACAGTTCCAGTTCCTGCGCCAGCGTGTTGTCGCCGCCGGAAAGATCCTCGATCTTGCGCACTGCGTGCAGCACCGTTGTGTGATCGCGGCCGCCGAAGCGCCGCCCGATCTCGGGCAGCGAGCGCGGTGTCATCACCTTGGACAGATACATGGCGACCTGCCTCGGCTTGACGATGGTCCGCGTGCGCCTGTTGGACAGCAACTCGGTCTTCGACACATTGTAGTGCCGCGCGACGATGCGCTGAATATCCTCGATACGGACCCGCTTCGGCTCGCCGGTGCGGTAGATATGGCCGAGGATCTCGTCGATGCGATCGATGGTGATCTGCGGCTCGAACGACTGGCGGAACAGGAGTTGATTGAAGGCGCCTTCCAGTTCGCGGCCGCTGCCGGTCACCGTGCGGGCGACGTGATTGAGGATCTCGTCGGAGATGTCGAGGGAAGCGTCGTCGTGCCTGGCGGTGGCGAGGCGCAGCTTGAGCATGCCCAGGCGCATGGCGAAATCGGGGGCCGACATTTCGAGCGCGACGCCGCCATTGAGGCGCGAGCGGACCCGCGGTTCGAGGGATTCCAGTTCCGACGGGGGCCGGTCGGCGGCGACGACGACCTGCTTGGCGCTGTCGAGCAGCATGTTGATCAGATGGCAGAATTCGTGCTGGATCGACTTGCCCTGCAGGAATTGCATGTCGTCGATGATGAGCAGGTCGATATCGCGAAGCTGTTCCTTGAGCGTCAAGGCATTGTTGTCGCGGATCGCGGTGGCGAAGCGCCACATGAAATATTCCGCCGTCAGGTAGACGACGCGCGATTTCGGGTTCTGCTTCAGCGATTCCGCGGCTATAGCCTGCAACAAATGGGTCTTGCCGAGGCCGACCGTCGCATGAAGGAAGAGCGGGTTGAAGCGCACCGCGCTCGACTGCGATTCCGCCACGGCCTTGGCCGCGGCGAAGGCCACCCGGTTCGACGGCCCTTCGATGAAAGAGGCGAACGTGTAACGCGGATCGAGCGGCGATCCCAGCACATTGTGGCGGAACTCGCTCTCGGCCGGCATGCCCGGGCGCGGCGCCGGAGCCCGCTCCAGCCTGCCGGGGCTTACGGTGCCGGCGGCCAGCGCCGTCTGCGTTTGTCGCGTCATCTTGCGCGCCGGCGCCAACTCCGGTTCGGCATGGCTGCGTCCCTGTCGGGTGGCTGTGCGCACGATGATCTCGATCTTGAGGATCTCCGGATCCTCGTGCTTCCAAAGCTCGCAGATAAGGTCGAGATAATGGCCGTTGATCCACGAGCGCAGGAAGGCAGTGGGCACCGAAATGCGAACGATGCCCTTTGAAGCCTCCGCGACCTTCATGCGCCCGAACCAGCTCGAATAGACTTCGGTTCCCAAGCGCGCCTTCAACTGGGCCTTGACCCGGTCGAACTTCTGTTCCGCGTCGCTGGAAGCCGCCATCTCATCAGCTCCGATCAGATTTCCTGAAAATGGGATGTCATTGGTAAGCTCCCTTTCGACGCCGCTCTGCATGATCGAGTTCCTTGTCTCTGTACCTGTTTTTCCGCCGGGGATGCGCCTCCTGCATCCGTGTTCCAGCGACTGCGCTTTGCTGCGACGCCCGCTGCCGCCGCCGGCAGATGAACGTCGCCCATTATCCAGGGAACCGGTGCCGGCCCATGGAAGCCAGTCCGTGTTGGGTATGTCAGGGCAATGCAACACCGTCCGGCGAAAATCGCCGGCGCTGTCGACCTGCCATGTATAGTTACGCCAGTCCCCTACCGTATCGAAAAAGAGCAAACCAACCCTGTCCGCGGACTTGATCCGCGCCACAAACCCCGCCAATTTAAGCTGGCCCATTCAGGCTGGGTCAGGGCCACCCGGCCCATCCCTTTCGATGGACCGACATTACCGAAATCGCTGTGGATAGGGCAAGGCCACGTCTAACGGATTTTTAAGGAATCTGGTTAGGTCCGGCGCGCCGAAGCGCCATGCGGCAGCACTATACTTTGACAAAGCCATTGTGATTCAAACCCTTTTCCGGCGAATATGAAAAAGCCGGGCTGGCGCGAAATTTTGTGAAATAAATCGCTTGACAGCCAGTTGTTCTCCTGGCGCTTCGCCGCGCTGTGGACAACGTGTGGATGACTATCTGTAACTAGCTGGGAAATATCGATTATTTCTGCGGAGGGAGAATTTTTTAGCCGACACTTTTCAAGTATCTGGACCATCAGCCGGCACGCATATGCCGGCAAAGCATTTCGGACCGCAAACTCCGCTTTCGACGCCGTTTCCGAGTATTCTTTTTAAGTGCTTGCCGGCAAACGAAAAAACCCGGCACTATCGGCCGGGTTTTCAGAAGATCAGTCCGGAAAGGGACGTCAGGCCGACAGCACCTTGAGGCGCTGGGCCAGCCGTGAAACCTTGCGGGCCGCGGTGTTCTTGTGGATCACGCCCTTTGTCGCGGCACGCATCAATTCCGGCTCAGCGGCCTTGAAAGCCGCCTGCGCGGCGGCCTTGTCGCCGGAGGCGAGCGCCTCCTCGACCTGGCGCACATAAGTGCGGACGCGCGAGCGGCGGTTTTTGTTGATCGCCGCGCGGCGGACGATCTTGCGCGTTGCCTTTTTGGCCGAGGATGTATTGGCCATGATGCCTCTCTTCTGATCTGGTCGGCGCATGCGGCATGCCGCAGGGCACAAAAAACAAACGGGCAGCCACAGGGCCGCCTCGGTTGGTGCGGCTTATAGTTCAGCTTTCCCGGCGCGTCAACGCTGGCTGGCGTTCTTTTTGGCTGTCGTCGCGCCGGAGCATTTTTTCAGCCACGCCGAAGCACTTGGCCCCCGGAGGTGCGCTGTCAGCGATTGGTGAAATTCGGCTTGCGCTTCTCGGCGAAGGCCGCCATGCCTTCCTTCTGGTCGTCGAGCGCAAACAGCGAATGGAACAGTCGACGTTCGAACCGCAGCCCCTCGGCGAGCGTCGTTTCATAGGCTCGGTTGACGGCTTCCTTTGCCATCATCACCGACGGCAGCGAAAAATCGGCGATCTTGGCCGCCGCCTTGACGGCCTCCTCGACAAGCTCGCCGGCAGGCACGACGCGCGAGACCAGGCCGGAACGCTCGGCCTCCGCGGCATCCATCATCCGCCCGGTCAGGCACATGTCCATCGCCTTCGACTTGCCGACGAACCGGGTCAGGCGTTGTGAACCGCCCATGCCGGGAATGACGCCGAGCGTGATTTCGGGCTGGCCGAATTTTGCCGTGTCGGCGGCGATGATGAAGTCGCACATCATCGCCAGTTCGCAGCCGCCGCCCAGCGCATAGCCGGCCACCGCCGCGATGATCGGCTTGCGCGCCCGGGTCAACTCTTCCCAGCCGACGAAAAAGTCCTTGATGTAGGCATCGACGTAGGAAATCGACTGCATTTCCTTGATGTCGGCGCCTGCGGCGAAGGCCTTCTCGGAACCGGTGACGACCATCGCGCCGATGCCGTCATCTGCCCCGAACACGTTTACCGCGGCCACCAATTCCGCCATGACCTGGGAATTCAGCGCATTGAGCGCCTTCGGCCGGTTCAAGGTGATCAGCCCGACCTTGCCCCTGGTTTCAACGACGATCGTTTCATAGGCCATGGCTTCGGCTCCTCTTCCAGGCAATTGAAGATCGATCTAGCTCACCGCTGACAGGTCCGGCAATAGAAGGTCGAGCGGCCGCTCTGCGTGATGCGCTCGATATGGCCGCCGCAGCCAGGCTTGGAGCAGGGTTCGCCCTCCCGGTCATACACCGCGAAGGAGTGCTGGAAATAGCCCAGCGAACCGTCGGTCTGCATGTAGTCGCGCAGCGACGATCCGCCGGCCGCAATGGCATCTGCGATGACCGAGCGGACCGCCACGGCAAGCCCCCGGCTTTGCTCACCCGCTTTCTTGCCGGCTTTGGCTATCGTGCCCGCCTCGCGCAGCGGCGACAGCCCGGCGCGCCATAGCGCCTCCGAGACATAGATGTTGCCGAGCCCGGCTATCAATCTCTGGTCGAGAAGAGCGGCCTTCAGCGGCGATTTCCGGCCCTTCAGCAGTGAGGCCAGCAGCACTCCGTCAAGCGCATTGCCGGTGGGTTCGACGCCGAGCCCCGCCAGCATCGGATGGGTGTCCGGCGGCCCTTCGCAAAACAGCATGAAGCCGAAGCGACGCGGATCGTTGAAAACCACGCGCGAGCAGGTGCCGTCCCGAGAGGCGACGTCGAAGATGACATGGTCGTGCGCCGAACTCTTCGACCGCTCGTGATGGAACACGCCGGGCATTTCGGCAGCGTCGGCCGTCTCGATGCGAAACGAGCCCGACATGCCGAGATGGCAGATCAGGGCGGGACCGCCTTCGAGATCCATCGTCAGATATTTGGCTCGGCGTCCGAGCGCCGTGATCGTCTTGCCGGTCAGCCGCTCGGCGAATTTTTCGGGGAATGGAAAACGCAGGTCCGGCCGGCGTGCCTCGGCCCAGATGATGCGGGCACCCTCCAGAACCGGCTCCAGCCCGCGCCGGACCGTCTCGACCTCGGGCAATTCAGGCATGGCCGCCCATATCCGGGTAAAAGGAAGTGCCGTAGCGGCCGTGCGCCAACCCGAGATGTTCGGCCACGGTTTCACCAATGTCGCAGAATGTCGTTCTCAGCCCGATGTCGCCGCCCGTCAGACCCGGTCCGATGCCGATCACCGGAATCCGTTCGCGTGTGTGGTCGGTGCCGCGCCAGGTCGGGTCGTTGCCGTGGTCGGCCGTCAGGATCAGCAGATCGCCCTGTCGCAATCTCGCGAATGCTTCCGGCAGTCGCCGGTCGAAGGCCTCGAGCGCGGCGGCATAACCTGCAACATCGCGGCGATGGCCGAACTCGGTGTCGAAATCGACGAAATTGGCGAAGACGAGATCGCCGTCGCGGGCCGCATCCATTGCATCAAGCGCCTGGTCGAACATGGCCATGTTGCCCGCGGCCTTGCGCACTTCCGAAATCCCCCGATGGGCAAAGATGTCGCCGATCTTGCCCACGGCGATGACACGGCTGCCACGCGCCGTCAGCCGGTCGAGCAATGTCGGCTCGGGTGGCGGCACGGCGTAGTCGTGTCGATTGTAGGTCCGCTCGAAAGTGGCTGCCGTCTCGCCGACGAACGGTCGCGCGATCACCCTTCCGATCCTCAGCGGATCAACCAGGCGACGCACCAGCTTGCAGAATTCGTAGAGCCGCTCCAGGCCGAAATGGACCTCGTGCGCGGCGACTTGCAGGACTGAGTCCACCGAGGTGTAGCAGATCGGCTTGCCCGTGCGGATGTGCTCCTCGCCGAACCGTTCGATGATCTCGGTGCCAGGCGCATGGCAGTTGCCGAGAATGCCCGGCACCTTGCCCTCGCGGATGATCGCCTCGGTCAGTTCGGCGGGAAAGGCTGGGATCGTGTCGGGAAAATAACCCCAGTCGAAACGCACCGGCAGGCCGGCTATCTCCCAATGGCCGGATGGCGTGTCCTTGCCGCTCGAAACCTCCTGGGCGGCACCGTGGAAGGCATTGTCGACGAGATCCGTCCCGAAAGCGGCAAAGCCCAGCCCCGTCGCGGTCTCGGCAGCCTTGCCAAGTCCGAGCGACGCCATGTTGGGAACAAACAACGGTCCCTGGCGAAGTCCTTCGCGATCGGCGCGGCCTTCCGCACAGGCCTCGGTGATATGGGCGAAGGTGTTGGCACCGGCATCGCCGTAGCGTTCGGCGTCGGCGGCGCCGCCTATGCCGAAGGAATCCAGGACGAAGAGGAAAGCACGCGCCATGAGGTCATTGTTGCCGGTTTGAGCATCCAGACATAGGGTTCCACGGCGGCATTGGCAATTCGGAAACCAAACGGCAACCGCTCGGCGCGATAGTCCGGAACCAATTCATTGACGGATCGCAGGACCGGGTCTCCCATGAAAGCTGCCCTGAAGGCATGCGCCGCTCTCATGATCGCGCAAGGCGCGGTCTGGTCCGGCTCGGCGCGCGCCGACTGGCGCGGCGATATCGGCACGTTTCGCATCGGCATCGTCGCCGAACCCGGCGCAGGCAACTCCGTTCCAGGCCTGGCGCGGTTGACCGAGGCCTTTACCAACGCGCTGGGCATGAAGGTGGAGTTCGTCGTTGCCCGCGACTATGCCGCGCTGATCGATGCGCAAGCCAACGCCCGCATCGAATATGCCGTCTACTCGGCGACCGCCTACGCAACGGCGTCACAGCGCTGCGAATGCATCGAACCGCTCGTGGCACCGGTCGATTCCGACGGCGCGGTCGGCATCCGCGCCGTGCTGCTGACGAAGGATGGCAAGGTGCCAAGTCTGGCGGCGATGGAAACCCACCGGATCGCCATGCCGCCGGCGGACAGCATTGGTTCTCTTTTGCCATTGGCCGGACTGGCCGCCGAGCACGTCAAGATCGCAGAGGACGCATCGTTTCTAGTTCATGCCGATTCCGCCTCGGCCGCGGAAGGAATGCTGGTCGATGGCCAGGCCGATGCCTTGTTCGGCTGGGCGGCGGCGGCGGCCGACGGCGAGCCAAGACTATCGGGCACGCAGGCAAGGCTCGAAGCCGCCGGGCTTTCGGCGACCGCCCTTCAAGTCGTATGGACGTCGGGTTTGCTGAGATATGGTCCCCATGCGGTGCGCAGCGATCTCGACCCGGAAGCCAAGCGCCGGTTGGCCGTCTTTCTCACCAATCTCAAATCGACGACGCCCGATTTCTACGATTTGCTGGAATCGAAGCATTCCGGCGGTTTCGCCACCGTGGTTCCCAAGGACTACGAGATGGCGCACGCCATCGTGCGTCTGGTGTCGGACGGTGGCGTGCGGCGATAGAGCTCGTCAGCAGTCGCTACAGGGGATCGTCAGGCTTCTGCGCGGACGCAGATAATAGGTCTCGCCCATCGATATATTGTTGAAGACCGTCGTCAATCCGGCCGTCTGTGAGCTGTCTGCGGACCAGGTGATGATCGGTTTGTAACCAAGTTTGCTTTCGACACGAATGAGAAAGGTGCCTGCGACCCTGAGCGTTGCCGGAACCGTGGTGGTTGCGGGCAGGGCGGTGCCGATACTGTAGACGCCATTGACCACCTTGCGCGACCACACCACGTTCACCCTGGGCGGCGTGTCGGTTGTGACCTGTATTGCCGTGATGGTGATATCCGGCGTCGAGCGATTGTAGGGCTGCAAGGTGGAGGTGCCGATTTTCATGATGGCATCGAGGTCCGCCTTGACGATGGTCGGCTGCTGCGTGACCAGATCCGCGACCATGCTGCCGATGCGGCTGACCTTCTTGCTGGTCTCGATGGCTTGGGAAGCCTCCATGGTGATGAAATACATGATCAGCAGGATGGGAACGATAAGGGCGAACTCGACCGCCGCGATGCCGCGGCGATCGCGTATGAAACCGGCCCACTTCCCCCAGCGTCCTGCCATTCCTGGATGTGCCCCCGCACGCATCATGCCCGTTGCCCTTTTTCTTGGCTTTTGCTTCCGCCGCGAACTCAGTTGTCGAATGGCTCGTTCTGCCAGGTCACCGATGCAAAATGCAGTGTCTTGTTACCGCCCATCGACTGAGCCAGAAGATCGGTCATGACGGGCCATTTGTAGAAGACCCGCAGCATGTTCTTCGATTCCGCCAGGCCTGGCGTGGTCGCGAAGGGCTGCGAGTTGGTGCCTTGCATCAAAATGATGTTGCCGTTGTCGATCTTGAAGCTAGCCGTGGCCGCGTCGGCGAACGTCGGATATTCGCGAAGGTCCACGTCCAACTGTTTGGCGCAATCCTGCGAGACGATGATCTCCAGTTTGTCGCAGATCATGGTCTTCAACTTGTCCCCGGCGACGTCGGCCGGTCTCAACTGCCCGGTGCGCAATTTGCGCGCTATGTCGTCGGTGATGTTGGCCATAACTTCCTGGCCGGCAAATGAGATGCAGCTTTCCAGGATGGCGAAGACAAGAACCGCGAACGGCAATGCGAGCAGCGCGAATTCCAGTGCCGTACTGCCGCGGCGGTCGCCGGCGAAGCGTGCGAAAAACCGTGCCCGTCTTGCCTTGCGGTCGCTTGTCGAGACGAATTCGATGCTCATGCTCTGATCCTGCCCATCCCCAGACGGTCTCGGCAGGTGTATTAGTGCAAACCAATTGAAGTCCGGTTTGAATGATCGTTAAAGTCGCCGCGGGCGTCTTAACCACCCGCTAACCTGGACCGCGCGCCTACCGGCTGACGCTCATCTCGGCTTCCGAGGATTTTTCGGCTTCGCTCTTGTAGGAGCTTTCGCAATAGGGCGTGCAGGACATGGTTTGAACTTCAGCGCGCCGGTAGATGCGCACCGACGAGGCGGCCTGCCGCACGACGGTGATCTGTTCATCGATGATCGGGCTGCCGTCCTGGTCGAGGACGACGAGGTTGGTGACGCCGAAGCCCTTGCCAGTCAGCACGATCGTCGAGGCGTCCTGCACGGACGCGTCGGCGATTGCCGGGTTGCCGACCACAATCGTGTCGGCAGGGCGCGACAGTTTGACGATCTTGGCCTGGTTCATGGTGACCTCGATGCCGGTGTCGGCCCTGGCGGGCATGACAAAGCTCACGGCGGCAAGAAGCACGGCAATCAGGATCGACGATTTCGGCTCGGCCATTGACGCGCTCCAGGCGGGCGGACTGTTCAACGGAACATGAACGAGATTGGTGAACCAACGGTTAAGCAGGCCCGGGCGCCATGTGCGGCGATCGTCATACGCGCCGGCCACACCCGGGTTCCTGTCGCGGATTGTGGTCGCGGAGCTATTTCTTTTGCGGCTGCTTGAGTGGGAATTGCGCCTCGGCCGGCACTTAGCCCATAGTTAACCACGCAATATGTTCCAACCGGGAAAGGAATCGGTAAGGCTGTTTATTAAGTCGATCGAAAGAGCTTCTCCCTAGATTGGCAGCATCCGATCAACCATCACAGAAGTTGACGGAAGTGCTGTAACACGTGGAGTAGGAGCTCTCGAATGTCTAATCTCATTGCACGTTTCGTAAAGGACGAATCCGGCGCGACCGCTATCGAATATGGTCTGATCGCCGCCCTCATCGCGCTTGCCATCATCGTCGGCGCCGGCGCGCTCGGCAACGCCATCAACGCCAAGTTCGAAGCTATCGGAACATCCCTGAACAACGTCCCGACGCCCTGAGCGACGTCAAGTATATTGAGCGCTCGGATTGCGTTCTGGACAAGGGTCGCCACCTGGCGGCCCTTGTTCTATTCAATGTCTTTCTGCTCTGAGCCTCATCAATCGTTAATCGAACATGCTTAGATTGAGTGCGGCTTAATCCGATAATAGGCACAGCGCCGATGCTTGAAGCCCTGATCTTCGTCGTCTTCCCGTTCTGCATGCTGTTCGCCGCTATCTCCGACATGCTGTCGATGACGATTGCCAATCGCGTGCCGGTGCTGCTCGTCGTCGTCTTCGCACTGGTTGCGCCGCTGACCGGCATGGAATGGGCGGCCTATGGCTGGCATTTCGCCGCCGGCGCGCTGGTTCTTGCCGTAACGTTCGGCCTCTTTGCATTGGGCGGCATGGGCGGCGGTGATGCCAAGCTGCTGGCCGCGACCGCCGTGTGGATGGGACTCAACATCCAGCTCGTCGAGTATCTCGTAGTCTCGACCTTCATAGGCGGCTTGCTGACGCTTGCCATTCTCGTCTACCGGAAGTCGCCGCTTGCGGTTTTTACCGGCCGCAATCCGTTCCTGCGTCACTTCGCGGACGAGACGACCGGGGTTCCCTACGGCATCGCGCTCGGTTTGGGCGGATTGCTGACCTACCCGGATTCGCCCCTGATGGTCTGGGCGCTGGCCAGGCTGGCGGCCTGACTTTACCGATCATTCCTTGGCTGTGTTGCGGGCTGGCTCCGCGGAGCGGGGCTGGCTGTTTGTCCGTGGCTGCGCAATACAGCTAATTTATGTAAACCTTAAATTAATCACGATCGTAAGCATTACATTAACCTTGTTTTGACGATTGCCGCTGCAAAGTCCGGCCTGGCTAGGTGGTTTGCCAAGGCGAGGGTTCGGACAGATGCCAGCATCCCGATTGATTATTCTGAGCGTGGCGGTCGCCGCGGCGGGTGGTGCTGGCTATGTTGCGAAGAACATGGTCGCCGCGCCGCCACCGCAGATCGTCGAGTCCGGTCCGGCGGCTCCCGCCGTGGCATTGCAGGACGTGCTTGTCCTGTCGGGCGATGTCACCATGGGCAGCCCGCTCGAGAACAACATTGCCTGGCAATCCTGGCCGGCTGACGGCATCAACGCCAATTTCATCACCAAGGCCACTGCTCCCGACGCCCTGGAGAAACTGAAGGCGTCCATAGCCCGTGTGCCGATGTATGCGGGCGAGCCGGTGCGGCGTTCCAAGCTGATCGGCGAGGGGCAAAGCTTCATGTCGTCGATCCTGCCCTCCGGCATGCGGGCGGTCGCCACGACGATATCGGCCGACACCTCCGCCGGCGGCTTCATCCTTCCGAATGATTTCGTCGACGTCATCATGACCCGCCGGGCCGATGCCAACAGCGGCGGCTCCGGCTTCAACACCGAAACCATCCTCAAGAACATCCGCGTCCTGGCGATCGACCAGACCATCCAGGAGGACGAGGAAGGCAAGAAGACCAGGGTGGGCCAGACCGCCACGCTGGAACTGACGCCCAAGCAGGCGGAGATCATCACCGTCGCCCAGCAGATGGCGGATCGCCTGACGCTCGCGCTGCGGGCGATCACGGACACCCAGGAAAAGAATTTGGATGAGGCCGACTATCTCGTTTCCGGCAATGGCCGCAAGGGAACAGTCAGGCTGATCAAATCGGGCGAAGTTTCCGAAGTGGGGGCAAGGAAATGAGGCTAAGCGGTAAACTGCCGGCGATAATGGCAGCGGCTTTCGGCCTGCTGCTCATTGGGACAAACGTGCAGAGCGTTGTCGAGGCCAAGAGTGCACAGGTTTCGGCTTCGGCGGCCACCCAGCGCGTCAAGCTCGGCCTCAACAAGTCGGTGGTCATCGACTTGCCGAGTGATGCCTACGACATTCTTGTCGCCAATCCGACCGTCGCCGATGCGGTGACCCGCACCGCGAGGCGCATCTACCTGTTCGGCAAGGCGGTTGGCGAGACCAACATCTTTGTGTTCGGGCCGAATGGGGAACAGATCGTCAGCCTCGATCTGGCCGTCGAACGCGACGTCGCAGGCCTGGAGGATTATATCAAGCGCTTCATCCCGACATCGGCCATCAAGGTCGAACTGCTGAACGACAACGTCGTTCTGACGGGAACCGTCGACACGCCGCTGGACGCCAAACGCGCCGTCGACCTGGCGACGATCTTCGTCTCGGGCGGTGAAGCGACGACAGGACAATATTCGCAGACCGCGGCCGGCGGCTCGGCCCAGAGTGGTGTCGACATTAACAATCCGGACCAGGAACGCCGCGTCTCGAAGATCGTCAATCTCTTGCAGATCATCGGCGACGACCAGGTCACGCTCAAGGTGACGGTCGCCGAAGTCAGCCGCTCCGTGATGAAGCAGCTTGGCGTCAACATGGTGGGCAGCGGCGGTAGCAACGGTATCAGCTATGACGCGATGAGCACCCCGGCATACGGGCTTGGGAAACCGCTGTCGCAATTCTCGGGAGCTTCGATCGGCACCTCGGCGCTTCAGGCGTATCTAAACGCAATGGAGCAAGGCGGCGTCATGAAGACGCTGGCGGAGCCGACCCTCACCGCCGTGTCGGGTGAGAAGGCAACATTCAAGGTCGGTGGCGAGTTCAATCTCATCACCAGCCGTACGAACAATGTTTCGGACGACAACAAGACAGGGCAGGTCACATACACCAACGACAAACTCGAATACGGCATCGGCCTGGAGTTTCAGCCGGTTGTGCTGTCGGCCGGTCGGATCAGCCTCAAGGTCCGGACGTCCGTGTCGGAGCCGACTGCCGAAGGCGCCACCACGCTGGAAGCTGCAGGCAGGTTGCCCGGAACCACGCTGTTGTCTATCCGCAAGCGACTTGCCGACACGACCGTCGAATTGCCGTCAGGTGGTTCTATGATGATCGCCGGCCTCGTCCGCGATGACGTCAGGCAGGCTGTCGCCGGCCTGCCCGGGCTGACAAAGATCCCGGTGCTCGGCACACTGTTCCGAAGCAGAGACTTCGTGCGCAACGAGACCGAACTGGTGATCATCATCACGCCCTATCTGGTGAAACCGGTGGCACGAAACGACCTTGCCAAGCCTGACGACAATTTCAACGCCGCCAGCGATGGCGCCGGTATGTTCCTGGGCCGAGTCAATCGTGTCTACGGCACAATGCAGACGGACAAGCCCAGCGGCCGTTATCACGGCGTCGTCGGCTTCATCTATAAGTGAACGGGGAAGCGGACATGTCTCAGTCAGCATTGCAGGCAAGGACCATCGCCATGACCACGCGCTCCGGCCGTTCGCGAATTCTCCGGCGCGCCATTCCTGCCCTGGCGGTGGCGATGGCGGCATTGCTGGCCGGCTGCGCCCAGCGCGACAGTGTCACCGTCGGCGCCATTCCAGACGACTACCGCACCAACCATCCGATCGTGATCGCCGAGAAGAACCAAAAGATAGACCTACCTGTCGGCGCGGGTGACCGCGGCATGACCGGCTCGCAGCGCGACACGCTCCTGGGTTTCCTCGACGGCTATGACAAGAGTGCTGCCCCGACGCTGACGATCCAGGTTCCGAGCGGCTCGGCCAACGAGGTCGCCGCCGCCGCCGCAGCGCGCGATTTCGCCCGGCTCGCGATTGCCGCGGGCGTCAAGCGCAACCGGATCGTGGTCGTCTCGTATCAGGCTGCCTCGAGCGAGACATCCGCCCCGATCCGCGTCGCCTATATCGCGGTGAAGGCCCAGACCGATAAATGCGGACGATGGCCAGATGACCTGCTGGAGACGTCTGAGAACAAACACTATGCCGATTTCGGCTGCTCCTATCAAAACAATCTCGCCGCCCAGATGGCCAATCCGGCCGACCTGATCGGGCCGCGCAAGCAGACCACCATCGACGCGGAAAATCGTGGCGCGGTGATCGACGTCTACCGCAGCAGGGGTATTTCGGACGAGTTCCTCGGCAATTCTGAAGTGACGTACTGAGCCGCGCCCTAAGGAAAAGAGAAGTCACGGAAAGATGACCATGAGCAATCTTGCCTATGACACCCCCGTGGACGGCGGTGAGACCTCGCCGCAGGACATCGCCGCGATGCAGGCGCTGCGGCCGGTTCCCCGCATCTCGATCCAGGCATTCTGCGAGACCGAGGGTGTCGCCAATCCAGTCGAGCGCGCCGGCGAGGACCGCCGCATGACCAAGGCCCATCTCAAGGTCCATATGGGCGGCGTCCCCACGGCCATCGAATTCTACCAGTCGGCGCCGACGCCGAACCTGATCCTGCTGGAGTCGCGCAGCGAACCCAAACAGCTGCTGGAACAGCTCGCGCAGCTCTCGGAATATTGCGACCCGTCTTCCAAAGTGGTGGTAATCGGCCACTACAACGATGTCGGCCTCTATCGCGAGCTCATCCGCTCCGGCATTTCCGAATATGTCATCGCGCCGGTGTCGATGGCCGACATCGTCAGCGTCATATCGTCGATCTTTGTCGATCCGGAAGCCGAGCCGCTCGGCCGCTCGATCGCCTTCGTCGGCGCCAAGGGTGGCGTCGGCTCTTCCACCATCGCCCATAACGTGGCTTGGGCGATGTCCTCCCTGTTCAAATCCGAGGTGGTCGTCGCAGACCTCGACCTTGCTTTCGGCACGGCCAACATCAATTTCGACCAGGATCCCGCGCAAGGCATCGCCGAAGCGGTGTTTTCGCCCGAGCGCATCGATGAAGTCTATCTCGACCGGCTGCTGACCCAGTGCGCCGAACACCTTTCGCTGCTCGCCGCGCCCTCGACGCTCGAACGCGTCTATGATTTCGATCCCGACGCCTTTACGCAGCTTGTCGACACCGCGCAGCGCACCGTGCCGCTCCTGGTGCTCGACGTTCCCCATGTCTGGACGGGTTGGACCAAGAACACCCTGATCAAGGCCGATGAAATCGTCATCACGGCGACGCCGGAACTGGCCAATTTGCGCAATACCAAGAATTTGGTCGACATGCTCAAACGGCTTCGTCCCAACGACTCGCCGCCCAAACTCATCATCAATCAGGCCGGCGTGCCCAAACGTCCGGAGATTTCCCCGTCCGATTTCGCCGAGCCGCTCGGCCTGGCCGCGATGGCGATCATCGGCTTTGACCCGCTGCTGTTCGGCAATGCCGCCAACAACGGACGTATGCTTGGTGAAATGGACGCCAAGAACCCGGTTGTCGCCACGATCAACGAAATTGCCCATGTGCTGACCGGTCGCAGCGAAATCCGGGTGAAGAAAAAAGCGGGTCTCGGAAATCTGCTCGGCA
Organism: Mesorhizobium maamorense; assembly: GCF_044998965.1. Taxonomy (NCBI): domain Bacteria; kingdom Pseudomonadati; phylum Pseudomonadota; class Alphaproteobacteria; order Hyphomicrobiales; family Phyllobacteriaceae; genus Mesorhizobium; species Mesorhizobium maamorense. Next base: position 6,391,273 of record NZ_CP173356.1, read on the forward strand.
AGCTTTCGCGCAACAAGAAATGATGCTTCTTCAGTGGAATCGGTAGTCGATCATGTTTGGTAAGAGAGGCAGCGACGACGGCAACCGGTTCAAGCCGGAATTCCGCCAGCCGGCACCGGCGCCGACCGCGCCAGCCGTCGCGGATTCGGCCGATACGGCGGTTCTTGCGAGGCCGGCGGCCGCACCTGCGTCGAGCGCTCCTGTTGCACCGCCGGCCCGCCGCGCGGTCGAGGCGCCGCCGATAGCTCCGGAGCCGAAGCGGGCGGCGCGCGAAAAGAGCGAAACCTATTACGACACCAAGAGCCAGGTCTTCGCCGCCCTGATCGACACGATCGACCTGTCGCAACTCGCCAAGCTCGATCCCGAAAGCGCGCGCGAGGAAATCCGCGACATCGTCAACGACATCATCGCGATCAAGAATTTCGCGATGTCGATCGCCGAACAGGAAGAACTGCTCGAGGATATCTGCAACGACGTGCTTGGCTATGGGCCGCTCGAGCCATTGCTCGCCCGCGACGACATCGCCGACATCATGGTCAACGGCTCCAAGAACGTCTACATCGAAGTCAACGGCAAGGTCGAACAGACCGGCATTCGTTTTCGTGACAACCAGCAGCTTCTCAACATCTGCCAGCGCATCGTCAGCCAGGTCGGCCGCCGCGTCGATGAATCCAGCCCGATCTGCGATGCGCGTCTTCCCGACGGCTCCCGCGTCAACGTCATCGCGCCGCCGCTCGCCATCGACGGCACCGCGCTCACCATCCGCAAATTCAAGAAGGACAAGCTGACGCTCGATCAGCTGGTGAAGTTCGGCGCCATCTCGCCGCAAGGAGCCGAGGTTCTCAAGATCATCGGCCGTGTTCGCTGCAACATCGTCATCTCCGGCGGCACCGGCTCGGGCAAGACGACGCTCCTCAACTGCCTGACCAACTACATCGATCGCGAGGAACGCGTCATCACCTGCGAGGACTCGGCCGAACTGCAACTACAGCAGCCGCATGTTGTCCGTCTGGAAACCCGCCCGCCCAACCTCGAAGGGGAAGGCGAGGTGACGATGCGGGATCTGGTCAAGAACTGCCTGCGCATGCGGCCCGAGCGCATCATCGTCGGCGAAGTGCGCGGACCCGAAGTGTTCGACCTTCTGCAGGCGATGAACACCGGCCATGACGGCTCGATGGGAACGATCCACTCGAACAGCCCGCGCGAATGCCTGAATCGTATCGAATCCATGATTGCAATGGGCGGGTTTTCGTTGCCGCAGAAGACCGTGCGCGAAATCGTCGTCGGCTCCATCGACGTGATTATCCAGGCGGCACGCCTGCGCGACGGATCGCGCCGCATTACTCACATCACCGAGGTGATCGGAATGGAAGGCGACGTCATCATCACGCAGGACATCGTCCTCTACAACATCAAGGGCGAGGACGCGAATGGGCGGCTGCTGGGAGAGCATGTTTCGACCGGCATCGGTCGCCCCCATTTCTGGGACCGCGCCCGTTACTATGGCGAGGAGCAGCGCCTCGCAATAGCGCTTGAGGCGATGGAGAAACGCGCTGACTGACGCTGCTGCAGGCGTAAGGGTTCTGGTCGATGTTTGGAATTGACGGCACCGTATTGGCGTTTGTCGTGCTCGCCGGCTTCAGCGCCGGCGCGGTCGCCTATGCATTCCTGTTCACCCGGATCAGCAACGAAAAGCAGGCCGGCAAGCGGCTGGAAACGATCAAGACCGCGGAAACGGATCGCTCCGTCGTCAAGGCCTCGCGCGATCGCGTGGCGGAGGCGGCCAAAAGACGCAAGTCGGTCCAGGATTCCTTGAAGGAACTCGACGAGAAGCAGAAATCCAAGGACAGCGCGGTCAAGAAACCGCCGCTGAAAGCCCAACTGCGCCAAGCCGGCCTGAAGGTTTCCATCGAACGCTTCTACATCTATTCCGCCATTTGCGGCCTAGCCCTGACGATCATCGCCTTTGTGGTGGGGGCGCCGCTTTTTGTTTTGCCTGGCGTGCTGCTGGCCGGTGCGCTCGGCCTGCCGCGCTGGTTCGTCTCATTTCGCCGCGCGCGGCGGGTCAAGGCATTCCTCAACGAATTTCCCAACGCGCTCGACATCATCGTGCGCGCGGTCAAATCCGGCCTGCCGCTGAACGATGCGGTGCGCCTGATCGCCAATGAATCTCCCGAGCCCGTCAAGGCCGAGTTTCGCCGCATCGTCGATTCGCAGCAGATGGGCCTGTCGATCCCGGATGCCACCTTGCGCATGCCCGAAACCATGCCATGCACCGAGGCGAGCTTTTTCGGCATCGTCATTCAGATCCAGTCGCAGGCCGGCGGCAATCTCTCCGAGGCGCTGGGCAATCTTTCGCGCGTGCTTCGCGACCGCAAGAAGATGAAGGCCAAGGTCCAGGCGCTGTCGATGGAAGCCAAGGCGTCCGCCGCCATCATCGGCGCGCTGCCTTTCATCGTCGCATTTCTCGTCTATCTCTCCAGCCCCAACTACCTGATGCCGCTGTTCACCACGAGCATCGGTAACCTGATCCTGGGGGTTTCGGCCGTCTGGATGTCGATCGGCATCTTCGTGATGCGCAAGATGATGAACTTCGAAGTCTAGGGCCGCGGCATGACCGAACAAGTCGTCAAATCACTGACGGATCCCGGCCTCCTGATCGCGCTGCTGGTCGGCATTGCCGTGTTCGCGACGGTCTTCACCTTGCTGCCGGCATTTGGCGGAAACCAGCTCAAGGCGCGCATGAAGTCGGTCGCGCTGGAACGCGACGAATTGCGCGCCAAGCAGCGCGCGCGGCTTGCAAGCGAGGCGGATCGCCGCCGCAAGGGCCTGCGCGAAGAACAGTCGATCGGCATGCGCAACATCGTCGACAGGCTCGACCTGCGGCGCGCCCTCGCCGACGAGGGTACCTTGCAGAAGCTCAAGGTTGCCGGTTTCCGTGGACAGAACCCGCTGACGCGGTTTCTCTTCTTCCGCCTCGTGCTTCCGTTTGTCGGCTTCGCACTGGGCGTGATCTACATATTCGTGCTCGGAGGACTGCCGCAGCAGCCATTGTTCATCCGGCTGTTCGTCTGCGTCCTCGTTGCCTATGGCGGCTTCTACGCACCGGTCGTCTATGTCAACAACCGCGCCACCAAGCGCAAGCAATCGATCCAGATGGCATGGCCGGACGCGCTTGACCTGATGCTGATCTGCGTCGAATCTGGCATGTCGGTGGAAGCGGCATTGCGCAAGGTCGCCGACGAGATCGGCGCCCAATCGGTGGCCCTTGCGGAAGAATTCATCCTGACGAACGCCGAGCTCTCCTATCTGCAGGAGCGCAAGCAGGCCTATGAGAACCTCGCCAGCCGCACCGGCCTGGAATCCGTCAAGTCGGTGTCGCAGGCACTGGTCCAGGCCGAGCGTTACGGCACCCCTGTGGCGCATGCGTTGCGCGTGCTCGCGGGTGAAAGCCGGGACCAACGCATGAACGCTGCCGAGAAGAAGGCCGCCGCCTTGCCGCCCAAGCTCACCGTGCCGATGATCCTGTTTTTCCTGCCGGTGCTGTTCGCCATCATCCTCGGCCCTGCCGGCATCCAGGTCAGCCAGCGCGGCATCTTCGGCCAGGCGCACGAAACCAGCAGCCAGTAGGTGAATCTGACCGATCCAAAGAAAAACCGCGCGGCTGACGCAGCGCGGTTCTCTTATGCAGGGTTCGGTGGCCGCGTGCCGCTCAGTTGGTTGCGGCTTTCGCCTTGTCCTGATCCTTGAGCTGGCTCCAGGCATTTTGCTGAGCCAGCATCTGCCTGAGATAAGCGACATTGGCCTGCGCCTGTTCGGGTGACAGCTCCTGCGAGGCGATCTTCTCGGCTTCGTCGAAGCGGCCCTGCAGGCCGACGACCAGCGCCAGGTTCTGGCGCACGCGGCTGTCGGCATTCGGCTGCTGTGCGGCCGAGCGCATATAGGTTTCGGCGGTGCGCAGGTCGCCTCCCAGCACATAGGACATGCCAAGGTTGGAAAGCACCGAAGGTTCGTTCGGCTTGAGCTCCAGCGCCTTGCGGTAGAGCTGGCGCGCGTCGTCCTTCTGGCCGAGCTGGTCGAGAATGGCCGCTTCCGCCGACACCAGCCTCCAGTCGGGATATTCCGGCGTCTGCGCCCGGCGCACGGCATCAAGCGCCGCCTCGAACTGGCCGTTGGCGGCCAGCGCCTTGCCGTAGGCGGCAAGCACGTCGCGATCCTTGGGATAGGCGATCGCCAGCTTGCGCATCACGGCAAGCGACTGGTCGGCATCGCCATCCATCTGCAGCGCCGCAGCGAAGTTGGTCGCTATCCGTTTATCGTTGGGATTCCTGGAATAGGACTGGCCAAGCGCTGCCGTCGCATTGTGCAATTCTCCCGCCGACATCGTCTCCAGCGGCTTGCCGCTGGTGCGTCCGATCGAGCCTGTGCTGATCTTGTCGGTTCCGCAGCCGGCAACGCCTGCGGCCAGCGCGAGCATGAAGGCCGTGGTGATGAGCCGCTTTCCGCTGGCGTTCATCGTGCGGTTCGTCGACATCGGCACCCTGGGCCTCCATTCATGCGCGTGGCCATTGCGTGGCCATCTTCCCTCTCGAAGAAATATTCTGTTAACCCTAACGGACAGTTAAGAAGCGCCGAATCGACGGACGTCGGCAGGAGAACATCGAATGTCAGTGGAACTGGTCGAGAACAAGCTGAACAACCCGCTTCCTGTCCATCTAGTGGCTAAGGACGGTCTGGAGACGGCCGGTCTGACGTCATCAGCCGTGGCGTGGGCCAGGGCCAACGGCTTCTCCGGCGAAGCGGGCAGGACGCTCATCGTGCCTGCGGAAAACGGCGCGCTCGGCGGTGCCTTGTTCGGCATTGGCGACGGCGAGGGCGCGCTGGCCGTCGGCGCGCTGGCGAAAAGCCTGGCGGAGGGCGACTGGCATTTCGCCTCCGCGCCGGCCGAGCCGGAGCTGGCGGCGATCGCGCTGGCCCTCGGCGGCTATGTCTTTACCCGCTATGGCAAGAAACCGGGCAAGGCGCTGCGCTTCGAATTGCCGGCCGGCGTAGAGGCAAAACGCGTTCGCCGCATCGTCGAAGGCGTCTTCCTGACGCGCGATCTTGTCAACACGCCGACCAGCGACATGGGGCCGGACGAGCTGGAGAAGGCGGTTCGAGCCCTGGCCGAAATTCACAAGGCCGAAGTGTCGGTGATCAAGGGCGACGACCTCATCAAGCAGAATTTCCCGATGATCCATGCCGTCGGCCGCGCTTCGTCCGGTGCACCGCGCCTTATCGACATGGGCTGGGGGCCAAGGAGCGCGCCGAAAGTGACGCTGGTCGGCAAGGGCGTCTGTTTCGATACCGGCGGCCTCGACATCAAGCCGTCGTCCGGCATGCTGTTGATGAAGAAGGACATGGGGGGCGCCGCCAATGTGCTGGGTCTGGCCTCGATGATCATGGCCTCCGGATTGAACGTGCGGCTGCGCGTGCTGATCCCGGCCGTCGAGAATTCGATCGCCGGCAACGCCTTCAGGCCTGGCGACGTGTTGGCGAGCCGTAAGGGCATGTCAGTCGAGATCGGCAACACCGACGCCGAGGGGAGACTGGTTCTGGGCGACGCGCTGGCGCTGGCCGACGAGGAGGAGCCGCAGTTGCTTGTCGACATGGCGACACTGACCGGGGCTGCCCGTGTCGCGCTCGGTCCGGACCTGCCGCCCTTCTACACCGGCGACGAGGCGCTGGCCTCGGACCTGGCGGCCGCCTCGCTGGCGGTCGAGGATCCGCTGTGGCGCATGCCGCTGTGGCGGCCCTATGATGCGAAGCTGTCGTCGAAGATCGCCGACATCAACAACGTCACCACCGATGGGTTCGCCGGTTCGATCACCGCGGCGCTGTTCCTCAAGCGTTTTGTCGAGAAGACGGCAAGCTGGGCGCATTTCGACATCTTCGCCTGGAACCCCGCCGATCGTCCGCACGGACCTGCCGGCGGCGAGGCGCAAGGCATCCGGGCACTGGAGCACGTCATCTCGAAGCGTTTTGGCTGATGTGGCGGCGACTTTCAGGGCCGGCAGATTGCTGAAACTGAAACGGAACCGAAACAATTTGCCGTCATTCTCGTGCGATGTCGATTTCGATGCGCCCGAGCCAGGCCTTGCGATTGTGGCAGCAAGTGATGCTGTCGCAGGTGCGCGACGACGCGCCCGACCTCACCATGCGCCAGACGGCTATCCTGTTCACCATCTATCTCGATCCGCCGCCGCACACGGTGCGCGGGCTGGCGGCCCGTCTCAACGTCACCAAGCCGGTCATCACCAGGGCGCTCGACACGATGGGCGCGCTCAAACTGGTGTCGCGCCATCGTGACGAGCTCGACAAGCGCAACGTGCTGATCAAGCGCACGGTCGAGGGCGCCCTCTTTGTCGAGCGCTTCGGCGATGGTATCATCGCCAAGGCACAAGAGCTGCCCATCTGATGACCAGCCGCTTCAATGGATGAACTGATTTGACCGCCAGGGATGCCCGCCTCCACGCCTTTCGGCCCGATCTTGCCGATGCGAGATTGAAAGGAGAGGTCGCTGCCGACCGCTTTGTCGCCGGCCGGCCGGCGCGGATTTCGATCCCGGTTGCCGATATCCGCAAGGCTCCGCGTCCAGACGCTGGTGTCAACACGCAAGCCCTGTTCGGCGATGACGTGCTCGTTTTCGAGGACAGAGAGGGCTGGGCCTGGATTCAGGCCGAACGGGACGGTTATGTCGGCTATGTCGCCGACGCCATGTTGGGCGGGCGGGATCATGCGCTCACCCATATCGTCTCCGTGCCCCGAACTTTCCTCTATCCCGGCCCGGATCTGCGCCTTCCGATCGCGGGACAGCTGTCGATGGGGTCCACCGTCACGGTGACCGGGTCCGCCGAAACGCGCGGCACCCACTATGCCGTCCTGCCCTCCGGTGAGGCAATCATAGCGGGTCACCTGCGGCCGCTCAGTAATGTGGCCGCCGACTATGTTTCGGTGGCCGAGACGTTCCTTGGCACCCCTTATCTCTGGGGCGGTGTCTCCGGCTTCGGCATCGATTGCTCCGGCCTCGTGCAACTGGCGATGCGCATGGCCGGCGCCGATGTCCTGCGCGATTCCGACATGCAGGCGCAGAGCATCGGCGAGCCGCTCGATCCGGGCCCCGATTATTCCGGCCTGCGCCGCGGCGATCTCGTTTTCTGGAAAGGCCATGTCGCCATCATGACCGATGCCGAGACCATGATCCACGCCAACGGCCACACCATGCTGGTATCTCGCGAAGGTCTGAAGGAAGCCGTCGCCCGCATCGGCTATCTCTACGGCGGGCCGACGGAGTTCCGGCGGCCATAGCGCCGATCCTCCCTTCTTCCGGGGGAGAGAAAAACTGCTCGATCACCTTTTGTTCCGATTGTTCTTGGCGTTCGCACGCCGTCGCGCTACCTCTGACGCGTGACAGAGAAGCCGCGCCTTGCCGACCAGAATGCCGCCGTTGTCCTGCCCGAGCCATTCCTGAGATGGTTTGGCGAGAAAGGCTGGTCGCCGCGCGCCCACCAGATCGAATTGCTGGCGAGGGCTCAAGCAGGGCAGTCGGTGCTGCTGATTGCACCGACCGGCGCCGGCAAGACGCTGGCCGGGTTCCTGCCTTCGCTGACCGAACTGGCCGTCAGGGCCAGGCGAAAACCGGGACAGGCCCGCCGCGGCATCCACACGCTCTACATCTCGCCGCTGAAGGCGCTGGCTGTCGACATCGAGCGCAACCTCGGCAAACCGGTGGAAGAGATCGGGCTCTCCCTCACCATCGAGACCCGTACCGGCGACACGCCGGCGCACAAACGCCAGCGGCAGAAGCTGGTGCCGCCCGACATCCTGCTCACCACGCCCGAGCAGCTTGCACTGCTGATCGCGGCACCCGATGCCAGGCGTTTCTTCGAAGACCTGCGCTATGTCGTGCTCGACGAGTTGCATTCGCTGGTGATTTCGAAGCGGGGTCATCTCCTGGCGCTTGGTCTGGCGCGGCTGCGGCAGTTCATGCCCGAGCTTCAGACCATCGGACTTTCCGCCACGGTGGCCGAACCGGACGAATTGCGCCGCTGGCTGGTCGGCCAGAATCCGCCCAAAAATACGGCAAGTCCCGAAATGGCCGAACTGATCGTCGTGACCGGCGGCGCAAAGCCCGAAATATCCATCTTGGATTCGGAGGAGCGCGTGCCCTGGGCCGGACATTCGGCCCGCTACGCGACGCCCGAGATCTACCGCGAGATCAAGCGCCACAAGACGACCCTGCTGTTCGTCAATACGCGCAGCCAAGCGGAGTTGCTGTTCCAGGAACTGTGGCGCGTCAACGAAGATACCTTGCCGATCGCCTTGCATCATGGGTCGCTCGATGTCGCGCAGCGGCGGCGGGTCGAGAAGGCGATGGGCGACAATGCGCTGCGCGCCATCGTCGCCACCTCGACGCTCGACCTCGGCATCGACTGGGGCGACGTCGACCTCGTCGTGCATGTCGGCGCACCCAAGGGAGCGAGCCGGCTGGCGCAGCGCATCGGCCGCGCCAACCACCGCATGGACGAACCATCCAAAGCCGTCCTCATCCCGGCCAACCGCTTCGAGGTGCTCGAATGCCGGGCAGCGCTGGATGCCAACTACCTCGGCGCGCAGGATACGCCTCCACTGGTCGATGGCGGGCTCGATGTGCTGGCGCAACATGTCCTTGGCTGTGCTTGCGGCGCACCGTTCCGCGCGGACGATCTTTACGAGGAGGTGCGGTCGGCGGCCCCCTATGCCGGGCTGGGTCGGTCGACATTCGACCGCGTCGTCGATTTCGTCGCCACGGGTGGCTACGCCTTGAAGAGCTATGAGCGATACGCCCGCATCCGCCTCAACAAGGAGGGATTGTGGCGGGTATCCAATCCGCGCGTGGCCCAGCAATACAGGCTGAACGTCGGCACTATCATCGAGGTACCGGCGCTCAACGTGCGTTATGTCCAGGCCGGCAGCAAGGGTTCCGTGTCGCGCGGCGGCAGGGTTTTAGGCAAGATCGAGGAGGCTTTCCTCGAGACGCTGACGCATGGCGATACCTTCATGTTCGCCGGCAAAGTTCTTCGCTTCGAAGGCATTCGCGAGAATGAGTGCTTCGTCTCGAACGCGCCCGGCAGCGATGCGAAGGTGCCTTACTATGGCGGCGGCAAGTTCCCGCTTTCGACCTATCTCGCCGAACAGGTCCGCGCCATGCTGGACGATCCGCAGCGGTGGAAGAAACTGCCCGAGCAGGTGGCCGACTGGCTGCGCTTCCAGGCCGACAAATCGGTGCTGCCCAAACGCGATGACCTGCTGATCGAGACCTTTCCGCGCGGCAACCGCCACTATCTGGTCGCCTACCCCTTCGAGGGCAGGCTGGCCCACCAGACGCTCGGCATGCTGCTTACCCGCCGTCTGGACAGGACGGGCGCCAGGCCGCTTGGCTTCGTCGCCACCGACTATGCCTTGGCCATTTGGTCGCTGGGCGACATGGGGGCGATGTTCAAAGCCGGAAAACCCTCGCTCGGCGCGCTTTTCGATGAGGACATGCTTGGCGACGATCTCGAGGCCTGGCTGGCAGACAGCTGGCTTCTCAAGCGCACTTTTCGCAATTGCGCGCTGATTTCAGGGCTGATCGAAAAGCGTCATCCCGGCAAGGAGAAGAGTGGCCGTCAGGTGACTGTCTCGACAGACCTTATTTATGACGTCCTGCGCAGCCATGAGCCGGATCACATATTGCTCCAGGCGACGCGCGCGGACGCGGCGGCGGGCTTGCTCGATGTCAGCAGACTTGCGGACATGCTCTCGCGCATTCAAGGTCGAATCATGCATAAGAACCTCGAACAGATATCGCCGCTCGCCGTGCCGATCATGCTCGAGATCGGCAAGATGCCGGTGCACGGCGAAGCCGATGAAACGCTGCTGATGGACGCGGCCACGCTGGTTGAGGAAGCCATGGGGCCGGAGATGGCTGAGGAATGAATTTTTCGCTGGCGCGCGCATCGTTGATCGCCGATGCCGATCTGGTCGGCATCGCCGGCGAACGTGCGGTCTGCGATCCGCGCGGCGTGCTCTACTTTCCCGAGCTCAAGCTTCTGGCCGTTTCCGATCTGCATCTGGAAAAAGGCTCATCGCTGGCAAGGCGCGGCATGCTGCTCCCGCCCTATGACACCGGCGCGACCTTGCTGCGATTGCAGGCCGTCATCTCGGACTACCAGCCGGCAATCGTGATCAGCCTGGGCGATTCCTTCCACGATGGTGGCGGCGCCGAGCGCATGCATCGAAGTTTCCGCGAACGGCTGGAGGCGCTGATGGCGGGCCGCGACTGGTTCTGGGTGGCCGGCAACCATGACCCGGAGGCGCCCGCCGACCTGCCGGGCGAAACGGTGCGCGAACTCGCCATCGGCTCGTTGCTGTTCCGGCACGAGCCGTCGAAGCTGCGCGTCGAGGGCGAGATATCGGGCCATCTCCATCCCTGCGCCCGCATCGTGCAGCAGGGCCGTTCGGTGCGGCGGCGCTGCTTCGCCGGCGATGGCGGCCGCATGATCATGCCCGCCTTCGGCGCCTATACCGGCTCGCTCAACGTGCTCGACCGCGCCTATGCCGGCCTGTTCCGCCTGGAATCGCTGATGGCCTATATGCTCGGCACGGACCGCATCTTTGCGATTTCAGGCTCGATGCTGCGGCCCGGCTGAAGCCGCTATTTCTTGTAGTAGAGAGTGACCGTGTGCTTCGCTTCGGCGAAGAACAGCCAACGCTCGACCAGCATGCCGACAAACTGTGCGACCGCGGCGAACACCGATGCGAGCGCCGCGAAAGGTGACGGCAAGGCGAAGGCCGCAATCAGCAGCAAGGCGGGCAGCGCGAAGCCCAGGAGTTGGGTGATCCGCCGCAGCTTTGCGCTGTGCTTGCGGGCGATGCGAAAACCCATTTCCTTGAGCAAATAATTTTCCTCGGTATGCGGCCATTCCAGCGACCTAACCGTCCCCCCGGCAAGCCCGGTTGCGGTGTTGCCGTTGGTGGGGATTTCCAATTGGTCGTTGTACCGCCAGGTCGCAAGCTTCCAGGCCCAACCGAGCAGGGTCAGCAGTACGCAGGCCGCCAGAAGCATTTTGGAACCGACAGCAAAGCCTTGGCATAGCGCGGCCAGAAGCACACTGCCGCTCATCGCCGAGAAGATGAGATAGCCGGGCAAGGTGCAAGGGCTGTGCCACTGAGCGATGGGTTTCAGCGAGGCATAGATCATGCCGGTCATGCAGACGGTGATGACGGCGCCAATCGTTGCCAGAAGTCCGGCGGCGGCGACCCAGCCATCGGTGCGGCCAAGAATGACCCAGCCAATGCCGAACAGTCCCGCCGGGACGAAGGTGGCGACCGAGGCGACGCCTTCGCGCGACAGCCAGGAACTGCGCCATTGCGAGAAGGCACGCCAGGCGCGTTCGGGGCGGCCGAGATGTCCGGTCGAGGACAACAGGCCGGCGGTGATCAGGCCGAGCGCCAGTCCCATGCCGATGAAGCCCAGCCAGAAATCGGGTGCGATGACGCCAAGTGGCGCCAGCACGCCGAGCAGCGCCAGCAGGCCGTAGCCGGCGCCGGTGGCGGTGGTGAAGAAGACGACCGAGAAGGCTGGATGCATGGGGTTTAGTTCGAGAGCATGCGGTCGACCCAGCCGAGGAACCCACCCTCGGCCCTCACCGGCTCCAGGGTTGGCGCAGAAATCTTTGCGGCGCGTTCGCTATGCGCGCGCGGCGGCAGGTATTTGTTGGTCGGGCGGTAGCCGAGTTCCGGCATCAGGTCGACGCCGCCACGCTCCTCAACCAGTTGCGACACCGCCGAGGCGGGGTCGCCGAGATCGCCGAAATGCCGTGCGCTGGTCGGACAGGCCGCGACGCAGGCCGGCACGCGGTCCTCCTCGGCGAGATTGTCATTGTAGATGCGGTCGACGCAGAGCGTGCATTTCTTCATCACGCCGACATCGGTGTCGAATTCGCGCGCGCCATAGGGGCAGGCCCAGCTGCATAGCTTGCAGCCGATGCACTTGTCCTCATCGACCAGCACGATGCCGTCCGAGGCTCGTTTGTAGGAAGCGCCGGTCGGACACACGGTGACGCAGGCCGGCGTCTCGCAATGCAGGCACGAGCGCGGGAAGTTCACCGTGCGGCCGCCCATCGCGGTGGTGTGCTCGTAGCTGTGCACGCGATTGAACCAGACGCCGTCGACATGGCCGCCATAGGGGTCGATGTCGGTCAGCGGCGCCATGTGGCCGCCGGTGTTCCATTCCTTGCAGGCGGTGACGCAGGCCTGACAACCGACGCAGGTGTCGAGGTCTATGACCAGGCCTAGTTTTTTGCCCGTGTGGGCGGGGACGCAGGTCATTTGGCGGCTTCCCTGTTCATGCGGAATTCGGCGCCAAAGCGAAGTGTGTCCGGCGATGGCTGGAATTGCGGCGGCTGGTGGAAACGCTCGAATTGCGGCTCGGTGAAACCGGCTTCCTCCGCCGCGCATTTGACGATGCGCACCTTGAGATCGAACCATGCCGCCTGGCCGGTCACCGGATCGGAATTCGAATACCGCCTGCCGTTGGTGTCTGCCGCGGTCTGGTCGCCGATGATGTGGTTGAGCAGGAAGCCGCGATTGCTCTCGGCGGCATCGTCCTTCAGCCCCCAGCTGCCGCGCCTTTTGCCGATGGCGTTCCAGGTCCAGACCGTGCTTTCGTTCACGCCCTCGACCAGCTTGATCTGTCCCTTGACCTTGCCATTGATGCTTTCGATCCACACCCAGTCGTCGTCGGCAAGGCCGAGACCTGCCGCGGTCCTCTCATGCACGAACAGCCGGTTTTGGCTGGTAATCTGCCTCAGCCACGCATTCTGCGAACCCCAGGAATGGTACATGTGCATCGGCCGCTGCGTCAGCGCATGCAACGGATATTTCTGCTGGTCGACGGCCGCTTCCTCGAACGGCACGTACCAGAAGGGTAGCGGGTCCATGTAGGTCTCGATGCGCTGGCGTTCGCTCTCGGGCGGCACGGCCCGACCATGGCCGCGCGCGGCAAGACGAAAGCGCTGCAAGGGTTCGGAATAGAGCTGGAAGACGACTGGTTCGGCCTTCGGGATGAAGCCCATCTGCACCGCGAAATCGAGATAGGACCGGTTGGCCATCTTGTAGTAGCGCTGGTCCTCAGCGAAATCGCGGTGCCAGAAGCCGCCATTGTCGATGTAGCGCTGCAACTGGTCCGGGTTTGGCTCGCCCTTGCCGGTCGAATTGCCGTCCTTGCCGCGCCAGCCGGCAAGCGGGCCGATACCGGGCGTGCGCTCGTGATTAACGATGTAGTCGGCATAGTCGGCATATTTGGCCGCCCCGTCCTCCCTGACGAAACCCGGCAGGCCGAGGCGCGCGCCGAGCTCGATCAGCACCGATTGGAACGGGCGCACGTCCCGGTCCGGCTCGACCACGGGATGGCGTATAGCATCGCCCGGTCCGTCGGCATGGCTGATCGGCCGGTCGAGCAGGCTGATGCAGTCGTGCCGTTCGAGATAGGTTGTGTCGGGCAGCACGAGGTCAGCGAACGGCACGGTCTCGGAATAATAGGCGTCGGAATAGATGATGAAAGGGATCTTGTAATTGCCCGCCTCGTCGCGGTCGGTCAGCATACGAATTGTCTCGACGGTGTTCATCGAGGAATTCCAGGCCATGTTCGACATGTACATCATCAGTGTGTCGATCTTGTATGGATCGCCGGCCCAGGCATTGCGGATGGCGGTGTGCATCAAGCCGTGCGCAGCGAGCGGCGCCTCCCAGGAATAGGCCTTGTCTATGCGGATCGGCACCCCTGCCTCATCGACCAGAAGGTCGTCAGGCCCGCAGACGAAGCCGAGCGGAATGCCGTCCAGTGGCGTCATCGGCCGGACGCTCTTGCCGGCAGGCTTCGGTCCTGGCGGCGCGCAACGCGGATAAGGCGGTTTGAAGCGGAAGCCGCCCGGGACGTCCACCGTACCGAGCAGCACCTGCAGAAGATGAATGGCTCGGCAAGAATGAAAACCGTTGGAATGGGCTGAGATGCCGCGCATCGCGTGCATCGACACAGGCCGTCCCCTAATCGTCTCGTGGCGGCGGCCGGCCCAGTCGGTCCACGCCACCGGCAGTTCGATCGTCTGCTCAAAGGCGACATGAGCGAGCTCGGCGGCGATCCTGCGGATCGTATCGGCGGCAATGCCGCAGCGCTCCGCGACCGCATCGGGCGAATAGCTCTCATTGAGGTATCGATCGGCGATCAGCTGGAACACCGGAACGCAGCGACGACCGTCGACGGTGAAGCTGCCGGTCAATGCCGGTTTGGCGCTGGCGTCGGTGGCGCGGACAGGCACCTTCGCCACCCTGTCCCAGGCGAGCAGGTTGCCGGCGCTGTCGCGGACAAACAGCCCGTCATTGGCCGCACCCGGATCCTGGATGACGAGCACATGGGCGTTGGTGTAGCGCAGGAGATAGTCGAGATCGACGCGGCCTGCCTTCAAGAGCTCGTGGATGAGGGCGAACACGAACAGGCCGTCGGTGCCCGGCCGGATGCCGATCCAGTCGTCGGCGATGGCGTTGTAGCCAGTGCGACATGGGTTGATCGACACCACCTTGGCGCCGCGCGCCTTCAGCTTGCCGAGGCCGATCTTGATCGGGTTGGAATCATGGTCCTCGGCGACGCCGAAAAGCATGAAATACCGGGTATTGTCCCAGTCGGGTTCGCCGAACTCCCAGAACGAGCCGCCGATCGTATAAAGCCCGCCTGCGGCCATGTTCACCGAACAGAAACCGCCATGCGCGGCGAAGTTCGGCGTGCCGAACTGGCTTGCCCACCAGCCGGTCAAGGATTGCGATTGGTCGCGGCCGGTAAAGAAGGCGAGTTTCTTCGGGTCGCTGCGGCGGATGGACGAAAGCCGCTGCGCGGCGATCGTCAGCGCTTCTTCCCACTCGATCTCGCGGAATTCTCCCGAGCCGCGCGAGCCGGTGCGCAGCAGCGGCTTTTTCAGCCGGGCAGGGCTGTAATGCTGCATGATGCCGGAGCTGCCCTTACCGCAGATCACGCCGCGATTGACCGGATGATCCTTGTTGCCGTTGATGTAGCGGACCTTGCCGTCCTTGATGTGCACGTCGATGCCGCAGCGGCAGGCGCACATATAGCATGTGGTCTTGGCGATGCGGTCGGAGACGGCGGGCGAGGTGTCGACGCCATCGTTCTCGTCGGGTGCGTTCGTGTCGGCGAGCGGGCGTTGGGACGGGGCGGAATTCGCGCCGCGCGGAGATCCTTGGGTCATGATCCCCGAGCGCTTCTGCGGTTCGCGGCTTTGGCCCTGGTTTTCGGCCCGGGACCGCGCATGTAATGCTCTTCCGGATGATAGCGATCGCCGGCCAGCCGCCGCCGCAGGCCGCGGGTCCAGTGCGCGAACAGGGACTTGAACCGCCCGATCATTTCATTGTCTGTCAATCGGTAGCGAATTTTTTCTAACTTCGATTGAAAACTTAGAATAAAGCTATCAACCCGTCTAATCAGTTGTTCTTGTAAATTCGATCGATATTGGTTCTTAATGCCTTATGACACTTGACCAGTTGCGGATATTTGTCGCCGTCGCCGAGCGCGGCCACATGACCAAGGCGGCGGAGCTGCTGGGCATCTCCCAATCGGCCGCGTCGGCCGCCATCCGCGCGCTTGAGGAGCAGCATGGCGTCCATCTGTTCAACCGCGTCGGCCGCAACATCGAGCTTGCCCAGACCGGTCACCGGTTCCTGCCAGAAGCCAAGGCCGTACTGGAACGAGCCGCCGCCGCACGCAATGTGCTGGAACATGTCTCGCAGACGGTTGCCGGCAGCCTCTCCATCGCCGCCAGCCTGACGATCGCCAGCTATTGGCTGCCGCGCCGGCTGGCGTCCTTCCACGAAGCCTATCCTGCGGTCAGGCTGAGCGTCAGCATAGGCAACACCAGGCAGGTCGAAGCCAGCGTGCTGGATGGAACCGCCGATCTCGGCCTGGTCGAGGGGCGCACCGAGTCCGACATATTGCGCCGCGCCAAGGTCGATATCGACCGGTTGATGCTGGTGGTTGCCGGTTCTCATCCCGAGATCGCCGAAATCGCGCCGGGCCGCCCCGACATAAAAGGGCTGCGCTGGATCATCCGCGAGGGCGGTTCCGGCACGCGGGAGGTGCTGGAGGATCTGGCGCGCCGCGAAGGGATTTCGCTTGACGACCTGCAGATATTTCTGGTGCTGCCGAGCAACGAGGCGGTTCGCCAGGCGGTCGAGGCCGGTGCCGGCGCCACCATCATTTCGGAGCTCGTCGTCGGACGCGCCGTCGCCGAAGGCAGCCTGCGGTCCGTGCCGCTCGAACTGCCGAAACGCGACTTCGCCATGATTACACATCGCGACCGCCAGGCAAGCTTGGCCCAGATGGCGCTCAAGGCGCATTTGGGGGCCGACGAGAAGGCGTCCGCGCGTTCGTGAATTGTCCGGATATCAGCCGAACTTGCGCTGCGCGTCCAGCGAAAGGCCAAGTCCGACCGAGCCGAACATATCGCCCTCGATGACCGAAGCCTGAGGCACCAGCGACAGGATTTTTTGTCTCGCCAGCGGGATCGCGGTGGATCCTCCGGTCAGGAACACGGCGGTGATGTCGGACGACTTGACCCCGGCGTCGCCGATGGTCTGGCCGACCGTGGCGGCAACGCGCTCGATGTCCCTGGCGATCGTGGCGTCCAGCGCCTTTCGGGTGATCTCGGCGGCGAACTGGACTTCCGGCAGCCTCACCTCGACATCGGCCGAGACCTTGTCGGTCAGCTCGATCTTGGCCCTTTCGACAAGAGCGGCCAGCGCGTGCCCGTACCGGTGCTCGACGATATGGATGAAGCGGTCGACGAGATCGGCGCGCTCGGCCTCGTAGCGGATCTGGCGCAGATGCGTCATCGCCTTGGCCGTGTAGACCAGGTTGATGCGTTGCCATGTGGCAAGATCGATGAAGTAGCTGGCCGGCAGGTTGCGCTTGCCGTCCTTGGTCGGGCTGAGGTAGCCGAGTTCCGGCATCACATGCGCGATGCTGAGCAATCGGTCGAAGTCGGTGCCGCCGATATGGATGCCGCGGCTGGCCAGGATATCGTCCTTGCGGTCAAGCGAGCGGGCACGCTGCGGCGAGACCCTTACGATCGAGAAGTCCGACGTGCCGCCACCCATGTCGATGATCAGCGCCAGTTCCTCGCGCGTCACCTTCTGCTCGTAGTCGAGGGCCGCCGCGATCGGTTCGAACTGGAAGGCGATATGCTTGAAGCCCTGGGCGCGGGCGGCTCCTTCGAGCTCGCTTTGTGCCCTGGCATCGGCCTCGGCGTCGTCGTCGACGAACTGCACCGGCCGGCCGAGTACCACGCTCTCGACGGCGCCGCCGGCATCGTCCTCCAGTCTTTTTCGCAGATGGCCGAGGAACAGGCCGACGATCTCCATGAAGCCGATCGATCGCGCCTTGATGCGCGTCTTTTCCTGCGCGAGCGCGCTGCCGAGCACGCTTTTCAGCGAGCGCATCAGCCGACCTTCGACGCTGTCGGTGTAATTGGCGATTGCGTGGCGGCCGAAACAGGTACGGTTGTCCTCGAAGTTGAAGAACACGGCGCTTGGCAGCGTGACTTCGCCGCCTTCCAGCGCGACGAGGTGCGGCTGGCCGCTCCTGACCACGCCCACGGTGGAGTTGGAAGTGCCAAAATCGATGCCGGCGAATGCTGGTCGCATCGCAGCCTCCTGTCATCTCTGCTAAAGCAGCGGTTCGGCGCCGTCTGTGAAGCGTGCGCTCTCTGTCGTCCGGGGTGATCGGACCGCTCTGCCGAATTGAATTGTGCGTGTTGCCCGGTAGACCGGGAGGTGGCGGTCTATAGCATGATCCGGGAAAGGAAAACCCCTTTGTAGCCGCTTTAGTCCTTGCGGAAGATCAACCTTCCGAGCCAGCCCGTCACCATGGCCAGCGATATGGCGAAGACGCCGTAGAGGAAGGAATAGTCGTGGGCGACACGGAAGATCGACTGTTCGAAACCGGATTTGCGGATCTCGAGCTGGGCCGAGCTCTCCTTGATGAACAGGCCGCTCTTGAACAGGAACGCGCGCGCCTTGTGGGTGCCGACCGGAACGTTCGGCGCCAGCCGCACCGTGGCGCGGAACAGGTTCTGTGACAGGAACTGCACGCCGCCGACATTCTCGCTGTAGAGGCCGGTTGCGGCCTTGCGTTCGCGCAACGCCGCGGTGAATTCCTCGATCGTGGCCGGGCTGTCGCCGGCATCGGCCGGCTGCATGTAGAGATTGGAGGCGCCGAGCGACAATTGCCTGTAGCTGTTCGGCTCGGTGATGTCCTGCAACGGCCGCGTCGTCGCCACCGAATAGGACACCGGCACGTTTTCGAAGGTCTCGGATTCCAGGTTGACCCAGACGCCGAGCACCCGGTCCTTGCGGCGCACCACCACCGGCTTGGGTGGGCCTTCGAGCACGACGATGATATCGTAGCGGCCTTGGCGCGCCACCAGCGGATCGGGATTTTCCAGCGAGCCGAAAATGGTCAGATCGGCGCCGGAAAAGCCGGCAGTGATCGAGACTTTGTCGGTGGAAAGGCCGATCTGGACGCTTTCGGTCGGCGGCGTCTGCGCCTTCGCGGGTGCGGCGGCGATCAATGACAGAAGAGCCGCGGTTGCGAGCGCTTTCAGGCCATTCATCAGTTGAAGCCCGCGCCGGACAGCGAATAAAGGTTGGGCGGCGTGACGAAGAGGTCGATGGCAAGCCTTATCGCCACCGCCAGCACCAGCATCGCCAGCAGCGCTCTCAACTGCTCGCCGCGCAGCCGCTGGCCGGCCTTGGCGCCATATTGCGCGCCGGCGACACCACCGGCCATCAAAAGAAAGGCCAGCATCACGTCGACCGTCTGGTTGGTGGTGGCGTGGACCAGAGTGGTGTAGGCCGAGGTAAAGATGATCTGGAACAGCGAGGTGCCGATGACGACGTTGGTCGGCACTTTCAGGAGATAGATCAGAGCCGGCACCATGATGAAGCCGCCGCCGACACCCATGATAGAAGACAGGAAGCCGATGGCCGCGCCCAGCCCAAGCACGGGGATGACGCTGACGAACAGCTTCGAGGCCCTGAACCGCATCTTCAGCGGCAGGCGGTGGATCCAGTTGTGCTGGCCGGATTTCTTCATCATCGGTGCCGCGCCGCTGCGCGTGGCGCGTAGCGCGTTGATGCTTTCGACCAGCATCAGCCCGCCGACGGTGCCCAGAAGCACGACATAGAGCAGCGAGATGAACAGGTCGAGCTGTCCCAGCCTGCGCAGGAAAGCGAAGACGTAGATGCCGCCGGTGGAACCGACGATGCCGCCGGCAAGCAGCACCCCGCCGAGCTTGAAGTCGAGCGTGCCGCGCTTCATATGCGACAGCGCGCCGGAGAAGGATGAGGCGATGACCTGGTTGGCGCCGGTCGCCACCGCGATTGCCGGTGGGATGTTGTAGAAGATCAGGAGCGGCGTGATGAGAAAACCGCCGCCGACACCGAACATGCCCGACAGAAAGCCCACCGCAGCGCCCATGGCCAGCAGCACGAAGACGTTGACGGAAATTTCCGCAATCGGGAGATAGATGCCCACCCGTCGGTCTCGATCAGTTTGCCAGTCGGCGAATACCGCCGTTGCGGATAGTATCGCACCGAAAAGCCAATTTTTCCTTGCGCCGAAGCGGCGGCAGGGTCAAACCCCGCCGCCGCGCCGAAACAAAAAACATCTCAAGCAGTTAACAGGCAAATGTGTGGCAGGGGCGTCGCGGATACGACGCTCCTGCCGCTATTTGCGCGCCAGCAACGCCTTGACCAGCTTTTCGTCGACCGCACCGGTCGCGGGCAGCTTGTTGTCAGTCTGGAACGCGACGATCGCATTCTTGGTCTTCGCGCCCATCACGCCGTCGGCGCCGCCGGCGTCGTAGCCGTTCTTGTTGAGGATAAGTTGGATATTCTTGACCGCCTTCTTCATATCGATGCTGGCCGTGGTCTGCGGTGTGCCATCTTGCCAGGATTCGGGAATGTCGGCCGAATTGGCGGCCTGATCGAGCGGCTTGGCCTTCCACAATTCGGTGGCGGCGCGGGCGCGCTCGAGTTGCTCGGGACGCAGCGCGTTGGCGATCTCGTCGCGCTTGGCGGCAGCGTCCTTGTCGCCGGTCTTGGCGACGAGCGCGAACCATTTGTAGGACTCCTCCAGGTTCTGCTTCATGCCGACGCCCTTGGCGGCGAGGATGCCGAGATTGAACTGGCTGTCCTTCACGCCGAGATCGGCGGCCTCCTGGAACCAGTGCGCGGCCGATTCATTGTCGGTCACGCCGTCCGCGGCCATGGCGAACAGCACTGCCAGATTGTGCATTGCGCTGGCGTTGCCCTGCTCGGCGGCGAGCTGGTACCAGGTCTTCGACTTCTTGATGTCGCGCGGGACGCCGATGCCCTTCTCGTAGAAATTGCCGATGCGATACTCGGCCGGAGCGAAGCCGAGTTCCGCGGACTTTTCATACCATTTGGCCGCGGCCGCCATGTCTTCCTTGACGCCGCGCGCCTCGGAATAGCGCGAGCCGATCTCGAACAGCGCCTTGGCGTCGCCGGTGGCTGCGGCGTCGCGCAGGGCGACCGGGCCTACATCGGCGGGAATGTCGAATTTGGCCGGGGCCGCGGGAGCGCCGGCGGGCACGACGGCGCCGGTGCTGTCATTGGCCATGGCCGGTGCAGCCACTGTCGGTTGGATACCGCTGTCCGTCGTTTGCGTTCCGCCGGCAGCAGCGGAAGGTGCCGGAGAAGAAGGAGCCGCTGCTACGGGACCGGCGGAAATGGGTTCTGCCGAAGCCATCGCGTCGGAGCCTGCCGCACCCGCGCCGGCAGGCATGACGGGAGCTATCGCCGCCGGAGCCGGTTCCGCCGTCGGGCCGGCGTTCGTCGGCCCATCGCCGTCCGACGGCATGGCGAGCGCGGTCTGCGCCACCATGTCGTCCTTGACCGCCGGAGCGGAGGGCTCGGCCTGCCTGACCTCACGGGCCGGTTCGCTGTTCGCTGCCGCCAACTGGGTTTCCGGCTTGGGCGGGCTCGCGGCGTCGACGGATGCGGTTTGCAGCGGCTGCGAGGCAACGGCCGGCGCGTCATTGCTTGCCACCTGGGCGGGATCGGCGAGGAACGCCTTGCCAAGCTGCAAGCCGGCAAGCGCCAGCATGATCGCGGCGGCCGCCATCAAAATCGGCTTGCGCCGCGCCTTGAGCAGGTCGCCGATCCTGAGCGCCTTCACCGGTCCCTTCATCGTCGACTGGCGCTTCAAGGCGTCGGCCTCGGCGGCGGCGGCCTGCGCCGCGCGGCGGGCAGCCGCGATGAAGTCCGATTTCGCGGCATCGCTGTCGCTGAGCTTTGCCGGTTGCCCGCGCTCGTCGCGCACGCGCTTCATGATGGCGTTGAGGTCGGGCGCGCCGGAGCCGGGCTCCAGTGGCCGGTTGGCCATTTTCGGGTCGAGCGGCTCGTCGAGATCGACGCTCGGGATTTCCGGGCCCGGCACCGAGCCCGCCAGCGGCGGAACGTCTGCTTCCTTCTTGCCCTTGAAGGCGCGCGCCAGGCCGCCCAGCATCGATTTGCGGCGGCCGGTCGGCTCGCCCTTCCCGGCGATCGGATCGGAACCAAGCGCGGCCATGGCGGCGGCGGCGGCCGCCTCCGCGGGCGAGCGCGCACCCGGCCCGCGTGGCGAAGCAGGCTGGCTGCGCATGATCGCGGCGGCGCGGCCGTCGAGATCGGCCATGTCCCCTGTCAACGGCATGGGCTCGTCGATATCCATCGACGGAGCGTCCACGGCCATCTTGCCGGCTCGCGCACGGCGCTTGCCGATCGCTTCGTCCGGGCGTGCATCCAGAAGCTCGCTCATCGCCTCGGACGGTTCGCCTGGTTCCAGCGAACCCAGCCTGTCGACGATCTTGAGCAGCGTGTCGTGGATGGCCTCGAACGTTCTCGAGTTACGCTCGTCGGAACGGCGTGTCAGCGTCTCGAGCGTCTTCAGGTCCTGGGCAAGGCCGGAAACCGCCGACGTGTCGGCGCCCGAGCCGGCCAGCGAGCGCACCGCGTTCTCGGCCGCCTCGCGCGCCGCGCCAAGGATGGAGTCGCGCGTTCCCGCCAGCGCCTTCTCGATTTCATTGAGGCGTGGGCTGATGTCCTCGAACTCCGGCAGCGGTGCGCTGGGCCTGGACAGGTGGGCGGACAGGCTGGCGACTTGCGCCTCCAGGCTGCGGATCAGCGCCGGATCGATGCCGGCGACTTGCGCGGCGGACGAGTCCAGGCGGCTCGAAATGTCTTCGAGCCGGCTTTCCAGGCCACGGATCGCGGCTTCGCCGGCGGGGTCGGGAATGCGTGTTTCCATGCGCTTGGCGAGCGCCGTGAAGCGGGCATCGATGGCTTCCATGATGCCGGCGCCGTCGACTTGCGGCATGCGCTGGTCGAGCCGGTCGGCAACTTCGTCCAGCCGGCGCTCAAGGTCGCGGAACAGCATGTTGCCCTGTTCGATGGCGTCGCCCTGGCGCCGTTCCATCATCGACGACAGCACGTCGAAGCGTTGCTCAAGCCCGTGGAAGATATAGTCGGCGTCGGGCATGGCCGGCGCCCGGTCGATCTTGTCAGCGATGAGCGCGATCTGCTTGGCCAGCCGTTCCATCGCCTGCTCGGGCAGGGCGGCGCGGCCGGCGAGTTCGTCGACCCGGCTCGACAGCGTGTTCAGCCGGTCGACGACGGCGTTGCCGGGGTGGTCCTGCGCCACTTCCTCGATCTGCCGGGCGAGCGAATCGATCCGTTTCTCGATGCGCTCGAAGGCTTCATGGTCGAGCGTATTGGCCTGTGCCGCGACGGTCGAGGCGACGATGGCGCGGGAGATCTCGTCCAGCCGCTCGTCGATGATGGCCAGCGTGCTGCCGCCGCGATTGTCCTGCTGGCTGGCGAAATGATCCACGGCGCTGGCCAGCGTGCGGACCTTTTCCTCCAGCGAGCGCAGGGATAGCGATTCCGGCAGGTTGTTGACGGCGTTGCTGATCTGCTCCAGCCGATCGGTCAGGCCCGAAATGGCGGGGTCCGGTGAGCGGTTGCGCTGGTCGGCGTCGACGCGGTCCTCGAAGGCTGTCCAGCGACGATCGAAATCGTCCCAGCGGCGGTCGACCTTCTGCACGCTCTCCTCGCGCGCCAGCGTGTCGAGCGCGGCTTTGACCTGTTCGAGTTCGAGCCGCAGCATGTTGACGCTTCTGTCGTCGCTTTTTTCCGACAGCGTCTTGATGGCACCGGAAAGCCGCTCGAATTCGAGGCCGAGTTCGGCGCTGCCCTTGCCCGAAGCGCCTGACTTGGCGTTTGCCAGCAGTGCGCGGTCGATGTCCTTGCGCAGCGCCTCGAATTCGCTCTGCAGCCCGGCAGTCATCTGGTGGCGCAATTCCTCGCGCATGCCGCGCAGCTCGCCGGCGATCTTGCCGACCATGGCAACGCTGTCTTCCTGGCCGCGGATGCGGTCGATATCGCGGGCAAGGTTCTGGTAGTTCTGGCCGACGGCCGGCGCCGGCATCGGAGCCTGCGGATGCGGCGCGGGCTGCGGATCCTGGTACCAGCGCGGCTGAGCCGAAGGCTGTGCTGCGGGATAGCGCGGTTCGGCGCCATATTGGCGGGGATCGGGACGTGCCATCGTATCCTCGCGCGTCCTCTCTAGCCGCTGTTCCAGCGTCTCCAGCGAGCGGTTCAACTGCTCGAGCGTGGTCTGAGGCCTGCGCTGCCTGCCGGCGTTGAGTGTATCGAGGTAGGACCGCTTGCTGTTCATCGGTGCGTCCGTCTTTCAGATTGGCCGGTTTGCGACCAGCTCCCCAAATCCTCGCCGGAACGAAGGCGGCCGCACCACGGTGGAAGACAAGCTTCCCGGGGTTCACCCGCGCTCCGAAAAACCGTGAAAAATTCGATACAGGATAAACACGGGTAGCCGACATGCGCACAATTCGCCCAACGTGGTAAACAACGCGTTAACCAAGCTTAAGAAGTTGCGACGAAGTTCGCGGTGAACCGGCCGCTGCGGCATAAAGCGCCGCCCGCACAACGCCCTTGCGTCATGAGAGGGCTATCGGTATAGAATTGACGTAAACGTAAAAGG
This sequence comes from Mesorhizobium maamorense, assembly GCF_044998965.1. Lineage (NCBI taxonomy): Bacteria > Pseudomonadati > Pseudomonadota > Alphaproteobacteria > Hyphomicrobiales > Phyllobacteriaceae > Mesorhizobium > Mesorhizobium maamorense. The sequence goes on from NZ_CP173356.1 coordinate 6,415,457, forward strand.
CGCATCAAGCGTGCTGTTTGCGATTTGTTTGTCGAAACCACGGCTGGAAGCACGCCCCCGCTTTCAGTCAGGCATCGCTTGGTCCGGGACCGCGACGCCACAGACGGGGAAAGCCAGTGACCATGAAGCTTATCTCGGCCGGCGAGACCGCGGCCAATACCAACACTATATCCGTTGACTCCGGCGAGGACCTCGTCCGCATCGGCGAAATGGCCAAGAAATACGGCGTGACGCTGCGCACGCTGCGTTTCTACGAAGACAAGGGCCTGCTCAACCCGCAGCGCGACGGTTCAACCCGCCTCTACACGCGCCGCGACAGGGTTCGGCTGAAACTGATCCTGCTCGGCCGCAAGGTCGGGTTCTCGTTGCGCGACGTCAAGCAGATGATGGATCTCTATGATCCCACCGGCTCCAACACCAAGCAGTTGCGGCTGGCATTGGACAAGTCGGAGAAGCAGCTTGCCCGCCTCCAGAAGCAGCGCACGCTCATCGATGACGCCATCAGCGAATTGAGCACCTCCATGGCTGCCGTCCGGCAGATGCTGGTCGAGCGCTCGGCGCCGCAGGCGAGCGTCGCCGGCTGATTTGCCCCGCCGCCTTGCGGCGCAACGTCCATGATCGAAAAAAGCCGTGTGGCGAGCGCCACGCGGCTTCTTTCATTGGGGGTTCCACCACATGCACTGCATCGCGTCCGGTTTGCTGCGGTGCAGGAGAAATTTTGTCGCATCGGCTGAATTGACGTTTACGCAAACGTCAATTTTTGTTATCTCCCGCTGCAACACGGATCCGCATGCCGCCCTGACATGAATTCGGGGGTTTCGGATCAGGTCCGCAGGGTGGAGGAAGAGCATGCCGATCTACAGGGCGCCCGTTCAGGATACGCTGTTCGTGCTCAACGAGGTGCTGGGCTACCAGCGCCATTCCAATCTCCCCGGCTTTTCCGATGCAACGCCCGACGTGCTCGAGGCGATCCTCGCCGAGGCCGCCAAGCTCGCGGAAAACGTCATGCATCCGCTCAACCGTGTCGGCGACATGGAAGGCTGTGTGCGCCATGACGACGGCTCGGTGACGACGCCCAAGGGCTTCAAGGAAGCCTTCGACCAGTATCGCGAAGGCGGCTGGATGGGGCTGGCGGCGCCTGTCGAGTTCGGCGGCCAGGGCCTGCCCTATGCCGTGCATACCGCCGTGGCTGAGTATATGGTGTCGGCCAATATGTCGCTGATGATGTATCCGGGCCTGACGCAGGGCGCGATCGCGGCGATCATCACCCATGGCACCGACGAGCAGAAAGCCAAATGGCTGCCGAAGATGGTCGAGGGCGCCTGGACCGGCACCATGAACCTGACCGAGCCGCATTGCGGCACCGATCTGGGCCTGCTGCGCACCAAGGCCGTGCCGAATGGCGACGGCACTTACAAGATCTCGGGCCAGAAGATATTCATCTCGGCCGGCGAGCACGACATGGCGGACAACATCGTCCACCTGGTGCTGGCCCGCATCGAGGGGGCGCCCGAAGGGGTGAAGGGCATCTCGCTGTTCATCGTGCCGAAGCTCAAGCTCGATGCTTCTGGCAATCCCGATGAGAGGAACACCGTCTCCTGCGGTTCCATCGAGGAGAAGATGGGCATCCACGGCAATTCGACCTGCGTCATGAATTATGACGAGGCGCAAGGCACGCTGCTGGGGGAGGCCAATGGCGGTCTCAAGGCGATGTTCACGATGATGAACGAGGCGCGGCTCGGCGTCGGCCTGCAGGGGCTGTCGCTGTCGGAGATTGCCTACCAGAACGCCGTCGCTTACGCCAAGGACCGCTTGCAGGGCCGCTCGCTGTCGGGGCCGAAGGCGCCGGACAAGAAGGCCGATCCCATCATCGTCCATCCCGACATCCGCCGCAGCCTGATGACCATGAGGGCCTTCAACGAGGCCGGCCGCGCGCTGGCGCTGTGGACGGCGATCAAGTCGGACATCGCCCATCGCTCCGCCGACGACAAGGACCGCCAGGCGGCCGACGACTACACCGGGCTGATGACGCCGGTGGTCAAGGGCGTGCTCACCGACAAGGGCTTCGATCACGCCGTGATGGCGCAGCAGGTGTTCGGCGGCCATGGCTACATCGAAGAGCACGGCATGAGCCAGTTCGTGCGCGATGCCCGCATCGCCATGATCTATGAAGGCGCCAACGGCATCCAGGCGCTCGATCTCGTCGGCCGCAAGCTGGGTCTGAACGGCGGCCGCGCGGTGCAGGCGTTCTTCAAGGAAGTCGGCGAGTTCTGTGAAGAGAACCGCGCCGACGAGAAGATGGCCCCCTTCACCAAGGCATTGAAGAAGAGCCTCAACGATCTTCAGACGGCGACCATGTGGCTGCTGCAGAACGGCATGGCCAAGCCCGACAATGCCGGCGCCGCCTCGACCGACTACATGCATCTCTTCGGCCTCGTGGCGCTCGGCTATATGTGGGCGCAGATGGCCAGGGCCGCCCAAGGCAAGTCGGGCGCCAACGGCGCGTCGTCCTTCTACGACAACAAGCTGGTGACGGCGCGCTTCTTCATGGAGCGGATCATGCCGGAAACCGCGACGCGTCTCGCCCGCATCTCCAGTGGCGCCGATACGTTGATGGCACTGCCGGCGGAAGCGTTCTAGAAATGGTCCCTCTCCCTTTGAGGTGAGGGCGGTCCAGAGGGGCCGGGAGGGGGCGCCGCGACAGTGCGCGGATCTCAATTTCGATGGCAGACCTTGGGAGGAAGATCATCGCATGACCAACCCAGCCGAAATCCTTGGCCTGCCGAAGCCCGCCTGGGCGGCGGACGAGGTCGGCATGCTCTACGACATGGCGCACCGCTTCATGTCCGAAGAGATCGCGCCGCGTTACGACGAGTTCGAGAAGAACGAAATGGTCGACCGCGAGAGCTGGCTGAAGGCCGGTGCCGCCGGCCTGCTCTGCGCCTCAATGCCGGAGGAATATGGCGGATCGGGCGGCACCTTCGCCCATGAGAGCGCCATCATCGAGGCCATCGGCCATGTCGGCGTCGACGGCTTCGGCATCGGTCTGCACAATTCGATCGTCGCCCCCTACATCCTCCACTACGGCTCGGAGGAGCAAAAGAAGAAATGGCTGCCGAAGCTCGCCACCGGCGAACTGATCGGCGCCATCGCCATGACGGAGCCCGGCGCCGGCTCCGACCTGCAAGGCGTCAAGACGCGGGCCGAGAGGGACGGCAACCAATACAAGATCAATGGCTCCAAGACCTTCATCACCAATGGCCAGCTCGCCAATTTCATCATCGTCGTCACCAAGACCGATCCGGCCAAGGGCGCCAAGGGGACTTCGCTGATCGTCGTCGAGACCGACGAGGTCGACGGCTTCGAGCGCGGCCGCAACCTCGACAAGATCGGCTTGAAGGCCAATGACACGTCCGAACTGTTCTTCAACGGTGCGCGTGTGCCGACCTCCAACCTGCTCGGCCACGAGGAGGGACAAGGCTTCATCCAGCTCATGCAGCAATTGCCGCAGGAGCGTTTGCAGATCGGCACCGGCGCGATTGCCATGGTCGAGCGCGCGCTGGCGCTGACCATCGAATACGTCAAGGAGCGCAAGGCGTTCGGCAAGGCGGTCATCGATTTCCAGAACACCCAGTTCAAGCTGGCCGAACTGAAGACCGAGGCCACGATCGGCCGCGTCTTCTACAATGATTGCGTGGCGCGCCACATCGATGGCGGTCTCGATCCGGTGACGGCGTCGATGGCCAAGTACTGGCTTTCCGACCTGCAGGGCAAAGTCGTCGACGAATGCCTTCAATTGCATGGCGGCTATGGCTACATGAATGAATATCCGATCGCCCGCATGTTCCGCGACGCCCGCGTCCAGCGCATCTATGGCGGCACCAACGAGATCATGAAATTGCTGATCGGCCGCTCGCTCTGAGCATCGGTCGGCAAACCCAAGGAGCAGGAAAATGGCCGAAGCTTACGTCTATGACGCCGTTCGCACGCCGCGCGGCAGGGGCAAGAAGGATGGCTCGCTGCACGAAGTGCCGGCAGTGCGGCTCGCCGCCAGGACGCTGGAGGCGCTGCGCGACCGCAACGGGCTCGACACTGCAACTGTCGACGACATCATCTTCGGTTGTGTCGACCCGGTCGGCGAGGCGGGGTCGGTCATTCCGCGCGCCGCGGCCTTCGAGGCCGGCTACGCGACCTCGGCGCCCGGCATGCAGATCTCGCGCTTCTGCGCCTCCGGCCTCGACGCCATCAATTTCGGCGCCGCCAAGATAGCCCAGGGCGCCGATGAGATCGTCATTGCCGGCGGTGTCGAATCGATGTCGCGCGTCGGCATGGGCGCCTCGGGTGGCGCCTGGTTCATGGACCCTTCGGTCGGCCTGCCCGGCTGGTTCGTGCCGCAAGGTATTTCGGCCGACCTGATCGCCACAAAATACGGCTTCAGCCGGGACGATGTTGACGCCTACGCCGTCGAGAGCCAGAAGCGCGCGGCAAAATCCTGGGCCGATGGCCGCTTCAGGAATTCGGTGATCCCGATTAAGGACCAGAATGGTCTCACCATCCTCGACCATGACGAGCATATGCGCCCATCGACCGACATGCAGTCGCTGGCCTCGCTCAATCCCTCCTTCGTCATGCCCGGCGAAATGGGCGGCTTCGACGCCGTGGCGGTGCAGAAGCATCCGGAAGTGGAGGAGGTCAATCACGTCCACCATGCCGGCAATTCGTCGGGCATCGTCGACGGCGCGGCGGCCGTGCTGCTGGGCTCGAAGCGGGCCGGCAAGGCCATGGGCCTGAAACCGCGCGCCCGCATCCGCGCCTTCGCCAACATCGGCTCCGAGCCGGTGCTGATGTTGACCGGCCCCGTTGACGTCACCGAGAAGCTGTTGAAGCGCGCCAAGATGAAGCTGTCGGACATCGATCTGTTCGAGCTCAACGAGGCCTTCGCCTCCGTGGTGCTGCGCTACATGCAGGCCTTCGATATCGAGCACGACAGGATTAACGTCAATGGCGGCGCCATCGCCATGGGCCATCCGCTGGGCGCCACCGGCGCGATGATCTTCGGCACCGTGCTGGACGAGCTCGAGCGCCGCGATTTGAACACCGCGCTGGTGACGCTGTGCATCGGCGCCGGCATGGGCACCGCAACCATCATCGAACGCGTCTGACGGGGAGAGAAACGATGAGCTACACCAATTTCACCCTCGACACCGACGCCGACGGCATTGCACTGGTCACATGGAACATGCCGGACCGCTCGATGAACGTCTTCACCGAGGAGGTGATGCGCGAGCTGAACGCCATTGTCGACAAGGTGGCGGGCGACGCCGCCATCAAGGGCGCGGTCATCACCTCCGGCAAGGATACGTTCTCAGGCGGCGCCGACATCACCATGCTCCAGAAGATGCTGACGACCTTCGCGGCTGAAAAGGGCAAGGATCTCGAAAAGGCGACCAGGGCGCTGTTCGAAAACGCCGGCACCATGACCGGTCTGTTCCGGAAGCTGGAAACATCGGGCAAGCCGTGGGTTTCGGCAATCAACGGCACCTGCATGGGCGGTGCATTCGAAATGTCGCTGGCCTGCCATGGCCGCGTCGCCGCCGATTCCGACAAGGTGAAGATGGCGCTCCCCGAGGTGAAGATCGGTATTTTCCCGGGCGCCGGCGGCACCCAGCGGGTGCCGCGTCTCACCGACCAGCAGCAGGCGCTGCAAATGCTGACCTCCGGCCAGAACCTGTCGCCGCAGAAGGCGAAGGCGATGGGCCTGATCCACGAGGTCGCCGAGCCGGCCAAGCTGGTCGAGACTGCGAAGGCCATGATCAGGAACGGCCTCAAGCCGGTAGCGCCGTGGGACGAGAAGGGATTCAAGCTGCCCGGCGGCCCGGTCTATTCGGCGGCGGGCGCTAATCTGTGGCCGCCGGCCATCGCCATCCTGCGCCGCGAGACCTATGGCAATTATCCGGCCGCCGCGGCGATCCTGAAATGCGTCTATGAGGGCCTGCTGGTGCCGTTCGACACCGCCCTCAGGATCGAACAGCGCTATTTCACGGAGATCATGCAGACCAAGGAAGCGGCGGCGATGATCCGCTCGCTGTTCGTGTCGTTGCAGGAACTCAACAAGGGCGCGCGCCGCCCGGCCGGCGTGCCGGAAACCAGGTTCAAGAAGATCGGTATTCTCGGCGCGGGCTTCATGGGCGCCGGTATCGCCTATGTCACGGCCAAAGCCCGCATCCCGGTGGTGCTGCTCGACCGCGACATGGAGTCCGCCGAGAAGGGCAAGGCCCATTCGGATGGTCTGATCTCGGATCAGGTGAAGAAGGGGCGTGCCAAGCCCGAGGACAAGGACAGGCTCCTGTCGCTGATCACGCCGACATCGGACTATGCCGACCTTGCCGGCTGCGATCTCGTGGTCGAGGCGGTGTTCGAGGATTCCGCGGTGAAGAAAAGCGCCACCGAACAGGCGGAAGCGGTGCTGAAGTCGTCGGCGATCTTCGCGTCGAACACCTCGACCATTCCGATCACCGCCCTGGCCAAGAATTCGGCGCGGCCGAAGAATTTCATCGGCATCCATTTCTTCTCGCCGGTCGACAGGATGATGCTGGTCGAAATCATCCTTGGCAAGAAGACCGGTGACAAGGCGCTGGCCACCGCGATCGACTTCGTGCGCGCCATCAAGAAAACGCCGATCGTCGTCAACGATACGCGCGGTTTCTACGTCAACCGCTGCGTCCTGCGCTATATGTCGGAAGCCTACAAGATGTTGATCGAGGGCGTTCCGGCACCGATGATCGAGAACGCCGCCAAGGCCGCCGGCATGCCGGTCGGCCCGCTGGCGCTGACCGACGAGACGGCCATCGACCTCGCCCAGAAGATCATGAAGCAGACCATCAGGGATCTCGGCGACAAGGCGGTCGACCCGAAGCAGATGGCGCTGATCAACACCATGGCCGACGACCACGGCCGCTTCGGCCGCAAGAACGGCAAGGGCTTCTACGACTATCCGGCCAAGCCGGCCAAGAAGAAGCTGTGGCCGGGCCTTAAGGAGCTCTATCCGCAGCTCAAGCCGGAGAAGGTCGACTATGCGGAATTGCAGCAGCGCCTGCTGGTCACCATCGCGTTGGAAGCGGCTCGGGTGATGGAGGAGGGCATCGTCACCGATCCTCGCGAGGCCGATGTCGGCTCGATCCTGGCCTTCGGCTTCGCGCCCTATACGGGCGGCGCGCTGTCCTACATCGACGGCATCGGCGCCGGGCAGTTCGTCAAGATCGCAAAGAGCTTGCAGAAGAAATACGGCGCCGAGTTCAAGGTGCCCAGGCTGCTGCTCGACATGGCCGAAAAGGGCGAGACTTTCTACCAGCGCTTCGACCCCTACGCGAAGGGCGACGTGAAGCAGGCGGCCTGAGCGTGGCCGGAATCAAAGGTGTCGTGGCGTCCCTTGCGCGTCCGAAAAAGACGCGCCGCGCCGTAATGTATGTCTGGGGCGCCTTGCGCGAATGATGGCCACGGCGCGCAGCCGTGGCTCTTACCAGATGGGTGATGAAAGCCGGTTGGCCTTTCGCTGCCTGCCGACGGACATCGATTTCAACCGCCATCTCAACAATGCCCGCTATATGATGCTGGCGGACCTTGGCCGCATCGATATCTTCATCCGCGCCGGCCTCATCACGCTGGCGAGAACGAATGGCTGGGCGCCGATGATCGGCGGGCTGCAATCGGCCTATGTGCGTGAGATCAAACTGTGGCGGCGTTTCGAAGTGGTGTCTTCGATCGAGACCTGGGAAGGCAGCCAGGTCATCGGCAAGCACCGTTTCGTCCTCGACAATGGCGAGACCGCCGCATTGATCATGACGACAGCCGGCGTCTACGACCGCGCCGCCCGGCGCTTTCTCGATATTGACGAGGTTGTCGCCGCGCTTGGCCGCTCCGCCCAGCCGCGTCCGCCCAGCGAAGCCGAGCGGGCGTTCATGGCCTCGCACCGGAACCTGCGGGAGCAGGCCAAGCGGATCGGTTGACCCGGAAACCGGAATTGGCGCGGCCAGCAGGAAGATGTAGTGCCATGGCACAACCGGTGGACAAACCTTCATTCGAAGACTAGAAAGGAAAGGCATTTTTTCCTTTTTGCAAGGAGAGCGGAATTGCTCTCGCATGACCGTGTTTGGGCCGCCATCGACGCTCTGGCCGAGCGGTATTCGCTCTCGGCTTCCGGCCTGGCGAAGCGGGCCGGCCTTGATTCGACTGCCTTCAACAAGTCGAAGCGACTGTCGTCGGACGGCAGGCCGCGCTGGCCCTCGACCGAATCGCTGGCCAAGATCATCGAGGCGACGGGCGCTTCGCTCGACGAATTCACCGGGCTGATAGAAGGTCGGGCCGCCCACGGCGCGATGCCCGCCCGCGGGCGTGCCGTTCCGTTGCTCGGCTTTGCCCAGGCCGGCGCCGGCGGGTTTTTCGACGATGCCGGCTTCCCGGCCGGTCAAGGCTGGGATCTGGTGGAACTGCCGGCGCAATCGACCGAGAGTTCCTATGCGCTTCAGGTGCAAGGCGATTCAATGCTGCCGCTCTACCGCAATGGCGACGTGCTCATCGTCGAGCCGGCAGCCCTCATCCGCAAGGGCGATCGCGTCGTCGTCAAGACGACGGGCGGCGAGGTGATGGCCAAGGTGCTCGATCGCCAGACCGCCAGGTCGATCGCACTGGTTTCGCTCAATCCCGATCATCCCGACCGCGACATTCCCATGCGCGAGGTTGAATGGGTGGCGCGGATCGTCTGGGCAAGCCAATAGGGTGCGGGCGGGTGCGGCTTCCTCATCTTGTCCTTGCGGTTCTGATGATCCCGGTGATGGCCGCGCTGGTAGTCGCCGGCGGCCGCGCGCTGAAGAGCGGCGAAGCTACCGTCGCGGTGGAACAGATCGATCCGAGCGCCGATACGGTCTCTCAGCCAGGCACCGACGGTGTGCCGGAGGAGCCGGCCACATCGGCCATTGCCGCTCCGCCGCCCCCCGCCGCTAGCCCGCACTCGCGTGCGATCGATCCCCAAGTCGTGGCGCCGCCGGAGCTTCCCAGCAAGGAGCTGGAGCGGGTGGAGCCGCGCGCGCCGTTGAGCAAGCTGGCGCTGGCCATGCCGCCCAAGCCGAAAATGCCGGACGACTGGAAAGGGACGAAGCTGTTCCAGCCGGTCGCGCCCGCCGCCGGACTGATCGAGGCGAAGGGCTATTCTGTCGCGGTTTCCGGCGTCGACATTGTCGGGCAGGACGAGACCTGCACCTCGGACGGTAAATCCTGGCCCTGCGGCGTCCGCGCGCGCACGGCGTTCCGCGCCTTCCTGCGCGGCCGGGCGGTGGTCTGCGCCGTGCCGCCGGAAGGCGGCCGCGACCTGATCGCCGCCGACTGCCGGATCGGCAAGCAGGATGTCGGCCGATGGCTGGTCGAGAACGGCTGGGCGCGCGCCGCCAAAGGCGGCCCTTACGTCGAAGTCGGGGAAAAAGCGCGCAGCGAAAGGAAAGGCATTTTCGGATCGGCGCCAAGCCTTTCAGGCGTGCCTTCGATGCCGGCCGCCCGCGCCCCGGCGCCGCAAGCGCCGGGCTCGATCTTGGAAGAGGTCGGCGGCATTCTCAAGCCAGCTGACCAGCCAACGCCTTCTGAATGAGCCCGCGCGTCTCGGCGATGCCGTAGAGTGCCGCGAACGAGCCGAAGCGCGGTCCGCGCTCCTGCCCGATCAGCACCTGGTAGATCATCTGGAAGAAGGCGCCCGAAACGCCCGGACCACCTTCGGGGCTCTTCTTGGAATGATCCTGATAGCGTTCCACCTTGCGGGCGATGTTGAGCGCGGCGTTCTGGATCGCCTCGCCGTCCGAGCCCGCCGGCAGGGCGCCGAGCGCCTGATCCAACGCTTCCAGCGCCTCCCGCTCGACGTCGTCGGGCGCGCGGAAGGTCTTCGTCGGCTTCACGAAATCGTCGAAATAGCGGATCGCATAACCCGTCAGCCTGTCGAGCTCAGGGTGGGTCGCCGGCGTCACGCCCCGCACATGGCGCGAGATGAAGCCCCACAGCACGTCCTTGTTCTGCGCATTGGAGGCGCTGACCAGGTTGAGCAGCAGCGAGAACGGCACGGGCATGTCGATGGCGGGCGGATTGCCGTCGTGCATGTGCCAGACCGGGTTGCCCAGCCGTTCCTTCCAGTCCTGCCTCCGATAGGCTGCAAGGAAGGTGTAATATTCGTCCACGGCCCGCGGGATGACGTCGAAATAGAGCTTCTTGGCCTGTCGCGGCCGCTGGTACATATAGAGCCCCAGGCTCTCCGTCGGCGCGTAGGTCAGCCATTCGTCGATGGTCAGACCATTGCCCTTGGATTTGGAGATCTTCTGGCCGTTCTCGTCCAGGAACAGCTCGTAGACGAAATGCTCCGGCGCGTGCCCGCCGAGGATGTTGCAGATGCGGTCATAGACCACCGCATTGGTCTGATGGTCCTTGCCGAACATCTCGAAATCGACGCCAAGGGCCGCCCAGCGCATGCCGAAATCGGGCTTCCACTGCAAGCTTCACCTTGCCGCCGGTAACCGGAAGCGTGGTCTCGGTACCGTCATCGTCGAAGGTGATGGTGCCCGCCCTGGCATCGACGTGCTTCATGGGAACGTAGAGCACGCGGCCGCTCTTCGGCGAGATCGGCAGGAACGGACTGTAGGTCGCCTGCCGCTCCTCGCCCAGCGTCGGCAGCATCACCGCCATGATCTGGTCGTAGCGTTCGGCCGCGCGCAACAGCATCGCGTCGAAGCGGCCGGTCTTGTAGTACTGCGTCGCGCTGGCGAACTCGTAGTCGAAGCCGAACGTGTCGAGGAAGCGGCAGAGCATCGCGTTGTTGTGGTCGGCGAAACTCGCATAATCGCCGCCGAAAGGGTTGGGCACCGAAGACAGCGGCTTGTGCAGGTGCGGCTCCATCGCCGCGCGATCCGGCACGCTGTCGGGTATCTTGCGCATGCCGTCCATGTCGTCGGAAAAGCACAGCAGCTTGGTGGCGACCTTGTCCTGCGTGATGACGCGGAAGGCATGCCGCACCATCGACGTGCGCGCCACCTCGCCGAACGTGCCGATATGCGGCAGGCCGGACGGGCCATATCCGGTTTCGAACAGCACCGTTTGCGGGAGTTCGCGGCCCTTGTAGCGCTCGATGATCTTGCGGGCTTCCTCGAACGGCCACGCCTTGCTTTCGGCCGCCGCCGTCAGCACTTCGGGATTGAGATCGATGATGTTTGATCCCGCCATGTCACTGTTTTCCAAATTAGACGCCGGCAAAGCCGCAAGTGAGGATTTTCAACCGGTCTCTATGCGCGCCTGACCGGAGCGTCAACGAGCGCGGCGCTTTTTCCTTGCAGCGCAGGGAACGCGTTCCTACCTTCGCAGCCCGTATCGAGGAGTTGTTGAATGCCGACCCCGCATGAAGCGCTGATCTACCTGATGGTCATCACCTCCGCCTCCGACCGCGACATGACGGATGTCGAGCTGGCGCGGATCGGCGAGGTCGTCCGCTCATGGCCGGTGTTCGAGGATTTCGACCACGACCGCCTGGTTGGCGTCGCCCAGGCCTGCCAGAAGAAGCTGCATGAAAAGGGAGGGCTGGAGGGTGTCCTGGCAAGCGTGGCCGAGGCCCTGCCGGAGCGCCTGCGCGACACCGCCTATGCGGCCGCCTTCGAGGTCGCGGCCGTCGATCTCGAAATGCGGATGGAGGAGGTGCGGGTGCTCCAACTCATTCGCCTCAAGCTCGATCTCGACACGCTGACCGTCGCGGCGATCGCGCGTGCGGCCAAGGCGCGCCTGCGCACGCTGACCTGAGCGGCGACACTCAACCCGACCGGAAGAAACTGATCGGGACCGGATCAGAAAGCTGACCGGGACCGGATCAGAAGAAACTGACCGGGAAATAGCGCAGGTAGAACTCGGCGAACGTGCCTTTCAGCGAAATCTCCTGCAGCGCGTAGTCGAGAGCGGCGGCCAGCGCCGGGTCATCGGATCGGGCGGCGATGGCCATGCCCGAACCCAGATATTCCGGCGCCAGATAAGGTCCGCCGGCAAAGCGGCAGCAGCCGGCCGCATCCGAACCGCCCAGCCAAAAGGCGAAACGCATGCCATCGCCGAAGGCGGCATCGATCTTGCCGGCCTTGAGGTTGGCGTAGAGGTCTTCCGGCCTGTCGAAGGTGACGACCTGAACGGTGTTGAAATAATCGCGCAGCATGCGCTCATGCGCCGAGCCTGATATCACGCCGACACGCTTGCCGCGCAGCTTGGCGAACAGCGGCTCGGTCAGCGCCTCGCCCTTCGGCATGATGAAGCGCGCCGGAAATTGCAGGTAGGAGCGCGAGAAGGCGTATGTCTGGCGTGACTGCGGCGTCGCGGCGATGCCGGCAATGATCGCTTCGCCTTCGCCTTTCTCAAGCGCTCCTTCGAGCTCGGCCCACGGCAATGCCTGGATCTGACATTTGTCGACGATGCCGAGCTCGGCGCAGATGGCGCGCGCCAGGTCGATGTGGAAACCGGACAGCTTTCCCGCGGCGTCCAGGAAGTTGAAGGGCGGGAAATCGGTTGTGGTCAGGAACCGCAGCCGCGGCAGTGCGGAGAGATCCGGTTTCGGTAGCCGCTCCTTGGCATCCCACAGCACCGGCACCTGCGGCTCGGCGCGCGCGCGCGCTCACCCAACGCCAGCGACGCGATCAGCATCGACGCAAGGACGAGAGACCTCCGCTGGAACGCCATGATAAACTTCCGCCGCACCTGTGTTCGCATCGGTTCTGGTACGAAAATAGTACAGGCACAATGCTTTTTGATTTCAACGCGTCGATTTCAGGATATGCTTTAGCGGGTTTGCAAACAGCGGTGGCTGCCCTGGTGGGGGACCAGGGTCGAGAACCACAACCACAAGGCAACGCTTTGCAATCCCTGGTCGGTGGCGAAGTGCCAACAAGGCACGGATCATCGATTTCAACGAGGCAACATGGGGTTTGATGTTGCGATGGGTCAGTTCGATCGCACGCTGGAATACATAGATCACCTGCAGCATGCCGGAACGGCGGCTGCGGTTTGCGAGAGGCTGTTGGGCATAACATCGGATTTTGGCCTGACCGCTCTGATGGCGGGCACCGTTCCGCAGCCGGGCACCCCGACCGGCCAGCAGAAGCAGCATGTGCTGCTTTGCGACTGGCCTGTCGAATGGCTGGAGCGCTACGTGGCGCGCAACTATGTCGATCACGACCCGATCGTCAGCCACATGAAACAGTTGCAGGCGCCGTTCCAGTGGCGGGAAGCGGCCCAGGGCGTTAGCATCGACAGAAGCAGCGGCGAAGTGATGGGCGACGCCGTCGTGTTCAAGCTGCGCGACGGGCTGGCCTTCCCGCTGATCACGCTCGACGGCCAGATCGTCATGGTGTCACTGGGTGGCGAGGCCGTGGAACTGTCCGCCGCCGAGTTCGGCCTGGTGTCGCTGGTGTCGACCTATGCGGTGGGCCGCGCCATGCAGCTTCACACGAAGGCCAGCAAGACCATCGATAGCGTAGAGCTGACACCGCGCGAACGCGAATGCCTGCAATGGGCCGCCGTCGGCAAGTCCGAATGGGAGATTTCGCAAATCCTCGGCATCTCCGAACACACGTCGGAGAAACACCTCCTTAACGCCAAAAGCAAACTCGGCGCCGTCAACCGCGTACAGGCAGTCGCTGAAGCGATAAGGCGCGGCTATATTAGTTAGGTCGGCCGGGTCGGCCTAGAAATTCCTGCCTACGTGATCGCGTAATTTTCTTGCGAGGGCACGGCCGTATCTTCCTCTTGAACAGGAGACGGCAAATGATTTTTTCCCTTACAACAAAAGAACTGATGGAACATCCCGATCTGTGGGAGGCCGTGCATCGGCTGCGCTACAGGATTTTTGTCGAGGAAATGGGGTGGGAGGACCTGCGGCGCCCCGATGGCTTCGAGATCGACCAGTTCGATCATGACGAAGCGGTGCATCAGATCGTCATCAGAGGCAACGAGGTCGCGGGCTACCAGAGGATGTTGCCGACCACGCGGCCGCATCTGCTAACGGAGGTGCTGACCGACCTTTCCGTGGGAACGCCGCCGTCGGGTCCGAACATCTGGGAACTGACCCGTTATGCGGTCGCCCCCGGCTTTCGCGACGGCCGCCGGGGCGTCTCGACCGTCGGTACCGAGCTCATTGCCGGCTTCGTCGAGTGGGGGCTGAAGCGCGGCGTCGACAAGGTGATCATCGAGTTCGAGCCGATGTGGGTGCTGCGCGCGCTCCAGTTGCATTTCCTGGCCACGCCGCTGGGCTATCAGCGCACCTATGGCAACCAGCAGGTCGTCGCGACGCTGCTCACCTTCAACGAGCACACGCTGGATGTGGTGCGTTCGCGCCGCAATCACCACGCTCCCGTTCTGGCCAGGGGATATCCCGATATGTTCGGGCAAAGGCGGGCGTCATGAGATCGGAAACGGCCATGAACGCGCACCCGCAACCCGAACTGCGCAACCACACGCTGATCGTTACCGTATCGTCGACCGACGGCCGGCCGGTGCTCGACAGAAGGGCCTATGAAAGCCTGGCCAGGACATTTCACGAAGCCGCCGACAATGACGATGTGCGTGTCGTCGTGCTGCGCGGTCTGGCGGGCTGCTTCTGCCTCGGCGGCGATTTTTCCGAATTTCTCGACGCTACCAAGCACCAGAAGCTGATCGCCGCCGTCACCGACATGTTCCGCACGCTGGCGACGTTCCCCAAACCCATACTGGCCTGTGTCGACGGCGATGCGGTCGGCGTTGGCTGCACCATCCTGTTCCATTGCGACATGGTGATCGCGTCCGCCGAAAGCACGTTCCGGGTGCCGTTCGTCGATTTCGGCCTGGTGCCGGATGCCGCGACCAGCATCCTGGCGCCGCAGAAGCTCGGCTACGCCGGCGCCTTCCGCTTTTTCTGCCTCGGCGACACGCTGTGCGCCGACGACGCCAGGGCGCTCGGCCTGGTCGCCGAGATCGTCTCCGAAGGCAGCGTCGAGGAGGCAACCCTCGGCCGGGCAAGGCAGCTCGCCAGGAAGCCGGTCGCCGCGTTGCTGCAGACGCGCGGCCTGCTCAAGGGGAACCCTGCGGAACTTTGCGAACGCATCGATCAGGAGATCTCGCTGTTCCAGCAGGCGCTGCAGGACGACACCACGCTGCGGCGGCTGCAGCGGATTGCCCGGTTAGCAGCCTGAGCGTCGCGCCAAAGGCGTTGCGCCACGCGGTCCAGTGCCGCGTGGCGCAGGCACCGTCAGTCCTGTTTTGCCAGGAATGACGGCCCTTCGCCGATGATTTTCTTGTCTTCCTTGCCGATGATGTCGAGGTCGCGGCCGTCATAAGGCAGCGACAGGAGGATGCGCCGCATCACCGCCAGCCGCGCGCGGCGCTTGTCGTTGGCACGCACGATGATCCAGGGAGCGAATTCCTTGTGGGTGCGCTCGAACATGGTATCGCGCGCCCTGGTGTAGTCGTCCCACTTGGTAATGCCGGCAATGTCGATCGGCGAAAACTTCCAGCTCTTCAGCGGGCTGTGGCGGCGATCGTGAAATCGCTCGAGCTGCGTTTCCCGGCCGATGTTCAGCCAGAATTTGAAGAAGTGGATGCCGTCATTGACGATCATCCTTTCGAAGTGCGGCGTCTCGTCGAGAAACCTCTCGTGCTGTTCGGGCGTGCAGAAGCCCATCACCGGTTCGACGCCGGCGCGGTTGTACCAGGAACGGTCGAACGTGACGAATTCGCCCGCGGTCGGGAAGTGGTCTGCATAACGCTGGTAGTACCATTGCCCCAGCTCGGTCGGCGTCGGCTTGGTCAGCGCTACGTTGCGTGCCGTGCGCGGATTGAGGTAATGGCGCAGGACGAAAATCGTGCCGCCCTTGCCGGCCGCGTCGCGGCCCTCGAACAGCGCCATCATCCGCTTGCCTGTCGACTGCAGCCACGCCTGCGCCTTGACCAGCTCGATCTGCAAGGCCTCGAGCGTCTCGTCATACTCGTCGCTTTTCATCTTCTTGTCGTAGGGATAGCCACCCGCGGTCAGCTTGCGCTCCTCGACCCAGTCCGGCAGTGCCGGATTCTCGATGTCGAACTCCCGCTCCTTGCCGTTGATCCTGAGCTTCAGCGGCCCCGGGGTCGCCGCGGCGGTGTTTTCCTTGGCTTTTTTCATCGAGGCGAACCTTTCCAGCTTACGGACTCGTGCTATTGAGCCATTGCAGTGCCGCGCGCCGCTTCAGACGCAAAGGGCGCTGCACTTTTGGATTTTGCGCATGATCCTTTCCGAAAATCGATTCTGATTTTTCGGCGTCATGCGCCAGGCCGGTCCAGCGAAATTGCCGGACCGGGAGCGGGGCGCAGGCGCGAATGGCGGACCAGGGCGCAGATGAGAAGGGCATGGCGCAGGCGCTTGCCGCGCGGCTGTGGAACAGCCGATGGCTGCTGGTCGCCGGTCTTGTCGCGGTCATGGCGGTTTATGCCTTTGCGGGCATTTCCGCCTATGTGCTGCTGCCGGCGCTGGCTTTGCTGCTGGTGGCGGCGATGATACCGGCTGGAGCCACGCGCCAGCCCGGCGAAAGCGGCGCGGCGATCGAGGCCATCGGCCTGCAACGCCTGTCCGGCGAATATCTGGCGGCGGCCGTCGTCGACCCCTTGATCATCTTCGACCATGCCGCGGCCATCGTTCATGCGAACGCCGCCGCCTTCGCCGCCTTTGGCGGCATCGCGCCTGGCGTATCGTTGTCGCTTAAATTCCGGGCGCCGGAAATGCAGGCTCTTCTGGACGGCGTGCTGTCGGGCGAGGTCGCGTCGGATGTCATCGATTACACCGAGAGGCTGCCGGTCGAGCGGACTTACCGGGTCAGTGCCTCCTCCGTCGGTCACGGCACTGATCTCTACGTGATGGTGTTCAAGGACCAGAGCGAAGCGCGCCGCATCGACCGCATGCGCGCAGATTTCATCGCCAATGCCAGCCACGAATTGCGCACGCCGCTCGCCTCGATATCGGGTTTCATCGAAACGCTGCGCGGACCGGCCCGCAATGACCCGGCGGCGCGCGAGCAGTTCCTGCAGATCATGCAGAACCAGACCGGCCGCATGGCACGCCTGATCGATGACCTTTTGTCGCTGTCGCGGCTGGAGATGAAGCCCTATCTGCGGCCGGGGACCGAGGTCGACCTGCGCCAGACCGTCGACAGCGTCATCGATTCGCTGGCCCCGCTGGCGCGGGAAAACGGCGTCGTCATCGAGCGGGATTTCGCCGACGGCCCTCTCGACGTGCCGGGCGACCGCGACGAACTGTTCCAGGTCTTCGAGAACCTTCTGGAAAACGCCTGCAAATATGGGCAGTCGGGCGGCCGCGTGGTGGTGTCGATCGAGCGCGGCGACGCCGAGGGCGAAGCGGTCATCGACGTGACGATCAGGGATTTTGGCCCCGGCATTCCCGAGGAGCACATTCCGCGCATCACGGAGCGCTTCTATCGCGTCGACGTCGAGAGCAGTCGAACCCAGAAGGGCACAGGCCTTGGCCTGTCGATCGTCAAGCATATCCTGACGCGCCACAACGCCAGGCTCTCGATCAAGTCCGAAGTCGGCAAGGGCGCCGCCTTCTCGGTTCATTTGCCGGCGGCCTGAGGCGCCCTAGTTTCCAAGCTGCCATTTCTTTTTTCTGTCATCCGGTTAGCGTATCAGCGGGGATTCGAGGAAACGACTCAAAGTCAGATCATCCGTGGGAAGGCATCCGGTCATGCAGTCCGTGCACATAGTCAGCGCCTATGACGAGGAGCTGAAAGATCTGTCGAAGCGCATCGCCGCCATGGGCGGACATGCCGAACGCATGGTCGAACAGGCGATCTCCGCCCTGGTCAATGCCGATCCCGGCCTTGCCCAGAAGGTGATCCGCGACGACGCCGTCCTCGACGAAGGCCAGCGCGAAATCGACGACAGGGCAATCATCATCATCGCCCGGCGCCAGCCGATGGCGACGGACTTGCGCGAGATCGTCGGCGCGATCCGCATCTCGGCCGATCTCGAGCGGGTCGGCGATCTCGGTAAGAATGTCGCCAAGCGTGTGGTGGCGGTTGCCGACGGGCGCCAGCCGACCAGCCTGTTCCGCGGCCTCGAAGCCCTGGCCGACCTGGCGTTGACCCAACTCAAGGAAGTGCTCGACGTCTACGCCTCGCGCTCGGTCGAAAGGATCGGCTTCGTACGTGACCGCGACGACCAGATCGACGCCATGTACACGTCGCTGTTTCGCGAATTGCTGACCTACATGATGGAAGATCCGCGCAACATCACGCCCTGCACGCATCTGCTGTTCTGCGCCAAGAACATCGAACGCATCGGTGACCATGCCACCAACATTGCCGAGACGATCTACTATATCGTCACCGGCGACCAGATGCCTGCCGACCGGCCGAAGGGCGACAAGACGGACAAGATCGGCCTTTCCGCAACGCAGCCGATCAAGTGAACGCACTTTCTCTCGAACGTTTGGTCGTATTGCGCTAGACTATCCCTGAGGCAAGCCTGCTGGTTCCCAGCAAAGGCAGTGCTTCGGGAGGCTGCGATGGAATATGTCCGGGACTTCAAGCCCGCGCCGCCGACATCGGCCGTCATCGCCTCCAGCGTCTACACAGCCGGGCGCCGCATCGCCGACATCCCGATCGAGGAAGCCGGCACATGGGCCAGGAAAGCGGGACACGTCGTGTGGATCGGGCTGCTTGAACCCGACCGCGAGCTTCTGCTGCGCGTGCAGGCGCAATTTCATCTGCATGAGCTCGCAATCGAGGATGCCGAGCATCCGCACCAGCGGCCGAAGATCGAGCAATATGGCGATGCGCTGTTCATCGTCGCCCGCACCGCGCAGCTGATCGAGGGCCGCGTCACCTTCGGCGAGACGCATCTGTTCGTGGGCAGCGGCTACATCGTCAGCGTCAGGCACGGCCCTTCGACATCCTATGCTGTGGTGCGCCAGCACTGGGAAAGCTGCCCGCATTCACTGGCCAAGGGCGAGGATTTCGTCCTCTATGCCATTCTCGATTTCATCGTCGACAACTACATGCCGGTGCTCGAGCAGATCGAGGATGAGGTCGAGGCGATCGAGGACCGGGTCCTGCTGAAGCCGATGACCGGCCCCGATATCGAACGCCTTTATATGCTGCGTCGCGATCTGTTGCGGCTGCGCAATGCCGCACTGCCGCTGGTGGAGGTCTGCCGCCGGCTGACCAGCGCCGACCTGCCGCAGATCCATTCAGCCATGCACCCGCTGTTTCGTGACGTGACCGACCATATCCGCACCGTCCAGGAAAAGATCGACAGCTTACGCGAAGTGCTGGCCTTTGCTTTCGAGGCGAGCCTGCTGGTGGGCCAGAGCCAGGAAACGGCGATCTCCAAAAAGCTCGCCTCATGGGCGGCAATCCTGGCTGTGCCGACAGCCTTCGCGGGAATATACGGCATGAATTTCAGCGACATGCCGGAACTGAAAATGGAATACGGCTACCCGATGGTGCTGCTGGCGATTGCGCTGATCTGCTGCTTTCTCTACTGGCGGTTTCGCAAGAATGGATGGCTGTGAGAGTAGGGCAGTAGGGCAGTAGGGCAGTAGGGCAGTAGGGCAGTAGGGCAGTAGGGCAGTAGGGCAGTAGGGCAGTAGGGCAGTAGGGCAGTAGGTTTAGAGAACGCTCGGGAGCGCAAATTCAAAACAGACTGCCCTACTGCCTTAGTCCTTATCTATTCCGCCGCCGCTCCGCTGCCGGCTGGAACGCCACGCGGGCATGGTATTTACAATAGGGGCCGGTTTCGGCGGCTTCGTTGCCGCAGAAATTGAAGTCCTCCGACAGCGGATCGCCGTTCGGCCATTTGCAGGTGCGCTCGGTGAGCTCGGTGAGTTGGAGATGCCGCGAGATCGGCACCACCACATTCTCGACCGGCCGAATATAGTGGCGGGCCACCGGCTCGGCATCGAACTGCGCTTGCAGCGCCGTTGCTCCGATCGATGTCGTGACGTGGCGGGTCGCACTCGCGGGGCGCGACACCGATTTCTGCGCGCCCGACCCTTGCGCCGTCTTCTTCTGGCGTGCCGGCGCTGCCGTGGCGCGCCCGCGGCCCGACAATTTCAGCCGGTGCACCTTGCCGATGACGGCATTGCGGCTGACCCCTCCAAGCTGGGCAGCAATCTGGCTTGCGCTCAGACCCTCCGACCACAGTTTTCTCAAGAGTTCGACCCGCTCGTCAGTCCAATTCATGACCGCGCTCCTGCTAAGCGTACGGCAATCGGAATCCATTCCCGGCCCAGCACCACTGCTGGGGCAGACACCACATATATCTGGTGATTAGGTCCGCCGCACGAAATCTAGTTATTTCCCGACTACAACTACCTTATGCGCTGACTCGGTGACAAGAGTCCGAAGTGCAACACGAATCGGTTTTTTCGGTTTTCCCCAACTTGCCAGCTCACTTATGAGCCGGCGTCCCGTCGGGAGGCTTGCCGCGCGCCACTACGCGACGTTTTCGTTGACTTCATGGCTGAAAAACCCGATAAGCCGCAAAGGCCGCCGCTTTGGCGGCTTTTTTGATTTTCCGGTTCCGGAGACGCATATAATGAGCGGTTCGGCGCTTTTCGAGACCTTTGCTCGCGCACCCCTGGCTTTCGACCATGGGGAAGGCACTTGGCTGGTTACCGACAAGGGCGAGCGATATCTCGACTTTGCCGGCGGCATAGCCGTCAATTCGCTGGGCCACGGCCATCCGCATCTGGTCGCGGCGCTCACTGAACAGGCTGCCAAGCTCTGGCACGTCTCCAATCTCTACGAGATCCCGGGGCAGAGCCGGCTCGGCGAGCGGCTGGCCGACGCCACCTTCGCCGACAAGGTGTTCTTCACCAATTCGGGCGCCGAGGCGCTGGAATGCGCGATCAAGACGGCGCGGCGCTACCATTTCGTCAAGGGCCATCCCGAGCGTTTCCGCGTCATCACTTTCGAGGGCGCCTTCCATGGCCGCACGCTGGCGACCATCGCGGCCGGCGGCCAGTACAAATATCTCGAAGGCTTCGGCCCCAAGGTCGAGGGTTTCGACCAGGTCGGCTTCGACGATATCGACGCCGCCGAAAAAGCGATCACGCCGGAGACCGCGGCGATCCTGATCGAACCGGTGCAGGGCGAGGGCGGTATCCGCCCGGTGCCGACACAATCGCTGAAGCGGCTGCGGCAGCTCTGCGACCAGCACGGCCTGCTGTTGATCTACGATGAGGTCCAGTGCGGCATCGGCCGCACCGGCAAGCTGTTCGCGCATGAATGGTCGGGGGTCGCTCCAGACATCATGGCCATCGCCAAAGGCATTGGCGGTGGCTTCCCGATGGGCGCCTGCCTTGCCACCGACGAGGCGGCTGTCGGCATGACCGCGGGCGTCCACGGCACTACGTTCGGCGGCAACCCGCTGGCCATGGCGGTCGGCAATGCCGTGCTCGACGTGGTGCTGGAGGAGGGCTTCCTGGCGGATGTGCAGCGCAAGGCGCTGTTGTTGAAGCAAGGGCTGGCAGGGGTGGCCGACGAATTCCCCGAGGTCATTGAGGATATCAGGGGCACGGGGCTGATGCTGGGCCTCAAATGCGCCATGCCCAACGGCAAGGTGAACATGGCGCTGCGCGACCAGCATCTGCTCGCGGTTCCGGCCGGCGACAACGTCATTCGCCTGCTGCCGCCGCTCACCGTCACGGACAGCGAGATCCATGAAGCGCTGGAGCGCATTCGCGCCGGCGCCAAGGCCCTGACCGAGGCAATCGCCGCTGAAGCCGCGAAGTAAATTCGAAAGCTCCTGATGTCACTTCGTCATTTCACCGACCTCTCCGCCGTTTCCGAAGGCGACCTGCGCTCCATGCTGACCGACGCAGTGGAGCGCAAGGCGCGCCTCAAGGCGGGCGAGCGCTCGAAACCGCTCGAAGGCAAGGTGCTGGCGATGATCTTCGACAAGCCGTCGACGCGCACGCGCGTCTCCTTCGATGTCGGCATGCGTCAGCTTGGCGGCGAGACCATCATGCTGACCGGCACCGAGATGCAGCTCGGCCGCTCCGAGACCATCGCCGACACCGCCAAGGTTCTGTCGCGCTATGTCGATGCCATCATGATCCGCACCACCTCGCATGAGCGGCTGCTGGAGCTGACCGAGAATGCGACCATCCCGGTGATCAACGGGCTCACCGACGATACCCATCCTTGCCAGCTGATGGCCGACATCATGACCTTCGAGGAGCATCGCGGTCCGGTCGCCGGCAAGACCATCGCCTGGACCGGCGACGGCAACAACGTGCTGCATTCGCTGCTGGAAGCCTCGGCGCGGTTCCGCTTCAACCTCAACGTCGCGGTGCCCGAAGGCAGCGAGCCGGCGCAGAAGCATGTCGACTGGTCAAAGGCGCATGGCGGCAAGCTCTCCTTTACCCGCTCGCCAGAGGAAGCCGTCGACCAGGCCGACTGCATCGTCACCGACTGCTGGGTGTCGATGGGCCAGGAGCACCGTGCCCGCGGCCACAATGTGTTTTCGCCCTACCAGGTCAACGCCAAGCTGATGGCCAAGGCAAAGCCCGACGCGCTGTTCATGCATTGTCTGCCGGCGCATCGCGGCGAGGAAGTGACCGACGAGGTCATCGACGGTCCACATTCGGTGGTCTTCGACGAGGCCGAGAACCGGCTCCACGCCCAGAAGGCCGTGCTTGCCTGGTGTCTTGGGGCCTGAAGTGGACTTGAAGTGTCTTGGCGCTTGACGTGCCGGGGAACTTGATCTCCGGAGGCGCGATGCCTATCTGCGCGGCATCACGCAAATCAAGCGCGTTTAGACGCATGCTCCCCAAAGGGCGGCATGGCCGCGCCCTGGAGCTTTGTCATGCTGGAAACCCATCAAGTGGCTGAACATCACCCCAAACTCGGCGAATTCGGTTACGCCGGCGATGATCACGTCGTGCCCTTCGAGGTCGGCCCGCTCGATGTGCGCGGCCGCACCGTGCAGCTTGGACCGATGCTCGATGCGATCCTTGGCCGCCATGATTATCCCGAGCCGGTCGCCCGGTTGCTGGCGGAAGCCTGTGTGCTGACGGTGCTGCTCGGCACCTCGCTCAAGTTCGAGGGCAAGTTCATCCTGCAGACCCGCACCGACGGGCCTGTCGACATGCTGGTCGCGGATTTTTCCACCCCCTCGGCGCTGCGTGCCTATGCGCGCTTCGATGTCGACCGGCTGGAGGCGCTGATTGCGGCCGGCGAGACCTCGCAGCAGACGCTGCTCGGCAACGGTGTGCTGGCGCTGACCATCGACCAAGGTGCCCACACGCAACGTTACCAGGGCATCGTCCAGCTCGACGGCGAGACCCTGGAAGAGGCCGCGCGCACCTATTTCCGCCAGTCGGAGCAGATCCCGACCGATCTCCGGCTTTCGGTCGCCAAGCTTTTGACGCCCGGCCCCGGCGGCGCGCACGAGCAGTGGCGGGCGGGCGGCATCCTGGCGCAGTTCCTGCCGCAGGCCTCCGAGCGCATGCGCGTTCCTGACCTGCCCGGCGGGGATGGCGATCCGCGCGAGGAGATCCACGATCCCACAGACAATTCCTGGCAGGAATTGCTGGCGCTGCTCGGCACTATCGAGCCGACCGAACTGATCGATCCGACCATCGGCGCAGAGCGGCTGCTCTATCGTCTGTTCCACGAGCATGGCGTGCGCGTCTTCGGCGGCGTTCCCGTCGCCGATCAGTGCTCATGCTCCCGCGACAAGATCCGCGGCATCCTCGAGGGCTTCTCCGCGCAGGAGATCAAGGACAGCACCGAGGACGGCGGCATCCACGTCGCTTGCGAGTTCTGTTCGACGCAATATGACTTCGACCCGGCGGAATTTACGACTCAGTAGGGTTTCTTGTTTCTCCCCGTTCTACGGGGAGAAGGGGCCCGAGAGCGGATGACGGGCGGCGCTGCCCCTCATTCCTGCCGGACATTTCTCGCCGTATGGTGACGGGGAGAACAACGCTGTCGCCGATTTCGCCGGGTCTAATTCACCGTCCGCCTTGTCCCCGGCAGGTCGAGTGAGAAGGCGGGGATGGCGATGTCGAATGTCTCGCCCCGCTCGTTGCGCATGGTGTAGTGGCCGACCATGATCCCCGACGGCGTCGAGAGCGGACAGCCCGACGTGTATTGGTAGCTGTCGCCGGGATTGAGTTCGGGCTGATCGCCGACCACGCCGGCGCCTCGCACTTCCTCGACCCGGCCGGCGCCGTCGGTTATGTGCCAATAGCGCGATAACAGCTGCACGAATTCGTCGGACTGGTTGTCGATCGTTATCTGGTAGCCCCAGACGTAGCGGTTTTCCGTAGGATCCGAGCGGTCCCCGAGATAGAACGGCCTGACCTGCACTTCGATGTTGCGCGTGACGGCGCGGTACATGAGCGGCTCCAAAACAAATCCGGTGCGGAACATTCGGCGCTCTTTGCGGTTCGATCAACCGTGCGCGTCCGAGTTGCTGTCCCTGAAGGGCAGGTGCCGACAAACAATGTCATTTGAGTGACACATGACAATGATGGTGTGCACCAGCAATGCCGGGCGACTCGGGCGCTCTGTCGAACTGTCGAAAACGGCCGCCAAGCGGGCCGGTTTTTCTGGAGTGACCGGATATCGATGGAACTCGCTCTCATAACCGGCTCGCTTTCGATCGCTCTCATCGCCTCAAATCTCGCCAGCATCCTGCTCGCCTGCTCGCGCCTGAAACGGCGCGCCGCCATCGCGCCGCCGGCCGGCAAGCCGCTGCCTGTGTCGATCGTCATCCCGGCGCGCGGCGTCGAGCCGTTTACCCATGAGACGCTTGAGCGCGCTTTCTCGCTCGCCTGGCCCCGCTACGAACTGATCTTCTGTGTCGCCCATGCCGACGACCCCGCGGTCAAGCCGATCCGCGCCGCGATTGCCCGCTTTCCAGCCGTGCCGGCCCGCCTGCTCACCGGCGACAACCGCGTCAGCGCCAACCCGAAACTGAACAACTGCGTCAAGGGCTGGGAGGCTGCGCGCCACGACTGGGTCATTCTCGCCGATTCCAACGTGCTGATGCCGAAAGACTACGTCCAGCACCTGATGGCGGCATGGCGCCGGGACACCGGCCTGGTTTGCTCGACGCCGATCGGTTCGCGGCCCGACGGCTTCTGGGCAGAAGTCGAATGCGCCTTTCTCAACACGCTGCAGGCGCGCTGGCAATATGCCGGCGAGGCGCTTGGCCTCGGCTTTGCCCAGGGCAAGAGCATGTTGTGGAACAAGCAGATGCTCGACGCCAATGGCGGCATCCGTGTGCTCGCCGCCGAGATCGCGGAGGATGCCGCGTCGACCAAACTGGTCAACAGGCTCGGCCTGCGCGTCAATCTCGTCGCTTCGCCCTTCGAGCAGCCGCTCGGGCAGCGCATGCCGGGCGAGATCTGGTCGCGCCAGGCCCGCTGGGCGCGCCTGCGCCGCGTCACCTTTCCGCTCTTCTTCGCGCCCGAGATCCTGACCGGCGTGGCGGCTCCGCTCGTGCTGGCGCTGATCGCCGCGGCCAGCGCCGGCGTCAGCCTGCCCATGACAGCGCTTTGCGTGCTGGCGCTCGCCTACCTGCCGGAATGCATGCTCGCCTCGGCAAAGGGCTGGTATCTGTCGCCGCGCATCGTCACCGCGATGATCGCACGCGACCTGATGTTGCCGGCGATCTGGATGCGCGGTTGGCTGGGCGGGGCCGTCGACTGGCGCGGCAACGCCATGACCATCGGCACCAAGGCGGCCGAGCTCGAAGAGACGCCCTCCCGCGCTTGATGTCGGCGGTTCAGCTTGATGTCGAGGAAGGTTATCGTATATACAAAAATTGTTGAACTAGGCTCTATTTTTGTGTATACAATAACCTATGGAGCGCCCCCACGGCGATGCTGTTCGAGTGGGATGAAAACAAGGCAAAGACAAACAGGGCCAAGCATGGCGTGGATTTCGCGATCGCTCCGTCCTTCGATTTCGCCAATGCCGTTATCCGGCTCGATGACAGCGAGGATTTTGGCGAGGATCGTCTTGTTGCCATCGGTCTGATCGAGGCTGGCGTTTATGTGATGGTCTATGTCGAGCGAAGCCATGCGATCCGCGTAATTTCGCCACGCAAGGCAACGAGACAGGAGATTACGGACTATGTCGAAAACCTCTAAGACGATCGTGCGCCGCGAGGCTACTCCCCCAAAGCAGTCGCGCGCTGATGCTTTGGGGCTCGCCAGAAAGGCGCTTGGCGCGAGGACCGACGAGGAAGATGCTGCGATCACTGCCGCCGCCGAGGCCGATCCGGATGCGCAGCCGACCGATGCCGCTTCGCGCCGCAAAGTTGGCCGACCGCCGCTTGCGCGACCCAAACGTGCGGTACAGTTGCGCCTCGACGCCGATGTTGTCGACCGTTTCAGGGCCGGTGGTGATGGCTGGCAGACGCGCATGAACGAAGCATTGCGCAAAGCGGCAGGCCTGTAATCCTCGGTCTGCCACCAGTCCTCATCGGGCCTTCAACGCCTGCGCGATGTCGTCCAGCAAATCGTCGGTATCTTCCAACCCGACCGACAGCCTGAGCGTGCCGGGTCCGATGCCGAGCTCGGCGCGCGCTTCGTCGCTGAGGTTCTTGTGCGTCGTCGTCGCCGGATGGGTGATCAGGCTTTTGGCGTCACCGAGATTGTTCGAGATCAGGACGATGTCGAGCGCGTTCTGCAAGGCGAAGGCACCCTGCTTGCCGCCCTTGACGTCAAAGCAGATCAGGGTGGAGCCGCCCGACATCTGCTTCTTCACGACGTCAGCCTGCGGATGGTCGGCGCGCCCGGGATAGATCACGCGGGCGATCTCCGGCTGCTCGGCCAGGAAATCGGCGATCTTGCCGGCGCTCTCCGTCTGCTGGCGCACGCGCAGCGGCAGCGTTTCCAGGCCCTTCAGCAGCGTCCAGGCATTGAACGGCGACAGGCTGGGGCCGGTATGGCGGAAATAATCGTGCAGGTTCTCGTCGATCCACTTCTTGTCCGACAGAATGACGCCGCCGAGACATCGGCCCTGGCCATCGATGTGCTTGGTCGCCGAATAGACCACGATATGCGCGCCGAGCTGCAACGGCTTCTGCTGCAGCGGCGTGGCGAAGACATTGTCCACGACCAGCCGCGCGCCGATCGAATTGGCAAGCGAAGCGACGGCGGCGATGTCCACCACCTCAAGCGTCGGGTTGGTCGGGCTTTCCAGGAAAAACAGCTTGGTGTTGGGCCGAACCGCCTTTTCCCAATTGGCGATGTCGGTGCCGTCGACCAGCGTCGCCTCGATGCCGTAGCGCGGCGCCAGCGTCTCGACCACCCAGCGGCAGGAGCCGAACAGGGCGCGCGCCGCAACGATATGATCGCCGGCCTTGACGCTGCACAGGAGGGCTGCCGTCACCGCCGCCATGCCGGACGCGGTGGCGCGCGCGTCCTCGGCGCCTTCGAGCGCGCACATGCGCTTCTCGAACATGTCGACGGTCGGATTGGCGTAGCGCGAATAGATGAAGCCCGGTTCCTCGCCCTTGAAGCGGGCTTCGGCGGCTTGGGCCGTTTCATAGACATAGCCCTGGGTCAGGTATATCGCCTCGGAAGTCTCGCCGAAGCCGGAACGCAGGGTTCCGCCATGCACGAGTGCGGTCTGAGGCTTCCAGTTGCGCGTCTTGCTCGTCATCGTCCTATCCAAACACAAAAAAACCGGCCGCGAAAAAGTCGCAACCGGTCCATGCGGCCTTGCGGCCCGACGGTCCTTTAGCGACTTGTTTAACGTGGCTGCAAGCCGACCGGCCAAATCACCACGGGATAACGACCCTTTAGACCCGCGCCACGCTTGCGTCAATTGCCGGCTTCATTAAGAGATTTGTACCAGCAGAGCGGAGCCAGACTTTGCGGCAGACAGGAATTCTTCCCGATCAGGACATTGCGGCGCTGTTCCAGTCCGGCGCGCTGAAGTCGTCGCGTGCGCTCGACGCCGACCAGATCCAGCCGGCCAGCCTTGATCTGAGGCTCGGCGACAAGGCGTGGCGGGTGCGCGCGTCCTTCCTGCCGGGTCCCAACCACAAGGTCAGTGAAAAACTCGACCGGCTGAAGCTGCACGAGATCAGCCTGGCCGACGGCGCCGTTTTGGAAACCGGCTGCGTCTACATCGTGCCCCTGCTCGAAAGCCTAGCGCTGCCGGCGGAAATTTCGGCGTCCGCCAATCCCAAGAGCTCGACCGGGCGGCTCGATATCTTCACCCGCGTGATGACCGATCGCGGCCACGAGTTCGACAAGATCGCCGTCGGCTATCATGGTCCGCTCTATCTCGAAGTCAGCCCACGCACCTTCCCGATCGTCGTGCGCGCCGGCTCGCGCCTTTCGCAGATACGCTTCCGCACCGGCAATGCGCTGCTCTCGGAAGCAGAGTTGCATCAATTGCACCGGGCCGAAATGCTGGTCGCCACCGAACCGCCGAACATCTCCGGCGGCGGCATCGCATTGTCGATCGATCTCAACGGCGACAGTGACGGGCTGGTCGGCTATCGCGGCAAACACCATACCGGCCTCGTCGATGTCGACAAACGCGCGGCGCAGGAGATCGTCGACTTCTGGGAGCCGATCCACAAGAGCGGCGCCGGCGAGTTGGTGCTCGATCCGGACGAGTTCTACATCCTCGTCAGCCAGGAAGCGGTGCATGTGCCGCCGCTCTACGCGGCCGAAATGACGCCCTTCGATCCACTGGTGGGCGAGTTCCGTGTCCACTATGCCGGCTTCTTCGATCCGGGCTTCGGCCACTCGGCGGCCGGCGGCACCGGCAGCCGCGCCGTGCTCGAAGTGCGCAGCCATGAGGTGCCGTTCATCCTCGATCATGGCCAGATCGTCGGCCGGCTGGTCTACGAGCATATGCTGAAGCGGCCGCAGGCGCTTTACGGCACCGAGCTCGGCTCGAACTACCAGGCGCAGGGCCTGAAGCTGTCCAAGCACTTTCGCGCCGCGCCCTGAACGCTCATCACCGTCAGGCAAGATACTTGCCTGCGCCGGCTCGCCATGCTTGGCTGCCTCGCCGGCCGCCGACGTGGCGGCGCTCAAGGGGAATGAAAATGCAGATTTCGAAATGGATCGTATCGGCGGCCGCCGCCGCCATGCTGACGCTTGGTGCCGGCGCCCTGTCGGCGCATGCGGCGGAGAAAATCAAGATCGGCACCGAGGGCGCCTATCCGCCGTTCAACACCATCACGCCCGACGGCAAGGTCGAGGGCTTCGACATCGACATCGCCAACGCCTTGTGCGCGCAGATGAAGGTCGAATGCGAGATCGTCACCCAGGACTGGGACGGCATTATCCCGGCGCTGCAGGCCAAGAAGTTCGACGCCATCATCGCTTCGATGAGCATCACCGAGGAGCGCAAGAAGCAGGTTGCGTTCACCCACAAATATTATACGACGCCGCTGTCGCTCGTCGCCCTGAAGGACAGCGACATCGCCTCGACCGAACCGGCGGCACTCACCGGCAAGACGGTCGGCGCCCAGGCGGCGACCACGCAGGCCAATTACGCCCAGGACGTCTATGGCAAGGCCGGCGCCGAAGCGAAGCTCTATCCGACCCAGGAAGAGGCAATCACCGATCTCCAGAACGGCCGCCTCGATGCCGTCCTTTCCGACAAGTTCGTGCTGATGGACTGGATGAAGAAGGCGAGCGACGGTTGCTGCAAGATGGTCGGCGACGTCAAGGGCACCGAGACCGAAGCCGGCATTGCCGTGCGTCTCGAGGATACGGCGCTGCGCGACAAGCTCAACGCAGCCATCGACGCCATCGTCGCCGACGGCACCTACAAGAAGATCAAGGACAAGTATTTCGATTTCGATATTTATTGAGATCTGAGACGCTTCTTACCTTCTCCCCTTGTGGGAGAAGGTGGCCTCGCGAAGCGAGGTCGGATGAGGGGGGTGTTCCAGGGAACGCCAACGCCTCACTTCAGCCAGCACCCCTCATCCGTCTCGGCGCTGCGCGCTGAGCCACTGCCCTGGGGCGAGCCACGGGTCTCGCCCCGTCCTTCGGATCCCACAGGGGGAGAAGGAAATGATGGCCACCCTCACAGCGCCTTCACCGCCACCTTCACCGGCTTTTCGATTTCGAGCGGGTTGCGCAGCGGCAGGCCGAAATCGCCGGCCTCGATCTCGAACACGTCGCCGGCCTCGGTCTTGATGCCGTCGGCGAAGGACAGGGTCGCGGTGCCGAACATGTGCACATGCACGTCGCCCGGCTGGCGGAAAGCCGAATATTTGAAATGGTGGTGTTCGAGATTGGCGATGGTGTGCGACATGTTCGCTTCGCCCGACAGGAACGGCTTTTCCCACATCAACTTGCTGTCGCGCCAGATGCGTGAGGAGCCCCTGATGTCGGCGGGCAGGTCGCCGACCAGGATCTCAGGTCCGAAGGAGGCGTTGCGCAGCTTGGAATGGGCGAGGAAGAGGTAGTTCACGCGTTCGGTCACATGGTCGGAAAATTCGTTCGACAGCGTGAAGCCGACCCGGAACGGCGCGCCGTCGTCGCCGATGACATAGATGCCGGCAACCTCGGGCTCCTCGCCGGCGTCCTTGGCGAAGGCCGGTGACAGGAGCGCGGCACCCGGCGCCACGGCCATCGTGCCATTGCCCTTGTAGAACCATTCCGGCTGCACCCCGATCTGACCTTTCGCGGGTTTGCCGCCTTCCAGCCCCATGCGGAACATCTTCATGGAATCGGTGAGCTGCTCTTCGCCGTCGGTGCTGAGCTTCTTGTGCATGGAATCGCGCGTTGCCGCCGAGCCGAGATGCGTGAGCCCCGTGCCGGTCAGATGCAGATGCGCCGGATCGGGATGATTGATCGGCGACAGCAGCCGCCCCTTCTTGTAGGCGGCGTCGAGATCGACGGTCTCGCCAAGTCCCTTGCGTTCGATCAGCGCGGCAAGGCCCACGCCGGTACGAGCGGCTTCCATCGCCAGCGAATAGACGCTGCGCGCGCCGTTGATGATCCGGGTTTTGCCGCCCGTGCGTGCAACGACACGGATGGTCTCGGCGTCGTCGAGAATCTGCGAGATCAGCATGATCAGTCCTCTCTCATATCTTGGCATGGCTGCCTTCTGGCAAACCCTGACCTGCGCGGCTCGGACTGGCCGTGCCACGGGTTGAACTCGTCGTCCGGATTGCGCTCGCGAGCCCGGTCCCTGAAGGACTTTTTCAAGCCGGCGAATTGCCGGCAGCGCCGCGACCGTATGCCTCCTGCTTGCCTCGCCTGAAGCCTGTTCAGGCCTTGTTCTTGTTGTAGACGTCGAAGATCACGGCGCCGAGCAGCACCAGGCCCTTGACCACTTGCTGCCAGTCGACATTGACGCCCATGATCGACATGCCGTTGTTCATCACGCCCATGATAAAGCCGCCGACCACCGCGCCGATGACCTGACCGACGCCGCCCATCGCCGAGGCGCCGCCGATGAACACCGCGGCGATGACGTCGAGCTCGCTGCCGAGGCCTGCCGCCGGCACGGCCTGGCCAAGGCGCGCCGCGATGATCAGGCCGCCAAGCGCCGACAGCACGCCCATATTGACGAACACGTAAAGCGTCAGCCGCTCGGTCTTGATGCCCGACAGCTGCGCGGCCTTGGCATTGCCGCCCATCGCATAGATGCGGCGGCCGATCGTCATGCGCTTGGTGACGAAGACGAACAGCGAGATCAGCAGGCCCATGACGAGCAGCACCACCGGCAGGCCCCGATAGCTGGCGAACTGGTAGACCAGGAACAGCGCCAGCGCGCTGCCGACCAGCGTCTTGATGACGAACAGGGTAAAGGGCTCGGCCTCATAGCCGTGGCGTTCGCGTTTGCGTCGCGTCCGTAGCCCGAAATAGGCATAGGCCAGCACGGCGATCAGGCCCAGCACGATCGTCGTCATGTGCAGCGTCAGGCCGCTGCCCATAATCGTCTTGCCGGCTGCATTCACCGTTGGCGGGATCAGCGTCAGCGGTCCGATGACATCTGGAATGAAGCCGGAGCTGAGTGCCTTGAACTCGGGCGGCAGCGGCCCGACCGAAGATCCGCCGCCGAGCAGCGCCTGGCAGATGCCGCGGAAGATCAGCATGCCGGCCAGCGTCACGATGAAGCTCGGTATTCGGTGATAGGCGATCCAGTAGCCTTGCGCCGCGCCGATGAGGCCGCCCACGATCAGGCAGACGATGGAGACCACCAGCGGGTTGCTGAATATGCCGAGAGGCCAGATCACCATCATCATCGCCGCCAGCGCGCCGATGAAGCCGGCCACGGACCCCACGCTGAGGTCGATATGGCCCGATACGATGACCAGCAGCATGCCGAGCGCCATCACGATGATGAAGGAGTTCTGCTGCACCAGATTGCTCAGGTTCACCGGCTTGAACAGCGTTCCCGAGGTGGTGAACTGGAAGAACACCATGATGGCGATCAGCGCCAGGATCAGGCCGTATTCGCGCAGGTTCGTCGCCAGCGCCGATACGGCGATGCGTGGACGCTGCCCTACATCTTCGGCGACGTTGCTTTGCGGGGCGGGGGCGCTTTCCGTGCTCATGCTGCTTTTCCTTCTCCCCGAACGATGGCGCGCATTATTCTTTCTTGGCTTGCGTCCGCCGCGGGCATTTCGCCGACGATGCGGCCTTCGTTCATGACATAGATGCGGTCGGTGATGCCGAGCAGTTCTGGCATTTCCGACGAGATGACCACGATCGCCTTACCTTCGGCCGCAAGGCGCGCGATGATCGTATAGATTTCATATTTGGCGCCGACATCGATGCCGCGCGTCGGCTCGTCCAGGATCAGCACTTCCGGGTCGGCGAACAGCCATTTCGACAGCACCACCTTCTGCTGGTTGCCGCCGGAAAGATTGCCGGTCATCTGATAGACGCTGGAGGCGCGGATGTTGGTCTGCTTGCGATAGTCGTTGGCGACGGCAAGCTCGCGCAAATCATCGATCACGCTGTGGCGCGACACGCCGCCGAGATTGGCCAGCGTAATGTTATGCTTGATATGGTCGATGAGGTTGAGGCCGTAGGTCTTGCGATCCTCGGTCACATAGGCAATGCCGTGTTCGACCGCCCTGCTCACAGAGGAGACGTCGATCGGCTTGCCCTTGAGCAGCACCTCGCCGGTGATGCGGCGCCCATAGGAGCGGCCGAACAGGCTCATGGCGAATTCGGTTCGTCCGGCGCCCATCAGCCCGGCAATGCCGACCACCTCGCCCTTGCGCACATTGATGTCGATGCCCTTGATCACCTGCCGCTCGGCGTGGAGCGGGTGATAGACCGACCAGTTCTTCACCTCGAACACGACCTCGCCGATATCGGGCTCGCGCGGCGGATAGCGGTCGTCGAGCGAACGGCCGACCATCGAGGTGATGATGCGGTCTTCCGAGATGTCCTTCCTGGACAGCGTCTCGATGGTTCGCCCGTCGCGGATGACGGTCACCTTGTCGGCGACCCGGTTCACCTCGTTGAGCTTGTGCGAGATCAGGATCGAGGTCATGCCTTGTCGCTTGAATTCGAGCAGAAGATCGAGCAGCGCCTGGCTGTCCTTTTCGCTGAGTGACGCCGTCGGCTCGTCGAGGATCAGGAGCTTGACCTCCTTGCTCAGCGCCTTGGCGATCTCGACCAGCTGCTGCTTGCCGACACCGATATTGGTGATCAGCGTCTTGGGGTCCTCCTTGAGGCCCACCTTCTTCAGCAGGGCGCTGGTGCGCGCCTCGTTGGCGTTCCAATCGATGACGCCGTATCGGGCGTGTTCGTTGCCAAGGAAAATGTTTTCGGCGATCGACAGCATCGGCACCAGCGCAAGCTCCTGGTGGATGATGACGATGCCCTTGCGTTCGCTGTCATGAATGCCTTTGAACTGGCATTCCTGGCCCTGAAAGATGATCTGGCCATCATAGGTGCCGGAGGGATAGACGCCCGACAGTACCTTCATCAGCGTCGATTTGCCGGCGCCGTTCTCGCCGACCACGGCGTGGATCTCGCCTTCCTCGACCCGAAGGTTCACGTTCGACAGCGCTTTGACGCCGGGAAACGTCTTGGTGATGTCCTGCATCTCCAAAATCGTCGAGGCCATGGGTAAAGTGCTCCTGCGAGACCCGCAACATACCGGGGTCGCTGGTGAACGAAAAGGGGCCCTGCGTTACGCAGGACCCCTGGCTATGCAACCGAATTTACTTCAGTTCGTCGGCCTTGATGTAGCCGGAATCGACGACCAGAGCCTGGTAGTTCGACTTGTCGACCTCATGCGGCGTCAGCAGGATCGAGGGAACGACCTTGACGTCGTTGTTGTAGGTCTTGGTGTCGAGGCCTTCCGGCTTGCCGCCAGAGAGCACCTTGTCGACGAGCTCGACGGTGGCCTTGGCCAGTTCACGGGTGTCCTTGAACACGGTCGAGTACTGCTCGCCCGAGATGATCAGCTTGACCGAGGCGGTCTCGGCGTCCTGGCCGGTCACGATCGGCCACGGCTGAGCCTCCGTGCCGTAACCGACGGCGCGCAGCGAGGCGGTGATGCCGCGCGACAGGCCGTCATAGGGCGACAGAACGCCATCGACGCGGCTGCCGTCCGAATAGTTGGCCGACAGCAGATTGTCCATGCGCGCCTGGGCGGTGGCGGCGAGCCAGCGCAGCGTGCCGACCTTGTCCATGCCGGTCTGGCCGGACTTGATCTTGATCGAACCGTCATCGATCAGCGGTTGCAGGACGGAAATCGCGCCGTTGTAGAAGAAGAAGGCGTTGTTGTCGTCGGGTGAGCCGCCGAACAGTTCGACGTTCCACGGCTTGGTATTCGGGAAGCGCTCCTTGAGGCCCTTCACCAGCGAATTCGCCTGGATCACGCCGACGCCGAAATTGTCGAACGTGGTGTAGTAGTCGACATTGGGCGTCTTCTTGATCAGGCGGTCATAGGCGACGACGACGACGCCGGCGTCAGCGGCTTTCTGCAGCGCATCCGACAGGGTGGTGCCGTCGATCGAGGCGATGATCAGCGCCTTCGGACCCTTGGTGATTTCGTTTTCCAGCTGGCTGAGCTGGTTGGGGATGTCGTCCTGCGCATATTGCAGGTCGACCGTATAGCCCAAAGCCTCGAGCTGGGACTTGACGGCATCGCCGTCGTTGATCCAGCGCTGCGAGGTCTTGGTGGGCATCAGCACGCCGACGAGACCCTTGTCGGCGGCGTGCGCCGAATAGGTCATGGCAGCGATGCCAAGGGCCGCGACGGCGGCCAGCGTCTTGATGATCTTCACAATTACTCTCCCTGGTTGATGGACGCGACACCTCGGGGCTTCGCGGGCCGCGCAGGCGAGCAGGAGCGCAAGCGCCGCTGTCGTCTATCGATCTCCGGTATCCTCCCAATCGGCCCTGGGACTGATTTCAATCGACACGATTTTCCTCGTCATCGACTGGCACGCCCCAGGACGCGCGAAGGGTGTGTCCCTTTGCCATAACTGTCAAATGCGATCTTTGATGATTGCTATACCGAAACTGGTATACGTTGACGCTGAACTCAAGGGCTTGGGAGCGAAGGGAATCCATGGCAACGTTGCGCAATCCTGGTGGGATTTCAGAAGGGTACGAGGTGCTCCCCGGTGACGGCGAGACCCTGCTGCGCAGCGGCCTCAGCCTGCGCCATATGCGCATGATCGTAGCACTGGACGATCACGGCCGGGTCAGCTCCGCCGCCCAGGTCATGAATATCTCACAGCCGGCGGCCTCGCGCATGATCGCCGAGATGGAAGCCGTGCTGGACGTCACGCTCTGCGAAAGGCTGCCGCGCGGCGTCACCTTGACGCCCTATGGCAAGGCGTTGGCCAGGCGCGCGCGCTCCATCCTGCTGGAGATGCGCGAGGTCGATCGCGAGATCTCCGAACTCAAGGCGGGCAAGGGCGGCTCGGTGTTCCTTGGTGCGGTGACGGCGCCCGCGATCGAACTCGCGGTGCCGGCGATCCGCGAAATCCGCCGCATCTACCCGCGCATCGAGATCACCATGCAGGTCGAGACCTCCAACGTGCTGGCGCGCGAGTTGATCGCATCGCGCCATGACTTCATCATCGCGCGCATCCCCGACGATCTCAACCCGCGGCTGTTCGAGTCCCGTGTCATCGGCGTCGAGAAGGCCTGCCTGATCGTGCGCCGGGGCCATCCGCTGACCGAGGGCAAGGCGGTGCGGTTGGAGGAGACCGCGGCCTATGACTGGGTTTTCCAGTCCGGCGGCTCGCCGCTGCGCCAGGCCATGGAGAGCAATTTCCTGAACCGCAACATCGCGCTGCCGGACCGCATCCTCAACACCAGCTCGCTGCTCCTGACCCTGGTCATGGTCGCGCACTCCGACGCCATCGCGCCGGTCTCGATCCAGGTGGCGAAATTCATCCAGAATCCCGAAGGGCTGGCCGGCGCGATCGATGTCGTGCAGACCGAGTTCGACATCGAGGTCCGGCCTTACAGCCTGATCACGGTGAAGAACCGCGCCCTGTCGCCGGCGGCGAAGATGCTGCATGACTTCATCCTGCGCGAAGTGGGGTGACCGGAACAAAAACCAGGTAAGTGCGTTCAAAGGCCAATCGGCGTTCGCGCCGGAGCTCGTTTCGAGCCGGGGAACGATGCGCCGATGATAAACAACTCGGGAGATTTTGATGGAACGTCGGTTGTTTCTTACTGGAATGCTTGGCGCCGCGGGGGCAGTTGCTTTTGCAGGCCTGGCCAGGCCCGGCAGAGCAGTTGCCGGGGTCCCGGACGGCAACGGAATCCTTGACGAGCTCGACAAGGACGACCTCGACAGGTCGGATGCGGCCGTCTTCGAAGGAGACGATCAAGCCGAGGTGGAGCAGATCTCGCATCGCCGGTGGCATCGCCGGCACCGTCGTTATGGGCGCCGCCGCGCCTGGCGCAGGGTCTGCCGCAGCTATTGGCGCCGCGGCCGCCGCCATGTCCGCTGCTGGCGCAGGCGCGTCTGGGTCAGTGTTTGGCTCTAAAACGATATCGGCAAAACGGCTGGAGCGGTTTTCCCGGAATTGCGCGAGAAACCGGTAGTTGGAGCGGCTTGGCAAGGGCGCAAGCCCTTGCGGAGCAGACTGGAGCGGGTAGCGGGAATCGAACCCGCGCGTTCAGCTTGGGAAGCTGGACGTAGTCCAGACATTTCAATGGTTTGGCTGTAAAACAGGGCCGTTGTTCGTCAGAAATTACCTAATGAAATCAGTGGCCATGTAAAACCTTCGAGGGCCGTTCTTGCGCCTGCCGGCATCGCCAAGCTGCAGCCGACAGGTTCGCTATCAGGTCGCGTGACAGCCTTAACCCGAAAGCCGTGCCCTCGCAGCATGAGGCATCAGGAATTTGGCAATCTCGGCAACGATCTCCGTAAGAGGCGGCACGTTGTCCTCCAGGCTTCGCACAAATGCAGACCATTGTTGCTGCTTGGTAGGATCCGATGCGAAACCTTGGGTGGGAGCATCCGGAATGTCGGCCGGGATAGCTGTCCTGCGCCGCTCGAATGTCGCGGCAATGGCACTCGCCAGGCGATCGTCCTCAAAGGGATGTGTCTTTGCGAGCAGCCAGATGTCGTAGAAGTCCTTCATGCGGCTGTTTACGCGACCCAACAACACCATGGCCTGGAATTTTTCGGCGATCACCGTCTCGCGCGCATAGGCGCGAAGATGCGGTGCTGGACTGTCGAGGAGAACGGGGTAGTCAAGCTCCTCGAGGCCGGGTTCGGTTGCATCGCCGAAACCGATGTCGATGGAGACCCGCACTGTCGCGCCGCCGATGTCGGCATTGGTGCGAAGACGCAGGCCACCATACTCCAGCTCGTCGCGTATACGGTCCACGCTGAGTCCATTGCCGTCGAACACGACGCCGTCGTTGGCGTCGATCGCGCAGATCTCGGCGAAGATTGCGAGCATGCCGGTGGCATCAGGATCGCCATACCCCAGCAGATCCAGATCGCGAGTCGGCCGGAACGGTGTCTCGAACCAGGTCGTCATCAGCATCGCACCCTTCAGAACGAAGCGGTCGCGAAATCGGCTTTTTCCGAGCCGGTAGAGGAGACGCTCGATCGCATAGCGCGTCAGAACGAGATCGAAGGTCTGTCCACGCCCCTTGCCGATGACAAGAAGCCTGGCGCGCACCGAGGCGCCCATGTTGACGATGGTCTTAGCCATTGGCGGTGAGGGTTTCGAGATAGGGTTGCACGACTTTCCAAACGCCGGCGTCGTCGGCGTAGGAGACGATCTCGGAAGGACGCGCCTTGCCGCTGCGTAGCGCCTCTCTCAGGCCCTCAATCGCAAGATTGAGGCCGGTGCTTTGCTGGAAGCGCCTTCCTTCCGATCGGCGGTAGCGGAAGAGATCGACAACCGTCTTGGCGGGGCTGTAGATGCGAACCGTGACGCCCTCGATGACATGCTCCTCGATTCCAGCATCCAGCATCTTGGCTCCGAAGCGAACGAACTGGATTGGCGGGCTCTCGATCTTCGGACGTCGGTCCGTCGATCCGATAGCCATCCAGATGCGTGATGGAATGGTGTCGGTCAGCTCGTGGAAGGCAAGGGCGGAAACCAGGCAAATGATGCCGCGGGGGACGCGCTTGGCCGCTTCCGCCAGCGAGTGATTGGCATCGAGCTCGGCATCGGGAAGTTGATATAGGCCGCGGCCGAGCTGAAGGACCACACCTCGCTTCTCCATCCGGGCTATCGTGGTGGAGGTGATCCCGGCCGCGATGAATTCCGATAGACGTGCGATACCCCGCTCGCGAAGGAGTGAGATTGCGCGTTCCTGATGTGTCTGGTCGCCTACCGACATGCACATTAGTTGATACAAAACGTTGTATATGTCAATAGAATATCCAACGTTTTGTATCGTCCGGATCGTGCCCAAAATCCCCTGCGCTGATCCCACGAAGTCCCCAACAGGCCGTCGCTATAAAGAAAATAGCAGCACATCGAAGCTGTGATTTCAGAGGAAGTGACGATGAGTAGCCATCAGGGGAAACCTTATGCGGGCACCAGGCTCGCAAAATATCTTGAGAAGCGCATATTGGAGCTGAGGCCGAAGAAGACCCAGATCGCAATCGCCGGCGAGGCAGGGTTCGTCAATCCGAACATGCTCGCGATGATCAAGGCCGGCACCGCCAAGCTGCCGCTCGACAGGGTGTCGTCTCTGGCAACCGCTCTTGAGTGCGATCCGGTGATGCTTTTCCAGTTGGCGATCGAGCAGCTGGGCGGTGCCACTACTGAGCTTGCAGTCCGGCAGATCTTCGGGACGCTGGTCACCGAGAACGAGGTGGCCTGGCTCGAGGAAGTTCGCCGGGCGTCTGACCACACCAATCCGAGCCTTACCTCGAAGGCACGGTCCACCATTCGCGGGATCTTCGGCAAATGAGCGGCGGGCAGGACTTCTCTGTCGAAGGGTGGCGCCAGGCGGCCCGCGGTCGTGATCGCGAGATTACGCCCAACGAGCGTTTCTGGCTCGAGGTGATCAGGCTCGCTTCCTGGGATGCGGATCCTGCGCCCACGCTCGAAAAGGTGCAGAAACTAAGGCGGATTTTCAGTCACAGTCCAAATCGCCGGCCCGCAAACATGTCTTTGTCTGATCAGTTTGTCGCCGGTGTTTCCGCCGATCTGGTCAACGAATTTGTGGCTCATTGACAATGCCTGATGACGACCAGCCGAAACAAAATTCCTCCCACACTTTTTCCTTCGACGACGTGATGCGACACATGCGTATCCACCATCCAGGTTGTCCAAAGAAGACCTGTCTGACGATAGCCGCAAGGGTGAGCGCT
Source organism: Mesorhizobium maamorense (assembly GCF_044998965.1). Taxonomy (NCBI): domain Bacteria; kingdom Pseudomonadati; phylum Pseudomonadota; class Alphaproteobacteria; order Hyphomicrobiales; family Phyllobacteriaceae; genus Mesorhizobium; species Mesorhizobium maamorense. Next base: position 6,455,266 of record NZ_CP173356.1, read on the forward strand.
AAGGATTGGAAAGATCTAAAACTAGGCACAGCAGTCGGTATAGAATTGCAGAATTATATCCGGCATTCCTTGACTGACTACGACGAATTGCTTCGATCCAAGATGATGACGCGAGATGAAGCATGGGCTTACATTGCGCCGCAAGTTGCGGAGACTCTTCGGACTTGGCGGAAGCCTGGAGTGAAACTTCGCCTGGTGCGACACGGCGGCAAACGCACTCTGAACTAGGCCAACTCGGAGCGGCGAGCGACAGTGACAATCTGCCACTGGTCCCATGAAATACGGTGATGACAGCAATGCGCCTGACATCGGTCAATCGAGCCAGTGGCACTGTTTGCTGAAGCGGACGTTCAGCCGGCAACCCTTGCAGCCACCAGCTTTGCCGAAGCAAGCACATCCAACTGGGAATCTGCGTGTTGAGATTCGTTATCTCGCTTGCCTAGAAAAGCAGTCCTTTTAATTCTGCCAAGATTTCCTTGACGGGCATTGCCAAGAATACCACAGGGACGAACGGGAGCAGCAATGCAACACCGAGGGCGGTAATGCTTTTGAGGTCGACCGGTACTAGTCGCAGCGAATAGACATTGGCGACGATCGCGTACAAATCCGTAGTTGCCGAGAAATCTGGCCTTTCCAGCGCGGAATTGTCGACAAGTCGACCGAGCCCAATCCATTTCTCTTCGAAGGCAGCGCCAACCCTGTTGGCAAGCGCTCCGTATTCGAACGAACCGTGCCGCAACGTCCTCATCAAAATCGGCGTAAAAAGAAACAAAGGCGCTGCAAATAGGGCGCCCACAGCTAGCAAGAGGCAGGCACTAAAAATGGTTGTATCTCTCGGCATCACGCCATCGGCCAACACGATCTGTGCTAAACGCCCGGCGACGATCGTAGCAACTGCCATTGCTATAGGGGAAAATGCCCTCAACGAATATCCGAGCACAGCAAGACCGGCTGCGCCATCCGGATGGGATGCCAAGAGCCTGAGCTCGATCCTGGCGATCCGCCAAAGGAAATGCGCCCACAGAGCAAACCTCCACGCCCAGCCAAACAGCAAAGTCAGAAGCAGAGGGAGACTTACGAGGACGTGCCACCAGCCCGCCGGGGCGAAGGTAGGGGTGGAGTTGCCAGTCTTGTGCCAGACCGGAAACTGATCGAACGGCAGCGAAAAGGCCGCCGCTGAGACAACGAGGTAGGCAAGAGTGATTACAACAATCTCTGCAGCGTTCGAATTGAGCAGCGCGCGGGTTGAAGCGAGGGCTGTGTCATAAGCCCCACGGTCCTTGTCTGTTACAAGCCCGGCATCAGCAAAGTACCGTACGATGGCATTGAGCCTTGGCGCGCACTGCGCCTCAGCCAAAACAAGGAGCGGCGCGGCAACCAAGTACCGCGCGTGCACGTCCACCTCCCAAAGCAGTGACGTAATCCCGTCGGGGTGTAGAGCACTTTGAAAGCCAGCCAGAACAAGAAGAGGAAGCCAACCTATCAACCCAACCATCAACGCGCGACGGCCAACGTTGAGCTGACTGCCTTTCACTAACCCGAGACGACGCTGAAGACTTACAGGCGGACCATTCTCAAATATTGCGTCGGTTGGGTGACGATCTTCACTCATTTGTATTCACACATTCTAGTCCCACCCGCGCCCCAATTTAAGCCACGCGTGCCGGAGCCTTCACTAAATTCCGGCGGTGTCTCGTGGCGCAAACATTTGCCTGCTAACGCGATTGTCCTCATTCGCTAGCGCCCGTGGAACTGGTCCAGACCTAGGTCGTCGCCATCTTCCGACGTATTGACGTCGCGCTAATCCGGTCTCGCGCCATCTTCACAGATCTCTTCGTCGGTTTGCTTCCAGCAACGATCGAGGCGTAGATTGCCTCGTAGTCGTCGACCATCCGCGACGCGCTGAAACGCTCCTCAAATTTGCGCCGAACCTGGCGCCGGTCGAGCGAGCGGACTCGGTCGACCGCTGCTGCAGCCTCGCCGATGGTCTCGACCACGAAGCCGGTGATGCCCTCGTCCACGACTTCAGGCACAGAACCGTTCGGCCAAGCTATCACCGGGACCCCAAATGCCATGGCTTCAATCATCGCGAGGCCGAATGGCTCAGGCCACTCGATCGGGAAAAGCAAAGCCTGCGCGCCAGCAAAAAGAGCGGCCTTGCCGGCTTCGTCGACTTCTCCCAGGAATTCGACATGAGGGCTCTTCATTTGCTCGACAAGCTCTTCGCAGTAGGCACGGTTGCTATAATCCATTTTGGCGGCGATCTTGAGCCGCATGCCACTCAATCTGGCTATCTCGATCGCGCGATCGGGCCGCTTGTCGCGGTAAATCCGACCCAAGAAGGCAAGGTAGGGCTCTTTTGGAGGAGAAGCGTCGGGTGCAGGATAAAGATGCAGCGGCAGGCCGTGATACACGTTGCCCAACCATCGCGCCTCGGGCAGCGGCTGACGCTGACGCAACGAGATCGAGCTAAGCGAGAAATAGGGCCACCTGGCATAGGTGCCAGAGAGATCGATGTAGTCGAGCCGCCCGTGCGGCGTGGTTAGCGTTTTTGCCGCGAAACCCTCGAAGAGCGGGAAATGCTGGAAGTGGCTGAGGTGGCAATGGATTATGTCAAACCGGTCCTGCTGCCGACGCACTTCATGGAGCATTGCCAGGTGGGCAGCGATGGAAGACCGTCGAACGGCTGGATCAAGGCGCAGCCCTGTAGTCCCCTGCGCAACTAGATTTGCCGAGGTCACGGAATTCCCGCTTGCGAACAGCGATACCTCGTGGCCTCTTTTGACAAGCTCCTCAGTCAGATATGATACGATCCGTTCCGTCCCCCCGTATAGAAGCGGTGGCACCGACTCGTCCAACGGCGCTACCTGAGCGATCCTCATTGGTTGGTTCTCTCGGTCGTGTCCGGCGAAGGTCCGGCGTCATTGCTGTGGACGCTCACCGCGCCGAGGATCGTCACAAACCAAACGCGCCCGCTACCCATTTTCACGACCTCTCACCCACTTTTGCGCCTGGGTGCCTGATATGTTGAGGAGATGGCGATCCCTGGCTTGTGACAACAGGCTACCGCGAGTGGGCAATTGTAGGAATGTAAGTTACGTGGGGGTTGGGTAACTCACTATGCGAGCCGACAGTTGCCCGTTCTGTCCGATGCCGCTGCAGCGTCAGCGAAGAGTCCAAGTCGATCCAGCGAGCTTTGTGCGACCGGAGCAGAGGCGTCAGATCTGGCGAAAACTACGCTGGCGATAATCAATAATAGAAATATGGAGTTTCTTCGGAGCTTCGAAAAGGCTGAGATCACAAGCCAGGGGCTAATTTCGAACCCTCCAATAACGGTTAATTACGTTCCGCAGCGACAAGCAACGCTGCATCCTCTCCTGATTGTAGCAGGTCGGAAAGTGGACGTGGATGAAGACCGCCGGTCGAGCCGCAAAGCCTGGATCCTGGCATTCGGTAGAACCTCTGCCGTATGACTTGCAGAATCTGCCACAAGGAACAAACCCTAGGGTCGCCTTGGCGGCCGATCCGATTGCTTTCGAAGATCCAAGCCCCGAGATTAACGGGGGGCGCTTCGCGGCTAAATGTGTCGTTGGTGAACCGGTCCTGATCGAGGCGGACATCTTCAGCCACGGCCACGACACGCTCGATGCTCGTCTGCTCTACCGGCCCGCAGGCACAGATGCCTGGCTTCAGCAGCCAATGAGCTTGTTGCAAAAGGACCGCTGGCGCGCCACGGTTGTGCTCGATGAAAATCGACTTTACCAATTCACTTTCTGCGCGTGGCACGATCTCTACGCCACATGGCGCGAAGATGTAGCCAAAAAGGATGCTGCAGCCCAAGGTCTTGAAGCTGAGGTCGAAGAGGGCCGCGGCCTGCTTCAGAAGGCAGCACGATCTGCGTCGGCAAACCCAAGAGACGCCAACGAACTCGAACAGGTTCTTGCGTCGCTTATGATTTTGCGAACGGGCGTGCAGCGACTGGCTCTTCTCAAGTCCGAGGCGGTGGCAGCATTGATGAGCCGTGCTGGACCGCGAACTGATATCTGTCGCTACAGCAAGATTCTTGAAATATTCGCAGATCGGAAGGCCGCGGCGTTCAGCGCATGGTACGAGCTTTTCCCGCGGTCCCAGTCGGGCGATCCCACGCGTCATGGCACATTCGATGACGTGGTCGCCCGACTGCCTTATGTGCGCTCTCTCGGTTTCGACGTCCTCTACTTTCCGCCCATTCACCCGATAGGCAGGACCATGCGAAAGGGCCGCAATAACAACCTTACTGCCGACGTGGACGATGTGGGCAGCCCATACGCTATCGGCTCAGAGCATGGTGGGCATGATGCCATCCACCCGGAATTGGGAAGCTTCGAGGAATTTCGTCGCCTGATGGCTGCCGCGCGAGAGCACGGATTGGAGATAGCGCTGGACTTTGCGATCCAGTGCTCGCCTGATCACCCTTGGATACGACAACATCCCGAATGGTTTGCTTGGCGGCCTGACGGTTCCCTCAAGTTTGCCGAGAATCCTCCCAAGAAATATGAGGACATCGTCAATCTCGATTTTCGCGCGGGTTCCATTCCCGAGCTTTGGCACGCCTTGCGACATATCTTGCTGTTCTGGATCAACCATGGGGTCAAGATCTTTCGGGTAGATAACCCGCACACCAAGCCGTTCCCTTTCTGGGAATGGATGATCGGCGAAGTTCGCGCCAAACATCCCGACGTGATCTTTCTCGCCGAAGGCTTCACCCGCCCCAACGTCATGAAACACCTCGCCAAATTAGGGTTCAGCCAAAGCTATTCCCATTTCACTTGGCGCAATACCAAAAGGGAGTTGGAGGACTATCTTACTGAGCTCACGAAGACCGAATGCCGCCATTATATACGGCCCAATTTCTTCGCCAACACGCCAGATATCAACCCGATCTATCTTCAGCAGGGCGGCAGACCGGGTTTCCAAGTCAGGCTAATCTTGGCAGGGACGCTGGGCGGCAACTACGGAATCTACAACGGCTTCGAGATCGGCGAGGCCGAAGCGATTCCGGGCAAGGAAGAATACCTGAACTCGGAGAAGTACGAGATCCGCGCGTGGGACATGGATCAGCCGGGCAACGTCCAATGGGACATCCGGTTCCTGAACCGACTTCGTCGAGAACACAAGGCGCTTCAGGATTTCACCCGCCTCGCTTTCTACAATGCCTGGAACGACAACATCATCTACTACGGGAAGCGCACGGCCGACTTGGCAGACTTCCTGCTGTTTCATGTATGCCTTGATCCCCACTCGGCTCACGGCGCGGATTTTGAGGTGCCACTTTGGGAATTTGGCCTACCTGACGACGCCTCGATCGAGGTGGAGGACATGGTCACCGGCCATCGCTTCACCTGGCACGGCAAGGTTCAGCACATTCATCTCGATCCATTCTACAAGCCGTATGCGGCCTGGAGACTGATACGGCCGGCTGCCTCCGCCTCTTCCTAGTTGCCGCGGCGCCCCAAATTTCCCGCATCAGGCTCCTGCAGCTTTGTCCATCAGAGGCTTCGGCACCATGCGAACACCGTTTTCTCGAAACGCGTTGTGCACACCCTTCACCGCCGCCCGTTGAATTTCTGATTGCTTGCCGGGTTTTGCTTTGAACTTTGACCCGATCAGCAGCGTTCCATCCTCGATGGCTACCACGCCTTGGCTTTTGAAGGGCTCGATGAAAAATGGGGCGAATCCTGGATCGGCCATAAGGTCACTCCCGATTTTCTCGAGCAGTTGTCGAACCAGATCGACGTCGGTGTCCAAAGCGACACGGAAGGTCATTTTGTCGATGGCCCAGTCACGGCTGAAGTTCTCGATCTTGCCCATCTGACCATACGGAATGGTCGCAAGGGAGCCTCGCGCACCGCGCAGCCTGACGGATCGCACGGAGATCTTCTCCACAGTACCCTTGGCACCAGTTGTTTCGATGTATTCTCCGGCCCGAAACGCATCGTCAATCAGGAAAAATAGGCCGGAAACGATATCCTTGACCAAGGTCTGGGAGCCAAATCCGATCGCCAGCCCAAAGACACTGAGTCCCGTGATCAATGGCCATACGTTGACGCCAATCGAAACCAGGATCGAGAGTGCAGCCATGACGAGGACGCTCGACTTGCCGATCGCTCCCAACAGCGGAATAAGTGTTCCAAGCCTCGAGCGCGGCAGAAGTGGATTGGGTACGCTATCGACGAGCGAAATGCGTTCGATCGCCGTTGAAATAAGGTTCCACAGGAAAGCAGCCAACAGCGCTATCAAGGCGACCCCAAACGCCTGGCGGGTAACCGATCTGAGATCGATGCTTAAGCCGACCGCCAAAGGCGTCGCCCATATCGTACCAAGCAAAGCGACCATCACGATCACGAGCGCTAACCTGGCGGTCTGGCGCCAAGCTACAGCGGCGGTCGAGGTGCTGCGGGATTCCAAACCGCGCTCGGCCCAAGCCCAAACGATGGAGTCGAGATGTGGAATGGCAACGACCATCAGCGCGCTCAACAGCACCGCCAAACCGGGAAGCGCGGCACCCAGAGTACGCGCGATCTGGGCGTTAGCCGCGATGAAAAGCAGAATGCCAATCACGATTGCAGGCCAGATCCGTGCGAATCCCGCCCGCCACCGGCCTCTAGGGCGATTGCCCCCTACCGATCCAGCCATGGTTCGCCGATGGCGCCAAACCGCCCTGATGAGTAGGATCAGTGTCGGGATGGTTACCAGAGACGTCCCTATCAAATCCGTTATGCCTGGTCCCGCGCTCCACATTCGCAGTGTCGAAACCACCGAAAGGCCACCAAGCGCCCACATGAGCGCAAACGTCAGATCCCTCACCAGGGCCGTCAGATGGATTGGGCGGTCGCGAAATTCAGCGCGGACCTTTGCAAGGACGACGGCCTGCACGGCAAAGATCATGATGCATGCCACAACGGTCAAGGCTGTCCAGAGACGCAACGTTCGCAGAGGCAGGCCCGGGCCAGCGAGAAGCTGCGCGACGAGCAAGCCGATCACCAAAGCCGCGACAGCCGCAGCCGAACGGTATGAAAAGCGGCGCCAACTGCTGCGCTCGGCACCGTTTCTGTTTGCCTGTCGGCTTATCAATAGGAACGTGCCGGCGACGATCCCTGAAACCAGAGCGATTTGGAAGCAAAGGCCAGTAACCGATGTCGACGCGGCGGCGAGCGAGCTCCGCAAGCTGTCGTATTCGGCTGGCGCTCCGAACCAGGCCAGGTATCGCGCCTGGGCGCCCTCAACGAAGCGTCCTGCAACTTCCTCGAGGGTCGTGGTCAGAGAGGTGAGATCGGCACCTGGCGATGGATTGTCGCTCACATCAGTCGTCCTATTGCGGCGCCCAAATTATGTGTCAGCCGCCTCGACGCGCTGCCTATGCCGCCGTGCCCAAATGCCTTAGGCATATTCTGCTTCGTCCAGGGCGGTAGCTTAAACCGCAGCGTCGACCAACGCTGCTTTGAAACCCGCAGGTTTCCGGGCACCGGTTGGGGGTGGCCCCAACTACCGAGCTTCACGCCCCTTCCGAGGGCGCTTGATGCTCAGGGATATACGACCACATAACGGCCACCGGTCGCCTGGTAGTAGGTGTGTCCGCAGTGCCAGACGTGTACGCCGTAAAGAACAACCGTGCGGCAGCTGGCCGGAAGCCTCGCGACGTAGATTGTCGAGCGGCGAATGACCCGCCGCGCCGTACGTCTATGGACGCCGGCAACGCTTCCAGGGGTGAGCGGCCGGCCAACTCTTGCTTCCGCTTGCGATATCGCAAAGCCCGTAATCCCGGGAACGCTGCCGTCGAGCGCAAGTCCAGCAGCAACCGCCAAAATAGCGAGACACCACTTGATCGTTTTCATGTTCATCTCCTCTTTGCTAGCAACACCAGCCAGCGTTGGGCGCTGCAATCGGCTATGGCATGACCTCGATGTCATGACGCCCAATCGCGTCTTGCTGATCCCGGTTGAAGACGTCACAGTATTACCTGGAGACAGCGGCGGAACGTAAGTTACGTGGGAGGAAGTGTAAGCGCGGAGGTAGATAGGCTGAACGTATGACGGGCATGGAATACGAGACCTGCGTGCGTCAGCGACGCGAATACAATCACTTAGCCAATCCGCTCCGGTGATACGCCACGCTGCTCATACCAACGGGATGGGGATCCATCGCCGAAAAGACATGTCAAAATAGGGTGGCAAGGGCCTTCAACGCGGCAACCGCTAGGCAGGATGGGCACCACAGGTCTCGCCGCCTGCCCTGTGTGCGGATAACTTATGATCGACGGCTTTTGTTGAGGGCGCCAATAAACGTGTTCGTCAAAACCGCTTGGAGGGATCCCCCAAGCAGTGCGCGAAGTCGTCTGATCGGCATGGACGCAGTGCCGGTTGTTCTAGCCCGGTTCTAATCTCAACGCCGCGTCACTGCTTGCATTGACCAGCCTTCGCCTGGCCACTGTCACAGGCAATACCGGCTGCGGGTTTTGGCTTGTTCGAGCCGGCCAGTGACTCGACCTCGTTGGTGTAGTTGTCACGCGTATTCTGATCGACCACCGCGATTGGGGCGGCGATCACCAGTCCAGCGGCATCGCCGGCCGCCGCCCCGGCTCCGCTGGTTGCCGCGATAACCGTGTCACCCAAGCCGACCCTGCTGTCGGTTAATGTCTGACCGTTGGCGATCCGCGCCCCGATCAGTTGCACGATCTGCGGAGACGAGGCGAACTTGCCGTGGTTCAATCTGTCTCCGGATTTGATCTTCGTCAGATCGATAACGGTTACATTGTTATCAGCGAGTTCTTCCTTATAGGGAGCCTGTTCCGGGTCGATGGATCCGAGCCGCGGGATATTGCCCCAGACCCGCCGCGAGACTTTGAGCGCGCGATCGTCCTGCGAGACAAAGAGGGTGAACTGCGGATGCTGCTTACCCATGTCCGCAATCTGGGTGCGAAACACATCGACATCGACGTCAGGCGCCGCCAGCATGACGTTCTTGAATTTCGCCGGCAGGCCGCCATTGCGGATGGCCATTTGGCGCAAGGATTCCAATGCAAGCCAGTTGCCCATCGAATGAGCGAGTATCGAAACCTCTTTTACTTCGGGATCGCGAGCGAGATATTGGAACAGTGTCTCGAGCGCATCTCGCGTGTAGTTGGTGCTTTCGCGATCGTAGCCATAGGCGAGTGTACTGCCCCGAGATGGCCAGGTGACCAAAATCGGAGCGCTGTCGGTGCCGGTATCCTCGGCGATCTGCGCAAATCGGTAAAGCGAGTCTTCGAAGCGGTTGTTGAAGCCATGGATGAAGACAAGGACACTGTGGTCCGGGCTCTTCCTGACAGAAGCGCGGAGCCACGCCTTCGCGCCGTTCTTTGTTATCTCTTCGGCCTTCACCACCGCGAAATCGGTCGCCGGGTTTGAGGGCAGCTGCTTGGGCCAGGCGACCTCGCCGACCTTACGCACCGATGCCGGTGGGATCGACACCGTAATGTCCTCGAATGAAGGAGCCAGTCCTCGCTCGCCCGTATACATCTCGGCCGGATTGGCAGAGCGAGCGCGGGTCGTCGCCACCAACATCTGCACCTTGCTGGATAATGGAGAGGTATCGGCCACGGGTAGCAGCACGTTGGCCGGCCGGGAAGCGCATCCGGCGATTGAGAACAGCAGGACAGAGACGAGGAAATGTCTCCCCAACGAACCAATCCGCCAATTAAAATGATGCATATCAACCTGGCTCCACGGATTTGACATTGCCGTACGTATCCACCAGGAAGCTCGTCTTCTTGCCCCCAGCATCGAGTCCGACCTGACACCGCCGAGATCGCGCGTCCATAATCTTCTCCTCGCCTTGGGACTGACATGAAGCCGGCACTGCTTCTTGGGCAGACTGGAGGAGTGCCTTCCTGCGAGGAAGGTAACTAACTGTATGCTACGGCCAGAACGGCACCCACTGGCGCGAAGCGGCTTTCGGCCGGCTGTCTGAGGATCAGCATCGATTGCCAGCTAGAGCAATTCACCCTTGACGCAAATTCCAGACGGAAAACCGTTTCACATTTTTCCTGGAATTGCCCTAGAAACGCATGACTAGACCCACTATCGGACCCTGCTGGACGACATCGAACACAAAGCTGTCATTGTCGTAGTCGACTCCGAGGGCACGATAGCCGGCGACTGCCGAAAATCGCTCGTTGAACCTATAACCCAGTGCGGCTGCGACATCCCAGTCGACTTTGGCGCCGCCTGCGCCAACCATGCCCCAGCCCGTCAGATAGATTTCGGGCGTGAACGAGTAGTTCGCGCGAATGCCGACCAACCCATCCACCCAGGTCTTTCCATCGCTGGCAGAGACCCCGTCAAGGATACCGCCATGGAAGTCCAAGTCGTTGTTTACGGACCAAACCTTCATACCTCCGACGAGATCGAGACGTCCGGCGTCACTCTGGAGGACTGTATAGCCGGCTCCAATCAGGCCGGAAAAATATTTCGGACTTAAGATCGACGCTGGTGGCGAGGACACCTCTCGGTGTGCCTTTGCCCGCGGATATCTTGACACACTGGATGTCGCCAAAAATGCTGTAACGGTCGTAGCGTGCCTCGGCGGTGGCCGTCGCTGCGAAGTCCAGATTCTTCAGGATGTCGCCGAAATTCGCATCGACCTCGACGATGGGGAGACCGAAGGACCCCACGTCACCGGCGAGCCCGGCCGCCCAGAAATACGGCGCAACGGCGTAGGGCCAGCCTTGGGCGGTCTCCACGGGCTTCAACTCCGGCGTCACCGGTGAAACCAGATCGGCAGCTCCAGCCGGATGGGCGAGGCAAACCAGCCAAAGTACGGCACAGCCGCGAGCTACTGTCCGATGGCTTCATTGGTGGGAGTATAATCATCAAACCGGTTCATCTTCTTCACCTGCTGTGTGCGATTGCGTTCAGTTTCCAACCAGCACTCAGGCGACCTGAAGACGTCCGGTTGTTCTTCGGCCAAGCAGTCGCCTCCGATCTCATTTCTTCGGAAAGAGGAACGTGATCGCGGTGCGGAAGCCGAAACCGTCAGGACCGCTGTCAGGACTTTCAGCCCAGTAGCGCACGCCCGCTGTCAGGCTAATCGGCTGCTTGTTAATGACCACCAGCTTCGAGACCTGAAAGTTGATCGGGACTGACCACTGGTGCGCTTCCCAATTGTAAGTGCTCTCGGTATTCAGCGTGAAGGTCCAGGCATCCTTCGTCGTGTAAGAGACGAAGGGCTGCAGGAATGTGGAGTTGATGTCGTTGCGATCGCTGTCGCCGGCAAACGACCAGATGTGGTTGGCCAGCATACCGACCGTCCACCCATCGAATTGCTTCAGGACGACAGCCGTCGGCCCCGCCCCCCATTTTTGGCCGCCAAGCAACGCGTCAGTTGCCGTCGGCAAAAGCAGCACCGGACCGACACCCCAGATGATCCCCCTCGCTGTTGGCCGGGACGGCGAGAAGAACACGCTTTCGGATATGTCGCCCAAGCCGAACTGGTCCCCGGACGGTCCTGCAATGTCATTTTGCCAGGCGATCGGCACGATGGTGCGAGAGATCAGGTTCCAGTCATCGTTGAGCGTGAACGGGATGACTGGCTGAACATTGACATAGGTCTTGTCGCCATCGTTCGGACCGTAGCCGCTGTCGTAGTTGAACTGAATTGGCACGCTGATCAGCGAGGCAATCGGATTGGACAGCTTCTTGGCAAGGTCCTGCGTCTCCTCGGCCCAGGCCGCAGTGCCGACGAGCAACGACGCGAGCAGCGTCACCGCGATCTTCAGGTGCCGATCGCTGGACAGAACTTCCAAAGCCAACCCTCCATTCGACAAGGCGATCCAACTGCTCAGCGCTGCGATCCGGGATTGAAGCCAGTTCGTCGTGCAGCTTCCGATTCCAGGACGACTGCTCTGACTTCCCCGACCAACCGGTCTACGAGTTCCTGCCATTCAGTTCGCCTGGCCTCGCGCAGTTCCGGCGCGACCAGGTCCACCCTCGAAAGCGCAAACTCCGCATCCGCGAGTTCCTCGCACATGTCCCGAAAGCTCTCATTGCGGTCCATCAGACGATGGATCGCCAGTTCGAATTGCGGAAGCCGACGCACCGCCGCCGAAGTCGCACTATGTTTTTTGGGCCGTCCGTTTTGTGTGGCCATGGTACAATTCAACGATGTGGTCGAATTATATTGGCGCGGGGTGGCGGCGGAATGTAAGTTACGTGGAGGTGTGTGTAATTGCCCAAGGAAAAGGCGGCAAAAGGCATCTTGGAAAAGCACGACACGGCGACAAACGGACAACCACAACGAGAGAATGAGGCCGCTTTTTAAAAAGCCGCCTCAACATGTTTTCTCGTCATTTCGCTGGTCAAGGCGAATTAAATTGTGATGAGCTAGTTCTGGGAATGTAAGATACGTTTAGGAGAGCACTATTGCCCTAGGAAAAGCCGATAAATTGGCGGTCTGGGCATGCGAGGGTACCTTGATACGGTCGGGGATAACCGCGGCGCGGGAAGAAGATCTCTTTCTTGGGGATTGCCGCGCCGAGCTTGCACTGATTCTAGACAGTCGAGATTTTGATGGCACGGACCGCGAACATCGTTTCTTTCGCTATGTCGTGGAGGAGACCCTTGCTGGACGTGGCGATCGCATCAAGGCCTATTCGATCGCCGTCGAAGTGTTTGGTCGCGGGGAATCCTTCGACCCCCAGACGGATCCGATCGTCCGCATCGAAGCTGGCCACCTTCGGCGCGCGCTTGAGCATTACTACCTGACCTCCGGAAATGCCGACCCAATTCTCATCACCATTCCGAAGGGCGGCTACGTTCCTGACTTCGTGCGTCGCGCAGAAACCCCTGTGGCGCAGCCCCCGGCCCCGATCGTTTCGCGACCGGTCGTCGAGCGCCCGGCGCAGCGGATGTCGGCACGATTGCTGGTTTCGGCCGCGCTTGCCGCCCTGCTGGCATTCGGGGCTGCCGTATCTGCCTGGTGGTGGACATCCGCCAGAATCGGCGCACCTGAAAGACCCCGTGTGCTCGTCGAAGCCTTTGAGGACCAGAGCGCCTCCCAGGCTGCGGGGGCGATAGCAAGCGGGCTAAAGCAGGAAATTGTCGAAAAGCTTTCCAAGTTCGGGGACATTCTGGTCATGGAGTCCGCGGCAAAGCCAGACGACGCCACAATGCCTCCGCCACGCTTCGTCATTGCCGGGAGCGTCTCGCTGACGGCCGATGCCTTCCAGCTTCGGGTGCGAATGATCAAGCGTGCCGACAACTCGATTCTATGGGCGAACCGATATAGTGGCCCGTTGAACGTCACAGCGTTCGTGGATGCCCAGACCGAGATTGCGAATAGCGTTTCAAGGGCCTTGGCCCAAACTGATGGCGTGATCTTCCAGGCGGACGAGAGTCTTTATGTGAGCAAGCCCCCCGACGATTGGGCCGCATACAGCTGCACGCTTTCTTTCCAGGGATATCGGCTAGACCTTGATCCGGAAGACCGTTCTTCTGTGCGCACATGCCTTGAGCAGTCGGTGCGGCGCTTCCCGACCTATGCCACTGCCTGGGCTCTTTTGTCATTGGTTTACATCGATGACTATCGGTTCCGGTTCTCTACCGATCCCGCTTTGTCGGCATCAAGGCTGCAGAGCGCCCTGGTTTCCGCGGCGCGCGCCATGGCGCTCGATCCTGTGAATATGCGAGGCCGCCAGGCAAAAATGGTAGCCCTCTATTTCGACAAGCAGATCGATGCGGCATTAAAACTGGGCAAGGAAAGCTTGGAGATCAATCCGAACGACACCGAGTTTATGGGCGAATATGGAGAGCGCCTGGCGGTTTCCGGAAATTGGAAAGAAGGATGCCCTATGATCCTGGAGTGGCGCCAACAGAATCCGGGGACCTCTGCCTATTATGAGACGGACCTGGCCCTGTGCTCCTATTTCGGCGGCGACTATTCGCAGGCAGCCATGTGGCTAGAGAAATCGCCTGCTCCCCAGAACCCGATCTACCATTTGATTGGCGCAGCTATCTTCGGTGAAGCGGGAAACGCAGCCAGGGCTGGCCAGGAGCGCGTCTGGCTGGAGCAAAGTCAGCCGGATTTGATAAAGAACATTCGCCAGCAGGTTTCGATGCTGTTGGGTAACCCGAAAGACGGTGAATTCTTCATCGGCTCGCTCAGGAAAGCTGGGCTGAAGATCGCCGATTGACCGTTCTGCGGCACCTCCAGAGTCGGGCTGAGCACGTTGCTTACCTAGGGACTCGCAATCGTTGGATTATTCAGTGGCTAGATCATCGTAGTGGTTGAACCTGTAGATCACCATCGAGATCAGCCAGCTGGCTATGAACATGCCGACGACAGCGAAGCCGAAGTTCGCCAGATTGTCGTTCATTTCTCCGACAAAGTCCCAGAAACCACCCTCCAAACCGAGCTTGTTGGCGATCAGCCCGAGTGCTTCTAGGCCGCCGATAAAGATGGCCACCACGACGGAAGTCGCGGTGATGGTGAGATTGTACCATAGCTTGCGGATTGGCTTGACGAAAGCCCAACCACAGGCGCCGGTCATCAGGACGCTGTCGGTGGTGTCCATAAGGGACATCCCGGCGGTGAAAAGTGCCGGGAATACCAGGATCGTCCAGAAGGACATGCCTTGCGCTGCCTGGGTAGCAGAGATGCCGAGCAACCCGATCTCTGTAGCAGTGTCGAACCCAAGGCCGAACAGGAAGCCGATCGGATACATGTGCCACGACCGCGACACGATCCCAAACAGTGGACGAAAAATGCGCGCCAGCAAACCGCCTCCTGCAAGCAAGGTGTTGAGATCTTCATCAACGATCTTTTCACGACGACGGGCACGAGCGAACGCAGCCCAAATGCCCTTCAAAATGTAAAGATTGGCAAAACCGATGATGAGCAGGAAGAGTGCCGAGACGGCTGTGCCGATGACGCCGCCAATGCTGTGGAACTCTTCCAGCCTGTTTTGCATCATAGTGGCGGCCGCGGCGATGGCGACTGAGGCCAGGACGACGATGGTCGAATGGCCGAGCGAAAAGAAGAACCCGACCGCATAGGGCGCCTTACCCTCCTGCATCAACTTGCGCACGACGTTGTCGATCGCCGCGATGTGGTCGGCATCGAATGCATGCCTGAGGCCGAACATGTAGGCGAGCAGCGCGGTGCCAAGCAATGCCGGCCGGTCGGCAAACGCAATCCATGCCCACATCCATGCCGCGATATTGGCGGCAATCAACAAGGCGTAGGTCATCGCAGCCTTGGTCGTTTTGTTGGCCGGTTGGTCGTCGAACGGATTAGGAAGCACGTTTCGCAGTCGTCGGTCCGTTTTGATGCCAGTCACCTTCGATTTGCGTTCAACTTACGCGCCGACATCCTAGCTGCCCGCCTAGAGGCGGGGGACGGCAGCCGCTAGGCGGGTCCCACCGCGCCGTGTTCGCGAGTGCGCCATCGCAGGTATGGAAGGGAGACGACGCTGGCCACGACGAGGTGATAGATGATTAACGCCAGCACCGCACGTTGGTCGGGAAAATTGAGGGTGGCGATGGCCATGGCGATACTAGGGTGGCGCGTCGCGGTGGCGAGGGCGAGCACCGTGCGATCTGTCGGGACCGGCCCACCCATGAGGTGGCCGACCGCAAGGCCGACGAGCGAGAACAAGACGAGGCAAAGAAGGACGCCTTGGCTGAAAAGGCCCGAGAAAGCCGGCCAGGCCTTGACCAGTGACGGAATGAGGGCCGCAAGCAGCAATACCGTTCCCGCTGTTGACAGGTACGGCGCGCAGCGTTGTGCAAAGGCCGGTGCAAACCCGCCTATGGCGATGCCAGAGACCAGCGGCACGAGGACGGAAAGCACGAGGATTGACGTAATTGTCCCGGCCGAAATGTGCAGTTCGAACGGAAAGACGTACTCCATCAGCTCGATGCTGACTGGAACAAGGACAATCGCCACGAGCGACGCAGCCGCGAGTAGTCCGACCGCATAGTTTGCGGCACCCCCTGCCTTGATCTGCTTGCTTGGAAGAAGTGGAGGCACGGGAGAAACGGCGAGCGCCACCAAGGCGATCTTGATCGTCGGGTTGAGGTCAAACATTTGTGACAGAGCCACCACAAATACCAGCATGATGACGTTCATGGCCACAATTGATCGGATGAGCAGCCCGGGATGCCGGAGAAGGAAGGACAGGTCCTCGAGCCGCGTCTTCGTCCCGAGCACGAAAACCACGATGAAGAGGCTGATGGACATTGCGATTGGTATCAGTTGGGCCAGGCTCATCCGGGTGCTCCCTTTCGCGTGCTCATCGAGATTCATCGCCCCGTCGGGCGAGATCGTTGCCCTGCCGATCGGCCTGGCTCGCCACCGCCTGATCCTGGGCGTCGGGTAACGTCGTCTCAACGGCCGCATCGAGATGCGTCAGACATCGATGGAGCGTCGGGACCCGGCCCGTGGCGAGCGACTCAGACATGGATGTCAATGCGGGGCGCAGCCGGCGCGCGGCTTGGATCGAACCGGCGCCGTATTGCCAGATTTCGCGACGGCGATCAGTGCGAGAAGCTTGAGCATAGGTTTACTCCTTCAATGGACCGGGCTGTCGACATTGATGCGCTTCGGCCGCCCAGCGCATGCTGCGATGGCCCGGGAGAAAAGCGCGTGGGCGCGGGGCGTCCGGCGGATCTCGAGATTCAACTTGGCTAGGGCGATGGCCCTTTCTGGATTGCCGCCCGCCGAAGCCCAGAATTCGGACGCATGATCGGCGAAGGCGGCGGGATGCTTTGCGACCAGCGCGTCGTAGCGCTCTTCGGCGCGAACACGCCAAACGTGGGCGTCCTCGATCCGGCCGGCATCGCCGAGAATATTGGCAAGCTGCGCCGCATAGTCCGGGTCGTCCGAGGCCGCTGCGAGCCGCTGGAGACGGGCGATTGCTCCGTCGCGTTCACCCATGGCGGCCTCCACTTCGGCAAGGTGGCCCTCCGCGTGCGCAAAGGCCGGCAGACGCCGCCAGGCCGCCGTGTACCATTCCCGCGCGCGCGCAAGATCCCCATGCTCATGCCACATGTGACCGCGCTGGAACTCAAGCTGCGCCAATGGGAACGGCGAGACTCCCCGAAACAGAGCTTGGCTCTCCTCGAACAGCTCCTCGGCGGCGGCTGTCTCCCCGAGTTCCGCATGGAGGGAGGCAAGCCCGGCGCACGTCTCGAAGTCGGCTCTCTGTTCGAATGCGGCCCGACGGAGCACCATCGCCTCGTCATAGCGGCCCACGGCCTGAAAGATCGCCGCCCTCTCGGGCGCAAGGTCGCGGCCGGCCGCGCCGAGGCGCTCGGCGGCATCGAGATCGGCCAGCGACTCATCAAAACGATGCAGGCATCCCCACGCCCGCGCCCGCGACAGGAACGTTGTCGGGTCAGCGGGGGCGTCGCGTACACGCTGCTCCGCGATCGCGATGGTGCGCTCGTAGTCGGCGATGCAGCCGGTGATCTGGGCGCGCAGGACGAGGAGATCGACCAGTTCCATCCAGGAGCGGCCGGTCAGTCGTCCCCGCGCGGCATGGAGCTCGAGGCCGTCGACCTGAGCGTTCAGGTTGAGCAGCGCGATCGAACCGTTGGTCGTGCGGATCGACATCGCGGGCGACAGCGTTTGCATCACTTCGGGATCCCGACAAGTGGCGCCAGCTTCGGCGGCATCGGTGTCGGAGGCGACAGATACGGGAAGATGCGCGACGCGGGCATCGTCGTCTGGTCGACTCCATCGGAGATGCGCGGACCGTTGCCGTTGTTGATCAGGATCGTCAAGAGCGAGTCGACGACGTCGTGGTTGATCCACCGCCCGCCGCAGGTCTGGTGAGCCGCGTCGCGCAGCATTGCCCGTTCGATTTCGAGGTAGCCGTCCTCATCGAACGGCTTGGACATGTCGACGACCAGAAAGTCGGCGAGCAGCATCTCGGTCAGTGGATGAGTGCCAGTCTCGTCAAGCGGCCAGTCGGTCTTGCCGTCAAGCCCGTCATAGATCGCCATGCTGCCGTTGAGGCGGGCGCGATATGCGCCGAGATAATCCGGCCGAAGCTTAAAGCCGTCCTCTTCGCTGTAGAGATCGCGGACGTCGAGATCGCGATTAACGGTATCCGACGCCTTGTCCATCATGATGAAGTTCTTGATCTCGGGTCGGCCGACGCGATCCAGTCGCGCCCGAAACGATCCGTTCGTCGCCGTCTCGGCCACGACCGCGACCAGTGGTCCGGCGTCAGCGCCGAACAACATGGAATGGTCGATCTCGACGACGATGCTCAGCACGTTCTGGCCGGCAACCGAGTTCACGCCGGTTATCTCCGGAATTCGCCGGTTGAGCCTCATTCCACCGGAAAACAATTGATCGACGAAGAACGGATCCAGCCGGCACCCTGCGAAAACGCGGACGCCGCTCGATTTCGCGCCCGCCTCGTCACCAACGCGGACAACTATATTGCCGAACGGTCCATGACAGGTCCCGGACTGCGCGAGCCGGTCACCGCCTTCGGGCGCCTCCGGTACCATGAACGTGAAGCTGAACGCGCGTTCGGCTTCGTCCACTGCAAATGCTGCTCGAGGCCCCTTCGAGGCGATCCGGACGGGGCGCACCCGTATCCGGTAGTCGAGCGCGTCGGAGAACAGAAGCCGCGTCGCTTCGATCTGCTGGAACGGATAGACATTCATCGCCAGCACCAGGTGCCCCGGACGTTCGGGGCTGGGAAAGCCGAAGACGTCGGTGATGTCGATCTCCGGGTTGGCGATCGAGCGCGGTCCAGCTCCATGGTCAGACATTCGATCCACCTCCTGTTACGTGCGTGACACAATGCGTCAGAGTCGAAGCAGAGGGACGAGCGTCACCAGATATCCGCCAAGAGCGGTTAGCTGGAGCACGCGAATGGCTCTGGTCGACCCTCATGCCTGTCTTCCCTTTTGCGTTAGCGATCGCAAATAGAAAGGAATCCGCTGAAGAAACGCCGGGATGCGGTTGATCCCGCGGGTTGGGGATCGCGATGGCGGCGGGTTTTGTCCAGTCTTTCTGTTTCGTTGCTTTAGACATGGCAAACTGCCTTTTCTCTAGTTGCGGGCTGTTTCAAACTTCACGTCCCGATCAATCATCCCGGACGTCTCGTTCATCGCACCGGAAACAGGAAGGTCATCCCGAGCCTGGCGCCGAAACCATGGGGACCGCTTTCTGGAGAGCCGGCCCAGTAGCGCACACCGCCCACGATGCTGACCCGCTGTTCGCCAAAATGGACGATCTTGGAGGCCATCAAATTAACCGGCGCCAACCATTCGCTGGTTTTCCAGTTGTAGGTGCTTTCCATTTGAACCGTGAACGTCCAAGCGTTTCGTGTCGTATAGGAGATGAAAGGCTGCAGGTAGGTCTGATTGAAATCGGGACGATCTGCTTCACCCGCAAAGGACCAGATGTGGTTGGCGAGAATGCCGAGCGACCAGCCGCTGCTCTGCCAAAGTAGAACTCCCGTCGGGCCTGCACCCCATTTGCCGGCGCCGAGCAGGGGATCTGTTCCCGTCGGCAGCAAAAATATCGGGCCGGCGCCCCAAGAGAAGCCATTGAACGATTGGCTGGGAGAAAAATAAAAACCCTGCGTTGTGTCTCGAAGACCGGACTGGAACCCGGCGCCAGGAGAGCCGTCACCCTGTTTCAACATCACGGGAAAAATGGTCCGTGAAATCAAATGCCAGTCGGCATTGAGGGTAATCGGCACCACCGGCTGGATGTTCACAAACCATTGGGAACCATCTCGCTTCGGACCGACATCCCCATTGTAGTTTCCGAGGAAGGGTACGCTGATGACTGCTGCTAGCGGGTTAGCGAGCTCTTTAGCCAGATCTTCATCGTCCTCCTGCGCGAGCGCAGCGCCAACGCTGCACAAAAGGGCAGCGGTGAGGGCTAGAGTGAGGAGGCTATCCTGCGCCTCGACCGGGCCACGGGCGGCGTTTGCCGTCGGGGAAGATGAACAGGCGTTCAGCTTCACCCTCACCCCGCCGGTGACGCGGGGCGGCCGATTGCTGCAGACAGGGATTTGCCGAGCGCCGTCGGGCAAGACTTCCGTTCGTGTTGGCGACGAGGCGGGAAGGGCGAAGACATCCGTGATGTCGATCTCAGAGTTGGCGATCGACCTCTGTCCTGCTCCATGGGCTGACACTTCATCACCTCCTGCATTGCTGGCGCCGCTCGTGACGCACCCCGGAAATGAGTGCCAAGCGAGCCAGAAGGCTCAGTACGCGGCCAACCACCGGAGCGCTCTTAGCCCTGGCAGGAAGAAGTAGGCGCCGCCCCTGACTGTGGTGAATGCCGGCAACCCAGTGATCTTCCTGCGGATCGGACGCTTCGGGATCTTGAACTCAAGCGTCCCGTCCTGGGTGCCGATGATCGGATCGTGCTCATTGCCGAGCTCGTGAAAGTGCTTGTCGTTGATCCAGACGTTCTGGGCGAATTCGAATTGGCGGACGAGGCTTGCGCAGAGCACGAAGGCGGCAACACCGCGCTCGCGGCCGTCTTCCGGTGAGTCCTCCGCAAGCGGCGGTCCATAGGTCGCGCCGCGCCGAAGCATCCGTCGCCGGTTCATGTTGGCGGCGGTGTCGCGCGGGTTCATCCGCCGGATATGGGCGCCGAGCGGGATCGCGTAGCCGAGCGGATCCATCTTTCCGTAGTCGAAATTGTTGTTGCGCTGGCGATCTGCGGCGAGCGTGGGGTCATCCCTTTCTGGCGACAGCACAAGCGGCGCTCCGCTTCGCCAGCGTCCCATCAGCTTAGCGGCAAGCAGCTCCTGCTCGTCGGGCGTCGCGGCGTTCTGACGGAGGAAATCGCGGAATGCGCCGACATGCTCCTCCAGCCGGCGGTAGGCCATGAAGCTGCCGTTGCGGGAGAGAATCTCCGGCTGCGGCAGCCCATGAACGGGACCGAGCTCGTCGTCGTAGCCGAGGATGAACTCGCCGGCTTTTAGCGGCGCCCCCGATCCCGGCGAGGGTTCAACACCTGTGCCCTCGATCTCCGGCGTCGTGAGCCGGTCACGATAGCCGAAGTGATCGTGAGAATGGTCGAAGGGTGGCGTCGCCAAGAGATCGAGCGAAGACAGCACCTTGACACCGTGGGTCTCGGCGAGGAAGGCGTCATGCTCTTTTACGCAGCGATCGCGTTCCTCCTCCGAGCGGGCGAAGAGGATCGCGATCGCATGCAGGTCCGGGCTGGCAAGTCCTCCCACCCAGTTGTCGGGATGGTTGGCGCCGGTGTCGCCGAGCATCCTGGCGCGCGCAACCATGCCCTCCCGAAACTCTTCAGGAAAGCTTGCGAGTGATCCCTCGTCCACTCCGACCGCTCGCAATCCGTTCCATGTGAACGCGACGGAAACCCACCGTTTCTCGGAATCGACCGAAGCAGTGGCCGCCGCTGTGGATTCAACGGTGGGAAGCACACGCCGGAGCCAGGCTCGTCCCTGTGCGGGCGTTCCGAACGAGAGGAACTCATACCGGCCCGTTACAGCCGGCACGCGCGTCAGCAGCATATGTTGGATATCGTCGAATTCGAGCATGAACGCCTCCGAGTCTTCAACGTTGCAGCATCTAATCGATCGCCGAACAGAGCGTCGATGTGGCGCCGCGATACTGGGGATGCCGGCTCTTATTGCATGCTATCGAGCATCTGCGACAAGGCCTGCTTGATCCTCAACGCCTTCTTCACCTCTTCCCCCGAGACGAATGGATACTCGCCGTATTCGACGAAGCTCGGGTGATGGTGCTCGCGCACGAACTTGATGAAGGCCTCGGGATTCGTCTTCCAGTCCTCCGGGAACCCTTCGAGGTTCGTGAAGACGGTGTTGAGGCCGAGCGAGCTGAAGAGCATAACGGCATCTTCCGTGTATTTGTCGAAGTCGGTGTCGAAGATGCCCTGGTACATGAAGTAGGTGGCGCCCTCGATGGGGAACACTTGCCACCGCAGGTAGTGCAGCTTCAGCACGGCGAGCGCGTCGGGCTTGGCGTCCACAGCCGACTGGAGGGTCAGGCCGTGGGCGCGAACGGCTTCTTCCTGGCCCGGCTTGACCTTGGCGATGATCGTGAAGCCGTAATTCGCCGGGGTCTTCGGGAAGATTGGTCCATAGCGCCCGTTCTCCTTCTCGAAATAGCCTCCCTTGGGGATCGCCATTGCGCGTGGCTGGGTCCAGTCGCCCGCCTTCGCGGCCGCTGCCACGTTTGCCGCAGCATCGCTTTTCGTGTTGTCCATCGATATTCCTCCCTATTTTAATTTGCCGTTCCTTGATCCGTCGCCAATCAACCCGACAATATAAATATCGATCAATATCGCACGCATCAGGTGGCCCGTGCGGTAATTGGAATTGTGTCGAATGGAATTTCGGCGCCCGCTGAAACTGCCGCCTTTCTGCTCTTTGGGAAAGGTAACTAACTGTATGCTACCCAGTAAAATCAAACGGCGGTATCAAGTCCGCCCCGCTTGGGTAAGTCGACATCTTGGAGGCGCTCCAAACGCGCGGCCATTCGCGGCTGCATGCCATTCCAGGCGCGTTTGAAGCCGACCTTGCGGCGGCAAAGGCCGAAGTCGAGCTGCTGCGCGCCGAAGGCGCATTGCCCGACGCAACCTGCACCACCGAGGCAACCTCTTTGGGTGGCCCATAAAGCGAACAATGAAGCTCGAAGCTTCAGTTTGGGCTGCGCGATATCGAGCCTGGGTCCCGGCGGCTGCTCCGTCGTGCCAAGCAGATAGGCTGGACAGATAACCGGCGTACCATACCGTTAATGCATGTCGCCCAAAAGTGGGTAGCGGTTTTGGGAAAACGACATGCATAAAAACAAAGACCTAAAGCGCGTCGCTCGAATCCGTCTCGACGCGACGCGCTTTAGTTGCGTTCCCAGCCGCGGATTAGTTGGCCAACTTCTTTCTCTCGGCCCATGCTGGCCACTGTTAGACTTGCCGGATCGCCGTGTCGTGGCGCGAAGACGTGGGTCACCAAGGTATTGACAAAGTTCGTCAGAGAGGCCGGTGCAGAGGCGACGTAATCGCGAGCAAGAAGGACGGGAAAATCGTCGCTGAATGCGAAGGTGGAATCGTCAACACGACTCACGCAGGGGCGTACGCCTGGCCTTCTACTCCCAGATTGAGCTGCTGGGCGACATGGTATGCCGCACGTCCGGGTATAGCGGCGTAGGTGGGAAATGAGAGCGGAACCCGTGCCAGGTCGTCCACTCGCATCCCTGCGGCAATGGCGACCGCCACCACCTGGACGATCTCGACTGCCCTCTCGCCAACAACGTGGCAGCCCAGGATCGCGCGCGTCGCGCGATCGGCGATCAGCTTGCAGAACCCGCTCGTCCGGCCGTCTATTATCGTGCGGGTGGTCTCGTCGAAGCGCACCACGGCAACAACCGCATCGTGGGTTTCGCGGGCCTTCGCCTCGGTCAGACCTACTTGTGCATATTCCGGGTCGGTGAAGCTGCCGATTGGACTTACCAGATCCCCAAGAGTCGTCGACGCGCCGCGCACGGCGTTCGTGGCTGCCACCAAGCCGCCCTCGATCGCCTGCGGAACCAACATCAGGCGGCCGGTGATGTCGCCCGCTGCGTAGACGTGCGGCGCGGAAGTCCGCAGTGAGGCGTCCACGCGCACATAGCCCCGCGCATCGGTCTCGACGCCTGCCGTCGCCAGATTCAGCGCGGCGGAGTCGGCCACCCAGCCTACCGCGACGAAGGCGACCGCGGCCTCAGCACTGTCCGGTGTGTCTCCCTTCGAGAAGACCATTCGCACGCCGCTCGGTGTCTTCTCAAACGATTCGATGGTACCGAAGTCCTCGCGCACCGTGATGCCCGCCCCGCGGAAGGAGGCTGCGACGGCCGCCGACACGTCTTCGTCCTCAGTCGGCAGGATGCGCGGTCCGGCCTGGAAAAGCTGGACCTTTGAGCCAAACGCGTTGAAGATCGAGGCGAGCTGCACCCCAGTCGCCCCCCCGCCGATGACCAGCATCGACGGCGGGACCGCAGTTGCGCTCCAGGCATCGGTGTGCGTAGAGGTCAACTCGAAGCCGGGAACCGATAGGCGCCGGCTCATGCCTCCCGCGCAAAGAATGATCTTGTCCGCTTGGAGCCTCAGCCCACTCTCGGTTTCGATGGTATGCGGATCGACAAAGCGCGCTGTGCCTGCCTTCTCATAGACCGTTACTCCCAGACGATCCATGTCCTCAGGCCGAAGTGAAAAGTTGCGCACATCGTTTACGACCTCACGGACGCGCGCGAGTAGCCGCATATACTCAAGCATCGGCTCGCTCACGGCGATGCCGTACTGGCTAAGCTGGCGAGCTTCTCGAATCAGCCGGGCGGCA
Organism: Mesorhizobium maamorense; assembly: GCF_044998965.1. NCBI lineage: Bacteria > Pseudomonadati > Pseudomonadota > Alphaproteobacteria > Hyphomicrobiales > Phyllobacteriaceae > Mesorhizobium > Mesorhizobium maamorense. The sequence continues at coordinate 6,479,630 of NZ_CP173356.1, forward strand.
TGTGCTAGAGTACGCACCGGAACTGGTCCGTCGGTGGCCCCCATGCCGCCAAATTCCTCGCGGGTTACCAGCGTCGTCTTTGCGCCCAGCTCGGCCGCACGGCGCGCGGCGAACACACCGGCCGGTCCGGCGCCAATGACGATGACGTCCATCACTCCGTTCTCCTGATTACTGCCGCGGCCCGGGTGAAGGCCGCGCCTCTGCGCCGAATTCATCCGGTTTGATGGATTGCCAGACGAGATATCCTGCCCACACTCCGGCGGCGATCGCGCAGGTCGTGGTGAACACAGTCCCGAGGACGGCAAACACCGATCCTGGCCCGCTCGAGGTGATCGCCACTGGTCGCAGACGGACGCGGTAGTCGACCGCGTCCGAAAAAAGTGCCGATATTCCGGCGAACGGAAACCCATTCAGCACCAAGACCAGAGTGCCGGACCGTTGGGGACTCGGAACGCGAACATATCCGTGATGTCCACGACGGGATCCGCGATAGCCTTGGGCGAGGATGCATGGCCCGACATTAGTCGCTACCTCCCCGAATGCAGGTTCATTCCACCCACGCAGGAACTTTGCGTACCCATTCCACTCGTAACCGTTCGCCTCTCACGGGCGGGCGGGAGATCCTCGCCTTCCGCCATCGACGCCCGCTGAAACTGCTGCCTTTCTGGTCTTTGGGAAAGGTAAGTAACTGTATGCTACCCGGTAAAATCAATTGGCGATTTCAAGCCCGCCAAGTCTAGCTTTGCCTCGGAGAGTGCCCATTGGAGCTACGAAGGTAAACCGGACCCGCGCATTGGGGCGATTTGGGTCGAGCGAATACTGTTTGCTCGGCCGGTTTGCAGCAATCGCCGCTCGACATTGTCGGCGCGGTCAAGTCGGACCTCTCGCCATATCGATCGATTGGAAGCAAGGTAACTGCGAGATCGTCAACAACGGTGCCGGTCGGCCGAAGCAGCCGAATAGAGCCTGTTCGATGAAGGCCGTTCATCTGCGCCGCGTGTCAGAGCGCTATTGGTTCACGGAGGAACTGTTGATGGGGAGCCGACCCCTGGGATGTTTCGCCCCGTTGGGAACGTGACATACAGTAACTTACGTTGCCCCTCGGCAGCTAATGCGCCAAGAGAATTAGTTCGCTTGGACTTGGCAACAGAACATCGCTGACAACCAGGCTCACATACCTTGGAGGCACGACAATGGAGATCAAGTTTCCGCGTTGGCCTGTTGGCACTGTGGCCGTAATGGCGTTCTTGATGTGCTCCTGTCCGGCCTCTTTCGCGATTGCCCAGGATCAAGCCGCTGCTACAGCTAGCGCAGCGGCCACCCAAGCTCCAGAACCGCTCGACGAAGATGAGCTCGAAGTCCTGGTAGCGCGAATTGCGCTCTATCCCGACGAACTTGTCGCAGTGATTTCCGAAGCATCGCTCTATCCACTGCAGATCGTGGAGGCGAGCCGGTTCTTGGATCAGATCGCCAAGAACAAAAGCTTGAAACCGAAGGAGAGCTGGGACGGCAGCGTCATCTCGCTGCTCAACTATCCCGACATTGTCAGGATGATGAGTGACGATCTGGAGTGGACCCAGGCGCTTGGCAACGCCCTGACGTATCAGCAAAAAGATGTTCTGGTCGCCATTCAGCAGTTGCGCGACACGGCTGTCGCCAAAGGCGTGATCAAGTCCGATGACAAGATCAAGGTTGTCGAGGAGAACGACAATGTCGTCATCCAATCCGCGAGCGCGGACACGATCTATGTTCCACGGTATGAGCCGCAAATGCTCTATGCGACCGACTATCCGGTCGCTCCGATCTCCTATTATCCCGATCCCTACCCAAGCTACTATTATCCCACTGCGCCCTATTTCGCGGCCTTCGTGACTGGCGCCGTCTGGGCCGCGGCAGTGGATTGGAATGACTGGGGTGTTTGGGGCGGCCGCTGGAACGGCAACGATGTCGACATCGACTGCAACAATTGCTTCAATAATATAAACGGCAAGGTCAATTTCAACGACGTCGACTGGAAAAACGTCGACCGTTCGAAGTTAAATTTCGACAAGAACCAATTCGCCAACATCGACAAAACGAAGATCGGCGACCGGGTCAAGTCGGACGATCGCAACAATATGCGCAACAAGGCGTCCGATCTTAAAAGGGACCGAGCGAGCACGCTTGCCGGAAAATCCGGCAAGGTGAAGGACGTCCGCCAACGCGAAATCAGAGAGGGTTTGAAAAACCGGCCCCCGGCGTCGAGGCCGGATTTCAACAAGCCAACCAACACCAAGCGAATTGCCTCGGCACGAAAGAATGACCGCCCTGCCGCCAAGGCGTCAGGGAAAATCAATCGCGCGGTTGGCAAGCCGAAGCCGGCAGCGAGAGTGGACAACAGGCCGAGGAAGCCTTCGGGCCTTGGCAACGTCAACTCCGGAAAACGCCAGCAGATTGCCTCCAACCGCGGTGCGAGGAGCATGGGAGGCGGAATTCGCAGCGGCGGCGGCGGTCACAAGATGATCAGGCCGAGCGGCGGCAGGCAGGGCGGTGGCGGGCGCGGCGGTGGCGGGCGCAGGCGTTAAAACTTTGGCGAGAGGAAACCGACCATGAAAACGTGTGCCCGGAGTCTTGTTCTGCATTCGCTGCTCGGTGCCGGAATGATCTTGAGCATTGGCGCAGGTTCTACAAATTTTGTCAGCGCGCAGGAGGTGCAAAGCCTGTCGGACTATGTGGCCGAAAAAGATCCACCGGTTTTCGATGATGCCTCAGCGGCTGTGGATGCGTTCAAATCGGTCCTGACGAAGGACGATTTCGATGGACTGGCGGCATTGCTTGGGCTGGATGCCGCGAAGCTGCGGACAAGCGAAGGCGTGATGGATACCTACGCGCAGATCAAGCAGGGCGCTGCCAAGACGGTCATCGTGCGCGATCTTGGCGACCGCAAGGAACTCAATATTGGCGACAAGCTATGGACGCTGCCATTCCCTATCACCAAGGGTAAGGACGGCAAGTGGGCCTTCGATACCTATGCTGGTATCGAAGAGATCACCAACCGTCGCGTCGGCGAAAATGAGATCGCGGCGATCGAAACTGTCCGCTCCTACGTGGACGCCCAGCGTGATTATGCTGCGGAAGACCGCGATGGTGATGGCGTCCTGGAGTACGCACAGAAGCTGTCCAGCAGCGAGGGCCAGGCCGACGGACTATACTGGCCGCCCGATGAAGCCCATGGCGTCAGTCCGGCAGGCGACTTCATCAACCAGGCAGCTCTCGACAAGGCGAAGAAAGGCGATGGCTATTTTGGCTATCGCTTCCGTATCCTGGCCGGGCAAGGCAAGAATATTGCCGGTGGTGCCTACAACTACATCATCAACGGCAACATGATCGCGGGTTTCGCGCTTTTGGCCTGGCCAGTGAAATATGCCGAAACCGGCGTCAAGACCTTTGTGGTCAATCAGCAAGGCATTGTCTATGAGGCCGACCTGGGTCCGAAAACGGAGGCTGTGGTTGGCGCGATAAAGCAATTCAATCCCGATGAAAAATGGCAACTGACAGGTGACTAGCTTAAATTTGACCCCGCACGTCCTGTCGCCAATCCGGGCCTCGCTGCCACAGCTATGTCACGATCAACCAGAACGGTTCTGTTGCAAATTCATCGCGGCCGCCGAAAGGCTGGCTTGCTGATCGTCTCATGCTGCAGCGAGAGTGGCGAACTGCTCGGCCAGGGACGGGTTCGGATTGAAGGCGGACCTCGCCTGTCGCTTGCGCCATCATGTGGACCATTTCGATACCGGACAGGAGGTGGAGGCGGCGGCCGTCAACTTGAAGCCGAGCATCGGTCGTATGCGCTCGATCCGATTGTTGAGGTACTGGCTTTGGCGGATCTGAATTGCCTTCAGCCGACGCCGGGAGCGATCTTGCAAGCGACTTGTCATGTCGCAGTCGGCGCTATCGAAATTGGTCCTCGTCAAGGCAATCAAACGCCCGAGCGCAGCACCGACAACGTCCCGACGTCGGCTGTCGTGGCCGAACCGCCATTGTCCGGCATGAAAGGCTCCAAGCTATCCTGGACATTGCACGCGCACCGACGGACGTGGCTTCCGATCAGCTAAACAATATAGTTCATCCAACTTTTCATGCGCAGCAGAATGCGCCGAAGAACCGCCACCGAGGCCAAGTGCGTGCTGTATACGGCCACCTGAGCTGTTGCTCCGGCAGGCAGCTGGTAACCTGAAACATCGTCGGTGATATCGATACCCACAAGGGCGACACCTTGTGTCTGTCCGCGATCCTCAGGATTGAGAAGGGTGGGGCTCGCCTGCAACTGACCTTGCGAAACCGCGTCGACAAGCAGGCTGACCTTGCCCTCAAATACCTTCCCAGGAATAGCGTCGAATGCAATCTCTGCTTCCTCGCCAGGCGTCAGGCGTTGAACGACAGCCTGCGGAAAGGCTGCTGCGAAGATTCTGTCGCCCTGGTGGATAAAAATCATGGCCGGTGCCGTTCCTGCCATCATGCCAGGGCGGAGGAAGAGCTGCGTAACATAGCCGTCAGTCGGTGCTCTAACCGTGGTTTGGTCGAGGTCGTATTTGGCATCGCTTAGGTCAGCCGTCAGTCTGGCGACCGTCGTGTTTACGCCGCCAATCTCGGACGCATATGCCAATCGAGCTCGTTCCAGCGCCGCCTGATTCTCTGCCAATGATTGGTTTGCCGCCTCAAGGTTGTGAGACGCCGTGTCGACGGTAGCCTGCGCAACCACCTTATTAACAAGCAGTTCCGTCTGACGATCGAATGTCTGCTGGGCCAGATCGATCTGAGCCTGAGCTTTCGCAACGCTGGCGGTAGCCTGGTCCTGCGTCGACTTGAGCTGCTTGACACCTTGCTCCGCCTCTGCGACCGCCGCTTCCTTCTGTGCAACGACGAATTTGTAACGCTCCGGATCGATCTTGAACAGGACGTCACCCTTCTTAAGGGCAACGTTTGGTTCAACCGGGACTTCGACCACACGGCCTTTCACTTCGGGAATGATGGGCGTGGTGAAGAAATAGAGGCGTCCTTGCGTCGTGAACGGGTGATTGTAATTCAGGGTCGCTAACAGGCCGCCCACGACAACCACACCTCCTAGGCATGCGGTGGTCGCCGTCCATTTGTTGACGGGCACACGAAGGAATTTGAAGATGAGAACGCAGACCGCAGCGTAGCCGAGGAGCAGCAGCGCGCCCATGGTGTCACCTCACGATCTGCTGTGCGCGTTCAAGCGCTGAAACGCGTCTATCGAGTTCGAGGAGTTCGCCGGAGGTTTCTGAGACTGTGGTCGGTGAAACTCCCCAGCCGCGATCTGGGCGATAGAGAAACGCCCAGATCCATAGGAAGGGCCACAGCGCACCCAAGGTGAAAAGGCTGACCCAGGTCGCAGCCCCGATAGCGTCCTGATGGGGGTGATTGCGGGCCTTGGCGATCTCATAAGGGATTGCCCAAACCGCAACCGCACCGTAGGCGACCAGCAAAAGCACAATGATCAGGGTAATGAGCGCGACAATATTGAGCATTGTTGTCCCCGCGTGAGGCCAAGTGCGCCCGTCTTTAGAGCCAGGCTTCCATGTCGTGTCGAACTAAGGCTCCAGTGGAGCAAATACGCGTTCAACGAGAACGTTTCGACACCCACTTAAGCTGAGGCAATGCCGCTCGCTGCGGAAGGTAACTAACTGTATCCTACCTCAGAATTACGGTCAGTCGGTATTGGCGAGGCCGGCTTTCTTTAGCGAGCCGATGAAGAATTCGACGTCAAGCTCGTCTATCCAGTTGCCTTTCATGAAGTTCCTCCTGTTCGGGCGCTGCAGCGCCGAACACCTTGATGATCTACGTCTTCGCACCGGGAAAAGGCGAACCGGCAGGTCTAAACAGCGGCCGGCCTGGGCCTAAGGCGAAAGATTGGCCAACTAATCCGCGGAGGGGACATAACTAACGTTATGGTACGCCGATATCGGGTCGCCCAGGAAAGCTGGGTTGGAAATCCTCGATCGATCTAACACGGGTAGCATACAGTTAGTTACCTTCCCCCAAGGGCGGAACGGCAGCACTTTGAGCGGGTGCCGAAATTCCAATCACACTCCAATCACACGGGGGGAGTATTTATGCGAAACTTCATGACACTCATCGCAGCAACGTCAGTGGCACTGTCATCCCCGATGGCAGCCTACGCACAAAATCAAAATCCCCTGCCCAAGGCCAGCGACGTGCTTGTCCGATACGGGGACGACATCGAGGGCTGGACTGTCTATGCAAATAAAACTCGCGGAGATTGCTTGATCGTGCGCCAGGATGGCCCAAGTGCTGTGCAAATGGGCGTTACCGCAAATCAGGAGGTCGGGTATCTTGGCGTGTTCACGAAGATGGATATCGGCCTTCGGAACGGCAACCAATCGCAAATCTTCGTCTCCATGGCCGGCCATCTTTATAGTGGTGTGGCCACCAGCACGAGCGGCGAACTCAAGGGCGGATATTCCGGCGGCTACATCTTGACAGACGACCCGAAATTCAAGCGCGACGTGGCGAAGAAATATAAAATGATCGTGTTCCCGGAAACCAAGGGGACCTTTGTCGTCGATCTGAAGGGCACTTACAAGGCAATGGCAATCGGCCGCAAGTGCCTCCAGCACTGACCGCCCGCCTGCGCAACGACGCTGTGGCTTGGGATTGCCCAAAGCGGCTAGACCGGGGTATTGCGCGGTGCGATCATCGTTATCCCATGAGGTCAGATAGAGGCAGCCTAAGCACCCGGTTTGAAGCGGCGCTAGGCGTTCTTTCTGGTGACTGTGCCGAAGATAGTTCCCCCTGGCTTGCCGGGGCTCAGGCAATTTGTGGCTGGTCGTCCTGAAGGAAAGCTCGTTGGTCTGCCCCATCCACGGTCGTTGCAGTTGATCCGACATGCCGGCAGGGGCTCGCTCGAACTAACTGCGAAGCGCCGAGCTTTTGGTTGGCGGGCTAATTGAGCTGCTCAGCCGCGTGCCAAGGGATAAGTACTCGAAATGCGTGGCCTATCTCGATGGCTTGGATCTAGCCGTTCGCGACGCCTCCAACAATAACTGCTGGCACAATCTCGGACAAAGCGTGCGAGATGCAATCGAAGGCATGTCGATTGATCGTCGTAGGCGCGGCCTAGCCATTTCTGCGGGCCTGAAGAGAAGGCCTGCAGGAAGCATTACTCGCGGTCCGGCAGCTGGTGTCGCCGCAAACAGGCAGAGAGCTCTGCACACTGCCAACAAAATAAAGCCAATTGTGGACGTAATGAAAGCGGAGCTACCACGCGGCGCGGAGCTGTCGCCTTCTGCCCTCATGCATCGCCTTAACGATCTCGGCTTCAAAGGCCCTCGTTCAGACAAATGGTCGTTAAATGCTGCAAAGCGCTATCTCACGATCCTCACTGGCCTAACCCCTGCTGGCGACAACTGAACTAAGCGCTGGGCATCTCCCTTTGCGAGTGCACGCGTGCAGGACACGTCGGGGCGACACACAGGTCGTCGCCGGTGAGTTCCTGAGACCTCGTCGCAGTCAGTGACTGTCGTTTGCTCGGGAGGTACCTGAGAGCTCCCCTGCAGAAAGGCGACTTTCGCCACTAAGTGGCGCGGGGGCAGACCGACCACTGAAACGTGGCCGATCTCTAAGCCACCCGGCGGCTGAGGCTGGCTGGTGTCGCCGCCTTTCCTTCCCGCTTTATTCCATGGGAGGTAAGCGGACTGAATTCGGCATCGAAGCAGGACGAAGGCAGGCCGAAATGCCTCCTTTGCCGAATTAGGGCGTTCTATCGATACATCGCTTGTGTCGAGATATGGCCTCCACCACAACAGAATCTTACTGTTGGAAGCCCGTCGCTCGGAGGCGGGGCAGCTAGTCGTCCCGCTCGAGGCCCCAGTGGCTGAAAATACATATTCGGCCTTGCAGGGTAAGGCGTTGTGCCTCCTCGCGGGCAACGTCAGCAGCGGTTTCGACAGTTTCGCGCTGCTTGGGGCGTCAAGCGCGATCTCGTCGCTCAATGCGCTTGCCGGTGCGCTCTTTGCCAGGTCCATCAGCAGTTTGCGATGTTGACAGACCGGCGAAAAAGCTCATTTCGGGCTCCGGGTGCCAATATAATGTAAAACTCTGTCAACCTGGGACTGAAATCATTGGCTTTTTGTTGTCGGAGAAGTTGACAGCGGAACGCTTCAAATTGGCATTTTCGGTCGCTTTGCCTTGGAATGTTGACAGTTTTGCTTGGAAATGCCAAGAAAATCGGTTGTAGTGTCAACATACGAAATCAACTTTAGGTTGCGCACGACCGCGAGAGGAGGATTGGAACCCCAAACATCGGTGGTGCCCCAACGCATCCCCATCGCATCTCGATACCGCACCTAGGACTTCGATGGTCTCCCATGGGGATCCACCGCACTGTTCCTCTTCGGCGGATGCTGGCCATTCCCCGGATTTCTCCAGAGCAGGTTTTCGAGTTGGATTAACATGGCAGACCTATTCCAATCTCGATTTGAACCTAATTGACGCTGCGTAAAGTGCAGTCCGCTTTCTATTTCGCTATAGGTAAAATTGCGTATCACCGCGAGCATCCCGTCAACGCTTCCTCTTCTCTCTCACACCAATGTGCACGATGAAGCTCCGCTCCAACTGAACACCATGCAGATCGTTGCCTCCCTCATTCACGCCCTACCTGCAAATGAACGCAGGTGCTTCGACCGCAAGGAAGCGGCATCATATCTGGGCGTGAGCCCCGCACATCTCGACAAACTTGTGAAGAACGGCTTGGCGCCCCAGCCAATTGGATTCCTGGGCCGCAAAGTCTGGGATAAGGCGGTGCTCGACCGTCTGCTTGATAGCCTCTCCGGCATTGCCGGCTCTTACGGCGATAACGACCATCTTGATCGCGAGCTCGCCGAATTCGAGGCGAAGCATGGTCACGCTTGAACTGAAAGGCCTTCACCGGGTCAGATCCAAGGGGAGGGTTTACTGGTATGCCTGGCGTGGCGGTCCGCGGGTTCTCGGTGAACCTGGAACCCCTGAATTCGTCGCTTCATACAACCAAGCGATCGACAGCGTCACGACACCCGACAACAGTCGTTTCCGATCCCTGGTGGCGCTTTACAAGGCCAGCCCCGATTATAAGAAGCTTGCCCACTCAACGCGGCGCAACTGGGGACCCTGGCTTGACCGCATCGCCGACCATTTCGGCGAGTTGCGGATCGCGCAGTTCGATCGGCCTGAGAGGATCAGGCCGATCATCCGGCAATGGCGAGCCAAATATGCTGAGAAGCCCCGGACGGCGGACTATGGCATGCAGGTATTGTCCCGCGTGCTCTCCTACGCTGTCGATCCGCTGGGAAAGATCGCTTCCAACCCGTGCGAGGGGATCAAGCAGATCTACAACCATTCGGACAATGATCGCTCAGAGATCATCTGGACGGATGGCGATATTGCGCATCTGAAGAAGACGTGCTCAGTCGAGATTGCGCACGCCATCGACCTGGCGGCCCATACTGGCCTCCGCGCCGGAGATCTCCTTCGACTGTCCTGGTCCCACGTCGGCGAGGATGCGATCGTCATTCCCACGGGCAAGAGCGGCCGCCGCCGCGAGGCGATCATCCCGCTTTACCAAGAATTGCGTGACGTCCTCGCGCGCATACCGAAACGCTCTCCGGTCATCCTGACGCACAGCAAGAAAGGGCCTTGGGCGCCGGGTAGTCTCACCAAGGCGTTCGACACGGCGAAGGAGGAGGCCTGGTCGAAAGGCGACAATCTGCACTTCCACGATTTGCGCGGCACTGCCGCGACGAAGTTCTACCTTGCCGGTCTCACCGCGCGCGAGATCGCCGAGATCATGGCATGGGAGGAGAACACCGTTGAGCGGATCATTCGCCGCTACGTTGGTCGCGGTGCTGCGATCAAGGAGAAGATCCGCAGGCTCAACGAGGTCAGATCGAGAACATAGGCTGTAAAACTACCTGTAAAACCGCCCACCTCGATCGCGGGCGCCTCCAAGCTCGAATCCTTGCGGCTTATGCTGGAGCGGGTAGCGGGAATCGAACCCGCGCGTTCAGCTTGGGAAGCTGACAGGCTACCATTACATCATACCCGCGCAGCAGCCTCGTTACCATGAGGGCTGGCCATCGGGCAATCGCAAAGCGGCTCACTTTCCACACGGTACCGTCCCAGCGACCGGCGCGCCGCATGCCGGTTCCGTCTGCTATCTCACTTTCGCGATCTCGGTGCCGGCTGCAAAGCTCGGCCAGTATCTCGAGATGGCGAGTGCTGCGCCCGCGGAAGAGAAGTGACCATAGTCGAAATAGAGAAATTGCTTGTTGCCGGCATCGGCATACGAGCAGCCTGCGGCGTCGCACAAATAGGTCAGCGGGTCTATGAAGTCAGCGCCTTTGACGAAGGGCAGAACCCGCTTGTTGATGTCCGGATCCATGGCCATCGGCCAGGACATGTTCGCGGTATCTCCTCGTCTTGCGAAGAAGGCGATTTTCTGGACGTCGGCGATGAATTCGGGAGACTGGCCGATGACGTAGACCTTGACGCCCATCTGGCGAAGCCGGTCGATCGTCTTCTGGAGACCGCCGAAGCCCCTGACCTCGTAGTCGGTCCATCGGCCACTCAGGATCACGGCCTGAATGTTGGCTTCGCGGATGATCGACAGGGCTCGCTCGTTGAAGCTGGTACAGGCAGGTCGGGCATAGGAAAAATAGGTCAGGTCCGGGGGCAGCCGGCATAGGTGTATTGGATGACGTTAGCCTGGATTTTCTGGGCGTTGGCTTCAAGTCCCGAGACATAGTGGGCGGCGAAGGAATCGCCCCACAACAGCACATTGGTGGCAAAGCCGCTCGTTCGGGTGCAGGCGGCAAGGTTCCAGTCCTCGATCCGGTTCGAGCCTTCGTTGAAGCAGATGCCGTTGCGCCAGTCGCCAACCTGGATCCGTTCCGTTGAAAAGTCCGGGAAGCGTTCCGGAAAACCGTTGCCGAGCGCCCCGGCCACGCCGCCGACGCAGAGCAGGACGATTGCCGTCGCGGAAAAGGCGAAGATAGGCAGCGGTGCGGTGTAGGCCCGTTTCCGCCGAAACGGCTGCTCGACATATTTCCACGAGAACGCCGCCAGGGCGAAGCTTGCCACGGTCATGGCGATGATCGTCGGCACGCCGATGGCTTTCAGCGAAACGTAATGGACGAAGGAATTGATCGGCCAATGAACGAGGTAGAGCGAATAGGAAATGAGGCCGATCCAGACCAGCGGCGGAAACTGCAACACCCGCGTGGCGATGGTTGCCGGCCCCTGTTCGCCCGCCCTTTCGTGGCCGGCATAGATGAGCAGGGCGGTGCCGATGCAGGGGAACAAGGCATTGTAGCCCGGAAAGGGGTCGCTCTCTGAAATCGTGACGAAGCCGAAGGCGACCATGGCAAAGCCGGCGAGGCCGATCAGTTCCATTGCCGGCCGGTTGGCAAGTGCCGGCGGCTTTCTCAGCATCAGCATGGCCCCCAGCGCCAGTTCCCAGATGCGCGTCGGCAACAGGTAGAAACCCGCCGTGGGCGCCATCGAGGTCGCCATGACCGCCAGGGCGAAACTGCCGATCGCGATCGGCAGCAATATCGTCAGCCAGCGTTTCGAGGCATAGCGATAGATCAGGTACACCAGTATGGGCGCGAAGATGTAATATTGCTCTTCGACCGAGAGCGACCATGTGTGCAGCAGCGGCCGCAGCTCGGCGTCGATCGAGAAATAGTTCGTCGTCTTCCAGAAATAGATGTTCGACCAGAAGGTCGAGGCCGCGATGACGCTGAGGCTGAATTCGTGCAGGTCCGACGGCAAAAGGATGAACCAGGCGGCAATGCTTGCAAGCACGATGACGAAGGTCAGCGCCGGCAGGATGCGCCGCGCGCGGCGCCAATAGAAGCGGCCGATCGAGAACTGGCCGCGTTCGAGATCGTCGAGCAGGCTGCCGCTGATCAGATAGCCCGATATGACGAAGAAGATGTCGACGCCGGTGAAGCCGCCTGGGATGGCGGACAAGCCGAAATGAAAGAGGACGACAGGCAGCACCGCTATGGCCCGCAGGCCGTCGATGTCGCGTCTGTAGTTCATGCGGCCGGTTCGCGCGCCATGGCCGGCGGCAGTCGTGGCGCACCCGGTTCACCGGCCCATGCGGCGGCATTGCCGCGATGCGAGAAAGCCTTGATTCTCGATCCCACTTTGTTCGTCCTCTCCGGTGCAATTTGCTGCACCGCAACATCGGTGTCAAGGCGAATGCTGGAGGGCCGAAGCCGGTTTGGGCTGGCGCCGCGGATCAGGCGCCGGGCAGGTAGATCACGGCGTATTCGTCCGCGTAGGCCCGCTTCCAGCCCAATTCCTCGAAGAAGGGAATGCGGGTGTCGCCGGCCGCCAGCAGCGCCCAGCCTATGGCGTATTTCTTCAGCCGGGCCTCGAGCAGTGGTTTGCCGTCACTGTGTCCGGTCGCGTCGTCGGCTTTCGTGAACCCGTCCAGGAACAGCTGGTCCGTCCTGCCGTCGATGTAGGTCTTGATCCCGTGGAAGATCAGCGTGCCGCCGAAATTGTAGGAATTCAGCACGTTGCCGGACAGCTGCTGATCCCTTGCGAAGGCGAGTGCTCCGCTGGCGGACGTCTTCGGGCTCGGCGCGATCTGTTGGACGCTGCCGAGGACCGAGACCGCGCCGATCAGCAGGACGGCCACCGCGCCTGAGATGGCGTAGTAATGCCTGGCGAAGAAATTTTCCAATCCGTCGCGCTTTTGCGCCAGCCAGGTCGCGGCTGAAAGTGCGGGATATTGCTGTGCGACCTCAGCCATGATCACCAGCGGAACCAGCAGGAAGAACAGGTACATGAACCGCTGGTGACTGAGATAGGCATGCAGGGTGAAGAGGATGAACAGCGCCTTGGCCCAGCCGATCCGCAGCCGTGACACCAACAGCCCGAAAAGCGCCAGCAGCATCACGGCTTCCTTGATGAGCTCTTCCTGGGCGTTGAAGGGCCGCCATTCCAGGATTAGCGGCACCGCCTCGTTGCCATAGGCGACGGTAAGCGTCGCCAGGATGGCCTTGACGCCATAGGGATGGACCAGGCTGACCACTGGGCAGAGCAGGCCGAACGCGACCCATTTCGCCAGGAGAACCGGTTTCGACAGGCCTATGCGCGACAGGAGATACAGACCGGCAAAGCCGGCGATGACGAAGCTCAAGGTGAATGTGGCATGCAGGTTCGCCCACAACACGACGAGCGCGAGCAGCCACGGGGATGGCGCTCTTTCCTCCTGCGCCGCGCGAAACAGCATTGCCGTCCAAATGACGATGATTGGCAAAGTGAAGACGTGGGGGCGCGCCGTATAGATCGGGGCGACAAGGAAAGCCGCGACGAAAGCCAGCACCACCGCTAACACCGGCTTCAGCCATGCGCTGAGGAACCATCCCATCAGGAAGACTGTCAGGCCGATCGTGGCGATGATCAGCGTGACGACGCCATTCCAGCCACCGGCGCTATAGGCGAGCGCCAGAAGCACCTGCCCCAGCCATTCCTTGGCGATCCAGGGCTGGCCGGCGAAGGTATAGGAATAGGGGTCGACGGTCGGAAATGTCCGGTTCGCCAGGAAATCCAGCCCGACCTTCACCTGCCACCAGCTGTCAGGATCCAGAAGGAGGGAGTTGGCATGCCTCATCAGCACGTAGGCAACGGTGCAGGCGCAGAAAAGACAGAACAACAGCCTGCTGCGCTGTGCATCCTCGAGCGACGGCGTAGCCATCGCGATTGCCGTGGCTTGGTTCATGTCGCGGCTCCCGGCCATTTCGCGTTCGTTCCGGTCGAGAGGTCCCGTCGCGGCCGGTCGATCGTGGCCTTAGCCACGCGCGGCTCTCTTCACCATTTCCTGGAGGCGGTGGACAGGCAGGTCCTGGTTTTCGACGGCCACATCGCTTCGCGAAACGATCTCGTTGACGAAATAGAGCGGCCGCCGCTTCGTCTCCATGTACATCCGGCCGAGATATTCGCCGAATATGCCGAGCACCAGAAGCTGAACACTGCCCAGGATCAGCATGATCGCGGCAAGGCTGGTCCAGCCCGGCAGGACGTTTCCCAGCGACCATTCGAGCAGCGTATAACCGAGCACGACCATCCCCAGCGCGCCGGAAAGCATTCCCAGAAGCGAGGCAAACCGCAACGGCGCGATGGAAAAGCTGGTCATCGCGTCGACAGCCAGGAGAACCATTTTCTTCAGCGGATAGTGGGTGGCGCCGGCGAAACGCCGTTGCCGCTCATAGGAGAAGGCGGCCTGTCTCAGCCCGATCCAGCTCACCATGCCGCGAATGAACCTGTAGCGCTCCGGCATGGCGTTCAGATGGTCGAGGGCGCGGCGGCTCATCAGCCTGAAATCACCGGTGTCCGGCGCGATCTCGACGTCGACCATCCGGCGCAGCAGCCGGTAGAACATCGACGCGGAAGCCAGCTTGAACCAGCCTTCGCCATCACGCTTGGCCCTTTGACCGTAAACGACGTCGAAGCCTTCATCCATCTTCGCCATCATCGCGCCGAGCAGTTCAGGCGGATCCTGGAGATCGGCATCGAGAATGAGGATGCGCTGGCCCCGGCAGAACTCCAGCCCCGCGCTCAGCGCGATCTGGTGGCCATAGTTGCGGGCAAGGTCGATGGCGACGACATGGTCGTCCTTTTGCGCCAGTTCGAAAACGGCCTCGCGGGTGCCGTCGGTCGCCCCGTCGATGACGAGCACGATCTCGTAGGAAGGGTTTTGCGCCAGGCAAGCGGCGGTGACGCGTCGGTGAAGCTCAGCCACGCCGTCCCGCTCGTTATAGCACGGCACGACAACCGAAAGCATGACCGCGCGGCGCGCGCCGATTTTTTCCGCTTCCATCAAAGCCTAGCTCCCGCTCCAGGAATGGCAATAGCGGCAATTGGTTAGAAAACAGATAAGCCGGCCGCGATCAGCCGCCGCCGGCTGCTCGCCTGCCATGCGCCTATGGTCGCCGGCTTGGTACCGGGGCACGATCCGCGTTAACGAGTTCCTTCGGAGCCTTCGACGGTGCGCTGTTGACGGAGCCTTGAACGGATAAACCCGCCTGTGCGGCGGGTCCCTGGCGCAACTCAGCACCATAGCCAAATATCTACCATAGTTGCCTTCACCCCGTCAAGGAAAAAATTCCTATCATGAAAAGCCGGCGGCACCGCCGGACCGGCCGTCATAGGCTTTGTCAGCCAGGTTCAGAGCCTTGGCCCGCCCGGCTTGAAGCGGGGCGGCCAAGTGCGTATTTCTGATCCTGTCGCCGAATCGGGCGATCAGAGCCGGAGACAGGTCTTGTCCGCATTGACGCGCTTTCTCGGCGACACCCCGCTCAGGGTACTCCTGAAGTTGCTGGTGGTGTCGTTCCTCGTCGGCCTCGTCATGACCGCCTTCGGCTGGTCGCCGATGGACGTGCTCTATGGCATCCGCAAATTCTTCCTGGATCTCTGGAATCTGGGCTTCCATGCCATCGACCGCTTCCTGGGTTATATTCTGCTGGGTGCGGCGATCGTGGTTCCGGCGTTCATCCTGCTCAGAATCGCCAACTACAGGAAATAGCGGTCAGGCGTAGTCCGCCGCCGCCTCGAACAGAATGGCGTGGCGCGCCGCGAGCGCGGCTACGTCGGTAGAATAGCCGCCGCCGATGACGCCGCATAGCGCGATGCCGCGCGAGCGGAAGTGACCGATGACCATGGCGTCGCGGGCACGAAGCCCGTCGTTTGAAAGCGCCAGCCTGCCGAGCCGGTCCTCGACATGGACGTCGACGCCGGCATTGTAGAAAACGATGTCCCAGCGCGCATGGGCGGACAGCTCCGGCAAGATGGCGATCAGCCTTTCGAGATAGGCGGCATCGCCCGTGCCGTCGGGCAGTGCGACATCGAGGTCGGAGGCGATCTTGCGCGCGGGATAGTTGTGCTCGCCATGCATGGAGAAGGTGAACACGCGCGGATCGCCGGCCAGGATGTCCGCCGTGCCGTCGCCCTGATGCACATCCAGATCGACCACGAGTATGTTCCGCGCCGCGCCTTCGGCGAGCAGCACCAGCGAAGCGACGGCGACGTCGTTGAAGGTGCAGAAGCCCGCGCCTTGCGCGCGCCGCGCATGATGGCTGCCGCCGGCGGTGTTGCAGGCGATGCCGTGGCGCAAGGCCAGCCGGGCCGCCAGTACGGTGCCGCCGGTGGCGAGTTGGGCGCGCAGCGAGACGCGTGGGCCGACCGGAAAGCCGATCTCGCGTTCGATCTTGTCCGGCACCGAACAGCTGATGACCTGGTCGACATAGTCGGCCGCATGGGCAAGCTTCAGCCATGGCGCCGGCGCCGCTTCCGGCATGCTGAGCGCCCCCTGCATGGCCAGTTCGCGTGCGTGCAAGGCCTCCATCAGCAGCGGATATTTGCTCATCGGAAAGCGATGGTTGACGGCGAAGCCGGCGTCGTAGTCGGGATGATGGACGATCTGGAGGGACATGAACCGGATCCGGCGGCTCGCGCCAGACCGGAATTTCGGTTGGCCGCCATGGCAAGGGTGGATTGCGCGGTGGCCGGAAAATGGGGCACACCGGCTGTTCGATCAAGCCGCAATCAGCAAGGCAGCAATTCTTTGGAGAAGGGTGCAATCCCAGCCGACGCCGGATCCCCAATCGTTCCCGGATCCTTTGTCGTCACCAACCGCACGGTGCTCGTCATCGCCGTGCCGATGACGCTCGCCTACCTGACGACGCCGCTGCTCGGCATGGTCGATACGGCTGTTGTCGGACAGCTCGGCGACGCCGCCTTGCTTGGCGGCCTGGCGGCAGGCGCACTGGTCTTCGACGTCGTCTTCACCACCTTCAATTTCCTGCGCTCCGGCACCACCGGTCTGGTCGCCCAGGCTTTCGGGCGCAACGACGCGCTGGAGGAACAGGCGGTGTTCTGGCGCGCGGTGCTGATCGCTGTTGTCGCCGGCATCGTGCTGGCGGCGCTTTCGCCGCTGATCGCGGCCGGCGGGCGGTGGTTCATGGATGCCGGGCCGCGCGTCAGCGAGGCGATGGGCGTCTATATCGGCATCAGATTGCTCGCGGCACCTTTCTCGCTGATCAACTACGCCATTCTCGGCTATGTCCTCGGCCGAGGCGAGGGCGGGCTCGGGTTGGTGCTGCAGCTGGTGCTGAACGGCATCAACATCGCGCTCTGCATCCTGCTTGGCCTGGAGCTTGGCTGGGGCGTCGCCGGCGTCGCATGGGCAACCGTCACCGGCGAATTCCTGGCCATGTTGCTTGGCCTCGCCATCGTCATCAGGCGGTTCAGGGCAAGCCCGCCCGTGCCACGCCAACGCCTGCTCGACATGAGCGCGTTCCTGCGCATGCTGTCGCTCAACCGCGATATCATGATCCGCTCGTTCTCGCTGCTTGCCGCCTTTGCGCTGTTCACCCGCCAGGGTGCGCAATTCGGCACGGTTACGCTGGCCGCCAACGCCGTGCTGATGAATTTTTTCCTCGTCGCAGGCTATTTCCTCGACGGTTTCGCCACCGCCGCGGAACAGCTCGCCGGCCGCGCCGTCGGTGCGCGGGCTGAGCACCCGTTCCGGCGCGCGGTGCGGTTGACCCTGTTCTGGGGTTTCGGATTGGCGGGCGCCGCAACCCTGGTGCTTCTGCTGGCCGGTGCCAATCTGGTTGCCGTCGTCACCACGTCGCAGGAAGTCCGCTCGGTGGCCGACACCTACCTGCCCTGGGCGGCCTTCACCGCACTAAGCGGCGTGCTGGCTTTCCAGATGGACGGCGTCTTCATCGGCGCGACCTGGTCGCGACATGCGCAACATGATGCTTTTGTCTTTCCTGGCCTTCGCGGCCGCGCTGATTACGCTGGCGCCTGCTTTCGGCAATCATGGCCTGTGGGCGGCATTGCATGTCTTCCTGCTGGTGCGTGGCCTCAGCCTGTTGGCCATCCTGCGGCTGCGGCTGCGGACGGCGTTCAGTTGAGCGGCCTTGAAGCCCATTGGTCGAGATGGCGGTCGCGCAAGTCGCTGATGGAGTTGAGCCGTTCCGTCTCGGCGAAACGCGCCATGCCGGCGACGATGCGCCCCGGCAACGCCGGCCCGGCATAGATCATGCCGGTGTAAAGCTGGACGAGATCGGCGCCTGCGCGGATCTTCTCCAGCGCAGTCTCGGCGGAGTTGACCCCACCCACGCCGATGATGGCCATGTCCGGCCCCAGCAGCCTGCGCATACGGGCCAGCACGATGGTCGAGCGCTCGAATAGCGGCCGGCCGGAAAGCCCGCCGGTCTCGCTTGCCGCGCCGCTGGAGCGTAGCGCCGGGCGAGAAATGGTGGTGTTGGACACGATGATGCCGTCTATTGCCTTATGGGTGACCTCGGCGGCGATGTCTTCCAGCTCGGCTTCGACCAGGTCAGGCGCAATCTTGAGAAACACCGGCGGCTGCCTTGCCGCCGCCGCACGCGCGGCCATGACCCGCGACAACAGCTCGCCGAGCTGTTCGCGCGCCTGCATGGTGCGCAGGCCGGGCGTATTGGGCGAGGAAATATTGACGGTGAGATAGCTGGCGTAAGGCGCGAAGCGGATGACACCGCGCTCATAGTCGTTGACGCGGTCGGCGCTGTCCTTGTTGGCGCCGATGTTGACGCCGACGATGCCGGAGCGCCCTTTGCGGCCGACCAGGCGTTTCTCGGCGGCCGCATGGCCTTCATTGTTGAAGCCGAGCCGGTTGATCACCGCTTCATCCGCCGGCAACCGGAAGATGCGCGGCTTCGGATTGCCAGGCTGCGCCGACGGCGTGACCGTGCCGACCTCGGCAAAGCCGAAGCCGAGGCCGAGAAGCGCATCGGGCACCTCGGCATTCTTGTCGTAACCGGCAGCCATGCCGAGCGGATTGGGGAAATCGAGGCCGCAGAGGCTGACCTTCAGCCGCGCATCGCGCGCCGTCCGTGAGCCGACCGGCAGGCCGCAGCGCAGCGCCGCGATCGACAGGCCATGCGCGGTTTCCGGGTCGAACGTGAAGAGCAGCTTCTGGCCAATCCGGTCGAGCACGCTCATTCGGCCTCCAGCGCCGGGAACTGGTGGGTGCCGTCGGCGCCGAGTGGCAGCGGCCGGACCCACAGCACGGCTTTCAGGTCGAGCACGCCGTAGAGGTGCGGAAACAGCGCGCCGCCGCGCGAGGCCTCGTATTTTAGCGCATCGCCCAGGCTGGTCCCGTCGATGGCAACCAGCAGAAGCCCCGCCTGGCCGGCAAAATGTTTCGCCGCCGTCTCCTTGACCTGTGCCGCCGTGGAGAAATGGATGAAGCCGTCGGCGACATCGATCGGCGCTCCGGTGAAGCGGCCGTTCGCTTCGGCCTCGCGCCAAGGCCCTTCCGGGGTTATCTTGTAGATAATCTGAGACATGGTTGCGCTATAGTCCGAACCAGCCGTGCGGGGAAGGCCGTGCCAAGGATCTTCCCCATTTCCGGCGCAAACATGCGATATCTCAGGCTTTGGCCATGGAGGACAACATGCGTCTGCAGCACATCTTGATCCCCGCCGCGCTCGTTTCGCTGGTCGCGGCGTCCGCCTTTTCCGAGGAGACCGACCGCTATCGTCTGGAGAAATCCGCCAACGGCTATGTCCGCATGGACACGCAGACAGGCGCGATGTCGATCTGCGAGGAGCGCTCCGGCCAACTCGTCTGCAAGATGGCGGCCGATGAACGCGCTGCCTTCCAGGACGAGGTCGATCGCCTGCAAACTTCGATGAAAGCCATGGACGAGCGCGTCACCAGGCTCGAGAATTCGCTCTCGGCCCGCCTCGAATCGACATTGCCGAGCGAGGAGGATTTCAACAAGACGATGAGCTACATGGAGCGTTTCCTGAAGGGCTTCATGGGCATCGTCAAAGATATGGACAAGGACAGCGGCGACGGCGCCAAACCCAACTCGCAGAAGACCTGAAGACAGGCCGTCTGGGGAAATCCGGTGCGCCGGCTTTGCTGCTTGAAAACAGCGCGAAGCGCCTCATAATCGTTGCATCAGGTCCCGAGAAAACAGAAGACCATCAAGGGATCCGGGGAGGGATATTTGCCATCAGGCTATTCTTTCGTCATCGCCGACGATCACCCGCTGTTTCGCGGTGCGTTGCGCGAAGCGCTTGCCGGCATCGGCAATGTCACCGCTATTCACGAAGCCGGCGATTTCGAAAGCGCCAAGGCGCTGGTCGTGGCCAACGAGGAGGTCGATCTGGTGCTGCTCGACCTGTCGATGCCGGGCGCGAGCGGCCTTTCCGGCCTGATCTCGTTGCGCGGCATCCATCCGGCGGCGCCGCTGGTGGTGGTCTCCGCCCATGACGACCCGGCGACCATCCGGCGCGCGCTCGACCTCGGCGCGTCCGGTTTCATCTCCAAATCGGCCAGCATGGAGGAAATCCGCGACGCCGTGCGATCGGTCCTTGCGGGCGATATCGCGGCACCGGCCGGCATCGATCTCGGTGTCGAGCGCGACCCCGAAATATCGGACCTGATCAAGCGCCTGCAGGCGCTCACGCCGCAGCAAACCCGCGTGCTCGGCATGTTGGCGGAAGGCCTTCTCAACAAGCAGATCGCCTATGAGCTCGGCGTCTCCGAGGCGACGATCAAGGCGCATGTCTCGGCGATATTGCAGAAGCTCGGCGTCGACAGCCGCACCCAGGCGGTGATCCTGCTGTCCAAGATCGGCAGCGATCCGCTGCAGCCGGTGAGCTGAGCGCCCGAGCCTGCGGATGGTTATGTGGATATCGGATCGGCGAGCAGTTTCTCGGAAACGCCTCGCCCGTCAGCAGAGATACAAGCCATGCCGACGCGACGGCCGACATGTTCTGCGCCTATCTCGAAGCCTGGGCGCTGTCGGCGGGGCCGAAATGAAGCAAATCTGACAATTACTCCGCCGCCGGCACCAGCGGCCTGACCCTGGCCATCATAGAGCGCAGCACGGCCGGTTTGAGCGGCTTGTTGATCACCGGGACGTCGAGCCCGGCCGCCGCCGTGCGTACCTCGTTGGAACGGTCGGCGGTGACCAGCACGGCGGGCAGGTCGTCGCCGTGGATCGCTCGCAGCCTGACAATGGCGTCGAGGCCGGTTTCGCCATCGAGATGATAGTCGGCAAGGACAATGTCCGGGTGGCGGATCGCGGTATCCAGGTTCGTTGTGCCGGACACGGTCTCGACGGCGCAGCCCCAGCCTTCGAGCAGCAGCCGCATGCCTTCGAGGATGCGGGCGTCGTTGTCGATACACAGCACGCTCAGTCCGGACAGCGAAGCCGCCGCGCGGGCCGGCGCCCTGGTTTCAACCTCGCGTTTCGGTTCCTGCACGGCCGCCACCGGCAGGATGACGGAAAAGCGCGTGCCCTTGCCCGGGTTGGAGAAAATACGGATTTCAAGCCTCAGCACCCGCGCGATGCGATCGACGATCGAAAGGCCGAGGCCGAGGCCTTCGGCCTCGCGCGCGCCTTCGTCCAGCCGGGTGAATTCGCGAAACACCGTGTTCAGCTTGTCGCCGGCAATGCCGATGCCAGTGTCGATCACCTGGATTTCCGCCAGTTCGCCGCGCCGCCGCACGCCAACCAGGATGCGGCCGTGACGTGTGTATTTGATGGCATTGGAAACGAGGTTCTGGATCAGGCGGCGCAACAGGTTGCGATCCGTCATCACTGTCAGCGACGAGGGCATGATCGTCAGCTTGAGTTGCTTTTCCGCGGCAAGCGGCCGGAAATCATTGCCGATCTGGCGCAGCAATGCGTCTAGGTTGAAGGCCGTGTCGTCCGGTTTCATGGCACCGGCATCGAGGCGGGAAATGTCGAGCACGGCGCCTAGAATGGTCTCGACCGATTCCAGCGAGGAGTCGATGTTGACCGCGGCCTTGCCGGCCGGGCCCTTGCCGGCCTTTTCGATCAGCGACGAGCAGTAGAGCCTGGCGGCGTTGAGCGGTTGCAGGATGTCGTGGCCGGCCGCGGCAAGGAAGCGCGTCTTGCCCAGATTGGCCTCCTCGGCCAGCATCTGCGCCTGCGCCAGTTCCTCGTTGACCCGGGTCAACTCCTCGTTGACCCTGGTCAGTTCGATGGTGCGGGTCTTCACCCGCTGTTCCAGCGACTCGTTCGCCCGCTTCAGCGCCAGGTCCTGCTCGACGCGGCCGGAAATGTCGGCATAGGTGGCGACGATGCCGCCGTCCGGCATCGGGTTGGAGCGCAGCTCCAGGATCCGGCCGCTGGTCTTCAGTTCCATCTGCCAGGGGCTGACGAAGCTGGTCAGCCGGTTGAGCATCGTCACCCGCTGGTCGGTCGGGATATCGCCGCGCTCCGCCAGATGGCGCAGGATCTGGTCGAGCGAGACGCCGACCTGGCCCATGTCGTCGGGCAGGTCGAACAGCTCGCGGTACTGGCGGTTCCAGCAGATCAGCCGGAAATCCCGGTCGAAGACGGTGATGCCCTGTTCCATCTGGTCGAGCGCGATCTGCAACAGGTCGCGATTGTGTTGCAATGCTTCCGTGGCGTCATCGAGCAGCCGGAAGGCATCCCTGGATTCGCGGTCGTGGCGGCGAAACAGCAGCGACAGGATCAGCCGCGCCGACGAAGAGCCGACGGCGCTGGCCAAAAGCTGCTCGGAAAAGCGGATGACGTCCATGCTGGCCTGCTCATTGCCATGCAGGATGACGTTGGTGGTCTTTTCGAAGGACTGGAACGACCGCTCGGTGCGCTGGACGCCGAGATAGCGCGCGATGGTGTCCTTCAGGTCGTTGACGGTGACGGCGGTACGGAAACGGCGCAGGCTGGGCATCGGCCCGGCTTCGCGCGGCACGAAGATCGACGCCTGGATGCGCTCCAGCGGCACCGCGGCGCGTGACAGCGAGCCCAGTACGAAAAACAGTGCGTTGATCGACAGGCTCCACAGCACGCCGTGGTTCAACGGCTCCGCAACGGTGCCGAACAGCGCCTGCGGCCGCAGCGCTTCGAAGCCGAACAGGCCATGCACCAATATGCCGGTTTCGGGCGCGACGAGCGATGGCAACAGCAGCGTGTAGCCCCAGATCAGGATGCCGGCGACCATGCCGAGGGCCGCGCCCCTGCCATTGGCGCCGCGCCAGATCAGCCCGCCAATCAGCGCCGGCGCGAATTGCGCGATCGCCGCGAACGACATCAGGCCGATCGACGACAGCCGCGCGCTGTCGGTGCTCTCGCGGTAGTAGAGGAAGGCGATGAAAAGCATGATGAAGATCGATGCCCGCCGCACGTTGAGGATGAGCGTCGACCAGTCCTCGTTTTCGGAAGACGTCGTCCTCAGCAGCCGCCGCACGAACAGCGGGATGATGAGGTCGTTGGAGATCATGATCGACAGCGCCACGCTCTCGACGATGACCATGGCGGTGGCCGCCGACAGGCCGCCGATGAAGGCAGCCATGGCCAGGAAATCGTGACCGCCGAACAAGGGCAGCGACAGCACATAAAGGTCGCTGCTCGTCTTCGTGCCGACCAGCGACAGTCCGGCGAAGGCGATCGGCAGCACGAACAGGTTGATCGCCACCAGATAGAGCGGAAACACCCATGTCGCGGTGCGCAGTTCCGCCTCGCTGCGGTTCTCGACGATGGTGACGTAGAATTGCCGGGGCAGAAGGATGATGGCGAAGCCACTCAGGCAGGTCAGCACCAGCCAGGTGGCGAGCGACGTCGAATAGCTCATCGCCTGCCGCACCTGGCCGTTTTCGGCCAGCTTGCCGAACATGTCGCCGGGCCCGCCGAAGATCAGGAAAGTGACCATCAGGCCGATCGCCAGGAAGGCGGCAAGCTTGACCACGGTTTCGACCGCCACCGCCAGCACCAGCCCGTCCTGGTGCTCGGTGGCGTCGGCGTGGCGCGTGCCGAACAGCACCGCGAACAGTGCCAGCAGCATGGCGACCACCAGCGAGATGTCGCTGACGAAAGGATCGAACGAGGGCGGCGAGCCGGTGTAGTGCTCGACCATCAGGCTGACGGAACCGGAGATCGCCTTCAGCTGCAGCGCGATATAGGGCACCGCGCCGATGGTCGCGATCAGCGTGGCGATGGCGGCCACGGTGAAGCTCTTGCCATAGCGCGCGCCGAGGAAGTCGGCGATCGAGGTGATCTTCTCGGTCTTGGCCAGCCGCACGAGACGGTTGAGCAAGGGAAAACCGAACAGGAACACCAGCACCGGGCCGGTATAGATGCCGAGGAACTCAAGGCCGCGCTCGGAAGACAGGCCGACAGAACCGAAAAACGTCCAGGAGGTGCAATAGATGGCCAGGCTAAGCGCGTAGATGAACGGCCGTGCGCGACCGGGCCCGGAACTGGCCGAGCGGCGGTCGCCAAGGCTGGCGATGGCGAACAGCAGCGTCACATAAGCGATCGCGATGACAACGATGAACAAGCCCTGCACGGCTCGCGCTTCCTCCCTGGCCGGCTCGACGCCCGCTCACCGCACGCAACCACAGCTTGGAAGCTGAGTCCATCGCGGCGTTCGGCGCATGGACGTCTGATGATGCGGGTAAAAACAAACCGGTGCCTTGGCCTTTTTCCGGTTTTGCAACCGGAGGTTTTTGCTATTGTGGGCTTGGCCGGCGCTGGAGAACGGTGGTGAGGCGGCAGGCGGCCGATCATGGCAGGAGGGTCGAAATGCTGAAAGAATTCCAGGAATTCATTTCCAAGGGCAATGTGATGGACCTGGCCGTCGGCGTCATCATCGGCGCTGCTTTCGGCAGGATCGTCGATTCCCTTGTCAACGACATCATCATGCCGATCGTGGGCGCGATTTTCGGCGGGTTGGACTTCAACAACTACTTCTTTGGACTGTCCTCGAACGTCCACTCGGCCACGCTGGCCGAGGCAAAGAAAGAGGGCGCCGTCTTCGCCTATGGCAGCTTCATCACCGTCGTGCTGAACTTCCTCATCCTGGCATTCATCATCTTCTTGATGGTCAAGGCGGTGAACAACCTGCGCAGGCGCCTGGAGGCCGAAAAGCCCGCGCCTGCCGCCGCGCCGCCGCCTGCCGATGTGCAGCTTCTGACCGAAATCCGCGATTTGCTCGCCAGGAGATAGAGGCATCAGGTTCTTCTGGACCAAAACCCCGGTCGTTCACGGCCGGGGTTTTTTGCTTTCGCCCGTAGTAGAACAGCCGGCATGCTATCGCTATTCGAACGGACCTGCCCATGACCCTGATCCAGAACCTGCGCCCCGAGGCCCTGGCTGCGCCTGAAAGCGGCATCGTCGCCGTCGTCAACTATGGCAGGCTGCGCGACGGTTTGATCCCGCTCTGGGCCGGCGAGGGCGATCTGCCGACACCGTCCTTCATCACCGATGCCGCGTCGAAAGCGCTGGCCGGTGGCGAGACGTTCTACACCTGGCAGAGGGGCATCCCCGATCTGAGGCAGGCGCTTGCCCGCTATTACCAGAGGCATTTCGGCAAACACTTCGCCGAGGACGAATTCATCGTCACCGGTTCCGGCATGCATGCGATCCAGCTTGCGCTCGACGCGCTCGCCGGTGCTGGCGACGAGGTGATCTATCTGTCGCCTGCCTGGCCGAATTTCGATGCCGCCGCCGCCATCGCCGGTGCCGTGCCGGTGCCGGTCACGCTCGATCAATCCGGCAATGGCTGGTCGTGCGATGTCGAGAAGATCGCGGCCGCAATCACGCCCAGGACCAGGGCGCTGTTCATCAACACGCCGTCCAATCCGACCGGCTGGACCGCCGACCATGAGACTTTGCGCGCCATTCTCGATCTCGCCCGGGCAAATGGCCTTTGGATCATCGCCGACGAGATCTATTCGCTGTTCCACTATGGCCAAGGCCGCGCGCCGTCCTTCCTCGACATCGCGACCGGAGAGGACCGCATCCTGTTCGTCAACAGCTTCTCCAAGAACTGGGCGATGACCGGCTGGCGCGTCGGATGGATCAAAACCCATCCGAGTTTGCAGCAGGTGTTCGAGAACCTGATCCAGTATTCAAATTCAGGTGTCGCCCAGTTCATGCAGCGCGGCGCGGTCGCGGCGCTCGATGAAGGCGATGTCTTCGTCGCCGAACAGGTGGAGAGGGCTAGGAAGGCGCGCGATCTGGTCTGCGGCATTCTCGGCGCCACCGACCGCGCTCGGTTCACCGTGCCGCAAGGTGCTTTCTACCTGTTCTTCAGGGTCGACGGCATTACCGATTCGCGCAGCGCCGCCTTCGAGATCGTCGACAAGGCCAATGTCGGCCTGGCGCCGGGCACGGCTTTCGGCCCGGGCGGCGAAGCCTTCCTCAGGCTGTGCTTCCACCGCCGCCTCGACCAGCTCGAGGAGGCGGCGCACCGGCTTGCGAAGTGGATGACAGCTGTTTGAGAGATTGACGAAGCCCGAATTGAAAGTCGCTCCGGCGCGCCAGATGGCCGCCGGAGTGGAGTTTCAAGCGGCTTTCAGCCGCCTGACTTGGGCACCAGCAGGGGAATGATCCGGTCGGTCTTGGCCACGGAAGGTCGTCCTGCTGAACCATAGGAAATGCCGAGCGCGTCCCAGGTCTCGACCAGGGCGTCCTGCAGCTCGGCGATCAGCGCATCCGAATGGAACGGCGTCGGCGTGATGCGCAGCCGCTCCGTGCCGCGCGGCACGGTCGGATAGTTGATCGGCTGGATGTAGATGCCGTGCACGCCGAGCAGGCGATCGCTGGCCATCTTGCAAAGCTCGGGGTCGCCAACCAGCACTGGCACGATGTGGGTCGCCGATTCCATCACCGGCAGGCCGGCGGCGGAGAGGATCTGCTTGGTCCGCGTCGCCTGCTGCTGCTGGGCGTCACGCTCGGCCTGCGAGCGCTTGAGATGACGGATCGATGTGGTGGCAGCGGCGGCGATGGCCGGCGGCAGCGCGGTGGTGAAGATGAAGCCCGGCGCGTAGGAGCGCACGGCGTCGATCACCGCACTGGTGCCGGTGATATAGCCGCCCAGCGTGCCGAATGCCTTGGCGAGCGTGCCCTCGATGATGTCGATGCGGTCGGCGAGGCCTTCCCGCTCGGTGATGCCGCCGCCGCGCGGACCGTACATGCCCACGGCGTGGACCTCGTCGATATAGGTCATGGCGTTATAGCGCTCGGCGAGGTCGACGATCTCTCTGATCGGCGCGATATCGCCATCCATCGAATAGACGCTCTCGAACACGATCAGCTTGGCGCGTTCGCGGCCCGCCGCCTGCAGCAGGCTTTCCAGGTGCGCGACATCGTTGTGGCGAAAAATCTTCTTTTCCGCGCCCGAGCGCCGCACGCCTTCGATCATCGAGGCATGGTTGAGCTCGTCCGAAATGATCAGGCAGTTGGGCAAAAGCCGCGCGATGGTCGAGATCGAGGCTTCGTTGGAAACAAAACCGGAGGTGAAGACCAGCGCGGCTTCCTTGTCGTGCAGATCGGCGAGCTCATGCTCGAGTTCGACCAGCGGATTGCTGGTGCCGGAGATGTTGCGGGTGCCGCCGGCGCCCGAACCCATCCGGCCCGCCGCATTCTGGAACGCTGCGATGACATCCGGGTGCTGGCCCATGCCGAGATAGTCGTTGGAGCACCAGACGGTGATTTCCTCTGCGCGGCCGTTGGCACGCCAGATGGCACGCGGAAATTTGCCCGCTATGCGCTCGAGGTCGGCAAAGACGCGATAGCGTCGTTCCGCATGGAGCTGGTCGATCGCGTCCTCGAAGAACCGCTGATAATTCATGTCGGCTTCCCAGTTTTGCGCTGGATCATAATCATTGCCCGATTGGCCGTCCACCGGCCCGTTTTGGTCAAAATGCCACGCCCCGCGCCTGTTCCTAACGAGGGCGGATCATGGCCTATGTCCTGGCAACACCGGCCTGTAGGGCGCTTTTGTTTCGACATGATGCCCTATGCCGGCCAAGTCGGTTACGCAGGGTTTTATTGGTCATGGGGCGGGCTTTCCAGTAGAGCGGTTATTGAGACAGTTTCCGATAGATCTTGAATGCGAGGACGCGGAATGACGGTTTTGGTGACGGGCGGCGCCGGTTATATCGGCAGCCATATGGTCTGGGAATTGCTGGATGCGGGCGAAAGCGTGGTCGTTCTCGACCGGCTTTCGACCGGTTTCGAATGGGCGGTGGCACCGGAGGCAAAGCTGTTCGTCGGCGATGTCGCCGACAAGGAATTGGTCGGCTCCATCATCCGCGACAACAATGTCGATGCGATCATCCATTTTGCCGGCTCGATCGTCGTTCCCGAATCCGTCGCCGATCCGCTCGGCTACTACGAGAACAACACCTGCAAGACGCGCACGCTGATCGAAACGGCGGTACGCGAGGGCGTGCCGAACTTCATCTTCTCCTCGACCGCCGCCGTCTATGGCGGCGCCGGGCTGGAACCGGTGCGCGAGGACGCCCGCCTGGCGCCGGAATCGCCCTACGGTCTCTCCAAGCTGATGAGCGAATGGATGCTGCGCGATGCGGCGATCGCGCATGGCTTGCGCTATACGGCGCTGCGTTATTTCAACGTCGCGGGCGCCGACCCCAGGGGGCGCACCGGCCAGTCGACGCCTGGCGCCACGCATCTGATCAAGGTCGCTTGCGAGACGGCGCTCGGCAAGCGGCCGTTCATGCAGGTGTACGGCAACGATTATCCGACGCCGGACGGCACCTGCATGCGCGACTACATCCATGTCAGCGACCTGGCCGCGGCGCATCGTCTGGCCCTTGAGCGGCTGCGCGCCGGGGGCGCGAGTCTCGTCGCCAATTGCGGCTACAGCCACGGTTATTCGGTGCTGGAGGTGATCGAGAGCGTGCGCCGCGCCTTCGGCCATGATTTCGAGGTCAGGACGGGCGAGCGCCGCCCCGGTGACGCCGCCGCGGTGGTTGCCAATTCCGATCTCGCCCGGACGGAACTCGGCTGGACGCCGCAACGCGACGATCTCGACCAGATCGTTGCAGATGCGCTCGCTTGGGAGCGTATCCTGACGGGGAAGAATTCCGCACGCGGTTGAGCGGGTTTTCCCAAGGGCTCGCAAGCCGCTCCGCGAAGCGCTATGGAAGCGTTCGCGGAGGGCGGAAGCGCGCTGCCCGGTTCGACCTTTTTGGGGGGACGACATGAAGATAACGGTGCTCGGGGCCGGCGTCGTCGGCACGGCGGCCGCCTACTATCTGGCGAGCGACGGCCATGAGGTCACCGTCATCGAGCGTCATCCGGCGCCGGCGCGGGGCACCAGCCAGTCGAATGCCGGGCTGGTGTCGCCGGGCGATGCCACCGCCTGGGCTTCCCCGGCGGCGCTGAAGACCTTCCTGCGCGGGCTCTACAACCACGATCTCGGCATCAAGGTGCGACTGCGCTTCGATCCCTATTTTCTCGCCTGGAGCCTGCGCTTCCTGCGCCAGTGCACGGTGGCGCGCCTGCGCGCCAACACCGACATCAAGCTGCGGCTCGCGCTCTATTCGCGCGACTGCATCAATGCGCTGTCGGAGGCGACCGGCATCCACTATGACGAGCGCAAGAAGGGCATCCTCTACTTCTTCCGCTCGCAGAAGAGTCTCGACACCGGGACCGACAATTATCGCTATCTTGCCGAGCATGGCTTGCCGATCGAGATCGTCGGGCGCGACCGGCTGGTCGAACTGGAGCCGGGGCTTGCCGGGGTGAAGGACAAGATAGCCGGCGGGGTTTATTCGCCCACTGACCAGACTGGCGATTCCAAACTGTTTGTCGACAGGCTCGCCGCCTATGCGACCGAGAGGCTTGGCGCCGAGTTCCGGTTCGGCACCACGGTCGAAGGTTTCGATATCGAAGGCGACAGGGTGCGGGCCGTCATCACCTCGTCAGGCCCGGTGGCCGGCGATGCGGTTGTCATCGCAATGGGCCCGGAAAGCGGCCTACTCGGCCGCCGCTACGGCATCGACCTGCCGGTTTATCCGGTGAAAGGCTATACCGCGACGATCCCCCTGGGGGACGAAAGCAAGGGGCCGACTATGGGTGGCGCCGACGAGGACCGGCTGATCGGCTATTCCAGGCTGGGCAACCGCTTGCGGATGTCCTCGACGGCCGAGTTCACCGGCTTTGACCGAAGCTTCAAGCCCGCTGACTTCAACACCATCATCAGCACCGGCAAGGATCTTTTCCCTGGCGCCTTCGACGAGAAGAAGGCCATGTTCTGGGCGGGCCTGCGGCCGATGATGCCCAATTCCGTGCCGGTCATCGGCCGGGCCCGCTACAAAAATCTCTATCTCGACACCGGCCACGGCCATGTCGGATGGACCATGGCCTGCGGCTCGGGCAAATTCCTCGCCGATCTCGTCGCCGGCCGAAAGCCCGAAATCGATCCACAGGGGCTGGTCTATGAAGATTAGGCAAGCGGATCCGTAGTTAGCCCCGCCCTTCGACCGCCGCACGCCAGGTGCTTGCATAATCCGTCAAGGCGGGGTCGACCGGCGGTTCTTGTCTCAAGCCCTTGCCATGCGCCTCAGCCTTGTCCGATGCCAGCAACGCGGCACCGATGCTGGTGCCGGTCGCGGCTTCGGAGGCGACGACGCTTCTGGCGGTCGCCGCCGCCAGCATGCCGACAAAGAGCCGGTTGCGGGCGAAAGGGCCTTCGACAATGGTCGGGCCGTCGGCGCCGATCAGATCGAGGCAGGTCGCCGTCATCAGCGCCAGATAGAAAGAGATGGCGGCAAAGCGCTGGCCGCTGTTCATGCCGTCAGCGTTGAGCCACGCCGCCGCATGATGCGGGAACGGTCCCGACCCCTGTTGTGTCGATGGCAGCAGCAGCGTCCTTTTTGCCAGCACGGCCCCGACATCGTCTTCGGTCCAGTTCTCCGGCTGATCATCCGTCAGCACGGAAAATTCGCGGCCGCCCATGAAGCGCGCCGATGGCACGGGATCGCCCAGCGCGTTGACGTTGACCAGCGTATCACGCGCCGGGTCGAGCGCCACCGATCTGCCGCTGACCGACATCGACACCACCCAGGTGCCGGTCGAGACGACGCTGAAAGGCGGCGCGTCGGCGAGAAGATGCGGCAACAGCGAGGCGTTGGAATCGTGCAGGCCGCAGAACACAGGCGTCCGCGGATCGAGCCCCGTTCGCTCGGCAAGCGCCGGCAGGAGCGGGCCGAGCCGGTCCCTTGCCGGCCGCACCGGCGCCATCAACGCGCGCCAACCGAGGCGGTCGATCATTGCCGAAAAATCCGCTTTCCACGGGTTCCACAGATCGGTATGGCAGCCGAGCGAGGTCACCTCGTTGGCGGCGATGCCGGTCAGCCGCAGCGCCCAATATTGGGGATACATCAACATCGCCGTTGCCCTGGCGAATTCCGTCGGAAAGCGCTTCTGCTGCCAGAAGAATTGCGCGCCGAGATTGAGGCCGAGCGGCAGCCGCGGCGTGCCGGTTTCAGCGAAGGGCGGACGGATCGCGTCATACTCGGCCGCGAGTTCCTCGGGGCCGTCGAATTCGTAGTCGAGCACGGGCAACACCAGTTCGCCGGAGGCCTCAACCAGAGCGCCCGTCGCGCCATGGGTAGTGATCGAAACGGCGTCGATGGTCTGTTCGCGGTTGAGATCGGCAAGACTGTCGAGGATGAAGGCCCACAGCGCCTCGACGTCGTGATGCGGGTAGCGGGCTTGCCGCACCGGCGCGTTCGCCACTCGGCGCAGCGCGACCTCGCGCAGCGTGGCGAGGTCGACCAGCGCCACCTTGGCGTTGGTCTTGCCGATGTCGATGACGGCGATGTGGCGCGGGGCACTCATGCCATGTGGAACATGGTTTCCAGGGGCACGGCCACCGGCTCATTGTCAGGCCTGGTCTCCATGAGGTCGGCCATGTCTGCCCACCAGCGCTGCATCACCGGATGCTTCGGCAGGTCGGCCATGCCATGGTCGTCCCGCCGCCACAGCACGCCGAACAGGATGTTGGTCTCCTCGTCGAGATGGATGGAATAGTCGGAAACCCCGGCCTGCTTCAACAGCGCGACCAGCGATGGCCATATCTCGTCGTGACGCTTCTTGTATTCCGCCTTCATGCCGGGCTTGAGCATCATCTTGAACGCGTATTTTTCGGCCATCAGCGTCCCCCGCGCAGCCGCCGCCAGACGATCGGCAGCGCGATGACGATGATCAGGAGCAGGCCGATGAAGATCGACATGACGATGCCGGGCACGTTGAGCAGGCCGAGCCCGAAGGTCACCAGCCCCATGATGAAGGCGGCGAGCACGACGCCGACAATGCTGCCTGCGCCGCCAAGGATGCTGACGCCGCCAAGCACCACCATGGTGATGACTTCCAGCTCATAGCCCTGCGCGATCGAGGGACGGGTCGAACCGAGCCGGGAGGTGATCAGCACAGAGGCGATGCCGGACATCAGCCCGGTCAGGCAGAACAGGATGAACTTGATGCGGCCGACACGCACGCCGGAAAACTGTGCCGCGACCGGATTGTTGCCGATGGCGAAGACGCGGCGGCCGAAACTCGTGCGGTGCAGCACGAACCAGTAGACGACGGCGGCGATGAGAAAGAGCACCAATTCGAACGACACCACCCACCGGACGTAACCCTGGCCGAAGAAGGCGAAGCTCTCGGGATAACCCTTGTAGGCCTGGTCGCCGAGGATGATGAAGGCGATGCCTCGAAACAGGCTCATCGTGCCGATGGTGACGACGATCGAGGGCAGGCCAAGCCTCGTGACCAGAAGGCCGTTGAAGGCCCCGCAGCCGAGCCCGACGACGATGCCGATCGCCACCAGCACCGGCGTTCCGGCGCCGGCCTGCACCGCCATGCCCATCATGGTCGAGGCCAGCGCGATGATGGCGGCGACCGACAGGTCGATCTCGCCCGAAATGATCAGCAGCGCCATGGCGAAGGCGATCAGGCCCTTCTCGGTGAAGTTGAAGGTCAGGTCCGACAGCGAATAAGGGTCGAGGAAATAGGGCGAGGCGAAGCTGTTGATGGCGAAGATGGCGAGGGCCACCACGACCAGCAGCGCTTCCCAGGAAAAGATCGCCGAACGAAACGGCTTGTCGAGCCGGTCCGGAATGTGGCGCGGGGCAGGGACGTCGCTCATGCCGCCTCCATTTTTCTCAGGATGATGCGGCCCTGCTGGCGTTCGCCGCGCGCGTTGAGCACGACGGCGAGGATGATGGCGCTGCCCGAAATCGCCATCTGCCAGAAGGGCGAGATGTTGATGACCGGCAGCGCGTTGGAGATGATGCCCAGGAACAGCGCCCCCAACACCGCGCCCCCGACCGAACCGATGCCGCCGGCAATCGAGATGCCGCCGATGACGCAGGCGGCGATGATGTTGAGCTCATAGCCGTTGGCGACCTCGACCGAGGCGATCACGTATCGTGAGATCCAGAGATAGCCAGCGAGCCCGCCGATCATGCCGGAGATGCAGAAGACGATGAATTTCGTCCGCCCGACATCGATGCCGGCATAAACCGACGCCGTAGGATTGACGCCGATGGCATAGATCGAGCGGCCGAGCGCGGTGCGCGTCATCAGGATGAAGAACAGCGCGATGACCAGAATGGCGATCCAGGACAGCACCGGAATGCCGAGTAAGGCCGCGCGTTGGAAGCCGATGAACTCGGGGCTCATCTTGTCGGCATTGACCCAGGCGCCGCCGGAGATGACGAAGGTGGCGCCGCGATAGATGGTCAGCGTGCCCAATGTCACCACGATCGAGGGGATGTTCAGCCGCCACACCAGAAGGCCGTTGATGGCGCCGAGCACCAGGCCGACGACCAGCGCGATGACGATCAGCAGCGGGATCGGGATCGCCGGGTGGGCGGCGTTCAGCATCGCCACCACCATGCCGGTGAAACAGAGGTTCGACGCCATCGACAGGTCGATCGAACGGGTCAGGATGACCACCATCTGCCCGAGCGCCAGGATCATCAGGATCGAGGTGTCGTTGAACACCTGGCGCAAATTGCCGGGGTCGGCGAAGGCGGGAAAACGCGTCGAGATCAGCCCGATCAGCACGACGATGGCCGCCAGCAACCAGATTTCGCGATATTTCAGCAAAGTTTTCATGCCGCGATCCCCGCCGCCGTCCGGACCAGCGTCTCGGCGTCCAGTCCGTTGTTGTCGTAGACGGCCGCGACAAGGCCCTCGCGCATGACGACGACGCGGTCGGACATGCCGAGGATTTCGGGCAGCTCCGACGACACCATGATAACCGACAGGCCTTGCGCCACCAACTCGGCCATGAAGCCGTGCACGGCGGCCTTGGAGCCGATGTCGATGCCCTTGGTCGGCTCGTCCAGGATGATGACCTTGGGCGTGGTCGCCAGCCATTTGGCAATGACGATCTTCTGCTGGTTGCCGCCCGACAGCGTGCCGACATCCTGGCTGAGCGAGGAGGCCCTGAGGTCGAGCCGCTCGGTGTAGGAGCGGGCGAGCGAAAATTCCTCCGCCAGCCGCAGCACGCCGGATTTGGAGGTGCGTGCCAGCGACGGGAGAGAAACATTCTGGAAGATGGGCAGGCCGATCACCACGCCTTGCTTGCCGCGTTCCTCCGGCACGTAGACGATGCCGGCCTCGATCGAATCCGCCGCCGATTTCGGCACGATCGACTTGCCGTCCAGCGTGATCGTGCCGCCGGAGGTGCCAGTGATCCCTGAAATCGCCTGCATCACCTCGCTGCGGCCGGCGCCCACAAGACCGTAGAAGCCGAGAATCTCGCCCTTGTGCAGTTCGAAACCGATGTCGTTGAATTCGGTGGGGTGCGACAGGCCGGAGACCGACAGCACCTGCGCGCCGATCTCGGCCTTGCGCTGTGGAAAGATGTGATCGACCGCACGGCCCACCATCATGCGCACGATCTGGCTCTGGGCGGCATCCTTGATCAGCCCTTCGCCGACCATCTCGCCGTCGCGGAACACGGTGTAGCGGTCGGCGATGCGGTAGATCTCGTCGAACTTGTGGCTGATGAACAGGATCGCCTTGCCTTCGCTCTTGAGGAACTCGATCAGCAAAAAGAGCTCTTCGATCTCCTTCATCGAAAGGGCGGCCGTCGGTTCGTCCATGATGACGATCTGCGCGTCGATCGACATGGCCCGCGCCACGGCAACGAGATGCTTGTTGGCGATGCCGAGGTCCTTCAGCCTTGCATCGGCGTCGATATGGCGGGCATGCATGGTGTCGAGCACTTCGCGCGCATTTCTGCGCATGGTGCGCCAGTCGATGGTGCCAAAGCGGGTGCGCGGCGCATGGCCGAGAAAGATGTTTTCGGCGACCGTCAGATCGTCGAACAGCACGGTTTCCTGATGGATGGCGGTAACGCCATGGCCGAAGGCGGCGTGCGCGCTGGGCAGGGTGACGTCCTGCCCCTCTATGCTGATCATGCCCGCATCGGGCTGGTAGATGCCGGTCATGATCTTGACCAGCGTCGACTTGCCGGCGCCGTTTTCCCCGATCAGCGCCGTCACCTGGCCCGGATAGAGCGACAGGCTGACATTGTGCAGCGCGCGCACGCCTGGAAAGCTCTTCGAGATGCCGGACAGCGTCAGGCGTGGCGTGGAGGCCAGGGGCCCATCCTTCACCGTGCCGTGTTGGGCTGTCGTGTCCATGGTCGTATCAAGCCCTGAAACAAGGTGCGTTTGAAGTTGCGGCGGGGCGTGAACCCCGCCGCGTCAGCTTGAAGCTCCGGATCAGTAGATCTTGGAGAACTTCTCGATGTTGGTCTTGTCGAACTGGAAGGGCGGAGCCATCGCAGCCGAATTAGTGTCGTCGAGCGTGACCTTGCCGACGCGGCCGATCGACAGCGTCGCACCGGGCTTGGCCTCTTCCTTCTTCACCGCCAGATCGTGGGCGAGGTAGACGGCGGAGTAACCGAGATCGATCGGGTTCCAAAGAGCCACGGCCTGTGAAGCGCCGTTGTCGATGAACTTCTTGAACTCCGACGGCAGCGCGAGGCCGGTGACGTTGACCTTGCCGATCAGCTTCTCATCGGTGACGACCTGGGCAGCGGCGACGACGCCGACGGTGGTCGGCGCGATGATCGCCTTGAGGTTCGGATAGGACTTCAGCAGGCCCTTGGCTTCGTCGGTGCTCTTGGCCGAATCGTCGTCGCCATAGACGGTGGCGACGAGCTTGATCTTCGGGAATTTCTCCGGCAGCACCTTCTTGGCCGCGTCGATCCAGGCATTCTGGTTGGTCGCGGTCGAGGAGGCCGACAGGATGGCGACGTCGCCGCCCTCCGGCAAATAGTCGGCGGCGAGCTTGATGATGGTCTCGCCGATCAGGCCGGTGTCGGACGGGTTCAGGTGAAGCTGGCGGCCTTCCTTGGCGACGCCCGAATCCCAGGAGATGACGGTGATGCCGCGCTCCATGGCCTTCTTCAGCACCGGCACCAGCGCGTCGGCATCATTGGCCGAGATGGCGATGGCGTTGACCTTTTGCGCGATCAGTGAATTGACCACCTCGATTTGCGCTTCGGCGGTCGCCTTGGTCGGGCCGGTGTAGATGATGTCGACATCGCCCAGTTCCTTGGCCGCCTCTTCGGCGCCCTTGTTGGCGGCGTCGAAGAAGCCGTTGCCGAGCGACTTCACCACCAGCGCGATCTTGACGTTCTCGGCATGGGCGGCATTCACGACCATGGCGGCGGAAAAGGCCGCCGTAACCATCAGTTTCTTCAGAAAGCTCATCGAATATTCCTCCCTTGAGCGTTGCATTCCATCGCCGCTGCGGGCGTGAGGGTGTCTCAGGCTTGCAGCGAAGATTCTTCCTTTGCCGACTTGCGGGCGACGATCAGCGTTACCCCCGCTGTTTCGAGCATCTTTGCCTCGCGGTCCTCGATGCCGTCGTCGGTGATGACGGTGGCGATGCGCGACAGCCCGCACAGGATCAGGCTGGAGCGTTTGCGGAATTTCGAGGAATCGACCAGCACCACCAACTCGTCGGCCTGATCGATCAGCTTCTGTTCCGCCTGGATCAAGAGCGGATCGCCTTCCATCAGGCCGAGCGGCCCGAGCCCCTGGGCGCCCATGAACATGCGGCGCGCGTAGAAATTGCGCGTCACGTCATTGTCGAAGGGCGACAGGATGATGTTCTGCTCGCGGTAGATGGTGCCGCCGGACAGCATCACCGTGTTCTTGGAGTGCTTGAGCAGGCTTTCGGCGATCGGGAAGGAATTGGTGAAGATCGGCATGCGGCGGCCGGTCAGGAAATGCACCATCTGGAAGGTGGTGGTGCCGCCGTTGATGATGATCGGCTCGCCGTCCTTGCAGAGCTCCACCGCTTCCCGCGCTATCGCCCGCTTCTGCGCGGCGTTGAGCGTCTCGTTCACGGAAAAAGGCCTGCCGGCAAGGCCGATGAACTGTGGCGGCGTGATCGCCTCGGCGCCGCCGCGCACCCGGCGCAGTCGCTTTTGCACGTGCAGGGCCGCGATATCGCGCCGGATCGTCGCCTCGGAAGACTCCGTCAGATCGACCATTTCCTGCACCGTCACCACAGGCTTTTCCTGGACGGCGGACAGAATGATCCTGTGGCGCTCTTTTTCGTGCATGGTTCCTCCCTGCATGGCCATCTGGCATTAGAAATCGCGCAGTGTCAATCATTTCCGATCATATAATTTCATTGTGCAGTGCAATATGATTGATGTTGATCGTTTGTGATTGACAAAGCCACGTCTTGCGTAGACATTCCCGACGAAAAGAGGAGCGCACCGTCCGCGCTTCAAGGGAGGATTACCCATGCTCGACAAGCGCTCCGGCTCGCGCCTCGCCAATCTTTGGGATGATGCGAAGGCAAGGGGGATGAGCGATCCCGAGCTTCTGGTCTATCGTTCGAACACGCTCGGCTCCGACAAGCGTGTCACCAATTACGGTGGCGGCAACACATCGTCGAAAATCCGGCAAAAGGATCCGCTCACCGGACAGGACGTGGAAGTGCTGTGGGTGAAGGGCTCCGGCGGCGACAGCGCTTCGATCAAGCTTGATGGTTTTGCCACGCTCTACATGGACAAATTGCGAGCCCTCAAAGGCCTTTATCGCGGCGTCGAGCGTGAAGACGAGATGGTGGGTTATCTGCCCCACTGCACCTTCAATCTCAATCCGCGCGCGGCCTCGATCGACACGCCGCTGCATGCCTACGTGCCGAAGCCCTATGTCGATCACATGCATCCCGACGCCATCATCGCCATTGCGGCCGCCAAAGATTCCAAGGCCTTGACGAAAGAAATCTTCGGCGATGCCATAGGCTGGCTGCCGTGGAAGCGGCCGGGCTTCGAACTCGGCCTGTGGCTGGAGAAATTCTGCCTCGACCATCCGGCCGCCAAGGGCGTCATCCTGGAAAGCCACGGCCTGTTCACCTGGGGCGACAGCCCGAAGGAATGCTACGAAACGACGATCTCGGTGATCAACCAGGCGATCGAGTGGTTCGAGCGCCGTTCCGAGGGCGTCGCCATTTTCGGTGGCGAAGCGGTCAAGTCGCTCGACGCCGCCGAACGCCGCGCCATCGCCGCGAAGCTGATGCCGAGAATCCGCGGCCTGATCTCGGAAAAGAGCCACAAGCTCGGCCATTTCGACGATTCCGCCGCCGTGCTCGAATTCGTCAATTCCAGGGATCTGCGCCCGCTGGCGGCACTCGGCACCTCATGCCCGGACCATTTCCTGCGCACCAAGATCCGGCCGCTGGTCATCGAATTCGATCCGGCCAAGCCCGATGTCGATGCCGTCATCGCGCGGCTGGCCCACGACATTGCCGAATACCGCGTCGGCTACCAGGCCTATTATGACAGCTGCAAGCATGCGGACTCGCCCGCCATCCGCGATCCCAATGCCGTGGTCTATCTGATGCCCGGCGTCGGCATGTTCACCTTCGCCGGCGACAAGGCGACTGCTCGCATTTCGGGGGAGTTCTACGTCAACGCCATCAACGTCATGCGCGGCGCCTCGACCGTCTCCTCCTATGTCGGCCTGCCTGCGCAGGAAGCCTTCGACATCGAATACTGGCTGCTCGAGGATCTGAAGCTGCAGCGCATGCCGAAGCCCAAGGCTCTTGCCGGCAAGATCGCGCTCGTCACTGGCGGCGCGGGCGGCATCGGCCGCGCGACTGCGAGCCGGCTGCTGCGCGAAGGCGCCTGCGTGGTGCTCGCCGACATCGACGAGACAGCACTTGCCAGCGCCAACGACGAACTGGCCAAGGCCTATGGCAAGGATTTTGTCCGCCCCGTGGTCATCAACGTCACGTCGGAGGATCAGGTCGTCGCCGGCTTTGCCGAAACGGCGGTCGAGTTCGGCGGCATCGATATTCTGGTCTCCAACGCCGGCCTCGCCTCCTCGGCGCCGATCGAGGACACGACGCTGGCGCTGTGGAACAAGAACATGGACATCCTGTCGACGGGCTATTTCCTGGTGTCGCGGGAAGCGTTCCGGCTGTTTAGGGTGCAGAAGATTGGCGGCAACGTCGTTTTCGTCGCCTCCAAGAACGGCCTTGCCGCCTCGCCGAACGCCGCCGCCTATTGCACCGCCAAGGCCGCCGAGATCCATCTCGCCCGCTGCCTGGCGCTGGAGGGCGCGGAGGCGCAGATCAGGGTCAACGTCGTCAATCCGGACGCCGTACTGCGCGGCTCCAAGATCTGGTCCGGCGAGTGGAAGGAACAGCGCGCCGCCGCCTACAAGATGTCGACCGACGACCTTGAGGAACATTACCGCTCGCGCTCGATGCTGAAGCGCTCGGTGTTTCCCGAGGACATAGCCGAAGCGATCTATTTCTTCGCCTCCGACATGTCGGCCAAGTCGACCGGCAACATCGTCAATGTCGACGCCGGCAACGCGCAAAGCTTTACGCGCTAGGCCTTCCTTCTCCCCGTTCACGGGGAGAAGGTGCCGGCAGGCGGATGAGGGGCAGCGCCAGCCGAACGAAATTTGGGAGGAACAGCAGTGTCCGAAACCATCATCTCGGCTGACGTCGTCGAAAAAGACAACGCCGCGCGCAAGGCCGACCTCGAGCGTGACTACGCCTCGCTCAGCGACCGGCTCGACCGTCGCGGCATCGCCATCGACCCGATCCGAGACAAGGTCGAGAAGTTCGCGGTGGCGATCCCCTCCTGGGGTGTCGGTACCGGCGGCACGCGCTTTGCCCGTTTCCCCGGCGCCGGCGAACCGCGCGACATCTTCGACAAGATCGAGGATTGCGCCGTCATCAAGCAATTGACGCAGGCGACACCGACGGTGTCGCTGCACATTCCCTGGGACAAGGCCGACCCGAACCGGCTGAAGCAGGCGGCCTCGCGTTTCGGCCTCGGCTTCGACGCCATGAACTCCAATACATTCTCCGACGCCAGGGACCAAAAGCTGTCCTACAAATTCGGTTCGCTGTCGCATGCCGACGCCGGAACGCGCCGGC
This sequence comes from Mesorhizobium maamorense, assembly GCF_044998965.1. Taxonomy (NCBI): domain Bacteria; kingdom Pseudomonadati; phylum Pseudomonadota; class Alphaproteobacteria; order Hyphomicrobiales; family Phyllobacteriaceae; genus Mesorhizobium; species Mesorhizobium maamorense. Next base: position 6,519,957 of record NZ_CP173356.1, read on the forward strand.
AAGCGGTCGAGCACAATCTCGAATGCATCGAGATCGGCAAGACGCTTGGGTCGAAGGCGCTGACGGTGTGGATTGGCGACGGCTCGAACTTCCCCGGCCAGGTCAACTTCGCCAGGGCGTTCGAGCGCTATCTCGATGCCATGAAAGAGGTCTATGTCGGGCTGCCCGCTGACTGGAAGCTGTTCACCGAACACAAGATGTACGAGCCTGCCTTCTATTCCACCGTCGTGCAGGACTGGGGCACAAACTACATCATTGCCAAGGAATTGGGCGACAAGGCCTTCTGCCTGGTCGATCTCGGCCACCACGCGCCCAACGTCAACATCGAGATGATCGTGTCGCGGCTGATCCAGTTTAGGAAACTCGGCGGCTTCCACTTCAACGATTCGAAATATGGCGACGACGACCTCGATGCCGGTTCGATCGACCCCTACCGACTGTTCCTCGTCTTCAACGAACTGGTCGACGGCGAACTGTCCGGCGCCGACGGCTTCGATCCGGCGCATATGCTCGACCAGAGCCACAACGTCACCGATCCGATCGAGAGCCTGATGCTGTCCGCGGTCGAGGTGCAGCGCGCCTACGCGCAGGCGCTGCTGGTCGACCGCAAGGCGCTTGAAGGTTTTCAGGACGGCAACGACGCGCTGATGGCAACGCAGACGCTAAAATCAGCCTACCGCACCGATGTCGAGCCGATCTTGGCCATGGCGCGGCTTAACACCGGCGGCGCCATCGACCCAGTCGCCGCCTACCGGGCGGCAGGCTACCGCGCCAAGGTCGCGGCGGAACGCCCGGCCGTTGCCGGCGGCAGCGGTGGCATTGTCTGAGGCCGAGCCCGCCCCCTCATCCGGCCGCTTCACGGCCACCTTCTCCCCGCTGGGGAGAAGAGACTGGCGCGAGCGCTGACGGCCTCCTCTCCACTAGGGAAGAGGTCGGATGGCAATCCGGGTGGGGGCTCTTTCTCGTGCTCCCTCAATTGTTAGTGGACTCGATCACCCCAACACGGTTTCCTAGGCGTTCCCCCGCCAGGAGCCTCGCCATGCATATCACTCGCCGCACGCTGATCGCCGTCAGCCTCTCCTTCACGATCGCTTTCGCGCCATGGGCGGCCGCCATCGCCGCCTCGCCAGCGCCTGTCAAGGGCGAGAACGGCATGGTTGTCACCGCGCAGCATCTGGCGTCGGAGGTGGGCGTTGAAGTCCTGAAGAAGGGCGGCAACGCCGTCGATGCGGCGGTCGCTGTTGGTTATGCGCTCGCCGTCGTCTATCCCAACGCCGGCAATATCGGCGGCGGCGGCTTCATGACTGTCCGCTTCAAGGACGGCAAGTCGACCTTCCTCGATTTCCGCGAACGTGCGCCGCTGGCCGCGACCAAGACCATGTATCTCGACAAGGACGGCAAACCGGTGAAAGGCGCCAGCCTCGACGGCTACCTCGCCGTCGGCGTGCCGGGCTCCGTCGCCGGTTTCGAGATGGCGCGCGAAAAATACGGCACCTTGTCCCGGCAGGACCTCATGGCGCCGGCCATTCGCTATGCCAAGGACGGGTTCATCCTCAATCAGGGTGACGCCGCCTCGTTTGCCGGAGGTGCCGACAGGCTGGCGAAGGATCCAGCTGCGGCGGCCATATTCCTGAAGCCGGATGGCAAGCCCTATGGCATCGGCGAGCGGCTGGTCCAACCTGACCTAGCCGCGTCGCTCTCGGCGATTTCCGAAAAAGGCCCCGACGCCTTCTACAAGGGCGCCATCGCCGATGCCATCGTCAAGGCAAGCGGCGCCAAGGGCGGTATCCTGGCCAAGGGCGATTTCGAACAATATGCGGTGCGCGAGCTCAAGCCGGTGACCTGTTCCTATCGCGGCTACGAGATCATTTCCTCGCCGCCGCCAAGCTCCGGCGGCGTCATCATCTGCGAAATCCTCAACGTGCTGGAAGGCTACCCGCTGTCCTATCTCGGCGCCGGTTCGGCAGAGACCGTGCATGTCATGATCGAAGCCATGCGCCACGCCTATGTCGATCGCAACTCGGCGCTCGGAGATCCCGATTTCGTCGACAATCCGGTCTCGAAACTGCTGGACAAGGCCTACGCCAAGGACATTCGCGACAAGATCGACCCGTTCCGGGCCGGCGTCTCTCAGGACCTGATGCCGAAGGGGTTCGGCGAGAGCAAGGAGACGACCCACTATTCGATCATCGACAAGGACGGCAACGCGGTCGCGGTCACCTACACGCTCAACGGCTCGTTTGGCGCCGGCGTCGTCGCCGACGGCACCGGTATCCTGCTCAACAACGAGATGGACGATTTCACCCAGAAGCCCGGCGTGCCCAACCTCTACGGCCTGGTCCAGGGCGAGGCCAACGCCATCCAGCCGAAGAAGACGCCGCTGTCGTCGATGAGCCCGACCGTGGTGGCCAAGGACGGCAAGCCGTTCATGGTCATCGGCAGCCCCGGCGGTTCACGCATCATCACCATTACGCTGGAAGCCATCGTCAACGTCATCGACCACGGCATGAACATCCAGGAGGCGATCGACGCGCCGCGCATCCATCATCAATGGCTGCCCGACACGGTCTATATCGAGCCGTTCGGACTGTCGCCGGACACCGAAAGGCTGCTGGCCGGCATGGGTTATCACCTCGATCTCAGCGACAAGACCTGGGGCCAGGCGGCGGGCATCCTGGTCGGCGGCAAGAGCCTTGCGGAAATCGGGAAGGGTGGCGGCGCCCGCTACAATGGCGCCATCGACAGCCGCGCCGCTTCCGGCGAGGCGCTCGGCTACTGATGGGACTGGCGCACTCCGCAAGCGCGTGAACCCGCGTCCGCAATCGCACCGAAAACGAAAAGACAGGGCGGCCTGAGTTTCCGTGAAACGACCGCTCTAATTGACGATCAAGCCGTCACGAAATCAGCGTGACGGTGGATGCGATCAGCATCAGGGCCGCGATGCCGACGAACAGTGCGTAGATGCGCGGCCGGTCGAGCAGAAGCGCGTTTCCCGATATCCAGGCCGATGTGGCGCCGCCGAGCGCGAACAGGAAACCGTTGCGGTGGCCGAAGGTCATCGACGCGGCCATCAGCCCGCCTATGATCAGGGCGCCGAACACGATTATGACGGCGACCGCGTATCTCTCGAAGTCATTACCGCTACCCATGGCCGGCCCGATCGCATTCAAATTCGGCAGGTCATCCGGATCGAAGGGGCTGGTCGACCCGTATTCGTCTTGACCGATGGATTCTCGCATCACTCGTTCTCCGCTGACCGGCAACAAACCATCAACACATGCCGAGCGCAACCCGATCGCGTGTTTCTCCCTACGTGTTGACCGCGATATCCAACCGTTCCGGCAGGGCGCACCAACCGTTTTGGCGGGTGCGGATCACCGCCGCAACTCCAGCGGTATCTGCCCGAATGGCAACGGTCCGCCAACCTGTTTTTAATATGGGCGTTTCTTCTGGAGAAAACATGATGGCGGAGTTGATTCGGCTTCGGCAGAAGCATTTTTACGCGACCGGAGCCGCGGCGCCAGGCGCGGCCGCGTAAAATTTTCAGCTCCAGGGGGCCGCTTGATGTTGAGCCAGGTGTGTTCCGCTCTTGGGGCGAGCGTCATGCTGGCGCTCGCGAGCTCATGATGAACCAAGCTCGACGAAAGCCGTGCGGTCCGGGTTGGTCGTTTCGGCCAGGGATCCAATTTCGGCGACCGCCTGCGATATCCTAAGCTGGTATCAGGGCGGCGATACGATGGATGCTGATCTCCTTGCGTGCCTTGGACGCCTCGTTGGTCAGCCTCATGTAGAACCTCTGTACTGGACAGCCTCAATCCATAGTGCGAGCGCGGTGGCAGGCGACCGTCCCTTTACTTTCAAATCGCGGCCTCGATAGCCGCCGGCCGCGATCCATACCGTTTTTGAACGCTGATAGATTGTTACGCCTCGTGCATTCGCCCAAGCGCATGATTCCGCGAACTTTGGAGCCATTGCCGAGCCCGCTCCCGAGAATGCTGTCTCTATGTGACAAAGCTGCGTGGCCATATCAGGTCCCCTAATCTTGACGGTCCCGGCCGACGATCCCGGCCCCCGCCCAAAATCACCGAATGATGATAGGACCGCTTCCGTTACGGTAATGTGTCGCCACCAGCGCGGTCAGGTATCTCCCGATGCAAAAGCCGCCAGCTTTCGGCAGGGACAGGTCTGGAGTGGCCAGGGATTAAACCCAGCTTAGGTCAACGAGCGGGCGGAGAGCCGGGATCGGCCGCCATTCAAACCTGATCAGGAGATCGGGCTGGAGATGATGATGCGCAAGGCGCACCTGTTCGACGCACAGCGCGGCGCCAGGATAAATTAGGGGGAATGGCTGACGCGCGCTGGCGACTGTCAGCTCATCCTGTCTATCAAGGTTTGGCGTTGGCTTTCCGCCAAGCCTCGTACTCGTCGTTCGCGCTTGGGTGCAGTGGATAGTAGCGTTGCAACGGCGCGCCCCCCATGAGTTTCATTCGTGAGAATTCCTCCCAATCGTGATGTTTCTGGGATTCTTCGATGACCTTCGAGGCCATTGCGACGGGCAGCACCACCACCCCGTCGTCATCGGCGACAATGATGTCGCCGGGGATCACCGTGACACCGCCGCAGGCAATCGGAACGTTGACCGCATTGGGATAGATGCTGGTCTGCACATGATAATTTGGCGTCCAGCCGCGCAGCCAAAGAGGCAGGTCGAGCTTTTCGACATTGGGCCGGTCGCGCATGCACCCGTCGATGACGATGCCCGCGCCGCCTCTGCCCTTGAAATAGGTCGACATCATATCGCCGAAGACACCGGAGCTCATGTCGCCGCGCGCGTCGACGACGACCACGTCGCCCTCCTGCGCATGGTAGAGCACATGTCTGTGAAGTTGCGTCTCCGGATCGGCATATTCTCCCTCGGTGAAGAGGTCCGGTCTCTGCGGCATGAACTGCAATGTCAGTGCCGGCCCGACGATCGACTTCCCATGGTTCTGCGGCACCGGGCCGACCATGTGCGGATTGCGAAAGCCCATATGGCCAAGTGTGCCCGCGACCGTGGCGGCGCCGATCTCCCTTAGCGCGTCGATCAGGTCCTTGGGCGGCCGCGTGATATCGGGAGTATGCGTCATTTTCGGACTCCGGTTGAAATTGAATTACCAGTTGGTGACAGAGCCGTCGCGGCGCTTGAGATGTGGCGCTTCCCAGAAACGGAAACTCTGCGCCTGGACCGCCGCTTCATTGACCTCGACGCCGAGCCCCGGCAGGTCGCTGACCGGATAATCGGGCCCGTCGAGCCTTGGCTGTACGGGGAAAAAGTCGGAATTGTCGAAACCCAGCTTCCTTTCGGGGATCCTGGTTTCTAGCCACGCAAAGTTGGGCACCGCGGCGGCGAGATGCACGGTTGCGGCCGTGCACACCGGGCCAAGGGGATTGTGCGGCATCAGGTCTACATAGTGCGCCTCGCTCCAGCCGGCGACTTTCATCGCCTCGGTGAGCCCGCCGACATTGCAGACATCGAGCCGGTTGAACTGGTGGATGCCGCGCTCGATGTAAGGCAGGAACTGCCACTTGCTGGCAAATTCCTCGCCGATGGCAAAGGGGATGTCGGTCATCGTACGAAGGGACTCGTACGCCTCTGGTGTCTCGGCCCGTATTGGCTCCTCGAGGAAATCAAGCACGCCGCGGCCAAGCTTGTTGCAGAAGCTCGCCGCCTCGGCCACCGACAGCCGATGATGATAATCGACGCCGAGCACCACCTCATCGCCCAGCGCCTCGCGCGCTTTGTTCAGCATGCTCGCGGTAGGGCCGATCGATTCACGCGGCTCGAAGACGTCCTTGCTGCTTTGTCCGATGGGGAAGAAGCGGATCGCCTGCCAGCCCTGCGCGCGCAGTTCGCGGGCGCGTTCGATCGCAACATCGCCCTCGGCCTCGTCTCCGGTCGAGGCGAAGGTGGGCACGCGGTCGCGCTGCTTGCCGCCAAGCAACTCGTAGACCGGCACCCCCAGCGCCTTGCCTTTAATGTCATGAAGGGCGATGTCGATGGCGGAAATCGCCGCCTGCAGGACCCGACCCCCTTCGAAGTACTGGCTGCGATAAACTTCCTGCCAGATACGCCCGATCTGCATCGGGTCGCAGCCGATGAGAAACTCGCGGTAGTGCTCGACCGCGCCGGCTACGGCTTTCTCGCGACCGCTCAAGCCGCTTTCGCCCCAGCCGAAGATACCCTGGTCGGTCTCGACCTTGACGAGCATTTGGTTGCGCGTTCCCACCCATACCGGGTAGGGCTTGATCGCGGTGATCTTCAGGTTCTTGGTCATACACGCCCGCGTTCCACGCGCATCCCCTGTCTCAGTCGGCCTTGAGGGCCATTTCAGTTTCGCCGTCGAACAGATGCATCCGCTCCTGGTCGAACTCGAGCCAGATCCGCTCATCAGGTTTGACGGCGACGTTGGGCGACACGCTGATGTTGACGATGGCGCCCGACAGGAATGCTTGCACGAAGGTGACGTCTCCGGTCGGCTCCACCGTATAGGCCTTGGCCGGAATGGCGCCCGGGACCGCGCTTTTGTGCAGCTTGATCGTCGAGTGCCGCGCGCCGAGCACGACCTTCTTGGTGGTCGCTCCCTGGACCTTGCGCGCGTTGAGTTGCGACAGCTCAAGCGTCCAGCCTTCCGCGCTGGTCAGCGCGGTGCTGCCGTTTGCCGTCGAAGCCTCCAGCGGAATGAGACTCATCGCCGGGCTGCCGATAAAGCTGGCGACGAACATGTTGACCGGATGGGCAAAGACCTGCGCCGGTGAATCGTATTGCTGCAGATAGCCGCCATTCATCACCGCCATCTTGTCGGCCATGGTCACGGCTTCGAGCTGGTCGTGCGTCACGTAGATAATCGTTGCCTTGAGGTCCTGGTGGAAGCGCTTGATCTCGGATCGCATCTGCACGCGCAGTTTGGCGTCGAGGTTGGAGAGCGGCTCGTCCATGAGGAACACAGCGGGGTCGCGGACGAGGGCACGGCCAAGGGCGACGCGCTGCTGCTGCCCGCCCGAAAGTTCCCGCGGTTTGCGCTCGAGCAGGTGCGTCATGTCGAGAACGCGCGCCGCTTCTCTGACCTTCTTGTCGATCTCGTCCCTGGAGAGTTTCCGCATCTGCAGCGGGAACGCCAGGTTCTTGTAGACCGATTTCTGCGGGTACAGCGCGTAGTTCTGGAACACCATTGCGATGTCCCGGTCCTTGGGGTCGAGATCATTGACCACCCGGTCTCCGATGACGATGTCGCCCGATGTGATCGAGGTCAGCCCCGCGACGAGATTGAGCGTGGTTGTCTTGCCGCAGCCTGAAGGGCCGACAAGCGCAACGAACTCGCCGTCATTGACCGTCAGCGAAACATCGTTGACAGCTTTGAAGCCGCCATAGGTCTTGACGAGATCTTTGAGGACCACGTGGGCCATCGGCAACTCCCTAATGCTTGACCGCGCCTTCTGTAAGGGCGCGTACGAAGTATCGTTGCAGGACGAGGAACAGCACCACGACGGGCACGCTCATCATGAAGCTGGCCGCCATCAGGCCCGGAAAGTCCGTCGTGTTTTCCGAGAAGAAGCGCTGGATGCCGACCGGCAGGGTCAATTGCTCGTTCTTGGAAAGGAAGGTGTAGGCGTAGATGTATTCGTTCCAGGCGCCGATGAAGGAATAGATCGCGGTGGCGATGATCCCAGGCGTCGAGAGCGGCATCACGATCAGGATGAAGGCCTGGAACCGCGTTGCGCCGTCGATGCGCGCCGCCTGCTCGAGTTGCACCGGGATGTTGTCGTAGAAGCCCTTGAGCAGCCAGATCGCCAGCGGCAGCCCGAAGGTCAGATAGGTGAGAATGAGCGAGCCGTGCGTGTTCACCAGGCCGATCGCGCGCATCAGGATGAAGAGCGGCACGAGAAAGATCACTGCCGGGAACATGTTGCGCAGCAAAACGGCGAAGAACAGGAAGTTCCGTCCGGGGAAACTGAAGCGCGAAAAAGCGTAGGCCGCGGGGACAGCCACGATCACGGAAAGGATTGTCGTGACGGTCGACACGAACAGGCTGTTCCAGAAGAAGCGGAGGAAGTCCTGGCCGACGCTGTTCTGCGGATCGAGCAATTTCTGATAGCTGGCGAGGGTCGGCTCGTCCGGCCACCATTGCGGCGGGAATTGCGTCGCCGCGAACCCCGATTTGATCGAGGTGATCAGCATCCAGATCATCGGCAACGCCGTATAAAGCAGCATGAAAACGAGGAAGATGCGCCCGGCCCACCGCCATCCGTCGACGCGCATACGGCGACGGGTCTGGCCTCGGGAGACCGTCTCGGCAATCGCGCTCATACGCCGCCCTCCTTCCGCTCGTTGCCGCTCAGCGCACGGACGTAGAAGTAGCCCAGCGTCATCAGGATGATGAACAGGAGCACCGAATAGGCCGATGCCACGCCCCAGCGCTGCCGGCCGAAGGCGAGTTCGTAAATATGGGTGATCCAGATATGCGATGCGTTCGACGGCCCGCCGCCGGTCATGATCCAGGGGATAATGAAGGAATTGAAGTTGGCCACTGCCAGCAGCAGGATCGTCACCACCGAGACGTTGCGCAGATGCGGGAAGGTGACGTGCCAGAAGCGCTGCCAGGCATTGGCTCCGTCAACTTTCGCGGCGAGCAGCAACTGCTCGGGGACTGTCTGCAGGCCCGCCATCATCATGATCATGGCGAACGGAAACTCGCGCCAGATATTGACGACGATCAGCGAGGGGAGAACCGTGCTGACATTGTCGATGAAATTCGGCGGTCGGTCGGCCAATCCGAGGCCGACCAGCACTGCGCCGATGATGCCGAAATCCGAATGGTAGATCCACTTCCAGATATAGGAGGCGGCGACCGCGCTGATGACCCAGGGAATGATCAGGATAGCGCGCAGCACACCGCGTCCGATAAAGTCGCGGTGGAGCGCCAGCGCAGTGGCAAACCCCAGGACAAAGGAGATGAAGGTGGACCCGAATGTCCAGATCAGCGTGTTCCAGGTGACTTTCCAGAACACCTCGCTGGTGAGGATGGCCGTGTAGTTGTCGAAGCCGATGAAGGTCTTGTCACGAAGCTGCAAGCCGGGCGGCGTCTTATAGAACGACAGCTCGATCGTGTAGTAGATCGGATAGGCGATGACGATGAGCATCACGGCGATCGCGGGCAGCACGTACGCGTAGTCGGCGCGATGCTCCCAGATATTCCGCAGCGCACCGGACCTGCCGGGTTGCAATTTTCGGCGCGCCTCGGCCTGGCCGGTCACGATCGTCACGATGGTATGCCCTTGTTTCTTCGGAACGAACCGGCTGCGCTGTCAGCGCGGCCGGTCAGGTCGTGGGTCAGGCGCAGGCTAGAGCCCGCCCATCAGGTCTTTCACCTTCTGGGCCGCGTCGTCCGCCGCCTGGTCGACGGTCATCGCTCCGGTCAGGGCATTCTGCAGCATGTCCGGGACGATGATGTTCATGATCTCCGGGGCCTGCGGCAGCGCTGGGAATGGGATGCCGTATGGCAGCATCGAGGTCGTGACATCGAGGAATTTGATGTTGTCCAGACGTTCCTTCATCCATTTGGTCTTGAAGCCGTTCAGGTTGCCGGGATTCGATCCGGCATAGGCCATCTTCAGCGACCATTCAGGGCTCGTCCACATGCAGATGATAGCCTTCGCGGCCGGCTGGTCTACCTTGCCGCCTTCGACATATTCGGGCTTCAGGATGTGGATGTTCGAGCCGCCGAACACGACCGCGCGCTTGCCGTCGGGCCCAGCCGGTATCAGGCCGTAGCGCATGTTGTCGATGACGGTCTGCGCCTTGTCCTTGTCGGTGCCCGTCGCCTTCTTCTGCAGGTCGAGCATGACGTTGTAGTCGGAAGGATGCGAGATCATCATGCCGAGTTGACCGGCGACGAACAGGGGCTGGTTGTCGGCCTGCTGGTTGGTGAGTGCCGAAACCGGAACCGACTTGTCGCGAACATACATGTCGTAGGAAGCCTGCAGCGCCGCCTTGCTCTGCGGGCTGTCCAGCTCGACCTGCTCATAGGTCGGGTTTGCCGCCGCTTCGTCGAAGACGCCGCCACCATAGGCCCATAGCTGAGGCATGAAGCGATAGGGCGTATTGCCGGCATTCTTGCGAGCCACGAGGCCGTAGCCGGCAATGCCGAGCTTGTCGTGGATCTGCTTGGAATACTTGATGACGTCGTCCCAGGTTGCCGGTGGCTTGTCCGGATCGAGGCCGGCGCGTTTGAAGATGTCGGCGTTCCAGATGAACGCCATCGTTTCGTTGTTGGTTGGAATGCCGTAGGTCACACCGTCCCAGGTCACGGCCTTCATGGCGCCGGGCCAGAAGTCCTCGGTCGAATAGCCCACATCCTCCGGCTTGAGCGGCTGCAGATAGCCTTTTGAAGCGAATTCGGTACCACCCAGGATTTGCAAGCGGACCGCCATCGGCGCGGCATTGCCGAGGAGCGCGGTGCGGAACTTGTCGAGAAGATCGTTATAGGTGAGGGCTTGTTCCTCGAGCTGGATGTTTGGATAGGTCTTGCGGAAGGTTTCGAAGAATTCCTTGTAGTACTGGCGCAGGAGGTCGGGGTCGCCCTCGAACACGCCCTGATACCAGAAGGTCAGTCGCCCCTTGTAGTCCAGCGGGGTGACCTTGGCACAATCGGCCGCCGTGTCGAAATCCTGTGTTCCCGCAATGGCGCGGACATATTCCGGCGACCACTTGCTGAGGTCGACCGGCGGCGCGCCCAGCGCCGATGTGGACATCAGCGATGCCGCCAAAACGCTGACGACAGTGCCGCGCAGGACCGCACTGCCGAGTATAATCCTCGTCATAGGTATCCTCCCTGGTTCTCCCATGCCGCTTTGCGGCGAGGCAAAGCGGTCTTGCTCGTTTGATCGCAGGACGTCTTTGTATCTGTGTACCCGTTCGGGAGCCTTGTACGTTTTCAGATCATGAATTGCCTGTCAACGCGTTAGATCGTACATTGTTTATCGAAACTTTGCGTGTTAATCGGAAAGGGTGTGTATTAATCCAGGGGAGCCGGCCTTGGCCGAACCAAACGATTTCAAAGCCAAGCCACCGGTGGGGATTGACCCCATAGGGGCGTCCAGCGAAGGCGCCTCGCTTTATGAGCTGATCAGGGAAGACATCATCGAGGGACGGCTTGCCGCCAACGAACGGCTCGTGGTCACTGATCTCGCCCGGCGCCACGGCACCTCGACCAACCCCGTGCGCGAAGCCTTGCAGCTGTTGCGCGGCGAAGGCTTTGTCACCTTTCTCCCCAACCGCGGGGCGCGCGTCCGGCCTATCGATCAGGAGTTTGTCCGCGACATTTATGAGATCGGCGTTCTGATCGAGCCGGCTCTGACGCGATGGTTTGTGAATATGGCCACCGGCGAGGACATCGCCGAACTCCAACGTCTCCAGGACCTGATTGAAGAGAACAACTTCGCCGATACGTTCAGGCACAGCGAGCTGGATACCGCCTTCCACACCGTGATGTACCAGCGGCATTACAACCGCCATGCCGCCGAGCTTTGGTGGAAGCATCGTGAAGTGCTGCGAGCCGTGAGCCGGCGTTTCAATTTCACGCTTGCCCGGCGTGCCGCGATCATTCGCGAGCACCGCGAGCTCATCGCGCTGGTAAAGGCGGGAGATGCCGACAAGGCGGCCGAACTCGTTGCTCGCCATGTCGAGGGCTCCGGCCGGCACATCCTCGAACATATGCGTGCGCGCAACGCCGCTCGGGCCGGATAGAATGCCCGTTCCAGAACATCGCTAGCCCGACGATCAGACAGAGGTAGCTGACATGAAAATTACGAGCATTCGGCCGTGGCTGATCAAGTCCGATGCGTCCTATTGGGGAGAGTACCTGTTCGTCGAAGTGACGACCGACGAGGGGGTGAGCGGCTGGGGAGAGATCACGACCACCACCAAGCTCGCCAACCGCGCGCTCTGCACGATCCTGCGGCAGATCGGCGCCGCCGTGACCGGCGAGGACCCGGCCCGGATCGAGCATCTCTGGCACAAGATTTTCCGCAGCTTCACCTATATGGGCAGCCGCGGCGCCGCGGTCGAATGCGTGAGCGCCATCGACATAGCTCTCTGGGACATCCGGGGCAAAGTTTTGGGCAAGCCGATCTACGAGCTGCTGGGCGGGCCGGTGCGCGATGAAATCGCGCTCTACACCCATCCCAACCAGTCCAAATTTACCAGCAAGGAGGCGGTGGTCCGCGAAATTCGGGACATCGTCGAGTCCGGACACACTGCGCTCAAGTTTGATCCTTTCCCGCATCAGGGACGTGGCGCCGATGGCGTGTCGCGCGAACAGCGGGACGGCTACCTCGATGGCAGCATGACTCGCAAGGACGAGCGCGAAGCGGCCGAACTCACGGCTCTGATCCGCGAAACGGCGGGCCCTGATGTCGATATCCTCATCGATGCGCACGGCCGTTTCGACGTTCCGACCGCCATTCGCCTCTGCCGAAGCCTCGAGGAAGCCGGCCAGATCGACTGGTTCGAGGAGCCTTGCCCGCCCGAGAGCCTCAATGCCCTCAAGCAGGTGCGTGAGAAGGTCAGCGCCGCCATCTCGTGGGGCGAACGCGGCCACACCAAGTGGGACTTCGTGCCGGTGCTCGAAAACAAGCTCGCTGACTACATCATGCCTGACGTCACCTGGACCGGCGGCATTACCGAACTCAAGAAGATCTCTGCCCTGTGCGAAGCCTACTACGTCCCGGTCTCGCCGCATGACGCCGCGGGGCCGATCAACGTGGTGGCGGGGGCGCAGGTGATGATGACAGTTCCTAACTTCTACAAACTCGAGACGTCGGAGTGGAACCTGGGTAAATACGATCATCTCATCGACACACCACTCGACGTTTCGAACGGCAGCCTCAAACTGACGTCGAAGCCCGGTCTCGGCATTGAGATGGACCGCGAGTACCTGCAAGCCCACGAGATTGAGTTGGGCTGACGCATGTCGCCTCATGTCGGGGCTGCATGCGCACCGATAAGCCCCTGCCTACCAAAACGAGGATAAGTGATGCCCAAGACCGGTGGAGCCGACGAAGCCCTTGATCGAGTGAACGTGAACTCCAAGCCGTCCGATCTTCGCATCACCGACATGCGGGTGGCCGAAATCGTCGGCGCACCGTTCACGACGGCGCTGCTCAAGATCTACACCAACCAGGGCATCGTCGGGCTTGGCGAGGTGCGCGACGGGGCCAGCGCCACCTACGCGCTGATGCTGAAGAGCCGGTTGCTTGGCGAGAATCCTTGCAATATCGACCGCCTGTTTCGCCGGATCAAGCAGTTCGGCGGGCACGGCCGGCAAGGCGGCGGCGTCTCGGCGGTCGAAATCGCGCTGTGGGATCTCGCCGGCAAGGCCTATGGCGTTCCGATCTACCAGATGCTCGGCGGCCGATTTCGGGAGAAGGTGCGCCTCTATTGCGATACCGATGCAACCGTGCCGAGCGGCACAGAAACCGGCAAGCGCCTCAAGCAGCGCATGGAGCTCGGCTTCACCTTCCTCAAGATGGATCTGGGGCTGATGCAGATCGCGGATGTGCCCGGCGCGGTCGTGTCTCCTGCCGGCTCACTCGAGGGCTACCGCGTTCATCCCGCCCGCGGCCCGCTCAAGACCGTTGATGAGCGGCGCGCCCGCAACGCGGCCTACAACCTGCATAATGTCGCCCACCCGTTTACCAGCCTCCATTTTTCCGACAAGGGCCTCGACCTGCTCGAGCAGTACATTGCCGAGGTTCGCGAGGTCATCGGCATGGAGATCCCTCTCGCCATAGACCACGTCGGCCACATCTCACTCCAGAACGGCATTCGGCTCGCCAGGCGAATTGAAAAATACGTGCCGGCCTGGCTCGAGGATGTAATCCCCTGGCAGTACACCGAGCAGTACCGGCAGTTGCAGGACGCCACCACGGTGCCCATCTGCACCGGCGAGGACATTTACCTCAAGGAGGGGTTCGAGCCTCTGCTCAAGAGCGGTGGCCTCTCCATTATCCACCCGGACCTGCTCACCAGCGGGGGCATCCTGGAGACCAAGAAGATCGGCGACATGGCGCAGGATCACGGCGTCGCCATGGCCATCCACATGGCCGAAAGTCCAATCGCAGCGATGGCCGCGGCCCATGTCGCGACCGCGACCGAGAATTTCATGGCGCTCGAATATCACTCCGCCGATGTCGACTGGTGGGACGATATCGTCACCGGCCTTCCCAAGCCGCTCGTGCAGGACGGGTTCATCACTGTTCCGGACAAGCCGGGTCTGGGGATCGACGACGTCGTAGACGAGGTGATCTCGCAGCATCTGCAGCCGGGTGTCACCGGCATCTGGCAATCCACCGAGCATTGGGACAATGAATATAGCTGGGACCGGACCTGGAGTTAGCCCAGACGCCCAGCCCTCATTCCTCAAGCTCACAGGGCCAACGACCGACTATTCGTGTCGACCTCTCCGAGGGGAGAGGCGAAGAAAGAAACGGACGAAACCATGATCTACGAACTGCGTATCTACGACTGCCTGCCGGGCAGGCTGCCGGCCTTGCTCAAGCGCTTTTCCGACCAAACGCTGGCCATCTGGGAGAGGCATGGCATCCGCCAAGCCGGGTTTTTCACCACGGCGATCGGCGAAAACAGCAATCGCCTTACCTATTTCCTCGCCTGGGAATCGCTGGCCGAGCGTGAGGCGAAATGGGCGGCTTTCGTCACCGATCCGGCATGGCACAGGGCCCGGGACGAGTCTGATCGTGACGGGCAGATCGTTGCCAATATCGCCAGCCAGCTGCTCACACCGACAGCTTTCTCGTCTGTGAAATAGGACTGTGCCATGAAGATCACCGACCTGCGCTGCGCCGTCATCGGGCGGCATCCCATCGTTCGCGTCGTCACTGACGAGGGCCTCCATGGCCTTGGCGAGGTCGAGTTCACAAAGACCTATCTCAAGCCCTTTGTGCTGCATTTCCGCGAGGCGCTGATCGGCGAGGATCCGACCGACGTCGAGCGGGTGATGCTGAAGATCCGCCAGCGAGGTTCGTTCAAGCCCTATGGCGCCGCCGTCTCCGCGATCGAGCATGCGCTGTGGGACATTGCCGGCAAGGCCGCTGGCGTGCCGGCCTACAAACTGCTCGGCGGCAAGGTGCGCGACAAGGTGCGCGTCTATAACGGCTCGATCCGCCGGAAACGCGCGGGCGACCGGCCGGAGGATTATGCGGCCGACGTCAAATGGATGATGGAGCAGCCGCAGAACTTCTTCATGGTCAAGCAAGGAATCTCGTTCCACTCGAACATGAAGGACAGCATCGAGGACTTCCATTATGGCGTGACGCAGAAGAAGGCCGGCTATCACGGTGCCATGGATCAGGGCGTGATCAGCGAGCGCGGTTTCAACCACATGCTCGACTGCGTGATCGCCATGAAGGAAGTGCTGGGCGACAAGGTCAGCCTGGCGCTCGACTGCGGCCCGGGCTGGATGCTGCCCGACGCGATCAAGTTCGCTCGCGCGGTGGAGAAGTACAATTTGATGTGGCTCGAGGACATGCTGACCGGTGACTATGTGCCGTGGGTCAATCCGCAGGCCTATCGGGAGCTGACAACCTCCACCTCGACGCCGATCCATACCGGCGAGCAGATCTACTTGCGGCACAATTTCAAGGAGCTGATCGAGACGCAGGCCGTGCGCGTCATCGGCCCCGATCCTGCCGATATCGGCGGTATTGCCGAACTCAAATGGGTCGCCGAGCACGCCTACATGCACTCCATCCTGATGGCGCCGCACGGCACCGCCAACGGCCTGCTGGGCCTCGGCGCCCTGATCAACGTTTGCGCCACCTTGCCCGCCAACTACATTGCCTTCGAATATCCGAGCGCCTCTGACCCCTGGTGGGAGGATCTCGTGATCGGCCTGCCGTCGCAGATCGTGAAGGACAGCATGGTGGACCTGCTGGAAGCGCCGGGACTGGGCCTCGATATCGACGCCGAAGCAGCCAGGAAGTATCTCAGGGAAGAGGATACGGGCTTCTTTGATTGAACCCCTCTTCTTTCGCCACCGGAACCACGCCGACCGCGCCGCTACATTCTCATCGGTATCCATCGTCAGACGCCTGTTGATGTGATCGACAGCTTGGGTCAAAGTCGGTTGGTCTGAACTGGACCTTCAAAGGCGGTGGCGTTGAAGCGGACTGGCAAAAACATCGTTGTCTGCTGCGATGGAACGGGAAACCAGATCGAGCGCAATCTCTCGAATGTCTTGAAGTTGTTCCGCATCCTGAAGAAGAATGAGGAGCAGCGCGTCTATTATGACGCCGGCATAGGAACCATCGGTGCCAGCGATGCCTGGACGCGATGGCGCCAGAACGCGAAATCCGTGTTCGAGCTCGCAACTGGATATGGTCTCGACGCTGAAATCGCCGGCGCCTACGCCTTCATCTGCAGGCACTACGTCGAAGGGGACGTAATCTTCCTCTTTGGCTTCAGCCGCGGAGCCTATACAGCCCGCGCCGTTGCGGGCTTGATCCACATGATCGGCCTGCTGCATCCGGACCAACTCAACATCGTCGAGTATGCCGTAAGCTCTTACAAGCAAGCCAGCGATGAGCACGACCTTAGCGTTGCCTGGCACTTTTCCAAGGTTTCAGGAGCCCGGGACGCGCGCATCAGATTTCTTGGTGTTTGGGACACCGTGGCGTCGATCATCGTGCCGCGAAGCGACCGGCTTCTGCCACAGCTCCTCACACTGCCGCATACGAGGACCAACCCGAGCGTCGAAGCCTTTCGACATGCAATTGCGATCGATGAGCATCGCCGCATGTTCCGGCTGAACCGGTGGATCGAGCCGCAGCCGTTCGTCGAAAATCCTTTCGACAAGATTGCGCCGGCAAAAGAGCAGGATATCAAACAAGTCTGGTTCGCCGGATCTCATTCGGATATCGGCGGTGGCTATCCTGAAGAGGAAAGCGCCATATCCAAATTTCCGCTCGACTGGATGATTGATCAGGCCAAAGCATTTGGATTGCAGACCAATTCCCGCATGCTGGAGCGGCTTGTCTTCGGGGAAGGGAAGGGCGAGGGGACGATGACGTTCGTCAGCCCCGATCCGTTGGGGATCGTGCATGATTCAATGGCCGTGGGCTGGAAGCCGCTCGAGTGGATTCCAAAATCGGTTAAATGGCGTGAATGGAAGCGAAAATCGGTCCTCGGCTTCTACCTACCGCAAGCCGAGCCGCGCACGATCGAGCGACAGGAACGGCGGCCGCTGGTCCATCAGTCGGTTCTGGATCGGAAGGCGGCGATCCCGGCCTATAAGCCCGAGAATTTTCCAACGGCATTCAATGTTGAACCCTATGGTGACCTCATGAAGGATCACCTGGCCAACGAAGCCGCTACCTAGCGCAGACACCGAGCGGGCCAGCAGGTCTGTGACGGCAGAGAATTTCGGGTGGGTCGGTCCTACTTCGGCAGTCAACGCGTGGAACGCGCGCGTTTCGTCGGGTCATGGAACTCTGCTGCTTTCAACGCCGGTTCAACGAGACGGCAATGATGATGATAGCGCCCTTGATCACCTCCTGGATGCTGGTCGAAAGACCGAGCACGAGAAGACCGAATCCGAGAATTCCTATGAAGATTGCTCCGACGACAGAACCGACGATCGATCCATAGCCGCCGAAGAGACTTGTCCCGCCTATGATCACGGCCGCGATGACGTCGAGTTCGAGACCCGCCCCCAGGCTGGGATTGCCGGCGGTGGAGCGGGCCGCGAGCATCATGCCTGCAAGGGATGCCATCATGCCGGACAGCACAAAGGCGAAAATTTTGACGCTGTCCGTCCGCACCCCGGAAAAGCGGGCGGCTACAGGGTTTCCACCAGTCGCATAAACACGCCTGCCGAAGGGCATCTGGTGCAGAAGATAATAGCCGACGGAAGTTAGGACGATTGTCCACCAGATTGGCGCCTGCACGCCCAGAAAAATACCGTTCCAGAACAGGTTCGAGAAATCATCGTCGACGATCGACACTGGCCGGGTGCCGGTGATCGTCAGCGCCAGTCCGGAAAAGATCGACAGCATGCCAAGGGTCACAAGAAACGATGGAATGCGTATTTTTGTAACAAGGATGCCGGAGGTGGCCCCGATCGCTGCGCCGGCTGCCAGCACCAGAAGAGCTGCGACGTAGGTGGGAACATCCTGGCCGAGCAGCAGCGCTCCGATCATCCCTGAAAAACTTGCAACCGATCCTACCGACAGGTCGATTTCGCCGCAGATGATGACGAATGTCATGCCGATCGCCATTGCCGAAACGATGGCCGTGATGCGCAGAACCGCGCTTGCGGTCGACACAGACGCGAAGTGGGGAGCAAACAGGACGAAGTAGAGGGTTATCGCCAGGAAGATCACATAGGTGATGTGATCGCGGAAAAAATTTATCGCATTTGCGTGCGAGGGCATAGGCGAAGGTTTCATGCTGCAACTCCCTGGGCGCGCGTACTGGCTTGTCTGGCCGCCTCGGCCTGCAGCAACGCGCGAAGTTTTGTCTCGTCGTCCGCGCGATCGATGCTGCGCGTGATCCGCCCTTGCGCCATCACCAGAATGCGATCGGACAAATCCAGGAGTTCTTCGAGTTCCGAAGAAATGAGCAGCACGGCGACGCCTTCGCCGGCCGTGCGGCGCACAAGGTCGCGCATATCGCGCTTGGCATTGATGTCGACGCCGGAGGTTGGCTCGTCGAGGATCAACAGCTTCGGCTTCATGGCCAGCCATTTGGCGAAGACGATCTTCTGCTGATTGCCGCCCGAAAGCTCCTGGGCTTTCTGTAAGGGACCGCGGCACAGGATACTGAGATCGTCCCGGTATTGTCTGAACAGGGCCGTTATCCGGGCCTTCGCCATCGGCCCGAACGGACCCGCCAGCGAGAACTCGGAAAGGCGGGGGAGCGCGAGGTTCTCCTCGATCGAGCGCCCACCCACAAGACCTTCGAGCCGACGGTCTTCGGGAACAAGCGCGATACCGGCAGCGATGGCCCTGCTCACACTGCCCGGCTGGACGGGGTCGCTCCCGACGGCGATGTGGCCGGTTACATCCGGAAGGATGCCGAACAAAGCCTTGCCCAGGGTCGAGCGGCCACTGCCGACAAGCCCGGCAAGGCCGACGATCTCGCCCGGGCTGATCGAAAACGACACGCCGGACAGTTTGCGCGAGGTGGCAAGGTCACGGACCTCAAGAGCCGGCGTCCCTGCGGGCGTTGCAGGCTGCCGATTTGCTGCGGGAGGGGAAGGCGTTTGGACCTTGGGCCGGGACATCAACGCCGCGATATCCTCGATGGACGTTTTCTCCGGATGGAGCGGGCCGACCAGTCGTCCATCCTTGATAATCGAGATGCGATCCGAAAGCTGCAGCACATCGGCCATGCGATGGCTGATGTAGACGATACCGATTCCGTTCTGCTTAAGCTGACCGATTGTCCGAAAAAGCGTTTCCTCCTCATGGATGGTCAGGGACGAAGTCGGCTCGTCCATTACGAGCAGCTTGGCGCCCCGCGAGATCGCTTTGAGAATCTCGACCATCTGGCGCTGAGCAAACGCCAGGTCGCCCACACGTGCCGAAGCGTCGAGCGAGAAGGCATACCGCTCGATCAGAGCCTGGGCCTCGCGCACCATCTTTCTGGCATCGACACGTCGGCCGAAGGCGAGCGGTTCGCGAAGGATAAACAGGTTTTCGGCAACCGAACGGTTCGGCAAGACGCTCAGCTCCTGGAAGATCATTGCGATCCCGCGATCGATCCTCTCTCGAAGCGACAGGGCGGTGACATCCTCGCCGTCGAACAGAATCCGGCCTTCGTCCGTCCGATACGCGCCCATGAGGATCTTCATGAGCGTCGACTTGCCCGCACCATTTTCGCCGAGCAGTGCATGCGTTTCGCCGGCCTTGACCTCGAACGAAATGTCCGACAGCACGCGGTTCGCGCCAAACGACTTGCCGATGCGTTGCATCGTTACGATAGGGCGCTGGGACGTTGAAGTTTTCGCTTCGGCCATGACGATTTCTCGATCGCTCGGGGAGCGCCGGCGGACTGCTGCGGCCCGCCGGCGAAAGAAGGAGCCAGAGCAATTCCAGGAAAAGTGTGTACGGTTTTCCGTCTGGAATTGCGCAAAAACAAAGAGATAGAGCGGTTCGCCGTTTCCGTGAAACGGTGAACTGCTCTAGAAGCACTCGCCGTTGCAGATTTTCACCACCGAAGCCGGCGCATCTTCCTTGGTGACCTGTTTGAGGGCACTGAGAAGGTCGAGCTTCTTGACGCGCAACGTCGGTACCGAAATGTACGGCGGGACGTCATGTCCAAGCAGTGCAAGCGCGGCCGCCTTGGCCTCCGCGACACCCTGGTCGTAGGGGCGTTGCGCACCCACGGCCAGAAACTCGCCACGTGCAACGTTCAGCGCGCTGTCTGCGGCAATGTCATTCGTGGTGATGACAATGTCGCGGCCGAGTGTCTTGGCCGCGGCCACGACCTGCTGCGCAGGCGTGTCCCAGGCAACGAAAATGCCCTTCATGTCGGGATGCGCCGTCAACATGGCGGTGGCGACCTCGTAGGCCTTTTCAGGCGCGGTGAAGGTACCGACGTCCGCGACCTTGATGTCGGGGTGTTCGCCGAATGCCTTGAGTGCGCCGACCTTGCGGGCCGCGACAGAGTAGTAATAGTCATAGACCAGTGTGATGATGCCGACCTCGCCCTTGCCGCCAATGGCCCCGACAAGTTCCTGGGCGGCGAAATAGGCGTTCTTCTCATTGTCGGAGGCGACAACGGACACATAGTCCTTGCCCGGCGCCATATCGACCGGAACATTGTCCATGAAAACCAGCTTGATGCCGGCTGCCGCCGCCTTCTTGTAGGCTTCGGATTCGGACTTCGGATCGATCGGGATCGAGAAGATCACATCCGGCTTGCGTGCGATCATCTGCTCGAGATCGCTGATCTGCTGGCCGGGCTGGAACTTGGCGTCGGTGGTTCCGACAACCTCGATGCCAAGGTCCTTGAGCGTGTTCGAGATCCCGGCCACCTGCAATTGAGGCCAGCCGGCATCCATCGTGTGCATCACCAGCCCGGCGGTGAACTTTCCGGCCTTCAGCTTTGCAAGGTCGGCATCGGAGAATTTCAGCACGTCTGGCGACACCGCCGGTGGACCGTCAGGGAAGCCCGGAACGGGTTGGCCTCTCGGCGACAGGGGCAACGGCTCAAGCAATGCCTTTGCTTCCGGTGGAATGGTGTCGTCGGCGATCGCCGAAGATGCGGCCAGTCCTGATAGTGCCACGGCCAAAGCCGCCGCCATGAATCCACGATAGTGCATTTTATTCCTCCCGATGAGATGAAACGGCCATTGCGGCCGGGTAGCGACCTGGCTGGTCGTACTGGCTGGGCGCTGTTCAGCGCCCGTAAGGCATCAATGCCGCCGTGGCGGCACCCGAGTAATTCACGTAGACCGTCTTCTTGCGCATGTAGCTCTCGAGCCCGTGTACGCCGTCATCACCGCCCAATCCGCTCTCGCGGAAGCCGACATGGAAGCCCTGCAGCATTTCTGGCCCGATCCGGTTCACATAGATTTCGCCAAACGAAACCTCGTTGACGGCGTTCATGACGCGACCCAGATCGTTGGTGAAAAGATAGGCCGACAGGCCATAGCGACTGGCATTGGTGATGCTGACTGCCTCCTCGAAGGTGTCGAAGGGCATGATAGGCACGACCGGGCCGAAGATTTCCCGCGTCATGATCGGCATGTCGGGCGTCACGTCGGTCAATACGGTCGGATTGAGCCAGTAGCCACCGTCGATCGGCGCCTTGGCCGGGCGTCCGCCGGCCAGAGCCAGCTTCGCGCCGCCCGCGACGGCTTCCGCCAGGACCACCTCGACCTTTTCCAATTCCTCACGGCTGACTTTGGGACCGATATCGGTATTCGCCTGCATCGGATCACCGACGACCAGCGACTTCGAGAACTCCACGAAGCGCGTGACGAACTGATCGTAAATCGAACGGTGGACGAGCGTGCGTTCGTTGCATATGCAGACCTGCCCGCAATTCATGTAGCGCGAGGTGGCCGCCGACCGCACCGCCAGGTCGAGATCGGCATCGGCCAGGACGATGAAGGGCGCCTTGCCGCCAAGCTCCAGCGAAACGGGCGTCAGGTTGCGCGAAGCATTCACCATGATGCGCTTGCCGGTCGGCACGCTTCCGGTCATGGTGATGAGGTCGACGCCGGGTTCCGTGCACAGCACCTCGCCTATGGTTTCGCCTCGTCCTGTTATGATGTTGACGACGCCGTCCGGCACGCCCGCTTCCACAAAGATGCGAGCCATTTCGAGCGCCGAAAGCGGCGTGTCTTCATGCGGTTTGAGGACGATGGTGTCGCCGGCGATCATGGCGGGCGCCACCTTTCGGCTGACCAGGGCGCTCGGATAATTCCAGGGAATGATGGCGGCGACGACGCCTACGGGTACGCGCTGGATCCAGACCTGCTCTCCCGCGTAGTCGGATGGCAGGATCTCACCTTGAATGCGGCGGGCAAACTCGGCGTAGTAGTCGAAGAACTCGGCCGCACCGCCCACTTCACCCATGGCCTCATTGATCGGCTTGCCTTGCTCCCTGACGACCACCTCGGCCAGATGTCGGGTGTTCTGCCGGATCAAGACCGCGATCCGCTTCATGATCGCCGCACGGGCGAGGGGTGATTTGAGCCCCCAGGCTTTCTGCGCCTTACGGGCTGCCTCTATCGCCTGGCGAGCCTGATCCGGACTTGCCTCGGGCACGTCGACAAAAACCTTGCCGTTGGCCGGGTTGATCACCGGGCGCGTGCCGGCTTCGCCGGTGACAAATCTGCCGTCGATCAGCATGAGATGGGACTTCTCTACAGCCATGGTTCGATCCGCTTCTTCGTGCGTTGCAGGCGTGCCGGTGCCTAAGGTTTGGATTTTGCCGCGGCCATCTGGACGGCGAACTCGATCGCCTCGACCAGGCTGTCCTCGTTGGCGATGCCCTTGCCGGCGATATCGAAGGCCGTGCCGTGGTCCACGGAGGTGCGGATGATCGGAAGGCCGAGCGTCACATTGACACCGGAGAGCGCTTTCCACTCACCGGTCGCGGGATCGACATTGAAGCCGAGCAGTTTCACCGGAACATGGCCCTGATCGTGATACATCGCGACCACCGCGTCATACTGGCGGGCACGTAGCTTGACGAAGACCGTGTCGCCCGGAACAGGTCCAATCACGGTGAAATCGGGCGATGTGTAAGAGGCGACGACCGGGGTCGTGATGTCGATATCCTCACGACCGAAAATGCCGCCTTCGCCGGCGTGCGGGTTGAGCGCGGCAATCGCAATGCGCGGATGCGCAATGCCGAGGCCTTGCAATGCCTCGACGGTCAACTGGATCACCCGCCGCAATCGGGGTTCGGTCAGTTTCGATGGAACCTGAGCCAGCGCCACATGGGTCGAGACATGGCTGACGCGAAAATCGCCATGGGCAAGCATCATCACGGAATCGCGTGCGCCTGTCAGTTCTGCCAGCATGTCGGTATGGCCGGCATAGTGATAGCCGGCCAGGTTGAGCGCTTCCTTGTTGAGAGGAGCCGTAACGAGGCCTGCAATCGAGCCGGCCTGAGCCAGGCGAACAGCCTTTTCGATGGCCAGGTAGGCAAGGCGCCCGCCTTCGGCCGACATGACGCCTGTCTCTATGGGTATCCGCTCTGGTCCGGCCTCAAGAATGGCCACGGGCGGAAAATGTCCGTTGGGCGAAGCCGACGGTTCTTCCCGCTCGATACGTCCTGAAATGGACTCCATCGCGCGCATCGCGGTGACGCTGCCGATGATGAGAAGCGACAGTGACCCCTCGGCAAGGCGCGGTTTCAGCCGTGCGCATGCCTTCGCGATGATCTCGGGGCCGATGCCCGCGGGATCACCCATTGTGATGCCGAGCCTTGGACCAGACATAAACACCCCATATCGGTCAATTGTGATCATCTTCTAATCCTTCTGGCCAGATATGCGCAATAGTTTTCTTTCGCGATCATTCGCAATCAAATTTCACGGCTGATCGGCCTCCGCTTCTCCCTCTGCGGGCTGAAATCTCGACCGCACTCGGCTTCGCAGTGTTTTTTGACGCTATTCGACCGGCAAGGCGGATGTGCCGCGTCTTCGCCGGCGATCGTCCTGATCAGGAACGCGCGAGAGCGGCAAGCCTGCAGAGCAGGGCGCTGTCGCCGAACGCGCCCGATTTCGAAATCGTGGCCAGCCCCTCGAAAACGCCGCCTTTGATGACGGAAACCGGCAGCCCCGGCTCGATCTCGCTTTCGACCGTGAGTTCGACGGCGCCTAGGCTGTCGCACACCGACCGCAATGTTTCGCCGCCAGTGACGAGCAACGTGCCGGGCTTCGGCAAATCTTCGAGAAGCGAGGCAAACACCTTGCCGATATGATCCGCCACCGCGTGGCGATCACCCGATGCAGCGACGCTGACAATTGATGGCGCGCCTTGCATCATCCGCTCCGCCAAGCGCTTTCTCGCTTTGTCGATGTCGCGTTCGATAACGATATGCGCATCCGCATGCCGGGCGGCAAAGAGGGCCACCTGTCCCGCTGTGACCTCGTGATTTGTGCCGACCAGGCCAAGGAACGGCCCGGATAACGCAAGAGCAGGCTTCTGCTGTGCTTTCATGTGCCGGGCGAGTGCCGCCGCCAAGCCGCCTGTACCGACCCACAAGATCCGTGCCTCCGGCATTCCGGCCGTTGCGACGATCTTGTCCAGGTCCGTGTCCGTTTCGGCGTCGTAGAGGGTGATGAAATGAGCCGACCGTGCCCCCGGTGTTGAACGCCCGGCCGAAAAGCGCTGGCCGAGGTCGGCGAGGAGGTCGGGACCTACCATTTCGGGGCGATCGAGCCGCCATTGGCGTCCGACGCGCGTAACGCGCCCCTGAAACGGGAAAGCAGGCGCCAGCACAACGCGCTGGTACGTCCCCTCGACGATGCAGGCTTCTATTTCGGCGATGACGTGACCGCGCAAAAGGCTGTCGATCTTCTTGAAACTCAGCTGTCCGGCGGCGAGCCATGGCGCGAGCGCCTGGTGCCTGGCGACGGCCGTGGCCTCGGCGCCCTCTCGTGTGGCGACATCGACAGCCATGCGCCCCGAAAACGGACCGTCCAGTCGCCAGCTCACCCCAATGCCGTGGCCAGGCGACGCGAAGGAAACCGCGCTGTCCAGGGCGCCGGTCAGGTCGTCGGCTACGACCCGGATATCCGCAATCTCAAGAGCGCTCAACTGAAGAACCTGGACGGCTGACGCGCACGACGCGGACGTTCACATCGAGCGTCCGAAGATTGGTGAGGTGAGCCTGATCGATGCCCTCGTCGGTAATGATCTGGTGGATATCGGCCAGACGGCAGATGGTGCAGAAATTGGGGGCAGTGAACTTCGAATTGTCCGCAAGCACGACGACACGGCGCGCCGCCGCGATCATCGCCTGCTTCATCGCCGCAACCTCTAGCGAGGTCTCCGTGAGCATGTCTCCGGTGATGGCATGGGTCCCAAGAATGGCCACATCGGCGTGGATGGTTCGCAGGAAATTCTCGCCGGGCTGGCCGACCAGGGTCAGTGAGCCCGGCTTGCAGGTGCCTCCAAGCATGACGAGGCGTACTTCCGGCACGGCTGCAAGTATCTGCGCGATCGCAAGGCTGTTGGTAACGGCCGTAAGCGGAATAGGCGCCGCGGCGATAGCGCGGGCGACTTCCAGCACGGTCGTGCTTGCGTCGAAAATGACGCTTTGGCCGGCGCGGAGTTCCGACATCATGGCGGCACCGATGGCCTCTTTCTCAGCCCTGGCGAAATGCGCCGCGGTGGCGAGATCCGGCTCGAAGGTGGCGAGTTCCGTGCGTTGAAGCATCGCCCCGCCATGCGTTCGCTCCAGTGCTCCCTGCCGTTCAAGCGTCTCGAGATCGCGCCGGATCGTCGAAGGCGATGCGCCGATGAGATCGATGAGCTCCTGAACGCCTACGGCTCCTTGCCGTTTAAGGCATTCGAGGATGAAGGCATGACGCTTGGCCGGAATCAAATCGACCCGTCCGCGCCCGCCATCGTCTTCCCATGACCCGGCGGACGCCGAGGGCGCCATGTCCTCCACCGCTGATTTTCGGACATTCCTTGCCACGTTTGTATCTCCGCACCGTGCCGCAAACGCTCGCCTGAATCACGCGAGCGATGTCCCGCAAATATCACGAATCCATCCAGCGAGCCCAATCGTTTGTCATTTTTGGTGGGCGATTTCCCACCGTTTTGGCTTCGTTAGAATTATTTTGACTGATTTTTGACCGCCAGCGTTAATCGAATGACGTCAGTCTTCGTCAATAAAAGTTGAAAACGAGCAGTTTTCGTCAAAAAGATGAAAATGGAGTCAGTGACGCAAGGTCCCCTGTAGGCTTCGTCGCGGACGGGGTTGGAGGAACACTGTCTTGCTAGTCAAGCCTGAAATCGGCCATCGTGGGCGTCGCTGCCGCGGCCTCGGATGTCAAGCGCCCCGCAGGGAAGGCAAGATGATAGGCGCTAAGGCGAGGAATTCCGACGCCAAGCTCCTCCGGCTCGAAGCCAAATTTAACGAACTCATCGAAAAGGTGGGGCGATCGCCGAAGGCCTTGCCATTTGGCAGGATCGGAAGCCGCCATTCAAATGGCGCTGCAGGCATCGCCAGATCGGCTCGGTGATAGACATGGCCAAGTTCCGCCCGGCGGCTTGGCGGTGGTTAAGAATTTCGACGCCGAGGCGAAGGGCGGCGAACGGAAATTGTCAAACCGGTCTGAGAAAAGCGTCAAACTCTGGAATTCGCCGCTATGACGCGATCCTAAAAAGACTTGAATATCAAAGGTATAAGGATGGTGCCCAGAGGCGGAATCCAAGCTATGGAAAACTCGCTCTGTTTCCAAATGGTTAGCGCGCCGCTATAGCAGAACTAGCCAACAGAAATACCAACAAAATATTTCTGTGGATTGGTTCGGTTCCTGGTTATCGCTCTATTCGCTCGATGCCATCGCGTCCTAACCTTAGCTCAAAAGCCCATTGCTGTCGCTACTCGAGTTTGGTGCAGATAGGCCCTCTCGATCGCATTTGCATGGCGCGTGAGCTAATCGCAGGTCCGCTACCTCCGATTTTCCCGACCTCTGATCGTCCTACCAATTGAAGATGGCGGAGCAAAGCGGCAATTCAGGATATGCGTCCTCCATAACTTTGATGTTTATATCACATACATGCGGAAAGGTACGGCGGAATCCACTATTGTCTGGTCGGAAGCCTCATCTGAGGTGAAAGCGAGCATGGGGGTGTGACGGTGCGGGCGTGAAGAGCATCGTCAGATTGTGCAGATCGCCCCCTATCATCGCCCCGCATAGGGCATGGTGTTGCGCAACCGCACGCAGCAGCAATGCGCCTTATTGAGGCCATGGCCACAATCGCTTTTGATACCGTATCGGACATACTCGCGTTTGTGAGCGATGGTTGAACCCAACTCCTATGCCCAAAAATCAAGTGAAAAGAATGTTAACTTTATTCGTTACGGAAATGTCTAGAATTGCATCCCCAGTAGGGATTGGACGTCGTGCTCATGCCCAAGACGGTGCCACAGATCGCCGCCTCTCGCCAACTTGACAGTACCGCGTGACGCTGCGCGCAACAACTTTGCCTCGACGGCGTCAAGTTGACAGTACCGATTCCGCTATAGCTCATCCAGAGCGTGGATGTTGCCATTGAAAAAATCAATTTCACCACTCTTCCGGAATACTGCATGAGAGGGTGCATAGGAGCTTCGTGATGGCTCCCACTCCAGCGCGCTCACAGCGACCTCAATGGTTGATCCGGCCGCCCCTCCGGGCGCGGCCGCAAACAGTGCGACCTCTCGGCTGGCGGACCTAACAAAGGAGATAGGCATGGCTACGATTAATGGCGCAGACCGCAGCGAGATCCTGCGCACGACGTTTGGATCGGACGTGATCTTTGGCAACTACGCTCTCGACCGTCATGCCGGTGGAGATGCCGTCGTCCCCCAGTTGGTCACTGGAGGCGGCCCTGATCCCGAGACCGACCCTGAACCATTTGTTGGTTCCAGGGATTCTAAACGTGTTCTTGGCCCTGACCTTTCCGCGGGCGCTGATCCCTACATCGGCGATGAACCTGATCCCTACATCGGCGATGAACCTGATCCCGACATCGGCGATGAATCTCCTTCCGGCGGATCTCATCCCGGCGACCCTGAACGCGGATTTGTTGATCCCGAGCACCCTGAACGTGAATTCCAAGCCGGGATCGTTGAGACGGGCGGAAAAGGGGTCGACTTCCTGACGGGCGGCGCCCAAGACGATGTGCTCATGGGCGGCGGAGGGGACGACAACGTGTTCGGCGACGGCGGAGACGATAATGTCTGGGGCGAGGACGGGGACGACATCGTGCTGGGGGGCGGCGGAGACGATAAGGTCATTGGCGGGGAGGGGGCCGACTGGCTGCTGGGGGGGGCGGAGACGATAAGCTCGTGGGCGGTTTGGACAAAGACACGTTCGAATTCCTGAGCGGCAGCGGCAAAGATCAAGTTTGGGATTTTATGCCTGGCGAGGACATCCTCCAGGTCAACAAGGGGATCAACGGCACCAACATCAAGACGCCCGCCGACCTCGCTAACGGCATTCGCCAAGTCTACGAAGGCACGGTTGTCGACCTCGGCAAGGACAACTCGATCCTGCTCCTTGATGTCAAGGCTGAGGACGTTCTCGCCCACCCAGACCTCTATTTCTTCCTCTTCTGACGGTGCAAGGAGGACGCTCCGGCTCCCGACCCAGGCGTCCATCGTGGGAGTCCTGGGCCTGGGAGGCCATGCCTTTGCCATGGCGACTCTGGAGGGGTTGCCACGAGGCTCGCGTCAAGGAAGGTTTCGCGTTGGCGCGAGTCATAGGTCCCAGATCGATCAGGGGCTGCCGGGCGGCGCAACCCTGATCTGGCTGCTGCGCAGCCCCGTCTGGCCGGTGCTGTCGGTCTCCACGTGCTGGAGCTGCAGGCTCATCTGGGTCAGCGCCTTCTGCATGGGCTGGATTGTAATGTCCCAGCGCCACACTCCTTCTCCCGCGTCGACGGACCATTATGCCGAACAAGCATGCAACCGGTTCGCAGCTGTCGCTTGGCACTTAATCATAAGAATGCGCCAGTTTCGTTCGGATTTGGCAGTTTATGAGAATCCTTGCTCATGCCGCCTCGGCCTCGAATTCCGGCTCCCAGTTCTCGACTGCTTCGTCGTTGATGTGCTCGCGGCCGCTCGCGATGGCTCCGACATAATAGGCGATGGCGGCATTCAGGAAGGCAACGGCGCTTTCCTTTTTCTCGTCGGGCAGGATCTGGCTGAAGGCGACGCGGAGGAATCGTCAACGCAGAGGTGGACGAACTCCCAGCCGGTGCCGCCTTTACGGGACGCCCGGTCATTGCTTTGGCCGGTGCTATCCCCGGTGGTGTGAAGAGCTTCTTGATATCGATGTGGACCATGTCGCCTGGCGCGTCATGCTCATATCAACGCACCGGCTCTGCGGGTTCAGGTCCTTCAGCCGCGACAGCCCGGCCCGCGCCACCACCCGCCTCACCGTCGCCGGCGAGGCGGCGACCACACGTGCAATGCGCTCGCCCGTGAGGCGCTGGCGTCGCAACGCGACGGTCCGGTCGACCGCTGCCTGATCGGTCGCATTTGGACTGTGACTGGGCCGCGACGAGCGGTCGCCCATGCCGGCACGGCCTTCGGCCTTGTCGCGCTCGATCCATCGCTTCACGACCTTCGCCGTCACCGCGAATGCAACGCCGCCGGGGCTTGCGAAACGCCGCCTTCGATGACCGCAAGCGCCATCTCCTCTCAACGGAGCGGCGTCAGACGGGCATTCTTATGGATGTTCATTCGGTCCCTCCGACGAATCTGAAGCGTGGTAACTCGAGTCTCCTCGATCGGGCCGAATGGACAATTTATCGAAAGTTCACATCCAGATTTAGAAATACTGGTCCGGGTGCGTGTGAAAGTCGTCAAAAACTCACATTGACAAGCGTGATCGAATTACCCGGTTCGAGGGCAACGACCGTGTCTTTGCCAGACTGAAAGGCGCGATCGACAAGTATTTACCGTAGCTTCAGTACAATTGAACTTCACCTCGCCGATCGACGTCCCGCCCCGCCTCGAAGTCCATCACTCTATCGTTGCCGCTCTGGGCTTGGAAGACGAAGTTGTTGGAGCTTACCGCCCAACAGATGATCGTCGTCTTTGCCACCGTGGAGCAAGTCATTGCCTCATCGCAGGACAGAATATCTTTGCCTCTTCGCCGGACAGATTATTGTCGCCCTTTCCGCCGAACAGATGATCGTCGCCCCTCTTCGCCGAACTGATAATCCTTTCCCCCACCGCCCAACAGAAAATCGTTGCCCCTCTCACCATGGAGGAAGTCGTAGTCCTCATTGCCGCGCAAAAAATCGTCGCCGCCACCGCCCCATATCACATCGTCGCACTGGACCGCCGCTCACATAATCGGCGTCGTCGCCACAACGGATCTCCTCGTCCCTGGGGCGCCCCCGCTGCCGCCGCTGTGCGGAAGTCTCTGCCACTGACTAGTGCCATGTGTCTCCTGTGTTGTGTCTGATAGACGGAGCGGGCAAGTATTCGTCTCCTCCGGCCGGCGTGCATGCCGTGAACCCAGGTAGGGCGGGGGCGTACGCCGTTTCACATCACCCGCAACGACCTGCGGTTGCTGAGGACTCGGACAACCGGACGGCATCCTGATTCAGTCGTTTCGCAAATAGAGAGTTCAGCGGCGAAAAGCCCTATTTTCTATTCCTCGCGGAATGCGCGGCTGATTTGGTCGGACAGCGGCTTCACAAGATAGGAAAGCGCCGTACGCTCGCCCGTCTGGACCATCGCTTCGGCCGGCATGCCGGGCACGAGCCTCAGGTCCTTGAGTTTCGTCAGTTCCGCACGCGGGATTGAGAGACTCACCAAGTAAAAGGAAATGCCGCTTTTATCGTCCGTCACCAGATCGGCTGCGATCCGGCTTACATATCCATTCAATTCCGGCGTGGTTCTCAGGTTGAAGGCCGACATCCGCAGCATAGCCTTCTGACGGAGCTGGATTTGGTCGATGTCCTTCGGGTTGATCCGCACTTCTAGCGTCAGGTCGTCGCCTTCGGGCACGATTAGCATGATCGGATCGGCGGGCGTGATCACTCCGCCGACCGTATGAACTGCGAGTTGTTGAACGATGCCTGACTGAGGCGCGACAATACCGAGTCGTCGCAGTTCGTCTTCAGCCGACACCTTGCGTTCGATATATTCCCCTATCTGCACCTGAACCTCACTGATCTCCTGGCCGACTTCCGTCTTGAGATCCTGATCGACCTGCAGGATCTGAAGGCGCGTTTCAGTTATGCGGCCTTCCGTCTGTGCCTGATATGCAATCTTCTCACCGCGTTCGCCGCCGAAAGTGGCAACCTGCGTCTTCAAGCTATTCAAGCGCTGGTTCGAGACAAGGCCTTGTTCGCGCAGCCCACTGAGGGCAGCAATTTCCTTTTGGAAAATTTCGATGCCTTTCTCGTAGGCAGTTTCCTGCTCCTTGAGTCCCTCGATCTCGTGCTGAAACTGAGCAATGCGCTCCGCTAGCTGGGCCTGTTTTCCTTCGCGGGATTGTCTTCGGAGTTCGAATAGCCGCGTCTCGCTATGTATTACCGCGGCTGCGTCCGGACCCTCTCCGCGAGCGAGCAGCCAGTGGGGGAAGGCGATCTCCGCCAGATCGTCACGCTCAGCTTCCAGTCGTGCCAGCCGGGCGGCCAGCTCATCGAGCCGCTTGGTTATGATGACGAGATTGACGCGTGTCTGGGTGGCATCGAGCCGCATGACGACGTCGCCGGCTTTCACTCTATCACCTTCGCGCACTAGGATTTCTCCCACCACCCCGCCGGTTGGGTGCTGCACCTTCTTCACATGGGAATCGACAACAAAGTGTCCGGATGCGACAACTGCGCCGGCAAGATTCGTGACGGCCGCCCAGGCTCCGGCTCCTCCGACAACGATCACGCTGGCCACAAGGCCCACCAACAGGTGACGGCGAATGGAGCTGGAAACGTCATTGTTCTGACAAATTCCGGAGATCGGGGCCACCATATCAGCACTCGCCTTTCATCGTGTGAAGACTTGGTGCGCCTTGACGCATGCGCCTGGTGCCGTCGCTGCCCCCTTTCAGGACCTTGGACAGCGCTTCATCACGCGGACCGAAGGCCCTCTGCCCCCCACTCTCCATCGCCAACACGTAATCCACTGCACGCAGGGCGCTCCGCCGATGAGCGACGACAACCGCAATGCCCTTGCGCGCGCGCACAGAACGGATCGCCTCAACGACGGCGGCCTCGCCTTCCGCATCGAGATTGGCATTGGGTTCATCAAGCACGACAAGAAAGGGGTCCCGATAGAGAGCACGGGCAAGACCGATGCGCTGGCGTTGCCCGGCGGAAAGCGCTGATCCGGCCTCACCAATCGGAGTGTCGTAACCCTGCTCAAATCGGAGGATCAGTTCGTGCGTGCCAGCTGCTTTCGCCGCCGCCACAATAGCCTCAGGGTCGGGATCGCCTTCAAACCTCGCGATGTTTTCGGCAATGGTGCCGTCGAACAGTTCAACGCCCTGCGGCAGATAGCCGATATGACGGCCTAGTGCTTCACGGTCCCATTGATCGAGGCTTGCGCTGTCGATGCGAACCTTTCCAGCGACCGGCGCCCATGCGCCGACGATGACGCGCGACAGTGTCGACTTGCCGGAACCCGATGCACCGATGACCCCGAGTGCGCTTCCCGCCTGAACGGCAAACGCAAGGCCGGTCACGGTCGGCTTCGTATCGCCGGGCGGAACGATCGTCACGCTTTCGACGCGCAGTTCGCGTCCAGGTGCAGGCATAGGCATGACAGGAGCGGCTTCAGGAATCTTTGCCAAAACGTCCTCCAGCCGCGCCCAACCTTGGCGCGCCATGAGAAAGGGTTTCCAGCTTGAAATAGCCAGATCGACCGGAGCCAGCGCACGGCCCATCATGATCGAGCTGGCGATCATGACCCCGGCCGTAGCCTCCTGCCCTATGACAAGGTACGCGCCGACGGCAAGAATGGCCGATTGCAGCATCACGCGCAGCGATCTTGAAACGCCACCCAGCCCACCTGCCACGTCCCCGGCTTTCCGGTTGGCGGCCAGATACTTGGCATTGGCCTTGTGCCATCGGGCAGCGATCCGCTTTCCGAGACCGAGAGCTTGCACGACCTCGGCATTGCGGCGCGCAGCTTCCAGTAGACCATTGCGTACGATGCTGTGGGCAATCGTATCGCGTATCGCCCGTCGCGAGAGAGCGTTGGCAAGAAGTGTCAGAGACATAAGGACGATCGCTCCGATAAGCGCCGTCATGCCGATCCAGAAGTGGAAGATAAAGCAAATGCCAAGATAAACTGGCAACCATGGCAGATCGAAAAACGCCGTCGGGCCGTTTCCACCTAAGAATCCGCGAACATTGTCGAGATCGCGAAGCGGCTGCAACCCGTCGCCAGGCATACGCGTTAAAAGCGGAAGGCGAACGATCGCATCGTGAACGCGTCCGGAAAGCTGTCCATCGAAACGCTCGCCGATCCGCAGCAGCACGCGGGCGCGAAGGATGTCAAGCAGGCATTGGAACGCAAAGAGCCCCGCAGCAAGCACGACGAGCCCCACCAGCGTCGGTACGCTGCCACTTGCCAGAACGCGGTCGTAGACCTGCAGCATGAACAGCGGCGAGATCAGCGCAAGCACGTTGACTACGCCACTGATTAGTAAAATTCCCAACACAGTGGAGGTCAGAGGGAAAGGTCTCAAAGCTGAAATGTTCCAAGGATGGTTACTCAGGGCGCCCTCCGTACAAGTATTGTGATGATCTATCCATCTAGCACCGCACAGTGCTCGCCGCAGGAGCCTATACACTGACCGCATCCGCTCGCTGATCCAGGGACCAGTGCTTCGCGCCAAACATGCCTAGTCCTGGCATATGATGGTGCGCGTCAACAACAGCCTCCGGCTGAACCTCTGGAAGGGTGACGCTATCGACCCAGGCAGTAGGCCGGAACAGCCTTATCGCCTCGACTATGTCGGTCTCAGGGAGAGTTCCGGCGCGACCCACAGGTTTAATCACGCTCCGCCCGCTCCCGGAACCCGCGGCCAGGGCAAGTAGCGGAAAGGAAAGCGCCCGCCGGGGGTGGCGGGGCGCGGGTTCCACATAGGGTTTTCCGGATTAAATGTAGGTGAAAATCGGACGCGGTCAGGCCCAGGTCGGCCATGGCGCTAAAGCTCGTCACACCACTTATGTTGACGAAGTCATGCGCCTGGTTCTCGCCGGTGACATACGCCAGCTTCGCCATTTTGCTAAAATCGTCGTGGCAGTAGTAGACGATGATGTCGCCGACGGCCTCGCCGGAGATCTTACGCGCTGCGTCGGAGGCAGTCTCAAAAGAATCGTCAGTGATCACCACCACATGCTCGCCCTTCGCACCCGCAGACGGACCGCTGTCGAAGCTGCTCACCGGGCTGCCAGACTTTGCGGCGGCGTTGTTGACGAAGTTCGCGCCAAAACCGTCGTCGCCGAGGCCCACCGCATCGAAGGCGAAAGTGTCCTCCTTCGCGTTGAAATCGCTGATAGTGGTAATGTCCGCCGTCCCCTCGACTACTCCGTGGATCGGATTGTGGAACTGGAACAGAAACGTGTTATTGCCGCCCCCCCGTCAAATTGTCTTTGCCATCACCACGTAGAGGACATCGTTGCCGGGACCGCCGGAGAGCTTGTCATGATCCTCGCCGACGAGGCGCGGTTGGAAGCGGCCGTTGTCGCCGCGAAGATAGTGGTCGCCCGTTCCGCCCCAGATTCGGTCATTTCCCTCGCCGCCGATGCCGTGATCATCGCCATCGCCACCTTCGATCTTGTCATTGCCGCGACGATCCTCAAGCCGGTCATTGCCCTCGTCACCCGCCATCCAATCCTCGAGATCGGTGCCGATGAGCCATTCGGTACGCGAGGACTTACTCTCGATGATGTTTGCCATCGCAAATACTCCTTTTGATGCAACCCACCACGCCACCTGGCGCCCTCATATTCCTCATCAGGTAATCGGGGAAATCAAATTGGTAGATAGAAAGATTTACGAAATGGATGTGTGGCATCGGCTTCGTCCTTCTGCGTAACAGTTGCCGGTCTCGGTGGCGGCGGGCGACGCTGGCTACTCAGCCGACCAATCTGAAAAGTCGGTCGTCAAACCGGACGAACTATGGTCCAGCGGTCAGAGGCCAGCGGCGATTACGCCGTCATGCAACTGACGCTCCCGCAACTTCAGCTGTTTTGAAAGGCCAATTCATGTGCAAGAAGCTTCGCTTTCTTTCGTCCACCGCGCTCGTGCTTGTTCTCACGGTCTCAGACCGCGCAGCAGGCTCCGGCATGCCTTGGGAACAGCCGCTGCAGCAGATCCTGGAGTCTGTACAGGGACCGGTCGCCAAGATTATCGCCGTGATCATCGTCATCACCACGGGCTTAACCCTTGCCTTCGGTGACACCGCAGGCGGTTTCCACCGGCTGATCCAGATCGTCTTCGGGCTGTCGATCGGCTTCGCGGCATCGAGCTTCTTTCTCTCCTTCTTCTCCTTTGGCGGCGGAGCACTCGTGTGATGGCCGCTGGAGAGCAGCATACTGAGGGCTTCGCGGTTCCCGTTCACCGGGCATTGACCGAAGCCATCCTGCTGGGCGGTGCACCGCGAGCGGTGGCGATCCTCAACGGCACGGTGGCCGCAGCTATCGGCCTCGGTTTGCAGCAGTGGATCGCTGGGCTGGTGCTCTGGATTGCCGGCCACACGCTGGCGGTCTTTGCCACAAAACGCGATCCAGACTTCGCCAGCGTGCTCGTTCGTCACCTTCGTCTGAAGGGATGGTTGGCATGCTGAACCTATCAGAATACCGCAGCAAAGCCGACAAACTTGCCGACCATCTGCCCTGGGCAGCGCTCGTCGCGCCCAGCATCGTGCTCAATAAGGACGGCAGCTTTCAGCGGACCTTACGGTTCCGCGGGCCCGATCTCGAAAGCGCGACGGAAGCAGAACTTGTCGGCATCTGCGCCCGGGGAAACAACGCGTTGAGAAGGCTCGGCTCCGGCTGGGCATTGTTCTTCGAAGCCGAGCGCATAGAGGCGCTCGGCTATCCTAACTCAACCTTTCCCGACGCCGCGTCTTGGCTGGTCGATGAAGAACGACGCGCGGCCTTCGAGGGCAAGGTCGCGCATTACGAGAGCCGCTATCACCTGACTTTGCTGTTCATGCCGCCCCCGGACGCACGGGCGAGGGCTGAAAGCGCGCTCGTTGACGCACACCAATCTGGCGGCGGGAGAGACTGGCCCCAGGAGCTGGCGCGGTTTCGCGACGAGACCGACCGGGTCCTCGATCTTTTGTCCGGTTTCATGCCCGAGGTGCGCGTGCTCGACGATGCCGAGACCCTGACTTACCTGCACGGCATAATATCGACCCGCCGGCATCCAGTCGCGGTCCCGGAAGCGCCGATGTATCTCGGCGGCATCCTGGTCGACGCGCCGCTTACCGGCGGCTTGGAGCCGATGCTCGGCGAACACCATCTTCGCACCCTTACCGTCCTCGGATTCCCGAATCTCACCCGGCCCGGAGTTCTCGACGCCCTCAACCACCAGTATTTTGGCTATCGCTGTTTGAGCATTCGTCGCACTTCAAAGACATGTTGATATTCAAAGGTCGACCCGTAACCCGCAATAGATTTGCCAAATACACTCGATCATTATCGTCAATCCGCGGAAACCTTTAGCGCTTGGGACGCTGGCGATGTCGAGATTGCGGAAGCCGCCATTGGTAAAGCTAATCAAGATGTCCGACTCGTGGTACAGCTGCGACCGTCAGCATCGTCAGCCGCAATTTCTGCTTCTGGACGGAGGCAAAGGTTGCCTGAAAGGCCGGAATCGGCGCCAAGCTGACCTTGAGGCGGCAAGTTCAAACCTAATGCTACTGGGCCACATGTTCATGGTTTGTGCTTCGAAAATCGCATAAGATCGCAACGTGTTATGACGTCCGGAATTATTTGGCCTTTCAGGGGATTTACCAGTCCGGAATTATGGATCGCTTGTGGGTGGCCTATGCGATTGAAAACAGGAGTGTTTGCTGGCTGAGGGTAGGGATTTCCGATCCAAAGATCGAGTTTACCTATGGCCTCAATGACAGTTAATTCTGGGTTGGCATTAAGTTATTGGATTTGCGGAGAATATAGCCGCCCTTATTGGTAAACCCGCTCACGGTCAACAACGGATTGGTCAACCTAGGACGACAGGATTGGTAAACCGAAGCAGCCCTTTCGACCAAGGTCCAGCGTGCGCCTTTAGGCGCGCCTTTGCAGGCTGCGTGGCGATGCTAGGTGCGATTGTCACGACAGATATAACTCCAGCTGTTACTCGGTGGGTTGCATGCGGGCGACCGGCAGCCGCAACGCCGCCGGCGTAGACGCGCGGTTTGCCATGGTGCGCACAATGCCGCGCACGACCTCCGAAGCCCGGCTTAATTCCGGACAACGACAGATAATGCAACATTATCGTTCGTTTTTATCAGGCGACAGGCTGTGCGTTTTGGTACGAAAATCGTAGCACAAAGCGCACGAGCGCTTTACCCTCCAAAATCATGATTCGCCTTGATCCCGCGACCGCCAGCTCCTCTGCGCCGCCCTCCATTCCGGCGTGGGCGATCACAAGCGCCGGCGCGCCGAGCGACGGCGACGCCGCCTTCCGGGCCGGCGCCGCCTTGGGTGTCCTCGACACGGTCGCCCGCGCGCAACCGAGCTGGTCCGGCGCCTGGCGGCAGCGGTTGGCGCTCAACTGCGCCGCCCCCAGCATGCGGCTCGCCGGCCGCGCCGAGGACGCGGTCGCTTTGCGCGACGCCTGGTACCTCCGCCCGGCCTGCGCAGATCCCGGTCCGGCCGGCGCGGTTCTTGGCGCTTGGCGGCAGTTGGCCGTGCAGCCGCCCGCCGCCAGCGCTGATCGACTCGAAAAGATCGTCGACCAGCTGGGGCTCCATTGGGACGGCGCGGCTCTCGCTGACCTCTCTACGGAGGTAGAAGAAGTGGCGGGGTCGCAGCGGCCGGCGCCGTTCGCCGCGGCGGCAATCGCCACCCGCATCCTCGCCATGCGGCCCGACTCCGAGCTTTTGGCCTGGTGGCTGGCCGACTTGGTGCTGGCGCAAAGCCTGCGCTGGCCGCGGCCGCTGCCGCTCTTGATGGCGCAGGCCTTTGGTCCGGCTTTTCGCGGCGAGGCCGGCGGCAAGCGCATTCGACCCGGCGAAAAAGGTTTTGAGCGGGCGGTCTGCGCGGCGCTGGCGCAGGCGGCGGCGGACGCCTGCCGGCTGGCTGCCGAGCTGTCGCGTCGTGCCGAAAAACTCCTGGCCGTCGCACCAAAATTGCGCGCCAAGGGCGCGGGAGATGTGGTCCAAAGACTGCTCGAGGACGACGCCGTTTCGGGCTCGCTGACGACCAAAAACCTGTCCCGCTTTGCGGCGCGACGCCTCTTCGAGCGGCTGCAACAACTCGAGGCTGTGCGCGAGCTTTCCGGTCGCACGACTTTTCGCCTGTTCGGACTCTAGTGATGAGCGAAGCCTCTGCCGCCGCAAGCCGAACGAACAGCCTGTGTTGCTCGACACGGAATTGGACCACCTGCCGCCAGAATTGCGCTGGCGCGAATGGATGGGCCGCGTCGAAGCGGTGATCTTTGCAGCAAATGAACCGGTGACACGTAGTGTCCTCGCGCGGGTGGTGGGAAGAAACTGCAATCTCGAGCTGATCATCGACGACATTCGCGCCGAGCTCGCCGGCCGCCCCTACGAGCTGGTCGCGGTCGCCGGCGGCTGGCAACACCGGACCAAGAAAATTTTTGGCGACGCCATCCGCGCCGCCTTCGGCACGGCGGCGGGCGAGGGGGCAAAAGAACTATCGCAATCCGAAGCGCTTGTTTTGATGTGCATTGCCTATTTCCAGCCGATTACCCGCGGTGAGCTGTCGAGCTTCTTCGGCAAGGAAGTGTCGCGCGATTTGATCGGCGTGCTGCGCGCGCAAGATCTGATCGCCTCGGGACCGCGCAGCCCGCAGCCGGGGCGCCCTATACCTATGTGACGACAAAAAATTTTCTCTCGCAGTTCGGGCTCGACACGCTGCGCCAGCTGCCGGATTTCGAGGCGCTCGAGGATGCCGGGCTGCTGTCTAAGGAGAAGCTGCTGGCCGGCGGTATTCCAGCTAGGTTGCCTAGCGGCGAGGGCGAGGATGATGTCGTTGAGGACCAGGTGTCCTGAGCGGGGCGTTGTCGCGTTGCGGCCACGGAGACAGGCGCTCGCTCAGGACCAGGACGACTGGTCGTGCGGCAGCCGGTGATCGGGATCGTGAACCGCGACATGATCGCCGTCGACAAGATTGGCCGGAAAGATCACCAGGTTGGTGCCGCCGGCATGACGCAGCGACGGGAACAGGATGCCGCGCAGCCCGGTCGTGATGACCATGTCCGCAAGTTTCCACGAGGGCGAGACTTTCTTGTTGATGCGAGCGATTTGGCGCCAGGGACAATCCCATTCGCGCCAGGCGCCGTCCCAGATGTCCGGGTCGAATCCCTGCGAAAGGTCGGCCGTCTCAGCGAGTGTGACCTTGTAAGCGGCAAGGGTCGCCGGCGGGCTGATGCTGGCGCCCTGCTTGTATTCCTCCAACGCTGTCTGAGGCGCGCGGGACAGGTAAAGCGCTTCGAGGCCGGGCCGGTTGAAACGACCGCCGTCGATCGCCGCGCCTGCACCGCTGGTGGGCAGGAAGGCCCATTTGGGCGTCAGATAGCGATGGAAGATCTCGTCCGGCCCGACTCGGGTGACTTTCACCCGCGCGCCCCGTTCTCGAGATCCCGGATCAAGGCCAGGACTGCTTCGACCTGGCCATCGGCGACGAGCTCGGCCGCCGTGCGATGGCCATAGTCGGCGATCGGTTCGTTGCGATACCAGTAGATCGCCTTGTCGACGTCGCCGGTGAGCTCCGTTGCGGCCGAGATCACCTTTACCATCTCGCGCATCCGGCCCTGCAGGCGCTCCGATGACGGGTTGCGCAGCGTGTTGCGGTGAACACCGGTCAACTGCGCCAGGTTGGCCACCTTCACGCCGAGCGCCTGCGACAGGCGCTTCGGCGAAATGTAGGGCGTACGCGGCTCCTGCAGGCTATCGACAAAGCCGGAGACCATCGCATTGTGAGTTAGCAGCGCTTGAGTCATGACGAAACCTCAGAATTCACTCTGCACAATATTATGCACATAAAACTGCATATCAAGTGCCTTTCAATACGGCGTGTTTTTTAATAGTTCGCGAGGCGGAATGCAGGCTTGGTGCCGTTTTCTGCTCGGCAGGTTCCAACGACTGGTTAGCTCCCTACACTTGTGCCAGATAGGTCCGACCGGTTCCGGTTCATCGTCAATAGTCGACATAATTTTCACGTGCTTTCAAAACTCGACCAAAGGCACGCGACCGATTGACTGGCCCGCGCTGCTGATCCAACAGGGCGATACAACAGGGGAGGACGACCATGACGATCATTTCGATTAGCATTCCCACCGACTATGCCGGCGAGTTTCGGCAACTCTGGAAGGAACTCAGGCTCGCCGATGCGCTCGACCCACAGAATGATCTGGGCGATCCGATCGAGGTTGGCAACTTCGACGGTGCGAACCTTGTCCAGTGGGTGGTGGAGTTGAAGCCGCTTCTGGTGCCGCTGGTGACCGCCTCGCTCACCTATCTGATCACATCGCGTGGAGAATTCGAGTATGAAAAAGATGGCGAGAGGGTCCGCTTCAAGAATCTCAAGCCATCGCAGGTAAAGGAGGTGCTCACGCTGCTCGACGCGCGTGACAAGGACTGAACCATGATTCCCCGTCCGGCTTGGCAGGCAATCAAGCAGCGCCTCGGCCGCACGCCGGCAGGACGCGTTACCGCCTCTCACCGTGCTGCGCTTCATCGCTTGCGCGCTTTCCTCGCGAACCACTATTCCTGGATGCTTGACCATGTCGCCTTGGTGCCAATCAGCACTATGCAATGGTCGAGTGTCGTGATGAGCCATAAGGGTGCGCGTGTCGCCTTCGTCGACATCGAGCAGGCCAATGCGCTCGAGCTATTGCTCTTGCGCGGCTTCTGGGGCGAACGACCGATCATCTCACATGTAGAATTCCTTATCCGAGCAGCTGAGGCGCTCTATGACGACGGCGATCTAGCGCTTGCCGCCGCAATGACCGAGCGAGCCAATGCGCGCCTCGCCGCCTACAGCGCGGAAAAGGGGGCGGGCACTGTTGTCCCCCGGCCCAAGTATTTCGATGAGCAACTGGTCGTGATCATCGAAGCACAATTGCTCCTCACTTTCATCGCCGGCCACGAGATCGCGCATATCCTGCAGCAGGCCGAGGGCGCGCCGTCCTTCGAGATGTTCGCCTGGATTGCGAACCAGTATCAAGAGCTCCGTTTCGATAAGACCGGCGATGGTCCCGCGCGCGAACGCTTCCTCCTGCCCGAGACGGTCCAGAAGTTCGACGACAACGGCCGGCCCGACGGCTTCGCCACACGCGGCAGCAAGATGGCACAACGGATGCATGTGATGACTGCGCGGCTGATCGGCGAAACTCAGGCCGATGGGCTTGGGCTTCTCGCGGCAAGCGACGCAGCGATCGAAGCCAATATTTCGGCGGATACGCTATTCCGCATCCTTCTTATGGCACTCGAATACACCGAAATGCTGATGATGCTGCGCCGGCTCCTCCCTCGTCTGCCGCGCGGCACAAAGCGTGCTGCAATCGCTCATGAAGGGACCAACCTATTTGCCCGTCAGCTGATGCTAGTTCGACTAGTACGCGGGATCTGCAACGGCGAGACTCTAGTTCCGGAGCCGATTCGCGCCTTTTGGAAAAGCTCCAATCCGGCGGTACTCGAGGGTTTCGAGACGCTCGGTTTCGAAGGGCGGCTCGAGCAATATGGACTGCGATCAGCGGTCGCGGCCCGGGGCGGAATCGAAGTAGGTCTATTCGGCGCCCTCGGCCAGCACGTGCCAGCGGCAGAGCATATCAAAAAGCTGGGGCCATTGGCCGGCGGGTTGATCGTCGCCGAGGCGCACCGGGGCTTTGGCGAAGCCTATTACCGGGCGGACAAACATTTTGGCTGGGACGCCGAAGCTGAAGCCGAGCCAGTTTTGATGGGCTTTGCCCATGCTCTTCAAGATATGGCGGAACTCGCTGCGACCGAGACGCGGCCCAAACATCATTTTAGCCGCGCCAGCGTCCTGAGCGACGGCAGCGACACGGCCTTCGTGGAATTCCTGCGCTCGACGCGCTCGCAAGTCTTCCGGATGGAGATCAATCCCAATTGGATGGCCGGGTTCGAGGGAATGCTGAGATCGTCCCCATGACACCGCCATTGCTAGGTCGCGACTGGGAGAAGATGGCTCTGGGCCGAGCCCAAAAGGCGTTGGCAGATATCCTGCCAAGCAGGATCGCAGGCTTGATTGACCCACAGGCGACTCTAGAAGGTTGGTCGCGGTCCTTTCTGGCGACTTGGACCCTAAGGACCGATAGTTTGGTTAGAAGAGGACTCGCACTAAGACTCCGCCCGGACCGGCTCACACATTAAGCGCAAACCGCTGACTAGACCCTCGGGTAAAGTTTCCAAATCTCGACTATAAGGTTCAACGCCTAGTCGACACCTTCTACCGCAATGCAATCTTGGCCGACGCGGACGAATGCAATCAATTCTGCTACGAAGACTAGCATGACCGGTGGCTTCACTCTTCGCAGCGTGCTCGTTCAAGGTCGGCTTGCCTTTGCGATGCGTCGCGCGGCGGCCGCACGCGGTCATGAGTTCGGTCTCCAGATTATGACGACTCCTTTGCTGGCGGCACGCCTCGCTGGCGGATTGCTGCACCCAGCTTCCCGAGAAAGCATTGAAATCGGTATCCGCACGGCGTTGAGCGAACCCGGCCTTCTCCAGGACCTCGCCCCGATAGCCGACCTTCCCGGAGCGACACGTGCTATACTCCGTACGCTTCGAAATGTTTGGCGCGCAGGATTCGATCTTAGATCAGGGCCTTATGCCAAACAGCCGCGCGTCCAAGACTTGTCACGAATCGAAGACGTTGTACGTCTTCAGCTGCGGCCGGGCGAATACCTTCTGCCAGATTTAAACGATCTGGCCCGTGCTGCGGTCCGGCTCGCCCCTCGCTTGATAGGAACCCTCCGCATTGAAGGCGCGCATGCGATCGATCCAATCTGGCGGCAGCTAGTGAATGACTTGCGCGAGGTGATTGAAGTTGAATGGGACGCGCCAGCCTTCTGCGATACCGTCTGGTTCCACGGCACGCCTAGGCGGGCAGCAGGCCAGAATGGAAGCCAGCGCGGTGTCAGCTGTGCCGACCCATATCACGAGGTCCTCGAAGCGATGCGGTGGGCACGTGAACTCCTCGCCTCTGGTCGCGCCCGCGCTGCCGACATCGCCATCGTGGCAACGGTGCCGACCGCGTGGGACGACTACATGCTTTCGCTCACTTCAGCCTCCGGTCTGCCCCTT
Organism: Mesorhizobium maamorense; assembly: GCF_044998965.1. Taxonomy (NCBI): domain Bacteria; kingdom Pseudomonadati; phylum Pseudomonadota; class Alphaproteobacteria; order Hyphomicrobiales; family Phyllobacteriaceae; genus Mesorhizobium; species Mesorhizobium maamorense. Next base: position 6,563,684 of record NZ_CP173356.1, read on the forward strand.
TGCTTCGTCCACGGCCGACCGGCACTCTCGACCCGGGACGGTCAACGCTGCGCCGCGCTTGCCGATGCACTGCAGGGCGGCCTGAGTCAGGCCCGGGTCCGGCGCCTGCTTTCTCTGCTCTCGGATCACGGCACCATGGATATTCTGCCGGAGGGTAGACTGCCAGTGTCTGGCGCGGCGTCGCTCTCGACCGCGGCCGATTGGGAACGCGCCCTCCGGCCTCATCCCGAGACGGCTGCAATAGTCCTGCCCATACTCAAGTTGATAGAGGCCGGAAGTGACGCTGCCGCCGAGGCGGGCAGATTGCTGCTCCGAGGGCGCTCCCGCAGACTCTGGGATGAAGCCTTGCGGTCAGCGCCGGCATCGGCGCTTATGTTCTCGCTCGAGTCCTTGCGTATTCCCGACGAGCGAGATCCGGCTGACGCAGTCGTATGGTGCTCGGGGGACCAACTCGCTGCAGCACCGCGCCGCTTCGTCTGGCTTGTCGGACTCACGACCAGCGGATGGCCACGCAGCAGTGGACTAGATCCTATCCTGCCCAGCTACATCATCCCTGCCGCGCTGGTCGACGCCGAGCCCCTCGAACAGTTGGACCGACGCTGCCTCGACAACATTCTCGCCACAGCCGAAGAAGCGGTGCTCTCATGCGGAAGACTGAGCAGCGACGGCAAGCGCGTCGGGACCAGCCCTTTCATGCCGCGTGCCGCCAAGGTTGCAAACCTCCATCGCGACGATATCGCCCCTCACGCGCTGACCGAAGCGGACCGTCTGCTTGTCCGGCCGCGGGACAGAAATTCGGACCCGATCGTCGCGACGGGCCTCGCGGCGTGGGGCGACTGGAACCTGCGCAGCCTCACCCCTCACGACGGATTCGTCGCAAGAGCCCATCCCCTCTTGTCAGCCTTGCTGCGCAAAGCCCAGTCGCCTACATCGCTGTCCCGTCTCTTGCGAGATCCTCTCGGCTATGTCTGGTACTATGCGTTGGGTTGGCGCGACGTGGTCCACAAGGAACGTGGCCTCACTCTATCCCCCGATGATTTCGGGCAGCTTATCCACGAACTGCTGCGGCGAACGGTCGATCAGCTCGAACCCGAGCCCGGATATACCGTAGCCGCTCGGCATGAGATGGAGGATGCGCTCGCGAACGCATGCGCCCAGGTCATCGAAACCTGGCCGCTGGAAATGAATGTGCCGCCGCCGGTGCTGTGGACCAACACGGTGCGGAAGGCGGCCGAGATGAGCCTCTCCGGCCTCACTTTCGAGACGTTCACAGAGCTTGGCACCCGATCCTGGACCGAGCTGCCGTTTGGCGGCGAGGTCCGAGACAACGATGTGACCCAATCCCTGCCGTGGGATCCTGCTCTCCCCGTCGTCCTTCCCGGCACGGATATCCACATTCGCGGGAGCATCGACCGCCTCGACCTTCGGGCTGCGGCCGTCGCGGCACGCGTAACCGACTACAAGACTGGCCAGAGGCCAAAGATTCCCGATCAGATGTATATCGATGGCGGCGCCGAACTGCAACGCGTCCTCTACTCGCTTGCCTGCCGCCAATTGCTGCCCGACACCAAGCAACTGGTCGCTCGCCTGATCTACCTTCGCCCGCCGGTCATCGCTTCGCCCCTGAAGAACCCGGATCACTTCATTGCTCTGGTGTCGGCCTGGGTCGGTCTCGCGCGCAGCGCCCTCGAGTCTGGTGTGGTCTACCCGGGTGTCGCGAGTATGCCGGAGCGCTTCGGCAAGATCGCACTGCCTGCGATAGCCAGCTACCTCGAACGCAAGGGCAATGCCATCCGCGAGGCGGCAGGCCGTGAGCTCTCAGCCTATTGGGGCACCAAATGACCTCAGTTCCTGATAGCACGCAACGCGAGCGCGCCCTCACCGATCTCGACGCCACGCTTCTAGTCGAGGCCGCGGCCGGCACCGGCAAAACCTCGCTGCTTGCGGGGCGCGTCGCCGTGCTGCTCGCGGCCGGCCGCTCGCCGGCATCGATAGCCGCCATCACCTTCACCGAGCGCGCTGCCGCCGAACTTCGTGGACGCGTCGACAAATTCGCCGCCCTGCTGATCGATGGAACGATACCGAAAGACCTCGAACCGGCCTTTCGAGCGCAAACGCTGAGCGAAGCTCAAGTCGAGGCCCTCTCCGCTGCGCGGGCCGGTTTGGGCGAACTCACCGCCTCGACCATCCACAGCTTCTGCCTCACTATCCTGCAGAGCTACGCCGTCGAAGCGCGCATCGACCCCGGTGCTGCCGTCATGGACGCGGACCAGACCGACCTCGCCTTCGACGCCGTCTTCGACGCGTGGCTCAACCGTCGACTCGGGCATGACGGCCGACGAGACGATCCCATCGTGGTCATGGCGGCACACGATCCAAATCTCGCAGTAAAGACGCTAAAATCCCTGGCCAGATTCCGTCGCGCCCACCCCGAGGCCCGTCCCCTTCCACCGCCACGCTACGCTGACACCATCCACGAACTTATCGACGCTGTTGCGGAATACCGGCGCTGGATTAGCCGTGTCGCCGCGCCGGACGACGCGATCGCCGACGTGCTGGCCTTCGAGGAGCTCGCCAATATGCTCGCGCCGGCAAGCGAGGCGAATCTCGATTTCGCACAACTGTGGTTGCTCGTTCACCCGACGAGCGACGCGCTGTTGCCACGCGGCGGACACGTGGTCTCCAGATACAAGAACCGCGTGGGCGCCTGGTCCCGATCTGCTGGCAAGGCTGACGGCGAAGCGTTCTCCGCCACTGGCAAGGAGCATTACGAGTGCTGCGCGCTACTCTTCGCCGACTCGATGGGCGCCATCGCTGACGCGCTGCTTGCCCGTTTCTTCGGCGAGACCGACGAACTGGTCGCCGAATTCGAGGCGTTCAAACGCAACGCCGCGGTTCTTGACTTCGACGACATTCTCGTTCGCACACGCGCCCTGCTTCGATCCGACGAGAAGGTGCGGGTGGCCGTTGCATCGAGATATCGCCACATCCTGGTGGATGAATATCAGGACACCGACCCTCTTCAGTCCGAGATCCTGTTCTTGATCGCCGGCGAGTCCGGAGGCGCGGAGCCGTGGCACAACCGCCGCCTCCGTCCTGGAGCGCTGTTCGTGGTTGGCGATCCCAAGCAGGCGATCTATCGCTTCCGTCGCGCCGATCTCAAATCGTATCTGCGCGCACGCGCCACGATCGAGGCCCAGTTCCCTGGAAACGTTCTGCAGATTTCTGCAAACTTCCGCTCCGGGAAGAGCATCCTCCAGCATGTCGATCGGGTATTCGCCGATCGTCTGGCGAAACAGCAGGGCGGCTACGCGGCTCTCGACGCCACGGTCGTCGAAGACCCAAGCCGCATCCAGAGTATCGCCAAGCTGAGCTATGACGTCCCGCCAGACAGCTATGTCAACCCGATCCGGGATCTCGAGGCGCAGGCGGTGGCGGAGCTATGCGCCAGACTTGTGGGCAACGTGTGGGTACGTCGGTCGAACGGGAAGGTCGTGCGCGCCGAGCCGGGCGACATTGCACTGCTGGCTCCCCGTCGCACCCAGCTATGGCGGTACGAACGCGCGCTCGAGGAACGGGGTCTGCCCGTCGCGTCGCAAGCGGGCAAGAACCTCTATCGTCGCCAGGAGTCCCAGGATGTCGTGTCGTTGGTGGGCGCCCTGGCCGACAGCCGCGACACACTCGCGCTGGGGGCCGTGTTGCGGGGACCACTGGTCGGCCTCACCGAAGCAGAGCTTCTGGACATCACTTCGGCCCTGCGCGAGCAGGATGAAGGCGCCGTCCTCGACCTTCAAACCGACCTGTCGCGGGTCACCCACCCTGTTGCCCATCGTGCCATACATTGCCTGCAGAAGCTATGGCGCAAGCGTCGTGGGACGACACCGTATGCGCTGCTTGCCGAAGCCGTCGAACAACTCCGGATCATCCCGACCATCGCTGCCCGCGGCTTGGATCAACAGGCACGCGCCCTGGGCAACCTCCATCTGTTTCTCGAACGCGCGCGCCGTTATCAGGTGCGGGGGCTCAAACAGTTGGCAATCGATCTCGCAGCCGAATGGGAAAGCGAAGCGGCGACCGACGAAGCTCCGTCCGACTATGAGGGCGACAGCATCGACATCGTTACGGTTCACAAGGCGAAGGGCCTCGAATGGCCGATTGTCGTACCCATCAACTTCGTCACCATGCCGGATGGCGACGATGACTTCTTCTTCGGCTCAGTCGACAACAGCGTGCATTGGACATTGGGGGATGTCGTCTCGAGCACGCTCGACGCAGCCATTGCCGCCGACCGGGCCGAGGCAGCAGACGAACGCGAGCGGCTTCTCTACGTTGCTTGCACGCGCGCCCTGGACCTCTTGGTCCTGCCGGCGCCGAGCTGGGCTCCCGACGGTGGCTGGGCAAGGTTCCTCGACCTGGGTCAAGCCGCGCTGGAGGAGGTAAGGTATCCGACTCGCCAGCCGTCCGAGCCCGTTTCGCCGCCCACGCCGAATGGGCAATCCGCCGCGATCTACGCCGACGAGCACGCCCGGATCGTCCGGCTCAACCCGAGGATCGAGTGGCGCCGCCCCAGTCTGGCGGATATCGATCGCGAGTTGCTCGATCGCGCCACGCTGGATGTCGCCGCGCTCGACGAAAGCGCGGACACGGAGCCCATTGTGGTCGGAGCTGGCGTCTCCCGCGGCGTACTGCTTCACAAGCTGATGGAGGAGTTGCTGACCGGTCTCCTCCTACCGGATCTGCCCGCGCTCGAAGACCGGGCATCGGCGCTGATCGGACAGTTGGGCATCAAGGGTCCCGAGAGGCCGGACCCAGCCGAATTGGCCGGGACGGCACTCAGGACCTTCTCGCACAAGGAATTGCAGCCCTACATTGGCAAGCTCGAGCCGGAGATACCGCTCTATGGTGCGCGGTCCGACACGATCCTGGTGTCCGCCCGGGCTGACGCGATCGCGTTCGAAGCAAATGCGCCAATCGCGGCCTTCGACTGGAAGAGCGATGTCGCGCCCACGCCGGACATTCACGCCGGCTATGTGAGTCAATTGCTCGCGTATCTCGAGCTGGTCGCGGCCGAAAAGGGCGCGATCGTCTACATGACCTCAGGCGAGTTTCACTGGGTGCACCACCGCTCCCGTGCATCCAATGATCTCGCCCCCTAGCGGCCAGCGCAACAAGGCTCAAGGGCTCGTCGAGTCGGCTAAGCGTGTGCCTGCGCGTAGCCGACAAATTCCGCTTGTGGCGAACGCTCAGTGCTCCAGTTCTTGGCTCCGTCGGGCCGGTCGCGATGCTCGCAGATCGTGAGCACCAGCCGCTGCTTGGCGCGGGAGATACCGACAAAGAAGGCCGATCGCTCCTCGGCGATCTTTCCCCAGAATGTCTCGTTCTCGACGCCCATCACGACCACGGTGTGAAACTCCAGTCCCTTGCTCTTGTGGATTGACATGATCCTGACGGAGCGATCGGCCGAGAACGCCGTGAGCGCCGTGCCGATGTCCGTTCCATCCTGCGTCAATTGCGATATGCGGGTCACCGTATCCTGTATCAGCTGATCGAGCCTGTTGCCCTGAGCATAGTCTGCGGAAAGGGCGACAATAGCATCCCGGCCAATCAGTTCGATCAACTCCTCCACCAGCGCCGCGAGCGCATCTCGATCGGCATATTTGATCTGTCCCGCCGCCACCCTCGCCTGAATGTCCGTGACAAACCGATCCCATCGGGAGCGGGCCCGATATTCCTGTTCTTCATCGAGACCTTCATTGTAGACGACGGCTTCGAGCAGGCGGCGAAACGCTTCCGGTTGTGCGCCTCCCCCGACTACAAGAAGAAAATCGGTGATCAGACGAACAACCGGTTCGGATGCGAAGTCCTGCGTCTGGTCTTCCTCGCGAAACGGAACCTTTCGGTCCCGCAACGCGGCTCGCAACTTCCGGCAATAGAGGTTCTGCTGCTTGCTCACCAGCACCGCGATCTCGGAAGGGTCCAGGCCATCATTCTCTATCCATCCCTTGATCGCGTCGGCCAGATGTGAGGCTTCCTCCCTGGCATTCTTGAAGTGAAGGATCTCGATCTCACCATCGTCACCCTGCAGTTCGTCGTCATCGAGCGCAGCAGGCGGGTCCATGACCCGCACCATCGCGTTCTGCATCCGGCGAAGTCGGGGCGCAGAGCGGAAATTCTGATACAGGTTCAGCGCTTTGGCGTGGAAATCCGAGGCATAGGTCTTGAAGATTCCCTCGAGCGCGCCGGCCCAGCCCATGATCCGCTGCTTGGTGTCGCCGACAGCAACGAGCTTGACGCCTGAGTCGAGGAAGCAGGCTTTGATTAGCGCGTACTGCTCCTTCGTGCAGTCCTGGAACTCGTCCAGAAACACATGGCTATAGGTCTGTCGAATGGCGTTCCTGGCGATGGCGCTGGACTCAACGATGGTTACAGCCAAAGGCACCATGTCCTGGAAAGTGATCGACTGTCTCTGGACCCGTGCCGGCCCGACACTGTAGTCCGCATCAAGAGCATCGCGCCCGGTCAGCGCCAGCCGGAAACGGTCGATGATGCGCTTGCCGAACGCATGGAATGTATGGCTGTCGAACCGCGCGGCCAGCTCGGGGCCGCAGCGCTTGCGAACGCGCGCCTTCAGATTGTGGCTCGCATCGACCTTGAACGAGATGGCGAGGATGCGCTTGGGATAACGGCACGTGCCGGTGCGGAGGAGAAAGTCCGCCCGCTGCGCCAGCATTTCGGTCTTGCCCGCTCCTGGCCCAGCGGTCAGCGCCAGGTTTCGGTCGATTTCTGTTGCAGCCAGGAGGGCATTCGGCTCGAGCTTGAGGTTGTCCGATGGCGTCCAGCGGTCAACGCGCATCATTCGGGCAACGCCTTCAGGTCGTCGCGGACACGCGCGAGCAAACGCTTGAGGACTTCGGGCATCTCGTCCCTCAGCTCCTCGTCCGTCAGGCTGGCCATTGCCTGGATGTGCCACACGGGCTTGCTGCCAAGCTTGAATCGCCTGTGATAGGCGTCAAAGTATTCGAGCTCGTCATCCTCATATTGGTTGCCGACAGTGTCGTGCTTCCTGCCCAGCACCGCCCTGAGGCCATCCTCATCAGGCTCCTCAAGCTCGTCCTCCTCGAGGTCATATGCGTCCGGGTAGGCGGTGAGCATGAGGAAATCGAGATCGAGCGGCGACGAGAAGAACACCCGATGCTCCTCCAGACGCTCGATCCATCCAAGATCATCCACCATAAGACCGTCGTCGCTGTCCCATGCTGGGATGGCATTCGCATCGGCCACGGTGAATCCCGCGTTGGCGACGTCGCCATAGGCAAGCAGTTGACGGGCCGCGTATCTTATCCGTCCCCAGCCACCCTGGTACCTTGCGAGGTCCAGATCGAGCAGAGTGACATGGGGGATACCGAGGCCGTGCAGGAGGCGCCAGAAATGATTGACGTGCCGGCCGCCGAGCGGCACGACCGAGATCGATGCGTCGTCGGCCAGGATCCCCTCGGCGGCCAGCAGCCGAGGCAACACGACCTCCTCGCTGTCACCTTCGCCGAGAATCACCAAGCGCGAGAAATAGAGTTCGGGAAAGGCCTGCACCGCCTCGCGAACGAACTTGTGCGCCTCCCCGTCCTCGGGCAGCTCGATGTGCCTGACGATGGTAGTGCGCTTTTCATTGAGCCGCATGTATCTGACGGCTTCCGGCGGAACGCGACGCATCAGTGAGGGGGAGTGCGTAGCGAGCACCGCCTGCGCGTCCTGTCCCCCGGCGAATTCTTCGAGCGCGCGGACGACTCGTCCCAGATAATGCGGTGATAGGCTGTTCTCGGGCTCTTCCAGCGCGATCAGCGTGAAGACAGCGGGCCGCAGCTTGTCGATGTCAAAGGCATCTGGCAGTTTGCCGCTCAGCACATCACTGCCGATCTGGTGCATGCCCAGCACGATCGAAAGATAGAGAATCGACTGCTGCCCGTCGCTCAGGCGAGAGAAATCGACCAGCTGCTCGCCGTGGCCTGGCGTGAAGCCTATGCTCAGATGGCGCAGCAGGTTCTCCAATTCGCTCCGATCAAACGAAATTGATGGGTCGGCGAAATAGTCCCCCCTGTGCAGGTTGCCCCACTGGCCCGACAACGCGTCCGTCATCCCCTCGATGGCCTTATTGCCGGCGAGGGTCGAGCTGATTTCCTCGGTCAGAGTGGAGACCTTGTCGCGTTCTCCGGCCCAGTCCGCCGCTCGCAGGGCCCGGCCAAGCTGTGCATTCGCCGAGTATGAGATGTGGTCTGCCGGATCGCGCCGGGCGGGCAGATAGTGGACCTGAATGGCGTTCCGATCGTGCTTTGCGACCCGGCTCCGCTCGAGCGGATTCCCATCGGCATCCACCTTCATGACGAAGGTGAAATTCTCTTCGATGTCATCATCCTGATCGAGCTTGGCATCCAGCCGGAAGCGTACCTGGGCCGGCCCGTCAACTCCCATCAATTGCATATGCGCAAAGTTGCCGGGAACCGCCGGTGCGTCCTCCTCCTCATCCTCGCCTGCCAGCTCCGGGAACTCGAAGTCGGCCTCTATCCAGAGTTCTCGTTCGGCCGGTACCCCATCAGGCTTCTCGTCATGCGGAACGTGAAAATCGGACTTCCTGATCTTGCGCTGCACGGGATCGAGACTGAACAGTCTGGCCAACGCTTGCAGAACCGTGGTCTTGCCAGCGCCGTTCGGACCGAGCAGAAATGTCAGATCTCCCAAATTTACTTCTACGTGCGCCTCACAAAACGACCTGAAGTTGCTTAGTCGTAGGCGCACGAGCTTCATTGTCGTCTCCTGTTTTGTCTCTGTTTGCCATCGAATCGCGACGTTATCACTGATGGCAAGTTCTTGTGCCTTGGAATAGGGTGATGTCAGAAGGCGGCTTGCCCAAATCAAGAATAAATCTAAACTGAAAAATCCGTTCTCCCTTCGGAGGCGAAACCTCGGTGTGGCATTCGACCTGATAAACCGACGCCAACTATTGAGGCTCGCAGATTTGCCCGAGGCTACGGCCATTGGCTTCGTCGCCAGCAACGTCCGCTTTCAGGAGGCGACAAGCAGCCATCAATGGCCGCCATGCTTAAGGGTTTCGTACGCCTGACGGCACCCGAAACGCCTAAGCATGTTCTAGAGCTGCGCAGCTACCGATGCATCGGTACCAACAATCGCTTGCGAAAGCTTGCGCGCATACTCCGCGCGGCGGCTTTTCGGCTGCCGCAACGCGTAAGAGGGATGATGGAAAAAATAGACCGGTGTATCGGATGATCGTTCTGCAGCGAGAGCTGCGAATGCGCGTTTGGCTTCCGCGCCAAACGCAACGATCGCTGCTAGCGTATCGTCTCTCCAGAGCCAATGGTCACGCAGCCAGGGCAACAGTTCCGCCCATGTCGGATTGCGCTCTATGCCATTCTGTCCAAATACTGGGCCGGGTATGATATTGTCACGTGCGATGGCAATTTCGCCTAGCGGCAATTCTTCCAACAAAGAGGCTAGGAAACTGCCGGAGCGGGACGTGGGAGCGAGCGGTGCATGCAATCCGCCGTCGGCGGTCTTTTTTGCGCACAATCCGAGAAACAATATCTTCTGTCCGATCATCTCGCATTTTGTAACGCCATAATGGTATATAAGTTCTTTCGAACCTGATCCACGGGAACTTCCCCGAACTGAATCCCAGTCGAGAAATTGAACTCGTCGCGGCCGGCAGAGGCTTGGATTCCGGAGGGCTCGGGTGAGCTATAGGCTAGCATTGCAGACGGGGAGTAACCCGCGCGAAGGAGGCGGTGCCAGTCTGGGGTGCCAGGATAAGGTCTGTATTCAAAGGCACTGCACCGAAAACACCCCGGAAGGGCGTCTGTCACCGACCAAAGGGTCTCGATCAGATCCAATGTTGCGCGATGTTCTTCGCGCGTTTCGGTGGGCAAGCCTAGGATGAAATAGCCCTTCACCGAAATGCCAGCGCTGCAGAGGCGGGTGACCACTCTGATGGTCTGCGCGACGGAAATTTTCTTGTCGATGTGCTTGAGCAGCCGGTCGCTGCCAGCCTCTATACCGAGAGCAACTTCGCGGCAACCGGACGCTATCATAAGGTCAATAGTGTCGTTCGGAACCTTATCGAGGACGTTGATCCGGCCGGTCGCGTCCCAACGAAGCGAAAGATTGGCTCGGACAAAGGCGTCGAGCGTCCTGACAATTATCTTGGAGTTGGCAAGAAAGAGGTCGTCGACAAATCGTATGCGGGTAACGCCGTATCGATCGCGTAGCGTGGCCATCTCGGCGATAAGATTGTCTGGACTTCGTATGCGGATGCTCACGTCAGGATTCGCGCTCACCGCGGCGCCGCAGAACGAACAATCGAAGGGGCATCCCCGTGAAGCGACCATGGCTGATTCCAGTTCGCCGGCGTCGAGGTAAGGGTCTTGCGCCAGATACTTGCGATCCAGAAACGGCATAGCATCGATATTCGGTGCCAGGAGGGCCTTGTCACCCCGCATCTGCGGCATGGTGAGACTGTCACCGTTCCGCCAGCCGATTGAGGGCAGGCTGCTGCGTGACTCGATATCGGCCAAGAGAAGCGGCACCCGGGCTTCCGCTTCGCCGACAACAAGTGCGTCGATACGGGGAATGCAATGATCCTCCAGGATTTCCCGGGGCATTGCTTTCGCCTGATGACCGCCTAGCATCACAGAAATGCCCGGATCCAGGCCGGCAAGGATTGCGCGGCTATGGGCGTAGGTTGGCGCGAGCAGGTTGAATCCCGCCCAACCTGGCTGTGCGTCGTTGATAATGCCGACCGTCTCTGAGAGCCCAAGCCCAAGCGCTTCGCTGTCGAGCAGTCCGACGCTGAAACCGGTTGCCGCGGCTACAGTAGCGATGTAGCCGAGCCCAAGGGTTGGCAGAGTGAAGTCGTTGACGCGGCGCGCGTGGCCGTAGTCCTTCAGCGGCGAATTAACGAGCAGCAGGTCAAGGCGGCCGTCCGCGCCTAGAATGCGCGGATCATTCATGACATTGGGCCACAAGCAGTGATTAGATTCACAGCGTTCATCGCGGTGTCTTCGATGGTTCCTCCCGCATCCAATGTGATAACGACGTGGCCTTTGGACCGAAGGAACTCCGCACGCTCGGCGAAAAGCGATATTTCTGTTTCGATATCCAATCGGTCCTTAAAGAAATCCGATCGCATCGGTCCACGTGATCGCCTGCGTTTGCGAAGCTCGATAGCGGTGATCTCGAGAGCAACTGTTGTAACCCCTTCAAGCAAGGGCGCGTTGCTTGCGTAGACGAAATCCTGGTCGACCCCGGAAATGGGTTGATAGACAAGGCCAGACAGCACGAATCTGTCGAGCAGAAGGTTGCCCATGTTACTTTCGATAAGTTCTGCGCGAGCTGTGGAAAGCGCCAAGCTGAGAGTCAAACCGGGTGTTGCGGAGCTAGCGAGCTTACGTATCAGCGTGTTGAGGGAGGAAGACTCCACATTGCTGAACAGCTCGTACTGCTGTCCTCGATCAGCCAATAGGGAGATGACCTGCGGCAGCAAGCTTGACTTGCCGACGCCGCTGGGGCCGTCGAAAGCTACAATCGTGCGACCCATCTCGCTTGCACCCAAGCATGCGTTGCGGAAGAATCAATAGAGAATCATTATTACACGCGCACATTATTAACTGAGGAAACTTGAGAAAAATAGAAGGTCAGAGCTAGTCGGCTTCACTCTGAAGTGGAAGTGGCACATACGGATCCGTTGGCGAATGAAGGAACATTTGCTCAATCCGATGCCCTGCCGCTTCAACCAAAACCCTGGCCATCGCGGGAAGTTCGGTTCTTGCTCGGCGGTGGTCGTCGAGGGCTATAGGCGAAGGGGCTTCGGGCGCATCGATCCGCATCACATTGTCCTTACCAACCAGCAGATATGCTTGTCCGAGGGCATTTAGTGATTGGGCCCGCATAGCGCCAAAGTAGATGTCGCGCCATTGTAGGATCCCACCTTTGGACTTGGTAGCGTCGACCTTGAAAGCAGTCTCTCCACAGCCGAGGCTCAGAATCTGGATATTGGCACGGTCGATTTCGAAACACGCCAGCGTATCGACAAGGGCGTTCATCGTCGGGTTGTTTGCCCATAGGCCACCGTCGACCATCATGTAGCCATTGTTGGGAAGAGCCTGAAAGAACGTCGGCGCCGCCGCCGTCGCAAGCCCGACCCGGACCATCCGCTCAAACCGGTCCTTTTTGTAATCGGGATGGTGAGGGGTCTTGTACAACCACGGCTCGCCATAGCGCCCCTCAAAGCTTGGGATCACAAGGCGGTTGCCGGCCATCCCGAACGGGGTGTCGTCGAAAATGCGCAACAGCTCGCTTTCGAGGTTATCGCGATCATAGGCATAGCGGCCGAAGCGCCGCACCCTGCGCAACACGCGCTGAAGGGGATTGGGCGGCGGGAAGATCAAGCCGCCGCGTTCGACGTAGATTTCACGGATCTCGCGCGCGGTTTTGCCGTGCGAAAGCCCCAGCGCGATAATGCCGCCGGTGGAGGTCCCGGCAATCATATCAAAGCAACCCGCCACCGATTTGCCGCCCAGGAACCGCTGCTCGAGCTCGGCGAGCACAGCTGCCGGCAGGATGCCGCAGATACCCCCACCATCTATCGACAAGATGCGGAAGGGCCGGCCCTTCGGCCAAGGGCGTTGCAGGCGGCGTTTCTGGGCGGTGCCGTCCGAGCGGCGAGGCGGGAGGTAGGTCATCTATTCACTGCACTGCCAAGCGCGGCTCGCGGCTGTTCGATATGTTTACCGGTGCCGGTCCACGTTCCCGTGGCGCGCCAGCCTTCATAGGAGGTCAGCCAGTCAATCGCCCACGGCACGGTGGTTTCGGCCACCGACATGAAGGGCGACCATTCATCCGAATCCGGATCGAACATGCACAGCACCACATCGAGCGGGCCGCCGCCGATGTAATAGACGTGCGGCAGCTGGCCCTCCGGGTCGCCGCGCCGGGGCCGCAGCTGCGGGGTCAGGATTTTCACCCGCGGCTGCATGCGGCGATTGTTGAGCTTTTCGATAATGGAAGGGGCCCGGAACGTGATCTCAACCTGGAAGGTCTGCAGCAGCGGCCGCAACGGCCCCCGCCATGTCGCGGAGGCGCCTTCAAGGGTGGCTAGTACTAACTGCGGTCAACGGTCGGCCATGGCCGCAATCTGACGTTCTATTGTGAAAACCTCGCTGCTCACCGCCGTTCTCCCATATTCGTGTGGGAGCGCGCGGCCACTGGCGACGCGACGGCAATCGAACCGACAACGGCCGGTGCTGCCGGCACGAACAGACCGCCCTTGCGGGTATAGCTTTGATCCAGGGAACGGATCGCCCGGCCGGTGCGGTCGTTGAAGGTCTTCAGCGTGTTCGACACAACCCGATCGCCGAACCGATTACGCAACCAGTCCTGCAAATCCTCCAGCTGCACGTTGCCCTGCTTGATTGCTTCCAGTCCGTCGGCCAGATCACGCAGGGCGGCGGCGAATGCATCCTGCTGCATCTTGTTCTCCGGCCAGCGGTCGGTGAACCGGTCTTCGTCCCACTCCGGATTGCGGACATCGAGGAGCTGCCCCTGGCGTGACGCTTCCTCGATAGCGCGTTCCGTCCAGCGCGCCTGCCGGATCACCATGTCGGAGAGCAGCATGCCCGGCAGGGCCGCCTTGCCGGCATGACACGACAGCATCACCGATGGCGGGATCCGGCCTGTGGTGGAAGCGTAAAGGACGTTGCGGAACCGCTTGATCAACTGCAGCGCCACTGTGGCGGTGTTCTTCACGATGAGGGGGTCTGTGCCGGCACTAGGTGCACATCCGCATCGGCGGCGAACTCGATGCCGTCGGCTTCATAGAGCCGCTTGTTGTAGGCCAGCGCGAACCGCTCCTCCATCGGCGTCCGCGCATTGTACCAGCGACCGAACGCCCAAGCGTTCATCATGACCGGCCTGTGAAGATGGGTCGGGTCGCCGTGCTTGGCATGGAAGATCACGCTTTCGCGGTCTTTGAGGGTTGCCAGGCGGCGGGACGGCGTCAAGTCGACGTGCATGTTGTCGGCGTAGCGCAGCGTGATGCAGCGGCTCTGGCGCTCGACCGCCTGCACGGGGTAATCGGCGACGGCGTTTTCCAGAAGGTCAAGGACCTCCTCAGGCGACATGTCCTCCGACACGTCGAGTTCGACCACGACGTCAAGATCGTATTCGTTGTCGGTTCCCCGCGTCGAAATGGTTGCGTCGATTGCCATGGAACCCAGCGGGTAAAAGCACAAGACCCGACCGTAGAGCGGACTGCCAGGGCACTCGATGTGCTTGCGAATGGCTTCGTAGCGGTCGCCGGTCCTGGCGTGCAGGCCGGCAGGCAACTGAACGCTGATGGCCAGGTCCGCCAGAATTGCATCCAGTGGATTGAGGAAGGGCTCGACGGGCCCTAGGACCCCAGGAAAGCGTGGCTTATCGTTCATTGCAGGGGTCCTTTCAGGGTTTAGCCTTTCGGCGGATGCGGATCGTTGCCGTAGGAATTGGAATCGCGGATCTGGCCATTCGGCCGGTGGATGACGACTTCACTATGCTGGTTGACGGCGATCTCACGCGCGGCTGAAATCGCATCGGCCTGCGTGGAATGCACCGAAGTGGCGCGGCTATTACCGGCACCTTGCACAGCCCACTGGCCGTTGTGAGGTACGACATGTTGATTCTTGCCCATAGAAAGCTCCATTAGTTGAGTTGCTAGACATTATCGTAAAGATAAATCTTACGGCGACTTGCGTCAAGTCCCATATTATGGTCTTGTAAGCTGTGATCAGACGGCGCGGACGCAGAAGCGACCGCGTCGCTATGATTCGTGGAAAGGACTTGTATGGTGGAGTTGGCTGTAAAATTGAAACAGCTGCGAATGCGAAGCGGAAAGTCGCTGCAGGAAGTGGCCGATGCGGTAGGGGCCTCGAAGGCTCATGTGTGGGATCTCGAACGCGGCGCGAGTAAAAACCCATCGTTGACCCTTATTAGGAGCCTGGCAGACTTCTACAGGGTGGGGGTAGCGGATCTGGTGGGTGAAAATCCCGGGGCACCGGAGGAAGATGCCGAACTGGTGGCGATGTACCGCAATCTTAGCGAGCTTTCGCCCGGTGACCGCGAAACCATCGCGCTACTGATGGAGCGGTTGAAAGCCAGTCGGAAACCATGACGGTCAGCCGAATCGATCTGGCCGATGCGGCCACTCCGGAAAAACTTGTTCTGGAGATTCTCAAGAACGAGCCCGGCCTCGCGATTCCTGTGCCGATCGAGGCTCTTGCCCGGCAGCTCGACATTGTCGATATCCTTCCGCTTGAAACAGACGGCTATGAGGGCGGGCTGATTACGCCCGTCGACAAGTTCAACGGGTCGATCCTGTTCAACCAGGCCAGCCCGCGGCGACGGCGCCGCTTCACGATCGCCCACGAGCTCGGCCATTTCCTCATGCCGTCCCACGTCCCCTCGGCTGAGGGACGGTTTTTGTGCCGGTTGCAGGATATGCTGGCGTTGAAGGCCAACGAGGCAGACCGCCGCATGAAGATGGAAGTCGAAGCGAACCGCTTCGCGGCAAATATTTTGATGCCCGCTCCACTTTTCCGAAAAGATGCGGCGGCGGGCAAGGATCCCGATCTTAGCCATCTGGTCAAGCTTGCCGACAAATACGATGTCAGCAAGGAAGCGGCCAGCCGCTCGTATTTGCGCTACCGGGAGGAGCCGGTGGCGGTGGTGATTGCCCGTCACGGCAAAGTCCTTCGGGTCTACGGTGACTATGCCAAGTTCCCGGGTCTTTCGGCTGAACGGGCCCGGCCGGTTTCTCCCTATTCGCTGCTGCGCAGACGAACCCATCAGGAGGGTGTACCGAGCGACATCGATGAGACCGATGCGGGGGTATGGATCGACGTCCAGCGGGGCCGCAAACCGCCCGCCCTCTACGAGCAGGTGCTGCTCCAGCGTGACGGTTTCGCGATGATCATGCTTTCGATGAACCCGCCTGATGAGGATGAGGAAGACCCGGAAGATGACTTGACCTCGGCTCAGCGCCTCAGGCGAAGGGTGGATCGCTGATAGACCGAGTATCGGCTCGCGGGCGCAGAATTGCTGCCCAAGCTGGCAATGGCAACACCGACCTTCGCGTATTACAAAGTTTATTCTTTATTTACCAACGGCGATTACGCTCTTGGTATGAGCAAAAAAATCATCTCGTTTCGTCTCGCCGAAGACGACTTGGCCATACTCGATGAGACCGCGCAACGATTCAATATGAGCCGGTCAGAAGCCCTTAGCGCTGCCCTTCGCGCGTTCAACAATGATTACGTCAACGAGAACGGTACATTCGTGCGGCGCACTCCTTGGTGGCTTCAGACGCTCGGGGACGACACCAAGTGACAAAACTGGACGTCAACAGGCTGGTCTTGGTTACTGCGCTGATCTTGCTGGTGGTGATTGCCGCCGGATCTGGGTATCGGCTGGAGATCGGACCCTATGGCCTAACTTTCGAACGGGGCAACAACGCGAACACCGATCAGCCTAGTTTGCCCGATACTCGCACCCCACAGCCGGAGCCAAAATCACTTGGCATGGTGAGCGGGTCAGCTAAAGCGAAGTGAACCTAAGGTCGCTTGTTTCAAGTTATCTGCTTCAGCCATCTGGCGAAGGCGACCACGTTTCAACTCTGAGTAATTTTCAGAGCGCAGAATACTATGATCAGCTTGATACCGCCGAGCTGAATTCGGGTAGGGATGGGAGGGGAATGCTCATGGATTGGGAACACTTGCTCAGCAGCGAACGTTTGGGAGACACTGGTTACCAGGCGAAGCCAAATCGTTCCATCTTTGTACAGGACTACGATCGGATCATATTCTCTGCACCGTTTAGGCGGCTTGCAAATAAGACGCAGGTGCAACCGCTATACGAGCACGATCACGTGCACCATAGGCTTATCCACTCCGTCGAGGTTGCGAGCGTTGGCCGCTCGCTGGCGATGGCGATTGGAAACTGGCTCGAGCAGGAGAACGAGATTGAGGCCGGAGAAGCGCATAGTCTCGCGAATATTGTGCAGGCGGCATGTGTCGCTCACGACATCGGGAACCCTCCATTCGGCCACTCTGGCGAGGAGGCCATGGGGGACTGGTTTGCCGATCAATTCTCTAGTTCAAATGACCTGATCAGTGAGGTCCCAAGCGATAGGCAGCTGGCCTTCAAGAACTTTGAAGGGAATGCACAGGGGTTCCGAATCTTGTGCCGGTTGGAGATGTATCGGAATGATGGTGGGATGCGGCTTTCCAAGGCCACATTGGGGGCGTTCACGAAATATCCTGTCACGGCATCCACGCGTGAGTCCGCGGCATCGGGAACGGCCGCGGGATACGTGGGCCTCAAGAAGTTCGGTATCTTCGACAGTGAACTTGAATCGTTCCGCGGCGCCGCCGGCACTCTGGGTCTGGTGGTGGAGAATCAGGGCGATAAAACGTGGTGGCGACGTCATCCGCTGGTGTTCGTTGTCGAGGCGGCTGACGACATCTGTTACAACATCGTAGACCTTGAGGATGCTTTTACGACTGGCGAAGTGGGGTACGACGTCGTGAGAGATATACTGTACGAAGCAGCTGGTAAGCCGAACCGAGATGTTTCCACATATACCGAGGCTGAAAACATCGCGATGCTGCGTGCTATCAGCATCGGAAAGGCGGTAGAGAGCTGCGTGGAAGCATTCAAGGAAAACTACACCGCCATCATGAGCGGGAGTTTCTCAGGGTCACTCGCGGAAATCTGCAGCATGAAATCACTGTTCGAACGGATGAAGAAAGTTTCAAAAGATGAGGTCTTTACAGCTCGCCGGAAGACTGAGCTCGAAATCTCGGGACGCAAGATCATATGGAATGTGATGACAGGCATATTGCCAGTCTATGAAGATCTTAGGCGATCCTGCTGGAAGGAGGCAGGATTGACGGCCCATTCCTGCCACTTGGTCAGAGCTTTGGGTCTTGATCTGCGGAACGTAAACACTTCGGAAGACGCGCTTCACGCGCTCGCGGATTTTACGTCAGGCATGACCGATCGTTACGCACTCCGCATTTCGAGGATGCTTTCTGGAACTTGACCCATGGATATACGATCCATATCGCAGCCCACGATCCCGCGTCTCTGTCCGAATTGGCCGCCGTTGCCGAGAGCCGTCAACCAAACCGCTTAGATGTATTTTGAACGATGCCTCTCCTCCGGGGCTACCCAGCTTTCTATGAAATCCAGCGGGTCTACGCCTCCCATCATTGCCCTTGCGAGGGTCAGACGCTCCTCCAGGCGGTGCCGCCGCTCGTTGGTAGCAAACTTCAGGCGCTCTTCCGCATCCGCGAAAAAGCGCTCTACCGTCATCGCTCTTCCCCACCTGTCGATAATTTCCGCAAGTTGTTCACGGCTGTCGGCAAGGGCCTGAGTTGTTTTCCGGGCATCCTCTTGCCTTAGGTAGCGCTCCCACTCCTCCTCTCGCTCCTTTTTCCTCTTCGCCTCGGCCTCATCTGCGGCGGTCATGAGGCGTTGGAGGTTATCCTTGACCCCTTTCACGGTCTCGACGATTCTTGGGATAAGTTTGCCAAGTGTCTCCTGCTCCGTTTCCTGCCAGCTAACGGACCAATCGACACCGCCTTTCGGCGAATAGGCAACGACCCGAAAGCGTCCCGACGGCATATCCTGGTCTGTCGTCCAGGAATGCGTCAGCTGCCAGGGCTTGGCCGACCGGATGAGCCTGCTGTCTTTGCGATGATACTCACCATTGAGGTCTCGCATCGACACTCGTTCGGTCATCTCGGTGAGAGCGAGCCCGATTGGCACCGTGTCGATATAGAAGACGGTCGGCCGGTCCGGAGCCCAGATGCTTCCGGAGTGATAGCGCCCGTATTTGCGATCCTTTCGCTCCACCTCCTGTTCCTTGATGTGGATGCGATGAAGGTCGTCGGCGGCTTGTGCGATGTGAACCCGGTACCCTTGTTTATACAGCGCGAGATAGAGGTCATTGGCGATCGAGAGTGCGCGCAACAGCGCAGCCTCTGAAGAAATCAGATCCGGCAGGATCCTTTTGTAGGGCCTGAGGAACTCGCCGTCGCCGACATCACGCGTTTTTCGTAAATGCTCTTCGACACCGAACAATAGCGGATGATGCGCTGGCCGATCAGGTTTCGCTACGCGCCTGGTCTTGCGTGCCGCGATTTCTTCCGGCGTCTTCTTCGGCCGTGGCTTTGGGGTCGACTGCGTGATCTCGATGGTTTCATCCGGTGCCTCCGGCAGGGCTGGCAGATCTGCCGGAAGCCCGAGAGATTTGCGGGTCCAGTAGCCCGATCCGGGGTAGGGTAATTGGTATTGCTTGCAGATGGCGGCTAGCGCCGTGCCGGAAATTCCAAGCTCCGGGGCGACTTTGCTGAGCGGCCTCTCACAGACCCGTTTATAAAGCTCCAGACGTGTCAGTTGCATTAGCGATAGGTCTCAGTTCAATCGCGACCGATATCGTCCCGCCGGGATAACGGCAGGCGCTGGATCTCGCCGCTTGTCCCTGGCTTATCAGCGGTTTGGATATTTTTTGCGACGGCGGCGCTGGTCAGGCCACCCTTTTCGAAGTTCGCCTTTTGTACTCAAGAAGTCGCATAAAATGGCAGTGTGGAACTGCTGTGATGTCCGGAATTATTTGGCATTTCATGGGGTTTACCAGTCCGGAATTATGGGCTGCAGGTGTTCAGCCTATACGATTGAAAACAAGAGGATTTTCAGGTCGAGGATAGGGGTTTCCGATCCAAAGACCGCGTTTACCAATGGCCACAATCACAGCTAATTCTGGATTGGCGTTAAGTGGTTGAATCAGCGTGGAAGTTAAGCGCCTCTATTGGTCAACCTGCTTGCGGTCGGCAACGGATTGGTCAACCCCAAAAACCCAGGATTGGTAAACCGAAGCAGCAGCCCTATCGACTAAGATTCAGCTCTACGCCTTCACTGTCCCCAGCAAGGGCTCTCGGTAGCGAATGGCGCCCTTGAGCGGGCGAGGGCGGCAAGGCGTGGGTGTCACGACACATATAACTCGAGCTGCTACTCGGTGGTTTCCGTTCTGCCGCTGGGGACTAGCGCACGATGTCGAGGAAAGAGTTCGTGCCACTCAACCTGCTCGCCAGCTTTGCGGGAATCTCTCGACAAGCGGTTTGGAAGGCCTGCCAGCGCGGCAACTGGCGGGGGTATACCTTGCGCGCGAGACCCTTGATAATCCTGTTCTGATATACTCCACAGAGGCGCACTATTCGCTTCCAAAGGCTGCAAAAATCCTCCGGATCGAGGCTTTGACGTGCGGGGCCGATTGTTCCGGCGCCATCTCTCCAGATGCTCTTTCTGGGGTTATCCACGCAAATCGTCATCGCAGCATCATTCTCGCACTGACCTCTGGAACGACGATCAAAGGCGCACACGACGATATCACGTCCTGCGTCAGCGTTCTGGACCGCGTCGGGATCGATCCGAGCCGACGCTTTGTTCACGTCGATGGCGCCCTGAATGCAATGGTCCTTCCCTTTGTCGATGGCTTACCAAACTGCATCCGTCCCTCTTTCCGGCACGGGATCGACAGCGTGTCAACCTCAGGTCATAAGATGATCGGCACGCCAATGCCCTGCGGTATCCTTGTAGTTCGTCGTGAGCATGTCAGTCGAGTGGCTTCCGCCGTCAGCTACTTGCGCTCAGATGATACGACTCTGATGGGATCGCGCAACGGCCACGCCGTTCTCGCGATCTGGAACCGGGTGATGCGGCTTGGCATAGCCGGTTTCCGCCATAATGCCCGAACCTGCATCGAGCGTGCGGAAGGCCTCGCAGCAGCATTTCGTTCAGCGGGCATCCCGGTGTTGCTCAATCCATGGTCCTTGACGGTTGTATTTCCGAAGCCATCCGAGAGGCTCGTCAGCGAATACCAGCTCGCATGCCATGACAACTCCGCCCACGCGATCGTTATGCCAAACGTCAAAGCTGATCTCATTGACCGCTTCGTCGGTGCCTATACCGCAGAGTGGCGCTGCAATTCTCGGCAAAAGGTGTCTTCATGAACGCTCACGCGCGGCCGCTCTACAGCGGCATCGAAGCGCCCGGCCGCTACGTTTACCATCGTTTTGATCGTTGCATCACTAGTGACATCAAAGCTCTTACAACTGACAATTGGCATGGCCCGCTTTATATCGTGACGGTGATCGCTGCCTTCGCGTGGCTGGTCATTGGGGTCAACTGGTGGTTCTATCCTCTCGCAGTGATAATGATCGGAGCCCATCAGCGAGGAATCTCCACCATTCTGCACGATTCTGCGCACGGTGTGCTGACAAAGAACCGTCTGCTGAACTTCCTGCTCGGCACATTGCCAACGGCTTGGCCCATCTTTCAACGCCACTTTGCCTACAAGGAATCACACGTCCACAGCCATCATCCCTTTCTGGGAAGAGCCGACGCCGATCCTGACCTGGAGTTCTTCATCGCGGAAGGTGTCTTCACACCCCGAACGGATCGTTCCTTCGTCTGGAAGCTCATCATCCTGCCCCTGCTCGGATCGAAAACCTACGCTTATCTGAAGTATCTGGTCCGCAACAGATATCAATTGATCCTCAATTCCCTCTCCGGCAAGGAGAGTTCAGTGCGGGTGAAGCGCGGAGAAAAGTGGCGTTACGAGTTCGATCGCTGGGGATTCTACGCGTTCTGGGCTTGTATCGTCGTGTACGCTTTGATCTATGGCTACTTCTCGGAAGTCGTCCTTCTCTGGGTCGTCCCCTACCTCACCTCATTCCACATTATCGGCTGGTTTATCGAGATGTCTGAGCATTGCAGCTCCATCGAAAATCAGACCGTGAACCTGCACATGGCTAGGAACCGCCGCAGCTGTAATATCGAGAAGTGGCTGACCGCGATTAATAACGACAACTACCATCTCGATCATCATCTCGACCCGACAACCCCGTTCTGGCGCTTACCCGAGGCACATGCCATCCGCATGGGGGACACCGTCTATGCGGCGCACTGCTCCGAAACGGGTGGGATATTCCAGCCTGGCCCAAATGGTGAGCCTTCGATCCTGAAATTGATCCGCGACCAGAACCGGAAGCGCTTCGCCCAGTCTGAATGCCGCGCCGAGAAGTATCCAACTCCCGGAGAGATCCAATATTGACCAAACCAGAGAAAAATGACCCTTCAGCACGATTGGCGCCAACGCCACACCTGCATCCGGAAACGGCAGTGTTGCATGGCGGCTATCGCTATGATCCGGCGACCCTTGCTACAACTGTACCGATCTATCTCTCGAATGCTTATGCATTCGAAACAATTGATCACGCATCGGACGTCTTCGATCTCCGACGCGAGGGGCGCACCTATTCGCGGTTGATGAACCCGACAACGGATATTTTCGAGCAACGCGTTGCGGCTCTGGATGGTGGCGTCGCCGCCTTGGCAACCTCGTCGGGGCAAGCCGCAATTATGCTTGCAATCCTAAACATCACCGTAGCCGGGGACAATATCGTAAGCTCCACGCACCTGTATGGTGGCACAATCAATTTGCTGGCCAGTACGTTTCAACGGCTCGGGATTGAAACCCGCTTCGTCGATCCAAGCGATCCCGAACGTTTCCGCGAAGCCTCAGATCGCCGAACGCGCTGTTGGTTCGGCGAAGCGCTTCCCAACCCCAAGCTCAGCCCTTTCCCGATCGTCGAGGTCGGGGCGATCGCGCAGGAACTCGGAATTCCGCTGATCATCGACAACACGCTGACCCCTCTTATCTCCCGCCCTCTCGAGCTTGGCGCCCACATTACCGTGCACTCCACTTCCAAATATATCAGCGGCCACGGCACGACGATTGGCGGCATTATTGTGGATGGGGGCACCTTCGACTGGGCTGCCTATTCCGAACGCTTTTCGTTGATGACACGTCCTGACATCTCGCACGGTAACATTCTTTGGCTCGATGCCGCGCGCAATCTGCCCGGCCCCCTACGGAGCCAGCCCGTTTCTGCTCAAGATGCGCAATACGCTCATGCGCGATTTCGGTCCCTGCCCGTCGCCATTCGCATCTTTTCTCTGTATCCAAGGTCTGGAAACGTTACCTTTGCGAATGCCTCGACATTGCTCCAATGCCCGCCAGCTAGCCGAGTTTCTCATGGCGCATCCTGGCGTTCTCGACGTAACATATCCGACTTTTGGCGGGATTGTTGAACGGCATCGCGCCGAGCAGAACATGGGTGATCATGGTGGCCCGATGCTCGTGTTCGAGATCGCTGGCGGCATTGAGGCTGGGCGCCGTTTTATCGAGCGGTTGTGCCTCGCCTATCACGTCTCAAATATTGGCGACGCGAGAACACTCGCCACGCATCCAGCCTCGACGACACATGCTTCGGTCCGAGGCGCGCCTTGCTGCCGGAGTTCGCGATGGAACAATCCGGATTTCTGTAGGACTTGAGCACATTGAGGATATCATCGCCGATATCGGGCAAGCTCTTGAGGGCACCTGATTGTGGCCTCGCTGATAAACAGCGGCCCCGCGTTGGTGTCATTTCCGACCGCCGGACAGAGGACGGCGTCGGGTATGAGACCGTACGCGTTCGTTATCTTGAAGCCCTGCGTACGACCGCAGGTGTCTTACCGCTAGTGATCCCGTGCGGACTGGTGGAAGGGGATTTGCGAGTCTGTTTGTCACTCCTCAATGGCGTACTGCTGACCGGGGCGGAGTCGAACGTCTCGCCCTCATTTTACGGGGGCCCAGAGGCTTGTCCAAAGACGCTTGATCTTGACCGGGACAGGACAAGCTTTGCTGCGATCAAGATTGCATTATCATCGGGCATTCCCCTATTCGGAATCTGCCGTGGGCTGCAAGAACTCAATGTCGCACTTGGTGGCAGCCTCTCACGCAACATCTCGGAAGGTGAAGGTCGGATCCACTCATGTGGAAGACCTCTCTCTCCCACGCGACCTTCAATACGCCTCCTTTCATGCAATTCTAGCCGAAGGCCACGGCCACATCGCCCAATGCATCCGCCGCTCGCAAAAGAATCCAGTCTTGGTCAATACCCTGCATCGGCAGGGGATCGCGCGTTTGGCGGATGGCCTTGCGGTTGATGCGCGATGCGTGGACGGCGTTATTGAAAGCCATATCGGTAAAGGACACGGCAACTTTTGCTGCCGCCGTACAATGGCATCCTGAATGGTTTCACGTTGAGGATCTGCTCAGCGTCGAAATCTTTCGTGCATTCGGCGAGGCCTGCCGCTCGCATATGATAGAAACAAAGTGACCGCCATGAGAAATGCTTATCTTTCATCAATCCTTGGGGCCGGTTTCGCTCTCCTTGCAGCTCTGTCCAATGGAACCGTCGGCGTGCTTTCGCGGTCCGCTTTCAAGGAAGGCCTCGATCACACTGCAGTTGCATTTTGGCGTTGCGCCATTGCGTTTTCGCTGCTCTCGATCATCATCCTTTTAAGGTCTGGAGGTTTAGCCCGACTAGTCTCAGTGTTCACGGGATCGTGGAAGATCGCCGTCTGCTCCGCGCTTGGCATCTTCACACTTTACCATTTCGAAACCCAAGCTTTCACGTATGCACCGATCCCGCTTGTCGCCATCCTTGTTTTCGCTGGCGGCCTTGGTGCAATCGCGCTCGACATCCTCATCTTGAAGGAAACGGTAACGACGCGAAAGGCGTTCGCCATGACCATGGTCTTTCTTGGAGGCTACTTCGTGATTGCTGGGGACGGCCTGATGACCGGAAGCATTATCGGTGTCAGCCTCGCCCTTATCGCGGGTCTAGGCTACGCCAGCTTTATCTTCGCCTGGAAATTCTTTAAGCTGCGCTCATCCCTAGAAACCTTCTGGTGGTTCCTGGCTTATGGCCTCGTTATGCTCGCTGTTCCCTATGCTTGGAGCGGAGCACCAATCCCGTCAGTGAACGCGCTGCCAAGCTTGCTATCACTGGGGGTTATCCCCTCGTTCTTTGGGTTCTACTGCACAATTCTCGCTCTTCAGCATATCGAGGCATACAAGACGCAGGTCATCGAATCGAGCGAGCCGTTCTTTTCTGCGCTCTTCGCAGCCGCGCTCTTCGGCGAATGGCTGACAGGTCCAGGAATGTTTGCAGCATTGGCCATTATCGTCGGTGCGTTGATTACATCCATGCCAGAGCGCCGTGCCGTCTCTATGCAAGTACGCCCAATTGGCGAAGAGGATTAGGGCAACGTGCTTATTGTCTTTTCCGAGGACCAATATGCTCATGAAAGCGCGGGCGGGTTATGGCGTGGACAGATGGTGCCCTGCTTCGACACACCAGAACGGCCAAAACGAATAATCGCTGGCCTTCGCAATGTGGGGTTCGAACGGATTCTAGCGCCGAAGCCGATTACGTCCAGGTCCCTGCAGACAGTTCACGATCCAGGCTTCATCCAGTTTTTAGAAGTCGCCGAGCGCTGGTGGCACTGACGTTGCAGGACCCGCCTGGCGAGACGACGCACTGGACCGCCGACATGATGGTGGCCGCAGCCGGCATTAGCGCCAGCGCGGTGCGCCGCATCTGGAAGGGCGCACGGGCTGCAAGCCCAACCGCTGGCGCCAGTTACCAATCATGCGCAGTTCGTCGACAAACTGCGCAATGTCGTCGGCCTCTACGTTGATCCGCCGGCTCACGCCATCGTGCTGTCGGTCGACGAGAAGAGCCAGATCCAGGCGCTCGACCGCAGCCAGCCCGGCCTGCCCATGAAGAATGGTAGACCCACCGAGAGGATTGCTGGATTGAAGAGGGCACTTCGTTCATCCGGCGGCTTGTTCATCATCCCAAGTGGCCAAAATCTCACTTTGATTAGCAAGGGTGTTGAATACGTACTTCTTGGCATTGGGCACGCTTTCTTCCAGCGACGCCCCAAGCGCAAGAGAGGCGGCAATGGCGCTGGAGAGAATGCAGCCCGTCCCCCGCATATCGCTCGGCAGGCGGCGCGCACCAAATCGAAGGGCAGGGCGGTCCGGCTGCACCAGCAGGTCGACTGCATCGTTGCCGCGGGCATGACCGCCCTTGACGAGGACGGCGGCCGAGACAGTTCTCGACAGCTCCTGACCCAGGCGGCAAGCGGATGCTTCATCGACTACGATCGCGATCCGGTCAGCGCGGCCAATTCCGGCAAGTTCGGCGTGACAATCCGGCAAAGCGGCATGAGATGACCGCGCAGCGCGGCGACAGCGTCTTCCACGATCAGCGCCCCGCCGGACGAAGAGGCGAAAACAGGGTCCAGCATCACTGGAAGATCCGAGTGATTCCGCAGAACCGTCGCGGCTTCCGCCATGTTGTGCCAAGCATCCCGATCTTGATGGCTTCACGTTGCTGGCGGCAACCGCGGCCGGCATCTGAGCTGCGACGAAACCCGGCGCATATGCTCGATCCATTCGACAGACAGATGCGTCTGGGCGGTCACCGCCGTGACGGCGGCGCATGATCTGAGGCCCTGCGCCGCGATCGTCTCAACGTCGCGTGTGACTCCAGCGCTGCCGCTCGAATCCGAGAACGTCACGGCTTGTTCTCCTTGGCTTGGAGGAGCATGGCGACGTTTTCGGCGGCAAATTTGAACCCTCTGCGGTCGGGAATTCGCTCAGCGGAGATCGGGTAGCGTGGCCGCTTTGGATCGATGCCGGTTATCCGGTACCGTTCGCTTCCGGTGCGGAACTCGCGTCCGAAGTCCGAAGGGGCCAATCCGAATTGCTCTGCCAAGAACTCGAACCTGTCTTTTTCGAGATTGAATGCGGTGCCGTCGGAAGCGGGAATGCTGACGCGGAACACGGGCTCCAAGAAGAAGCCGGATCCGTGCCGTGCCATCCGGCGCCCTCGATGACCAGGCCATGGTCCTCAGCGATCTTCTGGCAGACTTCGAGCATGCGGGTCTGGATCTCTTCGCATGTCGCTGGCGTCAGACGGGTTATGAGCCTGCCCTTCGTCATTTGCCCTTCCTCACCTGATAGACAGTACCGCGTGAGAAGCCGAGATCGCGGGCGATTTGTGTTGGGCCCTGACCCTGTTTAAGCCTTTGCTGGATCGCGTCGCGGTCGATTTTCGGCGGCCGGCCCTTGTATGTGCCGCGCTTCTTGGCGGCAGCGATTCCCTCCGCCTGGCGCTCGCGCCGCAGATTGGTCTCGAACTCGGCAAAGACACCAAGCATGTCAAAGAAGGCCTTACCGGCGGCGGTCGACGTATCGACAGGTTGTTCTGTCGCGGAGAGATGCGCGCCCTTCGTCTTGAGCTTGTCCACGATCATCTGCAGGTCGCGCAGCGATCTGGCCAGGCGGTCAATCCGGGTGACGACAAGCGTCTCGCCAGCATGAATGAAGTCGAGAATGGTGTTGAGTTGCGGACGGCCTTCCAGGGTAGAGCCGCTCTTCTGCTCCTCGCGAATGACCTCGAGCCGGCGGCCTTGAGCGCGGCGATCTGCCCGGCGAGGTTCTGGTCGGTGGTGAAGGTGCGAGCGTATCCGATGCGGGTCATGCAAACTGTTCATTTTGGGTGTGCCGGCGCGATGCTCTGTTCATTAACGAAGATTGAGCGTAAGCGCTGTTCCGGCGGCACCTTTCGCGCGTGGATGTAAGGGACGATGTTCGAGGCCTTTGAGGGCTTCGACATATGACGGTTTCAGAGTTTACGCTTAAGTCCAGGGACGGTGAGCCGGTCCGTCGGCTGGAGATCTTCACTGGTTCGGGTCGGCGGCGTGAGTGGCCGCCGGAGGAGAAGGCCCGGATAGTGGCGGAGAGCTACGAGGCGGGCGAGACGGTTTGTGCTGTGGCACGCCGGTATGGACTTTCCCCGCAGCAATTGTTCACCTGGCGTCGGGCTGCTCGCCGGCCGATGGGGGAGGAAGCGATATCGGAATCCATGTTCGTGCCGGCGGTGGTGACGGCAGCGCCTCCGACGCCTGCGGCGAAGCATCGGCCACAGCCAAAGAAGCGGGAGCCGGCTCGAGACGCTGGTGAGATCGAGCTCGAGATCGACGGCATCGCAATGCGGGTGGGTCGTGGGGCGGATTCGAAGACGGTTGCAGCGGTGATCCGTGCGCTGAGGGCAACGTCGTGATCGGGCCAACGGGAGCGGTCAAGGTCATGGTGGCGACGAAGCCGGTCGACTTCCGCAAGGGAGCGGAAGGTCTGGCAGCGCTCGTGCGCGAGGCTATGGGCGCGGATCCGTTCTCGGGCGCGGTCTACGTGTTCCGGGCCAAGCGGGCCGACCGCATCAAGCTCGTCTACTTCGACGGCACGGGCGTATGCTTGTTCGCCAAGCGGCTGGAGGATGGCAAGTTCTGCTGGCCGGGCATTACCGATGGTGTCGTGCGACTGACGGCGGCACAGTTGCAGGCACTCCTGGAAGGCCTCGACTGGCGGCGGGTGCACGAGACGCGCCAGATGCGTGTTCCAACGACGGCGAGCTAACCATCGCATTATTGCCAAATCACTGGAATCCATGCTTGAATCCGCTTCGTGACTGACGCGGCCGCTGCCCTACCCGACGATCCTCAAGCGCTTCAGGCGATGCTTCTGGCCGCGCGCGCGGAGAATGAGAGGCTCCGCCAAATCATCAAGGAGTTGCAGCGCTATCGCTTCGGCCGAAGGGCGGAGAGCCTGCCTGAGGACCAGCTGCTTTTGGGGCTGGAGGAAGCCGAGCAGGTAGAGGCGGAGGGCTTCGCCAGCGCGGAAGCCGCGGACCCCTCAAAGCGTGATGCCAGGGCTCGTAAGCGTCGCGCCAACCGCGGCTCGTTGCCCACCCATCTGTCGCGCGTCGAGCAGGTAATCGACATTGCCGACAAGATCTGCCCGTGCTGCCAAGGTCAGCTGCATGTTATGGGCGAGGACGTCTCCGAGCGTCTCGACATCGTGCCCGCCCAGTTCCGTGTGATTGTCACCCGTCGACCGAAGTATGCCTGTCGGGCCTGCGAAGAGGTGGTCGTGCAGGCGCCAGCGCCGGCACGTCTCGTCGAAGGCGGCATTCCTACAGAGGCCACGGTGGCTCATGTTCTGGTGTCGAAGTATGCCGACCACCTTCCCCTATATCGTCAGGCCCAGATCTACGCCCGCCAGGGCGTCAATCTCGACCGTTCGACACTCGCCGACTGGGTGGGCAAGGCAGCTTTCCTGCTTCGCCCTGTGCATGAGCGGCTGTTCGAGCGGCTGAAGGCTTCAGACAAGCTCTTCGCGGACGAGACCACTGCGCCTGTGCTTGATCCGGGCCGGGGGCGGACCAAAACGGGGCAGTTGTTCGCCTATGCCCGAGACGACCGACCTTGGGGCGGAATGGACCTACCCGGCGTCGCCTATCTCTACGCTCCGGACCGCAAGGCCGAACAGCCGATCCGGCATCTTCAGGGCTTTGTCGGAACCCTGCAGGTCGACGGATACGCGGGTTACAAGGCGCTGGCCGAACGCAACGCCGTGAGCTTGGCCTTTTGCTGGTCGCACGTGCGTCGCCGCTTCTATGAGCTCGCGCAGTCCGGCCCCGCGCCGATCGCGACGGAGGCGCTCGCCCGCATCGCCCAACTCTACCACGTTGAGAGCGATATCCGCGGTCGTTCCGCCGACGAACGCCGCGCCGTCCGGCAGGAGAAAAGCCGTCCCGTCATCAATGCCCTTGAGCCGTGGCTTGGACAGCAACTCACCCTTATCAGCCAGAAGACCAAGCTGGCGGAAGCCATCCGCTACGCGCTCTCGCGCTGGCAAGGTCTGACACGATTCCTCGACAACGGTACGATCGAGATCGACTCCAACGTCGTCGAGCGCGCCATCCGTCCCATTGCGCTGAACCGCAAGAATGCGCTCTTCGCCGGCTCCGACGGCGGCGCCGAGCATTGGGCAACGATCGCTTCGCTGATCGAGACATGCAAGCTCAACGGCGTCGAGCCTCACACCTACCTCGCTGACGTGATCGCCCGGATCGTCGCCGGCCATCCACAAAGCCAGATCGACGATCTGCTGCCTTGGGCCTACAGACCTATGCCGCTCAAGGCAGTGGCCTGAGAACAGCGGTTACGATTGAGCCCAAAATATACAGGCTTTTCCCGTTGCGACGTGTTCATGGCGGGTGTTCAGGCCGGGTATACCCAAATTAGAACACGCCCATCGGTTCCGGTGGTCAGTTACGCCGTCGTCGTGGTTTCAGCTTTCTGGTAACCTCCGCCAGCCACGCGACTGCACCGGGCGTGGCCTGCCACGCCTGGCCGTTTTCGTCGACGTAGTCAGCTGCCTCATCCTCGCCCCCCAAAGTGATATAGCCGACGATGGAAGCAACCAAAGGCTGCTTGCCGGAAAGGACGCCAGGCGTCGTGCCCACGAATATTACCATCCTGCCACTGCCGCCGAAATCACCGGAGCTCAACCCGGTCGAAAACCTCTGGCTCGTCATGCGCGAAAACTGGCTGTCGAACCGCATCTTCAAATCCTATGACGATATCGTCGCCCATTGCTGCGATGCTTGGCGCAAGCTCGAAAACCAGCCTTGGCGCATCATGTCCATCGGCCGAAGAGAATGGACAAATGGGGTCTGATCAGTGAGGAAGCTTATTATATTACATATGAAACGTAATATTAATTCAATTAGTTCGAATTGAGTGATAGAAAGAAATAGATAATATGGATCGTTAGCAAGCACTAATAGAAGGTATCGCGCGCGAGTATTTGGAAGATGCTCGGTGGCAGGAGCGCGACTTCCCATGTGAGAGGGACGCGATTTATTTCGGATGAGCAATCCATTTTAATTCAAATAAATATTGCGTCAATCGTCTATTAGCTAGATGCGTTTGCAGTGATTATTATTACTAAGTACAGAAGCTGGCAAGCTCTCTAATACACACCGTTAATTGCGCCTCCGGTGAGCAGCAATTGTTATGCTGTGGCCGCGGCGTTCCAATTTAACGGGGGCGGCATTCTGAGGGCGGCCACACTAGATCTCAAGAAATATAGCTATCACCGGAGAGCGGTATGCTGAACAATACCATCGCAAGAAATTCATTGCCGAGTATCGATCTTCTGTATGATTATGGACCGTTCTTGCGATTGAGCGAGTCTGAAGGTGGTATTGGGAGCTTTGCTCAAAACAGCCGGCGCCCGCGGGTTGGCATTGTGGGCGCCGGCATAAGTGGCTTGGTGGCGGCGACTGAACTTTTGCGCGCCGGAATAACGGACATCGTGCTATTTGAGGCGCGGGATCGTATGGGTGGGCGGGCTTGGTCACAAATCTTCGACCCGCGCGAACCGCATCTCATTGCCGAGATGGGCGCTATGCGCTTTCCTTCCAGCGCAACCTGCCTGTTCCATTATCTGGACAAATTGAGGATAGATACCGCAGCTTCCTTCCCCGATCCGGGCATCGTGGATACCGAGGTGCACTATCGAGGTGCGCGTCATTTATGGCAGGCCGGCGAGTCTCCGCCGCCACTGTTCAGACGCGTTCATCAAGGATGGCAGGCTTTGATAAGCGACGGTTACGTGCACGAAGGGATTCAACTGCCCGCACCGGCGAAGATCACAACTTTGCTTCGGTCGCATCGCTTTGACCAAGCTCGTGACGCATGGCAGGCCTGGCTAGATTCGTTTCGCGACATCTCCTTCTATTCGGCCCTCGTCACCATCTTTACCGGACCGCAGCCACCAGGGCGCGTACCTTGGAAAAGGCCGGAAGATTTTGAGCTTTTCGGATCGCTGGGGATTGGATCTGGAGGCTTTTTACCTGTGTACCAAGCCGCGTTTACTGAGATACTGCGTCTAGTAATTAACGGGTACGAGGACGATCAGCGCCTGATTATGGGAGGGATCTCCCTGTTGGTGAAACGGTTGGCTGAACAGGAGCTTAACGGTGTGAGTTTGCGGCAGCGTGTCCGCTACGGTCATGTAAGCCGTATTTACAAACAGGACGGTCAGATTCTCGTGACATGCGCAGGAGGGCAGGTCGTGCCTTTTGACCGCGTCATCGTCACAACCAGCAATCGAGCTATGGAGCTGGCCCATCGTCTCACGGCGGATGGAACCTTTCTTACTAACGAAGTTTTGCGAGCGGTCAGAGAAACTCACCTTACCGGCTCTTCCAAGCTGTTTATGCTGACGGAAAACAAGTTCTGGTTAAAAAAGGGCTCGCCGACAACCATCTTGTCAGATGGCCTTGCCAGAGGGGTTTACTGCCTAGACTATCAGCCAGATGATCCGGATGGTAAGGGCGTGGTGCTGTTAAGTTATACATGGGAAGATGATGCTAACAAAATGCTTTCCATTCTGGACAAAAAGGAACGGTGCCAGCGTCTGGTCGATGATCTGGCCACCATTTCCCCTGATTTCGCCCGTCATCTAGTCCCGGCTAACGGTGACTATGAACGTCATGTCCTGCAGCACGATTGGCTGATGGATCCATATTCAGTAGGTGCCTTCAAGCTCAATTATCCTGGTGAAGACATCTATTCAGAACGGTTATTTTTCCAATTCGCTACCGCAAAAAGACCGGAAGAAGACACGGGCTTGTATCTCGCAGGGTGTGGATGCTCCTTTACCGGCGGGTGGGTCGAGGGCGCGGTACAAACGGGCTTGAATGCCGCATGTGCTGTTATCCGCAGCAGTGGCGGCCAGCTCTTGAGCGGTAACCCTATTGATTCGATGAATTCCGCTTATCGATATTGAGAACCGGTAAATTTAGCGTTCTTTAGAAAAGGCTTTCTTAAATGTTTGCAACGTCCACACTCGAGGAGATTTGCAATCAAATACTGGCCGGGAAAACTTCGGCGTTGGATATCAGGGAATCGGCACTTTAGGGCGCAAAAATCCATGGTCGACCGGTTAGGATGGGATTTCCTGCGCTGACAGGCGCGGGATGCAGTAGCATCGGTACTGGAACCGCCGCAACACCAAAGCGGCCAAGCGCTTGCTGACGCGGCTGCTGAAGAAGCAAGGCGTCGCGCCGAAGCGCATGATCACCGACAAGCTGCGCTCCTATGGAGCAGCCAGGCGACAGGTGATGCCGGACGTCGAGCATCGGGCGCATAAGGGATTGAACAACCGTGCCGAGAATTCGCATGTGCCGCTGCGAAAACGGGAGCGGATTATGCAAGGCTTCCGATCACCAGGAGCACTGCAACGCTTCGTTTCGATCTTCTCGGCTCCGCGCAATCTCTTCGTCCCGCCCCGCTCAAAACGCTCCGCTCTCGCTACACATATTCACCGCCTGCAGGCCATGGCGGAATGGAAAGCCGTGGCCATGGTCAGCTGACATCAGCGGCTGCAGGTCTCAACGCGTGTATATGCAGACAACGTGACATCCCCCTCATCCCGTTGAAACGGGACGACAGCCCCGGAAACTCAGCGAAATGAGTCAATTGTCGGCGGCCCTTGCTGAATGCAGGCTGCCGGAAGAGGGAGCAACTTAACCAACTTTGACCTATTAAGGGCGCGGCGACGCATGGCTATATTTTGGGCAAAGCCATAGGACGCAGCCTAATGAGTACCGTCGTGGCGAAGCCAGAGCAAGCGGATTGGATGGGTTCCCGTCCTGCGGTTACTGACGGCATGAGCACAGGCCTGCTCGACCAGCCGCGTCGGATAGCTTCGCCACTTTGCCCGACAGAACAGTCGGCTTTCAAAACTGGTTTCACGGCTGAAACACGATTGCTCTCTCCTTCGCGTTGTTCCCGAAACGCAACGGCCAAAGGTTTCTAACCTGACACACTCCTGAGATAGGCGATGACGTTTTTGAGGTCCTCGGGATTCTTGAGGCCAGGGAACCCCATTCTGTTCGCCGGGACTTTCGCCTTGGGATTGGCCAAATATGCCATCAGGTTCGGCTCATCCCATACGAGGCCCGCTGCGCCCGCATCCTTCATGGCTTTCGAGTACGAATAGCCCGGGACGGTGCCAGGTGTCCGGCCTACAACGCCTTTCAAGGTTGGCCCGACCTTATTCGCGTCGGTATCAGCGCTGTGGCAGGCGGCACACTTTTTGAAGACTGTCTTTCCGGCCTCGATATCCTGAGCCCGGGCGACCGGAGGCAAGCACGCCAAAACCATTGTGGCGCCGACGAACAGATATTTCACGCGGGAATTCCCCGATTGAAGATACGGCAGGCGGTCGATATGTTTATAAGCCATGATCCAATCCTCGCTTAAAGTACGTTGCTCAGGCAGCCGTAAAGAAGCTCGTCGACTCACTCGGCGTAGATTTCGCCTTTGGCGTCGATGCGCAGCTCGTATTGAGGAATATTGGCCGTCGACTGGTCCCAGATCTGCTACCTTTCTCAAATGTGTGTTGTGGTCGGGACAACTAAAGGAGTGGTCATCTGCGGTGTAGTTCCATGGAAAGCTCTTGTGCGGGCGCGTGGTCGAGAATCTGACAATGTCGCGGTCCGGCCCGCGCCGTCTGGTAACTGACGTCGAGGGTTCGTTCGGCTTCAGCCTGTTCGATGGGTATTCGACGAGTGCCAGCCCCAGTGCAGACTTTGTCTGAGTCTGCGCAGGCAGTTCCACAGGTATGGCCCTTCCTGCATCGGCAAACGTTCCTCCTCTTAGAAATTGACGGCGGCCGATGTCAGGCAGCTTGTTGCAGCAATTCATGCGTCCTACCCATTAGGCGAAATGTTATCGCAAATAGCTCTGCAACGCTTGTGCCAACTGGAAAAGCCGGCGATTTCATACAAAATGCGAATGGGATCCATTTCCGAGGAGTCGCAGCCAAGGCCCCGCAGACCCATATCGCAAATCGTCTGTCAGCGGTCCTCGACAGCTCGTAAAGATTGGTCGGGTAGGCGCGCTGCACCCGCGAGAAGAAGCTTTCGACCTGGTTGGTGTTCGTGCCGCCCTCGGTCTGGTAGGCCTTGGAGTGGTTCACTCGCTTCAGCTTGTTGACGCCCGCCAGGTCGTTGCAGCTGCCATGCTCGTCGGAGATCACGGTTCACGGTAGCTTCGCGGGAGACGTGGTCACGGACCGCTGCCCACCTCCGTCATCGTCGCGGATGCCGCGCGTGAATGTCTGGCCGCCACGCCTGAAGCAGTTCCAGAACATGAAGCGGCTGTGCGCCTTGGCGCTCAGGGAGCGCGGTCTCGGCCGGCGGTCGACGCGGTCTTCGGCCTTGTTCTCGGGTCGGATATAGCCGCCAGCGTATTGCCGTCGATCTCGACTTCGCCCTTGAGCACCATGTCTTCCCTGCGCCACGCGATCACCTCACGTAGCTTCATGAGCATCACCCAGGCGGTCTTGAACTGCACGCCGATATCGCGCGAGAGCTGGAGTGCGGCCTTGCCCTTGACCGAGTTCACCGAGAGGGGATGTCACGTTGTCTGCATATACACGCGTTGAGACCTGCAGCCGCTGATGTCAGCTGACCATGGCCACGGCTTCCATTCCGCCATGGCCTGCAGGCGGTGAATATGTGTAGCGAGAGCGGAGCGTTTTGAGCGGGGCGGGACGAAGAGATTGCGCAGAGCCGAGAAGATCGAAACGAAGCGTTGCAGTGCTCCTGGTGATCGGAAGCCTTGCATAATCCGCTCCCGTTTTCGCAGCGGCACATGCGAATTCTCGGCACGGTTGTTCAATCCCTTATGCGCCCGATGCTCGACGTCCGGCATCACCTGTCGCCTGGCTGCTCCATAGGAGCGCAGCTTGTCAGTGATCATGCGCTTCGGCGCGACGCCTTGCTTCTTCAGCAGCCGCGTCAGCAAGCGCTTGGCCGCTTTGGTGTTGCGGCGGTTCTGGACGATCTCGTCGAGCACATAGCCATCCTGGTCAACGGCGCGCCACAACCAGTGTTTCCTGCCGGCGATGGTGATGACGACCTCGTCCAGGTGCCAGACATCGTTTCGGCTGTGCTGCTTGCGGCGCAAGCGGCGAGCGTAATGCGGACCGAACTTGATGCCCCACCGGCGGATTGTCTCATACGAAACCACGATCCCGCGCTCCAGCAGCATTTCCTCGACCAGACGCAGGCTCAAGGGGAACCTGTAGTAGAGCCAGACCGCATTGGCGATGATCTGCGGCGGGAAACGATGGCGCTTGTAGCTGACGGTTGCGGTGTTCATGACATCGGGTCTATGCCGCAAATCCCTGAACGCGAGTTAAGTTGATAACGCCGCCTCAAGGGGCATTCGCCCAACACCACTTTTCAACAGCACGTGGTTGCGGGCTGGTCAGCAATCACCATGGGCCGGGACGAGGTCCGCGCTGCAGTCGCGCGCCGGGTCGAGCGCACCATCATTCAAGGCGCGATCCAACTCCGTGGGCGTCGGTGGTCCTGCGAAGAGTTGTGGCAGTACACGCACGACAAGGTGCTGGTCTGCGACCCGGTCTATCATGCGCCGGCAGAGCTGCTTGTGCTGGACATGAAGGGTAACAGGCTCGGGATCGCAACCCCCGATGTCCCACTTCATCCACTTGATCATCGTGGCGCCCAAAGCACGGCAGCACGAGCAAAGGCGCACCGCGATGCGATTGTGCAGATGGGCCGCTCGGTCCCGAAAATCGACGTTGCAGCTCGGCTGATGGCGCTTGGTCAGGATCAACCTGAAGTCATCCCCAACGAGCCGGCGGGCAAAGTATCATTCGACCCGTCTCAGCGGCCGGCCCGGATTCTGATGCCGAAGAAGCCGTTGATCCCTGAAGAGCGCCGACGCGAACAGGACGAGCGCATGGCCGCTCAGATGGACTTGGTGAAGAGGATCGTCGGATGACGATATTCGTTGAAACCCGGGCTGCGCTCACCGTGCGGGCTGCGTTCGATACGGCGGTCAAGATGCGATATCCGGTGCTTGCAATCGGCAAAGCCGGACTCGGAAAGACTGTAGCGCTCAACTGGATAGCCGCCCAAAGCGGAGCTGCCTATTGTGAAGTTGCGCAGCATACCAAGGCTATCAGGCCGATGTTCCTGATGCTGCATGACGCGTACGGCGTCCAAAGGGACAGCAAGCACACATATGATCTTGCCAAGGATTGCATGAACTTTTTGGGCGCCCGATGCGGCCCGACGCGTCCGTTGCTCGTGGACGAATATCAGAACTTCACACCCACTGTTTTGCGGGAGCTGCTGCATCTTCAGGAGCGCTGCGGCTTCGCTTTACTGCTCGCCGGCAACACTCATCGGTTGGCGGGCACGAGGCGTGATATCCACGCTATGGATCAGATCGAAAGCCGCATCGGCATGCGTTTCGAGATCGGGCAGCCGACGCGGGAGGACTGCATAAGGATCGGCGCCGAAAACAACGTTGAGGGAGCCGACGCCTACGAAGCGATTGTTATCTACGGTGAGAACACCTCGCTTCGCGCCCTTTGCCACCTCCTCCAGAACTGCGCTGCCGTTACCAATGGCGTTGGCAGCATTCGTCTCTCTCGGATCGAGACCACGCTTCGTGTCGTGTCGTGCGGCAGCGATGCGCTCAAGCTTTTGCACGAGCGCGGCGACGACCTCCGAAGATCGGCTTAATTCCGGACAGCGACAGATAATTCCGGACTGCACAGTGGAACAGAGCATCACAAGGATGCCAAAGAGAGGCAGTAGCCCTTCTCTACATTACGGGAAAGATTCTGGAAAATGGGCCTGCCTGGCCGGACGAAGAACGTTGCGGTTATTCAGCCGACATTTCTGAATCTTCTCGAACACAAACAGCTTGCCTTCGCGCACGCCGTCTTCCAGCGATCTCGCGTTCGCCAGACGCGCGGCGATCGCGCTGGCCAGCATGCATCCCGTTCCGCGCATCGATGTGGCAAAGCGCGGTGCATCGAAGCGAATTGGTTCATGACCGGAGCGTAACAAAATATCGGTCGATCTAGGTCCCGACGCATGACCACCCTTGATCAGCAGGGCTTGAGGGCCGGCGGCCAGCAATCTTTGTCCTTGTTGCAGCGCTCCGTTCTCATCCACCGCCAGTTCGGAGCCAATAAGGAGCGCCAGTTCAGGAAGGTTGGGCGTGACAATGCAGCAAAGCGGCATCAGGTCACGTTTCATGGCGGCGATGGCGTCTGCCTCAAGTAGCGCCCGACCTGAGGTGGAGGCCAGCACGGGGTCGAGCACCGTCGGCACCTGCGGATTGTCGCGCAGCACACTGGCGACGGCAAAGACGATCTCCGCCGTGGCAAGCATGCCGATCTTGACGGCCCCCACTTTGTTGGCCTGCAGCGCCGCGCGCATCTGGTCGGCTACCAGACCGGGTTGCATAGGGTGGATTTCCTGGACGGCTTCGTGGGTCTGCACCGTTAGTGCGGTGACAGCAAGGCAGCTGCGCACGCCAAAGGAAGAGATCGCCTCAAGGTCGCGGGCAATTCCGGCGCCGCCGCTTGAGTCCGATCCGCCAACGACAAGCACATGTGGTTCTCGCCTCAGCGCCATCGATCTGTCTTTTCGATCCATTCCCGTGTGCGCGCTTCGGGATCGGCATTCCGTGTAATGTCGGTGACCACCGCCGCGCTGTCCGCGCCAGCAGCGAAGACGCCGTCGAGGCGGTCAGGGTTGAGGCCGCCTATGGCCACCAATGGGACAGGTGCGACGCGGCGCTTCCACTCGCTGATCCGCTCGGTTCCCTGCGGCGCCCATTTCATCTTCTTCAGGATCGTCGGGTAGACGGGGCCGAGCGCGATGTAGTCGGGTGTGGCGGCGATCGCTCTTTCCAGTTCGGCATCATCATGGGTGCTGAGCCCGAGCCTCACGCCTGCTGCCCGGACCGCCGAGAGGTCGGCGCTCTGCAAATCCTCCTGGCCGAGATGCACGAAGTCGCAGCCTTCCTCGATTGCCAGCCGCCAATGGTCATTGACGATGAGCTGGCACTGGTACTCGGCGCATAAGGCCTTTGCCTTGCGGATTTCGCCGCGCAGCCCGGCCTCATCCATGGTCTTGATGCGAAGCTGCACCAGCTTGACGCCCCGCGGCACCAGTCGCTCGATCCAGGCAGCGCTATCGACAATCAGGTAAAACGGATCGAGCTTCATGAGAACGCCGCCATGCCGATCACGAGCGTGGAGGGGACGGCCATGTCGCGCGGTTCGAGCATTCCCGAGCCAAAAGCTTCGCGACCGGCTTCGACCGCCTTGCCGAATGATCGCGCCATGCCGACGGGTTCGGCCGCCTTGGCGACCGCCGTGTTCAGAAGAACAGCGTCAAAACCGAGCTCCATGACGGTGGCAGCATGCGAAGGCCTTCCAAGACCCGCGTCCACAATCAGCGGGACATCGGGGAAGTGCCCGCGCATCGAGCGCAGCGCCGGGATGTTGACCGGCCCGAGGGCGGAGCCGATCGGCGCGCACCACGGCATCAAGACCTCGCAGCCGGCCTCCAGCAGCCGATCGGCGACAACGAGGTCGTCGGTCGTATAGGGGAATACCGAAAAGCCGTCCTCGCACAGGATGCGCGCGGCTTCGACCAGGCCGAACACATCCGGCTGCAGCGTGTCGTGGTTGCCGATCACTTCGAGCTTGATCCAGCTCGTGCCGAACACCTCACGCGCCATGTTCGCGGTCGTAACCGCTTCTTTGACGGAGTGGCAGCCAGCGGTGTTGGGCAGGATTCTGACGCCGAGCGAGCGGATCAACGACCAGAATTGTTCGCCGGCCCTGCCGCCTGCCATGTCGCGGCGCAACGAGACGGTCACCACCGACGTGCCCGACGCCTTGACCGCATCGGCAAGGATGGCCGGGGAAGGATATTGAGCCGTGCCGAGAAGCAGGCGGGAGGGAAGCATCGTCCCGAGAAGATCGAACATGCTAGCCTCCCTGCATGGGCGAGAGGATTTCAATCCGGTCACCGTCGCTCAGCTGGAACGCCGCCCGGTTGGCCCGGTGCACGAGGTCGCTGTTGACGGCGGTCGCCAGCCAATCGCCCTCATAGTCGAGCGCGGCAAGCAGCTCCGCCAGCGTGGTGGCGGCAACCTCATGGGCTTCGCCGTTGACCATCAATTTCATGAGCAAGCTCCTTGGTTCCGTCTTGATTGAAAACCAGGTCGGCAGCCTGGCGCGCCATGGCGGGGGCGAGGAGAAAGCCGTGACGATAGAGCCCGTTGATCGCTATGATCTCGCCGTTCGTTTCGACGCGCGGCAGGTTGTCGGGAAAGGCTGGACGGACGCCGACACCGGTTTCAACGATCTCGGCCTCACCAAAGGCCGGATGGAGGGCATAGGCGGCGCCGATCAGCTCCATCATTGATCGCGCCGTGACCGGTCCGATGGACTGGCTTTCAATCATGGTCGCGCCGATCGTGAAACGGTGGGAGGTGCGTGGCACCGCATAAAGCGGAAAGCGCGGATGGAGCAATCTGACCGGGCGCGACAGGGATATATCAGGTGTGCG
The DNA here is from genome assembly GCF_044998965.1 of Mesorhizobium maamorense. NCBI lineage: Bacteria > Pseudomonadati > Pseudomonadota > Alphaproteobacteria > Hyphomicrobiales > Phyllobacteriaceae > Mesorhizobium > Mesorhizobium maamorense. The sequence continues at coordinate 6,604,015 of NZ_CP173356.1, forward strand.
CAGGATCAGCATCTCGCCGCGAACGCCGCGCAGCGTGTCATCGGCTGCTGCCATTCCCGTGCAGTCGATCTGGCGATCGAACCCGGAAGCACGCCGGGCGTCGGCAGAGAAATGGAATTCGACACCCATCGCCGCCAGCCTGTCATGAAGTGCCGCCATCGCCTGGCGTGGGTCGAGATGGGCCTCGTCGGGGAAGAACAGCCCGCGGCGGAAGCGGCTGGCGAGGTCGGGCTCGAGCAACGCGATTTCATCTTCATCGACACGCCGATGACCCGAGGTGCGGCTGGCGAACCGGTCGAGCTCGCCCGCATCGCGCGGAGCGGCCACGACCAGCGTTCCCGCCCGTGTCACCTGGCCAGGCGTTGCCGCTTCCCACCAGTCGGCGGCGTCGCGTCCGAGATCCAGCACCGGCTGCTCGGCGCTTTCGCGCTCGCACCATGGCGCCAGCATGCCGCCGGCGAACCACGACGCATTGCCGCCAATGGCATGTCTTGTCTCGGCAACTGTCACTGTCGCGCCGCGTGTGGCGAGCTCGAAGGCGGCGGTGAGGCCGGCGACGCCGGCCCCTTGGACCAGCACTTTCATGGCCGCTCATGCGCCCCTTGGATGAGTGGTGCGCCGGTCTCGTCAGCCGGCATATAGAGATCGCCGCCCTCGCGGTATTTCGCCGCCATCGCCGCCATGCCCTCTTTCTGTGCCTCGGCACGAATGTCGTGGGAAATACGCATGGAGCAGAATTTCGGTCCGCACATCGAGCAGAAATGCGCCACCTTGTGCGCCTCCTTGGGCAAGGTCTTGTCGTGGAAGGACCGCGCTGTTTCGGGATCAAGCGACAGGTTGAACTGGTCTTCCCAGCGGAACTCGAAGCGCGCGCGGGAAAGGGCATCATCCCTGACTTTCGCCGCTGGATGCCCCTTCGCGAGGTCGGCGGCATGGGCCGCGATCTTGTAGGTGATCACGCCGCTCTTGACGTCGTTGCGATCGGGAAGGCCGAGATGTTCCTTCGGCGTGACGTAGCAGAGCATGGCGGTGCCGAACCAGCCGATCATGGCAGCACCAATGCCGGAGGTGATGTGGTCATAGCCCGGCGCAATGTCGGTCGTCAGCGGTCCAAGCGTATAGAACGGCGCCTCGCCGCAGACAGCGAGCTGCTTGTCCATGTTCTGCTTGATCTTGTGCATCGGCACGTGGCCGGGTCCCTCGATCATCACCTGGCAATCCTTCGCCCAGGCGATCTGCGTCAGCTCGCCGAGCGTTTCCAGCTCGGCGAATTGCGCCGCGTCGTTGGCATCGGTGATCGAGCCGGGACGAAGACCATCGCCGAGCGAGAAGGACACGTCATAGGCGCGGCAGATGTCGCAGATCTCCGCGAAATGCTCGTAGAGGAAACTTTCGCGGTGATGGTGCAGGCACCATTTGGCCATGATCGAGCCGCCGCGGGAGACGATACCGGTGACCCGGTTAACGGTCAGCGGGATATAGTGCAGCCGCACGCCCGCGTGGATGGTGAAATAGTCGACGCCCTGTTCTGCCTGTTCGATCAGCGTGTCGCGGTAGATCTCCCAGGTCAGGTCCTCGGCGATGCCGCCGACTTTCTCCAACGCCTGGTAAAGCGGCACCGTGCCGATCGGCACCGGTGAATTGCGCACGATCCAGTCGCGAATGTTATGGATGTTGCGGCCGGTCGACAGGTCCATCACCGTGTCGGTACCCCAGCGGATCGCCCAGACCATCTTTTTCGACCTCTTCGGCCATCGACGATGTGACCGCCGAATTGCCGATATTGGCATTGATTTTGACCAGGAAATTGCGGCCGATGATCATCGGCTCGCTCTCGGGATGATTGATGTTGGCGGGAATGATCGCGCGTCCGCGGGCTACCTCTTCGCGCACGAATTCGGGCGTGACGAAATCGGGAATAGCGGCGCCGAAGCTTTCACCGTCGCGCGGCAGCTTGCCGCGCATGATCTCGCGTCCAAGGTTCTCGCGGATGGCGACGAACTCCATCTCAGGCGTAATGATGCCGGCGCGCGCATAGGCAAGCTGGGTAACCGCCTTGCCGGCCTTGGCCCTGAGCGGTCGGTTGCGAACGGGAAATTCCGGTGTGAGGCGCTCGCCAGTCGCAAATCCGTTGTCTTCCGGCTGGACATGGCGGCCGTCATAGGCTTCGACATCGCCCCGCGCCTTGATCCATTCATGGCGAAGTCGGGCGAGGCCTTTTTCGATGCTGGTTTCGACAGTCTGGTCTGTATAGGAACCTGACGGATCGTAGACGATGACAGGCGGTTCGCCCGCCGTCGGATGGACGGAGATTTCGCGCATCGGCACCCTGATCTGTGGGTGGATGGTACCGGGCTTGTGGATCTTTCGTGAGGCGGGCAGTGGTCCCGTCGAAACGGCGGGGGTGAGGGCATTCATCTTGAGGCTCCTTTGCTCGTGCATTGGAGACCCAGTTCTGTGCCGGAAGGATGAAAAGACGCTTCTAGCGACCTGCCAAAACAGGACCCGGGCGTAAACTCCCGCAAAGCGCTTGCACCGTCCCTACGCCAGTATGAACTGGATCAGGTTCAACGGGTCACTGCGCCGCGAAAGCCAGCAGTATCTCAGCCCCTTGCCGGGACTCCCCTGGTGAATGCCTCAGGTTGAACGGCCGGCGCTATCGTGTCAAGCAGGTTCGGGCGCCTTGAGCCGGTGGCGCGGGCCATGCAATATGCCGGTATAATTTTTAGACGATTGTCGGCCTCGGGTCCGGAAATTCCGGTCCGTATCTATGAGCGGCAGCTATGGGTCGCACTCTGCCGTCTGCAAGGTGCTTATCCAGCGACTGTTGTGTGGCGAAATCGGGCCATGTCGCGTCGTGTGAGCGTCGGCCGTTGCGCTTAGGGAGTCATTTGGACCCCTACCGGAATCGACTCGGGAAGTTCGTCAAATGAAAGGCGCGCCGGCGGACGCCACCGGTTCCTTTCTCAGTTGAACTTGATGCTGGCCTGCACGAACATGCCGTAACGCTCTGCCTGCCAGTCCAAGACCTGCGGGTGGGGGATCGACCGGCCGGAGCCTTTTCGAAATGCGCGGCACCTTCAGATGCCACCCTCCAGTAACGGGCTCCGACGCCAATGTTGAACAAATCCGTGACCTTGTAGTTCAACACCGCCTCGAGTTGGACCCCATGCCCGTCGCCGTCTTCGGGAGTGGGGCTTATCTCTGGGTTTAGATGGTGCCGATCTTTGCCGTTTAATCGCGTCAATAGGAACGCCACGTCGCCAGAAAGGCTGAGCCGTTCGGTGAGTTGCGTCTGCCCGGCCAGTCCGAGCCGCAGCGAATGCCAATTGTTGTCCTGGCTGATCACGCCGACATTGGTCGGCAATGCTGGCACGCACATCTGCGAGTTAGCCTGCTGCGCGCATCCGAAAGCGTTGTAGCGCTCGTTCCAGAAGTTATAGCCGACCAAAGCACCAATGCGATAGCGCGGCGTATTCCAGAAATAGTATCCCAGATCAGTGGTGAAATAGGTGATGTCGCCGCCGCGCTGATCGCTCGACGTGTTCGAATAAGATCCCAGCGGGAAATCCTCGTCGATGAGAGTGCCCTCGCTGACTCCGCCCGCCCCGAGGAGGCCCTTGACGAAAATGCCGGTTGGATTGTGGGTTGCCTTGACGAAGACTTCGCTCGAATGCACATCGAGATGGTCGTAAGTGAGCCGAGAGAGCAGCAGCGGTGTCGATCTCGGGTTCTGTCGCAAATGTTCGGTAAGAGGTCACGGCTTTGAGCGCTCTTCGGTTTCTGAGAAGCTCATAATGTCCCGAGCGGAACGGGCGCGCCATGCCGACGGGATCGGCCGCCTTGGCGACCGCCGTGTCAGAAGCACGGCGTCAAAGCCGAGCTCCATGACGGTGGCAGCATGTGAAGGCGCATCGAGGGCAGCGCCCTCATATTGACCGGCCCGAGGGCAGAACCGATCGGCCCTCACTACGGCATCAGCACCTTGCGCTTCCAGCAGCCGCTGGGCGACGACAAGGTCACCGGTGGTGCAGGGGAATACTGCAAGCCGTCTTGGCACAGGATGTGCGCGGCCCCGACAAGGCCGGACACGTCCGGTTGCAGCGTGTCCTAGTTGCCGATCACTCCGAGCTTGATCCAGCTCGTGCCGAATTCTTCACGCGCCATGTACGCTATGGTGACCGCTTCCTTGACGGAGTTGCAGCCAGCACTCTCGCCGGTTGAAGCGGCACATGGCTAGCCAGTGGCGCATCGTGTTGCAGCGAAACCGGCCGTTACGTTGCCAAAAAGGGATGGATGCAGACAAGGCCGAAGGCGTTGATCGCGGCGACGACGACAGCGTCAACTGTTTTGGGATAGGCCTTAATCCAACGCAACTCCAGAAACCAACTTTCCCAGACTTGAGGCGTTGCAGGGCAGGACTTTGCTTGGTGTAGCGCCCGAGGTCACGCCATGGTCAGCCAGTCCTCTAGCTGACCTCATCACCTAAATCGCAGGATTCTACGATCAAGACGGCTATCTAGCCCCATCCATGGCATGGATGCATCCAATCCAAACAACCAAGTTTACCGACCTGTCATGATGCTGCATAGCGAAATACCGGCAGGCCGATCAATCAACCACTGCCTTAGATCATTAGATGAGCGGGCCAGAGATTCCGATGGAGAGGAGATCTGTGCATGCCCGGCCGGACCTCAGAATGGGCCTTACGGCTCTCGTGATAGAGCGAGCCATAGGGTCCGCTAGAATCCGGTAGCCTTGGGTGGCGAGAAACCTCCCGTTCTGAGCTCCTGTTTGTATCGATCTTGAAATTTGATCGGCCGTTACCGGAACCGCGTATCTGAACTGCAGGTGGCTGAGAGCGATGGCGCTTTCAATAAGCACTGTAACATTACCCACCCTGCCTCTCCACCAGCAAAGCGAAGTCATGAAATTCGGGTCAAGCGGCGTTCGAGGTTTGGATTCGGAATTGGTCGGCAAAGCCAGCGGACTTTATACCGAAGCTTTCGCTTGGCGTTTGATTTCGAGCCGGGTTCAGTTGAATAGTCCGGTCTTCATAGGCCGCGACTTACGCGACAGCAGTCAGGCGATAGTCAACAATTGCATGGCAGCGTTGGCCGCAAATGGTTTTCAGCCGATCGATTGCGGCGCCATACCTACGCCTGCCCTGGCACTATATGCACGCAGACACGGCACGGCCGCTCTTATGGTCACCGGGTCGCACATTCCAGCCGATCGCAACGGCATCAAATTCTATGGCCCGAATGGTGAAATCGACAAGGCGGATGAGGCCGCGATGACGCGCTTTGTAGGCGAAAGATCAGCTGCGTATTGCTTGCCACCGGCTCCTCTGGGAACGACGTGGCCTATGCGCCATGAAGAAGCGATCGGCTGTTATCGAGAGCGCGCCAATGACATACTGGAGCCGGGCTCCCTTTCCGGCATGAGACTTGGTGTCTATCAGCACAGTTCGGTCGCGGCGGAACTGTTGGTACAGGTCCTTCAATCGCTTGGTGCCAGCGTGATCGCGGTCGGGAAAAACGGGACCTTCGTACCTGTCGATACCGAAGCCGTGGACGCGGCAACAATGTCAAAATTGAAGAAATGGGTCCGCGAATTCGGTCTCGATGCCATCGTGTCGACCGATGCGGACGCTGATCGGCCACTCATCGCTGATGAAAATGGCGATCTTTTTCGCGGCGACCTGATTGGGCTCGCAACGGCTCTCTTCCTGAAGGCAGACACGGTCGTGACGCCAGTGACCTCCAATTCGGGCATCACGAAAGCTCTTGGTTTCGAAGTCTGGAGGTCGAAGGTCGGCTCTCCATTTGTCATCGAAGCCATGGAAGCCTCAGGCGGCGCCGCCGGCATCGTCCTCGGTTTTGAGGCCAATGGCGGTGTTCTGCTAGGCTCGGATTGCACGGTGAACGGGAAGACGCTGACCGCACTGCCGACGCGGGACTCGCTGCTCCCAATCCTAGCTGTTCTCGGTACCATGGCATCGACAAAGAAGAAGCTGTCGCAACTGCGCGGGTTTTGGAACCTTCCGGCGTGCGCGAGCGAACGCCTTCAAGACTTCACTGCAGAAACTTCGCGCAGATTGATGGATCGCCTCGCAGACCTCGACGCGCTGCGGCAATTTCTCGCTCCGTTCGGGACTGTAGCCGAAGTCGACGAAACCGACGGCCTCAGGGTTCGAATGAGCACAGATGAGATCATACATCTGCGGCCCTCCGGCAATGCACCGGAATTGCGCTGCTATTCGGAAGCTTCGACCGAGAGCAGAGCCACGGCGATCGTCGCCTCAGTGCTGAAAAGGGCATTGGCATCCGCGTCACAGACGATAGGAAGCATTTGATGAAAGTGGTTCCGGTCATTATCAGCGGCGGGGCCGGCTCGCGGCTGTGGCCTGCGTCCAGGCAATCGCATCCCAAGCCTTTCCTCAAGGTGGCGGACGGGCATTCGCTCATTCAGCACACCGTGTTGCGTGCGGTTTCGATAGAGGGGGTCGCCGAACTCGTCACCGTGGCCTCCAAAGCCCACCTTTACCTCACGAAAGACGATTTTAACGAGCTGGAGTCTGTTGTGCTGCCGCGCACCTTCCTGCTCGAGCCGGAGGGCCGGGACACGGCCGCCGCTGTCGCCGCGGCGACGATCCACACCAAGGCAACACAGGGTCCGGATGCGATCCTGTGCATTTTTCCGGCGGACCAAATCATCGGCGACCTGCCGGCTTTTCGAAGCGCCATGAGCCGGGCGATAGAGCATGCGCGGCAGGGGCACATCGCTGCCCTGGGCATAAATCCGAACAGGCCGGAAACAGCATTCGGCTACATCGAGGCCGATGGCGAAAAAGTCGTCCGTTTCGTCGAGAAGCCGGACATCGAGACCGCCAAATCCTATGTCGCCTCCAAACGTTTCTTTTGGAACGCCGGCATCTTCTGCTTCAAGGCGCAGGTCATGCTCGACGAAATGGCTGCGCATTGCCCGGAGGTGATCGATGCCGTTCTCGCTAGCTACGAGAATGCTCGCGTCAGCCACGGCGACCATGTTGCCAGCATCGAACTCTCATCTGAGCACTTCGCCATGGCTCCTCGCATTTCACTCGACCGAGGGGTGATGGAAAAAACCCACAATCTCTCCGTCGTTCCCTGCGAAATGGGGTGGAATGACATTGGATCGTGGAACGCAATGGCTGAACTGGTCGCCGCTGACGTGAACGGAAACAGGATTCGCGGCGATGTTCACATGATCGATACCATGCGCAGTTACATAAGCTCGGACAAGAGAGTCATCGGCACCGTCGGTATCAGCGACCTGGTGATCGTGGATTCCCCCGATGCCCTGCTTGTCGCATCCCGCGATAGCGTCCAGGACGTAAAGAAACTCTTCGAGGGACTCAAGGCTGCGGGACATGAAGCACACTTACTACACAGTACAGTGCACCGGCCCTGGGGCACCTACACGGTTCTGGAGGAAAGCGAGCGCTTCAAGATCAAGCGCATTGAGGTGAACCCTGGCGGGCGCTTGAGCCTGCAGATGCACCATCACCGCTCCGAGCACTGGGTCGTGGTCAGCGGCACTGCGAAAATAGTCAACGGCGACCAGGAGCTACTCCTGACCACCAATCAATCCACCTATATCCCGTGCGGTCACAAACACCGGCTCGAGAACCCCGGCAATATCGGCCTGGTGATGATCGAGGTCCAAAGCGGCGAGTATCTCGGCGAAGATGACATCGTGCGGCTTGATGACGTATACGGTCGAACCTGACAGTCCACTTCTACAGGTCGCAATCAAGTTGGCGGACTCGCGAACGTCTTCTTGTAGCTATATAGGAATCCTCGAAGATGAGGTCTTGATCTAAACGGTGGCGGCCGCCGCATAGCGGAGCGCCTCCCACGCCGAGAGTGGTCGCGTATTGGAAGCCGCCGGCTCGGGCTTTTTCGGCATCCTATCTCAACATCGGCCGCCGCTTGTTTCGCATCTTCGAGCGGCCGGTCTCTGCATGGAGGCAAAATGACTGCTTCGCCTTTCGCGCTGCCCGAGACAGTACTTACCGCAATCTCAAACGGAAAACCCGCAATTCAGGCATATCGAGAACATCTTGGCTATTCGACCGAGGAGATCGCCGTGACGAGCGGACTGACGGTAGAGGAGGTCAGGCTGATTGAGTCTGGCCATCCCTTCGACAAGGGATATCGCGATCGGATCGCTCGGGCACTTGGCTTGGCTGAAAGTATCTTCGATGAAATCTCATCCATCCCAAACGCTGCCTGACCTCGCCCTCTAAAGATTACCCGTCGCAGGGGCCGTGAAGAGCATCGCGAAGCCCTTGTGCATCGCCTTCGGCGGCACGACCAGCGCAGCTTCCGTGCCGCTCCTTCCTAGATCCCAGTTTCGTGCCGAAACCAATCGGGACACCACGACGCCGCGTTCCTTTGACCGCTGTAGGTCTCCGCAGACATCTCATTGACTGAGCGACGCGAGGCTGATGCCCCGCTGAATCGTTGCCCCGTCCTTCAGGGTGTTGCATAAATCTGCGCTCCGGAAGAAGACCAGAAAGCAAGCTGACTGATCTATGGCCCTGAACAAAGAAGACGCGCTGGATGCCAGAATTCTTCAGGATCAGCTCGCTGATTTGAGGGCCGGTCTCTTCGTGTCGATGCCGATAAGCACTATCCTATCAGGCCTGATTTTGATGGTGCAGGCCCTTTCTGGCGGCGGCTTTGCGGCCGCAGTCTGGTTCTTGATTGTCAATGCTATAAATGTCGCGCGCCTTGCACTAGCCCATTATCAGCTAAATGAGACGGGTCCTAAGGACGATTTGAAATGGATCTCGCAGCGGCTTCGCTGGTTTGCCATTCTTGCTCTTTTGGCGGGATTTGCCTGGTCCTTTCCTGCCGTCCTCACGGCCGGATACACAACACCCCAATCGGCGCTGCATCTGATCATTCTGGCGGGGATTTCAGCAGGTGCGGTAACATACGGCAGTTCGTATTCCGCGGCAGCGATCAGCTTCATCACACCGCCACTCCTTATCACTGCAGGATGGCTGCTGACGAAAGGCAACTTGGAAGACTACATTCTGGCTTTTGCGGTTCTACTCTTCGAGGGCGGCTTGGTTCGAAGTTCGTTGGTAGGGCAAGCGCGCTTCCGCGAGGCGAGCCGCCTGAGACATGAGGCCGAGCGGCTTGCGGCCGTAATGGAGCGCAATTCCAAGGAGGACCACTTGACGGGCCTGCTCAACAGACGGGGCCTCGAACACGCAATCGGTCAGTACGAGAACACAGACGGCCCCTTCGTGGCAATGCTGATTGACTTAGACGGTTTCAAGTCTGTCAACGATACCTACGGTCACAGGACGGGTGATGAACTGCTCGTCATGATCTCCCGCCGGATAGAGCAAGAAGCGCCCGCAGGCTCAACGCTCGCCCGTATCGGCGGCGATGAATTTGTGCTTTTTTTCCCCTCGCTCAGAAATTCTCCTTCTCCCAGTATTCTCGCATCCAACATCATAGCCAAACTTGCTCGCCCCTATCCTGGGGTCGCGTCCGTCCGGATCGGAGCATCTTTAGGAATATACTTGGCCGAAAGCCCGGGGCTTACAGAAATGTTGTTGCGGGCGGATATCGCCCTTTACACAGCTAAGCGTCGTGGCAGGAACGAATTTTGCCTGTTCGATGCCGAACTCGACAGGGAGCTGCATCGCCGCCAGTCCATTGAACGCGACCTTCATTCGGCGATAAAGACGAGAAGCCTCAGTTCTTGGTTCCAGCCCATCGTAAGACTCGATACCGGGGGCCTGGTCGCTTTCGAAGCCTTGCTGAGGTGGACCCACCCGATTCATAGCGCCATCTCTCCGCCCGAAATCATCACAGCCGCGCGCGAAACCGGAATGCTTCAGCTGCTGACCCATACGGTTTCGGGGACTGTTGTGCTCTTATCGACGGCTTGTTGAAAGCTGACCGCCGTGATGTGCGTGTGGCAATGAATGTTTCACCGCGCGAACTGGAGGCCGGCGATATCGACGATATGATTCTGAATGGTTTGGCCGCAAAGGACCTGCCACCAACGATGTTCGAAATTGAGATTACCGAAGAATCCCCCGTGGACCCGGACAGAGTGGATGAGAAGCTCGGACGGCTTTCACATGCCGGCATCTCCATCGCGCTCGATGACTTCGGCACCGGCTTTTCCACATTGGCATCGCTCAAGGACAGCCGGATACGCAAGGTGAAAATTGACCAGGGCTTCGTTCGCGGTCTGGCAAGGTCCCGAGACGACCGGCTGCTTGTCAAAACGGTGATCGATCTTGGTAGGACGCTTGGGATCGAGGTCATGGCCGAGGGCGTGGAGACAGAGGCAGACCGACAAATTCTGCACAAGCTTGGTTGCAGAACCGCTCAGGGCTTCCTATTCTCCAAGGCGGTAACTCTGACCCAAGCGCTTGAATTTTCAGTAAAAGAGCACGCGAAAGAGTTGTGATCGGTACCAGTTATTGCTGACTGCATCAAGGAGAGCGCAAAAGGACGAGATGGGTGCTGGAGCGGACATGCGGTGCGCTATCAAGCGCCATTACGACGATGTAGTTGTGGTTCCGAGAAGTTGGTCAAAAAAGGGCGGTATTGCTGCCGCCCTTTCCGTATTAGCCAGGTAGCGTGGATTAGAAATCCATACCGCCCATGCCACCCATGCCGCCGCCGCCCATGCCGCCAGGCATGCCGCCTCCGCCAGCCGACTCCTTCTTCGGAGCCTCCGCGATCATGGCTTCGGTGGTGACCAGCAGGCCGGCGACCGAGGCCGCGTCCTGAAGAGCTGTACGGACAACCTTGACCGGATCGACGATACCCATGGCGATCATGTCGCCATACTCGCCGGTCTGGGCGTTGTAGCCGAAGGTCGCGCCCTTGTTCTCGAGGATCTTGCCGGCGACGATCGATGCTTCCGCACCGGCGTTGGCCGCGATCTGGCGGGCCGGAGCCTGCAGCGCACGACGAACGATGTTGATGCCGGCAGCCTGGTCGGAGTTGACGCCGACAGCGTTGATGTTCAGCGAAGCGCGCAGCAGTGCGACGCCGCCGCCGGGAACGATGCCTTCTTCGACGGCCGCGCGGGTCGCGTTGAGGGCGTCATCGACGCGGTCCTTCTTTTCCTTGACTTCGACTTCCGTCGCACCGCCGACGCGGATCACGGCAACGCCGCCGGCGAGCTTGGCCAGACGTTCCTGCAGCTTCTCCTTGTCGTAGTCCGAGGTGGTCTCCTCGATCTGCTGCTTGATCTGGGCAACGCGGCCCTGGATCTCTTCCTTCTTGCCGGCGCCGTCGACGATGGTGGTGTTTTCCTTGGAGATCGACACCTTCTTGGCGCGGCCGAGCATGTTGAGGCCGACATTCTCGAGCTTGATGCCGAGGTCTTCGGAGATGACCTGGCCACCGGTGAGGATGGCGATGTCTTCCAGCATGGCCTTGCGGCGGTCACCGAAGCCCGGCGCCTTGACGGCGGCGATCTTCAGGCCACCGCGCAGCTTGTTGACGACGAGCGTGGCGAGCGCCTCGCCTTCGACGTCTTCCGAGATGATGAGCAGCGGCTTGGAGGTCTGCACGACGGCTTCGAGGATCGGCAGCATGGCCTGCAGGTTGGAGAGCTTCTTCTCGTGCAGCAGGATGTAGGCGTCCTCGAGATCGGCAACCATCTTGTCGGCGTTGGTGACGAAGTAGGGCGAGAGATAGCCGCGGTCGAACTGCATGCCTTCGACGACTTCGAGTTCGGTCTCGGCGGTCTTGGCTTCCTCGACCGTGATGACGCCTTCGTTGCCGACCTTCTGCATCGCTTCGGCGATCATCGAGCCGACCGAAGCATCGCCGTTGCCGGCGATCGTGCCGACCTGGGCAACCTCTTCCGAGGTCTTGATCTTCTTGGCGTTCTTGATCAGCGTCGCGACGACGTCGGTTACTGCGAGGTCGATGCCGCGCTTCAGGTCCATCGGGTTCATGCCGGCGGCAACCGCCTTGTGGCCTTCCTGGACGATCGACTGCGCCAGAACGGTCGCGGTCGTGGTGCCGTCGCCGGCGATGTCGTTGGTCTTCGAAGCGACTTCGCGGATCATCTGCGCGCCCATGTTCTCGAACTTGTCGGAAAGTTCGATCTCCTTGGCGACGGTGACGCCGTCCTTGGTGATGCGCGGGGCGCCGAACGACTTGTCGATGACGACGTTGCGGCCCTTGGGGCCGAGCGTGACCTTCACCGCGTCGGCGAGGATGTTGATGCCATGCAGCATGCGCTCGCGGGCATCGCGGGAGAATTTTACGTCTTTGGCAGCCATTTTTAGCTCCTGGCAGGGGCTCGGATCGAGCCCGAAGATTTAAGATTCAGTTGATGGAAAGGCCGATAATCAGCCGATGATGCCCATGATGTCGGATTCCTTCATGATCAGAAGGTCTTCGCCATTGAGCTTGACTTCGGTACCCGACCACTTGCCGAACAGGATGCGGTCGCCGGCCTTGACGTCCAGCGGGACCAGCTTGCCAGCTTCGTCACGAGCGCCGGAGCCGACGGCGATGATCTCGCCTTCCTGCGGCTTTTCCTTTGCCGTATCCGGGATGATGATCCCGCCCGCGGTCTTGGATTCGGATTCGACCCGGCGAACGACCACGCGGTCATGAAGCGGCCGGAACTTCGACTTTGCCATTTTTTCTTCCTCGATGAGAGTGGTGAAAACACCATCCGGCGGCGCCGGACACGTACAAAGCCCGGCTGTCCGGACCTGCAGTTAGCACTCAGCAAAGGCGAGTGCTAGCGTGGCGGTGAGATAAACCGTGGCGTGGCGCTAGTCAAGACAACAGGGTGGGCGATGTCGTAAGCAGATGAGTTGTCCGGATTAGGTAGCACGTGAGTTGTCCGGTTTTATCGCCAGCGGATGGAGGCTGGGGATGAAGCGGACGGCATGGCTACAGGACCGGAGAATGCAAAAGTTTCGAGACGTATTGAGCCGCTGGAATGGTGGCGATCTTTCGATGATGGAGGCAGGCGAGTTGCTTGGCATGTCGGAGCGGCAATTCCGACGCTACCGCGACCGGTACGAAGAGGCTGGGGAAGCTGGGTTGCTGGATCGGCGCTTGGGCAAGCTTTCGACGCGTCGGGTGCCGGCGGAAGCGATTGAGGAGATGCTGGAGCTTTACCGTCATCGCTACCTCGGCTGGAATGTGAAGCATTTCCACGAGCACCTGCTGCGCGATCACCATTTCAGCTGGGGTTACACCTTCATCAAGACGCAGCTCCACGCGGCGGGCCTTGTGGAACGGGCCAAGCGGCGCGGTGCTCACCGGCGCAAGCGGGAGAGGAAGCCTTGCGAGGGGATGATGCTGCATCAGGATGGCAGCCGTCATCGATGGCTGGCGGGTGAGCCGATGCTGGACCTGATCGTGACGATGGACGATGCGACGAGCACGATCTATTCGGCCTTCCTGATCGAGGAGGAAGGCACGGCGTCGAGCTTTCAGGGCCTTCTGGAGACATTCGTCGCCAAGGGATTGCCATCGAGCCTCTACAGCGATCGCGGCAGCCACTATTTCGTGACGCTGAAGGCCGGCGAGGCGGTCGACAAAAGCCGGCTGACCCAGGTCGGCCGGGCGCTCGAGCGGCTGGGTATCGAACATATTCCAGCCTATTCCCCTGAAGCGCGAGGCCGCTCGGAGCGGATGTTCTCCACCTTGCAGGATCGGCTGCCGAGGGAGCTGGCGCTGGCCGGAATTGCCGACATCGAGGCCGCCAACCGGTTCATCGCACAGACCTACCTACCAGCTCACAATGCCCGCTTCGCCAGGCCGGCCGCGGTCGAGGACAGCGCCTTTGTCGCCGCAGACCCGCAACAACTGGCCCAGATCCTGTGCATCGAGGAGGAGCGCGTCGTTGCCCGCGACAACACGGTCGCCTTCGCGCGGCTGCGATTGCAGCTGCCGCAGAGCCCGATCCGGCATCACTTCGTCAAAGCCACCGTCAAGGTCAGGCACTACCCGGATGGAACCCTGGCGATCTTTCACGGGCCGCGCCGCATCGCTCGCTACAGCTCTGACGGCGCCGCAATCGAAGACACTTGCCCCATCAGGCAAGCCGCGTGAACCGCTTCGACGCCAAAACAGAAGCGGACAGATCATGTGCTACCAAACCGGACAACTTGATTAGCTACCGACAGACAACAGGGTGGGCGATGTCGTAAGCACATGAGTTGTCCGGATTAGGTAGCACGTGAGTTGTCCGGTTTTATCGCCAGCGGATGGAGGCTGGGGATGAAGCGGACGGCATGGCTACAGGAACGGAGAATGCAAAAGTTTCGGGACGTATTGAGCCGCTGGAATGGTGGCGATCTTTCGATGATGGAGGCAGGGGAGTTGCTTGGCATGTCGGAGCGGCAATTCCGACGCTACCGCGACCGGTACGAAGAAGCTGGGGAAGCAGGGTTGCTGGATCGGCGCTTGGGCAAGCTTTCGACGCGTCGGGTGCCGGCGGAAGCGATTGAGGAGATGCTGGAGCTTTACCGTCATCGCTACCTCGGCTGGAATGTGAAGCATTTCCACGAGCACCTGCTGCGCGATCACCATTTCAGCTGGGGCTACACCTTCATCAAGACGCAGCTCCACGCGGCGGGCCTTGTGGAACGGGCCAAGCGGCGCGGTGCTCACCGGCGCAAGCGGGAGAGGAAGCCTTGCGAGGGGATGATGCTGCATCAGGATGGCAGCCGTCATCGATGGCTGGCGGGTGAGCCGATGCTGGACCTGATCGTGACGATGGACGATGCGACGAGCACGATCTATTCGGCCTTCCTGATCGAGGAGGAAGGCACGGCGTCGAGCTTTCAGGGCCTTCTGGAGACATTCGTCGCCAAGGGATTGCCATCGAGCCTCTACAGCGATCGCGGCAGCCACTATTTCGTGACGCTGAAGGCCGGCGAGGCGGTCGACAAAAGCCGGCTGACCCAGGTCGGCCGGGCACTCGAGCGGCTGGGTATCGAACATATTCCAGCCTATTCCCCTGAAGCGCGAGGCCGCTCGGAGCGGATGTTCTCCACCTTGCAGGATCGGCTGCCGAGAGAGCTGGCGCTGGCCGGAATTGCCGACATCGAGGCCGCCAACCGGTTCATCGCACAGACCTACCTACCAGCTCACAATGCCCGCTTCGCCAGGCCGGCCGCGGTCGAGGACAGCGCCTTTGTCGCCGCAGACCCGCAACAACTGGCCCAGATCCTGTGCATCGAGGAGGAGCGCGTCGTTGCCCGCGACAACACGGTCGCCTTCGCGCGGCTGCGATTGCAGCTGCCGCAGAGCCCGATCCGGCATCACTTCGTCAAAGCCACCGTCAAGGTCAGGCACTACCCGGA
The DNA here is from genome assembly GCF_044998965.1 of Mesorhizobium maamorense. Taxonomy (NCBI): domain Bacteria; kingdom Pseudomonadati; phylum Pseudomonadota; class Alphaproteobacteria; order Hyphomicrobiales; family Phyllobacteriaceae; genus Mesorhizobium; species Mesorhizobium maamorense. The sequence goes on from NZ_CP173356.1 coordinate 6,619,391, forward strand.
TGGAACCCTGGCGATCTTTCACGGGCCGCGCCGCATTGCTCGCTACAGCTCTGACGGCGCCGCAATCGAAGACACTTGCCCCATCAGGCAAGCCGCGTGAACCGCTTCGACGCCAAAACAGAAGCGGACAGATCATGTGCTACCAAACCGGACAACTTGATTAGCTACCGACAGACAACAGGGTGGGCGATCGCGACGTTCCGGGCGATGCAACCCTGAAAGAGTCCAGCGAATCGATGGTGTTCGGGGCTCGACACACAGGATGAATCCACCCTGCGGATGGTTAATTTTGTGCCTTCCGCGACCGCCGCGCGGTTCGTCGCGCCGTAGAGAGCAAGTCGGGCGCTAAGCATCTAGTCGCCCCGAGACGTGCCGAGCTTTTGCGTGGGAGGGGCCATGCGGGATTAATGACAACGGCTTGCCCGGTCATTGGAATGTATTTCTATCCACAGGGTGGATGCGTCTTATCGAAACAAACGATTTTATCAATCTTTCGGAATCTCGCATTGAGAGCACCTAACACGCCCCGATCGCCCGAACCCTTGTCGTGTGACGTCGCGACGTGACCGGCAAAGGCCTGGCGCCGCGCCCACGTCAAAAGGTATTATTATGGAAAAAAACAGAATGGCTGATCAACTCGCAACGGAAATCATTGCCACGATCAAGAACCGCCTCGAATCGGAGAGCGGCGAGAGCGTGTCCATTATCGGCGAAATAACGACTGCCACGGAACTGACCTCGCTGGGAGTCGATTCACTGGGTTTGGCGGATCTCCTCTGGGATGTGGAGCAGGCCTACGACATCAAGATCGACATGAACTCGGCCGACGCCTGGTCGAATCTCAACAATGTCGGCGACATGGTGGAAGCCGTTCGCGGTTTGCTCGCGAAGGAGGTCTGATTGGATAGGCGAGTCGTCATTACTGGGATGGGCGGGCTTTGCGGCCTGGGCAACAACGCCGCCTCTATCTGGAAAGAGATGCGCGAAGGCCGCTCCGCCATCCGCCCGATGGTAACTTCCGAGCTTCATGAGATGAAGGGCACTGTCGGTACCGAGATAAAGGAGCTGCCGAAGCACGACATCGGCCGCACCCAGCTCGTCTCCATGGACCGCCTCAGCTTGCTCGCTGTGCTTGCGGCGCGCGAAGCGATGCAACACGCCGGACTTTCCTGCGACGAGGGAAATCCGTATCGCTTCGGCGCGACAGTAGGCGTCTGCGGTTGGGGCTGGGGAACGGTCGAAGAAACCTATCGCGCCCTCTATTTGGACGGCGCGAAGCGTACCGGCCTCTACGCTGCACCAAAGGGATTGCCGAGCGCCGCTGCCAGCCAGGTCAGCATGAGCCTCGGCCTGCGCGGCCCGGTCTTTGCCATCGCGTCTGCATGCGCATCAGCCAACCATGCGATCGCTTCGGCGGCGGATCAGATCAGGCTCGGCCGAGCCGACGTGATGCTTGCTGGAGGCGCCGAAGCGCCACTCGTATGCGTTCAGCTGAAGGCATGGGAGGCAATGCGCGCCCTCGCTCCGGATACTTGCCGGCCCTTCTCCGCCGACAGGAAGGGAGTGGTGATAGGTGAGGGTGCGGGCATGGCCGTGCTGGAAAGCTATGAGCATGCCGCGGCGCGCGGTGCCACAATGCTTGCCGAGATTGCAGGCATCGGCCTTTCCGGCGATGCCTTCCACATCGTCGCGCCGTCGATCGAGGGGCCGGAGGCCGCGATGCGCGCTTGCCTTGCCGACGCCGGGCTGAATGCCGAGGACGTCGATTACCTCAACGCCCACGGCACCGGCACCAAGGCCAACGACCGAACCGAGACGGCGGCGATCAAGCGCGTCTTTGGAGACTATGCCTATTCGATGTCTGTCTCGTCCACCAAGTCCATGCACGCGCATTGCCTCGGCGCGGCGAGCGCACTTGAAATGATCGCCTGCGTGATGGCGATCCAGGAGGGCATCGTGCCGCCGACCGCCAATTATCGCGAACCAGACCCCGATTGCGATCTCGACGTCACGCCCAATATGGCGCGCGAACGCAAGGTGCGCGTGGCACTGAGCAACGCCTTCGCCATGGGCGGCATGAACGCAGTTCTGGCGTTCAAGCAGGTGTAAAAGCCATGCGAAATGTAAGTAACTCTATCTCTCACATCCAATCCTTGCCGGATCACGGTTGTGAAGGACGTCCCTTGGACCGCCTCGAATGCGCCAAGTGGCGGCGGAAGCTCGACGAACCGGACCTCGCTTTTGCAAAATTCTCAACTGTTGAAGCGGCGGACCTACCGCTACCCGGAAGGTTAAGCGAGGTCCTTCGGTTCGGCTCGAGGTTTGTCCAAAGCTTTTACCCGACAATGTCTGGAGGCACGCAGGGCCGCTAGTGGCCGCTTCCATGCGAAGCCAGTCCTTAGAAAGGGAAATCGATAACAATGTTCGATCTGACCGGCCGCAAGGCGCTCGTCACCGGAGCAAGCGGTGGAATCGGCGAGGCCGTAGCACGGGCGCTGCACGCGCAGGGCGCAACCGTCGGCCTGCACGGCACGCGTGTCGAAAAGCTCGATGCGTTGGCTGCCGAGCTTGGCGGGCGCACAAAACTGTTTCCGGCGAATCTCTCGAACCGCGACGAGGTCAAGGCGCTGGGCGCAAAGGCGGAAGCCGATCTCGAAGGCGTCGACATACTGGTCAACAATGCTGGCATCACCAAGGACGGGCTTTTTATCCGCATGTCGGACGACGACTGGGACGCGGTCCTCGAGGTCAACCTGACCGCCATGTTCCGGCTCACACGCGAACTGACCCATTCGATGATGCGCCGCCGCAACGGCCGCATCATCAACATCACCTCCGTGTCCGGCATAACCGGCAATCCCGGCCAGGCGAACTATTGCGCCTCAAAGGCTGGCATGATCGGCGTGTCGAAATCGCTGGCGCACGAGATCGCGACACGCGGCGTGACAGTGAACTGCGTGGCGCCGGGCTTTATCGAATCGGCCATGACCGACAAGCTGAACGATAAGCAGAAAGAAGCGATCATGGCCACCATTCCGACCAGGCGCATGGGCACCGGCGTGGAAGTCGCCTCGGCTGTGGTCTACCTGGCCTCGAACGAGGCCGCCTACATCACCGGCCAGACCGTTCATGTGAACGGTGGTATGGCAATGATTTAGCGTGAAAAGTTCAGTAGGCCCCGAAGGTTCCCACCCAGATAGCGGTCAGTTGGTCTGGCGAGCGGGTCGGGTAACTGGCCGGGTCGAAGCCTCGTGATCAAGGCCGCCTCGGTCGGAAGATTTAGGACAATCTCTTTGAAACGCATGTCCTTTCTCATCCAGCGCGTGGAATGCATTCATCGAAATAAACGATTTTGCCAATTCCGCAAAAGGTTGCATAGCACGACTTGAAATGTGTAAGCCAAGGTAACTATCGATGTTTGTATTGGTTCCGAGCAGTATTTCCGGTGTACGCCTTCCGGTGTACTCGGAACGCAGCGGAGACGCGTGTTCGTTGTGGCTAGTTCTTCGGTGACCTGCGCAAGCTACATCGAGCCGGCTCGATGCGACAAGCGTCCCTCTGCTAGGCGCTTCACAACAAAACAGCAACAAAGATGAGGTCTTTCCATGTGCTCTGACGTGCGGTGGAGGTTGCGCTGGGAAAGTGACTTGCAACAGGCCGACCATGTCGAACTCTCCGAGTTTTTCCGAAAGACCTACGGACCGACTGGGGCCTTCAACTCAGAGCCATTCGAAGGCGGCCGTAGCTGGGCCGGTGCGAGGCCGGAGCTCCGCGCAATCAGCTACGACGCGCACGGCGTAGCGGCTCATATCGGCATACTACGCCGCTTCATCAAGGTTGACGAGGTCGAGCTCCTGGTGGCTGACCTGGGGTTGTACGGGGTGCGTGCGGATCTTGAGGGACAAGGAATCGGTCATTCAATGCGCGTTTTATATCCAATATTGCGGCAGCTTGGAGTTCCATTCGCCTTCGGCACCGTTCGGCACGCGATGCGGAACCATATGGAGAGGTTCTGCAGAGACGGCCTGGCGGCAATTGTGTCGGGCGTTCGCGTGCGGTCCACTCTCGCAGATGTTTATCTCGACCTGCCGCCCACGCGAGACGAGGACGTGCTCGTCGTAGTTGTGCCGATTGGACTCTCGATGAGCGAGTGGCCATCCGGCACCCTGATCGTTAGGAACGGTCCGGAGCTATAAAACATCTTGGAGTGCCGCGTGATGGCGCTGAGGCACCTGAGCAGCGGGCTTTTGCAGAGCTACTCGGACTGAATACGCGTTCCCATGCGCGTTTGCTGTGGATGATTAAGGCCGAATTAACATCCAAAAATCTGCGCATCTAAATCGATCCGCGAGGTTCCGCGCACGGACGTTCCGGAAGTGAATCGCCGTCACCCTGAAATCGACAAAGCACCGGCTTCGCAAAATCGGTGCCTGACGTCACGTAGGATCCCGTGTTTTCCGACACACGGGAACGACTTCAAGTCTCACTTTGAGGCGACGAAATGAGGGGGCAGCAATGGTGGCTGGCGAACCTAACGACGTGCGCGTCGAGCGTTGCGGTGAGGGATGGGTCGTCCATATTGTCGAGGACGGCAAACTGACAGCTCTTCGGTTCGCGACAGCCGATGACCAACGAGCTAAATGTTTAGATGGGGTATTCGGCTGTCCGAGCCCCTCGTTTCCCCGTTGAGGTGCTGCGCTTCGAGCTGCATCAGATGGAGAAGCGCACCATGTCATATTATGTTGGCCTGGACGTCTCGGTCAAAGAGACCTCGGTTTGTATCGTGAACGACGCCGGCAAGATTTGGGGGCATCGGGGAGATTGCGATGAGAAAGTTTATCCTGCAGCTAAAACAGCTTTTTAGGGGGCAACCAGCTCCCGAAGCAATCCACGACGAGCGGCACGATGTGAGCTTGGGTCGTGATGGCAGCGACAGAATCGACGCTTGTCCGGGCGACTATCAATCTTTGGCCCGCGAGGGCGATCACCAATCCTATGGCGATAAGGCATGGGACGAACTCTCCGGTGATAGAAAGCGCCACAAACCGCATTTTTTTGGGGAGGACAATGACAATTTCTGCGGATTCGGCGAACACGTCCTCGATGGAGGCAGCAAGGATTATCTGAGCGCGGGCGTTGACTCACGTTTCCAGCATCGGACGAGCGGCTTCGACCCGAGGTCAGGGTGGAAGCCGCACATTAACGCTCTCGTCGATATCGAACGTGATGCCTTCATCTTTCACACGGTGGGATAGTACAGGGAGGATTTTGGCACGAACTCCGTCGACAACGCCAGCGCACTGTCCGGCTACCCGGCGAAGTGGTTTTACACGGGCAAGTCCTCATTAAACTAGTTCGTCGCTATGTCGCGCCCCGACCTCATCGGAAATCCGACAGCCCGATTCAGAGACACTTGATCTCGATACCCTATTTCCTCAGCGGGTAGCCAATCTGGCGCGGCGTCAGTCCCAGCAGGCGCGCTCCCTTTGGCTGCACCCAGACGGATCTTTCCATTGCGGCGATGAGACGCTCGCGATCGGTCATGTTCCTGCCGCTTACGAGGCCGATCCGAGCAGGCGCTGACAGTGCCTGCTCGCCGTCAACAGGCGGGGCTGCAACGGCGGCCGAAGCAAAAGCACCAGACGATTGCATGGGTGGCGATCGTGCGATCGGCTCGGATTTCGGCGTAGCCTCCTTCGATGCGTGCTTCCATAGCATGGCGGAAAGGCATCGGTCGTGTGAGCAATCATAGTCGCTTCTGACGACTGACGCTCCCGCTGCCAGGGTCCCCATCCGCTGCACGCAATTTTCAAACTCGCGGACGTTTCCGGGAAAAGCACAGTTCATCAGCACTTCAATCGCACTCGCATCGAAGACCATCGTACAGCCGTTTTTCGCTGTTGAAATTCTTGAGAATCGCAGCGGCAAGGAGCGGAATATCACTGCGCCGTTCCCGCAATGGCGGCACCACGAAGGGAACAACGCGGATGCAATAATAAAGGTCGGCGCGTTACTCGTTCCTTGCAACAGCGTCTTCCAGGTTCCTGTTCGTGGCGGCAATCACGCGAACGTCGACCTTAATCATCTTGGGAGATTGGCGATCTCATCGCTCGAAGCGCGATCGACGCCGGATTTGCGTCGAATTCGGCGCCGCATTCGCCCGCGCCAATCTCGTTGCGACCTCGTTTGCAACAGATCCTTCAAAGAAATTCATGAAACCTTCGCGACCGCAAAATCGCTGTGAATGGTACGCTCACCACGACTTCACGTTCAGTGGCAGAAATCTGGTGTAATTTAATGTTCCGCCGCCGAACAGCATTTGCGAAGAGCGCGAAATGGCAAGCCAGCAGGACGAGGTTACCACCCATGCGCAGATCGATTACAGCCAAGTCGCCCGCGATACGATACTCGACATTGGCCTGGTCGAAATTGCGCCGTAGTCCTGGCTCTCACCGAGCAGTCGCCGGACATAAGCAGGGCGTAATGAAGGACGAGGGCAAGGATCTCGAGCAGTGCGCGGGGCATCAGTGCCTCATATCTTCGATCTCCGACTGAAGGGCATCATCAAGATGGTTGATCCCTACCGCAAGACGGCGACAGGACACTTCGGCGTGATGAGCCTGAGTTCACCTAGGAGAAGACGGACAGAGCTGACGACTTGCTCCGTGAAGCAGGACCGGCAGCTGCATTAGGGCCCGCTGACAGCGCATCCCATAACACGTTTCAACTCGCTAAAGCCGCGCCCGGCCGCGGCACGCGCTTCGACATCATGCTGATGGCTATGTGATCGACACGGGCGGTTACCGGAAAGGCGACAAAACATGCGCTACGACATCGTCATCATCGGTGGAGCCATCGTCGGCTCCTCGGTGGCCTATTACCTGCGTGAGCAAGGGTTTTCCGGCTCGATCGCGCTGGTCGAGCGTGATCCGCAATTCGCGCATGCGGCAACGACGCTGTCCATGGCCTCGATCCGCCAGCAATTCTCGATCCCGGAAAACATCCGCCTGTCGCAGTTCACGCTGAAACTGTTCCGGCGGCTGAAGGAAGAGTTCGGGAATGACGCCGATATCGGCTTTCGCGAGGGCGGCTATCTCATCCTTGCCGGCGAGGACGGCCTGCCGATCCTGAGGGGCAATCACCAGGCGCAGATCGCGGAGGGCGCCGACATTGTGCTGGAGGACGCGGATCAGCTGGTGCGCCGGTTCCCGTGGCTGTCGCCCGAGGGCATAACCGCCGGCGCCTATGGCCGCAGCGGCGAGGGATGGTTCGACGCGCATGCGATGCTGACGCTGTTCCGCAAGGCGCTGCGGCAGAAGAAAGTCGATTTCATCACCGCAGATGTCACCGGCATCGCGCGCGATGGCAACCGCGTCACCGGAGTGAGCCTCGGCAATGGCGAGACGCTGGAGGCTGGCATCGTCGTCAACGCCGCCGGCCCGAACGCCGGCAAGGTCGCCGCACTCGCCGGGCTGGCGCTGCCGGTCGAGCCGCGCAAGCGCAATGTCTTCGTCTTCGAGGCACGCGAGAAATATGCCGACATGCCGCTGCTGGTCGATCCCTCCGGCATCTATGTCCGTCCGGAAGGCTCGGTCTATCTCACCGGCGGCGCCGAACCGGAAGAGAGCGATGGCCCGGCCGATCCCGGGGATTTCGATGTCGACTGGCCGCTGTTCGAAGAGGTGATCTGGCCGGTGCTGGCGACCCGCATTCCCGCCTTCGAGGCGATCAAGCCGACTCGCGCCTGGGCCGGCCACTACGACTACAACACGCTCGACCAGAACGCGGTCATCGGTCCGCATCCTGAAGTCGGCAATTTCATCTTCGCCAACGGCTTCTCCGGCCACGGCCTGCAGCAGGCGCCGACGGTGGGCAAGGCGCTGGCCGAACTGATCGTGCATGGCGGATACCGCACGGTGGATTGTTCGGCGTTTGGCTATGGTCGTGTGGCTGAGGGGCGGGCTTTTAGGGAATTAAATGTGATCTAACAACAACGGCGGCGCGACGGTCTCCTTTGGTGCCGGCGGGACAGAGCGGCGCTAAGGATAGCGACAGGCGGTGCCGCGGTACAAAGGCCTACATGTTTAGCTTGCGCCGTTCGTACGGACCTTCGCTATATCAATGTGGAAGAAGCCGATCGGAAAGGCCTTGAACCTCTCTTCGCCAGCCTGTCGACGTCGGCATCTGGCAATCGCCCCGATGCTTGCGCTGCAGACATCGGTGCAATGTAGAGCGCGTCAAATGCGGGATCGTCGCTGAACGCGCGAGCGGCAGCTGCGTGTTGCGGCGGAAGGCCACAAGAACGGTCCTCTTCCTCGGCAGACGAGACCTCGATCTCGGCTCCCTGGCCGGTGGGCAGATCGGCTGTCGAACCCCGCTTCTCCACTGCTCGGTCTTGGGGTTGATGCCATAGCGGATCGAAGGCGACCTCAGCCTCGCCACTATTTGAATCGCACGACGGATCGCCTCTGTCGTTGTGGCGCTCCCATGCCCGGACCCGGCCCATCGGTGCATCCTGCCGATTATGCTGCGGCCAGCCACCTGGCAATGCTCGCCGCCGGCCTGCCGCCGAGCGCCAGCCCAACTGGTGAACGGTCCGGCGAGATCTCTCCGCGACAACCCCCGTCCATAAACCGCTCGGCAAATATCCGCTTTCAGTAGAGCCGTGCACTACAGACGAAGTGTCTTGCGACAAGTCGAAACTCAATCCACTTGCCCGCAACGAAGGAGATCATCGGGGATCGTCGTTGCAGGCGCGCTAATGCCCGGCTGACGCGGGGTTAGCAGTCGGTCGAGCACAACGAGAGGATTCAGGTCAACGCCACTGGAACCTATGTCGGCACCCATCCATGGCTTGGATGCGTTTCATCAAAACAGACGATTTTACCGATCGGACGGCACGTTGCATAGAAACAATTCAAGGATGTAACCCAAAGGGAAAGTGGTTGATGTTTGCGTTGGCTCCGAAGAGCATTTTCTGGCCTGCGCCGAAGACCGGCCAAGGGCGCGCGTCCATCGCGGCCAGGCACTTCCGCGTCTACGCAAGCTGCATCGCATTGGCGCAGCGCGACAAGCTCCCCCGAATTGCGCAGGCGCTTGCCTCAAAGGCAGCAGCAAAGCTGAGGTTTGTGGTGTTTTGGAAAGAGGCAATTTAGATGCTTGTTGATGGATCAAGGATGGGTCGGTTCGTTGTTTCTCGACGGCGCGAGGGTCTCGGTGATTGCCTGTGGTCGCTCGCATCGGCTTGGGACTACGCACATCGGACGGGACGAGCTTTAGCAATAGATTGGCGCGGCTCTTGCTACCTTGACAACCCGTCTGCGAACGCCTTTCCGGTCTTCTTCAAGCCGATTGAAGAGATCGGTGGTGTACCGGTCATTTGCGATGACGAGATCAACCACGTCTCATTCCCCGGTCCCTTCTTCCCGTCGTGGTGGAACAAACCGTCCATAGACTGCGTGTACCGTCCGGATGAACAGATTTTCCAAGAGCGTGATGAGCTTAGCGATCTCTTCCAAGCCCAAGATGATTGTGAAGCCAACACGGTCGTGTGTGATGCTTGCCTGATGTGGCGTTGCGATGAGAAAGCCGAGCGAACGATATTTCGAAGCATCACACCGAGGGCAGAAATTGAGGATCGGATCGAAGCGCTCTATCAAGAACACTTCGCCGGGCATAGCATAATTGGGGTCCATGTCCGCCACGGCAACGGCGAGAATATTATGGATCACGCACCTTACTGGGCTGATCAACACGTTGCCCTAGAGCAGGTATGCACTGCCATTCGTATGGCCAAAGCGCAACCGCATCCAAGACCTATAAGGGTGTTCTTGTGTACAGACAGCGCCCAGGTTGTTGATCACTTGTCGGGCAAGTTTCCCGAACTTTTCACCATCCCAAAACGCTTCCAAGCGGATCGGGCCGGCCCCTTGCACAGTGCAGCACTGGGCAGAGACGGAGGTTTTTCCGCTCTCGTTGAGATGTATCTCCTCGGCCGATGCGACACGGTTATTCGCTTTCCTCCGACGAGCGCCTTCAGCCGCCATGCCCGACTCTTCGTGCCACGGATAATCGAATTCGATTTGAATGAACCGCGTCGTTTGATCTTGATTGATAACTCTCTCGAACGTTCCCCAATTCCATGAAAGGGCGGGCATCCCGCTCAAATTCTCCCTTGCCTTCACGCAGAGGCCCCGTTCGCCCTGCCCGATCGCCCTTCTCGCCAATCCCACCGCAGCCGAGCATCACCCGGGCGCGTCAAAATCAAAAAGGTTCACGCTTGTCCAAGAGAAAAGTAGCTTTAATCACGGGGGTCACGGGGCAAGACGGCTCCTACCTCGCAGAACTTCTTTTGCAAAAGGGCTATTCTGTACATGGGATAAAGAGACGATCGTCTCTTTTTAATACCAGCCGTATCGACCATCTTTATCATGATCCTCATGTAAGTGGCGTTGATCTTACGCTTCACCACGGGGACTTGACGGATTCGTCCAGCCTTACGCGCGTCATCCAACTGGTTCAGCCGGACGAAATTTACAATTTGGCAGCTCAGAGCCACGTTGCAGTGTCCTTTGAAGAACCAGAATACACCGCAAACTCCGATGCCCTGGGTGCGCTGCGTATCCTCGAGGCAATTCGGAGCCTGGGGCTCGTCGAGCATACGCGCTACTACCAAGCCTCGACGTCTGAGCTCTACGGGCTGGTGCGGGAAACACCGCAGGCCGAGACGACACCGTTCTATCCCCGATCACCCTACGCTGTTGCCAAACTGTATGCTCACTGGATCACTGTAAATTATCGAGAAGCTTACAACCTGTATGCATGCAACGGCATCCTATTTAATCATGAGTCACCAGCGCGCGGAGAGACCTTTGTAACGCGAAAAATAACACGTGCTTTGGCTCGGATTAAGTGTGGATTACAACGGACTCTATTCTTGGGAAACCTTAATGCGCGTCGGGATTGGGGGCACGCTCGAGATTACGTCCAGATGCAATGGTTGATGCTGCAGCAGGAGCAAGCTGAAGACTTTGTGATTGCTAGCGGGGAGCAACATTCGGTGCGCGAATTTGTCTCCGTCGCGGCCGCCGAACTCGGCATGGGTGTTCGTTGGGTTGGGGAAGGGGTGGACGAAGAGGGGTACGATGCAAAGACGGGAGCTTTGATCGTAAAAGTAGATCCCCGTTATTTCCGTCCTGCAGAAGTCGAGACACTTCTCGGCGATGCCCGCAAGGCCAAAGAAAAACTTGGGTGGGAGCCCAAAATCTCCTTCATTGAACTGGTTAGGGAGATGGTTCGGGAAGATTTTCGCATGGCGCAGCGTGATGCGGTGTTGATGAAACAGGGATATCATACAAACGATCCACTGGAGCTAAGCTAATAAAAGCGGCCACACGCTGACTTGGTGCATAATTATCGTCCATATAACTAGACAATGGAAATAAAAAAGTGAAGAAAATCTATGTAGCAGGCCATCGCGGCCTTGTCGGGTCTGCCACAATGAGGGCCTTGGAGGCATTAGGATCCTATGAAATAATAACACGCACTCACGACGAGATGGATCTATTTGACCGGAGCGAGACGCGCAGCTTCTTTATGTCGCGGCGGCCTGATTACGTAGTCATTTGCGCCGCAAAGGTTGGTGGTATACTGGCGAACGCTAGCTCCCCCGTCGATTTCCTTCATGACAACCTGGCAATTCAACTTAGTGTTTTTGATGCCGCTTACGCTTCCGGTGTCGAGCGGATGATTTTTCTTGGCTCCTCGTGTATCTATCCACGCGACTGCCCGCAGCCGATACGTGAGGAATACCTTCTAACCGGTCCGCTTGAAGCGACGAATCGTCCCTACGCTTTGGCAAAAATCGCAGGAGTCGAATCATGCTGGTCGTTTAACCGGCAGTACCAGACGCGCTATCTCACGTTGATGCCGACCAGCTTATATGGTCCAGGCGATAATTATGATCCCGGAAATTGCCACGTTCTGCCTGCTCTGATACGCCGTTTTCACCAGGCTAAATTGAACGGAGACTCCTCGGTAGAGGTCTGGGGATCGGGAAAGCCTCGGCGAGAGTTTATGTACTCGTCGGATGTAGGCGATGCCATTGCGTTCCTGCTTGGCCTGCCAGATTCGGACTTTAATGACTTAACAGCCCCCGACAGGGTGCCCCTGATTAATGTTGGCGTTGGTGAGGACGTCACAATTCGCGAGGCAGCGGAACTGGTTAAGGCGGCGGTCGGCTGGGAGGGCAATTTGGTATTCGACAGGACGAAACCAGACGGTACTCCGCGCAAGTTACTGGACACAACGCGCTTGCGTAACCTTGGCTGGAAAGCCAAGACTTCTCTTGGTGCCGGGTTGCAAGCGATGTATGAGGATTTTCTCCGCGTTCATGGGGCTTGATGTGGATGCGCGCAGCCTGGTTGGACTGCATGTCCGACCGGTGCAAGCTGTTCAGCCAGGTCCAAACCGAAGAGAGGGACGCATACACACCCAGGACGACCGCGATATTGGCTTGTGCTAACGTTGCCAACCGGACCCCACTGCGACCGGCGATGCAAAGCATCACCCAGAAGCTTGGCCAAGCCCCCGGTAAGGCCGTATAAGGGCCGGACAGAACGGCTGTGCGTGAGCGCCGTTAACTCAAGCCTGCGCCTCGGCCAAAATCTTCCCTTTGTCGGTCATGGCAATACGGCCATGCTGAGGTGGTGAACCCCAGTCTCCCTGTGTCCTCATCAGCGTGCCGGCGTAGCCGCGATTTTCGGCCCTCGCAGCGCCCAGCCGGTTCCATGGTTGCACGCTTGTCGTTCTCCGCCGTGGTCGGCGCATACGGCGCAGCCGGCACACGAGGTGGGCGACGAACGAACCTAAACGTGTCCACCGCCCGAATTGGAAGCAGCGATCCGCGGCATTTCCGCCTCTTTCAGGAATCCAGCTCGCTCCGCGAAAGCCGACAAACGCATCGCAGGCCACGCCCATCTGCGTGCGGCGTCTTGTGCTTCATAGCACCGGTGAATGGCTGTTTCATGGGCCAGACGACCGCGGTTGCGCGGACCCAGCGACGCCCAATTCCGCCTTCGTTGTGTTTAGGGCGTGGATGGTTGTCATCCGAACAATCAATTTTGCCAATCCTGCCGCCCGTATTAGAGGGGTGTGACCGAAACCAAGTGCTTTGGCCCCTGGGACGCCAGACGAAAAAGCCTGAGCACCACCACCTATGCCGATTGGAATGCAGAAGGCAACGATCCGAAGGCAGTGGAAATTGGTGCCGGGATTTCAGAATTAGCGTGCCTGGTCCCGACCCTGCCGACGTCTGACGGCATTTTGCAGCGCCGGTGATTGCTGCCTCAGTGAGGTGTTAATTTGACCCATAAAATCGTTTATGAACTGCTGAATCGAGAAATGGGCGCAGACGATCCATGGCGGCTCGATGGCAATCCGTTCGATCCGGAGCGCCACGCAAATTCTCAGTTCTCATTGCGCAAGGTCCTGTCGCAAATGCGTTCGAAGTCGGGTGCGCTGCCGGCGCTTTTACGCAGCGGCTAGCCCAAGGGGTGCCCGAGTGGGACCAGGTCTACAGGTTGTTTTCGTATCCGCGCGGTGCCGAGTGTTACGTCGCAGATGAACGGCCGCGCTGGTCCGGCGCGCCTCACGGCGGCGGCAGCATGCTGTCCAGCGAAGCAATAACCCATCAACATTTCTGATGATATTGCGGTGAAACTTCGATGTAGAAGCTCGTTCGCCGATCATGGCAAGTAGAACGTGGCCTTGCGCCCACCCATATCGGCAACGAGCCGGAAGACGCGGCCTGGCCGAACCCCG